>NZ_JBBCMR010000003.1:0-559868 GCF_037152215.1 Leclercia sp. UBA7405 | reverse complement strand
GGCGGCTTTAGCGCGGTGGTCCCACCTGACCCCATGCCGAACTCAGAAGTGAAACGCCGTAGCGCCGATGGTAGTGTGGGGTCTCCCCATGCGAGAGTAGGGAACTGCCAGACATCAAATAAAACAAAAGGCCCCGTCTGACGACGGGGCCTTTTGTTTATGCATTATTGAATTAGCATTAATAAGAAAGGCCATCCTGACGGATGGCCTTTTATATTGGTATAAGGCGTTAATGGATTACTTGCGACAAGAAGGCGCGGGTACGTTCTGATTTAGGATGCGCAAAGAACTCATCCGGTGGCGCCTGCTCAACAATTTCACCACGATCCATAAAAATTACTCGGTCTGCTACCGTTCTGGCAAAACCCATCTCATGTGTAACGCATAACATCGTCATGCCGGATTGCGCCAGGCCAATCATGGTGTCCAGGACCTCTTTAACCATCTCCGGGTCCAGAGCAGATGTGGGTTCATCAAAAAGCATGATTTTCGGTTTCATACAGAGCGAGCGCGCAATTGCCACGCGCTGCTGCTGCCCGCCGGAGATCTGGCCCGGAAATTTGTGGGCATGCTCGGCGATACGTACACGTTCCAGATAGTGCATCGCCAACGCCTCGGCCTCCTTTTTCGGCATTTTGCGTACCCAGATGGGGGCCAGCGTGCAGTTCTGCAGAACAGTCAAATGGGGGAAAAGGTTAAAGTGCTGAAACACCATGCCTACTTCCTGACGGACACGTTCGACATTGCGAATATCTTCATTCAGCTCAATTCCATCCACCACAATCCGGCCCTGTTGATGCTCCTCCAGGTGATTAATGCAGCGAATCGTTGTTGATTTACCAGAGCCGGATGGCCCGCAAAGTACAATACGTTCCCCCTGTTTAACCTTCAGGTTAATATCCTTTAGCACGTGAAACTGCCCATACCATTTGTTCACATTTTCCAGCGTAATCATCGCGTCAGCGGGTGACATAGTAATCGGGTTCATAATTTCCTCAGTGCGGTGTACGCCCGGTGTTAAAGCGCTTTTCCAGATGCTGGCTATAGCGCGACATGCTAAAACAGAAGATCCAATATATAAGTGCTGCGAAAACATAGCCTTCGGTCGACATGCCCAGCCATGCGGGGTCAACCGTAGCCTGCTGCACGCTGCTGAAAAGATCGAACAACCCGATGATGATCACCAGGCTCGTATCTTTAAAAAGCGCGATGATGGTGTTAACCAGTCCAGGTATTACCAGTTTGAGCGCCTGGGGCAGAATGACTAAGCCCTGTGTTTTCCAGTACCCCAGGGCAAGTGACTCCGCTGCTTCATACTGGCCTTTTGGTAGTGCCTGTAACCCACCGCGGACCACTTCGGCAACATAGGCTGACTGGAACAGAACGACCCCCACCAGGGCGCGGATCAATTTGTCGATGGTCGTTCCTTCTGCCATAAACAGCGGCAGCATGACCGAAGACATAAACAAAACGGTAATGAGCGGTACACCACGCCAAAACTCGATGAAGATAACGGAGAGGATACGCACCACTGGCATGGTTGAACGACGGCCCAGCGCCAATAAAATACCGAGCGGTAGCGCGCCGGCGATCCCGACAGAGGCGATGATCAATGTTAACGTCAGCCCGCCCCACTGGCGTGTTTCCACGCGCTCCAGCCCCAGCCATCCGCCATACAGCAACCACCAGACTAAAATGGGATATACCACTGCCCAGCATGCGATGTACCGCCCCCGACGGGGGAGCTGTTTCATGAACATCGGCACAATGGAACACAGCCCAATGATTAAGGCGATGTTGATCCGCCAGCGCTGGTCGTGCGGATAGAGCCCGTACATAAACTGGCCGAAACGTTGATGAATAAATACCCAACAGGCTCCCTCTTTTGTGCAATCTGCGCGAGTGGTGCCCAGCCAGTTAGCCTGTAAGAAAGCCCAGTTCAGCAAGGGGGGGATCAACGTCCACATTAGCCATAAACAGAAGAGAGTCAGCAGGCTGTTACTCCAGGAGGAGAACAGATTCTTTCGTGCCCAGGCGATAAAACGCCAGCTTCCGATGCTGGACGAACGCGGGGCGTGAGACAGTACGGCTTTAGTCATCATGGCTCCTTAGCGCTCAACCAGCGCGATGCGGCGGTTATAGAGGTTCATCAACAGTGAAATTGTCAGACTGATAATCAGATAGACAGACATGGTGATGGCGATAGTCTCGATAGCCTGGCCGGTCTGGTTCAACACGGTTCCGGCGAACAGCGACACCATATCGGGATAGCCGATAGCGGCAGCCAGCGAGGAGTTTTTAACAATGTTGAGATACTGGCTAGTCAGCGGGGGAATAATCACTCGCATCGCCTGGGGGATGATGACCTGGCGTAGCGTTACCGGGTTAGGTATGCCCAGAGATCGGGCGGCTTCGTGCTGACCATAAGGAACGGCCTGAATTCCGGCGCGAATAATCTCGGCTATAAAAGCAGAGGTATAGATCGATAACGCCAGCGTCAGCGCTGCCAGTTCAGGAATTAGCACCATTCCACCGCGAAAATTAAACCCGCGGAGCGCTGGGACGTCCCAGTGTAACGCTGGGCCAAATATCCAGTGCGCCAGAAGCGGCAGAACAATAAGCAGTCCCAGAGTGACAGGCCAGGTGCGTCGTAACTGACCGGTTTTTATCTGATACGCGCGGTTATAGCGAAACAACCCAATGGAAATGGCAGCCACAATAACCAGCGCGGCGATAAATGGCAGTAAACCTTCGGCCATCTGCGGTGAGGGGATATACAACCCGCGGTTGCTTAAGAAGGCGAGCTCGAACGCATTAACAGCCTGCCGGGGGCCGGGCAGATTACGTAGTACAGCAAAGTACCAGAAAAAGATCTGCAACAGAGGGGGAATATTACGGAACGTCTCAATATAGATCGTCGAGATTTTACGCAGGAGCCAGTTATCGGACAGACGCGCCAGGCCCAGAAAAAACCCCAGGATGGAAGCAAGCACAATACAAAGCGCTGAGACCAGCAGCGTATTGAGCAGGCCTACAAGGAAAACGCGGCCGTAAGTGTCGCCCTCATCGTAATCAATTAAATGTTGGACAATACCGAACCCCGCACCACGGTCCAGAAATGCGAAGCCCGAAGTAATACCCCGATTGCTCAGGTTAGTAACGGTGTTATGAATCAGATAGATCGCGACGGCCAGTACAGCAAGAATGGCAAGGATTTGAAACAGCCATGCGCGAACTGCAGGATGAGAAAAAGAGAGCGCGCCTTTGACGGCTGAGCGGCGATGAAACATAGAAACCTCGGTAACCATGACTCTGGGCTGGGCACTGCCGCAGCAGTGCCCGTTACAGCAAAATGCTTAACGTACCGGCGGTGCGTATTGAATGCCGCCATTGTTCCAGAGGTTGTTCTGGCCACGCTTGATCTTCAGCGCGCTCTCCGATCCTACGTTGCGCTCGAAGATCTCCGAGTAGTTGCCCACCTTTTTAATGATGTTGTAGGCCCACTTGTTATCAAGCTTCAAATCTTTGCCGTAATCACCCTCTTTACCCAGCAGGTGAGCCATATCGGGAGTAGAAGGATTCGCGGCTTTTTCATCGACGTTTTTCGAGTTAATGCCCATCTCTTCTGCATTAAGCATGGCAAACAGCGTCCAGCGCACAATAGCGTTCCACTCATCATCACCTCGACGTACGACCGGACCCAGCGGCTCTTTTGAGATAACCTCCGGCAGAACAATCCATTCAGTCGGGTTGCTCAGTTTAATACGCAGGGCATACAGCTGAGATTGGTCAGAGGCCAGGGTATCGCAACGGCCAGACTCCAGCGCTTTAGCAGATTCGTCGGAGCGGTCAAACGTGACGGGGGTATAGTTCATCTTATTAGACTTGAAGTAATCGGCCACGTTCAGCTCAGTATCTGTACCTGCCTGAATACAGACTGTGGCACCATCCAGCTCTTTCGCGCTCTTCAGCCCTGCTTTATTGTGAGTCAGAAAGCCGATACCGTCGTAATAGGTTACGCCAGTAAATGTCATACCCATTCCTGCATCACGGGAGGAGGTCCAGGTGGTATTACGTGAAAGCAGATCCACTTCGCCGGATTGCAATGCGGTAAAACGCTCTTTCGCCGTCAGCGGGGTATATTTCACTTTTGTATCATCGCCAAACACCGCCGCGGCGACCCCACGGCAAACATCCACATCAATACCCGAGAATTTACCGCTGGCATCGGCATAAGAGAAGCCAGGTAACCCGTCACTGATCCCACACTGAACGAACCCTTTTTTCTTCACGGCATCCAGAGTTGCCCCCGCGTGAGCCTGGTTAGCGACTACGAGCATGACCGCAACGGCGGCCAGACTGGCTATCATCGTTTTTTTCATATTGCATCCTGTGTGGCGAGAATTATCGTTATAGTGAAGCGCTTATATACGCTTTAACCTGTCTGTGGCTATGGCCAACGTTTTCTAAGCAAACGCAATGCCAGTTTTTGCATTCAACGCAATTAACGAATACGCGATGCGTAATGCTGAGTGTAGACAGCAATAAATATTTCGAGCGCCCTGAAATGGTGCGAAATGACAACCTGCGCCACAATTTAGAGCAAAAGTTTGAATAAAACGTGATGAGGAAATAAAGTGATTTCTAAGGTGAATATTGGCAGGCGAGTTAATTTAAATAACTTGTGAATAGCATCACGCGGTTATTCTGATAAAAGATAAATAAGGCAAAAAAGATGTGAGCAAGAACTAAATATTAATTAACGCAAATGCGTAGCGGAAATTAGACGGGAAAAGCTAAAGCGCGGACAGCTGTCCGCGCTTCAGGATTATTTCGTCAGAGCAACGATACCCAGCGTCAGCCCGGCGAGAGCCGCGGCACCACCTGCGATCGCGCCAGCCGTTTCCCAGTTATCCTGAGTGGTTCCTTTCATGCAGGTGTTGGTGTGAACCAATCTGCCCTGGTCGTCATAGACCGGAACGCAGGGTGAATCATGTGCACAACCCGCGAGGAGTGCAGTAAGCAGGGCAACTGAAATGAATCTTTTCATGATCTTACCTCAAAATTAATTCTTACTTTACGATGCCATCAGCAAGTATTCCGCAAAGCAGGAGGCCATTTTACCATCGGTTTAAAGGGGCCATACAGGATGATTAATCTCAAATTATTTGGATTGTAAACTTCGTGGAGAAAAAGGGACTGCGGAGGCTTAATAATGGAGAGATTAGGGAGACACAATATCTGCTCTGGGCGAGCCTGATTTATTAACTGGCTAATCTATTAATTAATCTAAACAATGTTCTGTGACATTAATGAGGTCCGCGACATGCTCGCAAAGGTAAATTTTGACGTGCCAGCAATCTGTCGCAAAGCACACTGTCACCAGGGCTGCGTTAAATACGGGTCGCATTAAGGCGCCTTAGCGTGGCGCCTGTCGTTTAATGCTACGTAGAGAGCAGGGCTTGGGGATCGTGGCATAGCGAGGCAATGGTCTGCGGCGAGACAGGCCGTCCAAGCAGATAACCCTGCAATGTATTGCACCCCAGTTCGGTTAAGAACTCTTGCTGCTGCGGAGTCTCTACGCCTTCTGCCACCACCTTCAGATTAAGCGTTTTGGCCAACGCAACGATGGCCGAAACGATAGTTGCATCGTTACTCTCACCGCTGAGCTCTTTTACAAAGGCGCGGTCGATTTTGAGTTCACAGGCGGGCAACCGTTTTAAATAAAGCAGGCTGGAGTAGCCGGTGCCAAAATCGTCAATCGAGGCTTTTACCCCCGCCTGCGTCAGCTCGGTGAGTACCCTTACGCTCTCCTCCGGATTATTCATCGCCGTGGTTTCTGTCACTTCCAGAATCAGGGTATGCGGTGGAATATGATGGCGCGCAAGGCTGTTCATCACCGTCTCTACCAGTTGCGGTTGTTCAAATTGCAGCGTAGAAAGATTAACGGCCACCGACCACGTCTCGTGGCCTTGCAAATGCCACTCACGGAGCTGGCGGCAGGCCTCATCGATAACCCAGTTACCGATAGGAATGATAAGCCCGCTCTTTTCGGCGAGCGGCAGGAACAGGTCAGGTGAGAGCAGCCCGTCTACAGGATGATGCCAGCGCAGCAGGGCTTCAAAGCCGACCACGGGCCCCACTGGAGCCTTGAACTTTGGCTGATATACCAGTTTTAGCTCGTCACGTTCCAGCGCCATCCAGAGATCGTTCATCAGTTGGAGCTGTTTTTGCGCCAGGGTATTCATCGATGGCTGGAAGAAGTGATAGCCGTTTCGACCCATATGCTTGGTGTGATACATCGCGGCATCGGCATTGAACATCAATTCACGGGGGTTTTTACCATCGTGAGGGTAAAGGGCAATCCCGATACTGAGGGTCACATTCAGCTCATGAAGATCCAGGCTAAAGGGTTTATCGATAACATGAACCAGCGAGCTGGCCAGCGTCGCGGCATCGTCCGGGGCTTCGATCTCCGCGAGCAGGACAAACTCATCGCCACCAATACGCGCCAGAGTATATTGCCCTTTCAGCGGTTGCTTCATCCGCTCAGTGGCCGCGATCAGCAGTTTATCCCCGGCATCATGTCCCCAGGCATCGTTGACGGCTTTAAAGCCATCCAGATCCATAAACAGCAGGGCAAATGTCCGCCCTTCGCGATCGGCTTTGCTGATTGCCTGATCGAGACGGTCTTCAAGTAATACGCGATTAGGTAAACGGGTCAGGGTATCGTGTAACGCCAACTGGGCCAGCTCACGGTTAGCCTCCGCCAGCGATGACGCCAACAGAGCGGTGCGAGCCTGTAATCTGGCATCGAACATCGATACCAGCAGAGTAATACCGAGAATAGAAAGCGCCACAACGCTCACCAGCATGGCCAGCCAGCTGCCGTTCACCCCCTGGTGCTGCATATGCATCTGAACAGGGAACTGCGCGGCCATCATGCCAGTAAAGTGCATGCCGGCGATGGCGAGTCCCATCAGGATCGCCGCGCCAGCGCGCATGAGTGCAACCTGTGCGGCATCATGACGTAATCGGAAAGTGAGCCACAACGCCGCCAGCGAAGCGAGCATTGCAATCGCGACTGAGAGCACCACCCAGCGTATATCCCAGACGATTGCCGGTTCGACCTGAAGGGCCGCCATACCGGTATAGTGCATCGCCACAATGCCGGTACCCAGAATGAGCGCCCCCGGGAACAGTCGACGTAAGCGCAGTTGCTGCCGGCTGACGAACCAAAGGGCAAAGATCGATGCGCCAATAGCAATCAGCATTGAAACCAGCGTCACGAGCAGGTCATAGTTCATGCGCATCGAGACATCCATCGCCAGCATGCCGATAAAGTGCATGGCCCAGATTCCAATGCCCATAGCAACGCCGCCACCGGTCAGCCAGACGCGGGCTGCGGTTCCGGTACTGCCAGCCACCCGGCCGGCCATGTTCAGCGCAGTGTAAGATGCGAGGATGGCAACAACAAAAGAGATAACCACAAGGACTTGGTCGTAATGACTAACCAGCATGATCACTTCTACTCATACATAGTGAGGTATTCGGTTATACCGGGTAAGAAGGGGGGAGACATTATCATCCAATGGATACGCCTGAAAGGGTTTTAAGTCCGTACTTTTTTAGCGGGAATGTCGTGAGTTCGTCTCTTTTCACTGCATTTGGATGATTATTCCAAATCTGAACAGTTAATCAATTTAAGTGGATTAACGGAATCCATATTGCGGCACTTGTCAGTTTCCGTAGACATCATCTCGATCCACTGCATTAAAAGTGCATCAAAAAGAAAAATGGTGATTGCGAAGACAACGAGCCACCCATACTTACGGATCATGCGGATTTTTCCGGGAATAATTGACAAGAGTGCAGGAAATATACACGAAAAATAGCGGCTGAGAAGAGGGGAAGTCAGGCTTTACGTTTCTGCAGAGAAGAGGGGGATTGTCCGTCATATTTTGCCTGCGCGAGGCATAAAAAAGGCGCTTCCCCATGCCGAGTAGCGCCTTTTTAAACAAGCATTTAGCTAATCGAAATTAGTTCATGCCGTATTTTTTCAGTTTCTTACGCAGAGTACCACGGTTGATACCCATCATCAGCGCAGCGCGGGTTTGGTTACCGCGGGTGTATTGCATCACCATGTCCAACAGTGGCTGTTCAACTTCAGCCAGTACCAGCTCATACAGGTCATTAACATCCTGACCGTTCAGTTGAGCAAAATAGTTCTTCAGTGCCTGTTTAACCGAGTCACGCAGGGGCTTTTGGGTTACCTGGTCCTGAGAGTTAACGGTAGAAACGGTCAGTACGTCAGAATTTACGCGTTGTTCGAACATAGTTCTGTCAGCTCTTTATTTCATTACGCAAGATTTTCGAAGTATGCCTCCAACGCCTCCAGCTGTTCGCTGGCATCCTCTATGGCGTTGAATGTGCGCCGAAACTGGTCATCTGGAGCGTGCTCCTGGAGATACCAGGAGACGTGTTTACGCGCAATTCGGTACCCTTTTGCCTGACCATAATGGTCGTGCAGTTCCCGAATGTGCGAACAAAGCAAGCGCTTAACCTCTGCCAGAGGCAGCGGGGCAAGCAGCTCCCCAGTGTCCAGATAATGCTGGATTTCCCGAAAGATCCAGGGTCTTCCCTGAGCGGCACGTCCTATCATCAGAGCATCAGCTCCCGTATAGTCGAGCACAGCTCTGGCTTTAAGCGGGTCAGTAATGTCGCCATTCGCGATAATCGGAATGGAAACCTTCTGCTTGACTGCCCGAATACTGCTGTATTCAGCTTCACCATTGAACAAACAGGCGCGTGTGCGTCCATGAATTGTCAGGGCCTGAATGCCACAGTCTTCGGCCAGTTGGGCAATCTCTACACAGTTACGGTGTTCCGGCGACCAACCCGTGCGAATCTTCAACGTAACAGGAACGTCCACCGCGCTGACAACCGCCGTCAGGATGGACTTCACCTGGTCGGGGTATTGCAGAAGGGCTGAACCTGCAAGCTTGCGATTCACTTTCTTGGCCGGGCAACCCATATTGATATCAATAATCTGGGCGCCACTTTCCACGTTGATACGCGCGGCATCTGCCATCTCTTCAGGCACGCTTCCGGCAATTTGCACGGTGCGGATACCTGGTTCATCAATGTGCACCATCCGAAGACGAGACTTATCGCTTTCCCAAACCTGCGGGTTAGACGACATCATCTCGGATACGGTTAAACCGGCTCCCATCTCGTAACACAGCGTCCTGAACGGCCGGTCGGTAATACCTGCCATAGGGGCTGCAATCAGGCGATTTCTGAGCTGGTGGTGTCCGATGCGCATGAGTTAAGAAATGACCATACTGTGACTGCAAGGCGGCGTATATTACGCATTTTTTGCACGAGATGAAAGGCCAAACTTTGAACAATCACCTGTTGCAGATCATGGAATCCGGAGCGAAGCATAACGAAGAGAATTATATGCGATATAAATCATTAGCTTAACAGAATAAGGTGATTTTATAGCCGCTTACAATTTCCCAAAACTTCTCGTTTTTTCTTAATCAATGAAACCGAAAACCGAATAATCTGCTGTTTTTAGCAGCAGATTTTTCCAGTTCTTTGCGATCTGAGTCGCATTTTAGAACATGATCGCAGTCGGGGGGGGCCTGTTTTTTGACCGACGTAACAGTTTGAAAAACAGGCGCTCCCATCGTTTTACTTTTTACGACCCGTGATACGACACCACTCTTCTTTCTCGACCACAGGATCAAGCGCGAACAGCTCGGTGTAGGCTTCGCAAACACTCTCCGCCTGGCTGGCAAGGATGCCAGAAAGTCCCAGCAGACCGCCCTCAACCGGCAGCACGCTGATTAACGGAGCCAGCTCGCGTAACGGGCCCGCCAGGATGTTAGCCACCACGACATCGGCTTTCATGGAAGCTGGCTGGTCTTGCGGCAGATAGAGCTCAAGGCGATCGGAGACGCCGTTACGTTCAGCGTTATCGCGGCTGGCCTGGATAGCCTGGGGATCGATGTCGATCCCGATCGCTTTGGCTGCACCCAGCTTCAGCGCTGCGATGGCCAGGATCCCCGAGCCGCAGCCAAAGTCGATCACGGTCTTGCCTTCCAGATCCAGCCCGTCCAGCCACTGCAGGCACAGCGACGTGGTAGGGTGCGTGCCTGTACCAAATGCCAGACCCGGATCGAGCATCACGTTTACCGCGTTTTCATCGGGAACGTCGCGCCAGCTCGGGCAGATCCACAGGCGTTTACCGAACTGCATTGGATGGAAGTTATCCATCCACTCGCGTTCCCAGTCTTTGTCTTCGATCTGCTCGATCTTATGCACAAAACCAGCACCCAGAAGCGGATGGTTTTCCAGAATCGCGACAACCTCGTTCATGTCGGTTTCGGCATCGAACAGGCCGATAACGTCGGTGTCGCCCCACAGGCGGGTTTCACCCGGAAGCGGCTCGAAAACCGGCGTATCATGCGTGTCCTGGAAGGTGATGGAAACCGAGCCGGCCTCCATCAGCGCATCGCTCAGCTCTTCGGCATTCGCGCCGGTTGTATTCAGTTTCAGTTGGATCCACGGCATGGCAAAACTCTTTATTTATCAGTAGAAATCATAGCGGGCTGTGGGACGGGTTGACCAAAACGGTTCCCTACCACAAACGCCAGTAAGCTTAACAGTAACGAAGGCACAATCGGATGGAAGCCCAGGTACTGAATATTAAACGTCGCAAGAACGGCGTACAGCACGCCGCCTACAATCATAGCGCTCAGCGCGCCTGCGGCATTGGCCCGCTCCCAGTAAAGCCCCAGCACCAGCGGCCACAGGAAGACCGCCTCAAGCCCACCGAACGCGAGCAGGTTGAGCCAGATGATCATCTCCGGCGGACGCCAGGCGGCCAGCAGCAGCAATGCCCCTAACAGCAGCGTAATCACGGCTGACATCCGCTTCAGGCGTCGCTCGTTTTCGACCTGCTCCGGGCGCAGGTTCAGATAGAGGTCTTTAATGATCGTAGCGGAACTTTGCAGGAGCTGAGCATTGATCGTCGACATAATGGCGGCCATAGGCGCGGCGAGGAATATCCCGGCGGCAAAAGGTGGAAGCACTTTGACCATCAGCGTTGGGATCACCAAATCGGGGACCGTCAGGTCCGGGATCACCGCGCGGCCTAACGCGCCTGCCAGGTGCATACCAAACATCAGGATCGCCACAACGATAGTGCCGATGATGATGCCTCTGTGCACCGCTTTGCTGTCTTTATAAGAGATGCATCGCACCGCGGTATGCGGCAGGCCTATCACCCCAAAGCACACCAGCACCCAGAACGAGGTCATAAACGTTGGGGAGAGGATATCGTCCGCGCCCTGCGGCGAGACCAGTTTCGGGTCGATCGCTTCCAGGGTTTCCACGGCATGGCTCAGTCCGCCTGCCGCATGAACAATGCCCACCAGTAGAACGATAGTGCCAATAAGCATCACCATCCCCTGCATCGTATCGTTCAGCACGCTGGCACGGAACCCGCCAAAGGCGGTGTACAGCGCAATACTCACCCCGAAGATGATAAGGCCCGTCTCATAGGGGATCCCCGCTGCCGTCTCCAGCAAACGCGCGCCGCCGATAAACTGTACCGTCATCGCACCAATAAAGGCGACCAGCAGGCTCAGGCTTGCGAGCCACACCAGCAGACGGCTCTGATAGCGCGCAAACAGCATATCGTTGAGCGTCACGGCGTTATAGCGGCGAGCCAGAATGGCAAATTTTTTGCCAAGAATACCCAAAGAGAGCCAGACGGCAGGCAACTGGATCATTGCCAGCAGCACCCAGCCTAACCCGTATTTATAGGCGGCACCGGGACCACCGATAAACGAGCTGGCGCTGATATAGGTGGCGGTAAGCGTCATGGCCAGCACAACGCCGCCCATCGAGCGGCTACCGAGAAAATACTCATTCAGGAAGGTGCCGGTGGTCCTTTTACGCATCGCATAAACGGACAAACCAAACACCACTAACAGGTAAGCGATAAGCGGCAGAATGACTTCAGGCTGCATCATCGTCCTCCAGCGGAATATCGCGATAAATGAATTTCACCATTGCCCAGCACAGCAGGATAAAGACCAGCGGCACCAGCAGACACGCCATCTCAAACCAGTGAGGCAGGCCGGTAATGCCAATGGCTGAATCAGGTAGGTAAGCAGTTACTAACCAAGCGGCGAGATAGAGAAGGGTTAGCCACAATGCCCAACGGGCTTCTTTATGGGCCTGAACAAAGCGCTTGTCCATTTTTTGTCCCTTGTGGATGAAGAAAGCGGGGATTGTACATGATGGGGCATGGCTCCCCCCAGAAATAAAAAAAGGCCGGATTAACCGGCCTTTTCGCGTTGCTGCAAACTTACTTCTCGTTCAGACCGAGTTTCTTCTCCAGATAGTGGATGTTAGTCCCACCATTCTGGAAGTGCTCGTCGCTCATGATGCGCATCTGCAGATCAACGTTGGTTTTGATACCGTCGATGATCAGTTCCTGCAGGGCGTTCTTCATGCGGGCAATCGCCACGTCACGGTTCTCGCCGTAGCAGATGAGTTTACCGATCATTGAGTCATAGTACGGCGGTACGGTGTAACCGGCGTAAATATGAGACTCCCAGCGCACACCAAAGCCACCCGGCGCGTGGAAACGCGTGATTTTACCCGGGCTTGGCAGGAAGGTGTTCGGGTCTTCGGCGTTGATACGGCATTCTACCGCATGGCCTTTGACCACAACTTCGTCCTGTTTGATGGACAGAGGCTGGCCGGCAGCGATACGCAGTTGCTCTTTGATCAGGTCAACGCCGGTGATCATTTCGGTAACCGGGTGTTCAACCTGAATACGGGTGTTCATCTCAATGAAGTAGAACTCGCCGTTTTCGAACAGGAACTCGAAAGTACCCGCGCCGCGATAGCCGATATCCACACAGGCCTTGGAGCAACGCTCGCCGATGTAGCGACGCAGTTCCGGGGTAATGCCCGGCGCTGGTGCTTCTTCGACCACTTTCTGGTGACGACGCTGCATGGAGCAGTCGCGTTCCGCCAGATAGATGGCGTTACCCTGACCGTCAGCCAACACCTGAATTTCGATGTGGCGTGGGTTTTCCAGGTACTTTTCCATGTAAACCATGTCATTGCTGAAAGCCGCTTTCGCTTCCGCTTTTGTCATGGCAATGGACTGGGCCAGTTCTGCATCGCTGCGCACAACGCGCATACCACGACCGCCGCCGCCGCCGGACGCCTTGATGATTACCGGGTAGCCAATGCGTTTTGCATGGGCACGGTTAACATCCATATCGTCGCCCAGAGGGCCGTCGGAGCCTGGTACAGTTGGAACACCGGCTTTCTTCATTGCGGTAATCGCAGACACTTTGTCGCCCATCAGACGAATGGTGTCGGCTTTCGGGCCGATGAAGATAAAGCCAGAGCGTTCAACCTGCTCGGCAAAGTTGGCGTTCTCAGAGAGGAAGCCGTAACCCGGATGAATTGCCACCGCGCCGGTGATTTCAGCGGCGCTGATGATAGCCGGGATGTTCAGATAGCTTTTTACGGACGGAGCCGGGCCAATACAGACCGTCTCATCCGCCAGCAATACGTGTTTTAAATCGCGATCCGCGCTTGAGTGCACGGCCACGGTCTTGATGCCCAGTTCTTTACAGGCACGAAGAATACGCAGTGCAATCTCGCCACGGTTGGCGATAACAATTTTATCCAGCATGTTCGCCTCGTTACTCGATGACGACCAGCGGCTCGTCAAATTCTACCGGCTGACCACTTTCGACCAGAATCGCTTTCACAGTACCTGACTTGTCTGCTTCGATCTGGTTCATCATTTTCATGGCTTCGACGATGCACAGGGTATCGCCAGCATTGACTTTCTGACCCACTTCGATGAACGCTTTCGCGTCCGGGCTCGGGGTGCGGTAGAAAGTACCAACCATTGGGGAACGTACGATGTGACCACTGATTTCTGCGGCTGCGGCAGGTGCAGCTTCTGCTGCTGGCGCAACGGCTGAGGCAAGCGCAGGCTGCTGCTGCATCATTGGTGCTGCATAAGCTTGCTGCATTACCGGGAAGCTAGCGGCTGGGGCTGCACGGCTGATGCGTACAGACTCTTCGCCTTCAGAAATTTCCAGTTCGGAGATGCCTGATTCTTCAACCAGCTCGATCAGTTTTTTAATCTTACGAATATCCATGAGTGGGTTCCGTACTCTTGTTTAGTGTGATTGTGACAGGCGTTTTACCGCTGTCTGTAAAGCGTATGAATAACCGTCTGCACCCAGTCCACAGATAACGCCTGCGGCGATATCCGACAGGTAGGAATGGTGGCGGAACGGTTCTCGGGCATGCACGTTACTCAGGTGGATCTCGATAAACGGGATACTCACCGCAAGCAGTGCGTCGCGGATAGCAACACTGGTGTGCGTAAACGCGGCCGGATTGATCAGGATATAGTCCACATTGTCTTTAGCCTGATGAATACGGTCGATGATTGCGTACTCCGCATTTGACTGAAAATGATCCAAATCCACATCTAATGACGCTGCTTCCGTACCCAGACGGTTAACAATTTCATTCAATGTTAGCGTGCCATACTTCTCTGGCTCACGGGTTCCGAGCATGTTCAGGTTCGGTCCGTTAAGAACTAAGATTTGAAATTTACCAGCCATTATGCCGCTATCTCCTGCGAATCTCGGGTAAAAAACAAAATATACCTTCGATGCGCGATTGTCACCCTTTCAGAGGTCCAAAACCTCTGTCAGGAAAACCAAAGTCGCACATTATAACGATTTCGTAGCATTTGGCAGCTAAATACTGGTCTTATCAGGGAAGATTATCAACCGCAAACCCAAAAAGATTCACGGATGATAAGTATTCTGCGGGAAAACGCACAGTTTCGCGAACTATCGCAACCACTGGCGGAACTTCTTATAACGCCACGCCAGCAGGCCCAACGCCAGTAACGCATAGATGATGGGCTGCGGCGAGAGAATTTTCACCGACCACAGGTAATGAATGGGGGCGAGGATCGCAACAAGATAGACGAAGTTGTGCAGATACTGCCACCGTCGGCCCAGTTTACGCTGGGCATACTGCGTCGAGGTGAGCGTCAGCGCCAGCAGAATCAGCCAGCTTACAACGCCCAGCGTCAGGTAAGGGCGCGTCACCAGTTCGCGGCCCAGTAGCGACAAATTGTTAATCCCCAGCTCAAGCAGCGCATAGCTGGTGAGATGGATTGTCGCCCAGGCAAAACACCATAGCCCTAACAGACGACGGGTGCGTATCAATAATGGCTGTTTAGCGTAACGCGCCAGCGGTGAGACCAGCAAGGTCGCCAGTAAAAATTTCAGAGCCATCCTACCCGTAAAATGCTGGATATCTTTCGCCGGGTCGGCGCTGAACGCGCCAGCATTCACTGCCCAGAACAGCCATATAAAAGGAAGCGCTCCGGCAAGATGCAGGGCGACCTTCAGCCAGGTAATCTGTTTTGCCGTCAGCCGCACTAGAAATTCTCCCGGAGATCGAGGCCGCGATAGAGCGATGCCACCTGATCGGCATAGCCATTGAAGAGCAGTGTAGGCTGGCGTTTCACATCCAGCGCACCGCCGGAGCCGATAAAACGTTCAGTAGCCTGCGACCAGCGAGGGTGGTCCACATGCGGGTTCACGTTGGCATAAAAACCATATTCATCGGACGCGGCGAGGTTCCAGGTGGTCGGCGGACGTTCACGGGTCAGCTTAATGCTGACGATAGATTTAATTCCTTTAAATCCATACTTCCACGGCACGGTCAGGCGAACAGGGGCACCATTTTGCGGTGGCAGCGCTTTGCCATATACCCCAACGGTCAACAGCGTGAGAGGATGCATCGCTTCGTCAAGACGCAGGCCCTCTACATAGGGATATTGCAGCCCGCCGCCGATAAAACGATCTTTTTGGCCAGGCATCTGCTCAGGGGAGTAAAGCGTCTGGAAGGCGACATATTTTGCATTGCTGGTCGGCTCTACCATCGCCAGCAGTTTGTGAAGCGGAAAACCGATCCACGGCACCACCATCGACCAGGCTTCTACGCAACGCATACGATAGATGCGCTCCTCCAGCGGAAAGCGGGTGGTGAGGTCATGGTGATCCAGCGTTAAAGGTTTCGCGACTTCACCGTCAATAGTTAACGTCCAGGGATCGGTCTTCATACTGCCGGCATTGGCCGCAGGATCGGCCTTATCCAGGCCAAACTCATAGAAGTTGTTATAGCCGGTGACCTTATCTTCCGGCGTCAGGGCCAGTTTGCTCTGCCATTGATCGGGTCTGGAGAACGTCAGTGGCTTACCGGCAGGGGCTTTCGGACGATCATTGCCTTTGAACCAGTCGAGCAAATCGGCGTGAGCCGAGGGGGTAAGGGTGAGTGCAGTGGCGCTGATGCCAAGCATTTTCAGGATCTGGCGGCGCTGGAGCATAAAAGCCGATTCAGCAGTTACATCGGCTTCCGTCAGTTTTTTCATTTTCATGGCATCCTCCGTCATGCGATGAGGTAAGCATGACGGAGGAGTGAGGTTAATGCGAATATGTCACGAAAAATTGAAGATTAGGCGATTTTAACCAGCGTACGACCCTGGGCCTGGTTGGCGATAATCTTCGCAGCATATTCTGCCGACTGCTCGAGGCCAATCTGGGTTGCACTCTGGGCAAAGAACGCTTCCGGCAAATCGCGAACCAGCCGCGTCCATGCTTCGGTACGGCGAGCGGCGGGCGTCATAACGGAATCTACCCCCTGCAAACGCACGTTGCGCAGAATAAATGGCATCACCGTGGTGGGCAGTGCATAGCCGCCCGCCAGACCGCAGGCCGCCACGCAGCCGCCGTAGTTCATCTGAGCCAGCACTTTCGCCAGCACTTTATCGCCGACGGTATCCACCGCACCGGCCCAGAGCTGTTTTTCCAGCGGACGGGTTTCAGCGAATTCGTCGCGGCCCAGAATGCGGCTCGCCCCCAGCTTGCGCAGATAATCATGGGTGCTTTCGCGACCAGAGACCGCCGCGACCTGATAGCCGAGCTTATGTAACAGCGCGACCGCGGTGCTCCCTACGCCGCCGCTGGCGCCGGTCACCACGATTTCGCCCGATTGCGGCGTAACACCCGCCTCTTCGAGCGCCATAACGCAGAGCATGGCGGTGAAGCCGGCGGTGCCGATGATCATGGCTTTACGGCCATCAAGGCCTTTCGGCATAGGAACCAGCCAGTCGCCCTTCACGCGAGCCTGAGCGGCGAGGCCACCCCAGTGATTTTCGCCAACGCCCCAGCCGGTCAGCAGCACCTGCTGCCCGGCATGAAAGCGAGGATCTTCACTGGTATGAACGCGACCCGCAAAGTCGATACCCGGAACCATGGGGAAGTTTCGGATAATTTTACCCGCACCAGTAATGGCGAGCGCGTCTTTGTAGTTCAGGCTCGACCAGTCAATATCAACGGTCACGTCGCCTTCAGGCAGTCGGCTCTCTTCGATGGCTTGCACTGTGGCAAGCGTTTTGCCGTCCTGCTGTTCTAAGATCAAAGCCTGCATACAGGTTCCTTACTAAGCATGATGATGGGAAAATAATTTCTGAAGACTATACTCGCACAGTGAAACGCGATGCCGATTTAACGCAATAAATTGCCAGAAACACCAGGTTTGGTAGTATGCCGCTGTTTAAAGCGAGTTAGCGCTCACTCGCTATCCTCATTCACTCACGGAGTAATCTCAAGGATGCGATTATCGACGAAGTTCTCCGCTTTTATCACCTTGCTGACCGGCATGACCATTTTCGTCATACTGATTGGCTGTTCACTGAGCTTCTATAACGCCGTTCAGGACAAACTGGTCAACCGCGTGCAGGCCGTGGCCTCGGTCATTGATACACGACTTGTCAGCACGTCGTTTTCCCAGCTCTCCGGCCAGCTTGACGAACTGATGGCACCAACGGACATCGTCAGCATTGAGATAAAGCAGGGCAGAGAGACGGTCTTTCGCCATCAGCGCACCGGGGTATACCACTCTGCAGGCATACAGATGCAGTATCGCGAACAGGATATCCATTCGCTGAAAAATCCGGGTATGACCCTCAGACTGGTATATCAGGATCCGATGAACAACTACCTCCACTCGCTGATGACCACCGCGCCACTCACCCTCGCCGTTGCCTTTATCGCTTTGTTACTCCTGTTGGCCGTGCGCTGGCTGCGCCGCCAGCTCAACGGGCAGGAGTTACTTGAATCGCGTTCGGCGCGTATTCTGAACGGAGAGCGGGGGGCACAGGTTCGCGGGTCAGTCTATGAATGGCCATCCCGTACCAGCAGCGCGCTCGATGTCCTGCTCTCTGAAATCCAGTTTGCCAGCGATCAGCGCAGTCGCATGGACACCCTGATTCGCTCTTATGCCGCGCAGGACAACAAAACCGGTCTCAATAATCGTCTCTTCTTTGATAACCAGTTGGCCACGCTGCTGGAAGACCAGGAGAAAGTGGGCTCCCACGGCGTGGTTATGTTAGTTCGCCTGCCAGACTTTGATCTGATGAAAGATAACTGGGGACGTACGGTCGCAGAAGAGCATCTGTTTACCCTTATTAATCTGCTCTCAACATTTATTATGCGTTACCCGGGCGCGTTACTGGCCCGCTATCATCGCAGTGATTATGCAGTGTTGCTTCCCCATCGCACGTTGAAAGAATCCGAAAGTATTGCCAGCCTGCTGCTTAAAACCGTGGATGCCCTGCCGCCTACGAAAATGCTCGATCGCGATGATATGGTGCATATTGGCATCTGCGCCTGGCGTGGCGGGCAGACGACGGAGCAAGTAATGGAACACGCCGAAGCCGCTACCCGTAACGCGGTGCTACAGGGCGCCAACGGTTGGGCCGTGTACGACGACTCCCTGCCGGAGAAGGGGCGCGGCAACGTGCGCTGGCGTACCCTGATTGAGCAGACTCTGAACCGCGGTGGGCCGCGTATTTATCAGAAACCGGCGGTTACAAAAGATGGCATGGTCCATCATCGTGAACTGCTGTGCCGTATTTTTGATGGCAACGAAGAGGTGGTCTCGGCGGAGTACCTGCCGATGATCCTCCAGTTTGGGCTGTCGGAAGAGTACGACCGCCAGCAAATCACGCGCCTGATGCCTTTTTTATCTTTCTGGCCGGAAGAAAATCTGGCGATCCAGATAACCGTTGAATCGCTGATTCGCCCGCGTTTTCAGCGCTGGCTGCGTGATGTTTTGATGCAGTGTGAAAAATCACAGCGAAAACGGATTATTTTTGAACTTGCAGAGGCAGATGTCTGTCAACATATCAGCCGGTTACAAGCGATAGTACGTTTGATCACTGCGCTTGGCGCTCGCGTGGCGGTAACCCAGGCGGGTTTAACGCTGGTCAGTACCAGTTGGATCAAGACCCTTGAAGTGGCACTGTTAAAGCTCCATCCGGGTCTGGTTCGGAACATTGAAAAGCGCACGGAAAACCAGCTGCTGGTGCAGAGTCTGGTGGAAGCGTGCAAAGGGACACAGACGCAAGTATTTGCCACTGGCGTGCGCAGCAGAAGTGAATGGCAGACGTTGACAGAGCGCGGCGTGTCAGGCGGTCAGGGGGATTTTTTTGCTGCCTCTCAGCCGCTTGACAGCAATGTGAAAAAATATTCGCAAAGATACTCTGTTTAACCTGCCGTTTAATTTGTTTTCACGTAGAATATCGCGCCTGTAGCTTGAGTATGACGAGCAAAAAAAGACAGTGAACGACCTTTGACTGGTTACAAATGAAAGTGTGAGGAACACTGCTGTTGATTCAGCCCTGAGGGAGTCAGGTGTCGATTTGTAACAAAGGAAACGTACTGCACTAATTTTCACCGTAGCAGATGATTTTTGCGCCTTGTCGCTGCTGCGCGTGGTTGGTAAAGTAAGCGGATTTTGTTTTCCGCCCCAGCTTTCAGGATTATCCCTTAGTATGTTGAAAAAATTTCGTGGCATGTTTTCCAATGACCTGTCCATTGACCTGGGTACCGCGAATACCCTTATCTATGTAAAAGGACAAGGCATCGTACTGAATGAGCCTTCCGTTGTGGCCATTCGTCAGGATCGTGCTGGTTCACCGAAAAGCGTGGCGGCCGTTGGTCATGACGCTAAGCAGATGCTTGGTCGTACCCCAGGTAACATCGCAGCTATTCGCCCGATGAAAGACGGCGTTATCGCTGACTTCTTCGTGACCGAAAAAATGCTTCAGCACTTCATTAAGCAGGTGCATAGCAATAGCTTCATGCGTCCAAGCCCGCGCGTTCTGGTGTGCGTGCCGGTAGGTGCTACCCAGGTTGAGCGTCGTGCTATTCGTGAATCCGCTCAGGGCGCCGGTGCGCGTGAAGTCTTCCTGATTGAAGAGCCGATGGCTGCCGCAATTGGCGCGGGTCTGCCGGTTTCCGAAGCCACCGGTTCCATGGTTGTAGATATCGGTGGTGGTACCACTGAAGTCGCCGTTATCTCCCTGAACGGCGTGGTCTACTCCTCCTCCGTACGTATCGGCGGTGACCGTTTCGACGAAGCCATCATTAATTATGTGCGCCGTAACTACGGCTCTCTGATCGGTGAAGCGACCGCAGAGCGTATCAAGCACGAAATCGGTTCTGCCTATCCGGGCGACGAAGTGCGTGAAATCGAAGTTCGCGGACGTAACCTGGCTGAAGGCGTTCCACGCGGCTTTACCCTGAACTCCAACGAAATCCTCGAAGCGCTGCAGGAGCCATTGACCGGTATCGTGAGCGCCGTGATGGTTGCCCTGGAACAGTGCCCGCCGGAACTGGCTTCCGATATCTCCGAGCGCGGTATGGTTCTGACTGGTGGTGGTGCGCTGCTGCGTAACCTCGACCGCCTGTTGATGGAAGAGACAGGTATTCCTGTCGTAGTTGCAGAAGATCCACTGACTTGCGTAGCCCGTGGCGGCGGCAAGGCGCTGGAGATGATCGACATGCACGGCGGCGACTTGTTCAGCGAAGAGTAGTCGGAAGTGAAAGGGTAGCGGATGCTACCCTTTCTCTCTGACGCGAGAGTACGCATAGCCTATGAAGCCAATTTTTAGCCGTGGCCCGTCGCTACAGTTTCGCCTGATTTTGGCGTTGCTGGTGGCGCTCGGCGTCATTATCGCCGATAGCCGCCTCGGTACGTTCAGCCAGATCCGAACGTACATGGATACCGCCGTCAGTCCTTTCTACTTTATATCAAATGGTCCCCGTGAATTGCTGGATAGCGTCTCCCAGACGTTGTCATCGCGCGACCAGCTCGAACTTGAAAATCGTGCATTACGCCAGGAGTTGCTGTTGAAAAACAGCGAACTGCTGATGCTGGGCCAGTATCGTCAGGAAAATGCTCGTCTGCGTGAGCTGTTAGGATCGCCGCTGCGTCAGGATGAGCAGAAAATGGTTACCCAAGTCATCTCGACCGTTAACGATCCCTATAGCGATCAGGTGGTCATCGACAAAGGCAGCGTAAACGGTGTTTACGAAGGCCAGCCGGTTATCAGCGACAAAGGCGTTGTAGGGCAGGTGGTCGCCGTTGCTAAGCTGACCAGCCGCGTTTTATTGATTTGCGATGCAACGCATGCATTGCCGATTCAGGTATTACGTAACGATATACGCGTGATTGCTGCCGGCAACGGTTGTACTGATGATCTGCAACTGGAGCATCTGCCTGCTAACACCGACATTCGGGTAGGTGATGTACTGGTGACATCGGGTCTGGGGGGGCGTTTCCCGGAAGGTTATCCTGTGGGTGTGGTCTCCTCTGTGAGGCTGGATACTCAGCGCGCCTATACCGTGATTCAGGCTCGTCCAACGGCCGGTCTGCAGCGTCTGCGTTATCTGTTATTGCTCTGGGGCGCAGATCGCAACGGCAGTAACCCAATGACGCCGGAAGATGTGCACCGTGTAGCAAATGAACGTCTGATGCAGATGATGCCGCAGGTGTTACCATCACCTGACGCGATGGGGCCACCGGCGCCCGTTCCGGCGCCAGCGACGGGGCTAACCCAGCCTCAGCCTGCTACGCCGCCACCGCAGCGCTCCCCGGGAGGGCAATAGTGGCAAGTTATCGTAGCCAGGGACGCTGGGTTATCTGGCTCTCGTTTTTAGTCGCACTGCTACTGCAAGTTATGCCCTGGCCGGACGACATTCTTGTCTTCCGGCCAAATTGGGTACTGCTTATTCTGTTGTACTGGATTCTGGCGCTCCCGCACCGCGTAAATGTGGGCACGGGATTCGTGATGGGTGCCATACTGGATCTCATCAGTGGCTCTACGCTTGGCGTGCGCGCTTTGTCCATGAGCATCATTGCTTATCTGGTCGCACTAAAATTCCAGCTTTTTCGCAATCTGGCGCTCTGGCAACAGGCGCTGGTGGTGATGTTGTTATCTCTTGCTGCGGATATCATTGTTTTCTGGGCAGAGTTTTTAGTGATCAACGTCTCTTTCCGACCTGAAGTGTTCTGGAGTAGTGTAGTAAACGGTGTCCTCTGGCCATGGTTATTCCTGCTGATGCGTAAAATTCGCCAGCAGTTTGCCGTGCAATAAAAAGGTTTCTATGACGTCTTTGTATCTCGCTTCCGGCTCACCTCGCCGTCAGGAATTGCTGACCCAGTTGGGCGTAACGTTTGAACGCATCGTCACCGGCATTGAAGAAGTCCGGGCCAGTGGCGAAAGCGCTCAACAGTATGTTTCCCGCCTGGCGCGAGAGAAGGCACAGGCAGGCGTGGCGCAAACGCCGCGTGATTTACCCGTACTGGGCGCAGATACCATCGTTATCCTTAATGGTGAAGTCCTTGAGAAACCGCGCGATGGCGCTCACGCGGCGACCATGCTGCGCAAATTGTCCGGGCATACGCATCAGGTCATGACCGCCGTTGCCATCGCTGACAGCCAGCACGTACTGGATTGCCTGGTCGTTACCGATGTTACGTTCAGAGTGCTCACCGAAGAAGACATTACCGCTTACATCGACAGCGGTGAACCTATGGATAAAGCAGGTGCATACGGTATTCAAGGGTTGGGTGGCTGTTTTGTCAGGAAGATAAATGGCAGCTATCACGCCGTAGTCGGCTTACCGCTGGTGGAAACGTATGAGTTGCTGAGCAATTTTAACTCACTGCGTGAGAGAAGGGATAATTATGACGGCTGAATTGTTGGTAAACGTAACGCCATCGGAAACGCGTGTCGCTTATATTGATGGCGGCATTCTGCAGGAAATCCATATTGAGCGTGAAGCGCGACGCGGAATCGTAGGCAATATCTACAAAGGTCGTGTGAGTCGTGTGCTACCGGGTATGCAGGCGGCATTTGTAGATATTGGTCTGGATAAGGCCGCATTCCTTCATGCTTCTGACATCATGCCGCACACCGAATGCGTGGCGGGTGAAGAGCAAAAACAGTTTACCGTACGTGATATCTCGGAGCTGGTTCGTCAGGGGCAGGATCTGATGGTGCAGGTGGTGAAAGATCCCCTCGGTACCAAAGGTGCGCGTTTAACAACCGACATTACGCTGCCTTCCCGTTATCTGGTCTTTATGCCCGGTGCGTCTCACGTGGGGGTTTCCCAGCGCATTGAGAGCGAAACCGAACGCGAACGCCTGAAAAAGGTCGTCAGTGCCTATTGCGACGAGCAGGGCGGTTTTATCATTCGTACCGCCGCAGAAGGGATTAGCGAAGACGATCTGGCCTCGGACGCGGCCTACCTGAAACGCGTCTGGACCAAGGTGATGGAGCGTAAAAAACGCAACCAGACGCGCTATCAACTGTATGGCGAGCTGGCGCTGGCTCAGCGCGTTCTGCGCGACTTCGCTGACGCTCAGCTTGACCGCATCCGCGTCGACTCCCGTCTGACCTATGAAGCCTTGCTGGAATTTACCAGCGAGTACATTCCTGAAATGCCGGGTCTGCTGGAACACTATGTCGGCAAGCAGCCGATCTTCGATCTGTTCGACGTGGAGAACGAGATCCAGCGCGCGCTGGAGCGTAAAGTGGAACTGAAGTCCGGCGGTTATTTGATTATTGACCAGACCGAAGCCATGACGACGGTGGATATCAATACCGGTGCCTTTGTAGGCCACCGAAATCTTGATGACACCATCTTCAATACCAATATAGAAGCCACCCAGGCTATCGCCCGTCAGCTGCGTCTGCGTAATCTTGGCGGCATTATCATCATCGATTTTATCGATATGAGTAATGAAGACCACCGTCGCCGCGTGCTGCATTCACTGGAGCAGGCGCTCAGTAAAGATCGCGTTAAAACCAGTATTAACGGCTTCTCTCAGCTGGGGCTGGTGGAGATGACCCGCAAACGCACCCGCGAAAGCGTGGAGCACGTGCTCTGTAATGAGTGTCCGACGTGCCACGGCCGTGGCACAGTCAAGACCACCGAGACGGTTTGCTATGAAATCATGCGTGAAATTGTTCGCGTGCATCATGCCTACGACTCCGACCGTTTCCTGGTCTATGCTTCTCCTTCGGTGGCAGAAGCCCTGAAAGGGGAAGAGTCCCACGCATTGGCAGAAGTGGAAATTTTTGTCGGCAAACAGGTGAAAGTACAAATCGAACCGCTCTATAACCCGGAGCAATTCGATGTGGTAATGATGTAATACGCAGGCTGCTGCGATACGAGAACGGCTGACAAGGAGCGACGCGTGAGGCGACTGCCGGGGATTTTATTGCTTACAGGGGCAACGCTGATTGTGATTGTCGCGCTGCTGGTAAGCGGGCTGCGTCTCGTATTGCCGCATCTGGATAGCTGGCGCCCGCAGGTGCTGGCTAAACTGGGATCTGCGACCGGTATGCCGATTGAGGCCAGTAAGCTCAACGCCAGCTGGCAAAACTTCGGCCCCACCCTCGACGTTCATGACATCAATGCCGGCCTGAACGATGGCGGCTATCTGAAAATAAGCCGCGTCACCCTCGCTCTGGATGTCTGGCAAAGCTTGTTGCACCTGCGCTGGCAGTTTCGCGATCTCACCTTTTATCAGCTGAAGTTTGTAACCAATACGCCGTTAAGTAATGACAAACAGAGCGGTGGGTTTGAAGCAAACCGTATTAGCGATCTCTTTTTACGCCAGTTCGATCATTTCGATCTGCGCGACAGTGAAGTGAGTTTTATTACCCTCTCTGGCCAGCGTGCCGAACTGGCGATCCCGCAACTGACCTGGCTTAACGGTAAAGATCGCCATCGCGCCGAGGGACAGGTCAGCCTCTCCAGCCTGAACGGTCAGCACGGGATCGTGCAGGTACGTATGGACCTGCGTGATGATGACAGCGGCCTGCTAAACAATGGCAAAGTGTGGATGCAGGCTGACGACGTAGATGTTAAACCCTGGTTGGGTGAATGGCTGCAGAAAGATATGCAGTTGCAGACGGCGCGGTTCAGCATTGAAGGCTGGATGACCCTCAGTAAAGGCGAGATCGCCGGTGGGGACATCTGGCTGAAGCAGGGCGGCGCGAGCTGGCCGGGTGAAGATCGTCAGCATCGACTTATGGTGGATAACCTCACCGCGCATATTACCCGCGCTGGCGAAGGCTGGCAGTTTGCTATTCCTGATACCCGCATCACGCTGGATGATAAACCCTGGCCGCGTGGCGCGCTGGCGCTGGCGTGGATCCCGGAACAAGAAGTCGGCGGCAAAAATAGCAAGCGCAGCGATGAGTTGCGTATTCGCGCCAGTAACCTCGAGCTGGAAGGGCTTGAAGGATTGCGTTCAATGGCGTCAAAACTCTCACCGGCTCTGGGGGAAGTGTGGCAAGCGACACAGCCGGTCGGGGCCATTAACTCGCTGGCGCTGGATATTCCTCTGCAGGCTACCGAGAAAACCCGTTTCGACATCGCCTGGACCGACCTCGCCTGGAAACAGTGGAAGCTGCTGCCAGGGGCAGAACATTTCAGCGGAACCCTGGAAGGGAGCGTTGAAGATGGCCGTCTGACCGGCCAGATGAATAATGCCGTCATGCCTTATGAAACGGTCTTCCGCGCCCCGCTGGAGATTGAGAAAGGGACCGCAACGCTCAACTGGTTAAAGAACGAAAAAGGGTTCCAGCTGGATGGCCGCCATATTGACGTGAAAGCGAAAGCGGTACATGCCCGGGGCGACTTCCGTTATATGCAGCCTCAGGGCGAAGAACCCTGGCTGGGCATTCTGGCGGGTATTAGCACGGATGATGGGTCGCAGGCCTGGCGCTATTTTCCCGAAAACCTGATGGGCAAGGATCTGGTGGATTACCTGAGCGGTGCGATTCAGGGGGGCCAGGCGGACAACGCTACCCTGGTCTATGGCGGTAACCCGCACCTGTTCCCATACAAACATAATGAAGGCCAGTTCCAGGTGCTGGTCCCGCTGCATAACGCGACCTTTGCCTTCCAGCCGGACTGGCCGGCGCTAAAGAATCTCGATATCGAACTCAACTTCATCAACGACGGCCTGTGGATGAAGAGCGACAGCGTGGCGCTGGGCGGCGTGACTGCCAGCAACCTGAAGGCGGTTATCCCCGATTACTCAAAAGAAAAATTGCTGATTGATGCCGATATCAACGGGCCGGGTAAGGCCGTTGGGCCCTATTTTGCAGAGACTCCGTTGAAGGATTCCCTGGCTACGACCCTGGATGAGCTCCAGCTTGATGGTGATGTGAATGCTCGCTTACATCTGGATATTCCGCTCGACGGTGAAATGACCACCGCTGAAGGCGACGTGCATCTGCACGACAACGATTTGTTTATTAAACCCCTCAATAGCACCATCAATAACCTGAGTGGCCAGTTCAGCTTTGTGAATGGCAATCTAAAGAGTGAACCCCTGACGGCAAGCTGGTTTAAGCAGCCGGTCACTATCGACTTTTCGACCACCGAGGGGGAAAAGGCGTATCAGGTCGCGGTGAATCTGGATGCTAACTGGCAGCCAGCCCGTATGGATGTGCTGCCAAAACCGGTTAGTGAAGCGGTGAACGGCTCGTTGCCGTGGCAGGGGAAAGTGGCAATTGATCTGCCGTACCGTGGCAGCGCGAAATATAAGGTAGATATCACCAGCGATCTGAAGAATGTAAGCAGTCACTTACCTTCTCCGCTGAACAAGAGCGCAGGTGAAGCATTACCGGTCAAAATCAATGTCGATGGCAACCTTAACAGTTTTACCCTGACGGGCAACGCCGGTGCCAATAACCACTTCAACAGCCGCTGGCTGCTGAATCGCAAGCTAACGCTGGATCGGGCAATCTGGACCTCCGATAGCCGCACCCTCCCGCCGCTACCGGATCAGCCGGGCGTTGAACTGAATTTGCCGGCGATGGATGGCGCCGAGTGGCTTGGATTGTTACAAAAAGGGGTGGGGAAAAACGTGGATGATGCCGCGCAATTCCCGGAGCAGATCACCGTTCGGACCCCTTCGCTGGCGCTGGGCGGACAGCAGTGGAACAACCTGAGCATTGTCTCCCGACCGACGGCGACGGGATCGACGGTCGAGGCGCATGGTCGTGAAATCAACGCGACGCTAACGATGCGAGATGCCGCCCCGTGGCTGGCTGATATCCGCTACCTCTATTTCAACCCGGCCTCACCGACGGGCAGTAACGACACTAACGCAATCCCCTTCGCGGCGAATAAACGCATCGATTTTACCGGCCTGCCTGACCTTCAACTGCGCTGTGCTGAATGCTGGCTGTGGGGACAAAAATATGGTCGCATCGACGGCGATTTTGCTATTAAGGGCAACACACTGTCCCTGACGGACGGGCTGCTGGATACTGGCTTTGGCCGTTTGACGGTGAACGGTGAATGGGTAAACAGTGCGAGCGAGCAACGTACCTCGCTGAAAGGGCAGGTGAAAGGTAATAAGCTGGATGCCGCAGCAGGCTTCTTTGGGGTCACCACACCGGTTCGCGATTCGAATTTTGATGTCGATTATGACCTGCACTGGCGCAATCCGCCGTGGCAGCCGGATGAGGCCTCGCTGAACGGAATCATCAAAGCGCGGCTTGGAAAGGGCCATATTGCCGACGTAAGCACCGGCCATGCCGGGCAAATTTTGCGTCTGCTGAGTTTTGATGCCCTGCTGCGTAAGCTGCGCTTCGACTTTAGCGATACCTTTAATGAAGGCTTCTACTACGATGCCATCCGTAGCACCGCCTGGATCAAGGACGGGGTACTGCATACGGACGACACCCTGGTTGATGGGCTGGAAGCTGACATCGCTATGAAAGGCTCCGTCAACCTGGTGCGTCGCGAACTGGATATGGAAGCGGTTGTCGCGCCGGAGATCTCCGCTACCGTCGGCGTGGCGGCGGCCTTTGCGGTTAACCCGATTGTGGGCGCTGCGGTGTTTGCTGCCAGTAGGGTGTTAGGACCACTGTGGAACAAGGTCTCGATTCTGCGCTATCGCATCACTGGCCCGGTAGATAAACCGCAGATCAATGAAGTCCTGCGCCAGCCGCGCAAAGATGCACAGCAATGATTTGACGCGGGCAATTAATTGCCTCACTCTCAATAGATAAGATCTTAATTACCGCCTCGTGGGCGGCAACGAACAACGAGTAGCAAAACGATGAGTCTGAACCTGGTAAGTGAACATTTGCTGGCAGCGAACGGCCTGAGTCATCAGGATCTGTTCTCTATTCTTGGTCAACTGACCGAACGCCGTCTCGACTACGGCGATCTCTATTTCCAGTCGAGCTATCACGAGTCCTGGGTGTTAGAAGACAGCATCATCAAAGATGGTTCCTGGAACATCGACCAGGGCGTGGGAGTCCGCGCGGTCAGCGGTGAGAAGACCGGTTTTGCCTATGCTGACCAGATTAGCCTGGCGTCGCTGACTCAGAGCGCACAGGCCGCTCGTACCATCGTGCGTGAGACGGGCAACGGACAAGCAAAAACCCTTGGCGAAGTATCACATACGGCGCTTTATACCAGTATCGATCCGCTGCAGAGCATGAGCCGCGAAGAGAAACTGGACATCCTGCGTCGCGTAGACAAAGTCGCTCGTGCGGCGGATAAGCGCGTACAGGAAGTGAGCGCTAGCCTGAGCGGTGTTTATGAATTGATCCTGGTGGCCGCCACCGATGGCACCCTGGCTGCCGATGTTCGTCCGCTGGTGCGTCTGTCGGTCAGCGTACAGGTTGAAGAGGATGGTAAACGCGAGCGCGGCTCAAGCGGCGGCGGCGGTCGTTTCGGTTATGAGTGGTTCCTTGCCGATGCGGATGGCGAAGTGCGTGCCGACGCGTGGGCGAAAGAGGCCGTGCGCATGGCGCTGGTAAATCTCTCCGCAGTTGCAGCACCCGCGGGCACTCTGCCGGTCGTGTTGGGCGCAGGCTGGCCGGGCGTGCTGCTGCACGAAGCGGTCGGTCACGGTCTGGAAGGTGACTTCAACCGTCGCGGTACTTCAGTCTTCAGCGGCCAGATGGGTCAGCTGGTGGCGTCTGAACTTTGTACCGTTGTCGATGATGGCACCATGGCCGATCGCCGTGGCTCTATCTCAATCGATGACGAAGGGACGCCGGGGCAGTACAACGTCTTGATTGAAAATGGTGTGCTGAAAGGCTACATGCAGGACAAACTCAACGCGCGTCTGATGGGCGTGGCACCTACCGGTAACGGTCGCCGTGAGTCTTATGCCCATCTGCCGATGCCGCGTATGACGAACACCTACATGCTGGGTGGAAAATCCACGCCGCAAGAGATCATCGAGTCGGTCGATTACGGTATCTATGCGCCGAACTTTGGCGGTGGCCAGGTGGACATCACCTCCGGTAAATTTGTCTTCTCAACTTCAGAAGCCTATCTGATTGAGAAAGGCAAAGTCACCAAAGCGGTAAAAGGGGCGACGCTGATTGGTTCGGGTATTGAAGCGATGCAGCAAATCTCTATGGTGGGCAACGATCTCAAGCTGGATAACGGCGTGGGCGTGTGCGGCAAAGAGGGGCAAAGCTTGCCGGTTGGCGTAGGCCAGCCGACGCTGAAAGTAGATAACCTGACGGTGGGCGGCACGGCCTGATCCAACTCTGCTCCTCTTCCTGCGGGAAGAGGAGCCTGCTACTCCTTCCTTTTTTCCCGCATTGCCCGATACAGCTCCGCCACGTCCACAAAGTAATCCGTCAGGTAGTTAATACAGACCTGCACCTTCAGCGGCAATTTATCCTTTTCAGTATAAAGCGCGTAGACCGGACGCGGATCGGATTGATAGCGCGGGAAGAGGATCTCCAGTTCGCCGCTGTTGATCTCATTGATCACCCACATTAGCGGTACATAAGCGATCCCGGCGCCGGCCACCAGCCAGCGCGTTAAGGTCATGGGATCGTTGGTCACAAACCGTCCCTGCGGGATCAACTTTGTCGATAACCCCTCTGGCGCCACCAGCTCAAACGCGTTGTCCGGACGCACGCTGTACTCAAGCCAGGAGTGGTTACTGAGATCGGCAGGTTTATCCGGTATCCCGGCCTGCACAAGGTACTTTTTGGCGGCACAAACCACCATCGGCATGCTACCCAGTCGCCGGGAGAAGAGGCTGGAATCCTGGAGCGCGCCTACGCGGATCACCACGTCCAGGCCGTCGGCAATCAGGTCCGGTGCCGGGATGCCGGTCACCAGATCAACTGACAGGCCTGGGTACTCTTTCAACATCTCTGCCGTCATACCGGCGAGGACATTTTGTGCCATAGTGGAAGAGCAACCGATACGCAGGGTGCCAATGGGGGTGTTATTAAAGGCGTAGAGCTGCTCGTGCACCTCCTGCGCTTCATGCAGCATACGGCGGCAGCCCTGATAGTAAATTTTACCGGCTTCGGTCAGGCCGATACTGCGGGTGCTGCGGTTAAGAAGTTTTACCTGAAGGTCATCTTCCAGTTTAGAGACGGTCTGACTGATCGACGAGACGCTCATCTGTAGTTGCCGGGCAGCGGAAGTAAATGAGCCCAGTTCAACGACTTTGGCAAAAACGGACATGCGTTTTAAACGTTCCATTATTCACTCTGGCTTAAAAGTGATTTAGATCACATATTATAGATAACAGCATAACAGTTACGCTAATATACTATTAATAACCCGGCAGCTACGCCACTCTCGCCCGGCTTTTCTTGCCCTTAATGCGGTGGCGCAGCTCAATAAATCTTTCGCCTGCTCGCTCTCTAACCAAGGTCAACATGAGTCTGTTTCCCGTTATCGTGGTGTTCGGTTTGTCGTTCCCACCGATATTTTTTGAACTGCTTTTATCACTGGCGATTTTTTGGCTGGTGCGTAAGGTGCTGACGCCGACTGGCATTTATGATTTCGTCTGGCACCCTGCATTGTTCAATACCGCGCTGTACTGCTGCCTGTTTTATCTGATATCGCGTTTGTTTGTTTGAGGTAGATGTGAAAACACTAACAAGAAAAATCTCTCGTACCGCTATCACCCTGGCGCTGGTCGTACTGGCGTTCATCGCGATTTTCCGTGCATGGGTCTACTACACCGAGTCACCCTGGACGCGCGATGCGCGTTTTAGCGCCGATATCGTGGCGATTGCGCCTGACGTCGCAGGGCTGATTACCTCAGTGAATATTAAAGACAACCAGCTGGTGAAGAAAGACCAGGTGCTGTTTACCATCGATCAGCCACGTTATCAGAAAGCGCTGGAAGAGGCTGAAGCAGATGTTGCCTACTACAAAGCGCTGGCCGCGGAGAAACGTCGTGAAGCCGGACGCCGTAACAAGTTAGGCGTGCAGGCCATGTCCCGTGAAGAGATTGACCAATCTAACAACGTGCTGCAAACCGTCCTGCATCAGCAGGCAAAAGCTGAAGCGACCCGCGATCTGGCGAAACTGGATCTGGAACGCACCGTGATTCGCGCCCCGGCCGATGGCTGGGTGACGAACCTGAACGTTTATACCGGCGAATTTATTACCCGCGGCTCGACCGCAGTGGCGCTGGTTAAGCAACGCTCTTTCTACGTGCTGGCCTATATGGAAGAGACCAAGCTGGAGGGGGTACGCCCGGGTTATCGGGCAGAGATTACGCCTCTGGGCAGCAACCGCGTACTGAAAGGTACGGTAGATAGCGTGGCGGCAGGCGTGACAAACGCCAGCGCAACCCGTGACAGCAAAGGGATGGCCACCGTTGACTCTAATCTGGAGTGGGTGCGTCTGGCCCAGCGTGTACCGGTACGTATCCGTCTGGATGAAGAGCAAGGCAACCTGTGGCCGGCAGGCACGACGGCAACGGTGGTGATCACCGGCGAGAAAGATCGTGATGCCAGCCAGGATTCATGGTTCCGTAAAATGGCGCATCGCCTGCGTGAGTTCGGTTAATCACTATGGGCATCTTCTCCATCGCCAACCAGCATTTACGCTTCGCCATTAAGTTGGCCTGCGCCATTGTGCTGGCGCTGTTTGTTGGCTTTCACTTCAATCTGGAAACCCCGCGCTGGGCGGTATTGACGGCGGCAATCGTCGCGGCCGGCCCGGCGTTCGCGGCCGGGGGCGAACCCTATTCAGGCGCTATCCGCTATCGCGGGATGTTACGTATTGTCGGTACCTTCATTGGTTGTATCGCCGCGCTGACCATCATCATTCTGATGATCCGCACCCCGCTGCTAATGATTATGGTGTGCTGCATCTGGGCCGGTTTTTGTACCTGGGTCTCCTCATTGATCCGTGTCGAAAACTCCTACGCCTGGGGGCTTTCTGGCTATACGGCGCTGATCATTGTTATCACTATTCAGACCGAGCCGTTGCTCACGCCGCAGTTTGCGGTTGAGCGCTGCAGTGAAATTGTGCTTGGTATTGTCTGTGCGATCGTCGCGGATCTGCTCTTCTCGCCGCGATCCATCAAACAGGAAGTCGACCGGGAGCTGGATGCGCTGATCGTTGCTCAGTATCAGCTGATGCAGCTCTGTATCAAACATGGCGACAGCGAAGCGGTGGATAATGCCTGGGCGGCGCTGGTGCGCCGTACCACCGCGCTGGAGGGGATGCGCAGCAACCTCAATATGGAATCTTCTCGCTGGTCGCGAGCTAACCGACGCCTGAAAGCGCTTAATACCGTCTCCTTAACGCTGATCACCCAGGCTTGCGAAACCTATCTTATTCAAAATAGCCGCCCGGAAGTCATCACCGACACCTTCCGCGAACTGTTTGAAGAGCCGGTAGAGACGGTGCAGGATGTGCACCGACAGTTAAAACGCATGCGTCGGGTCATCGCCTGGACTGGCGAACGTGATACGCCCATCACCATCTATAGCTGGGTAGGCGCGGCGACACGCTATTTGCTTCTTAAGCGGGGCGTCATCGGTAACACCAAAATCAGCGCCACGGAAGAAGAGGTGCTGGCAGGCGAAGTGGTCGTAAAAGCCGAATCGGCGGAACGCCACCACGCCATGGTCAACTTCTGGCGTACAACGCTTGCCTGTATGCTCGGTACTTTGTTCTGGCTCTGGACCGGCTGGACCTCCGGCAGCGGGGCGATGGTAATGATTGCGGTGGTGACTTCGCTGGCAATGCGTCTGCCCAATCCACGCATGGTGGCACTGGATTTCCTCTATGGCACCATTGCGGCGCTGCCGCTGGGGGCATTCTATTTCCTGGTGGTGATCCCCTCGACTCAACAAAGCATGTTCCTGCTCTGCCTCAGTCTGGCAGTGATGGCCTTCTTTATTGGTATCGAGGTGCAAAAGCGTCGACTGGGATCGCTGGGGGCGCTGGCCAGTACCATTAACATCATCGTGCTGGATAACCCCATGACCTTCCACTTCAGCCAGTTTCTGGATAGTGCGCTGGGGCAGATTGTGGGTTGTTTCCTGGCGATGATGGTGATTCTGCTGGTGCGCGATAACTCGCAGGCCCGCACCGGGCGCGTTTTGCTGAATCAATTTGTTTCGGCCGCCGTCTCGGCGATGACCACCAACACCGCCCGGCGTAAAGAGAACCATCTGCCTGCGCTCTATCAGCAGCTCTTTTTACTGCTGACGAAGTTCCCGGGAGATATCGCCAAGTTCCGTCTGGCGCTGACGTTAATCATTGCCCATCAGCGACTGCGCAATGCACCGGTACCGGTGAATGACGATCTCTCTGCGTTTCACCGCCAACTGCGTCGCACCGCGGATCACGTGATTGCGGCCTCCAGCGACGACAAACGCCGCCGCTACTTTGGCCAACTCCTGGAAGAGCTGGATGTCTATCAGGAAAAACTGCGTATCTGGGAAGCGCCGCCGCAGGTGACCGAGCCGGTAAACCGGCTGGTCAGCATGCTGCATCGGTATCAAAATGCCCTTACCGACAGCTAATCCTCCCGCAAAAACCGACGCCCAAAGCGTCGGTTTTTTTGTGGCTATACTTAGTCTGGCAAGTTTTTAAATCCAGAAAGGGAGGACACCATGACAACGCAGACTCTCCAGGACAGTGCGCTTTTTCAAACCGGGTATCTGGTTGATGGCGTCTGGAAAACGCTCGACACCACCTTCGATGTGCTCAATCCGGCTACCGGCGAGGTGATCGCCAAAGTGGCGAAAGCGGGCACCAAAGAGACCGAAGAGGCTATCGCTGCGGCCAGTAAGGCGTTTCCTGCATGGCGGGCGAAAACCGCTAAAGAGCGCTCGACGATACTTTATCGCTGGTATGAACTCATCATCGAAAACAAAAGCTGGCTCGGTCAGTTGATGACCACGGAACAGGGCAAACCCCTGAAAGAGGCCGAAGGCGAGGTAGAATACGCGGCGAGCTTTATCCAGTGGTTTGCCGAGCAGGCCAAGCGTGCAAACGGTGAAATTATCCCACCCATTAAACCCGGCTCCCGGATCCTTGCTACTCGCGAACCCGTTGGCGTGGTGGCGGCCATCACGCCATGGAACTTCCCCATGGCCATGCTGACCCGCAAGCTCGGTCCGGCGCTGGCTGCCGGCTGTACGGGGGTGATCAAACCGGCGAATAACACTCCCCTTAGTGCCTTTGCACTGCTGACGCTGGCGAAAAAAGCGGGGGTGCCGGATGGCGTGCTGAACGCCGTTGCGGGCAATACGCATGAGATAAGCGACGCCATTATGGCCAGCCATGAGGTGCGAAAAATCTCCTTCACCGGCTCTACTGAGGTTGGAAAAACCCTGGTGCGCAACGCCGCAGAGACCATGAAAAAAGTCTCCATGGAGTTGGGAGGTAACGCGCCGTACATCGTCTTCGACGATGCCGATATCGACGCTGCCGTAAAAGGAGCCATCGCTAACAAATTCCGTAACGCAGGCCAGGTCTGCGTGAGTGTTAACCGTTTCTATATTCAGGAATCGGTGTACGACGAGTTTGTTAACAAGCTTGCTGAGGCGGTCAATGCGCTGAGAGTGGGTAATGGACTGGAGGAGGGCATCGTAGTCGGGCCGCTTATTGAATCCTCTGCCGTGGAAAAGGTACGCGAGCATGTGGAAGACGCAGTCGCAAAAGGGGCAACCGTGCTGGCAGGCGGTAAACCGCACAGCCTGGGCGGCAATTTCTGGCAGCCTACGGTGCTGGGAGATTGTCATGAAGGTATGAAGCTGGCCAGCGAAGAGACCTTCGGGCCGGTGGCAGCATGCTTCCGCTTTACTACAGAAGATGAGGTGATCCAGCGAGCCAATAACACGCCGTTTGGTCTGGCTGCCTACTTTTACACCCAGAATCTGTCGCGCGTATTCCGGGTGTCTCAGGCCATTGAAAGCGGCATGATCGGTATTAATGAGTGCGCGGTCTCAACTGAGCTTGGACCATTTGGTGGGGTGAAGGAGTCAGGGCTGGGTCGTGAGGGCTCGGTACTGGGGCTGGAAGAGTTTCTTGAAGTCAAAACCCTGCATATCGGGGGATTATAATCGTCGGGGCGGCTATGCCGCCCACCTTTACGGGGTGGCGGACAATGAATATCTACACGTTTGATTTTGATGAAATCGACAGTCAGGAAGACTTTTATCGCGAGTTCTCGCGGGTGTTCGGCATTGAAAAAGGGAAGGTCGCCAACCTGGATTCCTTGTGGGATGTGGTAACGACTCACCCGCTCCCTGTACCGCTGGAGATTGAGTTCATTCATCTCCCCGAGAAGCTACGCAGGCGTTTTGGGGCGTTGGTTTTGCTGTTTGATGAGGCAGAAGAGGAGCTGGAAGGACAAATTCGGTTCAATGTCCGGCCGTAGACATAAAAAAGCCCCTGACAGGCAGGGGCAAGTCGTACGCGGAGTACGACGAGGGTTTATTTATACAGTTCTGCGGTGGCGTGCCAGTGATCGCCCTGAGTGAGTTCAGTGACGCGATAGCTGCTGGCACCTGCTTTTTCAGCTTTTGCCGCCAGTTTGTGGCGAATATCCATTGGCGAGCCAGAAACCTGTGATACGGATACGCTACCCAAGGATTGCAGGTTTTGCGCCTGATCGGCATTCACTTGTTGCACAGCCGCGCTGGCACCAAAGGAAATAACAGAGGTTAAACCCAGTGTGGCGATGAGAGATTTCATTTTCATAGTCATTACTCCAGAAGTTGTTTTGCTCAACGGCATGAAGGATTAAACCGCTTTTTTTATATCTGACGCCGTTGAGTGAATTATCAGTGCTTATTACCAGAACTTATTTATACAGCTCTGCGGTTGCGTGCCAGTGGTCACCACTGCGCGCTTCGATCACACGGTAAGAAGAGGCACCCTGTTCTTCCGCTTTTTTGTTCAACATCTGACGCATATCCATTGGTGACGTACCGATTGCACCAACAGAAACAGTACCGATAGCCTGGCGAGACTGTGCCTGTTCAGCGTTGATGGAATCAGCCGCAAAGGCACCGAAAGAGAGAACGGACAGGACGCTAAGCGCTGCTACAGTTGTTTTGATTTTCATGATTTTTTCCTCGTCGTATTTTTTATAGGGCCTTTCATTTCGTGACCCTCATCACAAAATCAAGTATACACTAATAACGGCAAAAATTAATACCATGCTAATTGTTTCCCCTGAAATTACGTATTAAGCACGGCGTTTTTTATAACTAAAATGAATTAAAATGGTCACTTATTCGTCACATTGGTGGTGTATAGCCTTAAAAATCATTGGGATAGAGTACTTTGATTTTTTGTGCGATTTTACGGTTTATCATTCACCACATGAATGTCAAATGGCAGGAAATCGCACTAAATGTGAAAGCAATAAGCAACAGAATGTAGGGAGAAGGGCGTTTGTGGCAGTAGGTTCCCCGCTGCCAGGAGCAGCAGGGAAGGGGGATCAGAGTTCTTGTTCGAACAGCACCAGGATGGCTTCATAAAGGTCTTTGACCGAGAAACCATTGGCCGGGGTGGTGAAGATAGTGTCATCCCCGGCAATAGTGCCAAGAATGCCTTCTGCTTTACCCAGCGAGTCCAGCAGGCGCGCGATAAGCTGTGCAGCCCCCGGGCTTGTGTGAATGACGACAACCGCGTCGTTATAATCGATATCCAGTACCAGATTTTTCAGCGGGCTGGAGGTGGTCGGAACGCCAAGCTCGGCTGGCAGGCAATAAACCATCTCCATTTTGGCATTGCGAGTCCGCACCGCGCCAAACTTCGTTAACATGCGCGAGACTTTCGACTGATTGATGTTATCGAAGCCCTCTTCCTGCAAGGCCTGGACGATTTCACCCTGGGAACTGAATTTTTCTTCTTTAAGTAGCGCTTTAAACGCCTTCACTAATTCTTCTTGTTTTGAAGAGGTTCGCATAAGTCACCCGAAATATGGCGGTAGAAACAACATTATTATGCACATAGATGAATTTTTATGCAAACTATCTGCCCAAACTTAGGCTGAAATAATGTTATGAAAGAGCGGGATTTTATCAAATTTTGTTATCCAGGAACATGCCTGCGTCACGCCTTATAAATAACATTAAAAGTAAATTAAATGTTATCAAATTGATGTTGTTTTGGTGGCGCGCAGAGGTGTATTGTAACCCCCTCTTGATTCGTTGCTTAGTTCTCGCCAGGCACCTGATAGCCTTCAGGCCGCAGCGAAAAGTGAGTGACCCCTGATTCTGCAGCAACGACGATTGTAATTATTTATCTGCTGAATTAAGGTCGCCGCGACGGAGCAACAGATATTTAGCTCACCATAATAAGGAGTTTAGGATGAAAGTCGCAGTCCTCGGCGCTGCTGGCGGTATCGGCCAGGCGCTTGCCCTACTACTGAAAACCCAGCTGCCTTCAGGCTCAGAACTCTCCCTGTACGATATTGCCCCGGTTACCCCAGGCGTGGCGGTTGACCTGAGCCACATCCCAACGGCTGTTAAAATCAAAGGCTTCTCCGGTGAAGATGCGCGTCCTGCGCTGCAAGGTGCGGACGTGGTTCTCATCTCTGCAGGCGTCGCGCGTAAACCGGGTATGGATCGTTCCGACCTGTTTAACGTTAATGCGGGCATCGTGAAGAACCTGGTTCAGCAGATCGCTGAAACCTGCCCGAAAGCGTGCATCGGTATCATCACTAACCCGGTCAACACCACTGTGGCGATTGCTGCAGAAGTGCTGAAAAAAGCGGGCGTGTATGACAAAAACAAACTGTTTGGCGTGACCACGCTGGACATCATCCGCTCCAACACCTTTGTGGCGGAATTGAAAGGCAAGCAGCCAACCGAGCTGGAAGTGCCGGTTATCGGTGGCCACTCTGGCGTGACTATTCTGCCGCTGCTTTCCCAGATCCCAGGCGTGACTTTCTCTGAGCAGGAAGTGGCTGACCTGACCAAACGTATCCAGAACGCGGGCACCGAAGTGGTGGAAGCGAAGGCGGGTGGCGGTTCTGCGACGCTCTCTATGGGCCAGGCAGCAGCGCGCTTCGGCCTGTCTCTGGTTCGCGCCCTGCAGGGTGAGAAAGGCGTTGTGGAATGTGCTTACGTTGAAGGTGACGGCGAACACGCCCGCTTCTTCTCTCAGCCACTGCTGCTGGGTAAAAACGGTATCGAAGAACGTCAATCTATCGGCACGCTGAGCGCGTTTGAACAACAAGCGATGGCAGGCATGCTGGATACGCTGAAAGGCGATATCAAACTGGGCGAAGAGTTTGTAAACAAGTAATCTCCTCCCAGTGAACAAAAACCGGAGCCCAGGCTCCGGTTTTTTTATTGCTGTCAGTTGGTGGCGGGATATTCCTGAATGGTCACCTGCAGCGTGAGCTTTTTGTCCTCGCGCATCACTTCGACAGGAATGATGGAGCCAGGCCTGATTTCGGCCACCTGATCCATAGTTTCCAGCGCGGAAATCGCCGGTTTGCCATTCACCGAGACAATAACGTCGTTAACCTGCAGACCCGCTGCAGCCGCCGGCCCGCCCGGAGAGACCTCGTTAACCACAATTCCCTGAATCTGATCGATACCGCCGCCGCCCTGTGCGTGCAGTGGCGCGATTTCACGCCCGCCAATACCGATATAGCCGCGGATCACCCGGCCATCGCGAATCAGCTTATCCATGATTTTGGTTGCAAGCTGGAAGGGAATCGCAAATCCCAGCCCTTCCGGCGTTTCACCATCGTTGCTCTTATCGAAGGAGAGCGTATTGATGCCTATCAGCTCCCCCAGGGAGTTGACCAGCGCCCCGCCGGAGTTACCGTGGTTAATGGAAGCATCCGTTTGCAGGAAGTTTTGACGGCCCGAGGGGTTCAGGCCAATTCGGCCGGTGGCGCTAATAATGCCCTGAGTAATGGTCTGCCCAAGGTTATAAGGGTTACCGATGGCCAGCACCACATCGCCAATATGCGGGCTACGTTTGCGATTGATAGGGATCACCGGCAGGCCGCCGGTGGCCGTGATTTTCAGTACCGCAAGGTCGGTCAGGCTGTCTGAACCGACTAACAGCGCTTCGAACACGCGCCCATCCTGCAAGGCGACAATAATCTGATCGGCGTCGTTGATAACGTGCTTATTGGTAATGATATAGCCGCGTTCATCCATGATCACCCCGGAGCCCAGGGTACGGATCTCCAGCTGATTATGGCTGGTACTGTTCAGACCGCGGTTATAGACATTCACCACCGCAGGCGCGGCGCGGCGTACCGCCTGGTTGTAGCTGGCAGGTGTTTCATCTGCGCTGTCAAACTGCGGCGCAGCCAGCTTATTAAACTGGCGCAAAGAGGGCATGGCGACCAGTAACAGGCCACCAACAGCCAGGCCAATGGCGACCGAACGAATGATCTTCAGAAACATGATGCGGGCGTCGTTAAAGTGAAAACTGCTGCAGCATAACATGACTTTTCCGGACATCACATGCCGTGATGCCCGGAGCAGAAATGCTTATCGCAGAAGAATATAGAGCGTATCGTTACCCCGCACGATCTGCAGGGCAATCACCGCCGGTTTGTTCTCCAGCACCTTGCGCATTTCGGCAATAGACTGAACGCGCGTGCGGTTGACCGCAATGATCACGTCATCTTCATGCAGACCCGCTTGTGCCGCCGGGCTGCTCTTTTCTACGCTCTCAAGCGTGATCCCTTTGGTACCATCTTTCAGTTGGCCATCGCTCAGGGTCGCCCCCTGCAGCGCAGGTGCAATCATCTCGGCGCTGGCAGAGGAGGAGGTGCTTTTATCAAGCGTTACCTCTACGGTCATCGGTTTACCCTCTCGCAGCAGCCCCAGCTTCACTTTGGTGCCAGGCTCGGTGGTGGCGATGCGTGAACGCAGCTCCGCAAAGCTACTCAGCGGCTTGTCGTTAAGGCTAACAATGACATCACCCGACTTAATGCCCGCTTTCGCTGAGCCAGAGTTCGGTAAGACTTCACTCACAAACGCACCGCGCTGGACATTCAGATTGAACGCTTTGGCGATATCCGCGCTCATCTCCATCCCTTTAATGCCCAGCAGGCCACGTTTCACTTCACCAAAGTCAATAAGCTGTTGGGCCAGCGTCCGAGCCATATTGCTCGGAATGGCAAAGCCGATGCCGACGCTGCCGCCACCCGGCGCGAGAATAGCGGTATTGATACCAATAAGCTCACCGTTCAGGTTCAACAATGCGCCGCCCGAGTTTCCGCGGTTGATGGAAGCATCGGTCTGAATAAAGTTTTCCAGCCCTTCGAGATTCAGGCCGCTGCGCCCCAGCGCAGAGATGATGCCCGACGTCGCAGTCTGCCCAAGGCCAAATGGGTTACCGACCGCAACGGCAAAATCTCCTACGCGCAGCTTGTCAGAGTCGGCAACCGCGATTTGCGTCAGGTTAGTGGCATTCTGGAGCTGTAACAGGGCGATGTCGCTTTGATCATCCCCGCCAATCAGTTTGGCCTCGAATTCACGACCATCGTTCATCTGGACGCTGATTTTGTCAGCCTCGCTGATGACGTGGTTATTGGTCAGTACATAGCCTTTAGCGGCATCGATGACCACACCGGATCCCAGCCCCTCAAAAGGTTGCGCCTGATCGGCGCCATCCTCGCCGAAATATTTTTTCAGCTCTTCAGGAATGCGCTGGCTTTGTTGCGCCGTGCCTTCCACCTTCACGCTCACCACCGCCGGCAACACTTTCTCCAGCATTGGGGCGAGCGTCGGAAGGGGCGCCTGGCCAGGAACCTGTGAAGGCATGGCTGCATAAACAGGGAAAGATGCCGGAAGAGCGAATCCGACACACAATGCTAACGCGCTTAACAGCTGATTTTTTTTGTTCATTGACGCTGGCTCTCGCAACCTGGGGTAAAGGAATATCGGCCCAAAAACAGTCTGATGTTATTGAATTTTAAAACGCTGAACAATGAGGTGTTTGACTAAATAATAGCTGGGGTAATGAAGAAAGGACGGGCGCAAAGGCTGCGCCCGTGAAATATATTTGCGCTGTGCGGTTAGTCGCGTTTTACGCCACCGCGCAGCAGACCAGATGCACCGTCAGAGTAATCGCGCGGCATCTGTACCGGAGCTTGATCGTTACTGGCTTCGGATTCAGCCAGGCGATTACGGAATGGATTCGTTTCTGCGGTCATTTCCGGCAGCAGGCTGCTGGAGCTTTTTGCCATATGCTGATAGAGCTGACGGTAATCATCCGCCATGTTGTCCAGCAGCTCTGCGCTACGCGCAAAGTGGCTAACCAGCTCTTCACGATACTCTTCCAGTTCAGCTTTGTTCTTTTCCAGTTCGTACTGCAAAGCCTGTTGTTGACGCAATTTGCGATTACCAAAACGCATGGCCACGGCGCCGATAACGATGCCGACGACTAAACCAATTAGCGCATATTCCCAGGTCATGAACTTCTCCCGTTGTCTTGTGGTTCCGTAGGGTATTGGCTCGGCTCCATGCCTGTGCCTGATTATGCCACTATAACCGCTATTTCCGTAGAAGTGGAATCCCGCGGTATCATCGCGTAGTGTAGAACGGCCTTTTTTTCGTCAACAGCGCAGGTTGGCGCGTCTTAATTGAAGGAATAACAACGAGATTATGCAAAGCCTCTCCCCGACAATGCGTTATCAGCAGGCCCTGCAGGAGGGCTCGCATCAGCCGGACGATGTTCAACGCGACGCGGTAAATCGTCTGGAAAAAATCTTTCAGGCGCTGACATCCCGTCCCACCGAGGCCGCACCCGCAGGTGGACTGAAAGCCGCCTTTGGTCGTCTGTTAGGAAAAAAAGAGCCGCAGGCGATCACACCTGTGCGTGGCTTATATATGTGGGGTGGCGTAGGGCGCGGTAAAACCTGGCTAATGGACCTCTTTTATCAGAGCCTGCCGGGCACGCGTAAACAGCGTTTGCACTTTCACCGCTTCATGCTGCGCGTGCATGAAGAGCTCACCGCGCTTCAGGGGCAGAGCGATCCGCTGGATATTGTCGCCGAACGTTTCAAAGCCGAAACCGATGTGCTCTGTTTTGATGAATTCTTTGTTTCCGATATTACCGACGCCATGCTGCTGGGCGGGCTAATGAAAGCGCTTTTTGCCCGGGGGATCACCCTGGTGGCAACCTCGAACATCCCGCCGGATGAACTCTATCGCAACGGTTTACAGCGGGCGCGTTTCTTACCCGCCATCGATGCGATTAAACAGCATTGTGACGTCATGAACGTGGACGCGGGCGTTGACTATCGGCTGCGCACGCTGACGCAGGCACATCTCTGGTTGTCCCCCCTCAATGATGATACCCGCCAGCAGATGGATAAACTCTGGCTGGCACTGGCTGGGGCGAAGCGCGAAAACGCCACTGAACTTGAGATTAACCACCGCCCGTTGCCAACGCTGGGCATGGCCAACCAGACGCTGGCCGTCTCCTTCGCGACGCTGTGCGTCGATGCCCGTAGCCAGCATGATTACATTGCACTGTCGCGCCTGTTTCATACCGTCATGCTCTTTGATGTGCCGGTGATGACCATGCTGATGGAGAGTGAGGCTCGTCGCTTTATTGCGCTGGTTGATGAGTTTTACGAGCGTCACGTTAAGCTGGTGGTAAGCGCCGCGGTGCCGCTCTATGAAGTCTATCAGGGCGAGCGGTTAAAGTTTGAGTTCCAGCGCTGTCTGTCGCGTTTGCAGGAGATGCAGAGCGAAGAGTACCTGAAACGCGAGCATATGCCCTGAATGGCTCTTTTCGTTCCGGAAAAGTCGGGCAGTGGGCGGTGCTTTTCGCACCGCTGAAAAACCCTCGTCAAATCACATTTAGGGGTCGATCTTTGACCTCGACTTCTCTATAATCTTGCGACCCCACGTTACAAGAAGGTTTTTTTCCCAAAACTTTCTATGTGTCGGCATTTGCTATTCGAAGGGGTAGGTTTGCCGGACTCTGTCGTGTGAACCTCAACTGATTAAACGTTTGGGTGAACACCTACGTGTAACTTATTTATTTGGGTAAGCTTTTAATGAAAACTTTTACAGCTAAACCAGAAACCGTAAAACGCGACTGGTATGTTGTTGACGCGACCGGTAAAACTCTGGGCCGTCTGGCTACTGAACTGGCTCGTCGCCTGCGCGGTAAGCACAAAGCGGAATACACTCCGCACGTTGATACTGGTGACTACATCATCGTTCTGAACGCAGACAAAGTTGCAGTAACTGGCAACAAGCGTACTGACAAAATGTACTACCATCACACTGGCCACATCGGTGGTATCAAAGAAGCGACCTTTGAAGAGATGATTGCTCGCCGTCCTGAGCGTGTGATTGAAATCGCGGTTAAAGGCATGTTGCCAAAAGGCCCGCTGGGTCGTGCTATGTTCCGTAAACTGAAAGTTTACGCAGGCAACGAGCACAACCACGCGGCACAGCAACCGCAAGTTCTTGACATCTAATCGGGATTATAGGCAATGGCTGAAAATCAATACTACGGCACTGGTCGCCGCAAAAGTTCCGCAGCTCGCGTGTTCATCAAACCGGGCAGTGGTAAAATCGTAATCAACCAGCGTTCTCTGGAACAGTACTTCGGTCGCGAAACTGCCCGCATGGTAGTTCGCCAGCCGCTGGAACTGGTTGATATGGTAGAAAAACTGGATCTGTACATCACTGTTAAAGGTGGTGGTATCTCTGGTCAGGCAGGTGCGATCCGTCACGGTATCACCCGCGCTCTGATGGAGTACGACGAATCCCTGCGTTCTGAACTGCGTAAAGCTGGCTTCGTTACTCGTGACGCTCGTCAGGTTGAACGTAAGAAAGTGGGTCTGCGTAAAGCACGTCGTCGTCCACAGTTCTCCAAGCGTTAATTGCTTTCTGCTTTGGCAGACAACAATTGGCCAAAAACCCGCTTCGGCGGGTTTTTTTATGACCGCTGCTGCGGTTACCCACAGGATAAGCTTGTTTATCTCCTCTTTTTCGGCATTTCCAGAATCGCCTCACCACAAAGCCATCAAAATCTGGTAAACTATCATCCAATTTTATGCCCAAATATCGGTGAATACTCGATTTTTGTTCGCTTTTTGAGCAATGATTTAGGCTCTCCGGGATGGGTGACAAATCATCTGGCTGGCCACGTGGCCGGTAGCAGTAAAAATTCTGAATATACCTGGAGGTTTTCATGGCTGTCGCTGCCAACAAACGTTCGGTAATGACGCTGTTTTCTGGTCCTACTGACATTTATAGCCATCAGGTTCGTATCGTGCTGGCCGAGAAGGGTGTCAGTTTTGAGATCGAGCATGTGGAAAAGGATAACCCGCCTCAGGATCTTATCGATCTCAACCCGAGCCAAAGCGTGCCGACGCTGGTTGATCGTGAGCTGACCCTGTGGGAATCCCGTATCATTATGGAATACCTTGATGAACGTTTCCCTCATCCGCCGCTGATGCCAGTTTATCCGGTTGCGCGTGGTGAAAGCCGCCTGTACATGCAGCGTATCGAGAAAGACTGGTATACGCTGATGAACGTTATCGTGAATGGAACCTCTTCTGAAGCCGATGCCGCGCGCAAACAGCTGCGCGAAGAGCTGCTGGCTATTGCACCGGTGTTTGGTCAGAAGCCTTTCTTCCTGAGCGATGAGTTCAGCCTGGTCGATTGCTACCTGGCGCCGTTGTTGTGGCGTCTGCCGGTAATGGGCGTTGAGTTCAGTGGCCCGGGTGCGAAAGAGCTGAAAGGCTATATGACGCGTGTCTTCGAGCGCGACTCTTTCCTGGCTTCTCTGACAGAAGCCGAACGTGAAATGCGTCTCGGCCGGGGTTAATCATTGTGGAAATGTCACAGTTATCTCCACGCCGTCCTTATCTGCTGCGCGCCTTCTATGAATGGCTGCTGGATAACCAGCTCACGCCGCACCTGGTTGTGGATGTGACGCTGCCTGGCGTACTGGTCCCGATGGAGTATGCGCGCGACGGGCAGATCGTTCTCAATATCGCTCCGCGTGCCGTAGGTAATCTGGAGCTGGCAAACGACGAAGTGCGCTTTAATGCGCGTTTTGGCGGCGTGCCACGTCAGGTTTCCGTGCCGCTGGCTGCGGTGCTGGCAATTTATGCTCGTGAAAACGGTGCCGGTACCATGTTTGAGCCTGAAGCGGCTTATGATGAAGATGTGACAAGCCTGAACGATGACGGAGAGACCGCGACTGGCGAGAACGAAACCGTCATGTCGGTTATCGACGGTGATAAGCCTGACCATGACCACGACAACGATCCGGATGACGATCCGCCGCCGCGCGGTGGTCGACCTGCGTTACGCGTTGTGAAGTAATGTGCGAATGATAAAAAGCCCAAATTTCTATTTGGGCTTTTTTTTATCGGTAAGAAACCTTTAAAGATAAACGAGCGTAATGGTGGCTAATCCATCTAACCCGATAGTGTTGCCGGAAGTGAGGCCACTGGCGATGCTCGCGGATACGCGCAGAGGCACAACTACCGTTGTCACAGGCTGCAGCGTGGTACTGTTTTTACGGGCAAAGGATAAATATCCGTTCATACCCGATGAGAACGCGGCAGGAGAGGCGATGGACCAGGGGCCGGCCGTGGTGCTGGCACTGACAATGCTTATCGGGACAGCCAAACCCGCATCCTGCGCCTGCACACTCTCCTGGTCGATGACAATGGCATAGCTACCAATATTTTTACCTTCGCTGGTTTTGCCCAGTCCGAACAGACGCTCCGGATTACTGATATTGCCCTGCCCCTGGAAAGGGACGTCAGGGCCGGTATTGCCGTTTCCATCCTGACCATAAGCGACAGAATCGGGTCGCGAATCTCGGGCGGTGATAGCCACGGCCGTGGAGGCTTCGCATACGATATTCAGCGTGATGTCGCGACTGCCCCACTGAGTGAAATGGGTGGCAGAAAGCAACGCGGCAGAACGTTTCCCGAAGTCTACGATGCCGTTATTACTGAGCGTGGGCGTACAGGCTGCGGCATCTGTGGTGACAGACACATCAATATTCACGGTGTCCGATGCCCAGGCCAGAGAGGTTGATACAACCAGCCCGATGAGTGTTTTGAGCAGTGTATTCATTGTGCTTCCACCCTAACTCTAATGTTACCGGCATAGCGGGTTGTATCAGTAATGGCTTCGTTTTCAAACTGCGGCGTAACCGTCAGCGTGACGCTCGCCTGGCTTGCCGTCCGTTCGCCACTGTCGATAAACGCTAACCCGTCGTTGACGTTGAGAGACAATGAGGATTGGCCCGCGTCGGTAATGGCCTCGTCGCCAGCGCTCACTTTACTGAGCCGCACGCTACGGTCATCCAGCATTGCCTGGCTCGCCATGACTTTCATTGCTCCGCGACTGCCGAATCCAAACTGGTTGCCGTTGGCCAAACCAGAAGAGACAAACAGACGGATTCGGGAAGGTGTATCGCACACGGCGCGTACCACCACCTGCTTTTCCGTCAGAGTAATCTTTTGGCTACCCTGCAGCTGGCGTTCTGCCGGGCTCATCCGGCCGTAGGAGAGCGAAGGCTGACTGGCGGTAATCTGACAATCCGCAAGGGCCAGACTGGACGTGAATAACATCAGGCAGAGTGAATAACGGAGTTCACTTCTCATTTGCATACCCCCTCTGCGGTATCGTAAAAGGTGTTAGGGTCGCTGTTTTCAGGCAATGACGTTTCGATACGGCAAACGCCATTTTCGAGTCTTGCCGCCAGGATCTGTCTCGGCAGAATGTTATTAATGAAAACGATACCGTCTTCGACCACGGTGGTGATGTATTTCCCGTCAGTATCTTCAATGGCAATGCCTCTCGGCAGCTTGCTACCATCAGGAAGGGTGACGTAGAGGAGTGCCCGACGCTGTTCCAGTAATTTGAAATTGACGTTTCCGACAGCACCGCGGCCCTGTTTCATGCGCTTACTTCCGTTACTGACGTCCACATTGCGCGGCAGGGTTTCTGTATCAATTTGTACTAACGCGTTACGGTAGGGGGGCAGCGCCGGAATGATGGCCTGGCCCCATCTGTCAGTCCAGACCGGGCCTTGTGGCGTCTCAATTCTGACCCCGGAAATATTGCTATCCAGGCGAGCAACGGCGAAGGTGTCGTTGATCTGCCACGGAGAGAAGGTCACACCGTTGCCGTGGGCCACAATTCCCCCCTGCATCGATGCGCTGTAGGTCCGATTTCGATCGTTGTCTGCGCTGGCGTTCAGGTTCAACTGGGTATAATGCAGATTGGCGTTAATACCGCCGTTGACGGCGTTAACGTTATCTTTGGTGCCTCTTTCCGCGCCGACCGAGTAGTTCAGCTCGTCAGAGACATTGGCGTTCATCGTGGCGCCAAAATGGGTGTTGTTGCTGTCATGGCGGCTATACAGGTTGGCCGACTTCTCTCCCAGCGGTATGCTGAGATTCACGTAGACCAGATCCTTATCGTTTCCTGCCGTGTTATTTTTGCCATTGCCGCTGTCATAGTGGAGCTGGCCGTTGGTCCCTAACTGGTGCTGCCAGCTCACGGATAACATGGCGCGACGGAAGGCTTTCGACCAGCTCAGCGCGAGATAGCGAGTATCATTATCGCGCTGGTAACTGTCCGTCTGATAGTAGCTCAGGCCCAGGCTGCCGATCGCCTCGGTCGCCAGGCTTATCCCAGCAGAGTATTCATTTTTGTTTTGCGCCACAAAATCGTTGTCGAGCGTGTCCGACAAGGTGCGGTAATCACGCGTCGCGTGCGCAGCACTGGCCCGCAGGCTGATGTTTGGCGTAAGCGCATAGTTTGCCGAAACCGAGGCTTTTTGCCCCTGAAGGGTGTATTCCCGATCGTTTGATACCGCCAACTGCGTCGTCGTGCTCAGGCGTGTAAGCAGCCAGTCGACGTTAATCGCGGCGTTTTGATAATCCCGTGCGCCGATCAGGCCGCCGCTCAGGTTAAGGTTATGGGTTAAACGAGTGCCCATCGACACGCTACCCACCCAGGGCTTTTTCTTGTAATCATCATCGACGCGCCCAAATGCTACGTGGATGCCCGTCGGCGTGCCGCTCCCCCGGTTATATTGTGTTGCCGGTACGATAAAGCGTTGCTGCGAACCGTCCGCTTCCACCACCGTCACCGACAGATCGCTGCTGCGATCGAGTAGTTGAAGATCCGTGAGCGTAAAGGGTCCCTGAGGAACAAGGTTGGAGGCGATGAGCTTATTACCCTGACGAATCTCCACGCGAGCCTGGGAAGAGTTGGCGATACCGCTTACCTGGACACCAGCATCATTGGGAGACAATGCGCTATCCGGTGAGAACGATACGCCGTAAATGGATGCTCCATCCAGTAAGCTATTATTGAGACTGACCTCACCCGCTTTCATGGTGCTGCCAAGCCCAACAAAGGTATGCTGTATCCATGTTGAGGAGCTTATGGTGCTGTATCTGCCGTCGTTATAGCTCAGCATTTGGTGCGAGCGCACCATCCAGTCGAGGATGTTGAAACCGCCGTCAATCGTCGCCTGTGAATAGTCGGATTGCGAATCAGCAAAATGGTTTCGGGTCGTGAAAAGGGAATAATTTAACATTCCCGCCGCGCCACCAGTTACGTAATCGCCCAGATCGTCCGCCTGACTGTCCAGCGCGTCAGTCGGTACGATGATTTCCAGCTCTTCCTTTTCAGGATGCTGTTTGATGATCGTATTGGGCCAGGTTTTGCGAAAGTCATAGCAAGGCATGTCGTTAATATCGCTGGGTATTTTCAGCGCCGCCTGCTTAAGCAACCCTTCATCAAAACAGAGTTCGCCTTTCTCAGAAAAACGAGCGATAAAAGCACCTTTCGAAGTGCCATTCACTTTCAATGCCAGCGGGACTTCACCGGGCGCAAAGCGAGCTTCTTTCTCAAAATATTTGGAGATGGCAGGGTCCATGCCCAACGCTTTGAGCGTCTCGCGATCAAAATCTACCGCCTGACTTTCATCCGCGGAAGCAACGGTCGGATAAATGACTACAGGCAGCGTACCAAGCGTAATAACAATTAATTTTTTTAAGAACGATCCATGTAACCACATTCTATTCCCTTTTATTGTAATGCGGTGGTATAACTTTCTCCTGTATAGCCATAGCGGCTGGCCGGGAAGAATTTAATTTTAGAGTCGGTTGTCTGAGGTAATTTCACTGTGATGTGAGTGCCGGGCAGAATATAGGTTGCCGGAAGATGACCTTCTTTCCCTGAAGGCATGGAAATAAATCTTGGTGACATCCGAACGACATATTTTCCGGGGTTGACTATATCAATATCACTGCCTTTTTTTTGCCATTGCAGATGCTTCCAGGGTTGTAAGTCTTCTGGCAGAGAGGTTGGCTGAATAATTACCGGTAAATCCTGGCGTATCGTGACGGCGAGACGGTTGCCATCCTTCGTTTTGGCCGGGATCCCTTCAAAACTTACACGTTTCATTTCCTGCTGCTGTAACGGACCGGATGTTTGCAACATAAAGCGCACACGCTGTACCTGGCCTGCTTCTAAGCGAACCACTGGCTGAGTAGCCACCAGACGGGTAGTGCTCTTACTGCCCGGTAGCTCTGTGACGCGGGTATATAAAAGCGCAGGGGTGCTGTCCGTATTGGTAATATTAATACTGGCTTCGCCTTTGCTTTCATCGACCAGAAGCATTGTGGTTTCAGGAACCATTCCTGACGCCAGACTTTGCGCCGAATAAAGAATAAGCAGGGTGGGTAGGAAATGTTTTTTCATAAACACATCAGCTAAAAAAATAGTAAAAAGGCCTGCGAACGTTCCGTTCGCAGGCCGGCGTATTACAGGTAAATCAGACCGATAGTTGCATTACCACTCAGAGTAATGCTTTCACTTGCGCTGCTGAAGGCAGACATTGGTTGTACAGCGGCAGTGATGGTCAGCGGTACGCTCGCGGTTTTAATAGCGACCGGAGCCAGGGTACCGGTACGCGCAAAGGTGACGATATTTGCACTGGTACCATTAAAGGGACTCAACATGCCGGTATTCGCTTTGCTCCAGGTAGTGATGCCTGCACGAACGGAGAGCATATCTACAGGCAGGTTGGCATCAGCGCCATCGGTCGCGGTGATGTCACTCATTTTCATGGCAATGGTGTATGCACCGATCTTCGTTGTCCCAACGGTACCCAGACCAAACGCCTGAGAACTGTTGCCTACGGAGTAGTTGGTCTGGTTAGGGCTGGCATTGGCAATAAAAGTATCAGTGCTCAGCGGAACGACAGATTCGAGGCGGTTGTCGTTAGCGGCAAATGCCACTCCCGTTGCGCCGGTGCAGGCAATAGAAAGAGTAATATCACGTGAACCCAGCTGGTTCAGTGCAGGCGCTACTGCGGTCAGGGTGGAAGCAGTGATGGTGCCGAAGTCAATCTCAGCTGCGCTCAGGGTTGGCGTGCAAGAACCCGGGGTGATAGAGCCTTTTACGCCCATGGTTACGCTGCCAGCGGCTGCTGCATTAAAAGTTGCAAATGACAGTGCAGAGCACAGCGCGACTGCAGAAATTTTCCATTTCATGTTCATAGTATCAAATATCCTTACTGATAAAATTACGGTGTGTTAATAAAAGCGTTGTAGTGAATTAAGATTCGTTACAACAATGCCATTCAGGGATTAACGATCATCCTGTTAAGATGATTATTAACGCTTAATTGGCATGGGTTAGAGTGTGTTGCTTTAGCTATTCCTATATTAAATACTCTTTAGGCTAATGTGAATTAGCAACTCGAGTATTAAGAATTCATTTGGTTCGTATTGATTTGTTGAATGTATTTATACTAAACCATCTGTTTTTAAAGCTTTTAATAACCAATTAAAATTATCTGGACGTTATTATTTAATGTCTCTGTCGAGGCCATTTAAGGGTTTTTATTATAAGCGTGATTTTATTTAAAGCCGTAAAAGCGGCAATTACGCCGCTGGATAATTTTATGCAAAAATGATCTTGCAAAATTTAAATGCTTATTAATGGAGTAAGAGGGCTATTTTTAGGTGGGAAAATCATTAACTGATGAATGTGACAGGCCATCTTTAATAGACGAGATGGCCTGTCTTTACGCGTTTTATACTTCTAGGTAGTTCATAATGCCGTCAGCCGCTTTGCGCCCTTCGGCAATCGCCGTGACCACCAGGTCAGAACCGCGAACGATATCGCCACCGGCGAAGATTTTCGGGTTGCTGGTCTGGAAGGCGTTGTCGCTGCCTTCCGGGGCAATCACGCGACCCTGCGAATCCAGCTCAACGCTGTGCTTCGCCAGCCACTCCATGCTGTGGGGACGGAAACCAAACGCCATCACCACCGCATCTGCCGGGATCACATGCTCGGAGCCGGCAACGATTTCTGCACGACGACGACCTTTCGCATCCGGCGCCCCCATCTCGGTACGCGCCATCTTCACGCCGCTCACCTTGCCGTTTGCATTCACTTCAATACCCAGCGGCTGGATGTTGAACTGGAACTCGACACCCTCTTCACGCGCGTTTTTCACTTCGCGTCTTGAGCCTGGCATGTTCTCTTCATCACGACGATAGGCGCAGATAACGTGCGCCGCATTCTGACGAATAGAGGTTCGCACGCAGTCCATCGCGGTATCGCCGCCGCCCAGCACCACGACGCGTTTACCTTCCATGCTCACGAAGGGCTCGTTGGTCGTTTCACCGTAGCCCATCAGCTGTTTGGTGTTGGCAATCAGGAACGGCAGGGCGTCGTACACGCCTGGCGCATCTTCATTCTCCAGACCACCGCGCATGGACTGATAGGTACCCACGCCCAGGAATACGGCGTCGTAATCCTTCAGCAGGTCGTCGAGCTGCACGTCGCGGCCCACTTCCACATTCAGTTTGAACTCAATGCCCATGCCGGTGAAGATTTCGCGGCGGCGGGTCATGACCTCTTTTTCCAGCTTGAAGGCCGGGATGCCGAAGGTCAGCAGGCCGCCGATTTCCGGATGACGGTCGAAGACCACCGCCTTCACGCCGTTACGGGTCAGGACGTCGGCACAGGCCAGGCCCGCCGGGCCTGCACCAATGATCGCCACGCGCTTGTCGGTTTGACGCACGCCGGTCATATCCGGACGCCAGCCCATTTCGAACGCTTTATCGTTGATATAGCGTTCGATGTTACCGATGGTCACCGCACCAAACTCGTCGTTCAGCGTACAGGAGCCTTCACACAGGCGGTCCTGCGGGCAGACGCGACCGCACACTTCCGGCAGGGTGTTGGTCTGGTGAGACAGTTCGGCGGCTTCAAAAATACGTCCTTCATTGGCCAGCTTCAGCCAGTTCGGGATGTAGTTATGGACCGGGCATTTCCATTCGCAGTAAGGGTTACCGCAGGACAGGCAGCGGTCTGCCTGCGCTTTGGCCTGGCCTTCTGAAAACGGCTCATAGATTTCTACAAATTCAATTTTACGGATCTTCAGCGGTTTCTTTGGCGGATCAACACGCTGCAGGTCGATAAACTGGTATACGTTCTGGCTCATTGCTACCCCTTACTGCGCCTGCACGCGCAGCTCTGCTGCGCTACGACTACGGTGACCCAACAGGGCTTTAACATCGCTGGACTTCGGTTTAACCAGCGCGAATTTCGAGGAGAAGGCTGGCCAGTTCGCCAGAATCTCTTCGCCGCGTGAAGAACCGGTATGCTGCACGTGCTCGGTGATAAGACCGCGCAGATGCTCTTCGTGGATCGCCAGGGATTCAACATCCAGCACTTCAACCAGCTCCGGGTTTACACGTTTACGGAAATCACCGCTTTCGTCCAGCACGTAGGCGAAGCCGCCCGTCATACCGGCACCGAAGTTCACACCGGTTTTGCCCAGAACACAGACGATCCCGCCGGTCATATACTCACAACCGTTGTCGCCAATACCTTCTACCACGGTGATAGCACCGGAGTTACGCACTGCAAAACGCTCACCCGCACGACCGGCTGCAAACAGACGACCGCCGGTCGCGCCGTACAGGCAGGTGTTACCGATAATGCTGGCTTCGTGGCTACGGAAGGCAGAACCGACCGGCGGACGCACCGCCAGCAGACCACCCGCCATGCCTTTACCCACGTAGTCGTTGGCATCGCCGGTCAGGTACAGCTCCACGCCGCCCGCGTTCCAGACGCCGAAGCTCTGACCCGCCGTGCCGCTGAAGTGCGCGGTAATCGGATCGGACGCCAGGCCCTGGTCGCCATGCGTTTGCGCGATGTAGCCGGAGAGCGATGCGCCGACGGAGCGGTCAGTATTGCGGATATCAAACCAGAAGGTTTTGCTCTGCTTATCATCCACATACGGCTTCGCCTGCTGCAGCAACTGTGCATTCAGCACGCCGTTGTCAAACGGCGGGTTTTTCTCGGTGCAATAGACCGCTTTGCCAGGGTGCGGCTGCGCGGTTTCCAGCAGCTTGCTCAGCTCCAGTTTCTGCTGTTTGGCGGTAAATCCTTCCAGCTCTTTCAGCAGGTCGGTACGGCCAATCAGATCCACCAGTCGCTTCACGCCCAGCTGCGCCATCAGCTCGCGCGTTTCGCGGGCAATAAATTCAAAGTAGTTGGTCACTTTGAAGGGAAGACCGTGGTAATGGTTCTTACGCAGCTTCTCGTCCTGGGTTGCCACACCGGTTGCGCAGTTGTTGAGGTGGCAAATACGCAGGTATTTACAGCCCAGCGCCACCATCGGGCCGGTGCCGAAGCCAAAGCTTTCTGCACCGAGGATCGCCGCCTTGATGATGTCGAGGCCGGTTTTAAGACCCCCGTCCACCTGCAGGCGGATCTTGTGGCGCAGGCCGTTCGCCACCAGCGCCTGCTGGGTTTCCACCAGGCCCAGCTCCCACGGACAGCCAGCGTATTTCACGGAGGAGAGCGGGCTTGCGCCGGTACCGCCGTCGTAGCCGGCGATGGTGATCAAGTCTGCGTAGGCTTTTGCCACGCCGGTCGCGATGGTGCCGACGCCCGGTTCGGAAACCAGCTTCACGGAGATCATCGCCTGCGGGTTAACCTGTTTCAGGTCGAAAATCAGCTGCGCTAAGTCCTCGATAGAGTAGATATCGTGGTGCGGCGGCGGGGAGATCAGCGTCACGCCCGGCACCGAGTAGCGCAATTTAGCGATGTACGGCGTGACTTTATCACCCGGCAACTGACCGCCTTCGCCCGGTTTTGCCCCCTGAGCAACTTTAATCTGAATCACGTCGGCGTTGACCAGGTACGCAGGCGTTACGCCAAAGCGACCGGAGGCCACCTGCTTAATGCGCGACACTTTATTGGTACCGTAGCGCGCAGGATCTTCGCCGCCTTCGCCGGAGTTCGAGTTGCCGCCGATGCTGTTCATGGCTTCTGCCAGCGCTTCATGAGCTTCCGGGCTGAGCGCGCCGATAGACATCGCCGCGGTATCGAAGCGCTTAAACAGCTCGGACGCCGGTTCAACGTCATCGATGCTGACCGCTTCATCACCTGGATTCAGGGCAATCAGGTCGCGCAGCGTTGCCGCCGGACGGTTATTGACCAGTTCAGCGTACTGCTGATAGTCGCTGTACTCGCCGCTCTGCACTGCCTGCTGCAGCGTGCGCACAACGTCCGGGTTATAGGCGTGGTATTCGCCCCCGTGAACGTATTTCAGTAGACCACCTTGTTCCAGTGGTTTACGCGCCAGCCATGCACGTTTGGAAAGGTTGAGCAGGTCTTGCTGGAAATCAGCAAAACCCGCGCCGCTGATGCGGCTGATCACGCCCTGGAAGCAGAGTTCTGCCACATCGTCATGCAGACCCACGGCTTCAAACAGCTTCGAACAGCGGTAAGAGGCAATAGTCGAGATGCCCATCTTGGACATAATCTTGTACAGACCTTTGTTGATACCGTTGCGGTAGTTCAACATGACAGTGCGGTAATCTTTGTCGATGGCACGGCTATCGACCAGCTTCGCCAGCGTTTCGTAGGCCAGGTACGGGTAGATGGCTGTCGCACCAAAGCCTAACAGCACGGCGAAGTGGTGCGGATCGCGGGCGCTGGCGGTTTCAACAATGATGTTGGCGTCGCAGCGCAGGCTCTTATCCACCAGACGGGTTTGAATCGCTCCCACCGCCATCGGCGCAGGCACCGGCAGACGGTTTTTGGCAATGTTGCGGTCAGAGAGCACCAGCAGCACGGTACCGTTACGTACCATCTGCTCCGCTTTGTCGCACAGCGCTTTTACCGTCTCTTCGAGGGTCGCTTCGGTCACGTCGAAGGTAATATCAAGCGTGTCGGCGCGATAGTGATCCTCTTGCAGCGTCGTTAGCTGTTTGAAATCGGAATAGAGCAGAATCGGCGATTTAAAGGTCAGACGGTGCGCCTGGCCTTCGGCTTCGCAGAAGACGTTCATCTCGCGGCCGATGCTGGTGGCCAGCGACATGACGTGCGCTTCACGCAGCGGATCGATTGGCGGGTTGGTTACCTGCGCAAACTGCTGGCGGAAGTAGTCATAAATAATACGCGGCTGGCTGGAGAGGACGGCAAATGGGGTATCGTCGCCCATTGATCCGACCGCTTCCTGGCCATTTTCGCCCAGTACGCGGATAACCGAGTCCAGCTCTTCCGCGCTGTAGTTAAACTGTTTCTGGAAGCTCGCGAGCGCATCGTCATCCATCTCACGGCTACCCACTTCTTCGTCCGGCAGCTCTTCAAAAGGCACCAGACGACGAACGTTTTTCTCCATCCACTCTTTGTACGGGTGGCGGCTTTTCAGATCGTTATCGGTTTCAGCGGAGTGAAGAATACGCCCGCCACGGGTATCGATAACCATCAGCTCGCCCGGGCCGACGCGGCCTTTCTCGACCACTTCATCAGGCTGGTAATCCCAGATGCCGACTTCAGACGCGCAGGTGATGAGCTTATCTTTGGTGATGACGTAGCGCGCAGGACGCAGGCCGTTACGGTCCAGGTTACAGGCGGCAAAGCGGCCATCGGACATAACAATGCCCGCCGGGCCGTCCCACGGCTCCATGTGCATGGAGTTAAAGTCGAAGAACGCGCGCAGTTCAGGATCCATGTCCGGGTTGTTCTGCCAGGCCGGTGGCACAAGCAGACGCATGGCACGGACGATGTCCATCCCGCCAGCCAGCAGCAGCTCAAGCATGTTATCCATGGAGCTGGAGTCCGAGCCGGTTTCGTTCACGAACGGTGCGGCGTCGTGCAGATCGGGGATCAGCGGCGTCTGGAACTTATAGGTACGGGCGCGCGCCCACTGGCGGTTACCGGTGATGGTGTTGATCTCGCCGTTGTGTGCCAGATAGCGGAACGGCTGAGCCAGCGGCCAGCGTGGAACGGTGTTGGTGGAGAAGCGCTGGTGGAACAGGCAAATGGCCGATTCCAGACGCAGGTCCGCCAGGTCCAGGTAGAAGCGCGGCAGGTCAGCCGGCATACACAGACCTTTATAGATGTTCACCAGGTTGGAGAGGCTACAGACGTAGAACTCTTTGTCTTCCTGGAGACGTTTTTCAATGCGGCGACGCGCAATAAACAGACGGCGTTCCATATCGCGTGGACGCCAGCCCGCAGGCGCGTTGACAAAAATCTGTTCAATACGAGGCAGCGAGGAGAGGGCGATTTCACCGAGCACCCCTTCGTTGGTAGGCACATCGCGCCAGCCGACAATCGACAGAGTTTCTCGTTGAAGTTCTTCTTCGACGATGCGGCGTGAGGCGGCAGCTTTTTCAGGATCCTGATTCAGGAACAGCATGCCGACAGCGTAGTTTTTGGCTAAACGCCAGCCGCGCTCTTCCGCTACGATGCGGAAGAAACGATCCGGTTTTTGCAGCAGCAGACCGCAACCGTCGCCGGTTTTACCATCGGCAAGGATGGCACCACGGTGCTGCATGCGGGCCAGTGCGTGAATGGCAGTACGCACTACCTTGTGGCTAGGTTCGCCTTCTATGTGGGCGATCAGGCCGAAACCACAGTTATCCTTCTCAAGGGATTTATCGTACAACATATCAGTGAACCTCCCTAGGCTCGTCGGGCTTCCCACTGAACTTAACCGTGGCGCACAGGCACAGAAAGAGCATGGCGACGGGGTTTGCGTTTCATACGCGTACCTCGCATTCGCCCTCTTTTTCATCCTTTCGCGCAGGTAAACAAGTTTGAGGACTTGCTTCAGAGGGAATCTCAATTACTGCATAAATATGATGAGCAGACTGCTCATCCAGAAAGCTTCCAGCGGATTTCCAACTTATCGGGAATCGGTTATCAGGTCAAATGGCAATCTTATTTATACGAAAATGTGCTAAAGCATGTTTAATTATCTGAAATAAAAAGACATTTAACGATTTTTACAACCACAATAGGCAAAGGGAGGGAGTGGGGTAGTGTGATCTGACTCACTATCTGAAAGCGGTATTATCCACGTGGGATGCTGAAAAGCTTGTTTTTGGCAGGATATTACTCTGGTGTGGCGATCAAACCCGCATAATCACACTGTTTTTCAGCAGTGACGCTATAAATGAAAAAAAGCGGCTGAACATAAGGAAAAGTAATTGGCGAATGCTTGAATGAAATTGCAGTAATCTTGATTTTTTATTCAAATGAATAATAGCCGTCCAGGGCGATTGATCCAGGTCATCGCCGACTGTGGCTAAAAATGGCAGGCTAGGCCCCTTTCAGCGGGGCGGTCTATCAGATTATGCAGTTACAGAAATTAGTCAATATGTTTGGTGGGGATCTTTTACGTCGTTATGGCGAAAAGGTCCATAAGCTGACGCTGCACGGTGGTTTCAGCTGCCCCAACCGCGATGGAACTATTGGCCGTGGCGGCTGTACCTTCTGCAACGTGGCCTCTTTCGCCGATGAAACACAACAGCAGCACTCCATCGCTGAACAGTTGGCGCATCAGGCGAGCCGGGTCAATCGCGCCAGACATTATCTGGCCTACTTCCAGGCTTATACCAGCACCTGGGCAGAGGTGCAGGTACTGCGCGCCATGTATCAGCAGGCCGTAAGCCAGGCGAATATCGTCGGGCTCTGTGTCGGCACGCGTCCGGATTGTGTCCCCGATGCCGTATTAGACCTGCTGAGCGAATATCACGCGCAGGGCTATGAAGTCTGGTTGGAGCTGGGGTTACAGAGCGCGCACGACAAAACGCTGCACCGTATTAATCGCGGCCATGACTTTGCCTGCTACCAGCGCACTACGCGGCTGGCGCGTGAACGGGGGCTTAAGGTATGCTCGCATCTGATTGTAGGCTTGCCCGGAGAGGGGCTGCAGCAGGGACTTGAGACGCTGGAAAACGTGGTCGAAACCGGCGTGGATGGTATCAAGCTGCATCCGCTACATATCGTGACCGGCAGTATTATGGCAAAGGCCTGGGAAGCGGGAAGGGTAAATGGAATTACACTCGAAGAGTACACCGTGACGGCGGGGGAGATGATCCGCCATACGCCGCCAGAAGTGGTTTACCACCGTATATCTGCCAGCGCCCGCCGTCCAACGCTGCTGGCACCGCTCTGGTGCGAGAACCGCTGGACGGGGATGGTGGAAATCGATAAATACCTCAATGAGCACGGGGTTCAGGGGAGTGCCCTGGGGCGCCCTTGGGTATCACCTTTAGCGTCTACGTCCGCCTAACAAGCTGCCCAGCATGCCGCGTACGATCTGATTGGTGACCTGGCGGGCTGCGCTTTTCGCCATAGTTTGTACCACGCCGTCGCGCTTACCCCCGCGCGGCCCGGTGCTGCCAAACAGAATATCTTTGAGCCCGCCCAGAATGCCATCGTCCGTGGCCGCTGCATCGCCTTTCGCAGTGGGAGCACTCTGCTGCTGCGGGCTCGCCTCTATCCCCGCCTGTAACTTTTCAAAAGCCGATTCCCGATCGATCTCGTCTTCGTATTTGCCGTAAACCGGAGAGTGGTTAATTAGCCCGTTACGTTCATCGTCAGTGACGGGCCCCATACGTGAGTTGGGTGCGATCACCATTGCGCGCTCTACCACTGAGGGGCTGCCTTTGACATCCAGGAAGGAGATCAAGGCTTCACCGGTGCCCAGCGCCTGAATTGCCTCTTCCGTACTGAACGCTGGATTGGCGCGCATGGTCTGTGCGGCCGCTTTAACTGCTTTTTGATCTTTTGGCGTGAAGGCGCGCAGAGCGTGCTGTACGCGGTTACCTAACTGACCCAGTACGTTGTCAGGGATATCGGACGGATTTTGCGAAACAAACCAGACGCCAACCCCTTTCGAGCGGATCAAACGGATCACTTGTTCAATCTTGTCGAGTAAGACCTGCGGAGCATCGCTGAACAGCAGATGTGCTTCGTCAAAGAAGAACACCAGTTTGGGTTTTTCCAGATCGCCCGCTTCAGGGAGTTGTTCATATATTTCAGAGAGCATCCACAGCAGACTGGCGGCGTACAGTTTGGGCATCTGATAGAGCTTTTCCGCGCTCAGAATGTTAATGATGCCCTTACCGTTACTGTCGGTGCGCATCCAGTCCTTAATATCCAGCATCGGTTCGCCGAAGAAGTGTCCGGCGCCTTGCTGCTCAAGCGTGAGCAATCCACGCTGAATGGCGCCAATCGAGGCGGAACTGATGTTGCCATACTGGGTCTGGAAAGATTTGGCGTTATCACCAATATAGTGGGTGATAGCGCGAAGATCTTTGAAATCCAGCAACAGTAATCCCTGTTCGTCGGCAATACGAAAGATGATATTCAGCACGCCAGACTGCACCTCGTTCAGATTGAGCAGCCGTGCCAGCAGCAGCGGGCCCAGATCGGAAACGGTGGCACGTACCGGGTGGCCTTTTTCGCCGAAGATATCCCACAAGACGACCGGGTTACCCTGCGGTTGCCAGTCGGTCACACCGATGTTTTTCAGTCTGGCGAGCAGCTTCTCTGAGCCAACGCCCTCCTGCGCAATGCCGGTTAAATCGCCCTTCACATCGGCCATAAATACCGGTACGCCACAGCTTGAGAATGATTCAGCCAGCTTTTGTAGGGTGACGGTTTTGCCCGTGCCGGTGGCACCGGTAATGAGCCCGTGTCGGTTTGCCATTGCAGGGAGGAGAAACAGCTCGTGATCCAGCGTACGAGCAATTAGCAGAGGAGTACTCATGATCCAATTCCTTTTCTGGGCACTGGGTGGAGTATAGGCAACCTGATGCGCAAATTCCTTTGTTTGCTGCGCATTACCCAGTGCGGACTATGCTTTTCCATACGGTTATCAACTTTTTGGGAAATTATGTCCAGATTCTTTTTTAACGACCGCGAACAGCTGGTCAATGACGCCATTGAAGGCATGCTGATTTCTACACCACACGCTAATCTCGCCAGGCTTGATATCGACCCGGCTATTCGCGTTGTCGCCCGTGCTGACTGGGATAAAAGCCGCGTGGCGGTTATTTCCGGCGGTGGTTCGGGTCATGAACCCGCCCATGCCGGATTTGTGGGCAAGGGGATGCTCACCGCAGCGGTGTGCGGCGATCTTTTTGCTTCGCCGAGCGTTGACGCGGTGTTGAATGCGATCGTGGCGGTAACGGGCGAGCATGGCTGCCTGTTGATCGTCAAAAACTATACCGGCGATCGTCTGAACTTTGGCCTCGCGGCAGAAAAGGCCAAGGGCTACGGGCTGAACGTCGAAATGGTGATTGTGGCCGACGACATTGCTCTGCCTGATAACAAGCAGCCGCGCGGCATTGCAGGTACGGTGCTGGTGCATAAGATAGCCGGTTACGCTGCCGAGCAGGGGAAATCGCTCCGTGAGGTTCGGGATCTCGCCCAGCAGGCCTGCGATAACCTCTGGAGCCTCGGTGTGGCGATGCGCACATGCAGTCTGCCCGGCAGCGATGAAGAGGAGGGACGTATCCAGCAGGGGCAAGTCGAGCTGGGTCTCGGGATCCACGGTGAGCCGGGTGCGTCGATTGTCGATACCCAGAACAGTAAAACAATCATCGACACCCTGGTGAAACCGCTGCAGGAGCAGGCTGGCGCCGGGCGGCTGGCGGTTATGATCAATAACCTCGGCGGCGTATCTGCGTTGGAGATGGCGCAGCTTACCAAAGAGCTGGCGCATTCAGCGGTAAAAGACCAGATTGACTGGCTCATCGGCCCGGCGACGCTGGTCAGTTCGCTGGATATGAAAGGCTTTTCGCTCTCGTGTTTGAAGCTGAACGACACCTTTGAGCAGGCACTCAATTCGCCAGTGGAGACCCTGGGCTGGCAAAAACCCGTCGCCTTTGCGCCAATGCGTACGGTATCGCACGAGGTTGTGCGCGACAAAGTGGAATTTACCCCCTCCGATAATGCGCAAATTGCCGCGTGGGTGGGCGCAGCGACGCAGACGCTGCTGGATCTGGAAAACCGGCTCAACGCGCTGGATGCGAAAGTAGGCGATGGCGATACCGGATCTACCTTTGCGCAAGGTGCGAAGGAGATAGCCCAACGGCTTGCGCAAAAGCAGCTGCCGCTAAATGACCCCGCGAAGTTGTTATTGCTGGTGGGTGAAAGACTGGCGACGGTGATGGGCGGCTCGAGCGGCGTATTGATGTCGATCTTCTTTACCGCCGCCGGGCAGTCGTTGCTGGAGGGGAAAACCGTGCCGGAATCGTTGTTGAGCGGGTTGGCACAAATGAAGCATTACGGCGGGGCCGCGCCTGGGGATCGCACCCTGATCGATGCGCTCCAGCCTGCGCTGGAAGCTTTGCAGCAAGGGGATATTCAGGCTGCTGCACAGGCCGCTCAGCAGGGTGCAGAGGCGACGGCCAGCATGCACAAAGCCGGCGCGGGGCGTTCATCCTATGTCAATAAAGAGAATCTACAGGGGGTGACCGATCCGGGTGCGGTAGCGGTGGCAGAGGTGTTTAAAGCGCTGGCGAAGTAGCGAAGAGAACCGGGTGGGGCGATGCCGCCACCCGGCGTAGTCACATCAGAAATCGGCTTTTAATACCACGCGGTAACGGGCCTTGCCGTCGCGCACGTGCTGGATCGCCTCATTGATTTTCGACATCGGATACAGTTCGGTGGTTGGGGACACTTTGGTGCGTCCGGCAAACTTCATCAGTTTGCGCAACTCAAACGGTGTGCCGGTTGCAGAGCCAGATACGCTGCGATCGCCACCAATCAGGGTAAATGCCGGAACCGGCAGCGGCTTCAGCACTGCACCAACGGTATGGAAGTTACCGCCGTAGGCCAGCGCTTCAAAGTACGGCTGCCAGTCGAGATCGACGTTCACGGTGTTGATGATCAGATCGAACTGACCCGCCAGCGCTTTCAGGGCTTCCGGATCGCGGCTGTTCACCACTTTATCGGCGCCCATCGCCAGTACTTCCTGCTCTTTCGCCGGGTTAGAGCTGAACGCTGTCACTTCGCAGCCCATGGCGTGCAGTAACTTAATGGCAATGTGGCCCAGTCCGCCAATACCAATTACGCCCACGCGGCTGGTGGCGGTGATGTGGTGCATCAGCAGCGGTTTAAATACCGTAATACCGCCGCAGAGCAGCGGGCCTGCGGATTCGATATCAATGCTGTCCGGTAGCGGGATCACCCACTGCCAGTCGGCGCGCAGTTTGTCGGCGAACCCGCCCTTATTGAGAATGGTAGGTACCGTGCCTTCCAGACAGTTAATCTGGTTGCCGCTGATACAGGCATCACAATGTCCACAGCTGCGTGCCGTCCAGCCAATGCCCACGCGCTGGCCAACTTTCAACCCTTTGTCCTGCGCGGCAGTGCCCAGCGCAACCACACGGCCGATGACCTCATGCCCGGCAACCAGGGGATAGTTTGAAAAGCCCCATTCGTTGTCGATCATCGACAGGTCTGAGTGGCAAATGCCGCAATAATCTACCTGAACTTCGACGTCTTCTGCTTTTAGCTCACCCGCATCGTACTCGTACAGCTCAAGTTCTGCACCCGCCTGCGGCGCGGCATAGCTTTTTATCATCGACATCTTTATTCCCCCGTTATGGTGTTGAACTGAGAGTGTAGAGCATTCAGTTTACAGCCGCTTAACAGAATGGGGGCAGTATCAGAGGGTCTTTAGCATCCGCACTTCGCAGTCGACGTGGCCGGTGCAACCCAGCGGCGCGTCAATATGTTCGAAGCCCAGGTGTTCATACAGGCCAATGGCCTCTTTGAGGAACGCGGTGGTTTCGAGATAACAGCGGGTGAAGCCCTCAGCGCGCGCGTGTTCAAGCGCAACCAGCGCCAGCTTTTTCGCCAGCCCCTGGCCGCGAATGGCGGGCAGAAAGTACATCTTCTGTAGTTCACAGATATCGGGCTCGCTGCAGGTCAAAGGCGCCACGCCGCCACCGCCCACAACCTTGCCTGCCTGCTCAATGATCCAGTAGGCGTGGCCCGGCTGGCTGTATAGCTGGAACAGCTCATCAAGGTTTGGATCGGCTACGGTGTAGCCTTTATCGGCCGTGAGGCCATATTCGGCGGAAACGGTGCGGATAACGGCGGCGATAGCCGGGTTGTCCTGTTCAGTGATACGACGCATCGTCGTCGCGACGGGGGCAATCACGCTCATAGCATTACTCATGACAAAAATTGACACACAGCTGCTGTTAATAGCACTGGAGCAAAGGGAGTGCAAGCGAGGAGTTTTCAGGGAGGAAACCCCTTACGCCCTGAAGCGTAAGGGGTAAAAGCATTACAGGGCTGCGATAACCGCCTGCTGCTCAATCAGTTTGGTTTTTGCATCGGCGAAAGCAACCAGACGCTCACGCTCTTTGGCGATGACCGCTTCCGGCGCGCGGGCGACAAAGCCTTCGTTCGCCAGTTTGCTTTCGATTTTGCCAATTTCCACGTCGACTTTCGCCACTTCCTTCGCCAGACGCGCCAGCTCGGCATCTTTGTCGATCAGACCCGCCATTGGGATCAGCAGCTCGGCGCCGTCGATGATTTTGGTCACAGAAACCGGACCTTTGTCATCGGCAGGCAGCACGGTGATGCTCTCCAGACGCGCCATGGTTTTCAGGAAGGTGCTGTTCTCATTCACACGACGAACGGCAGCCTCGCTGCAACCGCGCAGCAGCAGTTCCAGCGGCTTGCTCGGGGCGATGTTCATTTCTGCACGAACGTTACGCACAGCAACAATCGCCTGTTTCAGCCATTCGGTATCAGCTGATGCGGCTTCATCTACTTTAGCGGCATCGAACTCCGGGAACGGCTGTAGCATGATGGTGTCGGCGTTGATACCTGCAATCACCTTCACGCGCTGCCAGATAGTTTCAGTAATGAACGGAATGACCGGGTGCGCCAGGCGCAGCAGACCTTCCAGCACGGTGATCAGCGTATTACGCGTACCGCGCAGTTCTGCTTCAGAACCACCGTTCATCACCGGCTTCGCCAGCTCCAGATACCAGTCGCAGAACTGGTTCCAGGTGAATTCGTACAGGATGCCTGCCGCGATGTCGAAGCGGAAGCTGTCCAGGGCGTCACGGAAGGCTTTCACCGTCTGGTTGAATTCCGCCAGGATCCAGCGGTCTGCCAGCGACAGCGTCATCTCGCCGCCGTTAAAGCCGCAATCTTGGTCTTCGGTATTCATCAGCACGAAACGGCTGGCGTTCCACAGCTTGTTACAGAAGTTACGGTAACCTTCCAGACGCTTCATGTCCCAGTTGATGTCGCGGCCGGTAGAGGCCAGCGCCGCCAGGGTGAAGCGCAGGGCGTCGGTACCGTGAGACTCAATCCCGTTCGGGAACTGCTTCTCGGTACGCTTGCGGATCTTCTCGGCCAGCTGCGGCTGCATCATGTTGCCGGTACGTTTTTCCAGCAGCTCTTCCAGCGAAATACCGTCGACCATATCCAGCGGGTCAATAACGTTACCCTTGGATTTAGACATCTTCTGACCTTCGTCGTCGCGGATAAGGCCAGTCATGTAGATCGTCTTAAACGGGATCTGCGGTTTGCCGTCTTCATCTTTAATAAAGTGCATGGTCATCATGATCATGCGGGCGATCCAGAAGAAGATGATGTCGAAGCCGGAAACCATCACGCTGGTTGGGTGGAACTGACGCAGGGCATCGGTATTTTCCGGCCAGCCGAGGGTAGAGAAGGTCCAGAGTGCGGAGGAGAACCAGGTATCCAGCACGTCTTCGTCCTGACGCAGGGCAACGTCAGCGCCCAGGTTGTTTTCCTGACGCACTTCGTCTTCGGTGCGGCCAACGTAGACGTTGCCTTCGTTGTCATACCACGCCGGAATACGGTGGCCCCACCACAGCTGACGGGAGATACACCAGTCCTGAATGTCACGCATCCAGGAGAAGTACATGTTTTCATACTGTTTCGGCACGAACTGGATGCTGCCGTTTTCAACCGCTTCAACAGCAGGTTTAGCCAGCACGTCGGCACGCACATACCACTGGTCGGTTAACATTGGCTCGATAACCACACCGCCACGGTCGCCGTATGGCACGGTCAGATCGTGAGGCTTGATCTCTTCCAGCAGGCCCAGCGCATCTACGGCAGCGACGATCGCTTTACGCGCGGCGAAGCGTTCCAGCTTCTGGAACTCGGCCGGGATGTCACTTGCGTAAACATCAGACTCGTTGCCTTTCGTGTCATACACTTCTGCGCTTTCACGGATATCGCCGTCGAAGGTCAGAATGTTGATCATCGGCAGCTGATGACGACGACCGACTTCGTAGTCGTTGAAGTCGTGGGCCGGGGTGATTTTCACGCAGCCGGTGCCTTTTTCCATGTCGGCGTGTTCGTCGCCCACAATCGGAATACGGCGGTTAACCAGCGGCAGGACCACAAATTTACCGATCAGATCTTTGTAGCGCGGATCTTCCGGGTTAACGGCCACACCGGTATCGCCCAGCAGGGTTTCCGGACGGGTGGTAGCAACCACCAGGTAATCTTTACCGTCTGCGGTTTTTGCGCCGTCGGCCAGCGGATAGCGGATGTGCCACATCGAGCCTTTTGACTCGCGGTTTTCCACTTCCAGGTCAGAGATGGCGGTGCGCAGTTTCGGGTCCCAGTTTACCAGGCGCTTGCCACGGTAAATCAGGTCCTCTTTATACAGACGGACAAACACTTCTTTCACAGCGTTGGAGAGGCCTTCGTCCATGGTGAAGCGCTCGCGCTCCCAGTCCACGGAGTTGCCGAGACGACGCATCTGGCGGGTAATGGTGCCGCCAGATTCTGCCTTCCACTGCCAGATTTTGTCGATGAACGCGTCGCGACCGTAGTCGTGGCGGGTTTTACCCTCTTCAGCGGCAATTTTACGCTCAACGACCATCTGGGTCGCGATACCCGCGTGGTCAGTCCCCGCCTGCCACAGGGTGTTTTTACCCTGCATGCGCTGGTAGCGGATCATGGTGTCCATGATGGTCTGCTGGAAAGCATGACCCATATGCAAACTGCCGGTGACGTTCGGCGGCGGGATCATGATGCAGAAGGACTCTTTGCTTTCATCGCCGTTAGGCTTGAAATAGCCCTGCTGTTCCCAGTGCTCGTAAAGCGGCTGTTCGATATCGCGTGGGTTATATGTCTTTTCCATTATTTCCAGGTTGCCGTATTCAGGTTAAAACCAGCCAGGCGGTACGCTTTATAGCGTTCGCGCGCCAGTTGTTTCAGGGAATCTTCGTAGGGGACAAAGTCTACCACTTCTGTGAAAGCGGTGGCAAAATCTGCAAAGCCAGTACGCAGGCTTATCAGGATATCGCGCGCGCTGCTGTTACGTTTTTGTGGCCAGGCTATCTCCACCGGGGCACCGCCACGCGGCCCTTCACCCGACAGATTGTGCGGGACAAAACTCTCGGCAGGTCGCGCCCATAGCGCCTCATCAAGACGAATGGCTTGCTGCTCATCTTCACAGGCGATGAGCACGCGCTTGCCACTGCGCCAACGTTCTGCGGCAATGTCACACACCAGTTGTTCAACGGCGCTCAGGCCATCCTGTTGTGTATCGTTGTCCAGAATATAGAACGTTGCGTTTTTCATGATATGGGGCTTCTTGTGGTGATTTTAAATGCGAAACCGGGTGGCATCTGCCACCCGGCTTTCGGGTTTACTCTTCGCCGTTAAAGCCGGCGCGGTTGAGCAGGAACTGCGACAGCAGCGCAACCGGACGACCGGTGGCGCCTTTGGCTTTGCCGGAGCGCCATGCGGTACCCGCGATGTCGAGGTGTGCCCAGTTGTACTTACGGGTGAAACGCGACAGGAAACAGCCCGCGGTAATGGCACCACCCGGACGGCCGCCGATATTCGCCATATCCGCGAAATTCGACTCCAGCTGATCCTGGAACTCGTCGGCCAGCGGCAGTCGCCATGCGCGGTCGCCAGCCTGCTCGGACGCGCCAATCAACTCGTGCGCCAGCGGATTATGGTTCGACATCAGGCCGGTGATGTGGTGGCCCAGCGCAATGACGCAGGCCCCGGTCAGGGTTGCCACATCGATAACCGCTTCAGGTTCGAAGCGCTCAACGTAGGTCAGGACGTCGCACAGCACCAGGCGGCCTTCAGCATCGGTATTCAGCACTTCAACGGTCTGACCGGACATGGTGGTCAGCACGTCGCCTGGGCGGTATGCGCGGCCACCCGGCATGTTTTCACAGCCGGCCAGTACGCCGATAACGTTAAGCGGCAGTTGCAGCTCCGCCACCATACGCATGACACCGTACACGGCCGCCGCACCGCACATGTCGTACTTCATCTCATCCATGCCTTCGGCTGGTTTGATGGAGATACCGCCGGAGTCAAAGGTCAGGCCTTTACCCACCAGCACGATAGGGCGTGCGTCTTCCGATGGATTGCCCTTGTATTCAATGACAGACATCAGGGATTCGTTCTGGGAACCATTTCCCACCGCGAGGTAGGAGTGCATGCCCAGCTCTTTCATCTGCTGCTCGCCAATCACGCGGGTGATGACGTTTTTGCTGTAAGAGTCGGCCAACTGACGCGCCTGCGAGGCCAGATAGCCGGCGTTACAGATGTTTGGTGGCATATTACCCAGATCTTTTGCGGCTTTGATACCGGCCGCGATGGCCAGGCCATGCTGAATCGCACGTTCACCGCTGGTCAGTTCGCGGCGGGTAGGCACGTTAAAGACCATTTTACGCAGCGGACGACGGGGTTCGCTTTTATTGGTTTTCAGCTGATCGAAGCTGTACAGCGACTCTTTTGCCGTCTCAACGGCCTGACGCACTTTCCAGTAAGTGTTACGGCCTTTAACGTGCAGCTCGGTGAGGAAGCAGACCGCTTCCATTGAGCCAGTATCATTCAGCGTATTGATAGTTTTCTGAATAACCTGTTTGTACTGGCGCTCATCCAGCTCACGTTCTTTACCGCAGCCGATCAGAAGAATACGCTCGGACAGCACGTTCGGAACATGATGCAGTAATAAGGTCTGTCCCGGTTTGCCTTCCAGTTCGCCACGGCGCAGCAGGGCACTAATATAGCCGTCGCTGATTTTGTCGAGTTGCTCGGCGATGGGGGAGAGGCGGCGGGGCTCAAAGACACCCACAACGATACAGGCGCTCCGCTGTTTCTCCGGGCTGCCGCTTTTTACACTGAACTCCATGCACTACGCTCCTGAATCTTAAAGACAACAGCGGCCGCTACGGATAGAATTGAAACCTTTCGTAACTCATGCCCGCTGTTGCGGTGACTTCGTGTTAATCTTACGTTATTACGGTTTCGACACATCATTACATCTTCTGAAGCGCGAATCCGTCGGGTGTTCTAATCTTAGCGATGATTTCGACGACTCAAGAGAATAAATGACGTTTAAGCCATGAAACAAGCGATTTTCCAGCAAAAAGACGGGTTTTTACGGGCGTATTTAATGTGATAATCATAAGATATCTGGTGCGGGAGACGCTCAAAAGCCAGCTGGCAATACTCTTCATCCTGCTTCTGATTTTTTTCTGTCAGAAACTGGTGAGGATCCTCGGTGCAGCGGTCGACGGCGAAATTCCTACAAATCTGGTGCTTTCCCTCCTCGGGTTAGGCGTGCCTGAAATGGCGCAGCTGATCCTGCCGTTGAGCCTTTTCCTCGGATTGCTGATGACGCTCGGTAAACTCTATACCGAAAGTGAAATCACCGTCATGCACGCCTGCGGACTGAGCAAAGCGGTACTGGTAAAAGCCGCCATGGTACTGGCGTTGTTTACCGGTATCGTTGCCGCCGTCAACGTGATGTGGGCAGGCCCCTGGTCATCGCGCCATCAGGATGAAGTGCTGGCTGAAGCGAAAGCCAACCCCGGCATGGCTGCCCTGGCCCAGGGACAGTTCCAGCAAGCCAGCGACGGCAACTCGGTCCTGTTTATCGAAAGCGTTGACGGTAGCCGGTTCAACGACGTTTTCCTCGCGCAAATTCGGCCGAAAGGCAATGCCCGTCCCTCCGTGGTGGTGGCTGATTCAGGCCAGCTTTCTCAGACTAAAGATGGGTCTCAGGTCGTCACGCTGAACAAAGGCACCCGCTTTGAAGGCACTGCCATGTTGCGCGATTTCCGTATTACCGACTTCCAGAACTACCAGGCGATCATTGGTCACCAGGCGGTCGCGCTGGACCCGAGCGATACGGATCAGATGAACATGCGTACGCTCTTCACCACCGATACCGATCGCGCCCGGGCAGAGTTGCACTGGCGTATTACGCTGGTATTCACCGTGTTTATGATGGCACTGATGGTGGTTCCGCTGAGCGTGGTCAACCCGCGTCAGGGACGTGTGCTGTCAATGCTGCCGGCGATGCTGCTCTATCTGGTCTTCTTCCTGCTGCAGACCTCCATAAAATCGAACGGTGGGAAAGGCAAAATCGACCCGGTTATCTGGACCTGGGCGGTCAACGTGCTGTATCTGTTGCTGGCCATCGCGCTTAACCTTTGGGATACCGTGCCGATGCGCCGTTTCAGATCCCGTTTTATGCGTAAAGGAGCGGTGTAATGCAGGCTTTTCGCGTTTTAGACCGCTATATCGGTAAAACCATTTTTACCACCATCATGATGACGTTATTCATGCTGGTCTCCCTCTCCGGCATCATCAAGTTTGTTGATCAGCTGAAAAAGGCCGGGCAGGGGAGTTACGACGCTCTGGGTGCAGGTATGTATACCCTGCTCAGCATGCCAAAAGATGTGCAGATCTTCTTCCCGATGGCGGCGCTGTTAGGTGCCCTGCTGGGTCTGGGGATGTTGGCACAGCGCAGTGAACTGGTTGTCATGCAGGCCTCTGGCTTTACCCGTATGCAGGTGGCGCTGTCGGTTATGAAAACCGCCATTCCACTGGTGCTGCTGACCATGGCCATCGGCGAATGGGTGGCACCGCAGGGCGAGCAGATGGCGCGTAACTACCGTGCGCAGGCCATGTACGGCGGCTCGCTGCTCTCAACCCAGCAGGGGCTGTGGGCGAAAGACGGAAATAACTTTGTCTATATCGAACGCGTGAAGGGCGACAACTCCCTTGGCGGCGTAAGCATTTATAGCTTTAACGATCAGCGCCGCCTGCAGGCGGTACGTTATGCGGCATCGGCGACCTTTGATGCAGAGAATAAACTTTGGCGTCTGTCGCAGGTTGACGAGTCTAACCTGCAGGATCCAAAACAGATCACGGGCTCGCAAACCGTCAGTGGCACCTGGAAAACCAACCTGACGCCGGACAAGCTCGGCGTGGTGGCGCTGGATCCGGACGCACTCTCTATCAGTGGCCTTCACAACTATGTGAAGTACCTGAAGTCGAGTGGCCAGGATGCCGGTCGTTATCAGCTCAATATGTGGAGCAAAATCTTCCAGCCGCTCTCCGTGGCGGTCATGATGTTGATGGCTCTCTCCTTTATCTTCGGGCCGCTGCGTAGCGTAGCCATGGGCGTGCGCGTCGTCACCGGGATTAGCTTTGGCTTTGTCTTCTACGTGCTGGACCAGATCTTCGGTCCGCTGACCCTGGTGTATGGCATACCGCCGGTGATTGGTGCCCTGCTGCCAAGCGCATCTTTCTTCGTTATCAGCCTCTGGCTGATGCTAAAACGCTCCTGACCTGCTTTACCCCTCCCTCCCGGTCGTGGGAGCGAGGGGTATCTCCCGCTCTACCCCGCACTTTTTCGCACAACCTTCAACGTCTTGCCTGAAATTTGAGTATGATTGTGCGATGAAGCCGTGAAGGAATCCTCTATGAAGCAAATTCGAATGCTGGCGCAGTACTACGTCGATCTCATGATGAAGCTTGGCCTGGTACGCTTCTCCATGTTGCTCGCCCTGGCGCTGGTGGTGCTGGCGATTGTGGTACAGATGGCGGTGACCATGGTGCTGCATGGGCAGGTCGAAAGTATCGACGTGATCCGCTCTATTTTCTTCGGCCTGTTGATTACCCCCTGGGCGGTCTACTTCCTGTCGGTGGTGGTTGAGCAGCTGGAGGAGTCGCGTCAGCGCCTCTCCCGGCTGGTGGAGAAACTGGAGGAGATGCGCGAGCGCGATCTGAAGCTCAATGTTCAGTTGAAGGACAACATTGCACAGCTTAATCAGGAAATTTCAGATCGTGAAAAAGCCGAAGCAGAGCGCCGCGTAACGCTGGAGCAGCTGAAGGTCGAGATGAAAGAGCGTGAAGAGACGCAGATCCAGCTCGAACAGCAATCCTCTTTTCTGCGTTCGTTTCTTGATGCCTCACCGGATCTGGTCTTCTACCGTAATGAGGATAAAGAGTTCTCCGGCTGCAACCGGGCAATGGAACTGCTGACCGGCAAAAGTGAAAAACAGCTGGTTAGCCTCAAACCGCAGGACGTCTATTCCGAAGAGGCGGCGGCAAAAGTCATTGAAACGGATGAAAAAGTCTTCCGTCACAACGTCTCTCTCACCTACGAACAGTGGCTGGATTATCCGGATGGGCGCAAAGCCTGCTTTGAGATCCGCAAAGTCCCCTATTACGACCGCGTGGGTAAACGCCATGGCCTGATGGGCTTTGGCCGCGATATTACCGAACGTAAGCGCTATCAGGATGCGCTGGAGCGCGCCAGCCGGGATAAGACCACCTTTATCTCAACCATCAGCCATGAGCTGCGTACGCCTTTAAACGGTATCGTCGGGCTAAGCCGTATTCTGCTTGATACCGAGCTGTCTGCCGAGCAGGAGAAATACCTTAAGACTATCCATGTTTCAGCCGTGACGTTGGGGAATATTTTCAACGATATTATCGACATGGATAAGATGGAGCGGCGTAAAGTTCAGCTGGATAACCAGCCGGTAGACTTCACCAGCTTCCTGGCCGACCTGGAAAATCTGTCAGGCCTGCAAGCACAGCAGAAAGGTCTACGCTTTGTGCTGGAGCCCACCTTGCCGTTGCCCCATAAAGTGGTCACCGATGGTACACGTCTGCGCCAGATTCTGTGGAATCTGATCAGTAACGCCGTCAAGTTTACGCAGGCCGGGCAGGTGTCGGTGCGGGTTCGCTACGGCGAAGGGGAGATGCTGCATTTCGAGGTTGAAGACTCAGGGATCGGCATTCCACAGGAAGAGCAGGATAAGATCTTTGCCATGTACTATCAGGTGAAAGATAGCCAGGGCGGTAAGCCTGCCACCGGCACCGGTATAGGTCTGGCAGTATCGCGTCGTCTGGCGAAAAGCATGGGCGGCGATATCACCGTCTCCAGCAACCCGGGTAAGGGCTCGCTGTTTGCTCTGAGCGTGCATGCTCCGGCGGTGGCAGAAGAGGTGGAAGATACCTTCGCTCACGATGATTTACCGCTGCCCGCGCTGCACGTCTTGCTGGTAGAAGATATTGAACTTAACGTCATTGTGGCGCGCTCGGTGCTGGAAAAACTGGGCAGTAGCGTGGATGTCGCCATGACCGGGACTGCCGCGCTGGAGATGTTCACGCCAGGCGAATATGACCTGCTGTTGCTTGATATCCAGTTGCCGGATATGACCGGGCTGGATATTTCGCGTGAGCTCACGCGTCGCTACAGCCGTGACGAGCTGCCGCCGCTGGTGGCGCTGACCGCGAACGTGCTGAAGGATAAAAAAGAGTATCTGGAGGCCGGGATGGACGATGTGCTGAGCAAGCCGCTGTCCGTACCTGCTCTCACTGCCATGATTAAGAAGTACTGGGATACCTGTGACGAAGAGGAGAGCACCATGACGAAGGTTGATACCGATAAAGCGCATACCTTGCTGGATATCGCCATGCTTGAACAATACATCGAACTGGTTGGCCCGAAGCTGATTACCGATGGGCTGGCGGTCTTCGAGAAGATGATGCCTGGCTATTTAGCGGTGCTGGAGTCGAACCTGACCGCGCGCGATCAGAAAGGCATCGTGGAAGAGGGGCATAAAATTAAAGGCGCAGCGGGCTCGGTAGGTTTGCGTCATCTGCAACAGCTTGGTCAGCAGATCCAGAGCCCCGATCTTCCTGCCTGGTCCGATAATGTCGGTGAATGGGTCGAAGAGATGAAGCAAGAGTGGCAGAACGATGTGGCGGTATTGAAAGCGTGGGTAGAAAGCAGAAAAAAATGACCCCGGCTAAACCGGGGTGCGCGAATACTGCGCCAACACCAGGGAAATCTTGGCTGCGCCTGTAGAGAACATTGTTATCATTTTGGAACCAGACGCCGCCTCAAAATTTAGGCCGCACGCAGTTAAGATAGCAAATCTTAAATACTTTGTTACATGAATCAGTGAAATATGTGAAGCATAGCGTTTTAATCAGAATTATTAATAAGCTTCAGTCACTTGCTATAAGGAATCGGCATGATGAAAAAAGTTGGCGTAGTGCTTAGCGGTTGTGGTGTTTATGACGGGGCTGAAATCACCGAGTCCGTCCTTACGCTCCTGGCGTTGTCCCGGGTAGGTGCGCAGGCAATCTGTTTTGCCCCCGATAAAGTCCAGTCCGACGTCATTAATCATCTGACTGGCGAAGTGATGGCCGACAGCCGTAACGCGCTGATCGAAGCGGCGCGCATCGCCCGTGGAGATATTCATCCGCTCAATATGGCGAAGGCAGAGGCGCTGGATGCACTGATCGTACCGGGCGGATTCGGTGCGGCAAAAAACCTGAGCAACTTTGCTGCGCAGGGAAGCCAGTGTGAAGTTGATGACGATCTAAAAGCGCTGGCGCTGCAGATGCACCAGCAGGGCAAACCCCTGGGTTTTATCTGCATTGCGCCGGCCTTGCTGCCAAAAATTTTTGATTTCCCGCTGCGCCTGACCATCGGCACCGATATCGATACTGCCGAGGTGATCGAGGAGATGGGCGGTGAACATGTTCCCTGCCCGGTGGAAGATATCGTTGTCGATGAAGATAACAAAATCGTCACCACACCTGCGTATATGTTGGCACAGACTATCGCCGAAGCCGCTGCGGGCATTGATAAACTGGTCGCACGCGTACTGGTGCTGACGGAATGATTGTGAAGATGTTCAAGCGCTGGCTGCTGCGGATTGTGTTGGTGCTGGCGGTGTTCTGGGGCGGCGGCATTGCGCTGTTCAATATTCTACCGGTGCCATTTTCTGCGGTAATGGTAGAGCGTCAGCTTAGTGCCTGGTTCGCGGGAAACTTCAGCTATGTGGCGCATTCCGACTGGGTGAGCATGGATGAGATCTCCCCCTGGATGGGGCTGGCAGTGATAGCCGCTGAAGATCAGAAATTCCCGGAGCACTGGGGGTTTGACATGGGCGCCATTGAAAAAGCGTTGGCGCATAACGAACGCAATGAGAACCGGATCCGTGGTGCATCGACGCTTTCCCAGCAAACGGCCAAAAACCTCTTTTTGTGGGATGGACGCAGCTGGGTGAGAAAAGGGCTGGAAGCCGGGCTGACGCTAGGTATGGAGACCGTCTGGAGTAAGAAGCGGATCCTGACGGTGTATCTCAACATCGCCGAGTTTGGTGAGGGGGTATTTGGTGTGGAGGCTGCGTCTCAACGCTATTTCCATAAACCTGCCAGTAAGCTAAGCCCCGCTGAAGCCGCGCTTCTCGCAGCCGTTCTGCCAAACCCAATTCGCTTTAAGGCCAGCGCACCGACGGGTTACGTGCGTAGCCGCCAGGCGTGGATCCTGCGGCAGATGCGGCAGTTAGGCGGCGAAGGCTTTATGCAGGCGCACAAGCTCTACTAATCTTCGTCGAACCCGGCGTTAAACAGCGCAATGACCGCGGCCAGCGCCTCTTCTTCCTGAGGCCCCGTCGCTTCAATTTCAATCTGGCGGCCCTTAGCGGAATCGAGCATCAGCAGTGCAATCACGCTGTTCGCTTCCGCTTCGGTACCTTCGTCGTTACGTAGCAGAACCTCTGCGTCGAAGCCCTGCATCAGCTCAAATAGCTTCATAGCCGGGCGGGCGTGCATTCCCAGCTTATTGGTGACTTCCACGGTCTGCTTTACGGTCATGTTTTACGTTTTTCCAGCGTGCGATGACGCGACTGAACGTTTTTACCGCGAGAGCGGAAATAGTCAGCCAGTTGCTCGGCAATGTAGACCGAACGGTGTTTACCGCCCGTACAGCCAATCGCCACAGTCAGATAGCTGCGGTTATTGGTCTCCAGCATAGGTAACCATAGCTCAAGATAGCTACGAGTCTGGTAGATAAAGTTATGGACTTCAGTATGCCGATCAAGGAAGGCCGCTACCGGCTTATCCAGACCCGTCATTGGGCGCAGTTTAGGATCCCAGTGTGGGTTTGGCAGGAAGCGTACGTCAAAGACGTAGTCGGCATCGATAGGGATACCGTGCTTGAAGCCAAAGGACTCAAACACCATGGTCAGCTCACGTTCGCGTTTACCCAGTAGGCGGGTACGCAGCATCTCGGCCAGCTCATGCACTGACATCTCAGAGGTATCTACGATCAGATCCGCGCGGGAACGCAGCGGCTCCAGTAGATCGCTCTCTTCATCAATAGCGCTTTCCAGCGACAGATTCTTACTGGAAAGAGGGTGCAGACGACGGGTGTCGCTATAACGACGGATTAACGTATTGCGGTCGGCATCAAGGAAGAGCAGCTGCGGGGAAAACGCTTCCGGCAGGCTGCTCATCGCCTGTTCGAAGATCTCCGGGGATTCCGGCATATTTCGTACGTCGATACTGACGGCCGCCGAGATTTGTCTGTCTGCCAGCGTTCGTGCCAGGTCGGGCAACAGCACCACCGGCAGGTTATCTACGCAGTAAAAGCCCATATCTTCCAGCGCACGCAGGGCGACGGATTTACCCGACCCGGAACGTCCGCTGACGATCATCAGCACCATGAAACTTTTCTCCTCAGGACAGCAAATGTCATAGCCATTACCCGATTACGCATCATCCTGGTTGCCTTCCGCTTCCGTGATAATTTGATAAAGCTCTTCGTCACTCTGCGCAGCGCGCAGGCGGCGACAAATGGTTTTGTCTGCCAGGCGTCTGGCGACCAGCGACAGCGTATGCAGATGGGTTTTCGTTTGATCGGCAGGAACCAGTAGCGCAAACAGCAGATCGACAGGCTGATTGTCGATGGCATCAAAGGCGATCGGCGTTTCCAGCTGCACAAAGACGCCCACGGCGCGCAGGGTGTCCTCTTCCAGCTTGCCATGCGGAATGGCGATGCCGTTACCGATACCGGTACTGCCCATTTTTTCACGGGTCAGAATGGCTTCAAACACCACTTGCGGCGCTAAGCCCAGCTGTTTAGCCGCCAGTTCGCTGATGATCTCTAGCGCACGTTTTTTGCTCTGGCAATGAACGGCACTGCGGGTACATTCCTGGTTAAGGACATTGCTCAGTTGAAGAGCGGAATCGTTATTTATCATAATTTCACCTAAGCGTTAACGATACAAAGGGCCTGATGTGTTTCACAACAGGCCGGCCTGCATCCGTTAACTGCCCGGACAATTAGTGTTGTTTCAGTTTATCTTTATGTTTATTTAGCTGTCGGGCCAGCTTATCAATCAAGCCGTCGATAGCCGCATACATGTCCTGCCCTTCCGCACTGGCATGGAGTTCGCCACCGTTAACATGCAGGGTGGCGTCCGAGATATGAGTCACTTTCTCCACTTTCAACACAATGTAGACCTGGTTGATCCTCTCGAAATACTGTTCAAGTTTGGCAAATTTTGTATTCAAAAATTCGCGCAGCGCCTCGGTAATTTCGACGTTATGTCCAGTGATGTTGAGCTGCATAGTGTCTTCCTTATCGGTTGTGTCAGACCAGCTGTTTACGCTGGTTAGACGGCGGAATGGATAAAGACTCTCGATACTTCGCAACAGTGCGGCGAGCCACCATGATACCTTGATCCGACAGCATGGTGGTTAACTTACTGTCACTCAGTGGTTTCGCGGGGTTTTCCGCGGCGATCAATTTCTTCACCAGCGCACGGATGGCTGTCGACGATGCTTCGCCGCCGCCCTCGGTATTAACATGGCTAGAGAAGAAATACTTAAGCTCAAAAATACCGCGTGGGCTATGCAGATACTTCTGCGTAGTGACGCGGGAAATCGTGGATTCGTGCATTTCGACGGCCTGGGCGATATCCGCCAGCACCATCGGTTTCATGTACTCTTCGCCCCGTTCGAAAAAGGCCTGCTGTTGCTCGACGATACAGCGGCTGACGCGCAGCAGGGTATCGTTACGGCTCTCAAGGCTTTTAATCAGCCAGCGCGCTTCCTGCAGATTACTGCGAATAAACTGGTTATCTGAATCATTGCGCGAGCTGGTGCACATTGAGGCATATTGCTGGTTAATTTGCAGGCGGGGAATGCTGTCGGAGTTAAGTTCTACGGTCCACAGACCGTTATGTTTTCGCACCAGCACGTCGGGGATAACATACTCGGGCTCGCTGGTCTGGATCGACTGACCCGGACGGGGATCCAGTGACTGAATCAGATTCACGGCGGCCTTGAGCACATCTTCTTTTAGCCGCGTCACCCGCATTAAGGCACGGAAGTCATGATTTGCCAGCAGATCCAGATGATCGCTGACGATCAGTCTGGCCTCTTCGATCCAGGGCGTCTCTTTCACAAACTGCGACAGCTGTATAAGCAGGCAGTTACGTAAATCTCTCGCCGCTACGCCAATGGGATCAAAGCGCTGAACTCGCTTCAGAACCGCTTCGACCTCTTCCAGATCGATATCGGCATCGCCAATGCTTTCCAGAATATCTTCCAGCGGTACGGTGAGATAACCGGTGTCATCAACAGCATCGACGATAGAGGTGGCGATGGCGCGATCGGTATCGGAGAACGGGGTCAGCTCCACCTGCCACATCAGATAATCCTGCAGTGACTGGGTCGTTTCCCCCTGATAAACCGGCAGTTCATCGTCCTGGTAATCCACGCGGTTACCGGAAGGGGTGCCGGCGGTGTAGATCTCATCCCAGCTGGCATCCAGCGGCAGCTCGTCGGGCATCTCTTTCTGCTCAAGGGCATCGGCGGTATCAAGTGCCTCGGTGTCCTGGGACTGCTGGGTTTCTACCTCATCGTGAAGATCGGTTTGCTCAAGCAGAGGATTGCTCTCCAGCGCTTGCTGGAGCTCCTGCTGCAGTTCAAGCGTAGACAATTGCAACAGGCGGATTGCCTGCTGTAATTGTGGCGTCATTGCCAGCTGCTGGCTGAGCCTTAATTGCAAACCTTGCTTCATATTCAGAGCATTTTTCTCCGGTTACGCGTTGTTGTACCTCTTACCCTATCAGAGTCTGAAGTCTTCCCCAAGATACACGCGCTTAACATGCTCGTCTTCCAGGATCGCCTGCGGCGTGCCATGAGCAATCAGATGCCCCTGGCTCACAATGTATGCGCGTTCGCAGACGGCCAGCGTTTCGCGCACGTTATGGTCCGTGATCAATACGCCGAGGCCGCTGTCGCGCAGATGCTCGATAATGCGTTTGATATCAATTACGGAAATGGGGTCAACACCCGCAAAGGGTTCATCAAGAAGAATGAATTTTGGGTTGGCAGCCAGCGCTCGGGCAATCTCAACGCGACGACGTTCGCCGCCCGAGAGCGCCTGACCGAGGCTGTCACGCAGATGTTCAATGTGGAACTCTTCCATCAGCTCGTTAGCGCGATCTTCACGCTGCTCGGCGGTAAGATCGTCACGGATCTGCAAGACGGCCATCAGGTTGTCGAAGACGCTCAGGCGACGGAAGATGGACGCTTCCTGCGGCAGATAGCCGATACCACGACGGGCACGGGCGTGCAGTGGCAGCAGACTGATGTCTTCGTCATCGATAATGATGTTGCCTGCATCGCGCGGCACAATACCGACCACCATGTAGAAGGTGGTGGTTTTACCCGCACCGTTCGGCCCCAGAAGCCCGACGATCTCACCAGAGTTTACGGTCAGACTGACATCTTCCACGACGCGGCGGCCCTTATAGGCCTTCGCAAGATTCTTTGCAGTTAATGTTGCCATAACGAATTAGTTACTCTTTTTCTGTGCCGGAGCCTGATTGCTGTTTTTGTCCTGCAGCTGCGACGGAACAAGTACGGTGGTGACGCGTTTGCCTTTTTCACTGAAGGCCTGCATTTTCTGCTCTTTCACCAGGTAGGTGATCTTGTCGCCGGTGATATTACTGTCCAGCTGCTCCAGGAACGCGTTGCCAGTGAGCACGACAAAATCTTTTGCCAGTTCATAGTGCATGTGCGACGCGTGGCCTTTTACCGGTTTGCCATTGTCCTGCATCTGGTAGAAGGTGGCCGGATTGCCGTAACCATCGATAATCTCTTTGCCATCTTCGCCACCCGGACGGGTCACGACGACTTTGTCTGCATTGATTTTGATGGTGCCCTGAGTCACCACCACATTGCCAGTGAACGTCACCACATTGCCCTGCATATCAAGAGACTGGGTGTCTGACTCGATATGAATCGGCTGCTCGGTATCACCTGTCACAGCAAGCGCAGGCAGACTGGCGGCCAGCAGTGCGCTGGCGATGACGAAATTAAGGCTGAGTTTGTTTGTTTTGAATTTCATAGGAGGTTCTAACCTTTTCAATCAGCTCTGCGTTCTTGCTGCGTAAGTTCCCGCGCATTCTGAGGCCGCTGGAATTAAATGTTGTGCCGTATAAAGTGACCAGATCCTGGGATGTGACATCCTGGGTGACCAGGTTGATCTGTGCGTTGTCAGTGGTGATTTTGCGCAATTGCGCATCAGGGGTCAGCGCATTCACTTCCACATGGCCATAGAGATAAAGCATACGGTCATTCGTCAGTTTTGCCCGATCTGATTTGATGGACCATGTCTGAACTTTATCTTTGTCAAACGTGGTCAGCACCGGCTGGGTAAACCACGAATCACCCTGCTCAGAGAAATATTCAACGTGCTGGGCGATAAGGCGATAATTCAGTGCGCCTTCCGGGCTATAAACCACGGTATTGCTTTGATCGCTTTTATAGGTTGGATCGCTCGTGTTCACCGTCGGCGCTTCGGTGTCATCCCGATCGGCAAGATTCACGCCAATCAGTACCAGTGCCAACAGCGAAAGCAGAATAATAACCCAACGTCTGGTTTTACTCATATCGATTGCCCTTTGGCCTCATCAAGCTTGCCTTGCGCCAGTAACAGGAGATCGCACACCTCACGAACCGCGCCCCGGCCACCGTTGATCCGGGTGACATAGTCAGCGCGGGAGAGTAAAAGCGGATGCGCATCGGCAACGGCAATGCTCAGCCCCACTTCAGCCATTACTGGCCAGTCGATCAGATCGTCGCCCACATAGGCTACGTTTTCTGGGGCAATAGCCAGTTTATCCAGCAAATCCCTGAAAGCGACCCTCTTATCGGATTGTCCCTGATAAAGATGGGTGATGCCCAACGTGTCGCAACGGTCTTCTACTAGTTTAGCCTTCCGGCCGGTGATAATGGCAACTTCTATGCCAGAAGTCAGTGCGCAGCGAATGCCGTAGCCATCACGCACATTAAAGGCCTTAAGCTCCTCGCCGTTATTGCCCATATAGATCAGGCCGTCGGAGAGGACGCCGTCCACGTCCAGAATCAGCAAACGAATCTTTTCCGCTTGCGCCATCATTTGTGAACTGACCGGGCCGTAACAGGTTGCAAGCGAAGCACCCGCATTACTCATTGTCTTATCCTTCATTACACTACGCCTGCGCGCAGAAGATCATGCATATGTACCACACCCAGCAACTGGTCGCCATCGGCAACCATGACCGCGGTAATATGGCGGGACTGCATCAGGTTGAGCGCATCGACCGCCAGCGTCCCCGGACGCACGCGAATTCCGCCGCTGGTCATCACATCGGCGATACCCAGCGTACGTACATCGACGCCCATATCAAATACCCGGCGCAGGTCCCCGTCGGTGAAGATACCTTCGATCTTCATCGTCTCATCACAGATGACCGTCATGCCCAGGTTTTTACGGGTGATTTCCAGTAACGCATCACGTAAGGGAGCGTCTTTACTGACGTGCGGAATTTCCTCGCCAGTATGCATGATGTCGTTGACGCGTAACAGCAATTTGCGTCCAAGCGCACCGCCAGGGTGGGAGAGGGCGAAATCTTCCGCCGTAAAACCGCGGGCCTCAAGCAGCGCGACGGCAAGGGCGTCGCCCATCACCAGTACCGCGGTGGTGCTGGATGTGGGAGCCAGACCCAGCGGGCAGGCCTCTTTAGGGACTTTCACGCACAGGTGCACATCTGCGGCGCGCGCCATGCTGCTCTCGGGGCGGCTGGTAACACAGATAAGCTTAACCTGCAGCCGCTTTAGGACCGGGATCAGCGCCAGAATTTCGTTAGATTCACCTGAGTTGGATAAGGCAATAACCACATCCTGCGGCGTGACCATACCGAGATCGCCGTGAGCGGCTTCGCCTGGGTGGACGAAAAAGGCCGTTGTCCCGGTGCTGGCAAAGGTTGCCGCCATCTTGCGGCCGATATGACCTGATTTACCCATCCCCATTACCACGACTTTGCCGCTACAGCGAAACAGCATTTCGCACGCCAGCGTAAAATCCTGATTAATGTATTGGTCTAACTGCGCCAGACCTTCACGTTCAATCTCCAGAACCGCTTTTCCTGCTTTCTGAAAGTCAAAGTCCGGCTGCAATTCTATGTGCGACATAATCCGTATCCGTTTACCCAGAGAGAAGAGGCGAGAGCCAGTACAGCATCGCCATCCATACGATAAAACCCGCGGTCAGTAGCGCGCCTGCGCCTTTACCAATCTGCCGTTTGCGGCGCCAGCAGAGTAGGGCAAAGATGGCGCTGACCAGCACCATCACCCCGTAATCTCGCGAGAACGCCAGCGGGTTGAATACGCCAGGTGAGAGCAACGCTGGCAGGCCGAGCACAATCGCGATGTTAAAAATGTTCGAACCGATGATGTTACCAATGGCGATATCGTCCTCGCCTTTACGCGCTCCCGCGATGGCGGTTGCCAGTTCGGGCAGACTGGTACCAATGGCGATAACCGTCAGGCCGATGGTGAGCTCGCTCATGGCAAAGTAGTTTGCCAATACCGTAGCGTTATCGACGATCATCCGCGTCGCCATGGGCATGATGATCAATGCGATCCCCAGCCAGAGTAGCGCCACGGGCAGCGTGCCTTCGCGCGGTAGCTCCGCCATCTGTTCTCGGGTCAGGCTATCATTGCCCTGTTTTTCTGCGGCGCGGGCAAGCTTAACAATGTAAAGCAGCCAGACCGTCGCCAGCGCCAGCAGGAATATGCCATCGCTCATCGTCAACTGCCCGTCGTACAATACGCAGCCTGCCAACAGACTTACGATCAACATTAGCGGCAATTCGCGGCGCAGAACATCAGAATGCACGCGAAATGGGTGCAACAGTGCGGCAAGCCCTAATATCAATAATATATTGACGATATTGGAGCCAATGGCGGTACCGACGGCGAGATCCAACTGGTCATGCATCGAAGCGGCGACCGACACGATGATCTCAGGAAGGGAGGTGCCAACGCTGACCACCGTCATGCCAATAATCAAAGGGGGAATGCCAAAGAGACGACAGAGTATTGATGCTGAAAACACCAGACGATCGGCACTGTAGACGACCAAAAGTAAACCAATTATTAACAGTGCTGTTGCGAGAAGCATCAAAAGTCCTTTCTTCAGGTATACTCGCCGGTCCACTGAGAGAAAATCTCTGGCTGCATACAGTCTGTAGACGTAACGAATTCTTAATTTTGACTTTATGCGCCGTAAAAGTAAAACAAATGCCAGCTTTCGCTTACCTCAGTGTGAAATATTCTGTAAAAATGCTGGGTTTGGAGCTGAATCAAGCATCATGCTTATCCTGAGCCGGCAATAGAAAGGAAATATACATGAGCCTGAACGGGGCGAATTTAGTCGATGTTCGCGGCGTAAGTTTTACGCGCAGCGACCGGGTCATTTTTGACAATATTTCTCTGACCGTGCCGCGCGGCAAGATCACCGCCATCATGGGGCCTTCTGGCATTGGTAAAACCACGCTGCTGCGCCTGATCGGCGGCCAGATCCCCCCGGACAGCGGCGAGATCCTTTTCGATGGCGAAAACGTTTCAGCCATGTCACGTTCACGCCTCTATACCGTGCGTAAACGCATGAGCATGCTTTTCCAGTCGGGGGCGCTTTTTACCGATCTTAACGTCTTCGATAACGTGGCTTATCCGCTGCGTGAACACACACGTCTGCCCGCGCCGCTGCTGAAAAGCACGGTAATGATGAAACTCGAGGCCGTGGGGCTACGCGGGGCGGCAAAGTTAATGCCTTCTGAGCTCTCTGGCGGGATGGCGCGCAGGGCAGCGCTTGCCCGTGCCATTGCCCTTGAACCGGATCTGATTATGTTCGACGAACCTTTTGTCGGGCAGGATCCCATCACCATGGGAGTGCTGGTTAAACTGATCTCGGAACTGAACAGTGCGCTCGGCGTGACCTGTATTGTGGTGTCGCACGATGTTCCGGAAGTACTGAGCATCGCTGACTATGCCTATATCGTGGCCGATAAAAAGATCGTCGCTCACGGCAGTGCGCAGTCCCTGAAGGAGAACGACGACGCGCGCGTGCGCCAGTTCCTCTACGGTATTGCTGATGGGCCGGTTCCGTTCCGTTATCCGGCGGATGATTATCATCAAGATTTATTAGGAATAGGGAGTTAAGCCGCTCATGCTGTTAAATGCGTTGGCCGCTTTAGGACACCACGGCATAAAAACCGTCAGGACGTTCGGGCGTGCCGGATTGATGTTATTCAATGCGCTGGTCGGCAAACCGGAGTTCCGTAAACACACCCCGCTACTGATACGTCAGCTCTATAATGTTGGCGTACTGTCGATGGTTATCATCATCGTTTCGGGAGTGTTCATCGGAATGGTGCTGGGGTTGCAGGGATATCTGGTCCTGACCACCTATAGTGCAGAAACCAGCCTCGGTATGCTGGTGTCGCTTTCATTGCTGCGTGAACTTGGGCCGGTAGTGGCCGCGCTGCTCTTTGCGGGGCGGGCGGGTTCTGCGCTCACGGCGGAGATTGGTTTGATGCGCGCGACCGAGCAGCTTTCCAGTATGGAGATGATGGCGGTCGACCCTCTGCGTCGGGTGATTTCACCGCGCTTCTGGGCTGGGGTGATCTCTCTGCCGCTGCTGACCATTCTCTTCGTCGCGGTGGGCATTTGGGGTGGTTCGCTGGTGGGCGTGCAGTGGAAGGGCATTGATGCCGGCTTCTTCTGGTCTGCTATGCAGGATGCTATCGATCTGCGAATGGATTTGGTGAACTGCCTGATAAAAAGCATTGTGTTTGCCATCACCGTTACCTGGATTGCCTTATTTAACGGTTACGATGCTATCCCGACGTCTGCAGGGATCAGCCGCGCAACAACACGTACTGTCGTGCATTCGTCGCTGGCCGTATTGGGTCTGGATTTTGTGCTCACCGCACTGATGTTTGGGAATTGAGTTCATGCAAACGAGAAAAAGTGAAATTTGGGTTGGTATCTTTGTTTTGCTGGCGCTGCTGGCGGCCTTGTTTATCTGCCTGAGAGCGGCAGATATCACCTCTGTTCGTACCGAGCCTACGTACCGAATTTATGCCACCTTCGATAATATTGGCGGCCTGAAGGCACGCTCGCCGGTGCGCATCGGCGGCGTGGTGATTGGGCGGGTAGCGGATATCTCGCTGGACGAGAAAACCTATCTGCCTCGCGTGGCGCTGGATATCGAAGAGCGCTACAACCACATTCCGGATACCAGCTCGCTCTCCATTCGTACCTCTGGCCTGCTCGGCGAGCAATATCTGGCGCTGAATGTCGGTTTTGAAGACCCTGAACTGGGAACGACTATTCTTAAAGATGGCGGCGTTATTCAGGATACCAAGTCAGCCATGGTACTTGAGGATATGATTGGTCAGTTCCTTTACAACAGTAAGGGAGGTGACGAGAACAAATCTGCTGAAGCGCCCGCAGAATCAGATGTCACGCCACCTGCTGGCACGACGAATTCATCTCAGGAGAAGTAATTCATGATTAAACGACTGTTAATGGTTGCCATGCTGATGATTGCCCCACTCACAGCGGCAAATGCGGCCGGTCAGGCTAACCCTTACCAACAGATGAATGAGGCGGCCAAGAAAACCTTCGATCGCCTTAAAAACGAACAACCTAAAATTCGCTCTAACCCGGATTATCTGCGTGATATCGTCGATCAAGAGCTGCTGCCATACGTACAGATTAAGTATGCCGGTGCGCTGGTTCTGGGCCGCTACTACAAAGACGCCACCCCAGCGCAGCGTGACGCCTACTTTGCTGCGTTTCGTGAATATCTGAAGCAGGCATACGGTCAGGCATTGGCGATGTATCACGGCCAGACTTACCAGATCGCCCCTGAGCAGCCCCTGGGTGATGCCACTATCGTGCCGATTCGCGTAACCATTATCGATCCGAACGGCCGTCCGCCGGTACGCCTGGATTTCCAGTGGCGTAAAAACAGCCAGACGGGCAACTGGCAGGCCTATGACATGATCGCTGAGGGCGTTAGCATGATTACCACCAAGCAGAACGAGTGGAGCGACCTGCTGCGTACCAAAGGTATTGACGGCCTGACCGCTCAGCTGCAATCCATCTCTCGCCAGAAAATTACCCTGGACGAGAAAAAATAATGACGCAGCCACTCAGCTGGATCCGTGATGGCGAAAAGCTGTTGCTATCAGGCGAGCTGGATCAGGATTATCTGAATCCTCTGTGGGATGCGCGCGACCAGGCGATGCAAGGGGTGACCTGCATCGATCTTGGCGGGATCTCTCGCGTGGATACGGCCGGCGTCGCACTGCTGGCACATCTTGTCGCTGCCGGTAAGAAGCAGGGGCTACAGGTCTCTCTGGCAGGCATCAGCGATAACGTCATCACGTTGGCTCAGCTCTATAATCTGCCGCAAGACGTTTTGCCTCGCTAATTTTTTCAGTACGTTACTATCAAAAGCCTCGACAGTTTCATTGTCGGGGCTTTTTGCTTGTTTAAGACAGCGCCACTTTGCTCTAAGATGTTGGGCTTGTTTTCACTATCAGATGATATAGAACCCATGGAAAATAATGAAATCCAGGCAGTGCTGATGAATGCACTCTCCCTTCAGGAAGCCCACGTCTCCGGCGATGGCAGTCACTTCCAGGTTATTGCTGTGGGTGAGATTTTTGACGGCATGAGCCGCGTGAAGAAACAGCAGGCTGTTTATGCGCCGCTGATGGAATATATCGCGGATAATCGTATCCATGCCCTGTCGATTAAGGCGTTTACCCCACAAGAGTGGGCTCGCGATCGCAAACTAAACGGTTTTTGAGCTGAGGGCGATTAGCCAGCAGCACGGTTGAATTCATACAGAGAGCAAATAATGGACAAATTTCGTGTACAGGGGCCGACGCGTCTCCAGGGCGAAGTGACAATCTCCGGCGCCAAAAACGCCGCGCTGCCAATCCTCTTCGCCGCACTGCTTGCGGAAGAGCCGGTAGAGATCCAGAACGTACCAAAATTGAAAGACATCGACACCACCATGAAGCTGCTGACTCAGCTCGGCACGAAGGTGGAGCGCAACGGATCCGTGTGGATCGATGCCAGCAACGTGAACAATTTCTCTGCGCCTTACGATCTTGTGAAAACCATGCGTGCCTCTATCTGGGCCCTGGGTCCACTGGTGGCGCGTTTTGGTCAGGGGCAGGTCTCACTGCCTGGCGGCTGTGCTATCGGCGCGCGTCCGGTTGATCTGCACATCTACGGCCTGGAAAAACTGGGCGCAGATATCAAACTGGAAGAGGGTTACGTAAAAGCCTCTGTTAATGGCCGTCTGAAAGGCGCGCACATTGTCATGGACAAAGTGAGCGTTGGCGCCACGGTAACCATTATGTCTGCCGCCACGCTGGCAGAAGGCACCACGGTTATCGAGAACGCCGCACGCGAGCCGGAAATTGTGGATACCGCAAACTTCCTGGTCGCGCTTGGCGCGAAGATCACCGGCCAGGGTACCGATCGTATCACCATCGAAGGCGTTGAGCGTCTGGGTGGCGGCGTTTACCGCGTACTGCCTGACCGTATCGAAACCGGTACTTTCCTGATTGCTGCCGCGATTTCAGGCGGCAAAATTGTCTGCCGCAATGCACAGCCTGATACCCTGGATGCCGTACTGGCTAAACTGCGTGACGCAGGGGCCGATATCGAGATCGGTGAAGACTGGATCAGCCTGGATATGCACGGCAACCGTCCAAAAGCGGTAAACGTCCGTACCGCGCCTCATCCGGCATTCCCGACCGATATGCAGGCACAGTTCACTCTGCTGAACCTCGTGGCGGAAGGAACCGGCTTCATCACTGAAACCATCTTTGAGAACCGCTTCATGCACGTACCGGAACTTATCCGTATGGGCGCACACGCGGAGATTGAGAGCAATACCGTTATTTGCCATGGCGTTGAAACACTGTCTGGCGCACAGGTGATGGCGACCGATCTGCGCGCGTCAGCGAGCCTTGTGCTGGCGGGTTGTATTGCCGAAGGTACAACGATTGTCGATCGTATTTATCACATCGATCGCGGTTACGAACGTATCGAAGATAAACTGCGCGCGCTGGGTGCCAATATCGAGCGTGTGAAGGGCGAGTAATCGTGCCTGGCAGCCCCCTGCCTTTAAGACCGGGGGGTTGCTATTCCTGCTAAAAAGCGTCACTCCTGGCGCTTTCTCTCTTCTCTTTTCCGCCGCATCAACCGCGTTCTGTCAACAAATTCGTGGGTTATGGGATCGTGATAACGCGATGGCCATATCACCCAGGGATCGGTGCCCAGTGCAGTGGCAATGATCAACTCACCTTTCGGCCATGAGCGCGTTAACGCGTTAGCTAAAGTGGATGAGCTAAGACCATTACGGCGAGACTCCGCAGCCAGTGAAGTTCCTTTTTTACGCAGCGCGGCAATAATATCGGCCGGATGCCAGTCGATAAATTTCTTATCCATGTTGCTGTCCCTCTGTTCAGGTGCGTCCACGTCATTTCGAGTTAAATGACGTTGTTACTATACCTTCTTCGAACAGCGGTTCTAAAAAGTTCGCGGCATGCGGAGTGACATTCAGATTATGCCAATCCTTTATTCATGCGGGTTGTAAGCGAATTCATTAACAACGTTATGGATAAAATTGGAGCTTATAAGAACTCTCTTTTTCCGAATCGAGAGTTCTTATTCAGATCAACGATCGCGTTGTACCGCAATGTGCGCCAGGCCAATAAGTGCCTCACGCCAAGGGCTTTCAGGCAGAACCTGAAGGGCAGCGATCGCTTTGTCCGCTTCCTCTTCGGCGCGCTGACGCGTCCATTCCAGAGAGCCGCAAGCTGCCATTGTTTCCAGCACGGGTTCCAGAAGGTGTCGGCCATTACCCTGTTCGATCGCATCACGGATCTGCTTCGCTTGTTCAGGCGTACCGTTACGCATGGCATGCAGCAAGGGTAGTGTCGGTTTGCCTTCGTTCAGGTCATCACCCACGTTTTTACCCAGCGTTTCGCCATCGGCGCTGTAGTCGAGCAGATCGTCAATCAGCTGGAAAGCCGTACCCAGGTAACGCCCGTAGTCTTGCAGACCCTTTTCTTGCGCCTCAGAGCAGCCGCCAAGAATACCCGAGCACTGTGCCGCCGCTTCGAACAGACGCGCCGTCTTGCTGTAGATGACGCGCATGTAGTTCTCTTCGGTGATGTCCGGATCGTTGACGTTCATCAGCTGCAACACTTCACCTTCGGCGATGACGTTAACGGCTTTAGACATCACCTCCAGGATCTTTAAGGATCCCAGACTCGTCATCATCTGGAACGCACGTGTGTAAATAAAATCGCCGACCAGAACGCTGGCGGCATTACCAAACGCGGCGTTCGCGGTGGCTTTACCCCGGCGCATGTCCGATTCATCCACCACATCGTCGTGGAGCAACGTTGCGGTATGGATAAATTCGATCAGGGCTGCAATCGTAACGTGCGCATTTTCCTGATAGCCCACCGCGCGCGCGGCAAGCACAGCGATCATTGGACGGATGCGTTTCCCGCCTCCACTGACGATGTAGTAACCCAACTGATTGATAAGCTGAACATCAGAGTTGAGCTGTTCCAGGATTGCTGCATTCACACCCGCCATATCCTGCGCGGTTAACTCATTGATTTTTTCTAAATTCATCGTAAAAGCCGGGCTTTTAGTCCTGTAGGCCCCATTTTAAATGGGTTAACAAAGGGTTCGGTTAATCAATAGTAGCGCCGATTGTACTGAAAAAACGCCTCAGATAAACGTTGCCGTACGTGTTGTGTTTTTTTTCTTCATGTATTGACGGTAGCACTTGTCAAAGGCTCGCGTTTTGCGTAATATTCGCGCCCTATTGTGAATATTTATAGCGCACTCTGAATCATACGAGGATGTGCGCGGAAGCGGAGTTTATATGTACGCGGTTTTCCAAAGTGGTGGTAAACAACACCGAGTAAGCGAAGGTCAGACCGTTCGCCTGGAAAAGCTGGACATCGCAACTGGCGAATCTGTTGAGTTCGCAGAAGTTCTGATGATCGCAAACGGTGAAGAAGTCAAAATCGGCGTTCCTTTCGTTGATGGCGGCGTTATCAAAGCTGAAGTTGTTGCACACGGTCGTGGCGAGAAAGTTAAAATCGTTAAGTTTCGTCGTCGTAAACACTACCGTAAGCAGCAGGGCCACCGTCAGTGGTTCACTGATGTGAAAATTACTGGCATCAGCGCCTAAGACCTGAGGAGAGATTTAAATGGCACATAAAAAGGCTGGCGGCTCCACACGTAACGGTCGCGATTCAGAAGCTAAACGCCTGGGCGTTAAGCGTTTCGGTGGCGAAACTGTACTGGCGGGTAGCATCATCGTTCGTCAGCGTGGCACCAAATTCCACGCTGGTAACAACGTAGGTTGCGGTCGTGACCACACTCTGTTTGCTAAAGCAGACGGTAAAGTGAAATTTGAAGTTAAAGGCCCGAACAACCGTAAATACATCAGCATCGTTGCTGAGTAAGGTTTTCTCGGTCCGGTAACGGATTAAAGCCCCGCAACCTGTTGCGGGGCTTTTTACATTGGAAACCCGGCAATTTTTTCTGTAGGGAAAACGGGCATGAAGCAGCAGGCCGGCATTGGTATTCTTTTGGCGCTCACTACCGCAATGTGCTGGGGTGCACTGCCAATCGCAATGAAGCAGGTTCTGGAGGTGATGGAGCCGCCCACCGTGGTGTTTTATCGCTTCCTGATGGCAAGTATTGGCCTTGGTGCAATCCTCGCGATAAGAGGCAAGCTCCCACCACTACGGCTCTTCCGTAGTCCGCGCTGGCTGGTGTTACTGGCTATCGCGACGGGGGGGTTATTCGGTAACTTCATCCTGTTCAGCTCTTCCCTGCAATATTTAAGCCCTACGGCATCGCAGGTGATTGGTCAGCTTTCCCCTGTGGGCATGATGGTAGCCAGCGTGTTTATTCTCAAAGAGAAGATGCGTGGCACCCAAATTATTGGGGCATGTATGCTGTTATGTGGGCTGGTGATGTTCTTTAACACCAGTCTGGTTGAGATTTTCACCCGCCTGACGGATTACACCTGGGGTGTGATTTTTGGGGTAGGTGCAGCGATGGTCTGGGTGAGTTATGGCGTCGCGCAAAAGGTGTTATTGCGGCGTCTGGCGTCACAGCAGATCCTCTTTTTGCTGTACACTTTATGTACTATTGCATTGCTACCACTTGCGAAGCCGGGCGTCATTGCTCAGTTGAGCGACTGGCAACTGGCGTGTCTGATCTTTTGTGGTCTGAACACGTTGGTGGGTTATGGTGCGCTCGCTGAGGCGATGGCGCGCTGGCAAGCAGCACAGGTGAGCGCCTTAATCACGCTTACCCCGCTGTTTACGCTATTATTTTCAGATTTGTTATCAGTGGCCTGGCCCGATTTCTTCGTCAAACCGATGTTAAACCTTCTGGGGTATCTCGGTGCGTTTGTCGTGGTTGCGGGCGCGATGTATTCCGCCATTGGTCATCGTCTTTGGGGACGTTGGCGCAAAAATGAAGCGGTTGTAGTCATGCCCCGCTCAGGCGAATGAGTTACGGAGAGTAAAATGAAGTTTGTTGATGAAGCAACGATCCTGGTTGTTGCAGGTGATGGCGGTAATGGTTGCGTAAGCTTCCGCCGTGAAAAATACATTCCACGCGGCGGCCCGGACGGCGGCGATGGCGGGGATGGCGGCGATGTGTGGCTGGAGGCGGATGAAAACCTCAACACGCTGATCGACTACCGTTTCGAGAAATCTTTCCGCGCGGAACGTGGCCAGAATGGCCAGAGCCGTGATTGCACCGGTAAACGCGGGAAAGACGTAAGCATTAAAGTGCCGGTAGGGACGCGCGTCATCGATCAGGGCACCGGCGAAACTATGGGTGACATGACGAAGCATGGTCAGCGCCTGATGGTCGCTAAAGGTGGCTGGCACGGCCTGGGCAACACCCGCTTCAAATCCTCTGTGAACCGTACACCTCGTCAGAAAACGATGGGGACGCCGGGCGATAAGCGCGATCTGCAGCTGGAGCTGATGCTGCTGGCCGACGTGGGGATGCTGGGCATGCCGAACGCCGGTAAATCGACCTTTATCCGTGCCGTCTCTGCTGCCAAGCCGAAAGTAGCTGATTATCCGTTTACCACGCTGGTGCCAAGCCTGGGCGTGGTTCGTATGGATAACGAGAAGAGCTTCGTTGTGGCTGATATTCCTGGCCTGATCGAAGGTGCTGCCGAAGGTGCGGGTCTGGGTATTCGCTTCCTGAAGCACCTCGAGCGTTGCCGCGTCCTGCTGCACCTGATCGATATCGATCCTATCGACGGTTCTGATCCGGTTGAAAACGCCCGTATCATCATCGGTGAGCTGGAAAAATACAGCGACAAGCTGGCGGCGAAACCGCGCTGGCTGGTCTTTAACAAGATCGACCTGATGGACAAAGCCGAGGCCGAAGCGAAGGCGAAAGCGATTGCCGACGCGATGGGCTGGGAAGATAAATACTATCTGATCTCTGCGGCAAGCCAGGTTGGCGTTAAAGATCTCTGCTGGGATGTGATGACCTTTATCATCGAGAACCCGATCGCTCAGGCAGAAGAGGCGAAACAGCCCGAGAAAGTCGAGTTCATGTGGGACGATTATCATCGTCAGCAGCTCGAAGAGCAGCAAGAAGATATCGAAGATGACGAAGACTGGGATGACGACTGGGATGAAGATGACGAAGAAGGCGTCGAATTCATCTACAAACGTTAAGACCGTCTGTGACCCCCTTATCAAGGGGGTTTTTTTTTATCTCAGTTTTGCAGGGAGCCAGCAGCTCACTATTAGCCCGCCTTCAGGACGATTCTCCAGATGCAGGGTGCCGCGATGGAGTTGCAGAATACGTTGAACGATACTCAGCCCCAGACCACTGCCGCCATAACGTTGATCAATACGGCGGAACGGCTCAGTAATAGACTGTCGATGCGCCTCATCAATACCCGGCCCCTGGTCAAGTACGCTGACTCTCGTCCCGTCGCCCGTCTCTTCTAATTTCACCTCGATTACGGTGCCTTTTGGGCTGTAACGAACAGCGTTCTCCAGCAGATTACGCAGCATCAGGCGCAGCAGGATGGCATCACCCTCGGCCACGAGAGGACTTTGCGGGGGCCAGATAAGCCTGTGCTCTTTAGCATCATGTTCCAGCGCCAAAGGCGCGAATATCGTGTCGCTCCAGCTCAGCGTCTGATAGTGACCACTCGCCATCGCCTGTCCCGCACGGGCCAGCATTAAGAGCTGCTCTACCGTGTGCATCAACTGGTCAATACGTGTAATCAATGGCTCCGCCTGAGGCGTGCCAGACTTCGCCATTAACTCCAGATGCAGACGAATGCCAGCCAGCGGTGTTCGCAGCTCGTGTGCGGCGTCAGCGGTGAATAAGCGCTCCTGCTGCAGAGTATGGTCAAGACGGGCCAGCAGCTGGTTTAGCGTGCGGGTTACGGCACTGATCTCCAGCATGTCGGAATAGACTGGCAGCGGCGTGAGATTGTCGGCAGAACGGTTTGCCAGGCTGGTACGCAACTGATTGAGTGGACGGGTAATCCAGGTGATTGCCCAGAACGAGAAAAGCAGGGTAAAGCCAATCATCACCAGCGAGGGAACCAGCAAAGAAGCGATCGCTTCATGGATCTCCTTCTCAACGTGCTGGTTTCGCGATTTCGCTGACAAGGTTTCATTGACTAAAAAGCCGATCTGCTCCCGGCTTTCATGCCAGAGCCAGACGACGCTAATCAGTTGAAAAAAGAGTAAAATAATAGCAAGCAACACCATCAGCCGACGGCGCATACTGTTCATTTTTGGCTTTCCAGTCGATAGCCGACGCCGCGGACGGTTTTAATACGATCTTTACCGAGTTTGCGTCGCAAATTATGGATATGGACTTCAAGGGTGTTAGATCCGGGATCATCCTGCCAGGAGTAGATATCCTGCTGCAGGGTTTCTCGGTGCACGGTTTGCCCGCTGCGCATAATGAGGCGAGTGAGCAGGGCAAACTCCTTCGGCGTCACCTCAACCGGTAGCGTCTGCTGCAATACCTGCTGCGTTTGCAAATTGAGGGTGAGATCGCCATCGCTCAGCAAATTATCGCTGTGTCCCTGATAGCGACGAATCAGCGCCCGAACGCGAGCTTGCAGCTCTGCCAGGGCAAAAGGCTTAACCAGGTAGTCATCAGCGCCTGAATCAAGCCCATTGATGCGATCCGCCAGCGCATCGCGTGCGGTGAGGATCAGCACGGGATTAGAGATGCCCCGACGACGCCACTGGCTAAGTAGCGTTGCCCCGTCTTTATCCGGCAGACCAAGGTCAAGGATCACCAGGCTGTACTCACCACTCTGGATCAAGCCATCCGCTTCTGCCGCTGTAGCCGCGCAGTCAAGAGTATAGCCCTCAGCAGTAAGGGCTAGCGCCAGCCCTTCCTGTAACAACATATCATCTTCAACAATAAGCAGTTTCATCGTTAATTATTCTGATAGATGTCTTTATAAAGGCGGCTTTCGAAGCGCACCAGTGGAATACGGCGATTACGTTGATCCGCGGGCTCGACAGCATAACCTGACAGATATTGTACAAACGCCATGCGTTGGCCGCTGGCGGTGGTAATAAACCCGGCAAGGTTATATACCCCCTGCAGCGAACCGGTCTTGGCGGAGACTTTGCCATCGACACCAGCCGCGTGCAGGCCAGCGCGATATTGCAGTGAACCGTCATAACCTGCCAGCGGCAGCATTGAAATGAAGTTTAGCTCAGTGTCGTGCTGGGCAATGTATTGAAGCACCTGCATCATCGTGGCGGGGGAGATGAGGTTATGGCGTGACAGGCCTGAACCATCCACCGCAATGGTATTACCCAGATCGATACCCGCCTGCTGACGCAAAATCTGACGTACCGCATCGGAGCCCGCGCGCCAGGTGCCGGGTACGCCGAAGCGGGCATGGCCAATCATGCGGAATACGGTATCGGCAATCATATTGTCTGACTTTTTCAGCATAATCTTCAGCAGATCATGCAGGGGCGCCGACTGTTTGCTGGCCAGGACGGTTCCCGGTTCGTTAGTCAGCGTCTGGCGCAGTAGTGTTCCGGAATAGCTTATGTTCGCTTGTTTCAACTCATCTTTCAGAATGGCCCCGGCGTAGCTGGCGCCGTCCTGAATGGCAAACGCCAGCGGCAGCGGATCGGCGCGCTGAGTTAGACACCCTGTAAGCGTAAAGCGATTTAAATCACCGGGCACCACGTCCAGTTCGCAATACTGGGCTTCTGAGGAGCCTTTCGCTAAGGTGCGCACCTGGCTGAACATATTGACTGGGTAATAAGAGGCGACGCGTATAAACGCGAGGTCATTGGCTTTAGGCGCGCTATACAGCGAGACAGAGAAACAGTTGCGATCAACAATCGCGGCGGCAGGAGGGGCGCTGAAGCACTGAGTCATGTCATTCCAGGGCCAACCCGGGGCTTTATCATGACTGGCAAAGATCGAGGTATCTATCAGCACATTGCCTTCGATTCGCTGGACTCCGGCTTTTTTCATCACCGCAACCATATTGCGAATATCCTGACGCTTTAACGTAGGATCGCCGCCAAATCGCGCCGTAAGGTCACCTTTTAGTACACCGCCATCAATGTTACCCTTGCTTTCCAGCGTAGTGGTAAAGCGAAAATCAGGGCCAAGTTGCAGTAGCGCCGCTAGCCCGGTGATGACCTTTTGGGTACTGGCGGGCAACGCCATCTGTTGGCTGTGATACTCTATTTCAGGAGTCTGGGCACCGACCTTCTGCACCATAAGGGCAAGGTTGGCGCCGGCAGGGAGCTGGTTAACGTACTCATCGACATTAGCAGCCTGGGCAGTAAACGCTATACTGGTGGTCAATCCGATGACAAATCTGGAAAATCGCATAATCTCGCGCTAACAAGCTGGAAAGAAGCCGTCATACTAAGGCGCAACGCCCTGCAAAGTAAACGATGACCCATAGTGAACTTCAGGGTAAAATACGTATCAAACTGAAAAATTGCCGCTGACCTGGAACTTCGTTTCCGGGTCAGTTTTCTTTTGCTTCTGCCCCGCTGAACGTCAGGGTGGCAGGGGCCGGAGCAGGTGACGCTGCCCCCAACAGGAATGTTTAAGAGGTATAACAAATGCAAGCTATTCCGATGACCTTACGTGGTGCCGAAAAACTGCGTGAAGAACTGGATTTCCTGAAATCTGTTCGCCGCCCTGAAATCATCGCTGCCATCGCGGATGCCCGCGAGCACGGCGACCTGAAAGAGAATGCTGAGTATCATGCCGCGCGTGAACAGCAGGGCTTCTGTGAAGGTCGCATCAAGGATATCGAAGCAAAACTGTCTAACGCGCAGGTGATTGATATCACAAAAATGCCTAATAACGGCCGCGTGATTTTCGGTTCAACCGTGACGGTGATTAATCTCGATACGGACGAAGAGCAGACTTATCGCATCGTGGGCGATGACGAAGCTGATTTTAAGCAAAATCTGATCTCCGTGAATTCGCCGATTGCGCGTGGACTGGTCGGTAAAGAGCAGGACGATGTGGTCACCATCCGTACCCCGGGTGGCGAAGTGGAGTATGAAATTACGAAGGTTGATTACCTGTAATTCGCATCTCCCGCAAGATGTTGATACATTGTAAAGAAAGGAAAAAGGCCGCATAGCGGCCTTTTATCAACTCAAGGAGCATGGCATTTTGCTCACCTGCTAAAGGAAAACCCCTCGTTTTACACAGAAACTGTGTTCAATTCAGGATAATCTTAGCGTGGCAGCGAGATTTTACGCTCTTTAGATGGGCGGTAGAGCACCAGCGTTTTACCGATGACCTGTACATTACAGGCGCCGGTTTCGCGCACGATGGCTTCCACGATCAGGTTTTTGGTCTCTCTGTCTTCAGAGGCGATTTTCACCTTGATCAGCTCGTGGTGCTCCAGCGCTTGTTCAATCTCGGCCAGTACCCCTTCGGTCAAACCATTGTTGCCAAGCATAACTACAGGCTTGAGCGGATGTGCCAGACCTTTAAGGTGCTGTTTTTGTTTAGTACTCAGATTCATCGTATATTTTTGCTTACGTTGGGATTGAAAACGGTTCATTCTACCGCCATCTCCCATATATCGCCAAATTGCTATGTGGAAATTTACACCACTGGCGACGATGAACCAGGACGGAATGTTAAATGACAGGTAAAAAGCGTTCTGCTAGCTCGAGCCGCTGGCTCCAGGAACACTTTAGCGATAAATATGTTCAACAGGCACAGAAAAAGGGGTTACGTTCCCGTGCCTGGTTTAAACTTGATGAAATACAGCAAAGTGACAAACTTTTTAAACCGGGAATGACGATTGTCGATCTCGGTGCAGCACCCGGCGGATGGTCTCAGTATGCGGTGACGCAAATCGGCGGAACGGGCCGAATCATTGCATGCGATCTTTTACCAATGGATCCTATCGTTGGTGTTGACTTCCTTCAGGGCGACTTTCGTGATGAATTAGTGCTGAAAGCGTTACTTGAGCGTGTAGGTGACAGTAAAGTACAGGTTGTCATGTCTGATATGGCGCCAAATATGTGCGGAACACCGGCGGTGGATATTCCTCGCTCCATGTATCTGGTAGAACTGGCGTTAGAAATGTGTCGTGATGTATTGGCGCCAGGTGGTAGTTTTTTAGTAAAGGTGTTCCAGGGCGAAGGTTTCGAGGAGTATCTAAAGGAAATTCGCTCCCTGTTTACGAAGGTCAAAGTTCGTAAGCCGGACTCTTCTCGTGCGCGTTCACGTGAAGTGTATATTGTAGCGACCGGGCGAAAATGATAGTCGGTGAGTTTCAGACGAAAGTTTGAAATAAATCGGATACAGAGTATCCTGACGCTGTTTTTAACACAGTTGTAATAAGAGGTTAATCCCTTGAGTGACATGGCGAAAAACCTAATACTCTGGCTGGTCATTGCCGTTGTGCTGATGTCAGTATTCCAGAGCTTTGGGCCCAGCGAGTCTAATGGCCGCAAGGTGGATTATTCTACCTTCCTGCAAGAGGTCAACCAGGATCAGGTTCGCGAAGCGCGTATCAACGGACGTGAGATCAACGTTACCAAGAAAGATAGTAACCGTTACACGACTTACATCCCGGTGAACGATCCTAAGCTGCTTGATAACCTTCTGACTAAAAACGTCAAGGTGGTCGGTGAGCCGCCGGAAGAACCAAGCCTGCTGGCTTCTATCTTCATTTCGTGGTTCCCGATGCTGCTGCTTATCGGCGTCTGGATCTTCTTTATGCGTCAGATGCAGGGCGGCGGTGGCAAAGGCGCCATGTCGTTCGGTAAGAGTAAGGCGCGCATGCTGACGGAAGACCAGATCAAAACCACTTTTGCCGACGTAGCAGGTTGTGACGAAGCAAAAGAAGAGGTGGGTGAGCTGGTTGAATATCTGCGTGAGCCGAGCCGTTTCCAGAAACTGGGCGGTAAGATCCCGAAAGGCGTTCTGATGGTCGGCCCTCCAGGTACCGGTAAAACCCTGCTGGCGAAAGCCATTGCCGGTGAAGCGAAGGTGCCGTTCTTTACCATTTCTGGTTCCGACTTCGTGGAAATGTTCGTGGGTGTGGGTGCATCTCGTGTGCGCGACATGTTCGAACAGGCCAAGAAAGCGGCACCGTGCATCATCTTCATCGATGAAATCGACGCCGTAGGCCGCCAGCGTGGCGCAGGCCTGGGCGGTGGTCACGATGAGCGCGAACAGACCCTTAACCAGATGCTGGTTGAGATGGATGGCTTCGAAGGTAACGAAGGTATTATCGTTATTGCAGCGACTAACCGTCCGGACGTACTTGACCCAGCACTGCTGCGTCCAGGCCGTTTCGACCGTCAGGTTGTGGTCGGTCTGCCGGATGTTCGTGGTCGTGAACAGATTCTGAAAGTACACATGCGTCGCGTTCCGCTGGCGCCAGATATCGATGCGGCAATCATTGCGCGCGGTACGCCGGGCTTCTCTGGTGCTGACCTGGCTAACCTGGTGAACGAAGCGGCTCTGTTTGCGGCTCGCGGTAACAAGCGCGTGGTTTCCATGGTGGAGTTCGAGAAAGCGAAAGACAAAATCATGATGGGTGCGGAACGTCGCTCCATGGTGATGACGGAAGCGCAGAAAGAGTCCACGGCTTATCACGAAGCAGGCCACGCCATTATTGGTCGCCTGGTACCGGAACACGATCCGGTACACAAAGTGACGATTATTCCGCGCGGTCGTGCGCTGGGTGTGACCTTCTTCCTGCCAGAGGGCGACGCGATCAGCGCCAGCCGTCAGAAGCTGGAAAGCCAGATTTCGACCCTCTACGGTGGTCGTCTGGCAGAAGAGATCATCTACGGTGCGGAACATGTTTCTACCGGTGCGTCCAACGATATTAAAGTTGCGACTAACCTGGCGCGTAACATGGTGACCCAATGGGGCTTCTCTGACAAACTCGGTCCTCTGCTGTATGCGGAAGAAGAGGGTGAAGTTTTCCTGGGCCGTTCTGTAGCGAAAGCCAAACATATGTCCGATGAAACAGCACGTATCATCGATCAGGAAGTGAAATCGCTTATCGAGCGTAACTATGCTCGTGCTCGTCAAATCCTGAATGACAATATGGACATCCTGCATGCGATGAAAGATGCGCTCATGAAATATGAAACCATCGATGCGCCGCAGATCGACGACCTGATGGCTCGCCGTGATGTGCGTCCGCCAGCAGGCTGGGAAGACCCAGGCGCTTCCAACAATTCTGACAACAATGGCACTCCGCGTGCACCGCGTCCGGTCGATGAACCGCGTACGCCAAACCCGGGTAATACCATGTCAGAACAGTTGGGCGACAAATAAGTCACTGCTGTTGATGCGTTTGTCTTAACTTCAAAACCCTGGAGCTTGCTCCGGGGTTTTTCTTTTTCGCTAAACCATATAGTTACCAGGGATATTTGCCATGAAACTTTTCGCCCAGGATTCGCATCTTGAACTCTCACATCCTCATGTGATGGGTATCCTGAACGTTACCCCTGACTCCTTCTCCGACGGCGGGACGCACAACACGCTTATCGAGGCGGTGAGACACGCGAATTTGATGATCAACGCGGGTGCCACCATTATTGATGTCGGCGGGGAGTCCACGCGCCCGGGGGCGGCGGATGTTTCGGTAGACGAAGAGTTAGCGCGCGTCGTTCCGGTGGTAGAGGCGATTGCTCAACGTTTTGAAGTGTGGATTTCCGTCGACACCTCTAAGCCTGAAGTGATTCGCGAAGTGGCGAGAGTAGGTGCTCACATTATCAATGACATTCGCTCGCTGACCGAGCCGGGCGCGCTTGAGGCGGCGGCAGAAACCGGGCTACCGGTGTGCCTGATGCACATGCAGGGGCAGCCGAAAACGATGCAGGAAGCGCCTAAGTATGCAGATGTCTTTGCCGATGTTAATCGCTTCTTTATTGAGCATATCGCACGCTGTGAGCGTGCAGGCATCCCAAAAGAGAAATTGCTACTCGACCCGGGATTCGGTTTCGGTAAGAATCTCTCCCATAACTACGAACTTCTTGCGCGCTTATCTGAGTTTCACCATTTTGGCCTGCCGCTGCTGGTTGGGATGTCGAGAAAATCAATGATAGGACAGTTGCTGAACGTGGGCCCTTCCGAGCGCCTGAGCGGCAGCCTGGCTTGCGCCGTTATTGCAGCGATGCAGGGAGCTCATATTATTCGCGTCCATGACGTAAAAGAGACTGTTGAAGCCATGCGTGTAGTGGAAGCTACATTGGCAGCGAAGGAAAACAAACGCTATGAGTGAACGTAAATATTTTGGTACCGATGGCATCCGTGGGCGCGTAGGCGATGCACCAATCACCCCTGATTTTGTCCTGAAGCTGGGTTGGGCAGCTGGTAAAGTGCTGGCGCGTCACGGCTCACGCAAAATCATCATTGGCAAAGATACGCGTATCTCCGGTTATATGCTGGAATCGGCATTAGAGGCTGGGCTGGCCGCTGCGGGGCTTTCTGCCTCCTTTACAGGACCGATGCCGACCCCTGCAGTGGCTTATCTCACCCGCACCTTCCGCGCGGAAGCGGGTATTGTTATCTCTGCTTCCCATAACCCGTTTTATGACAACGGCATCAAATTCTTCTCCATCGACGGTACCAAACTGCCAGATGAAGTAGAGGAAGCCATTGAAGCGGAGATGGAAAAAGAGATTACCTGCGTAGATTCTGCTGAGCTGGGTAAAGCGAGCCGCATTGTGGATGCTGCGGGCCGCTACATTGAATTCTGCAAAGGTACCTTCCCTAACGAGCTGAGCCTTAGCCATCTCAAAATTGTTGTCGACTGTGCGAACGGCGCGACCTACCACATTGCACCGAATGTGTTCCGCGAACTGGGCGCGAAAGTGATTACTATCGGCTGTGAACCGGATGGCGTGAACATCAACGAAGGCGTCGGGGCAACCGACGTCCGGGCACTGCAGGCTCGTGTGCTGGCTGAAAAAGCCGATCTGGGGATTGCGCTGGACGGCGACGGCGACCGCGTCATCATGGTCGACCATGAGGGTCACAAGGTCGATGGCGACCAGATCTTGTATATCATTGCGCGTGAAGGGCTGCGCCAGGGACAACTGCGCGGCGGTGCTGTTGGTACGCTGATGAGTAACATGGGTCTGGAACTGGCGCTGAAACAGCTCGGTATTCCGTTTGTCCGCGCAAAAGTGGGCGACCGCTATGTACTGGAAAAACTGCAGGAGAAAGGGTGGCGCATTGGGGCTGAAAACTCCGGTCACGTTATTCTGCTGGATAAAACCACCACGGGCGATGGCATCGTGGCGGGCCTGCAGGTTGTGGCGGCGATGGTACGTAATCATATGTCCCTGCACGACCTCTGCAGCGGCATGAAAATGTTCCCGCAGATTTTGGTCAACGTACGTTTCTCTGCAGGTAGCGGCGATCCGCTGGAAAATGAGAACGTGAAAGCCGTCATGGCTGAGGTTGAAGCCGCGCTGGGCTCACGTGGCCGTGTATTGCTGCGTAAATCTGGTACTGAACCGCTGATCCGCGTGATGGTAGAGGGTGAAGACGAAGCTCAGGTGACTGAATTTGCTCACCGTATCGCCGATGCGGTAAAAGCGGCATAATCATTCAGGTTAAGTGTTTAAAAAGGCGGCGATTGCCGCCTTTAAATTGCGCAGATGTGCGGCTTTTGCTGTTTTTTTCCGCACTTGATACAATGCGCTGAAATTGCCCTTGCGAAGGTCATTCGCTTTGGTTAGTATTCACACCCGCTTCAGTGGGAAAGAGAAATTCCTGCTTATTGGTCGAAGCATTGGTATGCGGCAAATCCGCAAGGAACAGGTTGATTATGTACGAAGCTCTTTTGGTTGTTTTCCTTATTGTGGCCATCGCACTCGTTGCGCTGATTATGCTGCAGCAAGGTAAAGGCGCTGACATGGGAGCCTCCTTCGGAGCAGGCGCTTCCGGTACGCTGTTCGGTTCAAGTGGTTCTGGTAACTTCATGACCCGCGCAACGGCGATTCTGGCGACACTGTTTTTCATCATCAGCCTGGCGCTTGGCAATATCAACAGCAACAAGACCAGTAAGGGAAGTGAGTGGGAAAACCTGAGCGCGCCGGCGAAATCCGAGCAGACTCAGCCAGCTGCACCGGCTAAGCCGACCAGCGATATCCCGCAGTAAGTAAGTATTCCGTACCGAGGTGGTGGAATTGGTAGACACGCTACCTTGAGGTGGTAGTGCCCTAACGGGCTTGTGGGTTCGAGTCCCATCCTCGGTACCAATATTCCGAAAGAAAGACGCTGAAAAGCGTCTTTTTTTTCGTCTGTCCTTTATCACCTGACAGTGACGATAATGGGTTAGATACTATCGACGCGCCCCGTTAAAGGGCAAAAAAAAGCGCCTGGCAGGCGCTTTTTGTCTTTCGGATTAACGATTACGGCTTATCGTTATGATCCTGATTCTCAACCTGCGGCAAACCATTTCCACCGGATACCGAGAGCAGACCGTTCTCAGTATAGGTGAACAGCTTGGCACGGGTATCGGTGATATCCAGATTACGCATAGTCAGCTGGCCGATACGATCGTCCGGAGAGAAGACTGAATCGCCTTTCTCCATGGTCAGACGTTCTGCCTGGTAGGTCAGGTTGTCAGAGACCGTGTTAAGGATGGAGTAGTCATTACCGCGACGCAGCTCCAGCGTCACTTCGCCCGTGATGGCGCTTGCCACCCAGCGCTGCAACGCATCACGCAGCATCAGTGCCTGCGGGTCGAACCAGCGGCCCTGATACAGAAGTTTCCCTAACTGACGACCATGAGAGTGATACTGCTCGATGGTATCTTCGTTGTGAATACCGGTCAGCAGACGCTCATAGGCGATATGCAGTAATGCCATCCCCGGCGCTTCATAGATGCCACGGCTTTTCGCTTCAATAATACGGTTCTCAATCTGGTCGCTCATGCCCAGACCGTGACGTCCACCGATGCGATTGGCTTCGAGCATCAGTTCAACGTCATCAGAGAAGGTTTTCCCGTTCAGGGCGACCGGATGGCCGCGTTCGAAACGCACCGTCACTTCTTCAGCCTGGATTTTGACGTTTTCGTCCCAGAACTTAACGCCCATGATCGGGTTAACGATCTTCACGCTGGAGTTCAGGTACTCCAGGTCTTTCGCTTCGTGCGTCGCACCCAGCATGTTGGAGTCTGTTGAGTAAGCTTTCTCGACGGACATCTTATAATCGAAGCCGCAGGCAATCATAAATTCAGACATTTCATGACGACCACCCAGCTCATCGATGAAATCGGTATCCAGCCAGGGTTTGTAGATCTGTAGTTCAGCGTTGGTCAGCAGGCCATAGCGATAGAAACGCTCAATGTCGTTGCCTTTATAGGTGCTGCCGTCACCCCAGATGTTCACACCATCTTCTTTCATCGCAGCAACCAGCATAGTACCGGTCACGGCGCGACCCAGAGGCGTGGTATTGAAATAAGTCAAACCGCCGGTGGTGTTATGAAACGCGCCACACTGAATGGCTGCGATACCTTCAGCAACCAGTTGCTTACGGCAGTCAATCAGACGGGCGTTCTCTGCACCATACTCCATGGCGCGACGCGGGATGGCTTCATAATCGTCCTCATCCGGCTGACCCAGGTTCGCAGTATATGCATAAGGAACCGCTCCCTTTTGGCGCATCCACAGCAGTGCAGCGCTGGTATCCAGGCCGCCCGAAAAAGCGATGCCAATACGTTGTCCTTGCGGAAGATGCTTGAGAATCGTCGTCATAAAATAAAACCCTGCTTGATTGACTGATGAGTTATCCTTTTCACCTGAATTGCATTTTTATGCAAAATAAGTGAGTTTTCATTTAATCATCTTTTGACGATGACCGGAAGACATTCGTGTACTTTTTGTAAAAATATCTTAGCCTTTCCACTGTCGGTTACAGGGTTGACAGCCAACCCCTACTATCAATATACTAAACGCCGATTTTACGTCCCGTCCTCGGTACCAAATCCCAGCATTATTTGCATTTTTTACCCAAAACGAGTAGAATTTGCCACGTTTCAGGCGCGGGGTGGAGCAGCCTGGTAGCTCGTCGGGCTCATAACCCGAAGGTCGTCGGTTCAAATCCGGCCCCCGCAACCACTTTCCCATTAAGTTCTTTTTCAAATATACTGTGAAGACTCAGAGCCTTCGTAGCTGGATTTGAAAGAATTCTTTCGGAGAGTGCTCCAGGCCGCAGTTGCGGCTATAGGGTTCAGTTATCTAAAGCCCCGATTTATCGGGGTTTTTTGTTATCTGACTACAGAATAACTGGGCTTTATGCCCTTTTTTTATGTCTTGGGGGTGGGCTTGTCCACATTAGAGCAAAAATTAACAGAGATGATTACAGCACCGGTCGAAGCACTGGGCTACGAACTGGTCGGCATCGAATTCGTTCGCGGCCGTACATCGACGCTGCGCATCTATATTGATAGTGAAGATGGCATCAATGTTGACGATTGTGCTGATGTCAGCCACCAGGTGAGTGCGGTTCTTGACGTTGAAGACCCGATTACTGTTGCATACAACCTGGAAGTTTCCTCACCTGGCCTCGATCGTCCAATGTTCACGGCCGAGCACTATGTGCGTTTTACCGGTGAAGAAGTGGCTCTCGTTCTGCGTATGGCTGTACAGAACCGCCGTAAATGGCAGGGCGTTATCAAAGCCGTTGATGGTGAAATGATCACGGTGACAGTCGAAGGCAAAGATGAAGTGTTCGCGCTGAGTAATATCCAGAAGGCGAACCTGGTTCCCCACTTTTAACAGTCTGGATTGAGGTGAAAAGCCCGCGATGAACAAAGAAATTTTGGCTGTTGTTGAAGCCGTTTCCAATGAGAAAGCGCTGCCGCGTGAGAAGATTTTCGAAGCGCTGGAAAGTGCACTGGCTACAGCAACCAAGAAAAAATACGAGCAAGAGATCGATGTTCGCGTTGAAATCGATCGCAGAAGCGGTGACTTCGACACGTTCCGCCGTTGGGTGATCGTGGAAGAAGTGACTCAGCCGACTAAAGAGATCACGCTGGAAGCAGCACGTTTCGAAGATGAAAGCCTGAATGTTGGCGAGTATGTTGAAGATCAGATTGAATCTGTGACCTTCGACCGTATCACTACCCAGACGGCGAAGCAGGTTATCGTGCAGAAAGTACGTGAAGCCGAGCGCGCTATGGTGGTTGATCAGTTCCGCGATCAGGAAGGTGAAATCGTTACTGGCGTGGTGAAGAAAGTTAACCGCGACAACATTTCCCTGGAAATCAAATCTGAAGGCATGGCGGGTAACGCTGAAGCCGTCATCCTGCGTGAAGACATGCTCCCGCGTGAAAACTTCCGTCCGGGTGACCGTATCCGTGGCGTACTTTACGCTGTGCGTCCAGAAGCACGCGGTGCCCAGCTGTTCGTGACGCGTTCTAAACCAGAAATGCTGGTTGAACTGTTCCGCATTGAAGTGCCGGAAATCGGCGAAGAAGTTATCGAAATCAAAGCGGCCGCTCGCGATCCTGGTTCCCGTGCGAAAATCGCGGTAAAAACCAACGACAAGCGTATCGATCCGGTTGGCGCATGCGTAGGTATGCGTGGTGCTCGCGTGCAGGCGGTCTCGACCGAACTGGGCGGCGAACGTATCGATATCGTTCTGTGGGACGACAACCCGGCGCAATTCGTGATCAACGCGATGGCGCCGGCTGACGTAGCTTCCATTGTTGTGGACGAAGATAAGCACACCATGGATATCGCTGTTGAAGCGGGTAACCTGGCGCAGGCGATTGGCCGTAACGGTCAAAACGTGCGTCTGGCGTCTCAGCTGAGCGGCTGGGAACTCAACGTAATGACCGTTGATGACCTGCAGGCTAAGCATCAGGCTGAAGCCCACGCGGCGATCGATACCTTCACTAAGTACCTGGACATTGACGAAGATTTCGCCACTGTACTGGTTGAAGAAGGCTTCTCTACGCTGGAAGAACTGGCCTATGTGCCAATGAAAGAGCTGCTGGAAATTGACGGTCTGGATGAGCCAACCGTTGAAGCCCTGCGTGAACGCGCTAAAAACGCACTGACCACCCTGGCACTGGCTCAGGAAGAAAGCCTTGGTGATAAGAAGCCGGCTGATGACCTGCTGAATCTGGAAGGTCTTGATCGTGCGATTGCGTTCAAGCTGGCTGCCCGTGGTGTTTGTACGCTGGAAGATCTCGCTGAACAAGGCGTTGATGACCTGGCCGATATCGAAGGTTTAACCGACGAGAAAGCCGGCGAACTCATCATGGCCGCACGTAATATTTGCTGGTTTGGCGACGAAGCGTAATAAACTGTAGCAGGAAGGAACAGCATGACTGATGTAACTGTAAAAACGCTGGCTGCCGAGATTCAGACCTCCGTGGATCGCCTGGTACAGCAATTTGCTGATGCAGGGATCCCGAAGTCCGCTGATGATTCGGTAACCGCGCAAGAGAAACAAACCTTGTTAGCGCACCTGAACCGTGAACATGGTTCTACGCCTGACAAGTTAACGCTGCAGCGCAAAACGCGCAGTACGTTGAATATCCCTGGTACCGGTGGTAAAAGCAAATCGGTACAAATCGAAGTCCGCAAGACGCGCACCTTTGTAAAACGTGATCCGCAAGAGGCTGAACGCCTTGCTGCGGAAGAGCAGGCACAGCGTGAAGCGGAAGAACAAGCTCAGCGTGAGGCAGAAGCAACTGCCAAACGTGAAGCAGAATTAAAAGCTGAACGTGAGGCCGCAGAAAAAGCGAAACGCGACGCCAGTGATAAAGCGAAGCGTGAAGCTGCGGAAAAAGACAAAGTGAGCAATCAACAGACTGACGAAATGACCAAAACAGCCCAGACGGAAAAAGCCCGTCGTGAAAATGAAGCAGCTGAACTGAAGCGTAAAGCGGAAGAAGAAGCTCGCCGTAAGCTGGAAGAAGACGCACGTCGTGTTGCTGAAGAAGCGCGCCGTATGGCAGAAGAAAACGAGAAAAACGGCGTGAATACCGCTGAACAGACTGAAGACACCAGCGATTATCACGTAACCACTTCCCAGCATGCACGCCAGGCAGAAGACGAAAACGATCGTGAAGTTGAAGGTGGTCGTGGCCGTACCCGCACCGCGTCGAAGACTGCCCGTCCTCAGAAGAAAGGCAACAAGCACGCTGAATCCAAAGCCGATCGCGAAGAAGCGCGTGCAGCGGGTCGCGGTGGGAAAGGCGGTAAGCGTAAAGGTTCCGCTCTGCAGCAGGGCTTCCAGAAGCCAGCGCAGGCTGTTAACCGTGACGTTATCATTGGCGAAACCATCACCGTTGGCGATCTGGCGAACAAGATGGCCGTGAAAGGCTCTCAGGTCATCAAAGCGATGATGAAGCTGGGCGCGATGGCGACCATCAACCAGGTTATCGATCAGGAAACCGCACAGCTGGTTGCCGAAGAGATGGGCCACAAAGTTATCCTGCGTCGTGAAAACGAGCTGGAAGAAGCAGTAATGAGCGACCGTGACACTGGCGCTGCGGCTGAACCGCGTGCACCGGTTGTGACCATCATGGGTCACGTTGACCACGGTAAAACCTCTCTGCTCGACTACATTCGTTCTACTAAGGTTGCCTCCGGCGAAGCGGGTGGTATTACCCAGCACATCGGTGCTTACCACGTAGAAACCGATAACGGCATGATCACCTTCCTGGATACCCCGGGCCACGCCGCCTTTACCTCAATGCGTGCTCGTGGTGCGCAGGCAACGGATATCGTGGTACTGGTTGTTGCAGCCGACGACGGCGTGATGCCACAGACCATCGAAGCTATCCAGCACGCGAAAGCGGCGCAGGTGCCACTGGTTGTTGCAGTCAACAAAATCGACAAACCAGAAGCTGACATGGACCGCGTTAAAAACGAACTCTCTCAGTACGGCGTTATGCCGGAAGAGTGGGGCGGTGAAGCACAGTTCATCCCTGTATCTGCAAAAGCGGGTACCGGTATCGACGACCTGCTGAACGCTATCCTGCTGCAGGCTGAAGTTCTGGAGCTGAAAGCGGTTCGTAAAGGTATGGCGAGCGGCGCGGTTATCGAGTCCTTCCTGGATAAAGGTCGTGGCCCGGTTGCAACCGTACTGGTACGCGAAGGTACCCTGAATAAGGGTGACATCGTACTGTGTGGCTTCGAGTATGGCCGTGTTCGTGCAATGCGTGACGAACTGGGCCAGGAAGTGATGGAAGCAGGTCCGTCCATTCCGGTGGAAATCCTGGGTCTGTCCGGCGTGCCGGCTGCGGGTGACGAAGTGACCGTAGTTCGTGACGAGAAGAAAGCACGTGAAGTTGCGCTGTATCGTCAGGGCAAATTCCGTGAAGTTAAACTGGCTCGTCAGCAGAAATCTAAACTCGAGAACATGTTTGCCAACATGACCGAAGGCGAAGTTCACGAAGTGAACGTGGTTCTGAAAGCCGACGTTCAGGGTTCTGTGGAAGCGATCTCCGACTCCTTGCTGAAACTGTCTACCGACGAAGTGAAAGTGAAGATCATCGGTTCAGGCGTAGGTGGTATCACCGAAACCGACGCGACCCTGGCTGCTGCTTCCAACGCTATCCTGGTTGGCTTCAACGTTCGTGCTGATGCGTCCGCGCGTAAAGTTATTGATGCTGAAAGCCTGGATCTGCGTTACTACTCCGTCATCTATCATCTGATCGACGAAGTGAAAGCAGCGATGAGCGGTATGCTCTCTCCTGAGCTGAAACAGCAGATCATCGGTCTGGCTGAAGTCCGTGACGTGTTCAAATCACCGAAGTTTGGTGCTATCGCGGGCTGTATGGTTACTGAAGGTACCATCAAACGTCACAACCCAATCCGCGTACTGCGTGACAACGTGGTTATCTACGAAGGCGAGCTGGAATCTCTGCGCCGCTTCAAAGATGACGTTAACGAAGTCCGTAACGGTATGGAATGTGGTATCGGCGTGAAGAACTACAACGATGTTCGCGTTGGCGACATGATCGAAGTGTTCGAGATCATCGAAATTCAGCGTACCATCGCGTAATCGTCGTCGGCTTTTGGGCCGCCACTGTGTTGGCGGCAAACCAAAATCCTTAGATGGTTAATTCGCGTAGGCCGGGTAAGCGAAGCGCCACCCGGCAATAATTTCAAAAGGGGCTTTTAGCCCCTTTTTTGTCTGGAGAATTTATTATGGCGAAAGAATTTGGTCGCCCTCAGCGTGTAGCGCAGGAAATGCAGAAAGAGATCGCGCTCATTCTGCAACGCGAAATTAAAGACCCACGCGTGGGCATGATGACCACAGTGTCCGGCGTTGAAATGTCCCGTGACCTGGCCTATGCCAAAGTGTTCGTGACCTTCCTGAACGATCAGGACGAAGCGGCAGTAAAAAACGGCATTAAAGCGCTGCAGGAAGCTTCGGGTTTCATCCGTTCCCTGCTTGGCAAAGCAATGCGCCTGCGTATCGTGCCTGAGCTGACCTTCTTCTATGACAACTCGCTGGTAGAAGGTATGCGCATGTCCAACCTGGTGACCAGCGTGGTTAAACACGACGACGAACGTCGTGTAAACCCGGACGACAATAAGGAGGACTGATGAGTCGTCCTCGTCGTCGCGGTCGCGACGTGCATGGCGTGCTGTTGCTGGATAAACCGCAAGGGGCATCCAGCAACGACGTTCTGCAAAAGGTAAAGCGTCTATATAACGCCAACCGAGCCGGCCATACCGGTGCGCTGGACCCCCTGGCGACCGGCATGCTGCCAGTCTGTCTTGGCGAAGCGACAAAGTTTTCTCAGTATCTGCTGGATTCTGATAAGCGCTATCGCGTCATCGCAAAGCTGGGTCAGCGTACCGATACCTCTGATGCTGATGGTCAGGTCGTGGAAGAACGTCCTGTCACTTTTAGCGCAGAACAGCTTGCTGATGCGCTGGAAAGCTTCCGTGGCGAGACTCAGCAGGTGCCCTCTATGTATTCGGCGCTGAAATACCAGGGCAAGAAGCTCTACGAGTATGCGCGTCAGGGTATCGAGGTGCCGCGTGAGGCTCGCCCGATCACCGTTTACGAGCTGCTGTTTATCCGCCACGAAGGCGACGAGCTGGAGCTGGAAGTGCACTGTTCAAAGGGCACTTACATCCGCACCATTATCGACGACCTGGGCGAAAAACTGGGTTGCGGCGCGCACGTCATCTACCTGCGTCGCCTTGCCGTCAGCAACTATCCCGCTGAGCGGATGGTAACGCTTGAGCAGCTTGGTGCGCTGGTGGAGCAGGCGGAACAGCAGGGTCTCTCTGCCGCCGAGCTGCTGGACCCGCTTTTGATGCCTATGGACAGTCCGGCCGCGGACTATCCGGTCGTGAATTTGCCGTTAACATCGTCCGTTTACTTTAAAAACGGCAACCCTGTTCGCACCTCAGGCGCACCGGCCGGTGGCCTGGTTCGCGTCACGGAAGGTGATGAAGGTAAGTTCATCGGTATGGGTGAAATGGATGACGAAGGGCGTGTCGCACCCCGTCGTCTGGTGGTCGAATATCCCGCATAACCTCACGCCTCAACTTGCGATAAGCAGGGGAGGCGGGTAGAATATTGCGGCTTAACGTCTCGCAAATTGTTTAACAATAGGCTGGCGTTATACTCGGGATAGCTGAATTAGAGATCGGCATCCTTTCATTCTTTATACTTTGGAGTTGTAAAATGTCTCTAAGCGTTGAAGCTAAAGCTAAAATCGTTTCTGAGTTTGGTCGTGATGCTAACGACAGCGGTTCTACCGAAGTTCAGGTTGCACTGCTGACTGCACAGATTAACCACCTGCAGGGTCACTTTGCAGAGCACAAAAAAGATCACCACAGCCGTCGTGGTCTGCTGCGTATGGTTTCTCAGCGTCGTAAACTGCTCGACTACCTGAAACGTAAAGATGTTGCACGCTACACCGCGCTGATCGAGCGTCTGGGTCTGCGTCGCTAAGTCTTGCGAGTTTCAGAAAAGGGGGCCTTATGGCCCCTTTTTTCAATCAGACGCAGCAATTCACTGGAAACTAATGTATTGTTGCTTTAAATGATCTGCATTGCAGAGGTTCGCGCGGCTAATGAGAGGCTTCACCCATAAGGGTGTCGGTTGTCATTAGTCGCGAGGATGCAGAGTAGATCCGGTTAAATCGTCAGCACGCCAGGGGTGTGCGGACACTTATTTAAGAAAGGACAGAATCTTGCTGAATCCGATCGTTCGTAAATTCCAGTACGGTCAACACACCGTTACGCTGGAAACCGGCATGATGGCGCGTCAGGCGACTGCTGCCGTAATGGTAAGCATGGATGACACCGCGGTATTCGTGACCGTTGTCGGCCAGAAAAAAGCTAAACCAGGTCAGGACTTTTTCCCGCTGACCGTTAACTACCAGGAGCGTACCTACGCTGCCGGTAAAATCCCGGGTGGTTTCTTCCGTCGTGAAGGCCGTCCAAGCGAAGGCGAAACCCTGATCGCGCGTCTGATTGACCGCCCGGTTCGCCCGCTGTTCCCGGAAGGCTTCGTTAACGAAGTACAGGTTATCGCCACCGTTGTTTCTGTTAACCCACAGGTTAACCCGGACATCGTTGCGATGATCGGCGCATCTGCTGCGCTCTCCCTGTCTGGTATTCCATTCAACGGTCCAATCGGTGCTGCACGTGTTGGTTATATCAATGACCAGTATGTACTGAACCCAACTCAGGAAGAGCTGAAAGAGAGTAAGCTGGACCTGGTAGTTGCGGGTACTGAAGCGGCAGTGCTGATGGTTGAATCCGAAGCTGAGCTGCTGAGCGAAGACCAGATGCTGGGTGCTGTGGTATATGGCCACGACCAGCAGCAGATCGTTATCCAGAACATCAACGACCTGGTGAAAGAAGCCGGTAAACCACGTTGGGACTGGCAGCCAGAAGTGGTAAACGACGCGCTGAACGCACGCGTAGCGGCTCTGGCAGAATCTCGCCTGAGCGATGCTTACCGTATCACTGACAAACAAGAGCGTTATGCTCAGGTTGACGTGATCAAGTCTGAAACCGTTGCGACGCTGGTGGCTGAAGACGAAACGCTGGATGCTAACGAGCTGAGCGAAATCCTGCACGCTATTGAGAAAAACGTTGTTCGTAGCCGTGTACTGGCAGGCGAGCCGCGCATCGATGGCCGTGAGAAAGACATGATCCGTGGTCTGGATGTACGTACTGGCGTTCTGCCACGTACTCACGGTTCAGCACTGTTCACCCGTGGCGAAACTCAGGCGCTGGTTACCGCGACCCTGGGTACTGCACGTGACGCGCAGAACATCGACGAACTGATGGGTGAGCGTACTGACAGCTTCCTGTTCCACTACAACTTCCCTCCGTACTCCGTTGGTGAGACCGGTATGGTAGGTTCGCCGAAGCGTCGTGAAATTGGTCACGGTCGCCTGGCGAAACGTGGCGTGCTGGCGGTTATGCCAGAAGCTGATAAATTCCCGTACACCGTGCGTGTGGTTTCTGAAATCACCGAATCCAACGGTTCTTCCTCCATGGCTTCCGTATGTGGCGCATCCCTGGCGCTGATGGACGCAGGTGTGCCAATCAAAGCCGCCGTTGCGGGTATTGCGATGGGTCTGGTGAAAGAAGGCGACAACTTCGTTGTTCTGTCTGACATCCTGGGCGACGAAGACCACCTGGGTGATATGGACTTCAAAGTGGCGGGTTCCCGCGACGGTATCTCTGCACTGCAGATGGATATCAAAATTGAAGGTATCACCAAAGAGATCATGCAGGTTGCGCTGAACCAGGCTAAAGGTGCGCGTCTGCACATCCTGGGCGTGATGGAACAGGCGATCAACGCGCCGCGCGGCGACATCTCTCAGTTCGCTCCGCGTATCCACACGATTAAGATCAGCCCGGACAAGATCAAAGACGTTATCGGTAAAGGCGGTTCTGTTATCCGTGCTCTGACCGAAGAGACTGGCACCACTATCGAAATCGAAGATGACGGTACTGTGAAGATCGCAGCAACCGACGGCGAGAAAGCAAAATACGCAATCCGTCGCATCGAAGAAATTACTGCGGAAATCGAAGTGGGCCGCATCTACAATGGTAAAGTGACCCGTATCGTTGACTTTGGCGCATTTGTTGCCATCGGTGGCGGTAAAGAAGGTCTGGTTCACATCTCTCAGATCGCCGACAAGCGCGTTGAGAAAGTGACCGATTACCTGCAGATGGGTCAGGAAGTACCGGTTAAGGTTCTGGAAGTTGACCGTCAGGGCCGTATCCGTCTGAGCATTAAAGAAGCGACCGAGCAGTCACAGCCTGCCGCCGCGCCGGAAGCTCCGGCAGCGGAACAAGGCGAGTAAAGTTGCCATTTGCCCTCCGCTCAGGCGGAGGGCTTATTATCAGGCAGGACGCCTTGTTGAGCCGCCGGGGGACAGGACGTTCATCCAATTGTTGTCTTCGGGAGTGGGAAATGAAGCCTTTTCTGCGCTGGTGTTTCGTTGCGACAGCTTTAACGCTGGCAGGATGCAGCAACTCTGCCTGGCGTAAAAGTGAAGTCCTCGCGGTACCATTGCAACCGACTTTGCAGCAAGAAGTGATTCTGGCTCGCATGGAACAAATTCTTGCCAGTCGGGCTTTAACCGATGACGAACGCGCACAGCTTTTATATGAGCGCGGAGTGTTGTATGATAGTCTCGGTCTGAGGGCACTGGCGCGAAATGATTTTTCACAAGCGTTAGCCATCCGACCCGATATGCCTGAAGTATTCAATTACTTAGGCATTTATTTAACGCAGGCAGGCAATTTTGATGCTGCCTATGAAGCGTTTGATTCTGTACTTGAGCTTGATCCAACTTACAACTACGCGCACTTGAATCGCGGTATCGCCCTGTATTACGGCGGTCGTGACAAGTTAGCGCAAGATGATCTGCTGGCGTTTTATCAAGACGATCCGAACGATCCTTTCCGTAGCCTGTGGCTTTACATCGTTGAGCAGAAGCTTGATGCGAAGCAGGCCAAAGAAGCACTGAAACAGCGCTTCGACAAATCGGACAAGGAACAATGGGGATGGAATATTGTCGAGTTCTACCTGGGCAACATTAGCGAAGCAACGCTAATGGAACGGCTCAAGGCGGACGCAACGGATAACACCTCGCTCGCTGAACATCTCAGTGAAACCAACTTCTATTTAGGTAAGTACTACCTAAGTCTGGGGGATATGGACAGCGCTACGGCACTGTTCAAATTAGCGGTTGCTAACAACGTACACAACTTTGTTGAGCACCGTTATGCATTGTTGGAATTATCGCTCTTGGGCCAGGAGCATGACGACCTGGCAGAATCGGACCAGCAATAGCTGACGACATAAACATCAGCCCGTAATCTTTTGATTGCCATCACCTTCACTGGTGAGGGCGTTGTTGTTCGTCAATACACCTACTTTGAGCCGGTTCACACTTTTCAATGAAAATTGCTAATCATTTTCACGATGAGCTAAGTAGACTGGCCGCCATTAATATCGAGGCACTTGTACTACATGGCTGAATTCGAAACCACTTTTGCAGATCTGGGCCTGAAGGCTCCTATCCTTGAAGCCCTTAACGATCTGGGTTACGAAAAACCATCTCCGATCCAGGCAGAGTGTATCCCACATCTGCTCTCTGGTCGTGACGTGCTGGGCATGGCCCAGACGGGTAGCGGTAAAACTGCGGCGTTCTCGCTGCCGCTGCTGAACAACATTGATCCGGACCTGCGTGCACCGCAGATCCTCGTTCTTGCTCCAACCCGTGAACTGGCTGTTCAGGTTGCAGAAGCAATGACTGAATTCTCTAAACATATGCGCGGCGTAAACGTGGTAGCCCTGTACGGCGGCCAGCGTTATGACGTGCAGTTACGCGCCCTGCGCCAGGGCCCACAGATTGTCGTCGGTACGCCGGGCCGTCTGCTGGATCACCTGAAGCGCGGTACCCTTGATCTCTCTAAACTGAGCGGTCTGGTACTGGATGAAGCAGATGAAATGCTGCGTATGGGCTTCATCGAAGACGTAGAAACCATTATGGCGCAGATCCCGGAAGGTCATCAGACCGCTCTGTTCTCTGCAACCATGCCAGAAGCTATCCGTCGTATTACCCGCCGCTTCATGAAAGAGCCGCAGGAAGTACGTATTCAGTCCAGCGTGACCACGCGTCCAGACATCAGCCAGAGCTACTGGTCTGTGTACGGCATGCGTAAAAATGAAGCGCTGGTACGCTTCCTGGAAGCGGAAGATTTTGATGCGGCGATTATCTTCGTGCGTACCAAAAACGCGACCCTGGAAGTGGCTGAAGCCCTGGAGCGTAACGGCTATAACAGCGCAGCGCTGAATGGTGATATGAACCAGGCTCTGCGTGAGCAGACGCTGGAACGTCTGAAAGACGGTCGTCTGGATATCCTGATTGCAACCGACGTGGCAGCACGTGGTCTGGACGTTGAGCGTATCAGCCTGGTTGTGAACTACGACATTCCAATGGACTCCGAGTCTTACGTTCACCGTATCGGTCGTACCGGTCGTGCGGGTCGTGCTGGCCGTGCGCTGCTGTTCGTTGAGAACCGCGAGCGTCGTCTGCTGCGCAACATCGAACGCACCATGAAACTGACCATTCCAGAAGCAGACCTGCCAAACGCAGAGCTGCTGGGCAAACGCCGTCTGGAAAAATTCGCCGCCAAAGTTCAGCAGCAGCTGGAAAGCAGCGATCTGGATCAGTACCGTGGTCTGCTGGCGAAGATTCAGCCGGTGGAAGAAGGCGAAGAGCTGGATATGGAAGCTCTGGCTGCGGCACTGCTGAAAATGGCTCAGGGCGAACGTACCCTGATCGTTCCGCCAGATGCGCCAATGCGTCCTAAGCGTGAGTTCCGTGACCGTGACGACCGTTTCGAGCGTCGTGGTGATCGTAACGACCGTGGCCCACGTGGCGATCGTCCAGAGCGTGGTGGTGAAGACCGTCCACGTCGTGAGCGTCGTGACGCTGGCGATATGGAACTGTACCGTATTGAAGTTGGCCGTGATGATGGTGTTGAAGTTCGTCATATCGTTGGCGCTATCGCTAACGAAGGCGACATCAGCAGCCGTTACATCGGTAACATCAAGCTGTTCGGTACCCACTCGACTATCGAACTGCCGAAAGGTATGCCGGGCGAAGTTCTGCAGCACTTTACTCGCACCCGCATTCTGAACAAACCGATGAACATGCAGTTGCTGGGCGATGCTCAGCCGCGTCCTGACCGTGGCGGCGAACGTCGTGGCGGTGGTGAGCGTCGTGAAGGTGGTCGTAGCTTCGGCGGCGGTGAGCGTCGTGAAGGCGGTCGTGGTCCTCGTCGTGAAGGCGCTGCGCCAGGCGCGGGTCGCTTCAGCGGTGAACGTCGCGAAAACCGTGGTCCACGTCGTGACGAAGGCACCAGCCGTCGCCGCTTCGGTGGCGATGCGTAACCCCTGCGTTAACTAGCGTAAAGTAATCTATACAGCCCCGGTAATCATTATCGGGGCTTTTTTTATTCCTTTTGTACTCTTGTACTGGTACAGTGCAGCGCATTGATATGCTGTACCAAATTTATGACTGGAGATCTGGCTGTATGGCGACACTAACCACCACCCAAACGTCACCTTCGCTGCTCGGCGGCGTGGTGATCATCGGCGGCACCATTATCGGCGCGGGGATGTTCTCCTTGCCTGTGGTCATGTCCGGGGCGTGGTTCTTCTGGTCACTGGCAGCGCTGGTCTTCACCTGGTTTTGTATGTTGCACTCCGGGCTGATGATTCTGGAAGCCAACCTGAACTACCGCATAGGTTCCAGCTTCGACACCATTACGAAAGACTTGCTGGGCAAAGGCTGGAACCTGGTAAACGGTCTCTCCATCGCATTCGTGCTTTATATCCTGACGTACGCCTACATTTCTGCGAGCGGTTCGATTCTGCATCACACCTTTTCAGAACTGTCATTAGACGTGCCGGCGCGTCTGGCGGGGTTGTGCTTTGCGCTGGCGGTGGCCTTTATCGTCTGGCTGAGCACAAAGGCCGTCAGCCGCATGACGGCCATTGTACTGGGCGCCAAAGTCATCACTTTCTTCCTCACCTTTGGCAGCCTGCTGGGGCATGTGACGCCAGCAACGCTGTTTAACGTGGCGGAAAGTCATGCCAGCTACACGCCGTACCTGCTGATGACCTTACCGTTCTGTCTGGCGTCGTTCGGTTATCACGGCAACGTGCCGAGCCTGATGAAGTATTACGGCAAAGATCCGCGTACCATCGTGAAGTGCCTGGTGTACGGCACGCTGCTGGCGCTGGGGCTGTATGTCATCTGGCTGCTGGGGACGATGGGTAACATCCCGCGTCCGGAATTTATCGGCATTGCGCAGAAGGGCGGAAACATCGATGTGTTGGTGCAGGCGTTAAGCGGTGTACTGAACAGCCGCAGTCTGGATCTGCTGCTGGTTATCTTCTCGAACTTCGCGGTAGCAAGTTCCTTCCTCGGCGTGACGCTGGGCCTGTTTGATTACCTGGCGGATCTGTTTGGCTTTGATGATTCCGCGCCGGGGCGCTTCAAAACCGCGCTGCTGACCTTCCTGCCCCCGATTGTGGGTGGTCTGATGTGGCCGAATGGTTTCCTGTATGCTATCGGCTATGCGGGGCTGGCGGCCACCATCTGGGCGGCAATTGTTCCTGCGCTGCTCGCGCGTAAATCGCGTCAACGCTTCGGCAGTCCAACATTCCGAGTCTGGGGTGGCAAGCCGATGATTGCCCTGATTTTGGTCTTCGGGGTGGGCAACGCCCTGGTGCACATCCTGTCGAGCTTTAATCTGTTGCCGGTATATCCGTAAATTGGGTTCTCTTGCCCTCTCCCCACGGGAGAGGGCAAAATCACAACTAACCCACCAATTCCTCTTTCACCTGCATCGCCAGATCAAACGAGTGTAAACGAGCCTGATGATCGAAAATCTGGCCGTTGACCATAATCTCGTCGGCCTGGGTTTCACGCAGAACCGCTTCCAGCCCGTGGCGTACTTTCGCTTTATCGCCCACCAGCGACATACTCAGCGCCTGCTGAACCCCGTACTGCTCGGAGGCCGACCACAGCTGATGGATATTATCGACGGGCGGCGGTAACTGCCCGCTTTCGCCGCGACGCAACTTCATAAACGCCTGCTGCATAGAGGTAAAGAGGAACTCTGCATCGCGGTTGCTATCGGCAGCAACGATGTTAATGCAGACCATCGCATACGGCTTCTCAAGGCGCGCAGACGGCTTGAACTGGGTACGATAGAGATGCAGCGCCTGGTGCAGCATATCTGGCGCGAAGTGCGACGCGAAGGCAAAAGGCAGGCCAAGCTGGGCTGCGAGCTGGGCGCTATAAAGGCTAGAGCCCAGCAGCCAGACGGGGATCTTCTCGCCATAGCCCGGCACCGGGCGGACATGAGGATTCGGGTCGCGAGCGTCGAACCACTCGACGAGCTCAAGCACATCGCGGGGGAAATTGTCCACATCGCCGCTCATATGGCGGCGCAGCGCGCGCATCGTGGGCTGATCGCTACCAGGCGCACGGCCCAGACCTAAGTCGATGCGCCCCGGGTAGAGGGTATTTAAGGTCCCGAACTGCTCGGCGATGACCAGCGGAGAGTGGTTCGGCAGCATGACGCCACCTGAGCCCAGGTGCAGCGTGTTGGTATTCGCGGCCAGATAGCCCAGCAGCACAGAGGTTGCCGCACTGGCAATGCCCACCATATTGTGATGTTCCGCCAGCCAGTAGCGATGATAGCCACGCTGTTCAGCCTGACGCGCGAGATCCAGGGAGTGTGAAAAAGCCTCTCGGGCAGAGGAGCCTTCAGGGATCGGTGCCAGATCCAGCACCGAAAACGGAATGGTTTTATCAGTCATAAGAGCTCACTTTGTTCCGGTTAATCTTTCCATACTGCATTAAAGATTAGCTAAAGTTGTTAACAAAGTGAGCTATTACGTCAGCCCTGCAGCTCCAGCCCGGCAAGGCGTTTCCAGTAGCCGTTGCAGTCACTGTTGGCAGTCAGCGGCAGGGGAGCTTCGCCGTGTTGATTGGCGCGAAACGCATCGAGCATGGCGAACACGTTAGTATCCAGTGGGGACAAGCGCACCATATCCACCAGCCCGTCCATCGACGTCAGCTCGTTACCGAGATTGTAGACATAGCCGCTCATGGTCTGAATACCGTTGAGGACGAACACCTGCTGATTTTCCTGCGACAGCATGCTGCGCCCGTTCGGGTACTTGATGCAGCAGGTTTCGCATTCGTCCTTCGGACGGTCTTCCGAGCGGGCGGTAAAGCAGCGGGCAGAGTAAGCCAGCGGCAGATGACCATAGCTCAGCACCTCCACTTCAAACTGATTGCGGATCCCCAGCGTTTCGCACTGGTCTAGCAAATTGACCAGCCAGTCACGCGACAGCTCAACCGGCATACACCAGCGGGTCATCCCCTGTTTAAGCAGCAGACGCAAGGTTACGGCGTTATAGCAGTTCAGCGCATGGCCTGCGACAAACGGCAGCTTGCGCTCGGCGCACAGGTTCACCACCCCCAGGTCGCTGGCCTCGAGTAAAAACTCACCGTTATCAACGTATCGTTTTATTTCGCCCAGCTCAGAGGAGGCTTGCACCAGCGCAAGCGTTGAAAGCACGACCTGTTTGCCGCTGCCCGCCAGATTTTTCGCCATCTCCAGCCAGTCACCCACTTTTGTGGTGCGGCGTTTACTGCACACCGCTTCGCCAAGATAGATCACATCGGCGCTGCTGGCGGCCGCCTGCTGATAGAACGCTTCCAGCGTCTCTTTCGGCCAGTAGTAAAGTACCGGCCCTAAGGAATATTTCATGGTTATCTCACTGCCATTTACGGTGATACGCGCCAAGCGTAGTTTGGGTGCCTTCGGACATGGCGCCGAGCGTCTCCATCCAGGCGGGCTGTGGCGCATAGTTTTGTGGATCGGCCATACAGCGATCTATCGCCTGACGCCACACTTTTGCCACCTGGCTAACGTAGGCCGGGCTACGCTGGCGGCCTTCAATTTTCACCGAGGCGATATTCGCAGCCAGCAGCTCTGGTAATAGCGACAGCGTGTTAAGGCTGGTGGGCTCTTCAAGAGCGTGATAGCGCTCGCCGTCCACCAGGTAGCGCCCTTTACACAGCGTTGGGTAGCCTGCGTTTTCCCCCTCCTGGTAGCGGTCGATCAACACATCGTTCAGGCGAGACTCCAGCCCTTGCGGTGTCTGCTGCCAGCGCACAAAGCGGGCAGGGGAACATGCGCCAACGGTATTGGGCGATTCCCCGGTTAAATAAGAGGAGAGGTAGCAGCGCCCTTCGGCCATAATGCACAGGCTGCCGAACGCAAAAACTTCCAGCGGAACTGGCGTGACGCGCGCCAGTTGCTTAACCTGATGAATAGAGAGCACCCGCGGCAATACGACGCGGGCAACATCGAAGTGGCGATGATAAAAACGGATCGCTTGTTCGTTGGTCGCCGAGGCCTGTACCGAGACATGGCGCTCAATATGAGGATAGCGTTCTGCGGCATACTCCAGCATAGCGAGATCGGCCAGGATCAGCGCATCGGCACCTGACTGAGCTGCCATATCTACCGCGCGCTCCCAGCGGGAATAGCCATCCGGGTGGGCGAAGGTGTTAATCGCAATATGCAGTTTACGGCGATGCTGGTGCACAAAACGGGCGGCTTCCTGCAGCTTTTTCTCGGTAAAATTGAGGCCTGCGAAGTGGCGGGCGTTAGTGTCATCTTTCAGACCGATGTAAACCGCATCGGCGCCATTTTCGATAGCCGCCTTAAGCGCCGGAAGATTTCCGGCAGGACAGAGCAGTTCCATAATGTATCCTGACGTTCGCAGCCCAGGGGATGCAAAAATGTTATAAAACAGGGATTTTAATGAACCCCCTGGGGACAAATTTTGATTTGAGGCAGTTAATCGCGTATTGATGGGACCAATAATGGCTGATGAAGGTCGCTGGTTTGTTGATTTACGCCGCTATACCGACGACTGGATATGGCAATATATCGGGACTATAGATCTCAGGGAGAAAAGTTCGTGCTGGAAAAACTGCGTTCACGACTCGTACAGGCAGGCCCGTCACTGTTAAGTTTGCCGGTAAAGCTCACCCCCTTTGCACTGAAGCGCCAGGTGCTGGAACAACTGCTAAGCTGGCAATTCCGCCAGGCGCTGGAAGAGGGCGAGCTGGAATTTCTGGAAGGGCGCTGGTTAAGCATCACCGTTCGTGATATCGGTCTTTGCTGGTTTACCTCTGTTGAAAAGGGTCGGCTGGTCGTTCGTGAATCTGCCGAAGCCGATGTCAGTTTCAGCGCAGATGCCAGCGATCTCCTGATGATCGCAGCGCGTAAACAGGATCCTGACACGCTCTTTTTCCAACGCCGTCTGGTGATTGAAGGGGATACCGAGCTAGGCCTGTATGTGAAAAACCTGATGGATGCCATTGAGCTGGAGCAGATGCCAAAAGCGTTACGTATGGCCTTGCTGCAAATGGCCGATTTTGTCGAGGCAGGTCTGAAAAGCCCGCCGGAGAGTAAACACACTTCAGTAGGTGAGCCATGCTGATTCGAGTTGAAATTGGGATTGATGCCCCCGGCATCGATGCCTTGTTACGTCGCGCTTTCGAAGGTGAGGGTGAAGCGCAGCTGGTACATAATCTTCGTGAAGATGGCCTGATCACCCTTGGGCTGGTGGCGACCGATGATGAGGGGCAGGTCGTTGGTTACGTCGCGTTCAGCCCGGTTTCCGTACAGGGTGAAGAGCTGCAGTGGGTCGGTATGGCTCCGCTGGCGGTGGACGAAAGTTACCGTGGCCAGGGGCTGGCACGCCAGCTGGTTTATGAAGGGCTGGACTCCCTGAACGAGTTTGGCTACGCCGCCGTGGTCACTCTTGGCGACCCTGCCTTTTACAGCAAGTTAGGCTTTGAAAAGGCAGCCCATTACGATCTGCATTGCCGCTGGCCGGGTACGGAATCTGCGTTCCAGGTGCATCGTCTGGCTGATGACGCGCTGCAGGGGGTAAGCGGCCTGGTTGAGTATCACGACCACTTTAACCGTTTTTAACTTACGGCGTTAGCAGGCTCTCGCGTAGCGCCTCGAACGATCCATCCCCGGCGACGAGGCGCTCTTTCTGGCGCTTCGTAAGCTGCTTGATCCTGTATTCCAGCCGCAGCGCCAGCGAGCGCTCACCCACCGGTGCCGCAAACGCCAGCTGCAGCTCACCTTTTCCCCGCAAGGCTTTTGCCCCTTTTCCGGTTTGATGTTGCAAGAAACGCCGCGCCACATCGGTGGTGATCCCCGTGTAGAGTGCATTATCAGCGGTACGGATAAGATAGAGAAACCAGCACACGGCTATCAATTCGTTATGTTAAGGTGAACGCACCTTAGCAAGAGAGACGCAAAATGGAAACACTGCCCACCATTAACCGCTGGCTGGCAAAGCAGCACGTCGTGACCTGGTGCGTACATCACGAGGGCGAAATGTGGTGTGCGAATGCCTTCTATTATTACGATCCCCAGGCTGTTGCTTTCTATGTCTTAAGCGAAGATAAAACGCGTCACGCACAAATGACCGGGCATCAGGCGAAAGTAGCAGGCACTGTCAATGGCCAGCCAAAAAGCGTGGCGCTGATCCGCGGTGTGCAGTTTAAAGGGGAAATTCGCCGCCTGGAGGGAGAGGAAAGCGACGCGATGCGTAAGTATTACATCCGCCGCTTCCCAATTGCCGCAGCGATGTTAGCGCCGGTATGGAAGATCCGACTCGATGAACTGAAGTTCACCGATAACACGCTGGGCTTTGGTAAAAAACTGCACTGGTTACGCGCCGAGCAGGCGTAGCGCTTCCCGGTTGAAGGCAGGCAGATCGTCTGGCGTACGGCTGGTGACCAGCTGGTCTTTATCGACCACCACTTCCTGGTCATAAAAATCTGCCCCGGCATTTTTCAGATCAATGACGATCGGTTTAACCGCGGTCAGCTTACGTCCGCGCACCACATCCGCGCTGATCAGCAGTTGGGGGCCATGGCAAATGGCGAACACCGGTTTCCCGCTGGCAACGAAATCGCGCGTAAAGGTAACGAAACGGTCATCTCCGCGCAGCGAGTCCGGGGAGTGGCCACCGGGTAACAGCAGGGCGTCGAAATCTGACGGGCTGACCTCATCAATGTTTTTATCGATGGTCACTTTCGCCTCGCCTTTATGCCCCGTGACGGTTTTGCCGGTCTCTTTCTCAATGGTGATGACCTCATGTCCCGCTTTGCGGAACGCCTCAGCGGGTGAGGTGAATTCTGAATCTTCAAACTCGTCGGTAATCAGGACCGCAATTTTCTTGCTCATGTTTCCTCCGTTGTTTTGGCTTCAGACAGATTTTTCTACGTTTGTGGTAAATACTTACCTCACAGACTTTTAAGTGTGGTCGAGCAGGGCAAAATCGCCTACGGACTATTCTGCAAAGGGGAAAAAAATGAGTCAGGTGCTAATTACCGGCGCCACCGGACTGGTGGGCGGGCATCTACTGCGGATGTTAATTCAGGATCGGCGGGTAAATTATATCGCCGCCCCCACGCGTCGTCCGCTGGCGGATATTTCGGGCGTTTTTAACCCTCACGATCCGCAGTTGAGCGATGCGCTGGCGCAGGTCCAGGACCCGATTGATATCGCTTTTTGCTGTCTGGGAACCACCCGGCGCGAAGCGGGCAGCAAAGAGGCTTTTATCCATGCGGACTACACCCTGGTCGTGGATACCGCCCTGACGGCGAAAAAGCTGGGCGCTAAACACTTCCTGGTCGTCAGCGCAATGGGGGCCAGCGCCCGCTCTCCCTTCTTTTATAACAAAGTGAAGGGGAAGATGGAGGAGGCGTTAATCGCGCAGAAGTGGGAACGGCTGACCATCGTTCGCCCTTCCATGCTCCTGGGTGAGCGTGAAAAGCACCGTTTTAGCGAGTCGCTGTTTGCCCCTCTCTTCTCACTGTTACCGGGCAACTGGAAATCAATCGACGGACGCGAAGTGGCCAGAGCGATGCTGAGCGAGGGGCTTTCCCCCTCCAGAGAGGGGGTAAATATTATCCCTTCAGCAAAACTGCATGAAATTTCAAAAGGCGAGGCGTAATATCCCCGGGCAAAATTAAAAACACTCCCCGGGGAATGCTATGACTGGTCAGTCTTCATCTCAGGCGGCAACACCACTGCAGTGGTGGAAGCCCGCTCTCTTTTTTCTCGTTGTTATTATTGGGCTCTGGTATGTGAAGTGGCAGCCCTATTACGGCAAAGCCTTTACTGCCGCCGATACCCACTCGATCGGTAAATCAATTCTTGCTAACGCCAACAGCAGCCCGCTGCAGGCGGCGTGGGACTATGCGCTGGTCTACTTCCTGGCCGTATGGAAAGCTGCGGTGCTAGGGGTATTACTTGGCTCGCTGATCCAGGTGCTGATCCCACGTAACTGGCTGCTGCGAACCTTAGGGAAACCCCGTTTTCAGGGGACGCTGCTGGGTACGCTCTTCTCATTGCCGGGCATGATGTGCACTTGCTGTGCCGCGCCGGTGGCCGCCGGGATGCGTCGCCAGCAGGTGTCGATGGGCGGGGCGCTGGCATTCTGGATGGGCAACCCGCTGCTCAACCCCGCCACGCTGGTGTTTATGGGCTTCGTGCTTGGCTGGCATTTTGCCTTTATTCGTCTGGTCGCGGGTCTGTTGACCGTGCTGGTGGTGGCAACCCTCGTGCAGAGACTGGTGAAAGAGACCGCCGTGACCCCTGCGCCGCTGCAGGTCGAACTCCCGGAGCCGCAGGGCAGTTTCCTGTCGCGCTGGGGTAAAGCGCTCTGGCAGCTCTTCTGGAGCACGATCCCGGTCTATATCCTTGCGGTACTGGTTCTTGGCGCAGCCCGCGTCTGGCTCTTCCCGCATGCGGACGGTGCCGTTGAAAACTCGCTGCTGTGGGTGATCGCGTTGGCCGTGGCCGGTATGTTATTTGTAATTCCTACTGCCGCCGAGATCCCGATTGTGCAAACCATGATGCTGGCGGGTATGGGCGTCGCCCCGGCGCTGGCGCTACTCATCACGCTTCCGGCGGTTAGCCTGCCATCGCTTATCATGCTGCGTAAATCATTCCCGGCAAAAGCGCTGTGGCTGACGGGGATGCTGGTTGCGCTGAGTGGAATCATTGTGGGAAGCATTGCGCTGGTATAAAAAAAGCCGGATGGCGTTAAGCTCATCCGGCCTGTTGTAAGACCTTCTTGAGGGCAAGAAGGTTATTTGATGAAGGTAAAGGCGGTAGTGACGTGCTTCACGCCGCTCACCCGGCTGGCGATATCCGCTGCCGCTTTACCTTCACGATCGGTAACCAGACCGAGCAGGAAGACTTCACCGTTCTCGGTGGTCACTTTTACGTTGGAAGATTTCACCTGATCGCTACCCAACAGCTGCGAACGCACTTTGGTGGTGATCCAGGTATCCGATGACGCAGTGGTCAGACCGATTGGCTGCCCCTGACGCACTTCGTTGAACACCTCTGTCGCACCTTCAACGCCCATGGCGATCTGCTTCGCACGGGATGCCAGTTCGGTGGTGGGCGCCTGGCCTGCCAGCAGAACTTTGCCCTGATAAGCGGTCACGTTGATGCGCGCTTCTTTCTTAATCTGTTCGTCTTTGGACAACGCGCTGTTTACACGCAACTCAAGGGTGCCGTCATCTACCTGCGTGCCCACGGAGCGTGGGTCGGTGGCGGCTTTGGTGCTCACTGCGGCAGTACCCACGACCGCTGCGGCGACACATCCCTGAAGCAGCAGCGCAGAAATAAGGACTGCGAGGGGCGAAAATGCCTTCATGTTGACTCCTTAATCATCCTGGTGAGGGAAAAGCGTGTTATCGATCAGATCGCATAAACAGTTCACCGTCAGCATATGCATCTCCTGGATGCGCGCACTGCGGTGAGAGGGAATGCGAATTTCCACATCCTGCGGACCCAAAAGCCCGGCCAGCTCGCCACCGTCGTATCCCGTCAGCGCTACGATAGTCATATCGCGGGTGACGGCCGCTTCTACGGCTTTGACGATGTCGCGGCTGTTACCGCGCGTAGAGATAGCCAGCAGCACATCACCGGCATGCCCTAACGCACGGACTTGCTTGGCATAGATTTCATCGTGAAGACGATCGTTAGCAATCGCTGTTAAGACCACGTTATCGGTATTAAGTGCAATGGCGGGTAAACTCGGACGCTCCGTTTCGAACCGGTTGATCATGCTGGCGGCGAAATGTTGGGCGTTGGCGGCCGAGGTACCATTACCGCAGCACAGAATTTTGTTGCCATTGAGCAGGGACTGCACCAGCGTCATCGCGGCGCGTGAGATGGCATCCGGCAGCGCTTCTGCCGCGGCTATCTGAGTCTGAATGCTTTCTGTGAAGCACACCTTAATTCTTTCGAGCACAATATCCCTTAACGATCTGGTTTACGCGTCTTCGCCGAAGGCGTTTTTAAGCCATTCGATGGCGTTTCCGGTGAAGGCTACCACATCGAACCGGCAATCCACAGTATCAAAACTCCCATTATGGCGGGCAAGCCACACGCGGGCGGTCTGTAATAATTTTTGTTGCTTGGCCCGGGTCACGCTGGCGGCGGCACCGCCAAAGTAGGATGTTTGTCGGTAGCGAACCTCGACAAACACCGTCACCCGGCCCTCTTTCATGATGAGGTCAATTTCACCGCCGCGCGCGCGGACGTTCGCGGCGATAAAGCGCAGTCCCTTGCTCTCCAGCCAGCGACGCGCCTGTAATTCCCATGCGTCGCCGGTCTGTTTACGGCTTAACTGGCCGGGACGATCTGCCCCTGCTGGTATTTGAGCCATGATAACTTCCTGTTAATCACGCAGTCCTGAGTCGCGGTCAGATCGCCGGTGTTGCCGCTAATTTCAAAGCCGGGTACCTGACGCATCTGAGAGAAGTGGTTTGCCAGCGCCCAGGCATCAACGCCCATGGCGTACAGGCGGGCCAGCGAGTAGTCGTTACGTACGCTGCCGAGTGCTTGCTGCATTAGCGCCGGGTTACTGCCGGCGAGCATAGGGATCTCACTGTACTGTAGACCTTCCATCTCCAGACGGAAGTCAGGGCCAGAGGTGCCCTGCGCGCTGCGGGAGCTGGCATACAGCGTCACGCCGCTCTGGCTACCATTGCGCATGGCAATCATCGGTTTGATAAAGGCGATCTCCTCCGGCGTGGCCACAATGTACGCTGAATCGACCTTACCGCCACCCGAGATTTGCGCATCCGTTGGTGGAGCCGGTATGTTCAGGCCGCCGATGGTCACACCCTGCTGCTGCGGCAGACTGGCGGTGACCGGGCTGCCACTCAGCGCGATACCTGCGCCGCCGTTAATCCCGGCGCGCAGCTCTGAGCTTGAGCCGAATTTCTGCTGCAGCACGATGCCGCCACCCAGCTGTTGCCACTCCTGGGCAAAGGCATTCGCGACGCGATCGCCCAGCGTAGAGCGTGGGGTCAGCAACAGGGGCGCCTGCTTACCTTGCTCATGAATATGACGTGCGGCGTCGCGGGCTTCGTCTTCCGGAGAGAGGGCGAAATAGCAGATATTGGCGCGGTTCTGTACCTGCTCTGGCTGATTAAGCGCCAGCACGTTTAACGTGGTGTTGCTCTTCATCAGCTCTTCCACGTTGTTTTTCAACAGCGGCCCGACCACGATGCTGGCGCCATCCTGTTGAACCTGAGCCAGCACCTGATCCAAAGGTTGTGCGCTGGTGTCATAAATCTTCAGCTCAGCGCCCGGGTTCGCCGTGGTAGCTGCTACGGCCTGCGGTTGCGCAGCCGGTTGTTGTGGCTCAGTAGTCTGCGGTTGTGCCGCCTGTTGTTGTGGCTCCGTGGTCTGCGGCTGCTCCGTGGCTGCCGCATTCGTCGCCGGGGTGGCCTGCGATTGCGGAGCTTGCTGGGTCGCCGGGGCTGCGGATGGGGTGGTAGGGGCGGTAACCGGGTTCTGCATCGTGCCCTGCGGCTGGGTCGCCGTCAGATCGCTGGTCTCTGCCGCAGAAGGGCTAACAACGTCATTCACGTTTGCAGCCTGAGCTGTCTGCGCCGGTACTGCGCTCCCCGCCACCGCCGTGGTGCCGTTTTTCGCGGCTTCAAAGCCTTGCTGGATGGTGCGTCCAAATACGGCTGCCTGGCCATTTAAAGGCAGCAGCAGCGCTATTTTGCTGGTGGAGGCAGGTTTGAAATTCTGCACGTTCACCAGCTGCGTTGGCAGCATTTTAGCACCAGGGTTGTTGGGATAACGGGTCTGCCAGTCGGTAATACCCGCTTTCAACATCGTGGGATCATTGCGGTTATCAAACCAGACGCGCTGGAGATCCAGCCAGCCCTGCAGAATGTTTTCATCGGCGTTGATCACCAGCTTACTGGCCTGATCCTGCGTCATGGACGACAGCGCCTGCCAGGTGGCATCAATATTCTTTTGCTTCAGATCCCCTGCCAGCAAAGGCTCCTGCGCAATCAGAGCACGGAGAAGCGTCAGGGAAGGGCGGCCTTGCTCGGTGGTAATGACGGCCTGCCAGTAACGTGCCTGCTGGTTGTTTTCCAGTGCATTGACGTCAATATCGGCAAGGATCTTTTTCGCGCCAGCAGCGTCGTTCTGTGCCACTTTCAGCTCAGCGGCAAGAAGCTGCTGCTCGCGACGCTGGCTGTCTGTGAGATCCTGCGGCAACTGGTTAAACAGTTCGCTTGCCCGCTGGGTTTGGCCTTCTTTCAGCAGTGCACGAATGGCAAGTAATTGCCAGTTGATCCTGGTATCATTCGAGCTCTGCTCCATCTGGTGCAGATAATAGCCGGAATCAGCCTGAGCAGTGCCCTCCATGTGAGGAGTCGTCTGATCGGGCGCCTGGGTGCCACAGCCTGCAAAAATCAGCGCGGCAACCACAAGGGGAAGGCTGCGCGTGACTTTGTTACGAAGAAACGTTAAGGGTACCATACTGTATCCAGTGATATTTTTTTACGCATGCTCAATATTAAATCGGCAATACGGATGAAACAATGAAACAACACGAAACGGCAGATAATTCTCAGGGTCAACTGTATATTGTACCTACTCCCATCGGGAATTTGTCTGATATTACCCAACGTGCACTCACCGTATTGCAAAGCGTTGATTTAATTGCCGCTGAAGACACTCGCCATACGGGATTACTGCTACAGCATTTCGCTATCAGCGCGCGGTTGTTCGCGCTGCACGACCATAATGAGCAGCAAAAGGCAGAGACGCTGGTCGCGAAGCTGAAAGAGGGGCAGAACATTGCCCTGGTATCAGATGCCGGCACGCCGCTCATCAACGATCCTGGATACCACCTGGTGCGTACCTGCCGGGAAGCGGGCATCCGCGTCGTGCCACTGCCTGGCCCCTGTGCCGCCATCGCGGCCTTAAGCGCTGCGGGTCTGCCTTCCGATCGTTTCTGCTATGAAGGTTTCTTACCGGCAAAATCCAAAGGCCGTCGCGACGTACTTAAAGCGCTGGAAGCCGAGCCGCGCACGCTTATTTTCTATGAATCCACCCACCGCCTGCTGGAGAGCTTAGAAGATATGGTCGCCGTCTGGGGAACGTCGCGCTACGTGGTGCTGGCACGCGAGCTCACCAAAACCTGGGAGACGATCCATGGCTTGCCCGTCGGCGATCTGCTGGCGTGGGTTAAAGCGGACGAGAACCGTCGTAAGGGCGAGATGGTGCTGATTGTGGAAGGCCACAAAGCCGAAGAGGACGCGCTGCCTGCCGATGCGCTACGCACCCTGGCGCTGTTGCAGGCCGAGCTTCCCCTGAAGAAAGCCGCCGCGCTGGCCGCCGAAATCCACGGTGTGAAAAAGAATGCGCTGTATAAATACGCCCTGGAGCAGCAAGGGGAGTAAGCGGTGAGCCGGTATCACACCGGCCAGCCTCAATCTGGCCGTTGAGATCGCTTAACGGCAGACACCTTCGGCCGGCATCCTGCGCTGAATGCAGAATAAAAAAAGCATGGCTGAAGCCATGCTAAGCAAGGTTTACTGCCAACTCAGGTAACCGGCGCCGGGTTAAACACCGCCAGTTGATTGTGCAAGCCCCACTGGTCAGAGAAGGTTTTCTTACGGCCGCTCGCCACATCCAGAATAAAGTGGAACAGTTTCCAGCCCACATCCTCAATGCTCTCTTCACCGGTGGCGATGGTGCCAGCGTTGATATCCATTAAGTCAAACCAGCGGTTTGCTAACTCGGTGCGGGTGGCCATCTTGATCACCGGAACCGCCATCAGGCCGTACGGGGTGCCGCGTCCGGTGGTGAATACCTGTACGGTGATACCGGAGGCCACCTGCTGGGTGCCGCAGACGAAGTCGCTCGCCGGGGTCGCCGCGTAGATCAGGCCACGTTTGGTTGGGCGCTGACCCGGGGACAACACTTCCACAATGGCGCTCTGGCCAGATTTGGCAATCGAGCCGAGGGCTTTCTCCACCACGTTTGCCAGGCCGCCCTTTTTGTTGCCCGGAGAGGGGTTAGCGCTGCGGTCGGTTTTACCCATATCAAGATAGTTGTCGTACCAGGCCATCTCTTCCAGCAGACGTTTACCCACCTCTTCATTGACGGCGCGCGGGGTCAGCAGATGGATTGCGTCACGCACTTCCGTGACCTCAGAGAACATTACCGTGGCGCCGCAGCGTACAAACAGGTCCGAGGCGTAGCCGACCGCCGGGTTCGCGGTCACGCCTGAAAACGCATCGCTGCCGCCGCACTGGGTACCCACAACCAGCTCGGAAGCCGGACAGGTTTCACGCTGGCGTTGATTAAGTTTCGCCAGATGGCGTTCGGCCACCTGTAAAATGTCGTCGACCATCGAACGGAAGCCTACGTGCTGCTCGTCCTGCAGACGCACGATACTGGCGTCATCCACCGGAATAGCCTGCACATCTTCGGTGCCCATCAGCAGTTTTTCTGGCTGCAGTTTTTCACAGCCGAGCCCGATGACCATCACCTCGCCGCCGAAGTTGGGGTTCAGGGCGATGTTATGAATCGTCCGGATGGGGACGATGGCCGCCGGGGCGTTGATCGCCACGCCGCAGCCGTACAGGTGGTTAAGTCCTACCACGCCGTCGACGTTCGGGTATTTAGGCAGGAGATCACGCTCAATGATTTTCACCACATAATCCACCACGCCTGCCACGCAGTGTACGCTGGTGCTAATGCCGAGCAGATTTTTTGTACCTACGCTGCCGTCTGCGTTGCGGTAGCCTTCAAAGGTGTAGCCTTCGAGCGGCGGCAGCGGCTCCGGCACGCGGGTCGCCAGCGGCAGGGTATTCAGCGGTGGAGCTTTTGGCAGTTCGACCAGTGATTCATCGATCCAGCTGCCCTGTGGAATAGCACGCACCGCGTAGCCAATAACTTCACCGTAACGAACAATTTCGCCTTTCGCCGGGATATCCACCAGCGCCACCTTATGTCCCTGCGGGATATGCTCAATCAGCTCCAGTCCGTCCGGGAAGCGGGTTCCTGCTTTTAACCCATAATCGTTAACAATAATCGCCACGTTATCGGTGTCATGCACCTTTATATAAAACGCCGTCGGCGACTCTTGACGAATTTCGATGTCGGCCATTGTTCAGTATTCTCCAGCGAAGTTTTAGATATTAAAAGTCGATAAGAGGATGCTTATTTTCTTATTGTCAGAAATAAAGTCTCGGTCTTGTTGAATAAAGAATGTCAGGACTCCGGGAATAAAAATGTGATCATGATCACTCATCGGGGAGAGAGAGCGCCGCGACTGGCGGCTTATGCGTAAATCTGTGCATCAGCGCCCAGGGTGTTGTGCATATGCTCAAGATATTATTCGTTATTGGCGTGATAATTGAGCTTTAACACAATGTGCAGGTTGAGTCTGATGTTTATACTTATTCTCGATTTCATTGTATCTGGTTAATTAATTGATATTACCTGCTGTCTAAAATAACCAGGGAAACTTCTTCTTAAAATAATAAAAAGTATAGCGATGTGCCCGAGGAATTATATATGAGCCTGGATACTGCTGTAGAAACGAAAAAGGGTATTCATACCCGCCATTTAATATTGCTGATTATTTTTATTGTGACTGCGGTTAACTACGCTGACCGCGCGACCTTATCGATTGCCGGGACGGAAGTGGCAAAGGAGCTGCAGTTAAGTGCCGTGTCGATGGGATACATCTTCTCCGCATTCGGCTGGGCTTATCTGCTGATGCAGATCCCGGGCGGCTGGCTGCTGGATAAGTTTGGCTCCAAAAAAGTCTATACCTACAGTCTGTTCTTCTGGTCCCTGTTTACCTTCCTGCAGGGCTTTGTCGATATGTTCCCGCTGGCCTGGGCCGGTGTGTCGATGTTCTTCATGCGCTTTATGCTCGGCTTCTCGGAAGCGCCCTCCTTCCCGGCAAACGCCCGTATCGTGGCTGCCTGGTTCCCGACCAAAGAGCGTGGCACCGCATCGGCGATCTTTAACTCTGCGCAGTACTTCTCGCTGGCGCTGTTCTCCCCGCTGCTGGGCTGGTTGACCTTTGCCTGGGGCTGGGAACATGTCTTTACCGTTATGGGTGTCATTGGCTTTGTGCTGACCGGCATGTGGGTGAAGTTCATTCACAACCCGACCGACCATCCGCGCATGTCTGCTGAAGAGCTGAAATTCATCTCTGAGAATGGCGCCGTGGTCGATATGGATCACAAAAAGCCCGGCGACAAAGCAGCGAATGGTCCAAAGCTGCATTATATCAAGCAGTTATTGACTAACCGCATGATGCTGGGCGTCTTTTTTGGTCAATACTTTATCAACACCATTACCTGGTTCTTCCTCACCTGGTTCCCTATCTACCTGGTGCAGGAGAAGGGGATGTCGATTCTGAAGGTGGGCCTGGTCGCCTCCATCCCTGCGCTGTGTGGTTTTGCCGGTGGTGTTCTGGGCGGTGTGTTCTCGGATCACCTGATTAAACGCGGTATGTCACTGACGCTGGCACGTAAATTACCTATCGTGCTCGGGATGCTGCTGGCCTCGACCATCATTCTGTGTAACTACACCAATAACACCACGCTGGTGGTGATGCTGATGGCGCTGGCATTCTTTGGAAAAGGCTTTGGCGCGCTGGGCTGGCCCGTTATCTCCGATACCGCGCCGAAAGAGATTGTCGGCCTGTGCGGTGGGGTATTCAACGTATTCGGTAACGTAGCGTCAATCGTCACTCCGCTGGTGATTGGCTATCTGGTAAGTGAGCTGCATTCGTTTAACGCGGCGCTGGTCTTCGTAGGCTGTTCGGCGCTGATGGCGATGGTCTGCTACCTGTTCGTGGTAGGCGACATCAAACGTATGGAATTGCAGAAATAAGCAAAGGTATAAGCGATGAGTAACGATATCTTCCCGAACAAATTCAAAGCTGCGCTGGCGGCAAAAGAGATCCAAATCGGCTGCTGGTCTGCCCTGGCGAGCCCCATCAGCACCGAAGTGCTGGGCCTGGCAGGTTTCGACTGGCTGGTACTGGACGGCGAACATGCCCCGAACGATATCACCACCTTTATTCCTCAGCTGATGGCGCTGAAGGGAAGCCACAGTGCACCGGTCGTGCGCGTGCCGACCAACGAGCCTGTGATCATCAAGCGCCTACTGGATATCGGGTTTTACAACTTCCTGATTCCGTTTGTGGAGAGCGAAGAAGAGGCGGTGCAGGCGGTGGCCTCTACCCGTTACCCGCCGGAGGGGATCCGTGGCGTATCGGTTTCTCATCGCGCCAACATGTTTGGCACCGTGCCGGACTACTTAGCGCAGTCCAACAAAAACATCACCATCCTGGTACAGATTGAAAGCCAGCAGGGGGTGGATAACCTGGACGCTATCGCCGCCACCGACGGTGTAGACGGTATCTTTGTCGGGCCAAGCGATCTGGCCGCCGCTTTTGGTCACCTGGGTAATGCCAACCACCCGGACGTACAGCGTGCTATTCAGGATATTTTTGCCCGCGCCAAGGCACACGGTAAGCCGTGCGGCATTTTGGCGCCGGTTGAGGCTGATGCCCGTCGCTATCTGGAGTGGGGCGCAACCTTTGTCGCCGTAGGCAGTGACCTGGGCGTATTCCGTTCCGCCACGCAGAAATTAGCGGATTCCTTTAAAAAATAATCACCACTGAGAGAAAGAGAGAGACGCAATTATGACGATGAAAGTTGGTTTTATTGGCCTGGGTATCATGGGTAAACCAATGAGTAAAAACCTCATCAAAGCAGGTTACTCACTGGTGGTTGCTGACCGTAATCCCGACGCTATTGCGGATGTGATTGCCGCCGGGGCAGAAACAGCCGCCTCTGCGAAAGCCATTGCAGAGCAGTGCGAAGTGATTATCACGATGCTGCCAAACTCCCCGCACGTAAAAGAGGTGGCGCTGGGTGAAGGCGGCATTATTGAAGGGGCGAAGCCGGGCCTGGTGGTCATTGATATGAGTTCTATCGCCCCGCTGGCGAGCCGCGAAATCAGCGAAGCGCTGAAGGCGAAAGGCGTAGATATGCTGGATGCGCCGGTCAGCGGCGGTGAACCGAAAGCGATCGACGGCACCCTGTCCGTGATGGTGGGCGGCGATAAAGCGATCTTCGACAAATATTATGACCTGATGAAAGCGATGGCAGGCTCCGTGGTTCATACCGGCGAAATCGGTGCCGGTAACGTGACCAAGCTGGCGAACCAGGTGATCGTCGCGCTGAACATCGCCGCGATGTCCGAAGCGCTGAGCCTGGCAACCAAAGCAGGTGTTAACCCGGACCTGGTCTATCAGGCAATTCGTGGCGGCCTGGCGGGCAGTACCGTGCTGGATGCGAAGGCACCTATGGTGATGGATCGTAACTTCAAGCCTGGCTTCCGTATCGATCTGCATATCAAAGATCTGGCGAACGCGCTGGATACCTCTCATGGCGTAGGGGCGCAGCTGCCGCTCACCGCAGCGGTTATGGAGATGATGCAGGCGCTGCGTGCAGATGGACTGGGCACGGCGGATCACAGCGCAATTGCATGCTATTACGAAAAACTGGCGAAAGTGGAAATCACGCGCTAACGAAGAAGGGCGCGGGGACGCGCCCGGTATTTCTGCCTCGAGCGGTAACAGGCTATAACTATGAAAATCGTAATTGCCCCTGACTCTTACAAAGAAAGTCTCTCCGCTACCGAGGTAGCGCAGGCAATAGAAAAAGGATTTCGGGAAATTTTCCCCGACGCAGAATATGTCTCTGTTCCGGTTGCCGACGGCGGCGAAGGCACGGTCGAAGCGATGATCGCCGCCACAAACGGCGCGCTACAGCATGCTGCCGTCACCGGGCCACTGGGTGAAACGGTGAATGCCTGCTGGGGTATCTCTGGCGATGGCACCACGGCTTTTATCGAGATGGCGGCGGCCAGCGGCCTCGCGCTGGTGCCTCCGGCACAACGTAACCCCTTAACAACCACCTCTCGCGGCACCGGGGAGCTGATCCTCGCTGCGCTGGATAAAGGGGCGCGTAATATCATTATTGGCATCGGTGGCAGTGCCACTAACGACGGCGGCGCGGGCATGGTCCAGGCACTGGGGGCCCGGCTGGTGGATGCTAATGGCACCGACATTGGTTATGGCGGCGGAAGCCTGGTGGCGCTGAATCATATTGATACCAGCGGCCTCGACCCGCGCCTGAAGCATTGCGCTATTCGCGTGGCCTGTGACGTGACCAACCCGCTGGTGGGGGAGACGGGCGCCTCGAGGATTTTCGGCCCACAGAAAGGGGCGACGGAGGCGATGATTGTCGAGCTGGATACCAATCTTGGGCACTTCGCCGACGTGATTAAAGCATCGCTGCGTATCGACGTGAAAAATATGCCAGGTGCCGGCGCGGCAGGCGGTATGGGCGCGGCGCTGACCGCCTTCCTTGGTGCGGAACTGCGTAGCGGTATCGAAATTGTCACCCAGGCCCTGCATCTGGAAGAACATATCCACGATTGTACGCTGGTAGTCACAGGGGAAGGGCGCCTCGACAGCCAGAGTATTCACGGCAAAGTGCCGGTGGGCGTGGCAAGCGTAGCCAAAAAATATCATAAACCGGTGATTGGTATCGCCGGCAGTCTGACCCGCGACGTAGCGGTGGTGCATCAGTATGGTATCGATGCCGTATTCAGCGTGCTGAACAGTATTGGGACGCTGGAAGAGGCCTTCCGTAACGCATCGGATAATATTTATCGCGCTTCGCGCAATGTTGCCGCCACCTTAAGGGTGGGGATGCACACGCGAGGGTGACAGCGGGGCGCAAACCCTCTATACTTCGCGCCGAAGCTGACCAGACAGTCGCCGCTTCGTCGTCGTCCCTTTCGGGGGAGACGGGCGGAGGGGAGGAAAGTCCGGGCTCCATAGGGCAGGGTGCCAGGTAACGCCTGGGGGGGAAACCCACGACCAGTGCAACAGAGAGCAAACCGCCGATGGCCCGCGCAAGTGGGATCAGGTAAGGGTGAAAGGGTGCGGTAAGAGCGCACCGCGCGGCTGGTAACAGTCCGTGGCACGGTAAACTCCACCCGGAGCAAGGCCAAATAGGGGTTCACATGGTACGGCCCGTACTGAACCCGGGTAGGCTGCTTGAGCCAGTGAGCGATTGCTGGCCTAGATGAATGACTGTCCAACGACAGAACCCGGCTTATCGGTCAGCTTCAACTCTTCAATAAAACCCCGCTACGGCGGGGTTTTTTGCTTTTATACTTCAAGAAAACCCCGCCTCGGCGGGGTTTTTGCTTTGGCATGTTTTTTAACGTGCAACGCTAATACCAAGAAAATCATTCCGTTAGTCACACAATCAGGAGCAATTTTTGCTCTAATTTTCGAAAAGCCTTATTAATATTGTGACTTTTTTCTCTTCACCTGCGGGTATGATTTTCCCCATTCCAATAATTCGCGCCTGCACATCTCTGGCTCATTATCGCTGATGAGCACAGACCCAAAAATGAGAACTCTATACCCTACACAATAAGCGAGAGCCTTATGGATACGGCGAAAAATAGCAGCGTGATGGTCACGGATTCCCCTGCGGCAATGCGAGCGGGAATGCGTGAAAGTGAATGGCAAGAAGCCATTAAATTCGACAGTACCGATACCGGTTGGATCATTATGAGTATCGGCATGGCGATAGGTGCGGGAATAGTTTTTCTCCCGGTCCAGGTGGGATTAATGGGCCTGTGGGTATTCCTGCTCTCCTCGATAATCGGTTATCCGGCGATGTATCTCTTCCAGCGTCTCTTTATTAATACGCTGGCGGAATCACCAGAATGCAAAGATTATCCGAGCGTTATTAGCGGCTACCTGGGCAAGAACTGGGGGATTTTATTGGGCGCGCTCTATTTCGTGATGCTGGTGATCTGGATGTTTGTCTACTCCACCGCGATCACCAATGACAGCGCCTCTTATTTACACACCTTTGGCATTACCGACGGCCTGCTTTCGGAAAATCCCTTCTACGGCTTGCTGCTGATCTGTATTTTGGTGGCGATCTCATCGCGCGGTGAAAAGCTCTTATTTAAGGTTTCAAGCCTGATGGTGCTTACAAAGCTGTTTGTCGTCGCGGCGCTGGGGCTGTCGATGATTGGGCTCTGGCACTTAGCCAACGTGGGTATGCTGCCGCCCGTCGGACTGCTGATTAAAAACGCCATTATCACGCTGCCCTTTACGCTCACTTCGATTCTTTTTATTCAGACGTTAAGCCCGATGGTGATCTCTTATCGCTCGCGAGAAAAGTCGGTAGAAGTCGCGCGCTATAAAGCGCTGCGGGCGATGAATATCGCCTTCGGCATTCTGTTTGTCACGGTCTTCTTTTACGCGGTCTCTTTCACGCTGGCGATGGGGCATGACGATGCGGTAAAAGCGTATGAACAGAATATTTCCGCGCTGGCGATTGCGGCACAATTTATTAGCGGCGAGGGGGCGAGCTGGGTCAAAATTGTCAGCGTCATCCTCAATATTTTTGCCGTTATGACCGCGTTCTTCGGTGTGTATCTCGGCTTTCGCGAAGCCACACAGGGCATCGTGATGAATATTCTGCGCCGCAGGATGCCGGCAGAAAAAATTAATGAATCCCTGGTACAGCGCGGCATCATGCTTTTCGCCATTTTACTGGCCTGGAGCGCCATTGTCTTAAATGCGCCGGTACTGAGCTTCACCTCTATTTGCAGTCCTATCTTTGGCATGGTGGGGTGCTTAATTCCCGCCTGGCTGGTCTATAAAGTCCCCGCACTGCATAAATACAAAGGCGTATCGCTGATGATCATTATTATTACCGGCGTGCTGCTTTGCGTTTCTCCTTTCCTCGCCTTCTCCTGAGGATCATTTAGGTGGTTAAGATGTCTGAGTTCACGAATCCTTTATGGAACCCTTTTATTCGCGCTGTCCGGGCGGAAGTAAAACCTGCCCTTGGATGTACCGAACCCATCTCTCTGGCACTGGCCTGCGCTATTGCCGCCGGGCAACTCACGAAGCCGGTAACGCACATTGAAGCGTGGGTATCGCCAAATCTGATGAAAAACGGGCTGGGGGTAACGGTACCAGGAACCGGGATGGTCGGGCTGCCTGTTGCCGCGGCGCTGGGGGCGCTGGGGGGCAATCCGCAGGGCGGGCTGGAAGTGCTCAAAGAGGCCTCAGCCGAGGCGCTCACCAGGGCTAAAGCATTGCTGGATGCCGGTAAAGTACAGATAAACTTGCAGGTGCCGTGCGATGAGATCCTCTATTCCCGCGCCTGCGTCTATGCAGAGGATGAGTCAGCCTCGGTGACCATTGCCGGTGAACATACGCGTGTGATCGAGATTACCTGCGGCGGAAAAACATGTTTTCATCGCAATGAGAAGATAGAGCACAACGACGGTGATCCCCTGGCTGTACTTTCCACGGCTACGCTGTCGCAGATCTTTGAGTTTGCCGGGCACGTTCCCTTTGCGGATATCCGCTTCATCCTGGAGGCCGCCCGGCTCAACGATGCGCTTTCCCGCGAGGGGCTGAGCGGGAAATGGGGTCTCCATATCGGCGCTACGCTGCAAAAACAGCGCGAGCGTGGCTGGATGGCGCAGGATCTTGCGTCGGAGATTGTTATTCGCACCAGCGCCGCCTCGGACGCACGCATGGGCGGAGCGACACTGCCGGCGATGAGTAACTCAGGCTCTGGCAACCAGGGGATCGCTGCCACTATGCCGGTCGTGGTCGTTGCTGAATATGTTCAGGCCGATGAGAACATGCTGGCACGGGCGTTAATGCTATCTCATCTGGTGGCCATCTACATCCATAACCAGCTTCCGCGATTGTCGGCACTGTGTGCCGCCACGACGGCAGCAATGGGGGCAGCAGCAGGCATGGCCTGGTTGATGGGCGGCAACTACCAGACGATGGCGATGGCGATTGGCAGTATGATCGGGGATGTCAGTGGCATCATCTGTGACGGGGCGGCGAACAGCTGCGCCATGAAGGTCTCTACCAGCGTATCCAGTGCCTGGAAAGCGGTGATGATGGCACTGGAGGAGTCTGCCGTGACTGGCAATGAAGGGATAGTTGCGCAGGATGTGGAACAGTCGATCGCAAATCTGTGCGCACTGGCATGCCGCTCAATGCAGGCCACGGATAAGCAGATCATTGAGATTATGATGAGCAAAGTGTAACGCCTTTCCCCTGACCCTCTCTTTCTGAGAGGGTCAGCAAGGATTATCGTCACACCGGCAAATCAATCAGCAATGCCCGCAGCGGTGAATCGGCGACCAGGGTAATATTCGCTTCATCACGAATAAACGCCCCGTCACCACAGGTCAGCGCTTCTTTCCCTTGCGCATGCGTGACGGCATGTACCGTGCCGTGAATCGACTGCAGATAGGCGCGCGGGCCATGCAGCTGGAAGCTAAGCTCCTCGCCTTTCTTCAGCTCAATATGATGCAGCCAAATCTGCTGGCGCAGTTGCAGGCTACCCTGGCTGCCGTCCGGCGAAGCGAGCAGTTGCTGCTTACCGTCCTGCAATACCATCTTCTGAACCGGTGCATTTTCACGCTCCGGGCATGCGTCCAGCCACAGCTGCAGGCGGGTCAGCGTTTTGTCTTTGCTGAGATTATGCTCGCTATAACTTGTGCCTGGTTGGGTGGCAATCAACAGCGCTTCACCGGCCTTCGCCTGGACATGATTGCCTTCGCTGTCGCGGTACTCGGCTTCGCCTTCCAGAATCACATTAAGGATATCCACTTTAGGATAGGTACGTGGCTGGAAGGAGGCGCCTGGTGCAAGCACTTCCTGATTCAGCACGCGCAGTGAGGCGTAGCCCAACAGTTTCGGGTCAAAGTAGTGTCCAAAGGAAAAGGTATAGCGGGCCTGTAACCAACCGAAGTCGGCTTGTCCACACTGCTTTGCAGTTCTTGTAGTAATCATAATGCTTGACCTCTCTTTACACTAAAACAATGGTAAAGGTATGGACGCTGCATTGTTAGCCAGATATTCTGCCCACTATGTTCAAATTTCCTGAATGATAACGTTATGGCTAAAGAGAGAGCACTGACGCTTGAAGCGCTGCGCGTCATGGACGCGATTGACAGACGTGGCAGCTTTGCTGCGGCTGCAGACGAGCTGGGGCGCGTGCCGTCAGCCCTGAGTTACACCATGCAGAAGCTGGAAGAAGAGCTGGATGTGGTGTTATTTGACCGCTCCGGTCATCGAACAAAATTCACCAATGTTGGCCGCATGTTGCTTGAGCGCGGGCGTGTACTGCTGGAGGCGGCTGATAAACTCACTACCGATGCAGAGGCTCTGGCTCGCGGCTGGGAGACTCATCTCACTCTGGTAACAGAAGCACTCGTCCCGACGCACGCGCTCTTCCCGCTGGTAGAAAGACTGGCGGATAAAGCCAATACGCAGCTGTCGATTATCACCGAGGTGCTGGCAGGGGCGTGGGAGCGTCTTGAAACGGGCAGGGCGGATATTGTCATTGCGCCGGACATGCACTTCCGATCCTCGTCTGAGATCAACTCCCGTAAGCTCTATAGCGTAATGAATGTCTATGTTGCTGCCCCGGATCATCCGATTCATGACGAGCCCGAGCCGCTCTCAGAAGTTACCCGCGTGAAGTACCGTGGTGTGGCGGTGGCCGATACCGCCCGTGAACGTCCGGTACTGACCGTGCAGCTGCTGGATAAGCAGCCGCGTCTCACCGTCAGTACGCTGGAAGATAAACGCCAGGCGCTGTTGGCCGGGCTGGGCGTCGCCACTATGCCTTATCCGTTTGTGGAAAAAGATATTGCTGAAGGGCGCCTGCGCGTGGTCAGCCCGGAGTACACCAGCGAAGTGGATATCATTATGGCGTGGCGTCGGGACAGCATGGGCGAGGCCAAATCCTGGTGCCTGCGCGAGATCCAGAAGCTGTTTACCGTCAAATAAGTGCATGCCCGGTGGCGCAATGCCGCCGGGCAAGGTATCAGGCTTGCCGTTTAGGATCCGGCCCGAAACGGTTTTCACCCGGCGTGCCAGCCTGGCAGTTGAAGATCAGAATAATTAGCCAGCCGACGATAGGAATAAGCACCAGCAACAGCCACCACGCCGATCGGTCAGTGTCGTGCAGGCGCCGGAACAGAACGGCCCAGGACGGCAGCAGAACCAGCAGACCATAAATCGTCGTCAGCACCCCTTCGCCCCCGGCGCGCTCCCAGCCGAGCATTTTATCGAGGATGCCCAGCACGAGGATAAGGATGAAGTTCACCAGAACAAACATCCAGTACTCTTTGCGGCGGGCGCGGCCACCAAATCCAATGTAGTTGCGCAGTACTTTGAGATACCAGTCCATATATCTTGCCTCAATAATCAGTCAATCACTTGTTTTCTAAGCGATCGAGGTAAGAATAGACGGAGATTGTGAATAAAAAAAGGGCATCAATTGATGCCCTGAATATTTAGCCGAAACGGGCGTCACGGCCATGCGGTTCGTTCAGATCCTGCCATGGACCAATGGAGATAATACCCGTTGGGTTGATGGTTTTATGGCTGCGGTAATAGTGGGTGCGGATGTGGTTAAAATCGACCGTTTCGGCAATCCCCGGCATCTGGTAGATGTCGCGCAGGAAACCATACAGGTTCAGATAATCGCTGATGCGATGCTTATCGCATTTGAAGTGGGTGACATAGACCGGATCGAAACGTACCAGCGTTGTCCACAGACGAATATCGGCTTCTGTCAGCCGATCGCCGGTGAGGTAGCGATGCTGGCCAAGGATCTGCTCAATGCGCTCCAGCGACTCAAAGACTTTCTCGACCGCCTCGTCATAAGCTTCCTGGCTGGTGGCAAACCCGGCCTTGTAAACACCGTTATTGACGTTGTCGTAAATCCAGCTATTCAGCTCATCAATTTTTTCCCGCAGTTCAGTGGGATAATAATCGCCCGCCCGCGCGCCGTGAGCATCAAAAGCGGTATTGAACATGCGGATAATTTCAGCCGATTCATTGCTGACGATGGTCTGGTTTTTCTTATCCCACAGTACCGGAACGGTGACGCGTCCAGTGTAATGCGGATCGGCGCGCAGGTAGAGCTGATAGAGAAAATCGTGGTGATAGAGGTCATCGCCCGTGGCGGCCGGGAAATCCTTGTCGAAGGTCCAGCCGTTTTCCAGCATCAGCGGGTTAACGACCGAAACGGGGATCAGCGATTCCAGCCCTTTCAGCGTGCGGACAATCAGTGTGCGATGCGCCCACGGACAGGCGAGTGAAACGTAGAGATGATAACGGTCTTTCTCCGCCGCGAAGCCGCCTTCACCGCTCGGGCCGGCGGAGCCGTCGGCGGTGAGCCAGTTGCGGAAGGCAGAAACAGAACGCTTAAAACGTCCTCCGGTAGATTTGGTGTCGTACCAGGTATCCTGCCAGACGCCGTCAACAAGTTGTCCCATTTTTTCCTCCTTCAGATAGCCAAAGCGAGGAGATATCTCCTCGCTTCAAGTTTACTCGGGTAATCGGCTTACCACTTTTTATTCAGCACACGGTCGATGCTGAATGCGCCTGGACCGGTGATACCCAGCAGCAGGAAACCGCCTGCGATAGTCAGGTTTTTCATGAACATTAGAGAGTTCACGCCTTCTGCAAAATTACTGTGGAAGATGAATGCCGTCAGCAGAGTAAAGCCTGCGGTGAACAGCGCGGTGGTACGGGTCAGGAAACCGAACAGAATTGCCAGGCCGCCGCCAAACTCAAGCAGGATGGTCAGAGGCAGCAGGAACCCCGGTACGCCCATGGCTTCCATATACTGTTGCGTTCCTGCGTAACCGGTGATTTTGCCCCAGCCTGCTGTAATAAACAGAATCGGCATCAGAATACGCGCAACCAGTACACCAACATCTTCTAATTTTTTCATTTTACTCTCCACGAAACCACAAGGGCTGTTGATTTTTATTTTTCCGCAAATCCGGGCACCTGCCGCGCATTTGCTGTCGATGGAGAGGATATTAAATGGGGCGATTGGCAATTGTTAGCAAGGAAAACTGTCAATCTTAATCAAAGATATTGAGCAATCAGAAAGGGGTGCGCAGGCCGGATAAGGACTAACCCGGCCTGCGGAGTGGGGCTAATTACCTAGCTGTTGCTGGCGAAGTGTCGACTTAACCAGTCGCCATGCGGTCCATGCGCCAAAACCGCGACGTGCCCAGCGAACCAGAAGATTGGGATGGCGTACCGTCCAGATAGCCATCACGCTGCTGCCAACCAGCGCCCATGAGCGTAAGCTCAGAAAGGTATTCCAGCCGCGATCGTACGAACGCGTTACGGCTAGCCAGTCGCGACGGCTGGCGGACAGATCCAACCGCTGCTGTTGGATCTGGCTCAGCAGAAACGCCTTTCGCTGTTGACGATCTGATTTGTCACTCACGACTTGTCATCCTCCAGCAGAGACCGGTCGTTGGCCAGTTCATGACGAGTATGACGGAGCAGGCTTGACTGACGCGCTTTGCGCATCGTCCAAATCCCGCCAATCAGGGCTGCCACCAGCAATACTACGGTAGTCGCGATCATGGCGTTCAGACGATACTGCGGATCAATCGCCCAGATAATCAGCACCATCAGGCTCATCAGGCCAAAGGCGGCGAAGAGCATGGTCAGCCCCAGCATAAGCAGCATCTGGAAGAGGTTGGCCTTCTCCTCTTCAAGTTCAACCACAGCCAGCCTGACGCGTGTCTCCACGATGCCAACCAGAGTGGTTAAAATACGCTGCCCAATGCCGAGGACGTTTTTTGCAGGGCCTTGTGCTTGACGAGGATCTTCCATAATCAACGACGCGTCAGCAGGACACCCAGAACGACACCGATAGCGGCGCCAATGCCCACTCCGGTCCACGGGTTATCACGTACATATTCATCCGCGCGAGCGGCTGCTTCACGGGTCTGTTTGGCCAGCGCGTCACCTGTCTCACCCAGGCGATAACGGCTGTCTTTCAGGGCGCTTTCGGCTTTACTGCGCAGTTTGCTCAGCTCTTCCTTTGATTTGTCTGAAGAGGTATTCAGCACCTCTTCCAGGGTATCCGCCAGGGATTTCAGTTCAGCGCGCAGATGTTCCGATGTGGTATCTTTGGACATGATTCTCTCCTGTTAAGACTTCCGTTGGCTTAATAATCGCGAGACTCCAGCGCATGCAGCTCTTCCTGCGCTTCTTTCAGTTTCTTTTCACGCTTTTCGATCTTATCCGCATCGCCTTTCGCTTTTGCTTCCACCAGATCCTGACGGCGTTCGGCAATCTCTTCTTTCTGCTCAGCAATATCTTTCTGGTGTTCAGCACGCAGCTTACTGTCCGTACAGTTCGCCTGTACTTCACTCAGCGCTTTTTTCAGACCACTGATGCGGCTCTGATTGTTATGCTTTTCGGCGTAACTGATCTCACGCTTGATATCCTGTTCCTTCTCCTGACACAGGGAAGTGGCGAAAGACGCTGTGCTAATTGAAAAAAGGGCAAGACCCAGAACGATGCGGTAATTCATGATTGAAACCTTCCATTGTTAACGGCAAATCCTAACGAAATGCCGATTTTCCAGAGTGCTGCGGAGTACATCGAGAGGTGCTCCGCGTACTTAAGCATAGTAAGTAAACGGCGATATCACCAAAGTGGGTGAAAAGATTCAGAATCCTGGAAGTTTAGCCCGCCAGGCGAGAGGTATCACGCAGGCGAGTTAGCCAGAGTGCAGCCTGGTTAGGATCATCCTGTTGCGCGATGATATAACCCTGCGGCAGCGTACGGTCGAGCACCTTTTTCGCTTCAGCGCTTTGGGCGCTGGAGTCGAAGGTGATTAACAGCACGTCATTCTGAGGCGTAATGCTTTTAAATCGAATGCCATTAGCGTCCAGATGGTGCCAGATGGAAAAGCCATCTGGCACGCTCGAACCCTGAATCACCGGGCGAATCGCCAGCGTAGACTCGTGGGTCTGGAGCGCTTTCCAGACCAGCAGCATGGCGCTGAGCATACACAGCGCCATCATGGCGTAAGTAAACTGTCGCATTGAGAGGCGCACGTTAACCTCGACTCCCATGTTTTTTCTTCCACAAAACAACCAGCGAGCCAATCAGGCCAAACACCAGCAGCACCACCGGAAGCAACATCAGGCACGACATTAGTGCGTCTTCATATTTAAGGAACACGGGCGTCTTGCCGAGCGCATAGCCCAGGGTGGTCAGAATCAGTACCCACAGCAGGCCGCTCATCCAGTTGAAGAACTGAAAACGGGCGCTGTTCAGGCCGGAGAGGCCTGCTATGGTAGGTAAAAGGGTACGGACGAACGCGATGAAACGGCCAAGCAGCAGGGCGGAAAGACCATGCTTATGGAACAGATGGTGCGCACGCTGATGGTAGTGCGCCGGAAGATGCGAAAGCCAGTTCTGCACAATACGCGTATTGCCCAGCCATCGCCCCTGAATGTAGCTCAACCAACAGCCCAGGCTGGCGGCAATGGTCAGTAACACTACCGTTTGCGGGAAGGCCATCGCCCCCTTTGCGCAGAGCACCCCTACCAGCACCAGCAAGCTATCGCCCGGCAAAAACGCGGCGGGTAGCAGGCCGTTTTCAAGAAACAGAATCATAAACAGGACAAAATAGAGCATGCCAATCATGGAAGGATTGGCCAGGGTTTCGAAATCCTGGGCCCATAAGGCATTAAGTAATTGGGTAAAAAGTTCCATTCAGTGTTCCTGGAAATCGGTTAACGTCATGCCCGTCAACCGGGTCAAAACAGCACGGCGATAGTTTTTATAAAGACATTATGATCGCTCGCGGACACATTGTGTGGCCAGAACTGTTCCCTGTTAAATGGCTGGGTAAGCAAGCACTAACTTACAGAAATGCAAATTGCATCTAATTGTAACAAACCCCGCGGTTCTGCGTCACAGAATTTCGCGAGGATAATGATGTGATTTTGGCTTAACCCAGGGAGGGGACGCGAGGGTATTTACAAAGGCTGACACTATAGAGGTTTGCTTACCCACAGACGCCAGAAGGCGCAATGATGCGCCCGCCAGCAGAGAAGAAAACTATTTTGTGCCGCTTGCGGCAGTATCAAGGTGAACAACCGGATTTTCGGCAAAAAGGTAACGGTCAGCGTTAAATTCGAAGTCATCACTCGTTTCGTTAAACAGCATCTGTTTAGTGTTCTCGAGGTGCTGCCACATGGCCAGCTTCGCCGCATACGGATCTTTTCGAATCAAGGCTTTAAGGATCTGGTCATGATCGTCACACCAGTTATCCACAGTGCGTAAATCGATATGATCGTGCAGTTTTTTCCAGTACGGGTTATGAACGCGCTGAGTCCACATTTTTTCAACAATCGCCGCCAGCGCCGTGTTTTGCGTTGCGAGCGCCACCTGGACATGGAATTGCAAATCCCATTCGGAATCGCGGAAACATTTTTCCTGTCGCGCTTTATCCTGGATCTCCATCAGCTTCATGATGTCCTGTTTGGTCACCTGGGTGGCGGCAAACTCGGCGATATTACTTTCAATAAGCTGACGCGCCTGCAGAAGCTCAAAGGGGCCGTAACTGGCAAATTCCAGACTTTCGTCCGGTGCCGGGGAGTGTTTTGCCTGGCTGGAGATAACATGAATGCCTGAACCTTTACGCACTTCGACGTAACCTTCGACCTCCAGCATAATGATAGCTTCACGAACCACGGTGCGGCTGACGCTCTTCTCATCGGCAATGAAACGCTCCGCAGGCAGTTTATCGCCCACCAGATAGACGCCTTGCTCGATGCGATCTTTCAGCTCGGCAGCAAGTTGCTGATAAAGACGACGGGGTTCGTTGATTTCCATATGCGCTCCAGGCAGGGTACGGCAGATGATATTTGTTATACCACTTTTGCTAAACCCCCACCAGATTTCGCCATCAAAAAAGCCGCCCTGACAGGCGGCTTTAGTTCACACTTTTCTTCGCTAACTCTGGGCGGCGGGGCCGCCTATCGTGCTCTTTGCCAGCTCCTCGGCTGACTGGTTTTTCAGTACCGTCCAGATAACGATGGCCCCCAGCACGTCGAACACCGCCAGTACCGCGAACAGCGGGCTAAAGCCGATAGTATCTGCCAGTGCGCCCACAACCAGTGCAAACAGGGTGCTGGCGGTCCAGGCCGCCATACCGGTCAGGCCGTTGGCGGTTGCCACTTCGTTACGCCCAAAGACGTCGGAAGAGAGGGTAATCAGCGCGCCAGACAGAGACTGGTGAGCAAAACCACCGATGCACAGCAGGCCAATCGCCACGTACGGGCTGGTGAAGAGGCCGATCATGCCTGGGCCAATCATCAGCAGTGCGCCCATGGTCACAACCATCTTACGTGACACAATCAGGTTAACACCAAACCAGCGCTGGAACAGTGGCGGCAGGTAACCCCCTACGATGCAGCCCAGGTCAGCAAACAGCATTGGCATCCAGGCAAACATGGCGATCTCTTTCAGGTTAAAGCCGTAAACTTTAAACATGAACAGCGGGATCCAGGCGTTGAAGGTACCCCAGGCCGGTTCTGCCAGGAAGCGTGGCAGGGCGATACCCCAGAATTGACGGGTACCCAGAATCTGCCAGACAGACATCTTTTTACCGTTGTTGGTCTGGTGCTGTGCTTCCTGACCACCAATGATGTATTCACGTTCTTCTTCAGAGAGTTTTTTCTGATCGCGCGGGTGTTTATAGAAGACCAGCCACGCCATTGCCCATGCAAAGCTCAGCACGCCAGAGATGATGAATGCCATCTGCCAGCTGTGCATCACGATAGCCCATACCACCAGCGGCGGGGCAATCATCGCACCAATAGAAGAACCCACGTTGAAATAGCCAACGGCGATGGAGCGCTCTTTCGCCGGGAACCATTCAGAGCTGGCTTTCAGGCCGGCCGGGATCATAGCGGCTTCTGCAGCACCTACTGCGCCACGTGCCAGCGCCAGTCCACCCCAGCTGCCCGCCAGCGCGGTCGCGCCGCAGAATACTGCCCAGGTGACGGCGAAGAAGGCGTAGCCAATTTTGGTGCCGAGAATATCCAGCACATAGCCGGCAACGGGCTGCATGATGGTGTATGCCGCAGAGTAAGCGGCGATGATGTAAGAGTATTGCTGGGTCGAAATGTGCAGCTCTTCCATTAACGTTGGCGCCGCAGCCGCCACAGTGTTACGCGTCAGGTAGCCCAGCACGGTGCCAAGCGTCACCAGTGCGATCATGTACCAACGTAACCCTTTAATTTTACGCATGTAAAACCTCATCGTTATGTTATATCTGCGCTCTGGCGCAGCGCCTCTCTCGGTAAACCTGAGCGGCTTCTTTAACGGGAGGGCGTAACCGGGAGTGTCTCCCGGAACGGCCCGAACCTTGCCATAAGTGAATCGTGCATAAGTCGGTATCCGTACCGTGTATTCCGGTTGTGATAGAAACCGGTAAATCATTCCGTCGGCTTATAAATTGCGACGGCGAGAAGATAACTTGTCATACAACTTTAAAAGGTGAGTGACATCACAAAAGTGTGAATCTTTGTAAGGTCATTATCTGCGGCGAGCTAAGCCAGTGCTGGCGCGGCTTCCAGCGGCCTCTGCCCCTTTGGAGGTAATTTTTTTGTGGGCGTTTATTGATCTAACTCACGAAAAAATCTTCTGGCTCTGGAAATTGGTGTGATAACTTTGCAGCATCTGAACATAAGCTTTCTGACGCACTCGTAATGAGGATGACGATATGACCGCGTTTATGACCGACGATTTCCTGTTAGATACCGAATTTGCCCGCCGCCTGTATCATGACTATGCAAAAGACCAGCCGATTTTCGACTACCACTGCCATCTGCCGCCGCAGCAGGTTGCCGAAAATTATCGCTTCAAAAACCTGTATGACATCTGGCTGAAAGGTGACCATTACAAGTGGCGCGCCATGCGCACTAACGGCGTAGCCGAGCGCCTCTGCACCGGTGATGCGTCAGACCGCGAGAAATTTGATGCCTGGGCGGCAACCGTGCCGCACACCATCGGTAACCCGCTGTACCACTGGACGCACCTGGAATTGCGTCGTCCGTTTGGTATCACAGGCAAACTGCTGTCCCCGACCACGGCAGACGAGATCTGGGATGAGTGCAACGCGCTGCTGGCGCAGGACAAATTCTCTGCCCGCGGCATCATGAAGCAGATGAACGTGAAGATGGTCGGCACCACCGACGATCCGATTGACTCACTGGAGCACCACGCCATCGTTGCACAAGACAGCAGCTTTGATGTGAAAGTGCTGCCAAGCTGGCGCCCGGATAAAGCCTTCAATATTGAACTGGCCACCTTTAACGATTACATGGCGAAGCTTGGCGACGTCTCTGATACCGAGATTCGTCGCTTTACTGACCTGCAAACGGCTCTGACAAAACGTCTGGATCACTTCGCGGCGCACGGCTGTAAAGTGTCTGACCATGCGCTGGACGTGGTGCTGTTTGCCGATTCCAGTGAAGCCGAGCTGGACAGCATTCTGGCCCGTCGCCTGGCAGGTCAAACCCTAAGCGAACACGAAGTGGCGCAGTTTAAAACCGCCGTACTGGTCTGGCTGGGCGCGGAATATGCCCGTCGCGGCTGGGTTCAGCAGTACCACATTGGCGCGCTGCGTAATAACAACCTGCGTCAGTTCAAACTGCTGGGACCGGACGTGGGCTTTGACTCCATTAACGACCGCCCGCTGGCGGAAGAGCTCTCTAAACTGCTGAGCAAGCAAAACGAAGAGAACCTGCTGCCAAAAACCATCCTCTACTGCCTGAACCCACGCGATAACGAAGTGCTGGGCACCATGATCGGTAACTTCCAGGGCGAAGGGATGCCAGGCAAGATGCAGTTTGGCTCCGGCTGGTGGTTCAACGATCAGAAAGACGGCATGGAGCGTCAGATGACGCAGCTGGCGCAGCTGGGTCTGTTAAGCCGCTTCGTCGGGATGCTGACCGATAGTCGTAGCTTCCTGTCTTATACACGCCATGAATATTTCCGCCGCATTCTCTGCCAGATGATCGGCCGCTGGGTCGCCGCGGGCGAAGCACCGGCAGATATCCAGCTGCTGGGCGAAATGGTGAAAAATATCTGCTTTAACAATGCGCGTGACTACTTCGCCATTGAACTGAACTAAGGCCGTTAGGGGTTGATATGCAATACATCAAGATCCATTCGCTGGATAACGTTGCGGTAGCGCTGGCGGATCTGGCCGAAGGCACGGAAGTGACTTTTGATAACCAGAGCGTCACGCTTCGTCAGGCTGTTTCGCGCGGACATAAGTTTGCCCTGCGCCTGATTGCCAAAGGGGAGAATGTCGTCAAATACGGCCTGCCTATCGGCCATGCGCTGGCAGACATTGCGCCGGGTGAATTCATTCACTCCCACAATACCCGCACCAATCTGAGCGATCTGGACGAGTACAGCTATCAACCCGATTTCCAGGCCGGGGAGCAGCAGGCCGCGGATCGCGACGTGGAGATCTACCGCCGCGCCAGCGGTGAGGTGGGGATCCGCAACGAGCTGTGGATCCTGCCGACCGTCGGCTGCGTGAACGCCATGGCCCGTCAGATGCAGAACCGTTTCCTGAAAGAGACGAACAACGCCGAAGGTATCGACGGCGTTCACCTGTTTAGCCATACCTACGGCTGCTCGCAGCTGGGCGACGACCACATTAATACCCGGACCATGCTGCAAAATATGGTGCGTCACCCGAATGCCGGTGCAGTGCTGGTGGTAGGTCTCGGCTGTGAAAACAATCAGGTGGATGCCTTCCGCGAGACCCTGGGGGAGTATGATCCCGATCGCGTGCACTTTATGGTCTGTCAGCATCAGGATGATGAAGTGGAAGCGGGGCTTGAGCAGCTGCACCAGCTGTATGAGGCGATGCGCCACGATAAACGCGAGCCAGGTAAGCTGAGCGAGCTAAAATTCGGCCTCGAGTGCGGCGGTTCTGACGGTCTGTCCGGCATCACCGCTAACCCGATGTTGGGACGTTTCTCTGATTACGTGATTGGCAACGGCGGCACCACCGTGCTGACTGAAGTGCCGGAGATGTTCGGCGCAGAGCGTATTCTGATGAGCCACTGCCGCGATGAAGCGACCTTTGAAAAGACCGTGACCATGGTCAACGACTTCAAACAGTATTTTATCGCCCACAACCAGCCCATCTATGAAAACCCGTCGCCGGGCAACAAAGCGGGCGGGATCACCACCCTGGAGGAGAAATCCCTCGGCTGTACGCAGAAAGCAGGGGCCAGCCAGGTGGTTGATGTGCTGCGCTACGGCGAACGCCTGAAGACGCACGGCCTGAACTTGCTGAGCGCGCCGGGCAACGACGCGGTCGCCACCAGCGCCCTGGCGGGAGCAGGCTGTCATATGGTGCTGTTCAGTACCGGGCGCGGTACGCCGTACGGCGGCTTTGTCCCTACGGTGAAAATTGCCACCAACAGCGAGCTGGCGGCGAAGAAGAAGCACTGGATCGATTTCGACGCAGGCCAGTTGATCCACGGCAAAGGGATGCCCCAGGTGCTGGATGAGTTTGTTGATCTGATTGTTGATATTGCAAACGGCAAATCTACCTGTAACGAGAAAAACGACTTCCGTGAGCTGGCGATCTTCAAAAGCGGCGTGACGTTGTAAATCACAGGGATCGAATTAAAGCGGCGTTTCTTAAGGAAGCGCCGTTTCTTTTTGCCTGACCACAGGAAACTTTCATGACCGCGTATTGGCTTGCCCAGGGCGTTGGTGTCTTCGCCTTTCTGATCGGCATTACCACCTTCCTCAACCGCGACGAGCGGAAATTCAAAATCCAGCTCTCCCTCTACAGCGCCGTTATTGGGATCCATTTCTTTCTGATGGGAGCCTTTCCGGCTGGCTCCAGCGCCATGCTCAATACCGTGCGCACGCTTATTACCCTGCGCACCCGCAGTCTGTGGGTGATGACGGTGTTTATTGTCCTGACGGGCGGCATCGGGCTGGCTAAATTCCATCACCCCATGGAGTTGCTGCCGGTTGCCAGTACCATCGTTAGCACCTGGGCGCTGTTTCGCAGCAAAGGGCTGACGATGCGCTGCATTATCTGGTGCTCCACGCTCTGTTGGGTGATTCATAACTTCTGGTTGGGGTCGATTGGCGGGACCTTAATCGAAGGGAGTTTTCTGGTCATGAACGGGCTGAACATCATCCGTTTCTGGCGCATGCAGCGCAGGGGAATCGATCCGTTTAAAGTAGAGAAAGACTTGCGGGAAGAGCGCCCCTCCGTCCGTTGACGGAAGGGCTTGAGTGTTAACTGCGCAGGGCGTTTTTCGCCAGACGCGCCTCTTCTGCCTGGCAGGCTGCTGCGGTGAACAGTACATCGGTCGATGAGTTCAGCGCCGTTTCGCAGGAGTCCTGCAATACGCCGATAATGAAGCCCACCGCCACCACCTGCATGGCGATCTCGTTTGGAATGCCAAACATATTACACGCCAGTGGGATCAGCAGCAGCGAGCCGCCCGCCACGCCGGATGCACCACAGGCGCACAGTGAAGCCACCACGCTCAACAGCAGCGCCGTTGGCAGGTCAACCGGAATACCCAGCGTATGTACGGCCGCCAGAGTCAGTACGGTAATGGTAATCGCCGCGCCGGCCATATTCACGGTTGCGCCTAACGGAATCGACACCGAATAGGTATCGCGATCCAGGTTCAGCTTCTCGGCCAGAGCCATATTCACCGGAATGTTCGCTGCGGAGCTGCGGGTAAAGAAGGCATATACGCCGCTTTCGCGCAGGCACATCAGTACCAGCGGGTACGGATTACGACGGATTTGCCAGAAGACCAGCAGCGGATTAATCACCAGCGCGACCAGCAGCATGCAGCCAATCAATACCATCAGCAGCTGGGCATAACCCCACAGGGTGTCGAAGCCGGTGGTTGCTAACGTGGAAGAGACCAGGCCGAAGATACCGATAGGGGCGAAGCGAATCACGATTTTCACCATAAAGGTCACGGCATTGGACATATCGTTGACCAGGTTTTTCGTCGTTTCGTTACCGTGACGCAGCGCGAAGCCCAGGCCAATTGCCCACACCAGGATGCCGATATAGTTCGCATTCAGCAGGGCATCCACCGGGTTAGAGACCATGCTCATCAGCAGGCCACGCAGCACCTCAACGATGCCGGATGGTGGGGTAATGTCTCCCGCAGCGCTGGTCAGATGCAGCGTTGAAGGGAAGAGGAAGCTAAAAATGACCGCCGTCAGCGCAGCAGAAAATGTGCCTAACAGGTAAAGGAACAGGATAGGGCGGATATTGGTTTTCTGGCCGTGCTGGTGATTAGCAATAGAGGCCATCACAAGCATTAACACCAGCACCGGCGCCACCGCTTTCAGCGCGCCAACAAACAGTGTACCGAGCAGACCGGTGGCAATTGCCGCAGGTTTAGAGACCAGTGCCAATAAGATACCCAGCACCAGGCCCACCAGGATTTGTTTTACCAGGCTGCCATGCACGAGGCGTTGAAGCAGACCCGAAGATTGTGTCGTCATAGAAATTCCTAAAGTGAAATTGCGTTCCATCCTGGCCGTGATCTCAGTCACGTTTGTGTCTGGATGTAACTAAATGTTTGCCTGGTTGAGTATAAAGAATGTGCGGTAAGGGGGAAGCGCAAAATGCTGGAATTTACGCACTGCGTCATGTTTTTTAACTGTCTGTTTACATTTTTGCGGAGCAGAGCAATATCCAAAAAAAACGGCAACCCGGAGGTTACCGTTTTCAGTCGAATTTAACGCGTCAGGAGGCGATATCCGACCTTACTGCGTCTGCTGCTTTTTATCGTTCTGATGGTTCACCCAGGCGTTGATGATTAAGGTCAGCGCCAGAATGCCAAACACTATGCCCAGCGAGATGGCGATCGGAATATGATAGAAGTCGACAATCAGCATCTTAATACCGATAAAGACCAGGATAACCGACAGGCCATACTTCAGCATTGAGAAGCGCTCCGCGACGCCCGCCAGCAGGAAGTACATGGCACGCAGGCCCAGAATCGCAAACAGGTTTGAGGTCAGGACGATGAACGGGTCGGTGGTCACCGCGAAGATCGCCGGAATGCTGTCCACCGCGAAGATCACATCACTCAGCTCAACCAGAATCAGCACCAGCAGCAGCGGCGTGGCAAACAGCAGGCCATTTTTGCGCACAAAGAAGTGCTCGCTCTCGATGGTATCGGTCATGCGCAGATGGCCGCGAAGCCACTTGACCATCGGCTTTTCGCCGATGCCGGTTTCGTCCTCTTTCGCCAGCGCCATTTTGACCCCGGTGAAGAGCAGGAACGCGCCAAAGACATACAGCAGCCATTCGAACTGCGTAATCAGCCAGCTACCGGCGAAGATCATGATGGTACGCAGGACAATGGCACCCAGTACCCCATAAACCAGCACCCGGCGCTGCAACGCCGCCGGTACCGCGAAGTAACTGAACAGCATCAGCCAGACGAAGACGTTATCCACCGCCAGCGCTTTTTCAATCAGATAACCGGTGAGGAAGGCGAGCGCCTGCGGATCGGCGACAGCGCGGCCCTGGGTTGTCGCCAGGTACCACCAGAAAGCGGCGCAGAAGAGCAGAGAGAGGGTGACCCACACCAGGGACCAGGCGGCGGCTTGCTTCATGGTCATGCCGTGTTCGCCGCGACGACCCTGCAAAAAGAGGTCTATCGCCAGCATGATGAGCACGACAACCGCGAATCCGCCCCACAACATTGGAGTGCCGACAGAGTGCATAATTTTTTTCCTCGCACATAAAAAACAAAAACGGCTATGGTCGAAAGACGATAGCCGTTAGCTTTTTATGCATAGACCTCGCCTTTCGGCAAGGTCTCACTTACAACCATGAAGGTTGCCCGGCGACCGGATGCGGTTTTGCACGCATCGTAATGACGATCCACCGGCAAGGAAGTTACTCCCCTTTGCACGTAACAAAATATGTCAGGTCAATGATTTCGTCAATCTCCTGCCAGGCTTTATTACATAGCTTTACGCGGTAACTTCAGCGCTCAGACCGTCAGCGGGGAAGACCACACCGGTCTGACGGCGGATTTCCGTCTGCAGTTTCGCCGTGGTGCGGCTGACCGCGAGGCCCGGGTGATTCACTTCATTGTCTTCAACCAGTCGCGCGAATACCTCTGCCTCATAAAGCATAGTGTTAATATGCTGAGGCTGCGTCAGCTCCTGCGCTTTGCCGCCGCGCGGCACGAAGCTCAGTTTCTGGCACTCAGAGATTTTTTCAATCACCAGCGAGCCGTTTTCGCCCTGAATTTCGCTTGGCAGCACCGAATCACTCACTTTGGAGTGTTGCAGCGTGACGCTGAAATCACCGTAATCCAGTACTACTAACCCATGGGCATCGACGCCGCTCTCCAGCAGACTGGCGGTGGCGGTTACACCGTGCGGTTCGCCCCATAGCGCCACGGCACTGGCGAGGCAGTAGAACCCAATATCCATAATCGAGCCGTTAGAGAAAGCCGGATTAAAGGTGTTTGGGTTTTCGCCGTCAAGATAGCGCTGATAGCGCGACGAATACTGGCAGTAGTTGATAAAGGCTTTACGCACCTTGCCAATTTTCGGCAGGGACTGCTGCAACAGCAGGAAGTTTGGCAGGCTGGCGGTTTTGAAGGCTTCGAACAGCACCACCTGGTTTTCGCGGGCAAGCGCAATGGCGGCTTCTACTTCCTGAATATTCGAGGCCAGCGGCTTTTCGCAAATGACATGTTTTTTATGGCTGAGGAACAGTGCCGTTTGCGTAAAGTGCAGAGAGTTTGGGCTGGCGATATAGACAGCATCAATGGCATCGCTTTGAGCCATCTCTTCCAGAGAGGTAAACAGGTGTTCGACGAGATAATCACCGGCAAAAGTCTGGGCCTGTTCAAGGCTACGGGAAAAGACTGCGGTGAGTTTGAATTTGCCGGTCTCGTGGGCGGCGTCAACGAACTGACGGGTGATCCAGTTCGTTCCAATGACTGCGAAACGTATCATAAACGTTTACGTACTCCGTAGCTGGGAACCTTTAGCCACTGTAGCACGGCCGCGTGACAAAATGAGTGCGCTATTCCGCATTACCTTTTAACGATAAATGCGTAAGCCATAACCGGGTATCAAACTCCAGCTGGTGGTATTGCGGTTCCATATGGCAGCACAGGGAGTAGAACGCTTTGTCGTGCTCTTTCTCTTTCAGGTGCGCCAGCTCATGCACCACGATCATTCGCAAAAACGCCTCGGGGGCGTTGCGAAACACCGTCGCTACGCGGATCTCGGCTTTGGCTTTTAGCTTGCCGCCCTGCACGCGAGAGATGGCGGTATGCAGGCCGAGAGCATTTTTCAGTACGTGGATCTTGTTGTCGTACATCACCTTATTGATCGGCGGCGCGCTCTTCAGATACCGGTTTTTCAGATCCTGCGTATACTGCCAGAGCGCCTTATCGGTCGCGAAATCGTGCGTGCCGGGGTAGCGTTTTTCCAGCACCGCGCCCAGCTTTTGCTCGGCAATCAGGCTGCGAACCTGAGTCAGTAAGTTCTCCGGGTAGCCCTGGAGATAAGTAAGTTGGTTCATCAACGCCCCAAATCGACAATAAAACGGGTATACTCACGCACCCTTTTCAGGGATACGCCAAATTTTACCATTCAGGAGGGCCGATGAGCCACTTAGACAACGGTTTCCGTTCACTCAACCTTAAACGTTTCCCGGAAACGGATGACGTTAACCCGCTTCAGGCGTGGGAAGCGGCGGATGACTATCTGCTGCAGCAGTTGGATGACACTGAAATCAGCGGCCCGGTTCTGATCCTGAATGACGCCTTTGGCGCGCTGGCCTGCGCGCTGGCAGAGCACACGCCCTACAGCATCGGCGACTCTTACCTGAGCGAGCTGGCAACGCGTGAGAACCTGCGCCATAACGATATCGATGAAGGCAGCGTGAAGTTCCTCGACAGCACCGCGGACTACCCGCAGGCGCCGGGCGTGGTGCTGATTAAAGTGCCAAAAACCATGGCGCTGCTGGAGCAGCAGCTGCGCGCGCTGCGTAAGGTTGTCACCCCGCAAACGCGTATCATCGCCGGTGCCAAGGCGCGCGATATCCACACCTCGACGCTGGAACTGTTCGAGAAAGTGCTCGGCCCAACCACCACCACGCTGGCCTGGAAAAAGGCGCGCCTGATCAACTGCACCTTCAGCGCACCGGAACTGGCTGACGCACCCGAAACCCTGAGCTGGAAGCTGGAGGGTACCGACTGGACCATCCACAACCATGCGAACGTCTTCTCCCGCACCGGGCTGGATATTGGGGCGCGTTTCTTTATGGAGCACCTGCCGGAGAACCTCGAAGGGGAGATCGTTGACCTGGGCTGTGGTAACGGCGTGATTGGCCTGACGCTGCTGGCGAAGAACCCGGACGCCAGCGTAGTGTTTAGCGATGAGTCGCCAATGGCGGTGGCATCAAGCCGTCTGAACGTCGAAACCAACATGCCGGACGCGCTGGATCGCTGCGAGTTTATGATCAACAACGCGCTGTCGGGCGTGGAGCCTTTCCGCTTCAACGCCGTCTTCTGTAACCCGCCGTTCCACCAGAAGCACGCCCTGACGGATAACGTTGCGTGGGAGATGTTCCACCACGCCCGCCGCTGCCTGAAAATTAACGGCGAGCTGTACATCGTGGCGAACCGCCACCTGGACTACTTCCACAAGCTGAAGAAGATTTTCGGTAACTGCGTCACCATCGCGACGAACAATAAGTTTGTGGTGCTGAAAGCGGTTAAGCTGGGACGTCGTCGGTAAGATGATTACCCCCTCACCCGTCCCCTCTCCCCACGGGGGAGAGGGGACGAATACACCCTCGCCCCTGTGGGGAGAGGGCCGGGGTGAGGGGAAAAATTAAATGCTTAATGCCAGCATCGTCCCCTGCGCAATCGCCCGTCGGGCATCCAGCTCCATCGCCACATCACACCCACCAATCAGATGCACCGTTTTGCCGGCATCGCGCAGCGGATCTGCCAGATCGCGTTTCGGCTCCTGCCCGGCACATAAAATCACCTGATCCACCGCCAGCAGCTGCGACTCTCCGCCGATCGTCACATGCAGACCGTCGTCGTCGATCTTCTGGTAACTCACCGCCGGGATCATCTTCACCCCGCGTGAGAGCAGGGTGGCGCGGTGGATCCAGCCCGTGGTTTTACCCAGCCCTTCACCCGGTTTGCTGGCTTTACGCTGCAGCATCACAATCTGGCGCGGGCTTCGCGGCAGTTGCGGCCCTTCCGGGCGTAACCCACCGGACTGGTTCAGGCTGGTATCGATTCCCCATTCCACACAAAATTCGGCAATGTTCTGGCTGGTGGCCTCCCCTGGCTGACTCAGGTACATGGCGGTATCAAAGCCGATTCCGCCGCAGCCGATAATCGCCACCTTTTCGCCCACCGGCACTTTATCGCGTAGCACGTCGAGATAGCTCAGCACCTTCGGATGATCGATACCCGCGATCGCCGGGGTACGCGGGGCAATCCCGCTGGCGAGGATCACCTCGTCGAAACCGATCAGATCGGGCGCATTCACTCTCTGGTTGAGCTGCAGATCGACGCCCGTGACCTCGATCATCCGGCGGTAGTAGCGCAGCGTCTCGTAAAACTCCTCTTTGCCGGGGATCTGTTTGGCGATATTAAACTGCCCGCCAATCTCGGCCGCCGCGTCAAACAGCGTGACGCTGTGCCCTCGCGCGGCGGCATTAACCGCAAATGCTAACCCTGCCGGCCCTGCACCGACCACGGCAAGACGTTTTTTAACGATCGCCGGGATCACCGGCAGTTTGGTTTCGTGGCAGGCGCGCGGGTTGACCAGGCAGGAGGTGACTTTGCCCACAAAGATCTGATCCAGACAGGCCTGGTTACAGCCGATGCAGGTGTTGATCTCATCTGCGCGGCCGCTCTGCGCTTTAGAAAGGATCTCTGCATCGGCGAGGAACGGGCGTGCCATGGAGACCATATCGGCATCACCGCGTGAAAGCACATCGTCCGCCACCTGCGGATCGTTAATACGGTTGGTGGTCACCAGCGGAATAGAGACTTTGCCTTTCAGCTTACGCGTCACCCAACTGAACGCGGCGCGCGGCACCGGGGTAGCGATGGTCGGGATGCGCGCCTCGTGCCAGCCGATGCCGGTGTTGATGATCGTGGCCCCGGCGGCCTCTATTGCCTGGGCCAGCTGGACGGTTTCGTCGAAGGTGCCGCCGCCCTCCACCAGGTCGAGCATCGAGAGACGGTAGACGATAATAAAATCCGCACCCGCCCGTTCCCGTACGGCGCGCACCACCTCGACGGCAAAACGCATGCGGCGGGCATAATCGCCGCCCCATTCGTCGTCGCGCTGGTTGGTGCGGGCGGCAAGAAATTCGTTAATCAGGTAGCCTTCCGACCCCATGACCTCTACGCCATCATATCCTGCTTCCCGCGCCAGTGCGGCGCAACGGGCGAAGTCGTCAATCAGCGCCAGGATCTGGTCGTGGCTGAGCGCCTGCGGTTTGAAGCGGTTAATCGGTGCCTGAATGGCAGAGGGCGCCACCAGATGCGGCTGATAGCTGTAACGGCCGGTATGCAGGATCTGCAGCGCGATTTTGCCCCCCTCACGATGGACGGCGTCGGTCACGAGGCGGTGATGGTGAAGCTGGCTGGCGTCATTCAGTACCGCGCCGCCCTCCATCGTAACGCCAGAAAGGGCGGGGGCCACGCCGCCGGTCACAATCAACGCCACGCCGTGGCGGGCGCGCTCGGCGTAGAAAGCCGCCAGGCGCTCAGCGCCGTCCGGACGCTCCTCCAGACCGGTGTGCATCGATCCCATCAGTACACGGTTTTTGAGGGTGGTGAACCCCAGGTCGAGCGGGGCGAATAACGACGGGTAGCGGCTCATACTTTCTTCCAGTGTTAATTTATTGTTATGTGGTCGGATGAGTTACTAATTTAGCCAGCGGAGAGTAAAAGGGAAAAGGGGAATGCGGTGATTGTGATGGGATTCAAATATTCCCCCTCACCCTAACCCTCTCCCCACAGGGGAGAGGGGACTGACCGGTGCGGTCCTAAAGTGTTGGCTCAATGTGGTTTTCCCCCTCGCCCCTTTGGGGAGAGGGCCGCGGTGAGGGGGATACCCGCACCAGCCCAGGCGCCTGCCACATTGACGTGGTCAACCCGCTATCCACCAGCCCAAGCTGATCGGCGTACACCGTCTGCCATTTCTGCATCATGCCGTCGTACAGCTCCCGGTGTTCCGGGTTCGGCGTAAATTCGCGGCTCCATTTCACCAGCCGCTCCCCCGTTGAGGCCATATCCGCAAACAGCCCGGCGCCAGTACCCGCCGCAATTGCACAGCCGAGCGCCGTCGCCTCTTTTACCTCGGGTACACGCACCGGCAGGCCAGTGACGTCACTTAAAATCTGGCTCCATAAGGCGCCTTTCGCTCCGCCGCCCGCAAAGACCAGGCTCTCAAACGTCACCCCGGAAAAGTGCGAAATTTGCGTCAGGTTGCAGGCGGAGACAATCGCCGCGTTCTCTTCCAGCGCGCGGAATAGCGTGGCTTTGTTGCACTTTTCCGGGTCGATGGAGAGATTGATAAACGACGGTGCTGCGTGATACCACTGCTTAAAGTGCATCGCATCGGAGAAGATCGGCATCACACCGTGGGATCCCGCCGGCACGCGGCTCGCCATCTCTTCCAGCAGGCTATAGGTATCCATCCCCATCCGCTCGGCAATGAGCTTCTCTTCCGCGCAAAAGGCATCGCGGAACCAGCGCATGGTCAGCCCGGTAAAGAAGCTGATCGACTCCGCCTGGGCCATACCGGGGATGACGTGCGGGTTAACGCGAATATTCATATCAGGATCGGTTCGCACTTGCGGCAGGTTTACCACCTGCTGCCAGAAGGTGCCGCCTAATACCGCCGTTTGCCCGGCGCGCACCACCCCTAATCCCAGGCAACCCAGCTGTACGTCGCCGCCCCCCATCACCACCGGCGTGCCTTCGCGCAGGCCGCTCTGCTGCGCGGCTTCGTGGGTAATGGCCCCCAGCACGGTCCCCGTCTCTTTCACCGGAGAGAGAATATCGGCGCGCAGCCCGGCCATGTCGAGCAGCGCCGGACGCCAGTCGCGGGAGAAGAGATCTAACATGCCCGTGGTCCCCGCATTGGACGGATCGACCGCCAGCTCGCCGGAGAGTTTTGCCGCCAGCCAGTCGCTGATCATGGTGATGGTGGCGGCTTTGCGATAGATATCCGGGCGATGGTGCGCCAGCCACAGCAGGCGCGGCATGGCGCTGAGGGCCAGGGTCTGGCCGGAAACGTCATACACCTCGGATTCGAAACGGTAATCGTGGATCTCTTTAAGTTCGGCTACCTCGCGGCTGGCGCGGGCATCGACGTTGGCACAGGCCCAGATGGCCTCGCCGTTGCGGTCATACAGCACAATCCCTTCGCGCATCGAGCAGCAGGCGACGGACTGAATATCCGCCGCGTTCAGATGCGCGCGCGTCAGCGCCTGCTGAATGCACTGGCAAGCCAGCCGCCAGTTGGTATCGAGGTCAAACTCCATCGACCCAGGCACATTCTCCACGCTCAGGTGTTTCCACTCAGCCTGGCCGACGGCAATCTGGTTGCCTTGTAGATCGAAAATCACGGCGCGAACGCTGCCTGTCCCTGCATCTAACGCTAAAAGGTAACTCATGAGCATGCCTCGTGGTTTGCACGAGCTACGCCCCTATTTTGCCAGGGCCAGCACCGCGCGGGCTGTGGTCTCTTCCGTCACCAGGCCATTGATACGGCGACCTTTCAGTGCGGCATAAATCGCATCGGCTTTCTCTTCGCCACCGGCCACACCAACGATAGTGGGCAGTTGCGCCAGCTCTTCGAGGGTCACGCCGAGTAACTCCTGATGAATCTCCAGATCCTCAACCCGCTCGCCGCCGGCGTTAAGGAAGTAACCGAGAATGTCCCCCACGGCGCCCTTACGGGCGAACATCAACTGCTCTCCCTCGCTGATGTAGCCGGAGCGTAAAATCGTGGCATCGCGACGCTGGTTCACCGATCCGATACCGACTACGGCTGCATCGGCGGCCGTGGCGGCGAGGATCACATCCCTTACGCTGGCTTCACGCTTTAAGATCCCGGCAACGGATGCTGACGACACGCGCAGCGGGGCGGGGATCATGCTCACGCTACAGGCCGCATCCAGCTGGCCAATACCGGTCATATAGGGCCCGACGCCGCCCGAAAGGGTCACCAGCCGTACCTGCTGTGAACCAATAAAACCGCTTAAGTGCTGGATGCAGCTCATGGTGGTTTCACCAAATCCCACTGCCAGCAGCTGCCCGGGTTCCAGTACCCCCATTAACGACTGGGCGGCACCAATGCCCAGGCGTACGCTCATCGCTGGGGTATTCAGGGCCGGTAACACGCGGGCCAGCTTCAGGCCAAAACGCTGTTGCAGCTCGGTTTCCAGAGCCAGGCACCCCTCGTAGCGCGAGTTAATCTGTACGCGGATCACCCCCGACTGACGCCCTTTCTCCAGCAGGCGGGAGATCTTCAGGCGCGGCAGGCCTAACCGTTCGCCTATGTCGTTCTGGGTCAGGCCGTCGTGGTAGTAACACCAGGCCACGCGAGCCACCAGCTCTTCCTCTGACAGCGCCAGTCCGGCAAACCGGCTCTCTTCGACAATGCGTTTCTCGCTCATAGATGAACTCTTATAAAAATTTAGATCATATGTTCGTGATGTTGCGCCGCGAAAATGTGAGCCACGCGACAAAACGGATCTTTTAATGTGTTTGGGTAATCTCTGGATCTGAAACCATAAAACTGTGATCCCTGCACGGTTGTAAATATAGTTCAGGGTCTACGCTTTTGAACATTATTAAATCTAAAAATCTTTTGTTCAATGGCGGCGTGATGATGAAAACACTCTTAGAGGCACGCGATATCCATAAGCAGTTCTCTGGCGTTCCGGTGTTGAAAGGCATTGATTTCACACTGCTGTCAGGCCAGGTGCATGCGTTGATGGGCGGTAATGGCGCGGGAAAATCGACGCTAATGAAGATCATTGCCGGGGTTGAGACGCCCGATCGCGGTGAACTCTCTGTGGCCGGTCACGCATTTGCGCGCCTTAAGCCCGGCCAGGCGCACGGGCTTGGCATCTATCTGGTGCCGCAGGAGCCGATGCTGTTTCCCAATCTCACGGTGCGCGAAAACATTCTTTTCCGCCTGCCGCGCGGCAACGACCTTAATACACGCCTGACCGATAAGCTCCAGCAGCTGCAGTGCCAGCTAAATCTCGACGCGGCCGCCAGCACTTTGGAGGTGGCAGACCAGCAGATGGTGGAGATCCTGCGCGGGTTAATGCGCGAGGCGCAGATCCTGATCCTCGATGAACCTACCGCATCGCTCACGCCCGGGGAAACCGAGCGGCTGTTCCGCCAGATCCGCGCGCTCCAGGCGCTGGGGGTCGGCATTGTCTTTATCTCTCATAAACTGCCGGAGATCCGCGCGCTCGCCAGCCACGTGTCGGTGATGCGTGACGGCGCGGTGGTACTCAGCGGCGAAACCGCGCAGCTGGATGACAATGCGCTGATCGCTGCCATGACCCCGGTCAGCCGGGATCGCAGCTTAAGCGATACACAAAAATTGTGGCTGGCCCTGCCGGGAAACCGCCGTACCCAGGCGCAGGATTTCCCGGTCCTGCGGGTAGACGATCTCACCGGGGAAGGGTTTATCGATCTCAGCCTGGAAATTTACGCCGGCGAGATTGTCGGCCTCGCCGGGCTGGTGGGATCCGGGCGCACGGAGTTTGCTGAAACCCTCTATGGCCTGCGTCCGGCACGCGGAGGGCGCGTCTGGCTGGAGAACCAGGAGATCGGCCACGATACCGTTTCGGCCCGCCTCGGGAAGGGGCTGGTCTACCTGCCGGAGGACAGGCAGGTATCGGGTCTGTTCCTGGATGCGCCGATCCGCTGGAACACCGTGGCGCTGAACGAGCCCTCTGTCTGGCAACAGCGCAAGCGGGAATCTGCGGTGGTGGAGCGTTATCACCGGGCGCTGGGGATCAAACTCAACCATGCGGATCAAACCGTGCGCACCCTCTCCGGCGGTAATCAACAGAAGGTCCTGCTGGCACGCTGTCTGGAGGCCAACCCACTGCTGTTGATCGTCGATGAACCGACGCGTGGCGTAGACGTCTCGGCGCGCGCCGATATCTATCAACTGCTTAAGAGCGTGGCGGCACAAAACGTGGCGGTGCTGATGATCTCAAGCGATCTTGATGAGTTTCCCGGTCTGGCGGATCGCGTGCTGGTGATGCACCAGGGGAGGCTCAGCGGCGAGTTGCCCCGCCAGGCGGTCAGCCTCGATCGCATGATGGCATTGGCGTTCGGAGGCCAGGCATGAAGACCTTATTAAAGAACCGTGAGCTGAGCGCTTTACTGGCGATCCTCGCTCTGTTTGCCGTACTGGTGGCACTGAATCCGACCTATTTAAGTCTACAGACGCTGGGAATGATCTTCGCCAGCGCGCAGATCCTGATCCTGCTGGCGATCGGCGCGGCGCTGGTGATGCTGACCCGTAATATTGATGTTTCAGTGGGATCGACCGTCGGCCTCTGCGCCATTGCCGTAGGCGTGGCGCTAAATAACGGCTATAGCCTGCCGGTCTCTATGCTCTTTGCGCTGATGATAGGCGCGCTGGCCGGTGCGTTTAATGGTCTGCTGGTGGTGGGGCTACGTATCCCGGCGATTGTGGCCACCCTCGGCACGCTGGGGCTCTATCGCGGTGGCATGCTGCTCTGGACCGGTGGGAAGTGGATAGAAGGGCTGCCTCCGGCCCTGAAAGGCCTCTCAGCGCCGGTCGCCCTCGGGATTTCACCGTTGGGCTTTGTGGTGCTGTTTATCGCCGCCGTGGGGGCGTGGATCCTGTCGCGCACCGCTTTTGGGCGTGATTTTTATGCGGTGGGCGACAACCTCGCCGCCGCACGCCAGCTGGGCGTGGCGGTAAACCGCACCCGCATGCTCGCTTTTACTCTGAACGGCATGCTGGCGGCCTGTGCGGGCATTATCTTTGCTGCGCAGATTGGCTTTGTGCCAAACCAGACCGGCAGCGGACTGGAGATGAAAGCCATCGCCGCCTGCGTGCTTGGCGGAATTTCGCTGCTGGGCGGGACGGGCACGCTAATTGGCGCGCTGCTCGGCGCCTTCTTCCTGACCCAAATTGACACCGTGCTGGTGCTGTTCAGGCTCCCGGCCTGGTGGAACGACTTTATCGCCGGGCTGGTGCTGCTGGGGGTGCTGGTGCTCGACGGGCGCTTGCGTCAGGCGCTGGCACGACATCAGCGGGCGCTGAAATACAGCCGTTTCCAGCCGGGCAACAAAGGGGGAAAACACGTCACCCCCTTTCCAAAACGCAAAAAAGAGGTGGCGTAAATGAAGCTTAACTGGGAAAGCGCGCTGCTGATCTTGCTGGTGCTGGAGATCCTGCTCTTTGGCGCCATTAACCCGCGGATGCTCGATATCAACATGCTGCTGTTCAGCACCAGCGACTTTATCTGCATCGGCATTGTGGCGCTGCCGCTGACGCTGGTGATCATCAGCGGTGGGATTGATATTTCGCTGGGGTCGACTATCGGCCTGTGCGCCATTGCGCTGGGGGTGATGACGCAGGCGGGATGGCCAATGGCCGTCGCCATTCCGTTGACGCTGCTGCTCGGTCTGCTGTGCGGATTGCTCAACGCCGCGCTGATTCACTACACCGGTATCAGCCCGCTGGTCATTACTCTCGGCACGCTCTACCTCTACGGCGGCGGGGCACTGCTGCTCTCTGGCATGGCAGGGGCGACCGGCTATGAGGGGATTGGCGGCTTCCCGGAGAGCTTTACCGCCTTCGCTAACCTGACGCTCTTCGGCCTGCCGATCCCGCTGGTGCTCTTCGCCGTCGTAACTCTTTTCTTCTGGCTGATCACTCATCGCGGACGCTTTGGCCGGCATCTGTTCCTGATCGGCCAGAACCCCCGCGCGGCACGCTATGCGGCGCTGTCGGTAAACGGCATGCCTTACGCGCTGTATGGCCTGGTGGGCGTAGCTTCGGCGATTGCCGCCCTGGTGATGGTCTCTTATTTCGGTTCGGCGCGTTCGGATCTCGGGCGCGATTTACTGATGCCGGCCCTCACCGCCGCCGTGCTCGGCGGGGCGAATATCTACGGCGGGTCAGGTTCGGTTGTGGGTACGGCGCTGGCGGCGTTGCTGGTGGGCTACCTGCAACAGGGGTTACAGATGGTCGGCATCCCCAACCAGGTGTCGAGCGCGCTATCAGGGGCGCTACTGGTTGTGGTGGTGATGGGACGTTCGCTGAGTCTGCACCGTGAATGGGTGCGCAATATCTTCCTGAAAACTACCCGGAGCGTACGATGAAAACAAAACTGATAGTGCTGGCGATGGCCCTCAGCTTCGCCTCGGCGCAGGCGGCAGACCGCATCGCCTTTATCCCGAAACTGGTGGGTGTCGGCTTCTTTACCAGCGGCGGTAACGGCGCGAAAGAGGCAGGTAAAGATCTCGGCGTGGACGTGACCTACGACGGCCCGACCGAGCCAAGCGTCTCCGGCCAGGTGCAGCTGATCAACAACTTCGTCAACCAGGGCTACAACGCCATTATCGTCTCTGCCGTGTCACCGGACGGTCTCTGCCCGGCACTGAAGCGCGCGATGCAGCGCGGCGTGAAGGTGCTGACATGGGATTCCGACACCAAACCGGAGTGCCGCAGCATTTACATCAACCAGGGCACACCGGAACAGCTCGGCGGCCTGCTGGTAGAGATGGCCGGCAAGCAGGTCACCAAACCGAATGCCAAAGTCGCCTTCTTCTACTCCAGCCCGACCGTCACCGACCAGAACCAGTGGGTAAAAGAGGCGAAGGCCAAAATCGAGAAAGATCATCCCCAGTGGCAGGTCGTCACCACCCAGTTTGGCTATAACGATGCCACCAAATCCCTGCAAACCGCCGAAGGGATCTTAAAAGCCTATCCGGATCTGGATGCGATCATCGCCCCGGACGCTAACGCCCTGCCGGCGGCAGCGCAGGCGGCAGAAAACCTGAAGCGGGAAGGGGTCGCGATCGTCGGGTTCAGTACGCCGAACGTAATGCGCCCCTACGTTGAGCGCGGCACGGTAAAAGCCTTTGGCCTGTGGGATGTGGTGCAGCAGGGCAAAATTGCGGTCAACGTCGCCGATCATATGTTGAAAAAGGGCGATGTTAACGTTGGCGACAGCGTAGAGATTAAAGACATTGGGACGCTGAAGGTTGAACCGAACAGCGTGCAGGGCTACCAGTATGAGGCGAAGGGCAATGGCATCGTGCTGCTGCCGGAGCGGGTGGTGTTCACCAAAGAGAACATTGATAAGTACGACTTCTGACGGGGGAGAACATGGCTGATTTAGACGACATCAAAGACGGCAAGGATTTTGGTATCGGTACGCCGCAGGTCAACGTACCTTACACCCTGAAGGGCTGCGGTTCGCTGGACTGGGGCATGCAGTCCCGGCTTTCACGCATCTTCAACCCGCAAAGCAACCGCACGGTAATGCTGGCTTTTGACCACGGCTACTTCCAGGGGCCAACCACCGGCCTTGAACGTATCGATCTCTCCATTGCCCCGCTGTTTGGCGAGACCGACGTGCTGATGTGCACCCGCGGCATTTTGCGAAGCCAGGTGCCCGCGGCCACCAACAAACCGGTGGTGCTGCGCGCCTCCGGGGGAAATTCGATTCTGGGCGAGCTTTCCAACGAGTGCGTGGCGGTCGCGATGGAGGACGCGCTGCGCCTGAACGTCTGCGCGGTAGCGGCGCAGGTCTATATCGGCAGTGAATTTGAGCACCAGTCCATCAACAACATCATCAAGCTGGTGGACGCGGGCGCGCGCTATGGCATGCCGACGCTGGCGGTAACGGGGGTGGGCAAAGAGATGACGCGCGACGCCCGCTATTTCTCGCTCGCCAGCCGCATCGCCGCCGAGATGGGGGCGCAGTTCGTTAAGACCTATTATGTCGACGAGGGCTTTGAGAAAGTGACCGCCAGCTGCCCGGTGCCGATTGTCATCGCCGGGGGCAAGAAGCTACCGGAAAACGAGGCGCTGGAGATGTGCTGGCGCGCCATCGACCAGGGGGCATCCGGCGTGGACATGGGGCGCAATATCTTCCAGTCCAGCGCGCCGCTCGCCATGCTGAAGGCGGTGAAAAAAGTGGTCCACGAGAACATGCGCGCGCGGGACGCGTTCCAGTTCTGGCAGGAAGAGAAACAGGGAGAAGCAAAATGAATGTGACGCTGGTAGAGATCAATATCAAACCCGAACGGGTAGATGAGTTTCTGGAGGTGTTTCGCGCCAATCATGAAGGGGCGATTCAGGAGCCGGGCAATCTGCGCTTTGATGTACTGCAGGACCCGCGGGTGAAAACCCGGTTCTTTATCTATGAAGCCTATAAAGACGAAGAGGCAGTATTAGCGCACAAGCAGACGCCGCACTATCTGGCCTGCGTGGATAAGCTCGAGGAACTGATGTCGGAGCCGCGTAAAAAACGCTGTTTTGTCGGGTTGTTGCCGGAATAGCGGCCTTGCCCGGTGGCGCAACGCGGACCGGGCCTGTGGAGTGTAAATCCCGCTTGCCGGGTACACGGAGCGCCCGCGGGTATTTCAGGCCAGCTCAAGGCTGATAATCAGTCTCGCCAGCGCTTCACGCGGCTCGCCCTGGATCGCCTGCAGGGGAAACGGCAGTGCGGGCACCGTGACTTTTCCCATCATCTCGGCTGCGGCTGCCATGACGCGCAGGCTGCCATAACGGCGGAACAGCGCCCACAGCGGCTCAAGCCGTTCAGATTGCGTCGTCTCTTTTGAACGCGCAATCGCCAGCGCGGTCTGTGGGAACACGCCTGCGATAACCGAGTACCAGACATCGAACCCGGCCCGCAGGGCTGGTGCTGCCTGCCAGTCACCGCTGATGCCCATGGTAACGTTGTCCGGAAGGCGCGAGCGTACCTGCGCGATATCCTCCGGCACGCGGCCAAATTTCACGGAGCCGATGTTCGGTAGCGCCGCTACGGCAAACATCAGCTCATCGCTAAATGTAAAGCCGGTGGTGGCCGGGTTATCGTAAACGCACAGCGGAACGGAGAGCTGGCGGGTAACCCGCTCATACAGCGAATAGACCTCCTCCGCCGTCAGCCGCTGGTACGAGACCGGGGCCATTAGCACGCCGGCCGCCCCGGCCGCCTGCGCATCGTCGGCCAGACGCAGAATATCGTCCAGCCGAAGTGCGCCGATGCTCACCATCACAGGGATCCCGCCCGCATGCTCAACCGCACAGCGTGTTACCTGGGTCCGTTCTGCAACGGTGAGGTACGCGTAGCTGCCCGTGGAACCAAGAATACCCAGCGAATCTACGCCCGCATCCACCAGTGGGCGCAGAAGGGTTGTGAAAGCCTGCTCGTCGATCTTTCCCTCTTTCAGGGGGGTCAACGGAAATGCACTTAATCCGTGAAACATCGTCTCTCCTCTTAAAGCGCCAGCGGTGAACCTGAGCCGTCGTCATCGCGTTAACAAAAATAAAGCAGGGGCCATCACGGCAAGATGCGAGGCTACTGACGGCGTAACCTCTGTTGACGGTTTTATACCATGGTTGTGACCCAACAAGGATAAAGACAAGGTATTGACCAGGCCGGAAGCCGATATCGTCCCGGTAAGCCAGGCGTTGGCAAAAACAGAGCGGGGTCAGTAAAGGAGAAATGTGCGGCGGTTTACCGTTAAAAAGGCTTTGACGTAGCGGAAAAAAACGGCCGGGCAGGCGCAGGGCCGCCCGGCGCTTTTTACGCCTCTTCGACGCTCACTCTCAGCGCCGCCAGCGCTTTACGCGCAGCTTTCAGCACCTGCTCACACTGCTCAATGGTGAGCGTGAGCGGCGGTTCAATGCGGATGGTTTTGGCGTTGTTCAGCGTGCCGGCTACCAGCACCCGCTGGCGGAACATCTCGCTCGCGAAGTTGTAGCCGATTGCGTTATCAACAAACTCGATAGCCATCAACATCCCTTTGCCGCGTGCGTCCTGCACCAGGTCCGGGTATTCACGCCCTAGCTGGCGGAAACCATCGAGCAGCATGTCGCCTTTCTGCTCGGCCTGCGCAGGCAGGTTCTCCTCCAGTAATACGTTGATGGTCGCCAGCGCAGCTGCACAGGCCAGCGGATTACCGCCGAAGGTGGTGGTGTGCAGGAACGGGTTATCAAATAGCACCGAGAATACCTCTTCGGTCGCCACCGTGGCGCCAATCGGCATTACGCCGCCGCCCAGCGCCTTCGCCAGGCAGAGAATGTCTGGCTGCACGTTCTCGTGCTCGCAGGCAAACATCTTGCCTGTGCGCCCCATACCGGTCTGCACTTCGTCGAAGATCAGCAGCGCGCCAAACTCATCGCACAGCTGACGCACGGCAGGCAGATAGCCCTGCGGAGGCAGAATCACGCCCCCTTCACCCTGAATAGGTTCCAGAATCACCGCCGCCACGTCATCGCCGGTATTACGGCACTCGCTGAGCTGCAGGCGCAGAGCAGCAATGTCGCCGAACGGCACATGGCGAAAGCCCGGCAGCAGCGGCATAAACGGCTTACGGAAGGTCGATTTTGCCGTCGCGGAGAGGGCGCCCAGCGATTTGCCGTGGAAGGCACCGCTGGTCGCGATAAAGGTGAATTTTCCGCGCGGCGACTGGTACGCTTTGGCGAGCTTAAGCGCCGCTTCGACCGACTCCGTGCCGCTGTTGCTAAAGAAGCTGTATTTCAGTTTGCCGGGGGTCAGGGCCGCCAGCGTTTTTGCCAGCATCGCCCGCAGGGGGTCGAGGAGTTCCTGACTGTGAAGAGGTTGTTTAGCGAGTTGATTCTGTACGGCGGAAACGACAACTGGATTACGGTGCCCCACGTTGAAAATCCCAAAACCACCCAGGCAATCAATAAACTCCTGTCCCTGGGTGTCGACAAGCGTATTCAAACTCCCCGCCTGCCACTCTACGGCTCCGTAATCCCCGCCAGCGGTCACAGATTTTCGATACTCTAAAAATCCCGGATTCACATGCTCTTTGAAGTAATCAATCACCTCGCGGTTAAGTTGTTTCATCTCCTCATGATCAAGCGTTTGCTTTTCAATGAGATTCAGTGCGTGCGCGGTACAGGCAAGAGCCGAGGCGCTGGAGGGTAACCTGTTCAAGATGTGCTCCCGGGGATCGCGTATCACATGATACTGAGTTAATTATTGCAGGGATTGCGCCACTTCCGATGACCCGACGAAAATCGGGATAAACGCCAGGTTAAAGTAATGTTGCACAATATTTAATCATGTGAGACGCAGCGGAGGCGGTTTTGGCGTGGGGTGTCGGGCCATTGCGTTGCACTCATTTTCGTCAATTGCACTGACGTGGTGCGGCGCACGCTACTTAAGTAGGCCTTAACGGGTAAGGCTTTGTGAGTAATTTCACCATGAAAGTATTTTGAATCAATAGATTAGAAAAGCGTACTAAACGTGCGGTTTAGGGATGATTTGCGATCTCGATCGAATTTAACAACTAAAGATAAATTCCCTACCGCCGAAAAGAGATTAACCCCCGAAATTAACATTCAAATAACCTGCAAGGGATGCTCACATGTCTTCTCAATCGTATGTCACCCAGAATGCGTATCCTCTGGACGATGACACCACTCTGATGTCCACCACTGACCTCAACAGCTACATGACCCACACTAACGATACTTTCGTGAAGGTCAGCGGCTACCAACTGAATGAGTTGCTGGGCCAGCCGCACAACCTGGTGCGCCATCCGGATATGCCAAAAGCCGCGTTTGCCGATATGTGGTACACGCTGAAGCAGGGCGAGCCGTGGAGCGGCATTGTGAAAAACCGCCGCAAAAATGGCGACCATTACTGGGTGCGCGCCAACGCCGTGCCGATGGTGCGTAACGGGCAGGTGACGGGATATATGTCGATTCGCGCGAAGGCCACGCCGGAAGAGATTGCCGCGGTAGAGCCGCTCTACAAAGCGCTGAACGAAGGACGCAGTAACAAACGGCTGCATAAAGGGCTGGTGTTGCGTAAAGGCTGGTCTGGCAAGCTGCCCACTCTGCCGCTGCGCTGGCGGGTGCGTAGCGTGATGGCCGGTTTGTTTGTGGTGCTTGCCGCGGTGCTGCTGGCCACCTCTGCAGGCTGGGCGCCGCTGGCGGCCAGTGCCCTCATCATGCTGACAGGCACCCTGCTGTTTGAGCAGCAGATTGTACGCCCGATCGAGAACGTTGCGCGCCAGGCGCTAAACGTGGCGACCGGGGCCCGCAATAGCGTAGAGCACCTCAACCGCAGCGACGAACTGGGGCTGACCCTGCGTGCGGTGGGGCAGTTAGGGTTGATGTGCCGCTGGCTGATCAATGACGTATCAAGCCAGGTGGTGAGCGTGCGCGACGGAAGTGACCAACTGGCGAAGGGCAACGAAGATCTGAACGATCGCACCCGTCAGACCGTGGCCAACGTGCAGCAGACGGTGACCACCATGAACCAGATGGCGGCATCGGTGCAGAGCAACTCAGAGACGGCCGCCGCCGCCGATAAGCTCTCTATGGCGGCCAGCGGCGCGGCCACCGAAGGGGGCAGCGCGATGCAGACGGTAGTCAGGACGATGGATGAGATCGCCGACAGTACCCAGCGCATCGGCTCAATCACTAAACTGATTAATGACATTGCTTTCCAGACCAACATCCTGGCGCTGAACGCTGCGGTTGAGGCGGCCCGTGCGGGTGAGCAGGGGAAAGGTTTTGCAGTGGTGGCTGGCGAAGTGCGCCATCTGGCGAGCCGCAGCGCCAGCGCGGCCAATGATATCCGTAAGCTGATTGATGCCAGTTCCAGTAAGGTCCAGTCCGGTTCGGAGCAGGTGCATGCCGCCGGCCAGACCATGGATGATATCGTTGAGCAGGTCCAGAACGTCACCCGCCTGATTGCCCAGATTAGCCACTCGACCTCGGAACAGGCTACCGGTTTATCCGAGCTGACCCGTGCCGTGGCAGAACTGGATGGCATCACCCAGAAAAACGCCGCGCTGGTGGAAGAGAGCGCGCATGTCTCCGCCATGGTGAAGCACCGGGCGAAACGCCTGGAGGATGCGGTCACCGTTTTACACTAAAGGTCCCGCAGAAGAAAAAGCCGCTTATTTATTTTAAGTAAGCGGCTTTTTTTATTCCGCGGTAAAGCCGCAGGGAATGTTAATTTTATATTAAATAATTAAAGTTCCCGCTGAAATAATAACCAGAAATAATGCGCGCTTATTCTTGCGCAGAAGTCAATTCACTTAAATACAGGCGCTAAAACGATCGATTACCCGCATTTAATAGGCGATACCTATTCTTTGATAGTGGTTTCTAATAAAAAAGCGATCAAAGTCATAAAGTTAGCTAAAGACCGACCGATAACCCCCTCGTCAAAGAAATAATCACATCGACGGAGTTAATATGTCTTTAAATAACGTAAGGATCGGCACGAAATTATTTCTGGCGTTTGGGTTCATTATTTTACTCATGATAGTGAGCTCCGGTCTCTCCTTACTGAGCCTGAGTCGGGCTAATAGCGGTATGCAGACCATCATTTCTGAGGATTATCCCACCACGGTAAAAGCCAATCAGTTAATCGAACAGTTCCAGGAATTTGTCAGTACCCAGCAGCTCATGTTGCTGGATGACCAGGGCACCTACACCGCCACGTCGGAGCAGCATCTGAAGGCGATAAGTGAAAATATCACGCGCATTTCTACTGACCTGACCAACAGGCTTAACGACAAAGAATCGCAAAAAATCCTCTCCGACTTCAGCCAGATACGCCAGCAATATCTTGAGTCCCGCTTCCGTATCCTGAAAGCCATACAAAATAATGACCGTCCGGGGGCGGTGGCCGAGATGATGACAACGACCCTGACGCTGCAGCAAGCTTATAAAGCGAAAGTGCAGGAGCTGATTGCGGTGCAGAACCGCGAGATGCAGAAGGGCGGTGCCGACGTTGAGCGCGACTTCAAATCGAACCGTATGATCCTGGTCCTGCTGGCGCTGGGAAGCGTGCTGGCGGCGTCGGTGATCGGCTGGTTTATCGCCCGCTCAATCACCCATCCGCTGGGCCAGGCCGTCTCGCTGGCGGAATCTATCGCCGAGGGCGATCTCACCCGAACGGTGGTCAGCCGCTCCCGTGACGAGACCGGCGTTCTGCTGAACGCGCTGATGACCATGAAAACCCGTCTGCAGGAGATTGTGCAGGAGGTGCAGTCCGGCTCCGAGAGCATCTCCAGCGCGGCGGCGCAGATTGTGGCAGGCAACCAGGATCTGGCAGCCCGGACTGAAGAGCAGGCCAGTTCCGTCGAGCAGACGGCGGCGTCGATGGAGCAGATCACCGTGACGGTGAAGAACACCGCAGCCCACACGGGCGATGCCACTCACCTCTCTGCCGATGCGGCATTGGTGGTGAAAAATAACGGTGAAATGATGAAGCAGGTGACGCAAAAAATGCGTCTGATTAACGACACCTCTAACCGCATGTCTGACATTATCAACCTGATCGATGCCATCGCCTTCCAGACCAATATTCTGGCGCTGAATGCCGCCGTAGAAGCGGCACGCGCGGGCGAGCACGGGCGCGGATTCGCGGTGGTGGCCGGGGAAGTACGTCAGCTGGCGCAGAAAAGCGCCTCGTCATCCCGTGAGATCCGCCAGCTCATTGAGAGTTCCACCAGCCAGACGCAGGAAGGCATGGAACTGGTTGAGAAAGCCAGCGCTCTGATCAACGGCATGGTGGGGAACGTGGAAGAGATGGATGCCATTCTGCGCGAGATTGGCCAGGCGAGCCGCGAACAGACGGAAGGCATTTCCCAGATCAACAGCGCCATCGGCCTGATTGACTCCACTACCCAGCAGAACTCTGCGCTGGTAGAGGAGTCCGTTGCGGCGGCATCGGCACTGAACGATCAGGCCCGACACCTGAAAGAGATGGTGAAAATCTTCCGCCTGCGTGATGAAGCCGTGGCTTAATCCAGCTGGGAGATCTCCAGCGCCGCGCGGTCGATCACGCCGATAATCTGCTTAAGCTGCGCGTCGCTGAGCGGGGCCTGGTTAACACGTAAATCCAGCACCGCTTTAAAATTATCCAGAGCCCGCTTCATCTGCGGGTTTTTACGTAACTGGGCACCCACACAGCGCGCTTTGATACGCGTCTGAATCTGCTCCAGCTGTTCCAGATTTTCATCCAGCCACAGCTGCCCGGCCACGGTGATGGCCAGCTTTTTGCGGCCGTTCTCTTCTTCCGTAATGGTAATAAACTGCTGATCCTGCAAGAAATCCAGCGTCGGATAGATCACGCCCGGGCTCGGGGTGTAATTGCCCTGGGTCAGGCTCTCGATCGCTTTAATCAACTCATAACCGTGGCTGGCATTGCGGGTCAAAATGTCCAGGATGACCAGCCGTAACTCGCCGTGTCCGAAGAATCGCTGTCGACGTCCGCCGCCGCCGTGGGGGTGATGATCGTGGTCGCGCTCAGGATGTGCGTGTCGCATAGAGTTGGCTCCTTATTTTGATATATCTAATTTATATCTAAAGTGTTCTGATTTGCAAGTGTTCACGCCAATTTGTTCCTAACTCAATGATTAAAATGATTTATTTTATGGGTGTGGATTCGTGTCAGGGAGAAGTAAAAGGCTATCAAAAAAAACTTGCAATCCTGGTTATTAGCAATCATTATCATTTAAAATTAATTTAGATATATCGTGAATTATCACGAAGGCAGAAAAATGACATCGACCCGATACCCACAACGCGTGCGCAATGCGCTGCGTTTTCGCGAACTGGACGTGCTGCGCGTGGAGCGCATCAGCAGCGGATTTCAGCGCATTGTTTTAGGCGGCGAGGCGCTGGAAGGCTTTAGCTCACGCGGTTTTGACGACCATACCAAAGTCTTTTTCCCTGAGCCGGGGACGACCTTTGTGCCGCCGGTCGTCACGGAAGAGGGGATCGACTGGGGCGAGGGCGTGCGCCCGCAGGCGCGCGATTACACCCCCCTGTACGATGCGGCGCGCCATGAACTGGCGCTCGATTTCTTCATCCACGAACGCGGTCTCGCCAGCGACTGGGCGGCGCAGGCCAAAGTGGGCGATAAGCTGACCATCGGCGGCCCGCGCGGTTCGTTGGTTGTGCCGGAAGATTATGCCTGGCAGCTGTACGTGTGCGATGAATCGGGCATGCCGGCCCTGCGTCGTCGTCTTGAAGCCATTGCGGCGCTGCCGGTACGCCCGGAGATCCACGCGGTAGTGACGGTGGGTGACGAAGTGTATAAAGAGTATCTGGCGCACCTGAGTGCGTTTAACATTCACTGGGTAGTGGGGCATAACGAGCAGGCGGTTGCCGACACGCTGGCGACCTTAAGCGTGCCCGCGGCGGATTACTTTATCTGGCTGACCGGGGAAGGGAAGATGGTGAAAAACCTGAGCCGTCAGTTTGAAACGGATGCCATCGATCAACAGCTGGTGCGTGCCAGCGCATACTGGCACGCAAAATAGTCAGGCCGCTGAATCCAACTGCGCTTCGTTCACCTGATGTTCGAGCGAGGCGCGGACGTCGTTCAGCGCTTTCTCCTGTTGGGCGAAGTAGGCCTCCATATTGCTCAGGGAAGAGACCAGCAGCCAGGACTCCTCTTTTTCCAGCTCTGCCAGCTCGTTCACCAGCGTGTCGATTTGCTCGCGCACCTGGTTCATCTTTTTGCGGATACGTTCCAGATCGTTCAGTCTGTCGCTGGCCATCAGTGGCTCAAAGCCCTGCTGCAGGCGCGCCACTAGCGAACGGATGGCTTTCACGTCACCCCGCTGTTTAGCCTGATTGAGCTGCACCATCATGGCATTCGCCTCTTCTTTCAGATCGTCCGCCACCAGGTCCGGATGGCAGAGCTTACTGGCCTGGCGCCAGAGGCGTTTTAACTCGTTCTTATCCTCTTCTGATAAGTCCTTACCCTTACGCAGCCGCACTTCGGCTTCGTGATGCTGTTCGCGGTATTTTTCATACTCGTCGTTGGCCTCATCCCGAGCCTGCCGGGCAGGCTCCTCTTCGCGGGTTAAACCGATCTCCAGCTCCTGCGCTTCGGCCAGCAGATTGGCAATCAGGTTACTCTGCTGCTGCAGCTGTTTACGCGCCTCGGCGGCCTGCAGCGAGTCTGCCGGCAGGTCGCGCCAGCGCTGGGTCAGGGTGGCCAGCACTTCGACCGCCTGAGCCATATAGTGCTGACAGCGGCGATAATCCTCTTCACGCCGACGCGCCTCCGCCTGCTGACGGCGCAGATTCAGCTCCGCCAGAGTTTTACGCAGGGCGAGGATCTGGGTCATCAGGGGGCCGAGGCGAGAGAAATAGCTGTCGTTAAACTCATCCAGCTGCTGGACGCGGGCGTTACGACGGTCAATCAGATCGCGCAGGCGCTCTTCCAGCGCTTTCAATTCCAGCTTACTGGCCGCCAGTTGGGGATCGCGCCACGGGGTGACGGCGCGCTGGCTCTGCAGCCAGGCGGTGATGGCGGCCATCGCGGCGGTATAATTTTTCTGCTCAAGCGCCACGACGATTGCCTGTAGCTCATCGTCAAACGCTTCACTTTTCAGCCTGGCGAGCTGGCTCAGGATGATGTCGTCGTCTTCCAGTTCAATGGCATTTTTGATGATTTCTAGCCGTTTTATCGGAGTGCTCATGATGCCTTTCGCTTTGGCGCTTAAGTATTTGAGTTAAGGGTAATTGTGGTAAGAGCTACAGGAAATAATACACACGGATGATGATCGGCGCGATGGGGGATTTCTTTAGTTTTTACGGTTTTTTCGCCTGAGTGATGAATCCGTTACATTCATTACGGAAGAGGGCTCGCAGAAGGGAAACATGGCGGTGGATTTCGCTTTTTACAGGGGAAAGGCGGGAGTAGGGTGAAGGCGTTGCAGAGAATCTGTAACCGGGCGTAGGAACCCGAACTACTCAACGGTGGTACATGTTTATGTATCGGGCCAGCGTACACCTCTGTAAAATCTTTGGTGGCGCTGGCAGGGCAGCCGAAAGGCTGGCCGGTTTTCGTTGAGTTCCGGTTCCTAACCCTGTCAGCGCTGCCACTCTCCTGTGCTTAGGAACTCAGGTTGTGGCTCTTAATACTCAACGGAGACAACAAAATGACAACCATCCCCAATCTGCTTTACATCCCTTGCCGCGACAGCTTTACCGTTCAGTTGCTCGCGACGCCGTTACCTGCTTCGGCCAATTTGTTCGAGGTCACCGACTTCTGTACCGGCTTTGTGAATGTGTTGCTTGAAACTAATGACCCCGCCGAGCGTATAGCGATCCTGGGCCGCTTATCCCAGGCGTTCACCCGAATGGCACAGCTCTGCGACGATGACCTGCCGCCCGAACTGGTTATCCGTCTCACTACCGATGAATTGCTTCCCAGCAGCATGCCGGATCTGTGGCATGACACCTGCCTGACAGTGGGATATCTCCAGTCATTAACGCAGGCATTGCTGGGTAACACGCTGGCAAAACCGGTGGCGGATGACCTTGCCGGGCTGCTACATGACATGGTTTATATTGTCAGGGATTATGTGCAGGAGCCGTATTTAGTGCATTAATGCAGGAGCTGTCTGATCTGACTTGCCAGATAAAACGTCGCAGGGGGGTTCTTTGCCGCTAATCTGGAGCCAGGCAACAAAAAAGCCACTCAATTGAGTGGCTTAATTATATGATTTTAAAGCTAAGATTTGGTGGCCCCTGCTGGACTTGAACCAGCGACCAAGCGATTATGAGTTCTTAGCGGAACAACCGAAAATCAATAGTTTGCGTTTAAAAACAGACGTTTAGATTATCAAAAACTATCAATGATTATCAGTGTTACTCATTTCCATCGCCATTTTATCGCCACTTGCCGCCAGTGGGTTCAGTTTAACTGCATCTTCTAAATGGCTGGGTGCAAAGTGGGCATAGCGCATCGTCATTTTGATGTCTGTATGGCCGAGTACGCGCTGTAAGACCAAAATATTACCACCATTCATCATAAAGTGACTCGCGAAGGTATGCCGTAAGACATGGGTAAGCTGTCCAGCAGGTAACTCAATTCCGGTCCTTTCCAGAGCAGAACGGAATGCGCCATAACATTCACTGAAAAGCTGCCCCTTCACGTTTTTCTTAGCTTCGACCAATGAGTCATAAAGCTCTCGGCTTATCGGTACGGTTCGGTTTTTTTTGCCCTTAGTTTTTGTGAAGGTGATTTTACATTTAGATAGTTGTGTCTTTTTTAGCCCTTCAGACTCACCCCAGCGAGCGCCGGTAACTAGGCAAATTTTCACCACCGCTTCTAAGTCTTGGTTGTCATGGCGTTTGCATTCAGAAAGCAGTAGTGCGATCTGCTCTTGGTTTAGCCAGGCCATTTCCATTTCTTCGGTACGGAAAGGGCGCATATTTTTTAATGGGTTTTCCCCTTTCCATTCCCCGAGACGGTTTAGCTCATTGAATACAGCTCGAAAATAGGCAAGCTCAAGATTAAGTGTGCGGGGGGAAACTACCTTCACCCTATTGGAGCGAGCGTAATCGCCTTTTAAGCGTTTCTCCCGGTAACGTGAAAACATTTGTGCGTCGAAATCACGTGCAAGAGGTTCTCCCATACAATCGAAAGCATGGTGCATAGCAAGCTGACGCTTGAGGCCATCTTTGAGGGTTATGCCGTGAGCTCTATACCATGAATCAATCAGCTCTTTTAATGTGCGCCTGTCTTCTTGTGCTTCATTCCACGGATTCTGTACAGTGTGTTGCTCATAAGCCAGCGCCTCTCCCTTAGTGGCGAATTTTTTTCTTATACGCTTGCCGTTAGCCCCGTTTGGGTAAAGCTCGCAAAGCCAGCCGCCCGAGGGATTTTTCCGTACGGTCATCAGTTAACCTCGCTGTACACACCCACTACGCGACCTAATGTTTTAATTTCATCTACGCCGCATTCGAAAGGCACTTTTCCACCTGCAACATGCAGCCTTCTGCCAGGTAAAACCGTTAATTCACGAATACTCGTAGAACCCTCGATATCAACAAGCCACGTTCCATCGGTTAAGGCCGAGTCTTTCTCTACAAAAAACAGATTCCTATCAGCGCGGACCGCAATGCCATTCGACATCTGCTTGCTGAAAAAATTGGCGTCAATGCTCAATGTGGAATCATCGGAAAGAATTCCGTCACTTAAAATGAATGAGGTGATTGTTTTTGGGTCTGTAGGCGAAGGATTACCTTCATACTGTGGGCCTCGTCCAGTGAAAAGCCAGCGCAGGCTTACCCCTGTTTCCAGTGCGCAATGCACAGCAAAATCATATGACAAGTTGCCTCGCGTGTAGCGGTTCTGCAAGGAACTGGGCGCAATTTTGAAGTGATTGGCTAGCTGCAATTTCTGCGTGAATCCATAAACCTCACAAATCCTGTTAAGCAATTCTGTGTTATCGAAGTTGGTATCCAACATTAAAATTAGCATCCATATGTTGCGCGATACTAAGATTGGCATTAGTATGCGGATTGTAAGTGGCGCATTGATGACAATCGCTGACAATCGAAGAGCATCAATGACAATTATTTATAAACTGGGAATCATGCAATATGGCTTCTGAAATTACAATTGTGAAAATTCCAAGTGAGATCGTATCCCCTCATGAGTTTGCAGCTTTAGAGCGAGTGTCTATTGCTACCGTTCGTCGTTGGACTACTGGCGATAATCCTTGCTTACCAATCGAGCCGCGCGTCATCAAGCCTGGCCGTAAGCGTGCAAGCGGTATGGTCCGCATCTACTACGCGCGCTTTAAAGAAGAGCAGCTACGTAAGGCGTTGGGTCATTCCCGTTTTCAGCTCGTTATTGGCGCGTAATTCACATTATGTGAATTCTAAGGATGCTGCATGTTTGATTTTCAGGTTTCCAAACATTCCCACTATGACGAAGCGTGTCGCACTTTCGCGCAGCGTCACAACATGGCGAAGCTGGCCGAGCGTGCGGTCATGAACGTTCAAACGTTACGTAACAAACTCAACCCGGAGCAACCGCACCAGTTGACCCCTCTTGAAATTTGGACGCTTACAGACCTGACCGAAGACTCGACCTTAGTCGATGGCTTTCTCGCTCAGATTCATTGTCTACCGTGTGTGCCAGTTAACGAGCTGGCGAAAGAGAAGCTGCAAACTTATGTCATGCGTGCCATGGGTGAACTGGGCGAGCTGGCGAGCGGTGCGGTATCGACAGAGCGTCTTACCCCGTCTCGTAAAAGCAACATGATTGAGAGCGTAAACGCTGGCATTCGCATGCTGTCACTTACTGCCCTAGCACTACAGGCCAGGCTACAAGGTAGCCCCGCAATGGCCAGCGCGGTTGATACCGTTAGCGGCCTCGGTTCTTCTTTCGGGCTCATGTGAGGTGGGTATGTTGAAAAATGAACCGTCTTTCGCATCCCTGCTCGTTAAGCAAAGCCCGGCCATGCACTGCGGTCATGGATGGATTATGGGAAAAGATGGCAAGCGCTGGCACCCGAGCCGCGATCAGTCCGAATTGTTAAAAGGGCTGACCAGTAAAAAAGCCACAAAACCAGTTTTTTTAATTATTCGTATTGCTCGTTCTATTCTGAAAGGAGTGAACCATGTCTCGTGATGAATTGAGAATTATCCTCGGCGCTGTTATTCCAAATATGGAAGAGGGTTTTGAAATAAAAACCCGTGACGGTGCAATTTTCCGTGTTGATCCTAACTGGGAGTGCTGCAAAGAGTTTCGCCTGAATTTACAGGCAGAAATGGTCACCCAACTGAAAGAAAAACCAGTCCGCGTTATCGGTTATAGCTAATTAACCCAAGTAATTAAATGGCGTAAACCCGCCGGGCATTTTTTTGCCCGAAATCAGGAGAAGTATCATGCAGAAAGAAATTACAAACGTGTTTTTGGCCGAAAGCGATCCACTGATGACCGTTATTGATATCGCCAAAAAGGAAGAGCGTAAAGCACGCGCCGCTGCTGTTTCCATTCGCCTTGAGGCTCTTGCTGTACATATCACTAACAAGCGAATGACATGCTTTGAAGTGGCTGAACTCCTGCGCGGGGAAGCCGCTCGTTTTGAAAACGAATCAATAGAGCTGCACTAATGAGCATTCGCATCGAAATTGGTGACAAATGGGTTATCACCAGCGATCAGTTTCAATTCATCCTGAATGAAAAGAAGGTTGTCAAAGCAGGTAAAAAAGCTGGCGAGGAATGGCTCGCCACAATCGGCTATTACCCGAAAATCAATCAGCTTATTTCCGGTCTGGCACATCACTACATCCATAACTCGGAGCTTCAAACTCTGAAAGACATTTCCTCAGAAATTGAGCGGTTGGGGATGTTATGTGAGTCAGCCTTTCATGCTGGGATAGGGAAATAACATATGGTTAAGGGCGTGGCAGACGTTACTCATTACCACGGAACACCTGTATGGGGTGATGCCGGCAACGTTCACCGTATTGCGGTCACCGGTGCTGGCGCATTTGTATCGTATGCACGTCCTGACCAATTAGCTGCATCAATTAAATACGCCCTCTCTGTTGCTATAGATAATGGAGCTTTTTCAGCGTGGAAACGCGGCCTTGTTATTGACTGGCAGCAATTCTATCAATGGCTGATTCCTTATTATCACCATCCCAAGCTGTCATTTTTTGTTATTCCTGATGTGGTTGAAGGTGGCGAAGCTGACAATGACGCCCTTATCGCCAAGTTACCACGCTGTTTCAAGGACAAAGCTGCGCCAGTCTGGCATCTGCATGAATCATTGCACCGTCTGGTTGAGCTTTGCCGGGAGTGGCCACGTGTGTGCTTTGGGTCGTCAGGTGAGTACGCAACTATCAGAACCCAGCTCTGGCATCGCAGGATGTCAGAAGCGTTTGAAACCATTTACGGCAAACATAGTTTCTCAACGCAGGTGCACGGGCTACGCATGCTCGATGGTAGGGTTTTGGGTAACTATCCTTTGGCGACTGCCGATAGCACAAACCTTGCCTGTAATGTGCCGAAATTCGAAGTCAAATACCCGGAGCTCACAAAAGCAATTCGCGTAGCCGATTATGCGAAAAACCTTTCTGAAGATGAACTTAAAGCCGTCATTCTCAAACGCCGTTGCGCCATTCTGAAAAATACTATTGAGGCCGTATCCCCTCCATCAATTGAAAGCTGGCTATCAAAAGGGTTGGCTCCGCTTCAGCTTGAGTTGGCTATCGCATGACGAAATATACATTTGCATACCCGTGGAATGCTCCACGGTCGGCAATAGCCAGCCCATATATTACCTATGAGCAACTGTATCGCCGCGATCGTAAGTTCGCGGCTTTGCTGCATGCGCGTAAAGCGCTGGCGCATCAGCCAGAATGCGTGCGATTCGAAGTTAACCGCACAGCAACGGTACTGGAGCAAGCGCAGGGCAGTCAGCGAGCCAATGACTTTTTAATCAGCTTTTGCAAAAAGGCATTGCCGCGCCTTGAACTGGTCGCAAAAAAATATGAATGCACCGGCATCAAAACTAATGTTTCAAATGCTGTCTTTGGCGGACATTTTGATACTGAGCTAATGCAATATCTGGCATCACGTATGGTGAATTTGATAGCCAGATATAACCGGCTCCCGGATATGTCACGCGCGGATATTGACCTGCTGGCCGCAGACATCGCTAATTTCATCCGCGCAGAGCTGGCAAATATCGATGATGCCGGTTTCGGTGAGCTTAAAACGCTTTATACCTGGTATATGCACGCCGGAATTATCTCCCAACAATTTAACGTCATCCCTCCTCACTGGGAGCGAATGACGACTAAGTTTTTCAGCCAAGAAGACGCCGCACCCGCTGTGATTCGCATGTTTACTGAAACGTGGTGGCGCAGCCGTTTGCGGCGCGTTGCGTCTGCATGGCGCGAACATCTTCAAATTGCTGTTGGGAATGTCAGTAAGAAAAAGCATGCTTACGCGAGCAAAAGCTGTGTAACCGACTGGCGCGAGCAAAGGCGCCGGACACGTGAATTTCTCAAAGGGCTTGAGCTCGAAGATGAAGAAGGAAACCGAATTAGTCTGATTGAAAAATATGACGGCTCGGTCGCTAATCCTGCAATTCGCCGCTGCGAGTTGATGAACCGCATTCGAGGTTTTGAAGACATTTGCAATGAGCTTGGCTATGTCGGTGAGTTTTACACAATCACGGCACCATCTAAGTTTCACGCAACTACCAAAGCGGGATACCGCAACACCAAGTGGAAGGGCGCTAATCCTTCTGAGACTCAAAACTATCTAACCAATATTTGGTCTCGTATCCGCGCTAAGCTGCACCGTGAAGAAATTCGCATTTTTGGTATCCGCGTTGCCGAACCTCATCATGATGGAACCCCTCACTGGCATATGCTGATGTTTATGCTGCCTGAGGATGTCGAGCGAGTTCGCCTCATTATTCGTGATTATGCGTGGCAGGAAGACGGTCACGAACTTAAAAGTGATAAAGCTAAAAAAGCACGATTCCATGCTGAAGCCATCGATCCCGATAAAGGGAGCGCTACAGGGTACGTTGCTAAATACATATCAAAAAATATTGATGGGTATGCACTCGATGATGAAATCGACGATGAAAGCGGGGAGCGTCTTAAAGATTCAGCGCCTGCCGTTTCTGCGTGGGCGGCTCGATGGCATATACGTCAGTTTCAGTTTATCGGTGGAGCTCCAGTAACGATTTACCGCGAGCTACGCAAAATGGCAGATCCTGAAGCAGCCCGCGCTTTAAGTGTTGAATTTGCTGAAGTGCATGACGCTGCGCATTATGGTCACTGGAATGAGTATGTGAATGCTCAGGGTGGGCCGTTCGTCCGTCGTGATGATTTACAAGTGCGCACATTGCGTGAGCCTCGTGCCGAGTTTAATCAATACGGCGAGGAGGTTCTCTGTGTCCGGGGAGTTTATGACACGTCAATTGGTGCTGGTTCGCCTATTCTAACTCGCCTGACCGAGTGGAAGATTGTGCCGAAGCGTGCCCTTGATTTGGCCGTTGACGTTAAGGGCGCGACTGCGCCCTCTCGGAGTTCTGTCAATAACTGTACGGGGAGCGAAAGCGATCCCCCTGAGCTGGATTTATCGAAACCGCTTAGCCGACGAGAAAAACGAGAGCTGACGAACCGGCTACGGGTTAAAAAACTGGGTAGACGTCGCGATTTTGTGTACGGAACGGAAGAGCAAAGCGAAGCGATAGCCAAGACTATTTATAAAGTTCAAATGAATACCGGCATCAGCATAAGCAGGGGAGAAGCTCTGCATTTGATGGCCGGTGGAAAGAGCCGTTTTAACGAGAAATGGTTTAGTGGTTCATCTAGCGGAGAGGTCTTCAGGGCTGCGCCTTCACATGAATATAAAGCTAAAAAGATACTTGGCAGAGTAGCGCGGCTGGCGTCAGGCATTAAGTTTAGTGCTTAACTAAATCGTCTTCATTTCATGCACATACGTTGCTGTAGCCATCAAATTTTTTGCTTCCCTCTTTTTATCCTAATATGATACTGTTTATTTATACAGTATCTCGAATAGGAGGGCGCGTGGATAGAGAGCTGAGCAAGCATGTCATGCTTGAAAGGGTGGAATTGATAGCACGTCTGACAACAGAGGGTGTTTGTCAGGAAAGAGATCGTGAAATTGCATTGAATTTAATTGCTGAACTGGCACATGAGAACTTGCTGAAGAGAGAATCTTATTCTGTGGTTGTCTCGGCCAGACCGTGTAAACAACGATTAAAAAGAGAAAATGAAGTGAGAATACACATCACGTTGGATAAAACACAAAATATGGGTCAGCAGATGGTTGAGGCCTTCGAAAGTGAGCTTAATCGCAGAGTTAAAAACACATTTCCTTTATCTCAAGTTAGGGTCAAGAAAGGCTCAATGACTGGGGTTGAGATTAAGGGCTTCCCGAGCGACTCAGACCGGGAACGCTTGGACGGAATCATCAAGGAAGTTTGGGAAGACGAGAGCTGGCACTAAAGAGTAAATGCTGCCGATCGAAACGGGATTTTCGAGTCGGCAAGTCCACTTATAAATATCTTCAAAACAGTTACTTTTTAGTGTGATATTTTATGTAAGTTATTGAATGACATATATGTTTCTACTAAATCAAATCTATGGCCATGTGCCCGCAAAAATGCGATCATTAGTCCTGAATGAAATCTCGCTTTTTTCTAAGAGAGCTTTCGTTATAATACGCGGTCGGTTTTAGGAGGGGTCAATGCCAACAGTCGTTTCGCTTTTTTCTGGATGTGGTGGTTCTGATGCAGGTGTCGTGAGGGCAGGTTTCGACGTGCTCATGGCTAATGACATCTTGCCTTATGCCCGTGATGTTTATTTGGCTAACCATCCGGAAACTAACTACGTGTTGGGTGATGTCTCGACTATCGAGGCGTTTCCTTCTGCGGATCTTTTGGTTGGGTGTTATCCTTGCCAAGGATTTAGCCAGGGGGGAGTGAGAAAAGCAGATAGAAAAATTAATACACTATATTTAGAGTTTGCCAGGGCATTAAGAGCAATTAAGCCTAAAGCTTTTATAGTTGAAAACGTTTCTGGAATGGTTCGTAGTAACTTTGAACATCTTCTTCAGGATCAATTTAAGGTCTTTAAAGAGGCTGGTTACAATGTCAAATCGCAAATCCTGAATGCCTCGCATTTTGGGGTAGCCCAAGATCGAAAACGAATTTTCATCGTAGGAATTCATGAGCAATTTGGAACTGATTACACGTTCCCTCTGGCAACCCATGGTATGGGATTAAAAGAGCTAACTACAATTAGAGATGCGATTGGGTCTATGCCCGAGTGGCCTACTGGTGAGTTCTATGACGCTGATTTTCACTGGTATTATTTATCCCGTAACCGTCGGCAGGATTGGGATCAGATATCTAAAACGATAGTAGCCAATCCAAGGCATATGCCATTACATCCGATTAGCCCCGTCCTTGAAAAGCTCGGGCCTGATAAATGGCATTTCACATCCAATTCCCCTGCTCGTAGATTTAGCTTTCGTGAAGCTGCTCGCTTGCAAGGTTTTGGAGATATGGTTTTCCCTGAAACTGAACGAGCTTCGATGAATATGAAGTATACAGTGGTCGGAAATGCAGTACCGCCTCCTTTATTTGAGGCGGTTGCAAAGTCATTACCGGATATTTGGGACTAATATATCGAATAGTGCATTTGAGATAAGGATATCTCATATTTTATAAACCAAGGAGAATGCGTAATGCTTTTTTCTAATGACATGTCTAATATGAGATTCAAAATCCTTTGTCTGTCTAATAACAGTACGGCATTTGTATGACGCTCATTGACCCAACGTCCATTAGATTGTTTATAAAACACAGGTGTAAACATTACTGCAGGCAAATCATAGTTAGTATGAAAATAATGCCTAAGATTATAAGAGTGAGATTCCAATGTCTTAGTTGGCCACTCGGTTTCTTGTGCACCACATTGACCCAAAATGCCGTAATTGGAGGTAAGGCAATCATCAAATCCATAATCAACAATAATGTCAAAGCCACCATCACCTGAACTTGTTTGATTACAATTTGCATCATTTTTACTGATGACCCCAAGATCCCTACCTAGGGTAGTCAGGGCTAATCTCAAGTCACTTCCGTAATATATTGCTCTATCAGGTGACCCAACATCGAATATTCTTACAGAAGTACGTTTACCTGCTGGAGCTAAAGCTTTTGCGGCTTCCTTACAAAGAAAAGTAAAGTATTTTGCCCAGATTTGATTAATACTTCCGAGATGACTGAATGCACTAAAAGAGCGTAATCTTGAACAACATGTAAGAAAACAGTATATCTTCTGCATATCAGTCAATGTATCCAGCATGATTAGTTCATCACCATCAACAATGTAAGGATAAGCGTCACCGAGGGTGGACTCTCTAAACTCCAATTGACTCCATATAAAATCTATTTTGCGCTCGAGACTATCATGGCTTTCGGCATCATGTTCCCTTGCTTCGTCTAAGAGGTCTGCATCGATAGTCTCAACACTTTTGGCCTCTTGCGAAATGATTGATAACAGCTCATTACGATGGATAGTTTTTCGACCGTTAAAGTCGAGTAAAAGTAATAGTTCTGCTAAATCAGCCATCAAATGAGGAGTGCCAACTTGCAGTTCACCTATATTAAACGAGATCATCGATGTCATTCAGCTTACCCATTAATGCAGAGTGAATGAGTTTGATATGGGCATTCATACGTTTTGCCGATTCAACAGCGTTAGCTTCGTATTGCACTGTCGCAACCAAGCCAGCCGCTTCACGCAAGCTGTTTTCAGCATTGAGCATCAGTTCCATGAAGTCTTCGGCAGTCTTACCCGTCATCTCATAAGCAAGTTTTAAAGATGCACCATTTCGAAAATGAGTTAACGCACTATCATTTGTTATAACAGCAGCGAGATCCTTGATATTCCTAGATTCGCCTACTTTTGTTCTGCCTTTGCTGTCTTTTTCATACAGCCATTTTGTAAGTTCTCTAACATGCTCGTAGTTCAAAACACTTTGATTGACAATTGGGTCATTAGAAACAGGTGCACCAGATGATTGAGAGGATACACCTACAAACCCTCCAATTCGCTCATCAGCTAAGGCAGTAGATAATACTGCAAATTTTATACTTTCTTCATCTAAATCAGGGATATCAAAATATCCATTTTCATCGATTAACTTAAAAACAGCTAGGGCATCTAAATTTCTCTTTATATGATCTTTTCTGCTGCCTATGGTTCTTGCAACTTCAATGTATTTGTCATTGGGCGATAATGCAGGATCAGTTAAATGGAATATTTGCTCCATGTATCTGGCCTTAGCCAATGGTTCCCATTGTTTAACACCTGTAATATGTCGAAAGCCAAGATATGGAAGCACATCCATTCGGTTTTGTTCAATTATTACAGGTATGTTTGTAGGCTTATGTTCGGCATTTTGAGCGATATCCATCATCTTCAATGTAGGTTTTGTACATTGAGTTGGGTCTTGGATTAACTTTAAAGCCGTGAGGCGTCTGTTGCCTTCAATTACTATATATTTGCCTGTTTCAGAACCGCTTCGATTAACTTCAGGCATTACGATCAAAGGTTCACCTGCAAAAAAATCGTTTTCAGCGATGGCATTCATCAGGTCTTCAATCGAAGTACTACGAGCAATGTAGTCCAGCATTGATTGAGGTGTTCTTGCAACAGCCTCTGGCAGACGCGGATTCAATGGGTCTAAAATCAATGAATCTAGAGGCTTGAAGGTGTAGTTTTGCGGGGAAGTCATATCTTTCTCCGAAGAAGACAAATTTCCACAATATTAGCACCCCATAATGAAAGAACATACCGGATAGTTAAGCTCATCAAGATGAGAAATTGTTAGCGCACGGCTTAGGTGCATTAGTTTGCATTCATTTTATATGAAAGGATTTTCTAACCAGTTCCAGGACTGGCGAGGCCTGCGCTCCAAATGCACCCGCATGAAAAGCGACCCCTTAAGCGGGCAGGCGTGGCGGGGAGAGCATTGCGCGCTGACGGCGTAAATTAATTTATTTTTTACGCGCCTATACGCGTCGTGGCGCCACTGTTTCGTTTAGAGTGTTGCTATGTGAAGTGGTGAGTATTGCGTGTCTCTGTGAGGCTGTGGTTGCGCGTATAAAGATGCCGCCCGGAGGCGGCAATTTTGGGCGGGTTATTCAGCTTCGGATTCGATGCTGTAGTCTTTAAAACGGATCACCTCCATTCCCAGCCAGTCATTAATCTCTTTAAAGCGTTCCTGCAGTGGTGATAATTCGTTGCGAACAAACACCTTTGCCACCTTCTCAACATCCCCGAGCGATGCGATATTTTCAGGCTTGCCCCCCATAAGCTGGAACGGCACGCGATGTGCATCAAGCAGGTCAGCGGCGCTCACCTTTTTAATATTAAAAAAATCATCTTTCGTCGCGACTTCACTCAAAGGCACAATCTTGATGCCGTCAGGCTTGCCATTGGGTGCGTAGAAAAACAGATTTTTGAAGTTGCCGAGTCCTTTTGAATCACGCATGGCCGAGCGCAGCGCATCAACGTCCGTGCTGCTTTGTGCCGGATCAGTCACATACATGATGTAACCCGCATGCGCTCCGTTCTGGTAATACTTGCGACGAAACAGGGTGGCGGACTCATTCAGCCAGGCGGAATTGAGTGCGCTCAGGTATTCCGGCATGCCGTAAAGCTCCTGATTGATGTCAGGCTCTAGCAGGTGGCAAACGGATCCGGGTGCAAACTCGTGCGGCGTGTTAAAGCTAGGTACATACCAGTAAACACCCTCTTCCACGCCACGGCGGGTATATTTGGCCGGGCTGGTTTCCAGCTTGAGCAATTGACCGGTGACGCTCATGCGCTTTTCAAGGTAGCCATTTGCAAACACAAGATAATCAAGCACAAGACGGCTGAAGTCCTGACGTGAAAGCAACGGATGTGGAATGTAGGTGCTGACAATGATGTTACGTTTAACGTAAATTGGTGAGCTGTGGTGCACGGCGGCGCGTAGGCTTTTCGCCAGACCGGAGAAGTTGACCGGCGGCTCGTACCAGCGGCCATTATGCACGCATTCGACATAGTCCAGGATATCGCGGCGATCGAGTACCGGCGAGGGCTCACCAAATGTGAAAGCCTGCATTTTTTGCGGAGCGGCGGCGGTCAAACCGGCGGGTTTACTGGCTGCTTTGTTTTTTCTTTTTTTCATTTTAATTAATATCCAGAATTGAATGAGACTGCATTCCGCTACCGGCTGAAAGCGGTTCGTTTAACAGTGCGTGCATGGTTGCCCAGGCTATATCCGCGTGGCTGGCCTCTTCACTGCGGCTGGCCTCATAAGTCGAGCTCCTGCCGCTGCTGGTCATGGTTTTGCGGATAGCCATAAATGATTGAGTGATGTCGGTCGCACCGGCGTCATATTCCAGACAGCCGCGGCGAATGGTGTCTTTCGCTTTCAGCACCATTGCGGTTTTCATTTCCGGTGTGTAACGGATGGCGCGCGCGGCCGGGAAGAATGAGCGCACGAGCTGGTAAACACCCTGGCCGATACCGGTCGCATCGATGCCGATATAGTCAACGGTGTATTTTTCTGTGAGTGACCGGATGGCCTCGGCCTGCGCGGCAAAGTCCATGCCTTTCCACTGATGACGCTCAAGGATGCGGAACTTGCCACCGGCAATAACTGGCGGAGCCAGTACCGCGCAGCCTGCACTGTCTCCTGTATGTGAAGGGTCGTATCCAATCCAGACCGGGCGCCAGTTGAACGGACGATCGGCGAACGGCTCGAAATCTTCCCATTCTTCCATCGCATCGACCATGCAGCGCTGCAGCTCCTCGAACGGGAATACTGACGCCTTGTCGTCGACAAATTCGCACATGAAGAGGTTGCGGAAATCGTCTGCGCTGTTTTCCTGCCTCAACTGGTCAAGATTAAACAGGGTGCAGCCACCTGCGAGCGCGTCCTCAATCGTGACGATTTGCCGCCACTGGCCATCGGCACATAACATGCCACCGGCGAGCGCCTGATGGCTGATATCGATGTCGACCCGTTCGGCCGCACTGCTGCGCCCCCGGTTAAATAGTTCACCCGACCAGAACGGATACGCACCGTGCGCAAGCGTAGAGGGCGTCGAAAAATAGGTTGTGCGCAGGTGTGACTGCGAGGCCATGCCCGAAGCCACTTTGCGCAGCCGCTGGAAATTGGGTATCCAGAAAATTTCATCGACATACAAATCGCCGTTGTGACTCTGCGCCGTGTTGGAATTGGTACCGAGAAAAATCAGCTCTGCCCCGTTGTTGCCGATGACAATCGGATCGCCTGAAAGGTCGACATCAACAAGACGCGCAAAGGCGATGATGTATTTGCGAAATACGTAAGCCTGCGTTTTACTGGCCGAAAGAAAAATCTGGTTCTGGCCTGTCTTCAGGGCGCGCAGCAGCGACTCGCGAGCAAAATAAAACGTTGCGCCAATCTGACGCGACTTGAGGATGTGGCGGATACGGTGCTCAAGCCCGGCCTTGTGCCAGTTGAGCTGATACTCAAAGGACTGGTCGAGGAAAATCTCTTCCAGCTTCTCTATTGCCTCCTCGCTGAAATAGTTGCGTTTCGGCTTTTTGCGATTCCCCTTGTTACGGCTGGCGATACTGGGGTTTAAATCCACCTCGTTTCCGGTCTGGTTGTAACGGTTCACCCGAGCAAGGCGCTCCATCTGGCGCGACAAAAAGTCGGCAACCTTAAAATCATGCGGTGTCAGATCTGTCTTGGCATAAAGCTGAATCAGCCGCGCCTCTAACGTCGATTCAACGCGATTAATCGGCGCGGTTTCCTCCCATCCATCACGCTGTTTCCAGCTCTGCACCGTCGGGCGTTTAAGGCCGAGCATGTCGCATATTTGCGGCACGGCGAACCCCTGCCAGTAAAGCAGACGCGCCTGTCGTCGCGGGTCATTCAAAAGTGAAAGGTCTGTTGAAATGGTCATAGGTGCCTCGTTTCCACTGTTACGAGGCAAGGCTAAGGAAATGGCGCAGCTTAATCGCTAAGCGACTGTTGTGTCAGGGATTGCACTTCTGCAACCGGTGGCTGATGTGGGTCGGAGTCGGGAAACTACACCCGAACCGAACAACCCAACATCAGGACACTGAACAATGGCAAAGAAAGTTACTAAATGGTTTCGCATCGGCGTCGAGGGCGACACCTGCGATGGCCGTGTCATCGGCGGCGATGATATTCAGGATATGGCCGACACGTTCGACCCGCGCGTCTACGGTTGCCGTATCAACCTTGAGCACCTGCGCGGCATTTTGCCCGACAGCGTTCTCAAACGTTATGGTGATGTAACGGCGCTCAAAGCTGAAATTATCAGTGATGATTCTGCCCTGAATGGCAAAAAAGCGCTGTATGGCAAGCTTGCGCCGCTTCCTGAGCTGGTCAGCATGGTTGAGGCCGGTCAGAAGGTTTACACCTCGATGGAGATCCGCCCGAACTTCGCTAACAGCGGCAAGTGCTATCTCGTTGGGCTGGCCGTGACCGACGACCCGGCAAGCCTCGGCACTGAGTATCTGGAATTCTGTGGCCGCGCCAAAAAGAATCCGCTGGCCGGTAAAAAAGCTCACCCGGATGACGTTTTCTCTGTTGCCTCTCTGGCGACGCTGGAATTTGAAGACGTTCCCGACACCATGCTCAGCAGCCTGACCGACGCGGTAAAAGCGATTTTCAGCCGTAAGCAGGCCACCGACGACGCGCGTTTCAACGATGTGCATGAAGCGGTGATGACCGTCACCGAGCAGGTGCAAACCAACCTCACCGAAACCGACAAACGCGTCACCGAGCTGGAGACCGCTTTTGCACAGCTCAAAAAGGACGTCACCAGCAAGGCTGAAGAAAACGCGCAGGCGTTTAGCTCCCTGAAAAGCTCCCTTGATAACACCGAAAGCCTGAGCCAGCCGCGCCGCGAGAAATCGAAGGGCGGCACCGGCGATGAGCTGCTGACTAACTGCTGATAACGCGCCGGGCGCGTGGCGTCCGGGCATAGCCATTTTGTGAATACAAGGAATAACAATGCGTAAAGATACCCGCTTTAAATTCAATGCCTACCTGAGCCGCGTCGCGGAGCTGAACGGCGTTTCTACCGACGACGTGGCGAAGAAATTCACCGTCGAGCCGTCGGTCACGCAGACTCTGATGAACACCCTGCAGATGTCCTCCGCGTTTCTGACCAAAATCAACATCGTGCCGGTCGACGAACTGAAGGGCGAGAAGGTCGGCGTGGGTGTAAACGGCACCATTGCCAGCACCGCCGATACCGCAGGCGATGACGAACGTAAAACCGCCGACTTTACCGCGCTGGAGTCCAATAAATACGAGTGCGCACAGATTAACTTTGATTTCCATATCCGCTACAAGCAGCTCGATCTGTGGGCGCGATTCCAGGACTTCCAGACCCGTATTCGTGACGCGATTATCAAGCGCCAGTCGCTCGATTTCATCATGGCTGGTTTCAACGGGGTTGAACGTGCTGAAACATCCAACCGTAAGCAAAACCCGATGTTGCAGGATGTCGCGGTGGGCTGGCTGCAGAAATACCGCAGCGACGCGCCAAAACGCGTTATGTCAAAAGTGACCGATGATGATGGCAACGTCGTTTCGGAAGTGATCCGCGTGGGTGAAAAGGGTGATTACGAAAACCTTGATGCGCTGGTGATGGATGCAACAACCAACCTGATTGACGAGATTTATCAGGATGACCCGGAGCTCGTGGTTATCACCGGTCGCAAACTGCTGGCTGATAAATATTTCCCAATCGTCAATAAGTCGCAGGACAACAGCGAGTCACTGGCAGCAGACATCATTATCAGTCAGAAGCGAATCGGCAACCTGCCAGCCGTGCGCGTGCCGTATTTCCCGGCTAATGCGCTGATGGTGACGCGTCTCGATAACCTGTCGATTTACTTCATGGATGACGCGCACCGCCGCGCCATCATTGAGGAGCCGAAAAAAGACCGCATCGAGAACTACGAATCAATGAATATCGATTACGTAGTTGAAGCGTACGCCGCCGGTTGCCTGATTGAAAATATCACCCTGGGTAAATTCGCCGCGACTGCCAAAACAGAAAGCGCTGGAGTGCCTTCCCAGCAGACCGACGGAGAGTAAGCCATGATGAGCCCCGCAGCACGTCACATGATGCGGGTCTCGGCCACTGAAAATGCGCGGCGGGATGCTGCCCCGCTGCGCAATGCAAATGCTTACGAGCAGATGCTGGTTAAGCTGGCCGCAGACCGTCGGACGCTATCAGCGATCCATTCAAAAGAGCGTAAAGCCGATAAAAAACGCGAGATCCTGCCGTTCTATTCGCCGTGGGTGAACGGCGTCCTGAACGGCGGCAAGGGGGCGCAGGACGATATCGTCATGACCGTCATGATCTGGCGACTCGATGCAGACGATATCCCCGGCGCACTGGAAATTGCCCGTTATGCCATGCAGTACGGCCTGACCATGCCGACAGGGAAACGGCACGCGGCCTATGTGCTGGCTGAGGAAGTAGCACTGTCCGCCCATCGACAAAGAGCCGCAAACCAGCCGGTAACACTGACTTGGCTCCTCGATACCATCGACCTGACAGAGAAAGCAGATATGCCGGATATCGTGCGCGCGAAGCTGCACAAGATTACCGGCTATGTGCTGCGCGATGCGGGGCGTCAGGCTGACGCGCTGACCCATCTGCAACGCGCCATTCAGCTTGAGGGGGCTATCGGGGTGCGCAAGGATATCGAGCAACTTACTCGGGCGCTGCAACCAAAGCCCGGGACCACGCCAAAACAGACTAAAACACGCACGCGCAAAGTAGCCGCTAAGCCAGCGGCGCGGCGCGGACGTCCACCTAAAGCGGCAAAAGCCGCAGGTTAACCGAACGCTCCCCGAGCCGGGCGGCACGCCGGTCAATGCGGGTATTGATTGCCCTGACTGCGACCGGCGTCCACCGCCCACCTATTACCCGAGGTTGTCATGACGACACTTGTAATAAATACCCCGGCGCAACAGCGTGAGCAGCTGGTTATTCCGCCTGTGCCAGAAGAAGAGCAAATCATCCAGAACACACCGTTTTTCCCTGACATCGATCCGAAGCGGGTGCGGGATGAAATGCGCCTTGAACAAACCGTTTCGGCGGTTCGCCTGCGCCGCGCGATTAAGACCGCCATGGCCGAAACCAACGCCGAGCTGAGCGCGTGGCGCGAGTACCAGCAGGACACCGGCTATCAGCGTCTGGAAGACGTGCCGACCGATAAGCTCGACGGCGAAAGCGTGCGGGTCTTCCACTACTTCAACGCCGTTTGCTCGATGACGGCCGCAACGCTTTACGAGCGTTACAGGGGCGTGGATGCCAGCGCCAAAGGTGACAAAAAAGCCGACAGCATCGACAGCACTATCGATGAAATGTGGCGGGATATGCGCTGGGCTGTCGCCAGCATTCAGAGCAAGTCGCGCTGTATCGTGGGGCAAATCTGATGCTGATTCGCGCACTTCAGGGAGACACCCTTGACGCCATTTGCGCCCGGTATTACGGGCGCACTGAGGGGGCTGTTGAGACGGTGCTCAATGCGAATCCGGGGCTTGCGGAGCTGGGCGCGATTCTGCCGCATGGAACCGCCGTCGAGCTGCCTGACGTGCAGTCTTCCCCCGTCGCTGAAACTATCAATCTGTGGGAGTGAGAAATGACTGAAGGTGAAAAAGGCGTCCTGTCACTGTTCGTGATCGGCGTGATGATAGTGGTGGGCAAAGTGTTAGCGGGTGGTGAGCCCGTCACGCCTCGCCTTTTTATCGGGCGCATGTTGCTCGGAGGTTTTGTATCGATGGTGGCGGGGGTGGTGCTGGTGCAATTCCCTGATATGCCGCTTACGGCGGTATGTGGGATTGGCTCGATGCTCGGTATTGCCGGTTATCAGGTGGTTGAAATCGCTATCCAGCGAAAAATTAAATCGCTCAAAGGGGGCAACGATGCCGGTCATTAATACTCACCAGAATATCGCGGCATTCCTCGACATGCTGGCTTATGCCGAAGGAACGGCCACGCACCCGCTGACCAAAAATCGCGGCTATGACGTCATTGTCACCGGGATGGATGGCAAGCCAGAGGTCTTCACGGATTACCGTGATCATCCCTTTGCGCAGGGTCGCCCGGCAAAGGTGTTCAACCGACGCGGCGAGAAATCCACGGCATCCGGGCGATACCAGCAACTCTATCTGTACTGGCCGCACTATCAGCAACAGCTCGATTTGCCTGATTTCAGCCCACTGTCTCAGGATAAGCTCGCTATACAGCTGATTCGTGAGCGTGGCGCGCTGGAAGACTTACGACAGGGGCGAATCGAACGTGCGATTTCCCGCTGCCGCAATATCTGGGCGTCTCTGCCCGGTGCCGGTTATGGCCAGCATGAGCACAGCCTTGAAAAACTGGTGACGGTCTGGCGCAGCGCTGGCGGGGTGGCGGTATGAAGACACTGGTGGTGTTACTGGTGCTCGCCGTACTGGGATTGCTGTGGATGCGGCATGAAAACGGCAATCTGAAGTCATCTTTTGACAAGGCAAACGACGTCGCCAGTACGCAAAAGAGAACCATCGGCATGCTGAAAAATCAGCTCAGCGTCTCGAATGCCAGGGCAGATAAAAACGAAATGGCGCAGGTTCAGCTGCGAGAGAAGCTGAACGCGGCCAGAGAGCGTGAAGCGTTGCGGGAACAAACTGTTACGAGGTTACTTAATGAAAATGAAGTCTTTCGTCGCTGGTATAGCGCTGACCTGCCTGATGCTGTGCGTCGGCTGCACGTCCGAAACGCCTGCGCCTCAGCCGGTGATTGTCTACAACGGGTGCCCGAGAGTCAGCCTTTGCCCGATGCCGGGAAGCGACCCGAAAACCAACGGTGACTTAAGCGCCGATATCCGCAACCTTGAGCGCGCGTTAGAGAGCTGCGCGCTACAGGTTGAAACCGTCAAACAATGCCAGGACGAACTCAATGCTGAAACCCGACAGCCTGCGCAAAGCCCTGACCGAATCGGTGCCGGTGCTGAGCAAAAACCCGGAAACGCTACGCCTGTTTATCGATAACGGGAAAATCAATTCCACGCTGGCCGCTTCACTGTCCTTTGAAAAGCAGTACACACTCAACGTGGTGGTAACGGATTTCACAGGTGATTTTGATTTGTTGCTCGTGCCGGTGCTGGCATGGCTGCGCGAGCATCAGCCCGACATCATGACGTCTGAGGAAGGTCGCAAAAAAGGCTTTACGTGGTATGCGGATATCAATATGGATAACAGCTTCGATGTCAGCATCAGTCTGTTGCTGACCGAGCGCACCATTGTTAAACAGGTTGAGAGCGCGCTACACGTAGAAAACATCCCGGAACCAGCGCCGCCCGAACCTGTCACCCGTCCAATGGAGCTTTATATCAATGGCGAACTGGTGAGTAAGTGGGATGAGTGACCTGACACCGTTTGAAAAGCGTCTGGAGGCATTAATCGCGTCACTGTCACCGGCTGGCCGTCGCCGGTTGACGGCTGATATTGCTAAGGAGATGCGCCAGCGACAACAGCAGCGCATCAAATCGCAGACGGCGCCGGATGGCTCAGCGTACACGCCGAGAAAACGTCAGCCGATTAAGGGCAAAAAAGGCCGCGTCAAACGTGAGATGTTCGCAAAGCTGCGTACAAGTCGGTACATGAAAGCCAGCGGCGATGACAGTTCGGCGGCGGTGGAGTTTACCGGGAAGGTGCAACGCATTGCGCGTGTTCACCAGTCAGGGCTTAAGGATAAGCCGGGGCGCAGTAGCCCCGCCGTGCAGTATCCGGAGCGCCAGTTACTCGGCTTTTCAGACAATGACCAACAGCTCGTCGAGAGCATGATTATCAAATACCTCGCCGGTTAACGTTGTGCCAGCCGTGGTAAAACCCGCCCCGATTGCCGCCGGAACTCCCCGGCGGCATCCTTTCCGTCATGAATACTCTCGCAACTCTTCAGGAACTCGCGCGCACTCTGCGTAACATGATTCGCACCGGTGTCATTGTCGAAACTGACCTTGATGCCGGGCGCTGTCGTGTGCAGACGGGTGGAATACAGACCGACTGGCTTCAGTGGCTGACTCAACGCGCCGGGCGCTCGCGCACGTGGTGGGCGCCCTCGGTGGGCGAGCAGGTCATTATTCTGGCTGTGGGCGGTGAGCTCGATACCGCTTTCGTGCTGCCAGCCATTTTTTCGGATGACTACCCCGCGCCGTCTGCCTCGGCTGATGCCCTGCATATTGCTTTCCCTGACGGAGCAGTTATCGAGTACGAACCAGAGACGAGCGCGCTGACCGTCAGCGGTATTAAAACCGCCGACATCACGGCATCTGAATCCATTACGACAACCGTACCACTGGTACTGGTCAAAGCGAGCACCCGCATCACACTGGATACGCCGGAAGTAGTCTGCACTAACAAGCTGATCACCGGCTCGATTGAGGTGAAGAAAGGCGGGACGATGAAGGGCAACATCGAGCACAGCGGCGGCAATCTGTCTTCAAATGGCAAGGTGCTGCATACCCATAAACATCCCGGCGACAGCGGCGGTGAGACTGGAGCCCCATTATGATAGCCCGTTATATCGGCATGAGCCGAATCGATGGCCGGACAATTACCGATACCGAACACATCAGCCAGAGCCTCAGCGACATCCTGCGCACGCCTGTCGGCTCGCGCGTCATGCGTCGTGAATATGGCTCGCTGTTGTTCGACATGATTGACCAGCCGCAGACCGATGCGCTTGAGCTGCAAATCAAGGTCGCGGTTTATATGGCCGTCCTGAAGTGGGAGCCGCGCGTAAGCCTGACAGCAGTGGAGACCGTGCGCCAGCCTGACGGAAAAATGGTGGTCAATCTGACAGGCGAGAACGCCGACACCGGCGAGCCTCTTTCACTAACCATTCCTGTGAGGTAATGCCATGCCAATTATCGATCTCAGCCAGCTCCCCGCGCCGGATGTTGTCGAAGAGCTCGACTTCGAAATCATTCTCGCCGAGCGAAAGGCCACGCTGATTTCTCTTTTTCCTGAAGAGCAACAGGAAGCCGTTGCACGCACGCTGGCGCTTGAATCCGATCCGCTGGTCAAATACCTGGAAGAAAATGCTTACCGGGAGGTTATCTGGCGTCAGAGGGTTAATGATGCCGCACGCGCCAACATGCTGGCCTATGCCATTAAAAACGACCTCGACAACATGGCCGGGAACAACAATACCGCGCGTCTGACCATTACCCCGGCTGATGACAGCACTATCCCCCCCACGGCGGCGGTGATGGAGTCTGACACCGATTTACGCCTGCGCGCGCAACAGGCGTTTGAGGGGTTGAGCGTGGCCGGTCCGACTGGCGCGTATGAGTATCACGGGCGTAGTGCAGACGGGAGAGTCGCTGATATTTCAGTTTTCAGCCCCTCACCAGCCTGCGTGACCATCACGGTGCTGTCGCGTGAAAGCGACGGCACGGCAAGCCCTGAACTGCTGGCCGTGGTTGAAAAAGCGCTGAATGCTGACGACGTACGACCCGTAGGGGATCGCGTGACCGTTCAGGCCGCTGAAATCGTACCGTATCAGATTGATGCGTTGCTCTACTTTTACCCCGGTCCGGAAGCAGAGCCAATCCGCCAGGCTGCAGAACTGCAGTTAAAAAACTACATCACCACACAGCACCGGCTCGGGCGTGATATCCGCCAGTCTGCCATTTATGCAGCCCTGCACGTTGAGGGCGTGCAGCGCGTCGAGCTGATTAGCCCTGTCAGCGACATCGTGCTCGGTCAGCATCAGGCCTCCTTTTGTACGGATTACCTGATTACTGCAGGGGGTACTGATGAGTGATTCCCGCCTTTTGCCGGTTGGCTCCTCTGCGCTGGAAGTGGCCGCAGCGAAAGCGGCGGCTGAAATTAGCCGCGTGCCGGTACCACTGCGCACTCTGTGGAACTGGCGAACCTGCCCGGTAAACCTTTTGCCCTATCTCGCGTGGGCGCTGTCCGTTGACCGGTGGGATTTCAACTGGCCGGAAGCAACAAAGCGCAGCGTCATCGCCTCCTCGTTTTACGTCCATCAGCACAAGGGCACCATTAGTGCATTGCGCCGTGTGGTCGAGCCACTCGGCTTTCTGATTGATGTGCGGGAGTGGTGGCAACTCAACGAGGAGCCAGGTACTTTCCGCCTGGTTGTTGGGGTGCTCGATAACGGCATTACAGACGAAATGTATCAGGAGCTTGAGCGCCTGATTAACGACGCTAAACCCGCGAGCCGACATTTAACCGGGCTTGCTATCAGTCTCAGTACATCAGGAGAGATGTATTTCGGTGCAGGCTGCTATCTCGGCGAAACGCTGACGGTTTACCCCTACACCCCCGAGGAGATTGTCGTCGGTGGTGATTATTTCCCGGCCTCGGCCATTCATTTAATCGATAACCTGAGAGTTAACGCATGACAGCGAAATATCTCGCCATACTGACCAATCACGGCGCGGCAAAACTGGCGAATGCGACCGCGCTCGGAACTAAGCTGAACCTGACACAATTAGCGGTCGGTGACGGTAATGGCGCATTGCCTACGCCAGACCCGGCACAAACAAAGCTCGTGAATCAGAAACGTATCGCGCCGTTGAATCAGCTGAGTGTTGACCCTGACAACGCCAGCCAGATTATCGCTGAGCAAATCATTCCCGAAAATGAGGGCGGTTTCTGGATACGTGAAATTGGTCTCTACGACGATGACGGTGATCTGATTGCGGTGGCGAACTGCCCGGAAACGTATAAGCCGAAATTACAGGAGGGGAGTGGACGAACGCAAACCATCCGTATGATTCTGATTGTATCGAGTACCTCAGCGGTAACGTTGAAAATCGACCCGGCCATCGTGCTGGCGACGCGCAAATATGTCGAAGATAAGGTTCTTGAGCTCAAACTGTATGTTGATGACCTTATGGAGAAGCACCTTGCGGCGGCTGACCCGCATTCGCAATATGCACCAAAGGCCAGCCCGACCCTTACAGGTGCGCCGAAAGCACCAACGGCGGCGGCAGGTAACAATAGTACCCAAATTGCGACCACAGCTTTTGTGCAGGCAGCTTTAGCACCTAAAGCCCCGCTTGCTAATCCAGCCTTATCAGGAAAGCCAACGGCACCAACAGCGGCGCAGACGGTTAATGATACGCAGATTGCGACAACAGCCTTTGTCAAAGCAGCGATTGCTGCACTCGTTGAATCTGCACCCGCTGCGCTGGATACGTTATATGAGCTTGCTGCCGCACTGGGTGATGATCCGAACTTTGCCGCGACGATGAATAAAGCCCTCGCAGGAAAGCAGCCACTAAATAGCACACTAACAGACCTGTCAGGTAAGTCAGTTGCCGGGATTCTCGAATACCTCGGTTTGGGAGAGGCTGCATTTAACAGTCTGGGGGTTGGGCAGAAATGGACGAATGTAACAGGACAGCGTCAGGCCAGCGTAACTTACACAAACACAACGGGCAAACCAATTCTCATTGTCCCTACAGCTTATGCCGAGGCAACTAATCCTACTGCGACACGTATTTCTGTTGATGTCGATGGTGTTGAGGCAGGTTTTAACTCAAGCCCAGCGCTCACTGGAGGGCAAGGCTCAGGCTCATCGGTACCGACCGTTATTCCAAATGGCAGTACTTATAGAGTATCGAATTTGATTGGTCTGTTACGCTGGAATGAGTTGAGGTAAAAATGAAATATTTTCGAGATGAAAGCGGGGAAATTTTTGCTTACGAAGAAGATGGATCACAGGACGAGTTTATTGGTAATAAAAAGCCAGTAACTCAGGAGGAGGTTGAGAAAATACTCAATCCACCCCCGACGCAGGAAGAAATAATTGCAGCCGCTTATGCGGAAAAGAAAAGGCTTACAGATGATGCCAATGATTATATTAACAGTAAGCAATTGCCTGGTAAGGCGGTTCTGGATAGACTGACTAACGCCGAAAAGGAACTATATAACGAGTGGCTGGATTATCTGGATGCGCTGGAAGCAGTTGATACTTCCAGTGCGCCAGATATAGATTGGCCATCTATGCCAGGTTGATAATATTTTACTCCGTTATTGGGATGTCAATTAAAGCTGGCATCCCATCCTTACCAACAATTCTCTGTTTACCTTTCGGAATATCACTGAATTCCTCAAAAATTGCATCATCAACGGGAAAGCAATCAGAAGGCCATGAACGAGCCCGTTCGTACAGCGTACGGATTGAAGTTGGGTAAAAAACGTTTTCTTTCGGACTGTAGTAATAATTTTCCATCAGTACCCCCGTGCCTCCCAACGAAAATTAAATGAGCCGCCTGGCGCTGAGCATCTCAGCTTAAAAGAATTTTTGGTGTAATCACTGGTTGCGGCGACCGGTATTGTTGTGCTGCCGTTGTCATATATCGCAATAACATTTTCACACGCTGTAGGAAACGCAATCGGAAAAGGTATCGTGTTCCCCTCTCCACTCGACCCCCCTGTACCAGCCAGCCCTTGTCCCCATTGCTTGATAATTACCCTCCCATCTGCACAGGGCTCAATCGAGTAGCCTGCATTTCCGTGGGATACGGTTGAAGCGGCCAGTGTTGCGCCTTCTCTTAAACCGAGGTTTCTGAGAGTGAGAGTGAGGCATGGCTCGTAATCGGTAGTTTACTCTATGGGTTATATCGGGTTATCGTAAGTATTTATGATAACTAATGCGGCGAACGAAATGGATAAGGTATTTTCTTTCTACAAATATGTAAGTAAAGAGGCGGCGATATCTATCATAAGCAATGGGACATTGTTTTATTCAAACCCCTTACATTTTAATGATCCATTTGATATAGCGCCAACCTTCCCGTTAAAAGGAAGAAGTAAAAACTATAAAATGATCTTAAATCACATTGGTATTAAACCAAAAGCATATGGCAAAGAAAAGAAACGGTTGATTAATATAATCAATGCTGAAAATATGCGCGCAGGGTTGTTGCAAAATTGGTCTGTTACATGCTTTAGCAAATCTCCGTTCATCCTTCCTTTATGGGCACATTATGCTGACAATCACAAAGGTTGTGTGCTTGAGTTTAGGGTAACGGAAGAAGTTAACACAACTATCAAGGCGCTAGGTGCACAAGAATATGACCGCTCAGATATTCTATATCCATTGCCGGTACTTTATAGTAAAAAAAGGCCTGTAGGATATGATTCAAATGGCGAAGTTACTCATGATATTGCGCTTAATATGATATTGACGAAAGACACAGCCTGGTCATATGAGCAGGAAATGCGCTGTTTCAAGCTGGGGGCGGCAGGCTTATATCCATTTCGTAAGAATCAACTTCATCGCGTTTATTGTGGCCTAAAAATGGATGAATCCAGCATCTCGGAAATTCACAATGTAGTAAGGGCATACAAAAAACTACACACTCACTCAATAAGAATTGATAGAGTGCACCTTGATAGAGATGAATTTAAAATGACGAAATTATGAGGGAGGTTGATTAATATTGGTGGGTTGCAAAGCAACTTGTTAATCATATTTGTTTGCCCCCCACCTCTTTATTAAATGATCACTCGGTTTTTAAATGGCATCATTACAGCCTTTTACCGGATGTTTAACGATGCTTATAGGTTACGTACGCGTATCAACAAATGACCAGAACACAGCTCTACAGCGAAAAGCGCTTGAGAGCGCAAAATGTGAGCTAATTTTCGAAGATAAAATGAGCGGTAAATCCGCCGACCGCCCCGGCCTGAAAAAACTCCTGCGAACCCTTTCAGAGGGCGATACGCTGATAGTGTGGAAACTCGACAGGCTTGGGCGCAGCATGCGAAATCTGGTCATTTTGATTGAAGAACTTCGGGAACGCGGGATAAATTTTCGCAGCCTGACCGACAGCATTGATACCAGTACACCGATGGGGCGTTTTTTCTTTCATGTTATGGGCGCGCTGGCTGAAATGGAGCGCGAGTTAATCGTCGAACGCACTCGTGCGGGACTGGCGGCTGCACGTGCCGAGGGACGCATCGGAGGACGGCGGCCAAAATTAACCCACGAACAATGGGCGCAGGCCGGGCGGCTGATTGCCGCTGGAGAAACACGCCAGCGTGTCGCGATGATTTTCGACATAGGCATATCCACGCTTTACAGGAAATTCCCGGCTACTAATCCCGCCTCGTCGTTGTGCCAGACACCGCCGAACCCTCACGGTTAGACGGTCATTTACACTATCAGGAGAATGACACTCACCCCTTTACTACGGAGTTAAATGGATGAGTGACTTTCATCATGGCGTGCAGGTTGTCGAAATCAACGACGGCACGCGCGTTATTTCCACCGTCTCAACCGCGATTGTCGGCATGGTCTGCACGGCCAGCGATGCCGATCCCGCGACCTTTCCGCTCAATGAACCGGTACTGATTACCGGCATGCAAAGTGCCATCGCAAAAGCCGGGGAAAAAGGCACGCTCGCCACGGCGTTACAGGCCATTGCTGACCAGTCAAAACCCGTCACCGTTGTGGTACGTGTTGAAGAAGGTAACAGCGAAGACCCGGAAGAAGCGCTCGCGCAGACGATTTCCAACATCATCGGCACAACGGATGAAAGCGGAAAGTATACCGGCCTGAAAGCCCTGCTCACTGCCGAAGCCGTCACCGGCGTTAAGCCGCGCATTCTTGGCGTGCCGGGTCTGGATTCGCTGGAGGTGGCAACCGCGCTTGCGCCCGTCTGTCAGAAACTGCGCGCCTTTGGTTACGTCAGTGCATGGGGATGTAAAACCCTGTCTGAAGCCATTAAATACCGCGATAACTTCAGCCAGCGCGAACTGATGGTCATCTGGCCGGATTTCCTCGCATGGGATACGGTCACTAACGTCACGGTTACTGCCTATGCAACGGCGCGCGCGCTGGGTCTGCGTGCCAAAATCGACCAGGAGCAGGGCTGGCATAAAACGCTGTCAAACGTTGGCGTGAATGGCGTCACCGGCATCAGTGCATCAGTTTTCTGGGATTTGCAGGAGCCGGGCACCGATGCCGACCTGCTCAACGAGGCCGGCGTCACCACGCTGATTCGAAAGGATGGTTTCCGCTTCTGGGGCAACCGCACCTGTTCAGACGATCCGTTATTCCTTTTTGAGAACTACACCCGAACCGCGCAGGTTATCGCCGACACGATGGCCGATGCGCACATGTGGGCGGTCGATAAACCTATTACCGCGACGTTAATTCGCGACATCGTTGACGGCATCAATGCCAAATTCCGCGAACTCAAAACAAACGGGTACATCGTTGATGCTACCTGCTGGTTTGATGAAGAGGCCAACGATAAGGAGACGCTCAAGGCCGGAAAGCTGTTTATCGATTACGACTACACGCCGGTCCCCCCTCTCGAAAACCTGACCCTGCGCCAGCGCATTACAGATAAATATCTGGCGAATCTGGTGTCTTCGGTCAACAGCAAATAAGGAGCCTGACTAAATGGCAATGCCGCGCAAGCTCAAACTGATGAACGTCTTTTTAGACGGCTACAGCTATCAGGGGGTGGCGAAGACCGTCACCCTGCCAAAGCTGACCCGAAAGCTCGAAAACTATCGCGGGGCGGGTATGAATGGCTCGGCACCGGTTGACCTCGGTCTCGATGACGATGCGCTCTCGATGGAGTGGTCACTCGGCGGTTTCCCGGATGAAGTGATCTGGTCGTTCTACGCCGCAACGGGTGCGGATGCCGTGCCGATCCGTTTCGCCGGTTCTTACCAGCGTGACGACACCGGCGAAACTGTCGCGGTCGAAGTGGTCATGCGTGGCCGTCAGAAGGAAATCGACAGCGGCGAAGGTCAGCAGGGAGAAGATACCGAGTCAAAAATCCCGGTTATCTGCACTTACTACAAGCTGACGATGAACGGTAAAGAGCTGGTTGAAATCGACACCATCAACATGATTGAGAAGGTGAACGGCGTCGACCGACTGGAGCAGCACCGCCGTAATATCGGCCTGTAAAAATCTGCCGGTCAGCGGTGCTGGCCGGTTAACCTCACACGAATCTGAACCGAGATAATCATGAACAAAGAAAACGTTGTTACCCTGGAAAAACCCCTGAAACGTGGCGACCAGCTGGTTGCTGAAATTACCCTGATTAAACCCAATGCCGGAACCCTGCGCGGCGTCAGCCTTGCCGCCGTCGCTAACTCCGAAGTGGACGCACTGATTAAAGTGCTGCCCCGCATGACTGCCCCGATGCTGACCGAGCAGGAGGTCGCCGCTATGGAGTTGCCTGACCTCGTTGCGCTGGCCGGTCAGGTGGTCGGTTTTTTGTCGCCGAGCTCGGCACGTTAGATTTCCCTGCAAAATTATCGGTCGATGACCTGATGGCGGATGTAGCCGTTATTTTCCACTGGCCGCCATCAGAGCTGTATCCCCTGAGCCTGACCGAGCTCGTCACATGGCGCGATAAAGCGCTCCAGCGAAGCGGACACACGAATGAGTGAAAACGTTAAGTTACAGGTATTACTCAAGGCTGTTGACCAGGCGACGCGACCCTTTAAGGCGGTGCAAACCGCCAGCAAAACGCTGGCGGGTGATATCCGTGGCTCACAGAATGAGCTGAAGGAGCTGAACGCACAGGCGCGCCGTATCGAGGGATTTCGTACCGTCAGTGGCCAACTGGCCGTCACCGGCGAGGCGCTGAAAAAGGCGAAAGCAGAGGCCGAGGCGCTGGGCGTACAGATGCGAAACTCGGCAAGCCCGACGGCGGCGCAGGTCAAAGCCTTTGAGAGCGCTAAACGCAGCGCGGCGGGTATGCAGGAAAAATATAACTCCCTGCGCCAGTCCGTGCAGCGACAGCGTATCGAGCTGCAGCAATCCGGCATCGATACCCGCAACCTGTCCAGCGCCGGGCGCACCCTGCGAAACAGCATCGTGGCAACGACGGCCAGCATCGACCGCCAGCGCGAGGCACTGGCGCGCGTCAGCCAGCAACAGGAAAGGCTGAACGCGGTTAGCCAGCGGTACGAGCGCGGCAAGGCAGCGGCGGCGAGCGTGCGAAACGTCAGCGCCGCCGCACTCGGGGCGGGAACCGCCGTCCTGTATGCCGGTAGTCGTTTGATGGCGCCCGAAATTCAGTCGCAGCAAAGCGGGGCAATGATTGCAGCCCGTCAGGGTGAAGACGCCGCGAAAGGCACGCAGTACACCGACGTCATTCAGCGTATCAACGCCTCGGGCGTAAGCGAGGATATCGGGAAAATCACAGAGGCGGTGTCAGCGGTACGCAGCACGCTCGGTACGCTCGGCACCGTGGGTGAGGCAGAGCTCGACCGCATCACCCGTAAGGCACTGGACATGCAGACCACTTTTGGCACCGACACCGCCGAGAGTATCCAGATTGCCGCGATCATGATGAAAAACGGGCTTGCGGCCAACAGCGACGAGGCGCTTGATTTGATTGTCTCGGGTATGCAGCGCGTATCCGCTGAAATGCGCGGCGAGTTACCTGAAATCCTTCACGAATACTCGACCCACTTCCGCAACATGGGATTCACCGGCGCGGAGGCGATGTCTTTGCTGGTCGATATGTCGAAACAGGGCAAGTTCGCGCTCGACAAAACCGGCGATGCCATCAAGGAATTCAGTATCCGTGGCTCGGATATGTCTAAAAAAAGCGTGGCCGCTTATAAACAAATCGGACTCAGTGCCGCGAAGATGTCGCGCGACATTGCCACTGGCGGCGACAAGGCGCGCGCGGCAATGCAGAAAACGGCGAAAGGCCTGCTTGCCATAAAAGATCCGGCGAAACGGGCAAACGCGGCGATATCCCTCTTTGGCACACCAATAGAGGATTTATCGATTGAACAGATACCTGCTTTCCTCGGGTCGCTGGCCGGGGTTAAAAACCAGCTCGGCGACGTCAGCGGCGTAGCCGAAAGCATGGGTAAAACCCTGCGCGATAACCTCTCGGGCGATGTGGCTCGCCTGCAGGGGTCTTTTGAAGGCCTGCGATTTAACGTATTTACCGGGATGAATACCCACCTGCGCAACCTGACGAAAAGCGCCAGCGCATGGCTTGATAAGCTGAATGCCTGGGTAAGTGCTAATCCTGTCCTGACCTCAAATCTGGTCATGATAGCCGGGGCGATCGCCGGGCTTGCGGCGGTGCTCGGTGGCGTGGGGCTGGTTATCTGGCCGGTAATGGCGGGTATCAACGCACTGATTGCAGGGGCGGGATTACTCGCGACCGGGTTCAGTATTGCCGGGGGCGCTATCGTCACGGCTATCGGTGCGATCTCATGGCCGGTGGTGGCCGTTGTCGCGGCTATCGTCGCCGGAGCGCTGTTAATTCGCAAATACTGGGAGCCCATCAGCGCCTTTTTCGGGGGCGTCATTGAGGGGTTACGGGTGGCATTCGCGCCGGTCGCGGATTTGTTCGCCCCGCTCAGGCCGGTGTTTGACTGGCTGGGGCAAAAGCTTCAGGCGGCGTGGCAATGGTTCACGAACCTGATAGCGCCGGTGAAATCGACGCAGGACACCCTCAACAGTTGCCGGGAAACAGGCGTGATGTTTGGTAAAGCGCTGGCTGATGCGCTGCTGTTTCCGCTCAATGCTTTTAACAAGCTGCGAAGCGGGATCGACTGGGTGCTCGAAAAGCTCGGGGTCATCAATAAGGAGTCGGGCACGCTTGACCAGACTGCCTCAAAAGCCAGTGCTGTAACACAGGGCGGTGGTTATATCCCGGCAACCAGCCAGGCTGCAGGCTATCAGGCATATAAACCTGTCACAGCTCCGGCCGGTCGCTCATACGTTGACCAGAGTACAAACGATTATCACATCACGCTTCAGGGCGGCGTTGCGCCGGGCAACCAGCTTGACCGCCAGTTGCAGGACGCGCTCGAAAAACATGAGCGCGATAAACGGGCACGCACCCGCGCCAGCATGATGCACGACGGCTAAGGAGGCAAAACAGAATGATGCTCACGTTAGGCATGTTTGTCTTTATGCGCCAGACCCTGCCCTTTCAGACCCTTCAGCGCGATACGGAATACCGCTGGCCGTCAAATCCACGTGTAGGGCAGCGAGACGCCTATCAGTTTCTCGGGAACGGTGAGGAAACAATTACCCTTGCTGGGGTGCTGTATCCCGAAATGACCGGCGGCAAGATGACAATGACCACGGTCAGGCTGATGGCCGAAGAGGGGCGAGCGTGGCCGCTTCTTGATGGTAGCGGGATAATTTACGGGATGTACGTCATTAACAAAATCAGTGAGACGGGCAGTCTGTTTTTCTCTGACGGCACCGCACGAAAAATTGATTTCACGATGACACTCACCCGCGTTGATCCGTCACTGGCGGCGCTATACGGAGATATTGGTAAACAGGTGCAATCTCTTGTCGGTAAGGCGGGAGAAATGGCGACCAAAGTAACAGGCATGATGGGGGTTTGAAATGCTGGATGCACTGACAAACAGCGCCGGTGGGGTGCTCACCCCGGCGTTTATGCTGACGATAAACAGCAAGGACATTACCGGAAATATCAGTGACAGATTAAAGAGCCTGACGCTTACCGACAACCGGGGCTTTGAAGCCGACCAGCTCGACATCGAGCTCGATGACGCCGACGGGCTGGTCGAACTGCCGATCCGGGGCGCGGTGCTGACGCTGTTTCTCGGCTGGAAAGGATTTGCCCTGGTGGGAAAAGGTAGCTTTATCGTTGATGAAGTCGAACATCGAGGCGCGCCCGATACCGTTACTGTTCGCGCGCGTAGTGCTGATTTTCGCGGTTCCCTTAACTCCCGCCGGGAAGAATCATGGCATGACACCACGCTCGGCGGCGTGGTTGAGGCAATCGCCGCCCGTAATAAGCTGGGGTCGAGCGTCGCACCCGAGCTGGCAAATATACCAGTGCCGCATGTTGACCAGTCGCAGGAGTCTGACGTCAAATTTCTGACCCGGCTCGCTGAGCGCAACGGCGGCGAGGTGTCAGTCAAGGCGGGTAAGCTGCTTGTACTCAAAGCCGGGCGCGGTGTTACGGCGAGCGGTAAGGCTATCCCACTGGTGACAATTTCGCGCAGTGATGGCGACCGTCACCAGTTTTCGATAGCCGACCGGGGCGCGTATACGGGCGTAACTGCAAAATGGCTGCACACAAAAGACCCAAAACCGCAGGCGCAAAAGGTCAAACTCAGGCGCAAGGAGAAGGAAAAGAAAAACGGAGCCGTTGCTCACCCGAAAGCGAAGACACCCGCGAAGGAGCCGGAAGCGCGAGAGGGCGAATACATGGCCGGGGAAGCCGATAACGTGTTCGCGCTGACAACAATTTTTGCCAGCAAAGCACAGGCCATGCGAGCGGCTCAGGCAAAGTGGGATAAATTGCAGCGGGGCGTTGCGGAGTTTTCGATTAGTCTCGCGATGGGTCGCGCCGATCTCTACCCTGAGACGCCTGTAAGGGTTACGGGCTTTAAGCGCGTCATAGACGAGCAATCGTGGATAATCACTAAAGTAACTCACTCCCTCAGTAATGGTGGTTTCACGACGTCTCTAGAGCTTGAGGTTAAATTATCGGATGTCGATTACGATTCGGAAGAGGCAAGGGAATAAAATCATTCTCAAATGGTGAAAAAGTGAGTATCATACATTCACTAAAAGTGAATTTCGAGGCGCATTATGTTCCATTGTCCGAAGTGTCAGCACGCTGCACATGCGCGCAGTAGTCGTTACCTAAGCGAAAATACCAAAGAACGATATCACCAATGCACAAATATTAATTGCAGCTGCACATTTGTCACAATGGAGTCAGTTGAGCGATATATTGCCACTCCGGGTATTGTCGTTCCGGCACCACCTCACCCGACCCGAACGGGTCAAAGCCAGTTTACTTGGTTATAAAAAACTCCCGCCTTGTGCGGGTTTTTTTTTAATATTCCTTGCGGGGTATAAATTCGCAATTATCCCTTTAAGGGGATAAATAAAAGCTAAAACTTGATTGTTTTCGTCTGCATTGAGCGGCGGTAAAAAAAATACATCGCCATTTCATCGCCACTCTGATTCAGCCCAATAAAAAAGCCACTCGCTAGAGTGGCTCAAGATCATGATTTTAAAGCTAAAATTTGGTGGCCCCTGCTGGACTTGAACCAGCGACCAAGCGATTATGAGTCGCCTGCTCTAACCACTGAGCTAAGGGGCCGTGGCGAAGGATTATAATGTAACTCCCCGCCGCAATCCAGCCATACGCGCCTGCCTGCTGTTTTTATAAACAACGTATTTTCAATCTTTTATACTTCTATAGTGATTCATCTATCGGGAGTAATAATGATCAACGACATTCTTGCGCCAGGCCTGCGCGTTGTGTTCTGCGGTATCAATCCGGGTAAGTCGTCGGCCCATACCGGATTCCACTTCGCCCATCCGGGTAACCGCTTCTGGAAGGTCATACACCAGGCAGGCTTTACCGATACGCAACTCAAACCGGAAGAGGAACAACGGCTGCTGGATACACGCTGCGGCATTACCATGCTGGTAGAACGGCCCACGGTGCAGGCCAGCGAGGTCAATTTGCATGAACTGCGCAGTGGGGGGCGCGAGCTGATTAAGAAAATGGAAGACTACCAGCCCGCCGCACTGGCGATTCTGGGCAAGCAGGCGTACGAGCAGGCTTTTAGTCAGCGTGGGGTGCAGTGGGGTAAGCAGAGCGTGATGATTGGCGTGACGCAGGTCTGGGTGCTGCCAAACCCGAGTGGATTAAACCGTGCGACGCTGGATAAGCTGGTCGAGGCGTATCGGGAGCTGGATGAGGCGCTGGTGGTGCGGGGGCTGTGAGCCCTCTGCGTTCAGAGCCCCTCCAGGGACGAGGGAAAAAACAAAAAAAAAGCTCCCGTTTGGGAGCTTTTTGCTGTGTGCCTGGATTAGTCGTCCAGGAAGCTACGCAGCACTTCAGAGCGGCTCGGATGGCGCAGTTTACGCAGCGCTTTCGCTTCGATCTGACGGATACGTTCGCGGGTTACGTCGAACTGTTTACCCACTTCTTCCAGCGTATGGTCGGTGTTCATATCGATACCGAAGCGCATACGCAGCACTTTCGCTTCACGGGCGGTCAGGCCAGCCAGTACGTCGTGCGTTGCGGCACGCAGGCTCTCGGTAGTGGCAGAGTCCAACGGCAGCTCGAGGGTGGTATCCTCAATGAAATCACCCAGATGCGAATCTTCATCATCACCGATCGGTGTTTCCATGGAGATAGGCTCTTTGGCGATCTTCAGCACTTTACGGATCTTATCTTCCGGCATCAGCATGCGCTCGGCCAGCTCTTCTGGCGTCGGCTCGCGACCCATCTCCTGCAGCATCTGGCGAGAAATACGGTTGAGCTTGTTAATGGTCTCAATCATATGCACCGGAATACGGATGGTGCGCGCCTGATCTGCGATAGAGCGGGTAATTGCCTGACGGATCCACCAGGTTGCGTAGGTGGAGAACTTGTAACCACGACGGTATTCAAACTTATCTACCGCTTTCATCAGACCGATGTTGCCTTCCTGAATCAGATCCAGGAACTGCAGACCACGGTTGGTGTACTTCTTGGCGATAGAGATAACCAGACGCAAGTTTGCTTCAACCATCTCTTTCTTCGCACGGCGGGCTTTCGCTTCACCGATGGACATACGACGGTTGATATCTTTCACCTGTTCGATGGTCAGGCCGGTCTCTTCTTCAATCTGCTGCAGTTTCATCAGGCCGCGATGCACGTCTTCTTTCACGTCGTGCAGTTTTTCAGACCACGGCTTGTTCATCGCGATAGCGGCGTTGAACCAGGTTTCGCTGGTTTCGTTACCGGTGAAGAGGGTGATGAAGTTCTTCTTCGGCATTTTGCACTGCTCAACGCACAGCTTCATGATGATGCGTTCCTGGGTACGTACGCGATCCATCATCACGCGCATGCTGTTAACCAGGTAGTCGAACTGTTTAGGCACCAGACGGAACTGTTTGAACACTTCAGACAGCTTCAGGATCTGTTCCTGAGCGGCAGCATGGCTGCGGCCTTTGGCTTTGATCGTGTCGCGAGCCAGTTCGTACTGGGTACGCAGTTCACCAAACTTCTCGCGCGCCAGCTCAGGGTCGATGCTGTTGTCGTCATCGCTGCTGTCGTCGTCGTCTTCTTCATCTTCGTCTTCGTCGTCATCCATCTCTTCCTGAGACAGTTCAGATCCAACGTGGGTGGCGGTCGGCGCCATATCTTCTTCAGCGTTTGGATCGACGAAGCCGGTGATGAGATCGGACAGACGCGCTTCTTCCGCTTCAACGCGATCGTACTGCTCAAGCAGATAGGTGATGGCTTCCGGGTATTCGGCAACGGAGCACTGAACCTGGTTGATCCCGTCTTCAATGCGTTTTGCGATGTCGATTTCGCCTTCGCGGGTCAACAGTTCAACGGTACCCATTTCACGCATGTACATGCGAACCGGGTCGGTCGTGCGTCCGATTTCAGATTCTACGCTGGACAGTACCTGTGCAGCGGCTTCTTCAGCATCTTCATCAGTGTTGTTGGAGTTTTCAGCCAGCAACAGATCATCGGCATCCGGTGCTTCTTCCATCACCTGAATACCCATGTCATTGATCATTTGGATGATGTCTTCGATCTGATCTGAATCGACGATATCTTCCGGCAGATGGTCATTGACCTCGGCATAGGTCAGATAGCCTTGCTCCTTACCGCGTTGGACAAGAAGTTTCAGCTGTGACTGCGGGTTTTGCTCCATAAGACGGTATCCACACTTATTCGTTTGATTGGTGTCGGCAATACGGCTGCCAACATTTAAAGCGAGGGCGTACTTATATTTTTGCCGCTGCCTCTCAGTGCGGCTGTCGGGGGCTTCCCGATCGATATTCGGCACTTAAGCCGTTAAATACTTTTGTCTTTCTCTTATTTCTTCGCCAGTTCCTGGTTCAACATCCAGAGTTCCCGGCGCTCTTCGCTGCTTAAACCGTGTGTGCGCTCGCGAGCAATTAACTCTTCCTGGCGCAGTTCAAGCATCGAATCAAACATATGGTTGAGCGAATCGGTGAAGGTCTCTTCAGCGATATCCTTATCTGCTATATCGTCCCACATCGACAATTTTTCAAGGGTTGCAGCCGCTTTTGTGCCGCGATAGTGCTCTAAAAGTTGCCCGGTGGTCAGACCTGGCTGTGACAGACAAGTGTTGACCAATTCTGAAAATAAGCCAAGTCCAGGCAACTTATCGTGGTCCAGACCCGCCAGCGACGGCACTTTGGGCGCCAGCTCAGGGTTCTGTACCAGCAGTCCTATCAGTATACGCATGGTTGTGCGTTTTAGCTGCGGAGCGGCACGTGCCGTGCCGTTATCGGCCTGTTTTGGCATTAAACGTTCAAGCTGGCTGTCATCCAGTATGCCCAGCTTTTTGCCCAGCTCCTGACGCAGATAGATGCGCAACGTTTCGCCCGGTACCTGAGTAATCAGCGGCAGGGCCAGCGTACTCAACTGCGCACGGCCATCCGGCGTGCTCAAATCTACCTGCGGCATCAGGCTGTTAAAGAGAAACGTGGAGAGCGGCTGTGCCTGCTCCATCCGCGCTTCAAATGCTGCTTTACCCTCTTTACGCACCAGCGTATCCGGGTCTTCACCGTCGGGCAGGAACATAAAGCGTAGCTGCCGCCCGTCGGTCATATACGGCAGCGCGGTTTCCAGTGCGCGCCAAGCGGCATCGCGTCCCGCGCGATCGCCGTCGTAACAGCAGATGACGTTATTGGTCACCCGGAACAACAGCTGAATATGGTCAGCCGTAGTGGAGGTGCCCAGCGACGCGACGGCATAGTTGATGTCGTATTGCGCCAGGGCGACCACGTCCATATAGCCTTCGACCACCAGCAGGCGCGGCGGTTCAGCGTTATCTTGCTGCGCTTCATAAAGGCCATACAGCTGGCGGCCCTTATGGAAAATGTCGGTTTCCGGGGAGTTCAGGTACTTTGGCAGGGCATCGCCCAGCACGCGGCCACCAAAACCAATGACCCGGCCACGCTTGTCGCGAATGGGGAACATCACCCGCTCGCGGAAGCGGTCGTAGCTGCGTCCCTGGTCATTCGTGACCAGCATGCCCGCATCGATAAGCGATTTACGATCTTCGCTATTGCCGCCAAAACGCTTTAACACGTTATCCCAGCCGGGCGGGGCGAAACCAATAGCGAAACGCGCAATGACATCGTCGCTCAGACCGCGCTTGTTCAGATACTGACGCGCAGGCTCAGCGGCAGGTTGCTTCAGAGACTGTTGGTAAAACGAATTCAGACCTTCCAGCAGTTGATAGAGACTTTGCCGTTGATGGCGCTCTATCTGGCTTGGGCCAGAGCCTGCTTCATAAGGCACTTCAAGGTTGTGCATGGCGGCCAGCTCTTCGACGGTTTCAACAAACTCGAGCTTGTCGTAGTTCATCAAAAAGTCGACGGCATTGCCGTGTGCGCCGCAACCGAAGCAGTGGTAAAACTGTTTCTCACCGTTTACGGTGAAAGAGGGGGTTTTTTCGTTATGGAACGGACAGCACGCATGGTAGTTCTTGCCCTGCTTTTTGAGCTTTACCCGCGCGTCGATGAGATCGACGATGTCGGTTCTTGCCAGCAGGTCATTGATGAAAACGCGTGGGATTCGTCCAGCCATATGCCCCGTGAATTTTTAGCTACTCATAAACGAAAACAAGCCGCGCATTCCTTACGGAAGCACGGCCTTACGACTATTACTCTGTCTGTCAATTGAGGGCCGTTGCCCTCAACAGATTAGTACAGACGAGTACGGCGTGCGTTTTCGCGAGCCAGTTTCTTCGCGTGACGTTTCACAGCAGAAGCTTTAGCGCGCTTACGTTCGGTCGTTGGTTTTTCATAGAACTCACGACGACGAACTTCAGCCAGAACACCTGCTTTCTCGCATGAACGCTTGAAGCGACGCAGTGCTACGTCGAACGGCTCGTTTTCACGTACTTTAATTACCGGCATGTAACTCTCACCTTTAATAAATTCGGTTTGCCGCTGGCATCAACGCCAGCTTATTTCAAAATGGTGCGGAATTTTACTGCAATTGCTGCTGCTTTGTAAAGCACCGATGCGATTTTGAAATGGGACTTTTATAAGGGTGGGGAGTATACACGAACTCAACGCCAGGGGTGAGGAAAGTTTTACATCAACCCGCATTGGCCCTACACTGCGCGGTATTGAAACGAGGTAAAACAAGTCATGCGTGTACTCGGTATTGAAACATCCTGCGATGAAACCGGCATCGCCATTTACGACGACGAAAAAGGGCTGCTTGCCAACCAACTGTATAGTCAGGTGAAATTACACGCTGACTACGGCGGTGTGGTACCTGAACTGGCCTCCCGCGATCATGTGCGCAAAACGGTGCCCCTGATCCAGGCGGCGCTGAAAGAGGCCGGCTTAACGGCGAAAGAGATCGACGCCGTCGGTTACACCGCAGGGCCTGGCCTGGTGGGTGCGCTGCTGGTCGGTGCCACCGTTGGGCGCGCGCTGGCGTTCGCCTGGGACGTGCCTGCCATTCCTGTTCACCATATGGAAGGCCATCTGCTGGCGCCGATGCTGGAAGATAACCCGCCGGAATTCCCCTTCGTGGCGCTGCTGGTCTCCGGCGGGCATACCCAGCTGATTAGCGTGACGGGCATTGGTGAGTATGCCCTGCTGGGCGAATCCATTGACGATGCGGCCGGTGAAGCCTTCGATAAAACCGCCAAGCTGCTGGGGCTCGACTATCCGGGGGGGCCGATGCTCTCTAAACTCGCCTCGCAGGGAACGGAAGGGCGCTTTGTCTTCCCCCGTCCGATGACCGACCGTCCGGGTCTGGATTTCAGCTTCTCCGGTCTGAAGACCTTTGCTGCCAACACCATTCGTAACAACGGCAACGACGATCAAACCCGGGCGGACATTGCCCGTGCGTTTGAAGATGCGGTGGTGGATACCTTGATGATCAAGTGTAAACGCGCTCTGGATCAGACCGGTTTTAAACGTCTGGTGATGGCGGGGGGCGTGAGCGCCAACCGCACGCTGCGCGCGAAGCTGGCAGAGATGATGCAAAAACGCCGTGGCGAAGTGTTCTACGCTCGCCCCGAGTTTTGTACCGATAACGGGGCGATGATCGCTTACGCCGGCCTGGTGCGTCTGAAAGCGGGCGCGACGGCAGATTTAGCCGTCTCTGTGCGTCCACGCTGGCCGCTGGCAGAGCTGCCTGCGGCGTAACGCCTCTCCCTCTCCCCGCGGGGAGAGGGAAATATCCCCATCCCGCGTTACTACACCCGCAACATCCCTTTCTCTTCCAGAAACGCAATAATCGTTGCCAGGCCGTCGCCAGCTTTCAGGTTGGTAAAGGTCCACGGACGCTCGCCGCGCATGCGGTTGGTATCGCGCTCCATCACCTCCAGTGAGGCCCCGACATAGGGCGCCAGATCGGTTTTATTGATGACCAGAAAATCGGATTTGGTGATCCCCGGCCCGCCTTTACGGGGGATTTTTTCCCCTTCGGCCACGTCGATGACGTAAAGGGTCAGATCGGCCAGCTCCGGGCTGAAGGTGGCGCTCAGGTTATCGCCGCCGCTTTCGACGAAGATCACGTCCAGGTTGCCGAACTTCTCGCTCAACGCTTCTACCGCCGCCAGGTTCATCGAGGCATCTTCACGGATGGCGGTATGCGGACAGCCGCCGGTCTCTACGCCCACGATGCGCTCAGGCTCCAGGGCGCCAGCTTCGGTCAGGATGCGCTGATCTTCTTTGGTGTAGATATCGTTAGTGACCACCGCCAGGTGATACGTGTCGCGCATGGCTTTACACAGCGCTTCGAGCAGTGCGGTTTTACCCGACCCCACCGGGCCACCCACGCCCACGCGCAGGGGATGTTTGTAATCAGACATAGACAATCCTCAGGAACGGAATAACCGTGAATATTGTGTTTCATGACGCGCCGAGGCGATGGCCGACAGGGGCGTCGCGGCACCCAGTTCATCATCATGGCGCAGTAAAGCCTGTTCAAATCCCGCCGCGAAGCGATCGCTCAGTTCGATAATCAGCTGTTGCGCCGCCTGTTGCCCGAATGGCACCAGCTTGACGCCCGCCATCACCGCGCTCTCAATCCAGCTGTAACCCAGGCTCAGGGCCAGCTCGCGAGGAGGGATCGCCCAGCGAACGCCCAGCCATGCCATGCCGCAAAGCTGGCTTTGCATAAACAGCGGTTGCCAGTCTGGCGGGCAGTCCGGCTCCCAACTCTTAATAAGCCGGGTGAAGGCGGCGCCGCGATTGCGCTCCTCTTCGCGCAGTTCACGCGTTTCGCGGCAGGCCAGCAGGTACGCCGTCCACCGTTTTGCCTGAGCGATATCGTGCCGCTCGCAGGCGTGGCAGAGGCGGATAAACAGCGGTAAATCGGTGCAGAAAAAGCTCTGCTCCATCTGCTGTATCTGCCAGCGGCGGAATGCGTCGACGGTCGTCACCCAGCCCGCTTCGGCCGCCCACTCCAGCCCCTGGGACCAGGTAAACGATCCCACCGGCAGACTACTGCTGGAGAGCTGCATCAGCCGCAGCCGCTGGCGGGCGTTCTCCATCAGCTCATCAGCGCCAGCAGCGCAGAGGCGATAAGTCCGCCGCCCAGGGTTTTACGGATCCCGTCATGACGGCGCAGCAGCAGGCCTGCGCCGAAGCTCACGCACAGCACCGCCGCGCTTGCGAGCATAAAGCCAGAGGTAAAGAGCCAGAAGCTGTGGCCCGCCATCTCTACACCGTGCGCCCAGCCGTGGAACATAGCCAGTGCAGGCACCGCCAGCAGCAGTCGGTTCTCTGTTTTAAACATCATCACGCCGCATACCGCCAGCGAGGCGACGATCAGCGTCTCCATCCCGCTAAAGCCGCCGAACAGGCTGCCCGCAATGGCGCCGGTAAGCATCATGCCGAGGGTGGCGAGCGGCATCAGCAGCTTACGGCCGCTCAGGGCAGAGAGGACGCCAGCGCCGGTCAGCATCAGCAGGTGATCGAGACCGGTCAGCGGATGGAAAAAGCCCGCCTGAAAGCTATCTGCGCCGTGCCCCGGATGGGCGAGGGCGGGAAGGGAAAAGACCAGCAATAACAGAGGAAGGTACGTACGCATGACAGATCCTTAATGTGAATGAGCGTGAGAGTGGCTATGGCTGTGAGCATCGCTGGCATACGCCCCGGCTTCCGGTTCAAACGGCAGCGTGGCAAACGTCACCTCAAGGCCGAGCAGCCGCACCATGTCGTCGAGGACATGATCGTGGTGATAGCGCAGCTCGCCGGGCATGATTTGCAGCGGCACGTGGCGGTTGCCCAGGTGATAGCAGGCGCGGGCAAGCAGGAAAGGATCGGCGCAACGCACCACCGAAACGGACTCCGGGGCGGCAATCACTTCAATAATTTCGCTGCCGTCTTCCGTTGCCAGCATGTCGCCGCCGCGAAGCAGCAGGCCGCGCGGCAACATGAGCCCCGCTTCGCGACCATCGTTCAACGTGACGCGGGCGCGGCTTTTGACGCGGATATCAATCGGCAGCGTCACGCTGGTGGTGACGCGATGGGCGTGATCAAGGCGTTGGGTTAAGGTGATCATCTTGGCTCCTCAGAACAGGAAATAGCGTTGCGCCATCGGCAGGATCTCTGCCGGTTCGCTGGTTATCAGCTCACCGTCCACGCGCACCTCGTAAGTTTGCGCATCGACGGTGATGTTGGGTTGCAGGCCGTTGTGGATCATGTCGGTCTTCTTCACGCTGCGACAGCCCCGCACCACGGCGGTGGCGCTTTGCAGGTTCAGCTGCCGGGCAATGTCCTGCGCCTCTGCCGCCTGCGAAATAAAGGTCAGGCGGGTGGCGTGACGGGCGGCCCCCAGCGCGCCGAACATCGGGCGGTAGTGCACGGGTTGCGGCGTAGGGATAGAGGCGTTGATATCGCCCATCGGGGCGCAGGCGATCATCCCGCCTTTCACAATGGTCGCGGGTTTTACGCCAAAGAATGCCGGAGACCAGACCACCAGATCCGCCAGTTTGCCCGCTTCGATGGAGCCGACTTCGTGGGCGATACCGTGGGTCAGCGCCGGATTAATGGTGTATTTGGCGACGTAGCGCTTCACGCGGAAGTTATCGTTATCACCGCTCTCTTCCGGCAGCGCGCCGCGCTGTACTTTCATCCGGTGGGCGACCTGCCAGGTGCGGATAATTACTTCGCCCACGCGGCCCATCGCCTGCGAGTCGGACGAGGTGAGCGAGAAGGCACCGATATCATGCAGCACATCTTCGGCGGCGATGGTCTCCCGGCGGATGCGCGATTCGGCAAAAGCCACGTCCTCGGCGATATCCGGGTCAAGGTGGTGGCACACCATCAGCATGTCGAGATGCTCATCGATGGTATTTACCGTATAGGGCAGCGTCGGGTTGGTGGAGGAGGGGAGAATATTCGGATGCGCGCAGGCGGTAATGATATCCGGCGCGTGACCGCCGCCCGCCCCTTCGGTGTGGAAGGTGTGAATGGTACGCCCGCCAATCGCCGCCAGGGTATCTTCCACGAAGCCGGATTCATTCAGCGTGTCGCTGTGCAGCGCCACCTGTATATCCATCTCTTCGGCCACCTCCAGCGAACAGTTGATGACCGCCGGCGTCGCCCCCCAGTCTTCGTGGATCTTCAGCCCGATGGCACCCGCTGCAATCTGCTCGCGCAGCGCGTCGGGGTTAGAGCCGTTACCTTTGCCCAGCAGGCCAATATTGACCGGCAATGTATCGGCCGCCTGCAGCATGCGGGCGATATACCAGGGGCCCGGTGTACAGGTGGTGGCGTTTGTGCCCGCTGCCGGGCCGGTGCCGCCGCCGATCATGGTGGTGACGCCGGAGACCAGCGCCTCTTCCGCCTGCTGCGGGCAGATCCAGTGAATGTGGGTGTCGATCCCGCCGGCGGTCACGATCTTCCCTTCGGCGGCGATTACCTCCGTCGCGGCGCCGATGGGGATAGTCACGCCGGGTTGAATATCCGGGTTACCGGCTTTGCCCACGGCGAAGATCCGGCCATCTTTGACGCCGATATCGGCTTTCACGATCCCCCAGTGATCGACGATCAGCGCGTTGGTCAGAACCAGATCCACACAATCTTGCGCGGTCATCTGCCCCTGGCCCATGCCGTCGCGGATCACTTTCCCGCCGCCAAATTTCACCTCTTCGCCGTACACGGTGAGATCTTTTTCCACCTCGATCCACAGCCCGGTGTCCGCCAGCCGTACCTTGTCGCCGGTGGTGGGGCCAAACATGTCGGCGTAGGCCTGACGCGAAATCTCAGCCATGCTTCACCTCACCCATCACCTCGCCGCGAAAGCCAAAAATACGCTGCGCACCCGCCACCTGGACCAGCGTCACTTCGCGCTTCTGGCCGGGTTCGAAGCGCACGGCGGTGCCGGCCGGGATATCCAGGCGGTAGCCTCTCGTGGCCTCACGATCGAATTTTAACGCCGGGTTGACCTCGTAAAAGTGGTAGTGCGATCCCACCTGAATGGGGCGATCGCCATGGTTTTCGACCACCACGCGTTGGGTCTCGCGGGCCACGTTGAGGGCGATCTGCCCTGGTTTGATCTGATACTCGCCTGGGATCATTGCGCGCTCCTTAGACGATGGGGTTGTGAACGGTGACCAGCTTGGAGCCGTCCGGGAAGGTCGCCTCCACCTGAATATCCGGGATCATCTCCGGTACCCCTTCCATCACCTGCGAGCGGGTGAGGACATGACGTCCGGCCTCCATCAGCTCCGCCACGGTCTGCCCGTCGCGCGCGCCTTCCATAATAAAAGCGCTAATCAGCGCGACCGATTCCGGATAGTTGAGTTTGACGCCGCGGGCGAGACGGCGCTCTGCCACAAGCGCGGCGGTGAATAACAACAGTTTGTCTTTTTCTCTGGGGGTCAGTTCCATACGGGCTCTCTCAGGTCTGCCAGATCCGGGGTGAATAGGGCGCTTTAGCGGTTAAGTGCGGGCGCAGATGCTGCCAGATATCGCGCATCACCCGCTGGCAAATCAGGTTATCGTGCGAGAGAAAACGCACCGACAGCAGACCATCCGTGAGGGTGGCGCCGGCAAAATGGTTCAGCTCTGCCAGCAGGCTTCGCGTTTCCTCCAGGTGGCTCTCATTTGCCGGATAGAAAAGCAGCGTGCCGAGCCACGGATGGCCCGCCACCGGCGAGAGGTCGCCGTCGGCCAGGTGCTGGCGTTCAATTAACAGCGGTTCGCCATCGCGCCACACTTCCAGTCGACTCTCGAGCGTGCCGTGGCTAAAGGTTTCATCAATGACCGGGCGGCCCAGGCAGTAAAGCTCCCACGCCAGCAGCGTGCTGGTGGCGTGCAGATGGAATACCGAGCGCAGCGCGGCGTTGGCGCCGGGGAAGAAAATCGTATCCTGGGGTAGCCACTCAAGCGTGGCGTTTTCGTCCAGCCAGAAGTGCTGAGCCAGCCGCGCCTGCGGCCCGCTGCTGCGGTAGAACTTACTGGCGCCCGGCATGGTGATCAGCGCATGGCTATTGGCGTCCAGTCGAATAGAAATATCCAGTTCATCGCCTCCGACAATCCCGCCAGGCGGGTGCAGCAGGTAGAGATGGCAGGGGTTGTCTTCCGGATAAAAGGGGCGCTGAACGGTAAGGGGACCGACGTGACGGGCAGAGTAGAGGAGGGTTTTTTCCGGCGTATGACGAAACGCTAAAGCCAGCGAGGCGCGCCAGCCTTTATACGTATTATCAGCCACCTGGGTTGCTAACATGGTTCGTCCATCTGCTCGTCGTCGGGTTCCAGGTCAGTATGCCCTGGCGCAAATGAACCCTGTCATATGAGTCGCTTATGGATAGCGGGGGGATGAAAAAGAAAAAGCACGGCCGGGGCCGTGCTCTCAAACGCGTGTTATGGCTTATTTCAGATGTTCATGCAGCGCTGCGCCCGCCTGCTGCAAGGCAACTTTCACCGTTGGCTCTTCGCTCAGCGGATTCAGCAGGCCATAGTCATGGATCATACCGTTGTAGCGGGTAACGGTGACCGGCACGCCTGCGGCATCGAGTTTACGGCCAAACGCTTCACCCTCGTCGCGCAGCACATCCAGCTCCGCGGTCTGAATCAGGGTTTGCGGGAAGCCTTTCAGCTGTTCAGTGCTGGCACGCAGCGGCGAAGCGAGAATCGAATTACGGTCAGCCGCGTTCGTGGTGTAGTTATCCCAGAACCATTTCATCATGTTTTTTGACAGGAAATAGCCGTTCTCAAACTGGTTATAAGAGGCGGTATCGAAGTTTGCATCGGTAACCGGCCACAGCATTACGTTATAGCGGATTTTCGGCCCTTTAAACTGTTTTGCCTGCAGCGCCACGGAGGCCACCATGTTGCCACCCACGCTATTACCGACCAGACCCAGACGGCTGCCATCCACACCAATTTCCTGACCGTGCTCTGCTACCCATTTTGTCGCTTCATAGGCCTGATTGATGGCCACCGGGAAGTGCGCCTCCGGTGACGGGGTGTAATCCACATAGACCGCAGCCGCACCGGATGCCCGCACCAGATCGCGGATCAAACGTTCGTGGGTTGGGTAATCACCCAGTACCCAGCCGCCGCCATGGAAGAACATAAACACCGGCAGCGTGCCGGTCGCACCTTCAGGCTTAACGATGGTCAGTTTGATCGCCTGCCCGTTGGCCTGGATGGTTTTCTGCGAAACCTGCGCCGGTGGCAGTTTTGCCCCCTGCTGGGCGCCAATCAGTACCTGGCGTGCTTCCTGCGGGGTCATTTGCTCCATCGGCTTACCGTTACCGCTATTCAGGACGTTCAGAAACGCCTGCACACCAGCAGTGGGGGCCGGAGTATTAACAGGCTGCGCGGAGGCCACAGCGGATGCGAAGACGGAAGAAACCAGGATTGCGGATAATGTTTTCATGGTGAAGCCTCTGTATGTGTCGTTAAGGTTGTTTGTCACTAATTAAGTAGTACGCTATTTAGTTTGTGCTGCAATACTTGCGCGCAAGATACTTTTAGTCAAACATTATTTATACTTTTTTTAGAAAGATTTGTGTGATGGGAGTTAAAAATGAAAGAAAACAAAACGTTAGATGGCTTGCTCTGTTTTTCGTTGTACTCGGTAACCAACGCCCTGATCCGCCAGTACCGGCCCTTACTCAATGAACTGGATCTCACCTATCCGCAGTTCGTGGTGCTGATGGCCCTCTTTGAGCAGGATAATATTCCGCTGCGTGACCTCAGTGAAAAGACGTTGTTTGATTCGGGTACCCTGACCCCGCTGGTACAAAAGCTTGAAGCGAAAGGCTTTTTGAAACGCGTTGCGGTGGTGGGAGATGAACGAATGAAAAACGTCGTGCTAACCGAAAAAGCGGATGCGCTGAAAGCGCAAATTATGGGCTTGCCGGACCAGATGCGCTGTAGCATGCGTATGAACGATGAGGAGTTGGCGACGTTGAGACAGCTCGCCAGAAATCTGCTGGAGGATTTATAGCCCGTGATGGCGGGGACGTTGCGCCCCCGCCAGTGCCTTACCCTTAGCGGTAATCTTCGGCGTCCACATCGTACCCGGAGGGCTCCCAGCGGATCGCCAGCAGCGACGCCAGACCAATAAATGGCGCCAGGGCAATCACCCAGAAGACGGCGGTATCCAGCGAGGCCACCAGCAGCGGGAACATAAACAGGGATAACGTCGAACTGCTGCGCATCAGAGTCTGATTGAGCCCAACACCTACGCCGCGCAGTGAGGTCGGATAGCTCAGCGAGGCAAAGGTCATGGTATGCGCGCCGGGGCCAAACCCCTGGCCGAACAGGAACAGCGCCAGCATCGCCACGGCTGTCACCCCTTCAGCGGCACCATCCGGTCGACCAATCAACGCCAGTCCGAGCAAGGCGGCAAGCTGGCAAGCGTAGCCCGCCAGCGACATCCGCCATGCGCCGAAGCGCGGCACATAACGTACCGCCAGCAGCCCGCCCACAAAGGCAAACAGCAGGTTGAGCGCCAGCGAGATCAGAATCGTTGTTAGCATCGACTGCACAAAGAAGCTGGAGATGATCACCGGCAGACCGAAGGCGACGGCGTTGTAGGCAAAAGAGGAGACCACGGAGAGCAGCGTCGCCAGGGTGGTACGCCGTAAATAGCGACCGCGGAACAGGTTCAGGTAGTTTGACCATTTGGCCTTGTTCACCACCGGGGCCGGCTGGTTAAGCACCTCCTGTGGCACATGGGCGTTAATGTTATACGACTGCCGCAGGATAGACGCGGCCTCTTTCAGCTTGCCCTGGTTCGCCGCCCAGACCGGGGATTCGCTCATATAGCGGCTACGAATCGCAATAATTATCAGCGCAGGCACCGCGCCAAAGCCGAGGATTAAGCGCCAGAGCCAGTCGCTATGGCTTTCGGGCAGTACGGCATAGAAGAAGAGCACCAGCAGATACGAAATACTGATTGCGGCGTACCAGGTAGGGCACCACATCGCCACGCTGGACGCTTTGTTGCCCGGACCTTTAAGCCTGGCGAACTCGCTGAGAAACGCCATCGCGACGGGGAGATCGATCCCCACCCCCAGGCCCATCACAAAGCGGGCCCCTGCCAGCACGTATTCATTGGGGGCGAGAGCGCAGGCGATGGCTGCGACCACAAAGAAGACCATGTCGGCCATAAAGACGCGGTAGCGCCCGATCTTATCAGTGAGATAACCCCCGAGGAGTGCCCCGACAATGGCGCCAAAGGTAATGGCCGATGCCACCATCCCGGTACCGGCCGGAGTGAGACTGAATTCGCGGGTGATATCTTTGATGCCAAACGCCAGCGCACCCAGATCGTACGCATCGAGGAAAATGCCACCCAGTGCGATGCCGACCACGATACGGGCGTTAGCTCTGCCTTGTGATCCCGCATTGACCAGACGTGAAACGTCTGCCGCGCTACGAACCCACCTGATGTCACCATCCGGGGCATGTCCTGCCGTTGAAAGCGGAGTTGTGTCTGAAATGTCTGCCATTTTTCTTTTTGTGTCGTTGTGGTGTGTCTCATAGAGTTACCACAGGCAGAAAGTGATAAATATCACATTTGGTTATAAGACATAACCTGAAGAGAGCGTGACCCGCCAGGCCCGTTTACGCAGCGCGTCGCCGGGCAAAAAGAGGAGAGAGAAATTACTCAGGCTCTCTCTTTTTTCGTTTGAATTTGGTCCAGATTTTAGTCTCCTGACGACGCCACAAGCGCTGAATATTATCGTGATGGCGCAGCAGGATAAGGCAGGAGAGCATCGAAACCGGGAAGGTAAACTGGGGTTTAAACCACCAGACGTAGAAGGGCGCAATCAGTGCGCTGACAATCGCACCCAGTGAAGAGTAACCGCTCAGCAATACGCTCAGCAGCCAGGTGCCCGCCATGACGCCGGTGAGATCCCAGCCGATAGGGGCAATCGCCCCGAAGGCGGTGGCCACGCCTTTGCCGCCTTTAAAACCGAAGAAGACAGGCCAGATATGGCCCAGACAGGCGGCAATAGCAATCAGTCCCAGCCAGAACGGCGTCACGCCCAATGCGTATGCGCCCCATACGGGCAACATGCCTTTCAGGACGTCGAAAATCAACACCGCTACGGCTGCTCCTTTGCCGCCAATTCGTAGTACATTGGTCGCCCCCGGATTTCCGGAGCCACTCTCACGTGGATCGGGAAGCCCGGCAAGACGGCAGACCAGAATGGCGCTGGAAATTGAGCCGCAAAGGTAGGCGAGGAGGATCATTCCAGGCGCGATTGCACTCATAACGCTGTTCCGTTTTGAAAATGTCGTTTTGTACTCAGCATCTGTGGATAATACGCATAATTCGCCGGGAGTGGTATCTGGTTAAGTCAAAAAGCAGGCAGGTCGTGATGGATATTGTATTTATAGAGCAACTTTCGGTAATCACCACTATTGGTGTTTACGACTGGGAACAGACCATCGAACAGAAGCTGGTGTTCGATATCGAAATGGGCTGGGATAACCGTGCCGCAGCGAAAAGCGATGACGTGAATGACTGCTTAAGTTATGCCGATATCAGCGAGGCGGTGGTAAACCATGTTGAAGGGCAACGTTTTGCGCTGGTCGAGCGCGTGGCGGAAGAGGTGGCGAGCCTGTTGTTAAGCCGCTTTAACTCCCCCTGGGTGCGCATCAAACTCAGCAAACCGGGCGCCGTGGCGCGTGCTGCCAACGTTGGCGTGGTGATCGAGCGTAGCCAAAATCTTAAAGGCGATAATTAACTTCATAATTACTAAACCATTTCCGGTTAAACCGGTCTTAAAGCTGTAGCTTTCGCGGCTGCCCGTAGGGTAGGCCGTTTTTACTATAATTTTTAGGGGTTTATTTGATGAGCGATATGCACTCGCTGTTGATAGCGGCAATACTGGGTGTGGTCGAAGGATTGACGGAGTTTTTGCCGGTTTCCAGTACCGGACACATGATTATCGTGGGTCACCTACTGGGCTTTGAGGGCGAAACGGCAAAAACCTTCGAAGTGGTTATTCAGTTGGGTTCCATTCTCGCCGTGGTGGTGATGTTCTGGCGCCGTCTGTTCGGCCTGATTGGCATTCACTTTGGCCGCCCACCGCAGCATGAAGGCGAGGGCAAAGGTCGTCTTACATTGATTCATATTCTGCTTGGTATGGCGCCCGCCGTAGTGCTGGGCCTGATTTTCCACGACACCATCAAATCGCTCTTCAACCCCATTAACGTGATGTACGCGCTGGTGGTGGGTGGCGTGCTGCTGATTGCGGCAGAACTGCTGAAGCCAAAAGAGCCGCGCGCGCCGGGTCTGGATGATATGACTTACCGTCAGGCGTTTATGATTGGCTGCTTCCAGTGTCTGGCATTGTGGCCGGGCTTCTCCCGCTCCGGGGCGACCATTTCCGGCGGTATGCTGATGGGCGTGAGCCGCTATGCGGCATCGGAGTTCTCGTTCCTGCTGGCGGTGCCGATGATGATGGGTGCCACCGCGCTGGATCTCTATAAGAGCTTCCACTTCCTGACGGTGGGCGACATCCCGATGTTTGCCGTCGGCTTCGTGACGGCGTTCCTCGTGGCGCTGGTGGCGATCAAAACCTTCCTCCAGCTCATCAAGCGCATCTCCTTTATTCCGTTCGCCATCTACCGCTTTATCGTCGCGGCAGCGGTGTACGTGGTCTTCTTCTGATGACCGGTTGCCCTCACTCTTTTGGCTGAGGGCAACGCTTTTCCTTCCATTCTGACACTGCCTGAATACGCCTTTTCGTTAACTCTTCGCGAATTTCTGCGCCCTTAAATCCTGCCTCCACGACCGCTTTGGTCGGCACCGCTTTCGCCACATCCCAGGCTTCACGGAGTAACCGGCCCTGTGGGTAGTCGTTGGCCTCAAACCCGGTGCGTCCACGTACGTCCGCTTCGCTGGTGAGGGCGATCTGCTCCACGCGTACGGGCTTGCGCCAGGCGTCGATGCTGTCGAAAAGCTTCACGATGGTGGCCGGTTTCAGGATCGGGAAGGTGTGGATCAGGTCATGGAATTCGGCGACCAGCTTCGCTAAATCGCGCAGTTCGTTCGGTACGCGCAGACGCTGGCAGAGCCCGGCGACCAGCTTCACGCCCGCCGGGCCATGACCGTGATGCCGTGGCCACAACGCTTTTGGCGTGAGTCCTTTTCCCAGGTCGTGACAGAGCGTGGCAAAGCGCACATCCACCGTCGGGCTCAGCATCGCCGCCATGCTCAGGGTCATCAGGGTATGGATGCCGGTATCGATTTCCGGGTGCCACTTCGCTGGTGCAGGCACCCCAAAGAGGGCGTCAATTTCCGGGAAGAGCACCTTCAGGGCGCCGCAATCGCGCAGCACCTGGAAAAAGACCTGCGGGTTGCGGGTAGAGAGCGCATTTTCCGTCTCTTTCCAGACGCGCTCCGCCGTCAAATGTTCCAGCTCGCCTGCGGCGGTCATGGCCGTCATTAAGGCCATGGTCTCGTCGGCAATGCGGAAGCTGAGGTGGGCGTAGCGTGCGGCAAAGCGCGCGACGCGCAGAACGCGCAGCGGGTCTTCTGAAAACGCAGGGGAGACATGGCGCAGCAGGCGGTTTTTCAAATCCTCCTGGCCGCCGTAAACATCCACGATGGTGCCGTCGTCATTACGCGCGAGGGCATTGATAGTGAGATCGCGGCGAAGCAGATCTTGCTCCAGGGTGACGTCCGGTGCGGCATAGCAGGTAAACCCGGTATAGCCGGAGCCAGATTTTCGCTCCGTACGCGCCAGGGCATACTCTTCGTGAGAGTGGGGATGAAGGAATACGGGAAAATCGCGGCCTACCTGCTGGTAGCCCGCGTCAAGCATCTGCTGGGGGGTGGCGCCCACCACCACCCAGTCTTTATCTTTGACCGGCAGACCTAACAACGCATCGCGAACCGCACCACCGACCAGATAAATCTTCACGCCTTACACTCCCGCATCCATTTTTCACAAAATAATACGTTAGTGTGGCAGAGAAGACGATTTAGTTCATCCAGCGATCTTTACGCTTACGGCTCGGTATCAGGTGAGGCAGCACCAGACCCAAAAGCAGGCCTACGCCCAGCACGCCGCCGCCATACATAAACCACTGCATGATGATGGTGCGCTGTTTGTCGTCAAGCTGCAGGTTCGCGGCGTTGACCTTCTTCTGCGCGACGATCAGCTCGTTCTTGAGCTTCTGGTTCTCTTCTTTCAGGCCGTTAATCACGCTATCGCTCTGCGAGACCTTCTGCTGCATCTCGGCGGTGCGCTGGTTCCAGGTGGTGTCGATATTATTTAGCTTATCGGTCAGGGTCTTAACCTGATTTTCCAGATCCGGTACACGGGTACGCAGGCTGGGGTTAGTGCTAAGCTCTTTCAACGGGATCCACGCCGTACGGCCGCTGCTGTCGCGCACCTGGCCGTAGTTGGTATCCGCATTGGTCTGTAACAGAGAGACTTCCTCGCCGGCATTGACGGTGCCCACGAGACGATAATGGTCGCCCGGGCCGCTGCGTACCCAGGTGTTGAGTTCATCAGAAACGTAGCGTTTCTCTTCCGCGTGCACCGCAGTGGCGGCGCTGAAAGCGAGGAAAGTGAGTCCAATCAGGCGTAATTTAAGCATCATTAGTCGTTATTTACATAAAAAGTGGAACGATAGTAGAGGTTACGATGCTTCCACGCAAAAGATTCGTCAGCATTCAGAATCATCTGTGTACCGTAACGCACTGCGTCTAACCTTTACGCCCGTCAAATTGCTCATTGCGTGGCAATCTGGCGCAAAATACTATCTACTGACAAAAAAGTGATGAGTAAGTTCGCTGTAATTTACCCCGCTGTGACGCAACCAGAAGATCGAGGCCATGGCTCAGGAAATCGAATTAAAATTTATCGTCGAAAATGACAGCGTTGATGCGCTGCGTACCCGCCTTCACCAGTTGACCGCTGAACATCATCAGCCGGTGGAGTTACTTAACATCTATTACGAAACGCCGGATAACTGGCTGCGCCGCCACGATATGGGCCTGCGCATCCGTGGTGCCAGCGGGCGCTATGAGATGACGATGAAAATCGCCGGTCGCGTGGTGGGCGGTTTGCATCAACGTCCTGAATACAACATCGACATTGAAAAGCCTGAACTGGCGCTGGATCGCTTCCCGGCTGAGGTCTGGCCGGAAGGGGGATTACCCGCCACGCTTGCCGCCGAGGTGAGCCCCCTGTTCAGCACCAATTTCATGCGCGAGAAGTGGCTTGTGAATGAAGGCAACAGCCGCATTGAGATTGCCCTCGACCTCGGGGAAGTGAAGGCCGGTGAACTGCAGGAACCCCTTTGCGAGCTGGAGCTGGAGCTGCTGGAAGGCGATGCCGAAGATGTGCTGAAACTGGCGCGCAAGCTGGTAAGCCAGCCGGGTCTGCGTCAGGGAAGCCTGAGCAAAGCCGCGCGCGGTTATCACCTGGCGGCAGGTAATGCCCCACGCACCCGCAAACCGACGCCAATTTTGAAGGTTCCGGCCAAATCCTCCGTGGAGAAGGGCTTTGAAGCGGCACTGGAACTGGCCCTCAGCCAGTGGCAGTACCATGAAGAGCTGTGGGAACGCGGCGTGAAAGACGCCAAAGCAGACGTGCTGGCGGCAATAAGCCTGGTGCGCCATACCCTGGCGCTTTTTGGCGGTATCGTTCCGCGTAAAGCCAGTGCTCGTTTACGCGATCTGCTTACCCAGACCGAGACCCTGATGGCAACCGAGGTCTCTGCCCAGACGGCCGCGTACAGCGCGCAAAACGCCACGGCTAAACTGGCGTTGACCGAGTTTCTGGTGACCCATGGCTGGCGCAATTTCCTGGATGCCAAAGCGCAGGCCAAAATTGACGACTCATTTAAACGCTTTGCTGATATTCACCTTTCCCGTCACGCGGCGGAACTGAAAGCGGCGTTCGCCCAGCCGCTTGGCGACCAGTATGGCGATCAGCTGATCCGACTGGCGCGTGATATCGACAGCATATTGCTGCTGGCTGGCGCCTATGATGGCCCCGTCGCCCATGCCTGGCTGGAGAACTGGCAGGGGTTGCAGCATGCCATTAAGACCCGTCAGCGTATTGAGATTGAACATTTCCGTAATGAGTCCATTTCGCAGGAGCCATTCTGGCTGCACAGCGGAAAACGTTAACGCAGGCAAGGAACCCCAATCATGCCGCTTTCCTCCCAGTTACAGCAGCAGTGGCAGACGGTGTGTGAACGTCTGCCGGCGTCGTTACCCGCCTCCTCCCTGAGCGAGCAGGCGCAGCAGGTGCTGACCTTTAGCGATTTTGTGCAGGAGAGTATTTCTGCGCATCCCGACTGGCTGGTGGAACTTGAAACCTCGCCACCCCAGGCGGAAGAGTGGCGGGAGTATGCCGCCTGGCTGCACGCTGCGCTGGCAGAGGTGACCGACGAGGCTGCGCTGATGCGCGTGCTGCGTCAGTTCCGCCGTCAGGTGATGGTGCGCATCGCCTGGGCGCAGGCGCTGTCACTGGTGAGCGAAGAGAGCACGTTACAGCAGCTGAGTGCCCTGGCGGAGACCTTAATCGTCGCCGCCCGCGACTGGCTGTACGAGGCGTGCTGCAAAGAGTGGGGAACCCCCTGTAATGACGAAGGCATCCCGCAGCCCTTGATGATTCTGGGGATGGGGAAGCTGGGCGGCGGCGAGCTGAACTTCTCTTCGGATATTGATCTGATCTTTGCCTGGCCGGAGAAAGGGGCGACCCGTGGAGGGCGCCGCGAGCTGGATAATGCTCAATTTTTCACGCGTCTGGGTCAGCGGCTTATCAAAGCGCTGGATCAGCCGACTCAGGACGGCTTTGTCTATCGGGTGGATATGCGTTTGCGCCCCTTTGGCGACAGCGGCCCGCTGGTGCTGAGCTATGCCGCGCTGGAAGATTATTACCAGGAGCAGGGGCGCGACTGGGAACGCTACGCGATGGTAAAAGCGCGGATCATGGGCGATAACGACGATGTCTACGCCGGTGAGTTACGCGCCATGCTGCGCCCGTTTGTCTTCCGTCGTTATATCGACTTCAGCGTAATTCAGTCGCTGCGAAATATGAAAGGGATGATTGCCCGGGAAGTGCGGCGTCGTGGACTGCGGGATAACATCAAGCTCGGCGCGGGCGGTATCCGGGAAATCGAATTTATTGTTCAGGTCTTCCAGTTGATTCGCGGTGGGCGCGAGCCGTCGCTGCAATCCCGCTCTCTGCTGCCCACCCTGGCGGCGATTGCGCAGTTGAATCTGCTGCCGGAAGGGGATGCGCAGACGCTGCGTGAGGCCTACCTCTTTTTGCGTCGGCTTGAGAATCTGCTGCAAAGTATCAACGACGAGCAGACGCAGACTCTGCCGGGCGACGATCTCAATCGCGCACGCCTCGCCTGGGGCATGCGGATGGACGACTGGCAAAGCCTTACCGACCAGCTCGATCGGCACATGGCCGCGGTGCGGCATATCTTTAATGAACTGATTGGCGATGACGAAAGCGAATCACAAGAGGATGAACTCTCTGAGCACTGGCGCGAGCTGTGGCAGGATGCGCTGGAAGAGGACGACACCACCCCGGTACTGGCGCACCTGAGCGATGAAGATCGTCACCGGGTCGTGGCGCTGATTGCCGATTTCCGCCTGGAGATGAACAGGCGCGCCATCGGCCCCCGCGGGCGCCAGGTGCTGGATCATCTTATGCCGCATCTGCTGAGTGAAGTCTGCCCCCGCGCGGATGCCCCGATCCCCCTTTCGCGTTTGACGCCGCTGCTAACGGGCATTATCACCCGTACCACTTATCTGGAGCTGCTGAGCGAATTCCCCGGCGCGCTTAAGCACCTGATCACCCTCTGTGCCGCCTCGCCCATGGTGGCCAATAAGCTGGCGCGTTATCCGTTGTTGCTGGATGAGCTGCTTGATCCCAATACCCTTTATCAGCCGACGGCGACGGATGCCTATCGCGACGAGCTGCGCCAATATCTGCTGCGCGTACCGGAAGAGGACGAAGAGCAGCAGCTTGAGGCGCTGCGCCAGTTCAAGCAGGCGCAGATGTTGCGCGTCTCGGCTGCCGATATCGCTGAAACGCTGCCGGTCATGAAAGTGAGTGACCATTTAACCTGGCTGGCGGAAGCGATTATTGATGCGGTGGTACAGCAGGCATGGGTGCAAATGGTGGCGCGCTACGGGCAGCCGAAGCACCTGGCCGATCGGGAAGGCCGCGGTTTTGCGGTAGTGGGGTACGGCAAGCTGGGCGGCTGGGAGCTGGGATACAGCTCCGATCTGGATCTGATCTTCCTGCACGACTGCCCGGTGGACGTGATGACCGACGGCGAGCGGGAAATCGACGGGCGGCAGTTCTATTTGCGGCTGGCTCAGCGCATCATGCACCTCTTTAGCACCCGCACCTCATCAGGGATCCTCTATGAGGTGGATGCGCGACTGCGTCCCTCTGGTGCGGCGGGCATGTTGGTCACCTCGACCGAATCCTTTGCCGACTATCAGCAAAACGAAGCCTGGACGTGGGAGCATCAGGCGCTGGTGCGCGCCCGGGTGGTGTATGGCGATCCGCAGTTAACCGCGCAATTCGACACCATTCGTCGGGATGTGCTTACCACCCCGCGCGAGGGCGAGACCCTACAAACTGAAGTGCGTGAAATGCGCGACAAGATGCGTTCGCATCTTGGCAATAAGCACCGGGATCGCTTCGATATCAAGGCCGATGAGGGCGGGATCACCGATATTGAGTTTATTACGCAATATCTGGTACTGCGTCACGCGCACCTGAAACCGAAGCTGACCCGCTGGTCGGATAACGTGCGCATTCTGGAACTGCTGGCGCAAAACGACATCATGGATGAAGCGGAGTCGCTGGCGTTAACCCGGGCTTACACCACGCTACGTGATGAGTTGCACCATCTGGCATTGCAAGAGCAGCCTGGCCATGTGGCGCCAGAGTGCTTCGCGGCAGAGCGAGAGCTTGTGCGGGCCAGCTGGCAGAAGTGGCTGGTGGAACCGTGCGTAACAAAACAAGTGTGATATTATCGCGCGCAAATTGTGAATCTTTCTGGAGTCAGGAATGAAAGTAACACTGCCAAAGTTTGAACGGGCTGGCGTGATGGTTGTGGGCGATGTGATGCTGGATCGCTACTGGTACGGACCCACCAGCCGCATCTCCCCGGAAGCGCCGGTACCGGTGGTAAAAGTTGATACCATTGAGGAGCGTCCTGGCGGCGCGGCAAACGTGGCGATGAACATTGCCTCCCTCGGCGCGCATTCGCGTCTGGTGGGGCTGACAGGTATTGATGATGCGGCGCGTGCCCTGAGCAAAACGCTGGCCGACGTGAACGTCAAATGTGATTTCGTTTCTGTGCCTACCCATCCCACTATTACCAAGCTGCGCGTGCTATCGCGTAACCAGCAGTTGATCCGTCTCGACTTTGAAGAGGGGTTTGAGGGAGTAGATCCGCAACCGCTGCACGAGCGCATCAACCAGGCGCTGGGCAACATTGGCGCGCTGGTGCTCTCTGACTACGCCAAAGGGGCGCTGGCGAGCGTACAGCAGATGATTCAGCTGGCGCGTAAAGCCAATGTGCCTGTGCTGATCGACCCGAAAGGGACAGACTTCGAACGCTATCGTGGTGCCACGCTGCTGACGCCTAACCTCTCTGAGTTTGAGGCGGTGGCGGGCAAGTGCAAAAACGAAGCTGAGCTGGTAGAGCGCGGCATGAAGATCATCGCCGATTTCGAACTTTCTGCGCTGCTGGTGACCCGTTCCGAACAGGGGATGAGCCTGCTGCAGCCCGGCAAAGCGCCGCTGCATATGCCAACGCAGGCCCAGGAAGTCTATGACGTGACCGGTGCGGGCGATACGGTGATTGGCGTGCTGGCGGCGACGCTTGCGGCGGGGAATACCCTGGAAGAGGCGTGTTACTTTGCCAACGCCGCGGCAGGCGTGGTGGTGGGCAAACTGGGCACCTCTACCGTCTCGCCGGTTGAGCTGGAAAACGCCGTGCGTGGCCGCGCAGAGACGGGCTTCGGCGTAATGACCGAAGACGAGCTTAAAGACGCCGTTGCCGCAGCCCGTAAGCGGGGCGAAAAGGTGGTGATGACCAATGGCGTGTTCGACATTCTGCATGCCGGCCACGTCTCCTATCTCGCCAACGCGCGCAAGCTGGGCGATCGCCTGATTGTGGCGGTCAACAGCGATGCCTCGACAAAACGCCTGAAGGGCGAGACCCGTCCGGTCAATCCGCTGGAACAGCGCATGATTGTACTGGGTGCGCTGGAGGCGGTGGACTGGGTGGTGTCGTTTGAAGAGGACACGCCGCAGCGCCTGATTGCCGGTATCCTGCCCGATCTGCTGGTAAAAGGCGGTGATTATAAGCCAGAGCAGATCGCCGGTAGCGAAGAGGTATGGGCTAACGGCGGTGAAGTGATGGTGCTGAACTTTGAAGATGGCTGTTCAACGACGAACATCATCAAAAAGATACAGAAAGATAGTGAATAAAAAAACGGGCCTGATGGCCCGTTTTTTTATACCTGATCGTCGACCGGTGGAATAGCCGGGGCCGGTTTCACTTCCGCAGGGGTGTTGCGGTTTTCCAGCTCTGTCAGACGTTGCTCAAGCAGGGCGATTTTTTCGCGGGTACGCAACAGCACCTGAGTCTGGACGTCAAACTCTTCGCGGCTCACCAGATCCAGACGCATCAGCTGCGATTGCAGGATCTGACGGATCTTCTTCTCTACATCGTCACCAAAATCACGAATGCCTTTCGGCATGGATTCATGGACCTGACGGGCAATCTGTTCAATTTTTTTCGGGTCAATCATTGTCGTTTCCCTTGATGAAAAGGTGTTAATGACCATTGTAGCGCGTAACGCGGATCCATAAACCAGATTTGTATGAAGCTAATGCGTTGCCGAACATAATCATTAGCGTTATAGTTATCTCGCTTATTCTCAGGGCGGGGCGAAATTCCCCACCGGCGGTAAATCAACCTTACGTTGAAAGCCCGCGAGCGCTTCAGGTGTGAGCCTGAAGGTCAGCAGATCCGGTGTAATTCCGGGGCCGACGGTTAAAGTCCGGATGGGAGAGAGTAACGATCAAGTCGGGCGAGGCCCGCTCACGTTATTTTTTTGCCGCTTTGCGGCGCTCCTAAGACTGCCCTGATTCTGGTAACCATAATTTTAATGAGGTTTATTTACCATGAATCAGACGCTACTTTCCTCTTTTGGTACCCCTGTCGAACGTATCGAACAGGCTCTTACCGCCCTTCGTGAAGGTCGCGGTGTGATGGTGCTTGACGATGAAGATCGTGAAAACGAAGGTGATATGATTTTCGCCGCCGAAACCATGACCGTTGAGCAGATGGCGCTGACCATTCGCCACGGCAGTGGGATCGTCTGCCTGTGTCTTAACGAAGAGCGCCGTAAGCAGCTGGATCTGCCAATGATGGTAGAAAACAACACCAGCGCCTTCGGCACCGGCTTTACGGTAACCATCGAAGCAGCCCACGGCGTGACAACGGGCGTGTCTGCTGCCGACCGTATTACGACCGTTCGTGCCGCCATTGCCGACGGCGCAAAACCTTCCGATCTGAACCGTCCGGGCCACGTCTTCCCGCTGCGCGCGCAGCCGGGCGGCGTTCTGACCCGCGGTGGTCACACAGAAGCAACCATCGATCTGGTGACTCTGGCAGGCTTCAAGCCAGCCGGCGTGCTCTGTGAACTGACCAACGACGACGGCAGCATGGCGCGCGCGCCAGAGTGCATCGACTTTGCCGTGAAGCACAACATGGCCGTTGTCACCATCGAAGATCTGGTGGCCTATCGTCAGGCGCATGAGCGCAAAGCCAGCTAATTGAATGAAAAACGCCGGGTTAACCCGGCGTTTTTTTTATCCTATCCCTGCGGTTTGTAGCAGGACCAGACTTAGCCCCATCACCGACATGCCGCAGAGCACGCCATAGCTCGGGTTATTGTTAGGATCGATCTCTTTTGCCAGCGGCATGAGCTCATCCACGGACAACGCCACCATAATTCCCGCGACCGCAGCCATGATGGCCGCCATCACCACCGGTGAAATCAGGCTTCCCAGAATCAGCCATGCCAGCACGCCGCCAAGAATCTCTGCCATACCGGAGATCCCGGCCCAGAATACCGCTTTACGTTTAGAGCCCGTGGCGGCATAGACCGGCCCGGCCACCGCCAGACCTTCAGGAATATTGTGCAATGCCACGGCCAGCGCGATACCAAAGCCCAGCTCAAGGTTATTGCTGGCGGTAACGTAGGTGGCGACCCCTTCCGGGAAGTTATGCAGGCTGATGCCCAGCGTCAGCAGCACGGCGGTACGTTTGATATTGCCCGGCAGCGGTTTCGCCCCCTTTTGCATCAGATCCTGCGGATGCGCATGGGGCAGCATCCGGTCCAGCGCAAAGTAACCCAGCAGGCCGAAGACAAACATGCCATAGCCCAGCACCGGCGACATGCCCTCGGTGCCCAGCGCGGCGGGCAGCATCTCCATGAGTGATATCAGCAGCATAATACCCGCGGCAAAGCCGAGGGAGAAGGCCAGCACGCGGTTAGACGGTTTCTGGCCCAGCACGCCGAGAATCGCACCAATAAACGTGGCGGCGCCTGCAAGTATGGTCAGAAGCAAGGGTACTGACATGTCTCTCTCCTTTTGATAACGATTCTCATTAATATTAAGGGCTAAAAGCGGGCAAAGCGAGAGGGCCGCTACGCCTTTACCATTCCCTTACATTCAAATTTCCTGAAGATCATCATCATGCTTATCCGGGTTCATCTTAGCGCGATAGCGCGTAATGTGATGCTATTAAATCGACATCTTATGTAAGGATATCACCATGACTGCTTCTCGTATGCCAGCGCTGTTTTTGGGGCACGGTAGCCCGATGAACGTGCTGGAGGATAACGTCTATACCCGCGCATGGCGTCATCTGGGCGAGACCTTACCGCGTCCGAAGGCTATCGTGGTGGTGTCCGCCCACTGGTTCACCCGCGGTACTGGCGTGACCGCGATGGAAGCGCCGAAAACGATCCACGATTTTGGCGGTTTTCCGCAGGCATTGTATGACACGCACTACCCGGCGCCGGGTTCGCCCGAGCTGGCGCAGGCGCTGGTTGAAAGGCTGGCGCCCGTCCCGGTGGCGCTGGATAAAGAGGCCTGGGGCTTTGACCATGGCTCCTGGGGCGTGCTTATTAAGATGTATCCGGATGCAGATATCCCCATGGTGCAGCTTAGCATCGACAGCACCAAACCGGCGGCCTGGCATCTGGAGATGGGGCGCAAGCTGGCAACATTGCGTGACGAGGGCATTATGCTGGTGGCCAGCGGTAATGTGGTGCACAACCTGCGTACCGCGCGCTGGCATGGCGAAAATACGCCCTATCCCTGGGCGACATCGTTCAACGATTTTGTAAAAGCGAATCTTCACTGGCAGGGGCCCGCCGGAGAGCATCCGCTGGCGAATTACCTGGAACACGAAGGCGGCTCGCTGTCGAATCCCACGGCTGAACATTTCTTGCCTCTGCTGTATGTGCTGGGGGCCTGGGATGGCGAAGAGCCGATAACGATCCCGGTCGACGGAATTGAGATGGGAAGCCTGAGCATGTTGTCGGTACAGGTGGGTTAAAACATGCCCGGTAGCGCAGGCCACCGGGCAAGGTTTACTCTACAAAGATGTGCGGATAGAAGCGTGACAGATCCTGGGTAATCAGCGCCCGGTCTTCACGAACACCAATCCCGGCTGGCTCATCGTTGATAAGCCAGCTGCCAATCAGGACATAGCTGTCGCCAAACTTTGGCAGTTGATAAAACTGCTGGACGATCATTCCCTCTTCACCGTACGGACCTTCAACGGCTTCCAGCGTTTTACCGTTTTCGATAATCGATACGTTGGCACCTTCGCGGGAGAAGATTGGTTTCACGACATACTTATCCATTGGCGGATAGTCATCTTCGGCGAAATAAGCAGGCAGCAGGTTAGGGTGATCCGGGAACATCTCCCACAGCATCGGCAACAGCGCTTTGTTCGAGATGATGCTCTTCCATGCTGGCTCCAGCCAGCGCACGCCGGCATCTTCCAGCTTGGTGGAAAACATCTCGCGCAGCATGAACTCCCACGGATAGAGCTTGAACAGATTGCTGATGACCTGGTCCTGCAGGTCAGTAAACTGACCTTTCTCACCCAGACCAATGTCTTCCATATACAGAAATTCGGTGGCGACCTCTGCTTCTGCAGCGCAGTCCTGCAGATACTGCACGGTACCCCGATCTTCTACCGTATCGCGGCAGCAGGCCAGATGCAGCAGGTTGAAACCGTGCTGCTCACGCAGCTCGGCAAAGCGCGCAATCAGCTTTTCCTGCAGGCTGTTGAACTGATCGCTACCTTCCGGCAGCTTGCCCGCCTGGAGCTGATCTTCCAGCCAAATCCACTGGAAGAATGCCGCTTCGTACAAGGAAGTCGGCGTATCGGCGTTATTCTCAAGCAGCTTAGGTTCGCCAACGCCATCCCACGCCAGATCGAGGCGGGAATAGAGCGACGGTTGATGCGTTTCCCAGGACTGGCGAACGAAACCCCAGGTGTGTTTAGGAATGCGGAATTTGGTCATTAGCGCATCGCTGGCAATGACCTTATCGACGACTTTCAAACACATCTGATGCAGTTCGGCAGTCACCTCTTCCAGCTTTTCAACCTGCTCAAGAGTGAGCTTGTAATAGGCCTCTTCACACCAGTACGGCTCGCCGTACATGGTGTGGAAGTTAAAACCATATTCAGTGGCTTTTTCGCGCCAGTCCGGGCGCTCGACAATACTGACTCGTTCCATTATCAGCCGCCCATGGAGCGGGTTGAGGTGCCCGTGGCACTACGCTGCATGGAGGTCTGTTTCGCAACAGATTCCCCAAAGCCGCCGCGGGTCACGGTGCTGGTGGTCGCCGGTTTTGGCGCCATCGCGGTTTTCGGTACCGTCATAGTACGGCCCGGCTGCGCGGCGCCGTATCCCTTACCGCTGGCGTCGGTATATTTGCCGTAGGCAGGGCTGTTCGGGTTTTTAGAGCTAAACAGCGGCTGCTGCTGGTAGCCTGCGCCACCGCTCATCAGGCGGCCCATCATATAGCCCGCCATCAGCGGCATCCAGAAACTGCCGCTGGATTGCGCCTGCGCCTGGTTTTCTGGCGCGGTGCCAGCCTGTGCCGGCGTTGGTGCCTGCTGACACTGACCTTCACCGAATTCGGCTACGCAGTCTTCACGGCTGGCGTATTTCGGCGCAGTACGTTCAGCCTCTTTCAGGGCACTGTTGTAAGCGGTGGTACATTCCGCTTTGTTGCCGGTGGCGGTCGCACAGTCATCAGCGTTCTGATAGAGCGAAACCGTTTCGTCGTTTTGTTCACAGCCCGCCAGCATAAAGACGGCCGTCACGGCCAGTGCGACAGGAGTAAGATGGCGTGCGCCCCAATTTTTGCGGAACGACGCGTGATTGATGGATTTTGTCCGTTTCATTTTTGTCTTCCAGGACCCAGTGGTATTACGTGGTATATAACGCTCAGAATAGAGGATGAGTGGTCGAAAATGAAGCGTAGTGCGGGAATCGAGGGGATCTTTACGTTGGCTTACGTTTATACCGGACAGAGTTCAAACTGCCTGTGCCTCGGCTGTCTGCAATTCGAAGGGGTCGGGTTGTATTTATCGGTTGGTGTGAAAACAGACCCGGCCTGAAAAATCAGGCCGGGTTAGCGCATCAGTTGCGCAGCATTCCGGTAGAGGCCGGGCGTGCGGCTGGAGCGGCACTGTTGGCGGCATAACCATCAGCGGACGCATCCTGACCTGGATTTTCCGGCGCCACGGATTCTGGCGTGGTAGAGATAGGTTTACCCAGGGAGCTGTTCAGAATCTGCAGGTCCTGTTCATTCAGGGTTCCCAGGGCAGATTTGATGTTCAGCTGGTTAATCAGGTAGTTATAACGCGCATTAGACAGCTGCTGCTTGGCGTTATAGAGCGTGGTGGTCGCATCCAGCACATCAACAATGGTACGGGTACCCACTGAGTAACCGGCTTCCATCGCATCCAGAGAGCTCTGGGCAGAGACAACGGCCTGTTTATAGGCGTTGATGCTGCTGATGGAGGCGTTCACGTTGTTAAAGGAGGAACGTACAGTCTGCACAACGCTGCGGTGTGCGCTTTCAAGCTGCTCGCTCGCGCCAACAAAGTTGTACTGCGCCTGTTTAACCTGCGAGTTCACCATTCCGCCCTGATACAGCGGCAGGGAGAAGCTCAGGCCAACTTTGTTCTGACCTACGTCAGCGTTATTATTGATGGAGTTGGAGCCGCTGTAACGTGAGTTAGAGATGCTGGAGGAGGCATTCAGATCCAGGGTTGGCAAGTGGCCATCCTGCGCCTGACGAATCTGTTCACGGGCCAGGTCCTGGCTCAGACGTGCCTGCAGCAGGCTCAGGTTACGGTTTTCAGCTTCTTTCAGCAGGGCATTCACCGCCTGCGGCTTATCGGTTTTGAAGCTGTCGACGTTCAGCGAAGCCAGTTGCGGGTAGTAATTACCGGTGACCTGACGCAGCTCTTCAACGGCGTTATCAAGGTCGTTACGCGCGGTCACTTCGTTCGCCAGCACGCTGTCGTACTGTGAACGGGCGTTCTGTACGTCGGTGATCGCCACGAGGCCAACGTTAAAACGCTGGGTGGTCTGATCCAGTTGACGGTAGATAGCCTGTTTCTGGGCTTCGATATAAGAGAGGGTATCGATAGCGCTCAGCACCTTGAAGTAAGCCGTCGCGGTGTTGAGAATCAGGGTTTGTTGATCGGTCTGGAAAGTGACATCCTGAATACCGGCAGATTTTTCCTGCAGGGTCAGAGCACGCCATTTAGACATATCAAACAGAGTCTGGGTTAACTGCAGGGAACCGCTGGTCACGTTTGAGTCCTGACCGTTAGCATCGCGATAGCCGTTAGTGTAGGAATAGTCAGCCCCTAAACCGAGTTGTGGCAGAAGTGGGCTGCGTGCTTCATTAATCTTCTCAAAGGCAGCATCACGGTCGGCAGCGGATTTACGCAGTTCCGGGTTGCTCAGTCGTGCCTGCTTATAAACCTGTAACAGGTCCTCTGCCTGACTCATCGCGCTGAAACCCGTCAGGCTCAGGCCGATGAGAATGGGGAGCAATTTCTTCATTTGCTTTCCTTGTTGTGAAGCTTTGTTAGCGCTGATCTAATTAAAAATAATTTACCGATTCTAGCAGACTTCGCCAGTACAAAAGGTTGGCGTTCCGTGCCATCCGGCAGTAACTCGCAGCAATTTACCATACTGTCTGAGAAACCGCATTTTAGAAGATTTGAAAATCGAAATAACATCACCACTTTTACAGGACACTCTCATGCCTATACCGGAAAAGATGCCAGTGACTTTCAGCAAAAATGATGTAGAAATTATTGCACGAGAAACGCTCTATCGCGGATTTTTTTCGCTCGATCTTTACCGTTTTCGCCACCGCTTGTTTAACGGCGAAATGAGTGGCGAAGTGAAACGCGAAATTTTTGAGCGCGGGCACGCCGCAGTATTGCTACCCTTTGACCCAGTGCGCGACGAAGTGGTACTGGTAGAGCAGATTCGTATTGCCGCATTTGATACCAGCGAAAGCCCGTGGTTACTGGAGATGGTGGCCGGAATGATTGAAGAGGGCGAAACAGCGGAAGATGTCGCCCGTCGCGAAGCCATGGAAGAGGCCGGGCTGGTAGTAGGCCGCACCAAACCGGTGTTGAACTATCTCGCGAGCCCGGGTGGCACCAGCGAGCGTTTATCTGTTTTGGTAGGCGAAGTGGACGCCACGACCGCGCAGGGTATACATGGTCTGGCTGATGAAAACGAAGACATTCGTGTTCATGTGGTGAGCCGGGAGCAGGCTTACCTTTGGGTAGAAGAGGGGAAAATCGACAACGCAGCTTCTGTCATCGCTTTGCAATGGCTCCAGCTGCACTATCAAGACTTACGAAATGAGTGGAAATGAATGAAGCGTTATACACCTGACTTCCCTGAAATGATGCGTTTGTGCGAGACCAACTTCGCGCAACTCCGACGCCTGCTGCCGCGAAACGACGCGGCTGGCGAGACAGTGAGCTATCAGGTGAGCAACGCGCAGTATCGGTTAACGATTGTGGAATCTACCCGCTACACTACGCTGGTCGAAATTGAGCAGACGGCCCCATCCGTCAGCTACTGGAGCTTACCGTCGATGACGGTGCGCCTTTACCACGATGCGATGGTCGCGGAAGTGTGTTCAAGTCAGCAGATCTTCCGCTTCAAAGCGCGGTATGATTACCCAAATAAAAAGTTGCATCAACGTGACGAAAAGCATCAAATTAATCAGTTTCTGGCCGACTGGCTACGATACTGTTTAGCACATGGAGCGATGGCGATTCCGGTTTGTTAGCGTCGTGAAACCTACCTAAGGACACCATTTGGAAAGCCTGTTAAACCTGACTGTTGCTGGTGGGGCGCCAGTCAGGGTACTACAAATTACTGATACTCACCTGTTTGCCGAAAAGCATGAAACCCTGTTGGGGGTGAATACCTGGGAGAGCTATCAGGCTGTCCTGGATGCGATTCATGCTGAAAAGCGCGAATACGATCTGATTGTCGCCACGGGTGATCTGGCGCAGGATCAAACCGCTGCGGCCTACCAGCGCTTCGCTGAGGGTATCGCGAGCTTCAGCGTGCCCTGCGTCTGGTTGCCTGGCAACCACGATTTCCAGCCTGCAATGTACAGCGCGCTTCAGGATGCAGGCATCTCGCCTGCCAAGCGCGTCTTCGTTGGCGACCACTGGCAAATTTTGCTGCTCGATAGCCAGGTGTTCGGCGTACCGCACGGCGAGCTGAGTGAATTCCAGCTCGAGTGGCTGGAAGATAAGCTCAACGCTGAGCCCGAGCGCCATACCCTGCTGTTATTGCACCATCATCCGTTACCTGCGGGATGTAGCTGGCTTGATCAGCACAGTCTGCGCAACTCTGCCGCATTGGATCAGGTGCTGGTGAAATTCCCCCGCGTAAAAAATTTGCTCTGCGGTCATATCCACCAGGAGCAGGATCTCGACTGGAACGGTCGTCGCCTGCTGGCTACGCCATCCACCTGCGTGCAGTTCAAACCCCACTGTGCCAACTTTACGCTTGATACCATTGCGCCGGGCTGGCGCTGGCTGGAACTGCATGCTGATGGCAGCTTAACGACGGAAGTTTGCCGCCTGCAAGGAACCGCGTTCCGTCCGGATACGGCTTCAGAAGGATACTGATGTCAGCACTTCTTTATCTCCACGGTTTCAACAGTTCGCCGCGCTCTGCGAAGGCAACACAGTTTCGCCAGTGGCTAAATGTTCATCATCCACAGGTTGAGATAATCGTGCCGCAGCTGCCGCCATACCCGGCCGATGCCGCAGAACTGCTGGAATCTATCGTGCTGGCGCACGGCGGTGAACCGCTGGGCGTCGTGGGCTCTTCTCTGGGCGGATACTACGCCACCTGGCTGTCGCAATGCTTCATGTTGCCTGCGGTGGTGGTGAATCCGGCAGTTCGGCCATTCGAGCTGTTACGGGACTTTCTCGGGCAAAACGAGAACCCCTACACCGGGCAGCAATATGTGCTAGAGTCACGCCATATTTACGATCTCAAAGTTATGCAGGTAGACCCGCTTGAAGCGCCGGATCTTATCTGGCTGCTGCAACAAACGGGCGATGAAGTGCTGGATTACCGCCAGGCAGTGGCGTATTACGCCTCTTGCCGCCAGACTGTAGAAGAGGGCGGAAATCATGCTTTCACGGGCTTTGAGAATCATTTCACCCAGATTGTCGATTTTCTTGGACTGCACAGCCACTGACAATCAATGCGAATTGCTAGTTTAAATCATGACGCAAACCTATAACGCTGATGCCATTGAGGTACTCACCGGGCTAGAGCCGGTTCGCCGCCGCCCGGGGATGTACACCGATACGACGCGCCCAAACCATCTGGGCCAGGAAGTTATTGATAACAGTGTGGACGAAGCGCTGGCAGGCCATGCCAAACGCGTCGACGTCATCCTGCACGCCGATCAGTCGCTGGAGGTCATCGACGACGGGCGCGGTATGCCGGTGGATATTCACCCGGAAGAGGGCGTACCTGCCGTTGAGCTGATTCTCTGTCGTCTGCATGCGGGCGGTAAGTTCTCTAACAAGAACTATCAGTTCTCGGGCGGTCTGCACGGCGTGGGGATCTCCGTCGTTAACGCCCTGTCAAAGCGTGTGGAAGTGAACGTCCGTCGCGACGGCCAGATCTATAACATCGCGTTTGAGAACGGTGAAAAGGTGCAGGATCTGCAGGTTGTCGGCACGTGCGGCAAACGCAACACCGGCACCAGCGTCCACTTCTGGCCTGACGAGAGCTTCTTCGACAGCCCACGTTTTTCCGTTTCCCGTCTGACGCACCTGCTGAAAGCGAAAGCGGTGCTCTGCCCGGGCGTAGAGATCACCTTTAAAGATCACGTTAATAACACCGAGCAGAGCTGGTGCTATGCCGATGGTCTGAACGACTATCTGTGCGAAGCGGTAAACGGCCTGCCCACCCTGCCGGAAAAACCCTTCGTCGGTAATTTTGCCGGCGACACCGAGGCGGTGGATTGGGCATTGCTGTGGCTGCCGGAAGGCGGCGAGCTGCTGACCGAAAGCTACGTCAACCTGATCCCGACCATGCTTGGCGGCACCCACGTCAACGGCCTGCGTCAGGGCCTGCTGGATGCGATGCGCGAATTCTGCGAATACCGCAATATTCTGCCGCGCGGCGTAAAGCTGTCGGCGGAAGATATCTGGGATCGCTGTGCCTACGTGCTCTCCGTGAAGATGCAGGATCCACAGTTTGCCGGACAGACCAAAGAGCGTCTCTCTTCACGCCAGTGCGCGGCCTTTGTCTCCGGGGTGGTCAAAGATGCCTTTACCCTGTGGCTGAACCAGAACGTGCAGGCGGCAGAAATGTTGGCCGAAATGGCCATCTCCAGCGCCCAGCGTCGTCTGCGTGCGGCGAAGAAAGTGGTGCGTAAAAAGCTCACCAGCGGCCCCGCGCTGCCGGGCAAGCTGGCGGACTGCACCGCGCAGGATCTCAACCGCACCGAGCTGTTCCTGGTAGAAGGGGACTCGGCGGGCGGATCGGCCAAGCAGGCCCGCGATCGTGAATATCAGGCGATCATGCCCCTGAAGGGTAAGATCCTCAACACCTGGGAGGTCTCTTCAGACGAAGTGCTGGCCTCGCAGGAAGTGCACGATATCTCTGTCGCGATCGGGATCGATCCGGACAGCGAGGATCTGAGCCAGCTGCGCTACGGCAAGATCTGTATCCTTGCGGATGCGGACTCCGACGGTCTGCACATCGCCACGCTGCTCTGCGCGCTGTTCGTGAAGCACTTCCGTACGCTGGTGAAAAACGGCCACGTTCACGTGGCGCTGCCGCCGCTCTACCGTATCGACCTCGGCAAAGAGGTTTACTACGCGCTGACGGAAGAAGAGAAAGCGGGCGTGCTGGAGCAATTGAAGCGTAAGAAGGGCAAACCCAACGTGCAGCGCTTTAAAGGGCTGGGCGAGATGAACCCGATGCAGCTGCGTGAAACGACCCTGGATCCCAACACGCGTCGTCTGGTACAGCTGACCATCAGCGATGAAGACGAACAGCAAACCAACGCCGTGATGGATATGCTGCTGGCCAAGAAACGTTCGGAAGACCGACGTAACTGGCTGCAGGAGAAAGGCGACATGGCCGATATCGAAGCCTGATAAACAAGCCCTGCGATGCAGGGCTTTTTTGTGCCTGAAGATTAGTCGCTGGCGTGGTTTTTACGATACTGCAGCGGCGTCTCCCCAATCCCCTTGCGAAAGGCGCTGATAAACCAGGTCACGTCTGAAAACCCCACCTGCGCGGCGATATCGCGCACGCTCTCTTCGCTGTGCAGCAGATATTCGCACGCCTTACGCAGCCGCAGGGTGTTCAGATAGTCGTGAATTTTCTCCCCCGTTTCGGCGTGAAATTTTCGTGACACATAGCTGCGAGACTTTCCCAGCGCCTGCGCCAGCGTATCCAGCCTGAATTTCTCACGATAGTGCTCATCCAGCCAGAACATCACCTGGCTGGCAATCCCGTGGCTGCTGCCGCGCTCGCCGTCTATCTCCTGAGGCAGCATAGCGAAGAGGCTAATCAGCAGGCTGGCGATACGCTCTGCATTAAGCGGGGGCTGGTAACAGCTAAACAGATGATCGAGATGGCTATGGCAGTGGGCCATATCCACGACCCACGCCGGTCCGCCACGGCGTGAGAGTTGCTGCAGGCGCTGCCGGGTCTGAGGGAAATCCCGCAGTGCCTTTAGTACCGCGTGGTGATCGAGATGAATAATGGTGCGGCGATAGCTGGCCTCGGCCTGCTCATCCACCATCACCTTGTGCAGCGTAAAGGGGGGAAAGAAAAAGAGCCGCCCGGGGCGCATGGTGTAATGTCGGTTATCAACAATCGCCACGCCAAACCCCTCTTCAACGTAGAGGATCTCCAGACACTGGTGCCAGTGGTGGTAGCGCACGGTGTTGGCAAAGAGTCGACTGAACGACACCAGGGTATCGTTTAAGGTAATAAGCTCAAGAAATTCAGATTGTGGCGTTTCGCGCATAGTGCAATAAAACTCAATTTTTACCCCTCTCTACGTCGTTATAAACCACCTTTTTAAATTTTCTCAACGGGGAGTTCATTCATCTCTCACTCCTGTGACCGGGCTAACATTTCTGCGCCCGACGGATTCACTATGCTTTGCCGCAGTTGATTACGAGGGCAAGCGTATGTGGGCGGTAGAGCAAGAAAAATCAAATCCGTTGTCTTCCCGTCAGGATCTGGTCACGGCCCTGAATGGGATGCTGAGCGCGCTGGATAAACAGTTTCCGGCCGGGCGTTCGCGCTTTTCGCTGGGGGAGACCAGCGCGCACTACGCAACAGACATTGCCGAAATGGAGGGGCTTTCCCGCGTGCTGTGGGGGCTGTTTCCATTGATGGCAGGAGGGGACACCACCCCCTTTAGCGACAAATATATCAACGCTATCCGCATCGGCACCGATCCGACGCACCCGGACTACTGGGGAGAAACCGCCCCTTACGATCAGCGGCTGGTAGAGATGGCGGCCTACGGTCTGGGGCTTACGTTATTGCAGGAGAAGCTCACCGACCTGTTTAGCGAGCGCGAGGTCATGAACCTGCACGCCTGGTTAAACCAGATCACCGACGCGGAGATGCCCGACAGCAACTGGAACTATTTCGCCGTTATGGTTCAGCTCGGTTTTAAACGCGCCGGGCTACCGTACGATCAGTCCGCCATCGATCGCCGTTTTGCGATGATGGATGCCTACTACCTCGGCGACGGCTGGTACTCCGACGGTGCTGGCCGTCCGAAAGATTATTACATCTCAATGGCGTTCCACTTTTACGGTCTTATCTACGCCACACTCAGCGGTGATGAGGAGCGGGCCGCCGTGCTGCGCGAGCGTTCCCGCCTCTTCGCGGACGATTTCATCTTTATGTCTGCCGCCGATGGCGCGTCGATTCCGTTCGGCCGCAGCCTGACCTACCGCTTCGCGATGGTCGCCTTCTGGAGCGCAGTGGCATTCTCCGGGCTGGAGGTGTTCACCCCCGGCATCGTAAAGGGGATCATCCTGCGCCATCTGCGCTGGTGGCAACAGCAGCCGATTACCGATCGCGACGGGATCCTGACGCTCGGGTTTGCTTACCCCAACCTGGCGATGTGCGAAGACTACAATTCCCCCGGCTCGCCTTACTGGGCGCTGAAAACGATGCTGATTCTGGCATTGCCTGAAGCGCACCCGTTCTGGCAGGCGGAAGAGCAACCGCTGCCGCCGCTGGCTGAAAAGCGCGTGCTCCCGAAGGCCCAGCAGATCCTCATTCACGCGCGACAGTCGCAGCATGTCACCCTGCTCACCGCCGGGCAGCTGGAGCTGAATAATTACGTTAATACCGAGGCGAAATACACCAAATTTGCCTACTCCAGCCGCTTTGGCTTCACCATCGAGCGTGGGCGCTATGGTCTTAAGCATGCGGCCAGCGACTCCATGCTGCTGCTGGCCGACGGCGATAACTACTACCGCGGCCGCCGCGACTGCGAGGAGGTCCGCGTTGATGAGAACTTCATCTTTTCACGCTGGTCGCCGTGGCATGACGTGCATGTCGATACCTGGCTGATCCCGTTTGGCGAATGGCACCTTCGTCTGCATCGCATTAACAGCGCACGGACATTGCAAACGGCGGAAGGGGGCTTTGCGGTACGCAAAACCGAGCCGCAGGCCGACGAGCGCGGGGTGAGCCTGGTGGCAGATAACGGCATGAGCCGGATCGTCGATCTCTCACCGGTCATCCATCGCCGTGCGGAAAGTATTGTCACTCCGCCAAACAGCAGCGTCATGTTCCCGGAATGTGCCGCTATCCCGCTCCTTACCGGCGAGATTGCTCACGGTGAGAGCTGGCTCTGCTGCGCCGTGTTTGCCAGCGGAGCGCCTGTCAACCACGGGGAACCCCCGCGGCTGGAAATCAATAACCGGCAGGCCGTAATCAGCCAGCCCGGAAGCGAACGTCAGCTGTCGTTCATTTTATAAAGCCCTGCACCTGAATGTCGGCGAGGATGGTATGAATAACAGAATTGAATATTACAAAATCAGTAGTTTTATTTTTCTCTATTTCTTTACCTGGTCCGCAAGTATTGGCTTGCTGGCTATCTGGCTCGGACAAAAGGCGAATTTGAGCGGTTCGGTCATCGGCACGGTATTTGCGGTGAACGGCATCTTCTCCGTCATTTTGAAACCTATCTATGGCTATATTCTCGATAAGATCGGCATGAGCAAATATCTGCTCTATTTTGTGGTGGCGATGTCTGCGCTGATGGCCCCGTTCTTTATTTACGTTTATCAGCCGCTGTTAATGTCCAACACCCTGTTGGGGATTATTATCGGGGCACTCTATTTAAGCTTTGCCTGGTATGCGGGCGTGGCGGCGTGTGAATCCTATTCCGACCGCTTTAGCCGCCTGAACGGCATGGAGTTTGGCCAGATCCGCATGTGGGGATCGCTCGGCTGGGCGGTGGCCTCGTCATTCTCGGGCCTGCTGTTTAACCTCTCTCCGGCATATAACTTTATTATGGGCAGCGTGGCCTCTGTGATCATGCTGATTGTCCTGCTTAAACTGAAAGTGAACACTAACTCCGTTCATGCTGGCGACGTGCTGACCAAAGAGAAAATTGCCCCGGCGGATGTCTATGCGCTGCTGCGCAACCGCAAGTTCTGGGCCTTCTGTCTTTACGTGGCGGGCGTAGCCTGGATGATGTTTATCGCCGAGCAGCAGTTCTCGCGTTATTTCGTCACCTTCTTCGATGATATTCACCAGGGCAACGCGGTATTTGGTTATCTGGGCACCGTACAGTCAGGGATGGAATTTGTCATGTATATGGTGATCCCGCTGTTTGTGAACTTTATTGGCGCAAAACGGGGATTATTAATTGTCGGGCTGGTGGTCGGGGCACGCCTGATTATTTCCGGCATCTGCGACTCACATCTATTAATTTCTGTTCTCAAGCCGCTCTATGGCCTGGAAATCTGTCTGCTGCTGGTGTCGGTCTTTAAATATATCGCCGAGCATTTCGATAAACGCGTCAATGCCACCATGTATTTGTTGGGGTATCAGGCGATGTTGTACGTCGGGAATGTGGTGGTCTCTTCGCCGGCTGGCTATATGTACGACCGCATTGGCTTCGAACAGACCTACATCATCATGGGTGCCACGGCGCTGACCTTTACGCTGATTTCTGCCTTTACGTTATCCGCCTGCCAAAGCAAATGGCGCAGTGCGCAGCCGCTTAACGTCGCAGAACAGCATTCAACTCGCTAATTTACGCCGTCAAAGAAGGAACCAAATATGTTAAATCAGATTGCCCTTGAGCGCCTGACCGGGATTGCCGAGCCTGTAGACGAGAGGGCATTCAGCGATGAATTACGCTCAGCCCGCAGCCATGTTCTGGAACTGATTGGCCGTCATTTAGAAACCTTTGGCGAGCAGTTTCCGGCAGAAACCTGCCAGGAGGGCTATTACCCGCTGACCGACAACGTGGAGTGGACCACCAGCTTCTGGACCGGGCAGCTTTGGCTGGCGTGGGAGATGAGCGGTGAAGAGAAATACCGCGCCATGGCCGAGAAACACGTCCGTTCGTTTGGTCTGCGTATCGCCGGGCGCAATGATACCAATACCCACGATCTCGGTTTTCTCTATACGCTCTCCTGCGTCGCGGCCTGGCGGTTGACGGGAAACCGCGAAGCGCGTGGCTTCTCGCTGCTGGCGGCAGAGGCGCTGCTGGAGCGTTTCCATGACAAGGCGAAGATCATACAGGCGTGGGGCGATCTGACCGATCCGGATCAGGCCGGACGGATGATCATCGACTGCAATATGAACCTGCCGCTCCTCTACTGGGCGACGGAACAGACCGGCGATCCGCGCTTTGCCGATGCCGCTAAAGCCCACGTCATGCAGGCGGCGACCTGGTTGATCCGTGAAGATGCCTCGACCTTCCATACCTACTATATGGACGTTAACACCGGCGCGGCGCGTTATGGCAATACTCAGCAGGGTTACGCCGACGATTCGTGCTGGTCGCGCGGCCAGGCATGGGGGATTTACGGCTTCCTGCTGAGCTATATCTATACCGGCGACGCGACGATGATTGACCTGTCAAAACGGCTGGCAAACTATTTTCTTAATCGGCTTCCGGAAGACTACGTCTGCCACTGGGATCTGGCGCTGGTCGGGACCGACGCGCTACGTGACTCCTCCTCGGCGGCTATCGCGGTATGCGGCCTGCTGGAGCTGGTGAAACATCTGCCAGCCACCGATCCGGACCGGGAGCGTTATCTGGCCTGGGCAAAAGGGATCATGTCGTCACTGACGAAGCACTACCTGATGGGCAAAGAGGAGAAGGGGACGGGCCTGCTGAAGCACTCTGTCTATCACCTGGCAAGCAATAAAGGGGTGGATGAGTGTGCAAGCTGGGGGGATTACTTCTATGTAGAGGCGCTGGTGCGCTTTACGCAGAGCTGGAAGCTGTACTGGTAACAGGCTGGGGTGTTACCACCCCAGTACCTCTTTAATGACGCGCCGATAGGGCGTATCGATCTGAGACGGCACGCGGCGCATGTAATCCTTTGCATGGCTGCGGGTCTCGCCGCTGAGGCTATCCAGATAAGCGATAGCCTCGTCCGCGGTTGGCACCCGGCCTTCCAGCGACGCGCTGCGGGGCGGTAGTCCGGTCCAGATAACCGCCTCGATGTCTCGCTGTGCGGCCCAGGTCGATAGCTCGCCCACATGGCGACCCGCTATCAGCAGCGAACCAATGCCATCGCAGCGCTCCTCCGGTATCCCTTCACGTGCGCGCAAAGCCTGGCAGGCGAGACTCAACTGGTCTGTATCCAGCCATGCCCAGAGTACCGGTACAGCAGGCGCATTCATGCAGATGGCGGTCGCCAGTTCGCCGCCATCGCTCACCCGGCAAAACTCGACGGGCAGGGAAGGCCCGTCGGTTTGCCACTCTCCGGCGACAGGTAACGCGCCGCTTTTCCAGATTAACGAACCCCAACCCAGACACGCAATTTTCATCCTGTTCCTCTGTGCGACGTGAACCGATAGCCTCAGACGTTATGCTTTAGGAATACGCAGCGTCTGACCCGGGTAGATTTTGTCGGGGCTGGAGAGCATCGGGCGGTTAGCCTCGAAGATTTTGTTGTACTGATTGGCATCGCCGTACACGGTTTTGGAGATGGCGCTCAGGGTATCGCCCGATTTTACCGTGTAGTAGGTGGCTTCATCTTTGGTATCGGAAGCGGTGATGTTGTTTTCCACTTCGCTAACGCCCGCAATGTTACCTACCGCAACCTGAATCTTCTCTTTCTGCTCCTGGGTGAGGCCATCACCGGTCACGCTGGCTTTACCGTCGGTGACGTTGACCTGAACCTTCTCGGCGCCAGGTATGTTGAGTTTTTTGAGATGTTCGGTGACTTTTTCGCCCTGGTTTTTATGGTCCGTCAAATTGTCCCAGAGTTTTTCACCTGCTTCTTTAACGAAGTTAAAAATGCCCATACTACCCCTCCTGTTAGATATGAAGACAGAATAAGCATAGCAGGCAAAGGGAAAGTTAATCAGTCTTCACCGATGAGGGCGAAGACTGATTAGGATGACATCAAGCCGCAGGCTCGAGGATGCGAATGTGCGTTTCCAGCACATCACCTTTAACGGCATCGCTCCAGGCTTTCATGTGCGGCGTCTGCAGGTGGGCTTCAAGATGGGCCACGGTTTCCCACTGTTCTACCATGATAATGGAGTCTGGCGCGGTGGCCTGGAAGCTGGCGCTGGTAGCAGCATCCACCATCGGCGCATAGCCGTGGCAGCCCTCTTCTTGCAAAACGGTGGGGATAATTTTTGCAAACTGATCCAACACCGCCTGGCGGTGGTGTTGACCAGGGCGGGTGCGGATTTCAGCAATAATGGTAAGCATGATATTTTCTCCTGATAACAGGCTTCCAGTTAAGCAAAAATTTCCGCCAGATGCTTGCGATATTCTGCGATATAACGCGGCACGTCAGGCATTTTAATGACATCGTTAACGATAAAGGTTGGCAGGCTTTCCATTCCGAGGAACTGGTTGGCTTTGTGGAAAGGCAGATAGGCACCGTCTACGCCTACTCCTTCAAAGAACTGATCCGGGTCGGTGAAGGCATCCAGCGGGGCATTCCAGGTCAGGGAAAGCATATACTTTTTGCCCTGAATCAGGCCGCCTGATCCATATTTTTTAGACGCATCTGAACGGGTACGGCCATCGCTGGCATACAGGGAGCCATGACCTTCGGTGAAGACGTCATCCATATACTTTTTCACAGTCCATGGCGCGCCCATCCACCAGCCCGGCATCTGCCAGATAACGACATCGGCCCAGAGAAAGTTCTGCACTTCCGTTTTCACATCATAGTCGCCGTCTGCGCGGACGACTTTAACATCATGCCCGGCGTCGCGCAGAAAACCATCCGCGACCTCGGTCAGGGTGTCGTTCAGTTGGCCTTTTGAGTGCGCGAACTCTTTCGCGCCATTGATAATCAGTACGTTGCTCATTATTTGTCCTCGGTGGTGAGAGTATGCCGAGTATTCTACGCGCGAGGACGGAGCGGAAAAATAAGCAAAATGTGCATAGTCTTTTGCGTTATACGCAATAATCGCTTACCAGCTAACCTGGACTTCAACGCCAGCGTCGGCTGCATTTCTCAGCGAGACGTGCATTCCGTGCAGGGTGGCGATGCGTTTCACAATCGATAAGCCCAGTCCGCTGCCGGTGGCATCCTGTCCCGGCGGACGATAAAAGCGTTCACCGATCCGCGCCAGCGCGTCGGGTGAGATACCGGGGCCGTTGTCACGCACGATGAAGCTGCGGCTATCCAGCGTCACGTCCACGACGCTACCGCGCGGGCTGTAACGTATGGCGTTATCCAGCAGATTACGCACCAGCAGGCTGAGGAGCAGTTGTTGCCCCGTGCGTTTCACCTCTGGTGCATTGATATGCAGACGTAGATCAATGCCCGCCTGCTGCGCCGGATGATAGCTCTCCATCACCGCCGACTGGAGTAAATCAGCCAGTAAGAGGGGTTCTACTCCGTCCAGGTTATCCAGCGAATCCAGGCGCGACAGCGTGAGGAGTTGATCGACCAGCCGGGAGGCGCGGTCGATACCGGCATGCAGCTGCGCCAGCGCTTTTTCCTGGGCCTGCGGGTCATCAAGAGAGAGCTGCGCCACGTCGGTTTGTACCTTCAGGGCGGCCAGCGGACTGCGTAGCTCATGGGCGGCATCTGAGGTAAAGCGACGCTCGCGGCTCATCATCGCCTGGGTGCGGGCAAACAGTTGATTCAGCGCGTCGAGAAGAGGCCGTACTTCCGTGGGGACCCCCTCCGTCGGCAGCTTGTCGGTGGCATCGGGTGAACGTGTACGCAGTGTCTGCGCCAGCTTTTTCAGCGGCTTCAGCTCGCGGCTTAACAGAAGGATAAGCAATAGCAGCATCACGGGCAGGGCCACCAGCCACGGCGTGAGCTGAGAAGTCACCACCTCCATCGCCATCTCCTCGCGATACTCCCACTCCTGACCCACCACGATACGGTATTTTCCATCCGGGGAGGTCAGCCACAGAAAGCGCCACGCATCGTTGTCATCTTCGAGGTGTCCGTTGGTAAAGCCATCCCGCCGCCAGCGATACGGGATCTCCTGCCCGTTTTCCCCATCGTGTAGTACCCGCTTCCCCTCAGGGGTAAAGATGGCGAACGCCAGGGCGTCGTCATCCAGATGACCATGCCGGGCTTTTTCCGGCACGTCGCGCAGGCGTGCAGAGGCGTTTAGCTCATCGAGATCCATCGTCAACAGGCGTTTAGCAAATAACATCTGCTGGGTATCGAACAGCTTATCAAGCTTGTCAGTGGTCTGCTGCCAGGCCACCACGCTTGCTGCCAGCCAGGCCGCCAGGGCCAGTATCAGAAAGAGAAAGGTGAGCCGCAGCTTCAGGCTCAGGCGTTGGGTCAGTTTCATGCGTCACCCAGGGTATAACCGATGCCATGCACGGTGCGGATAAACTCGCTACCGAGCTTGCGGCGTAAATGGTGAATATGTACTTTAATGGCATTGCTCGACACGTCGTCGTCCCAGGTGTAGAGCTTCTCTTCGATCTGTTTACGTGGTAACACGCGCCCGGCATTGCGCAGCAGAAGCTCCAGCAGGGCAAACTCTTTCGGCTTCAGCACCAGCGGAGCGCCCTCCAGCGTCGCAACCAGCCTGGCCGGATCCAGCGCCACCTTGCCGTGCTGAAGCAGGCTCTGGCTCTGACCATGGCTGCGGCGCACCAGCGCCTCCAGACGGGCCGCGACTTCGATAAGGGCAAAGGGCTTACAAAGATAATCATCGGCCCCCAGACGTAACCCCTCCACGCGCTGTTCAAGCGCATCGCGGGCGGTGAGGATCAGCACCGGCTCGCTGCGCCTCTGGTCGCGCCAGGCGCGCAGGATCGCCAGCCCATCCATCCCTGGCAGAGTCAGGTCTAAAACCACCGCGTCGTAAGGGGCGCTGAGAAGCGCCGCCTGCCCGGTGTGGCCGTCGGTGAACCAGTCGACGCTAAAGCCCATTTTGGTGAGGCCCGCTTTGATGCCATCCCCGATAAGCTTGCCATCTTCTACCAGTAAAATGCGCATATTCCCTCCTTGATGCCGTCAGTAAACCCTCTGCTTCAGCCTGCTGTACAGTAAAAATAAATAAATTTTCCCCTTAAGAAGTTGTTAAGGTTTACCCTGTTTAATGGATTGCGAAACGACATTAAAGGGAGAGTTAAGATGAAAAAATATGCTGCAATTGCTGCCATCATGATGATGACCACGGCCCCGGTCTTTGCTGCCCAGGGGGGCTTTAACGGCCCGACAGCCGCACCGGCTCAGACGCAAACCGAGACCCAGAAGGGCGGTTTTGTCGATAACGACGCCAATCTGACCACGGCGGCAAAAGTGAAAGATCTGAAAGACGACAGCTGGGTGAAGCTGCGCGGAAATATCACTCAGCGCCTCTCTGACGACCGTTACACCTTCCGCGATGAGAGCGGCACGGTAGACGTCGAGATCGACCACAAACGCTGGAACGGCGTGACGGTGACCCCGCAGGATAAAGTGGAAATTCAGGGTAAAGTCGATAAAGAGTGGAACGAGTTTGAAATTGACGTGAAGCAGGTCATCAAACTGAACAAATAACCCTAAAAAGGACCGCTTAGCCGGTCCTTTTTCTTTGTGACTCAACACGCCAGATAGGGTAGTATCTGCGGCAATATTGCCTGAAGCCAACAGGTTTCTGAGTTGAGGAATCACAATTAATGAGCGATATGGCAGAGCGCCTCGCGCTACATGAATTTACCGAAAACGCCTACCTGAACTACTCCATGTACGTCATCATGGACAGGGCGTTACCCTTTATTGGCGATGGCCTGAAGCCGGTTCAGCGTCGCATCGTCTATGCGATGTCCGAGCTGGGGCTGAGCGCCAGCGCCAAGTTCAAAAAATCCGCCCGTACCGTTGGTGACGTGCTGGGTAAATACCATCCGCACGGCGACAGCGCCTGCTATGAGGCGATGGTACTGATGGCCCAGCCGTTCTCTTACCGCTATCCGCTGGTCGATGGCCAGGGGAACTGGGGTGCGCCGGACGACCCGAAATCCTTTGCGGCGATGCGTTATACCGAATCGCGCCTGTCGAAATATGCGGAAGTGCTGCTGGGCGAGCTCGGCCAGGGTACCGTTGACTGGGTACCTAACTTCGACGGTACGATGCAGGAGCCCAAAATGCTGCCTGCGCGTCTGCCAAATATCCTGCTGAACGGCACCACCGGTATCGCCGTGGGCATGGCGACGGACATTCCGCCGCACAACCTGCGCGAGGTGGCGAAAGCCGCCATTACCCTGATTGAACAGCCTAAAACCTCGCTGGACGATCTGCTGGATATCGTGCAAGGGCCAGACTACCCGACCGAAGCCGAGATCATTACCTCCCGCGCGGAGATCCGCAAAATCTACCAGAGCGGCCGTGGCTCTGTCCGTATGCGTGCGGTATGGAGCAAAGAGGACGGCGCCGTGGTGATCACCGCGCTGCCGCATCAGGTCTCTGGCGCGAAAGTGCTGGAGCAGATCGCCGCCCAGATGCGCAATAAAAAGCTGCCGATGGTTGACGACCTGCGCGATGAGTCGGACCACGAGAACCCAACTCGTCTGGTGATTGTGCCGCGCTCTAACCGCGTGGACATGGAACAGGTGATGAACCACCTCTTCGCCACCACCGATCTGGAAAAAAGCTACCGCATTAACCTGAACATGATCGGCCTGGACGGGCGCCCGGCGGTGAAAAACCTGCTGGAGATCCTCACCGAATGGCTGGCGTTCCGCCGCGATACGGTGCGTCGCCGTCTGAATCACCGTCTGGAAAAAGTCCTTCGACGCCTGCATATCCTCGAAGGTTTGCTGGTGGCGTTCCTCAATATCGATGAAGTCATTGAGATCATCCGTACCGAGGATGAGCCGAAGCCAGCGCTGATGTCGCGCTTTGGCATCAGTGAAACCCAGGCCGAAGCGATCCTGGAACTGAAACTGCGCCATCTCGCCAAACTGGAAGAGATGAAGATCCGCGGTGAGCAGAACGAACTGGAAAAAGAGCGCGATCAGCTGCAGGCGATCCTGGCCTCCGAGCGCAAGATGAACACCCTGCTGAAGAAAGAGTTGCAGGCCGATGCCGATGCCTTTGGCGACGATCGTCGCTCTCCGCTCCATGAGCGCGAAGAGGCGAAGGCGATGAACGAGCACGACATGCTGCCGTCCGAGCCGGTGACCATTGTGCTTTCCCAGAGCGGCTGGGTGCGTAGCGCCAAAGGTCACGATATCGACGCGCCGGGCCTGAGCTATAAAGCGGGCGATAGCTACAAAGCGGCGGTGAAAGGGAAGAGCAACCAGCCGGTCGCCTTTATCGACACCACCGGTCGCAGCTATGCCATTGACCCGATTACGCTGCCATCGGCACGCGGACAGGGTGAGCCTCTCACCGGTAAGCTGACGCTGCCGCCGGGGGCAACCGTTGAGCATATGCTGATGGAGGCCGAAGAGCAGAAACTGCTGATGGCTTCTGACGCGGGCTACGGCTTTATCTGTACCTTTAATGACCTGATCTCACGCAACCGTGCCGGTAAAGCGCTGATCAGCCTGCCGGACAACGCCCATGTGATGCCGCCGCTGATCGTTGAGAACGAAAGCGACATGCTGCTGGCGATCAGCCAGGCCGGCCGTATGCTGATGTTCCCGGTCAGCGACCTGCCAGAGCTGTCGAAAGGCAAGGGCAACAAGATCATCAACATCCCTTCCGCTGAAGCTGCCAAAGGCGAAGATGGCCTGGCGCATCTGATGATTTTGCCGCCGCAGAGCACGCTGACCATTCACGTCGGCAAGCGTAAAATCAAGCTGCGTCCGGAAGAGCTGCAGAAGGTGATGGGCGAGCGTGGACGTCGCGGTTCGCTGATGCGCGGCCTGCAGCGTATCGACCGCATTGAGGTTGACGCGCCTAAGGCGTCGCGCGCAGGCGATAGCGAAGAATAACGCCATTTTCCCCCTCCGTTCTGGAGGGGGATCTCGCTAAAATTTCCTGTAAAGCCGTTGTTAATTCGTGCGTTGCGATTAACAATACGGGTTTGCGGATCCGTTCGTAATCCAGGTCCTGACTGAAATTGACATACCATTATCCGCTGTCAGGGCTTTTGAGGTCGCTATGCTATTAATTATTCGAATCATTCTTACCGTCATCTACTGCATTCTGGTCTGTATTTTTGGCTCTATCTGGTGCTTGTTCAGCCCGCGTAATCCAAAACATGTCGCGACGTTTGGCCATATGTTTGGCCGTTTATCGCCGCTGTTCGGCCTGAAAGTGGAGCTGCGCAAACCCGAGGGGGCAGAGCAGTATGGCAACGCTATCTATATCGCCAACCATCAGAACAATTACGATATGGTCACCGCCGCCAAGATTGTGCAGCCGCCGACGGTGACCGTCGGGAAAAAAAGCCTGCTGTGGATCCCGTTCTTCGGCCAGCTTTACTGGCTGACCGGCAATCTGCTGATCGACCGTAATAACCGCGCCAAAGCGCACAGCACCATTGCTGAAGTGGTCAATCACTTCAAAAAGCGCAAGATTTCAATCTGGATGTTCCCGGAAGGTACTCGCAGCCGTGGTCGCGGCCTGCTGCCGTTTAAAACGGGCGCATTTCACGCCGCTATTGCGGCAGGTGTACCAATTATTCCTGTGTGCGTTTCCAATACTTCGAATAAGATTAATCTTAACCGCCTGAATAATGGGCTGGTGATTGTCGAAATGCTGCCGCCTGTCGACGTCAGCAAGTATGGCAAAGATCAGGTGCGTGAACTGGCAACCCACTGCCGTGAGCTCATGCTGAATAAGTATGAGGCACTCAATAAAGAAGTTGCTGAAAGAGAAGCTGCCGGCAAGGTTTAAGCCGGATGAAAGGGAAACGACTTCCCGCCTTGTTCGTTTGTATTACATGGAGCCAATATGTCACTCAGTCGCCGTCAGTTTATTCAGGCATCCGGAATCGCCTTGTGTGCAGGTGCGGTTCCACTGAGGGCAAACGCCGCCGGGCAGCAACAGCCGCTGCCCATCCCGCCGTTACTCGAATCCCGTCGTGGTCAGCCCCTTTTTCTGACGCTGCAACGGAGCCACTGGTCCTTTAGCCAGGGCACACGTGCGCCCGTCTGGGGTATTAATGGCCGCTATCTCGGGCCGACGGTGCGTGTCTGGAGCGGCGATGACGTGAAGCTGATCTACAGCAACCGTCTGGCCGAAAACGTCGCCATGACCATCAGCGGTTTGCAGGTGCCAGGCCCGCTGCTGGGTGGCGCGCCGCGCATGATGTCCCCGAGCGCCGACTGGGCGCCGGTGCTGCCAGTGCGCCAGCGTGCGGCGACGCTCTGGTATCATGCGAATACCCCTAACCGCACTGCCCAGCAGGTTTACAACGGCCTGGCGGGAATGTGGTTGATTGAGGACGAGGTCAGCAAATCGCTGCCTATTCCGAACCACTACGGCGTGGATGATTTCCCGATTATTATCCAGGATAAACGGCTGGATAATTTCGGCACGCCTGAATACAGCGAGCCGGGCAGCGGAGGCTTTGTGGGTGACACCCTGCTGGTTAACGGTGCCCAGAGCCCATACGTTGAGGTATCCCGCGGCTGGGTGCGTCTACGCTTGCTGAACGCCTCAAACTCCCGACGCTATCAACTGCAAATGAGCGACGGTCGGGCCTTACACGTTATCGCGAGCGATCAGGGCTTTTTACCGGCACCGGTATCCGTTAAACAGCTGGCCCTGGCGCCGGGTGAACGCCGCGAAATTCTCGTGGATATGACCAACGGCGACGAAGTGTCGATTACCTGCGGTGAAGCTGCGGGTATTGTCGATCGTATTCGCGGCTTCTTTGAGCCCTCCAGTATTCTGGTGTCGACGCTGGTTTTAACCCTGCGCCCGACTGGCCTGTTACCGCTGGTGACCGACAGCCTGCCGATGCGTCTGCTGTCGGAAGAGATCCTCTCCGGGTCGCCGGTGCGCAGCCGGGATATCAGCCTGGGCGACGACCCGGGTATTAACGGGACGCTGTGGGACATTAACCGCATCGATATCACCGCTCAGCAGGGCACCTGGGAGCGCTGGACGGTGCGCGCGGACATGCCGCAGTCGTTCCATATCGAAGGGGTAAGCTTCCTGATCCGCAATGTGAATGGCGCGATGCCTTTCCCGGAAGACAGGGGCTGGAAAGATACGGTCTGGATCGACGGGCAGGTTGAGCTGCTGGTCTATTATGGTCAACCTTCCTGGCCGCACTTCCCGTTCCTGTTCCACAGCCAGACGCTGGAGATGGCGGATCGCGGTTCGGTGGGACAGATGCTGGTGAACCCGGCGCCGTAAGTTTTACCCTCACCCCGGCCCTCTCCCGGAGGGAGAGGGAGAAAAAGGGCCAAAACCGCACATGACCGTTCCCTCTTCCCTGGGGAGAGGGCTAGGGTGAGGGGCAAAACCCATGGCACCCGGGCCAAAACCGCACATGACCGTCCCCTCTCCCCTGGGGAGAGGGTTAGGGTGAGGGGAAAAAGACCTGGCACCCGGGCCAAAACCGCATATGACCGTCCCCTCTCCCCTGGGGAGAGGGCTAGGGTGAGGGGAAAAAGCCCGCATATTCCCCCTTCAATTCCCCCACTGTTCCAGCGTATAATCCCGGCCCTTTTGTCTATTTTTTCTTCGGAAGCACTATGAGCGCAATCTCCTTGATCCAGCCGGATCGAGACCTCTTCTCCTGGCCGCAATACTGGGCAGCCTGTTTTGGACCGGCACCCTTTCTGCCAATGTCTCGTGAAGAGATGGATCAACTGGGCTGGGACAGTTGCGACATTATACTGGTGACCGGTGACGCCTACGTCGATCACCCGAGCTTCGGAATGGCCATCTGCGGCCGTATGCTGGAAGCGCAGGGCTTCCGCGTGGGGATCATCTCCCAGCCGGACTGGAACAGCAAAGACGACTTTATGCGTCTGGGCAAACCCAACCTCTTTTTCGGCGTGACCGCGGGCAACATGGACTCCATGATTAACCGCTACACCGCCGATCGTAAACTGCGTCATGACGACGCCTATACTGCCGACAACGTGGCAGGTAAACGTCCCGATCGCGCCACGCTCGTCTATACCCAACGATGCAAAGAAGCGTGGAAAGAGGTGCCGGTCATCCTCGGCGGAATTGAAGCGAGCCTGCGCCGTACCGCGCATTACGATTACTGGTCTGATACCGTGCGCCGCTCGGTGCTGGTGGATTCAAAAGCCGACATGCTGATCTTCGGTAACGGTGAGCGTCCGCTGGTGGAAGTCGCTCACCGTCTCGCCCAGGGCGAACCGGTAGGGAACATCCGCGATGTACGTAACACGGCGATCATGGTCAAAGAGGCGCTGCCAGGCTGGAGCGGAGTCGATTCCCGTATCATCGATATGCCGGGCAAAATCGATCCGATCCCACACCCGTACGGCGACGATCTGCCCTGTGCAGATAACAAACCTGTTGAACCCAAAAAAGCCGAAGCGAAAGCCGTTGTGGTTCAGCCGCCGCGTCCGAAGCCCTGGGAAAAGACCTACGTTCTGCTCCCGTCCTTCGAGAAGGTCAAAAGCGACAAAGTGCTGTACGCCCATGCCTCCCGTATTCTGCACCACGAAACCAACCCGGGGTGCGCGCGTGCACTGATGCAAAAGCACGGGGAACGTTATATCTGGGTTAACCCGCCGGCAATCCCGCTCTCTACCGAAGAGATGGACAGCGTCTTTGCGCTACCGTACAAGCGTGTGCCGCACCCCTCATACGGTAACGCCCGCATACCGGCCTATGAGATGATCCGTTTTTCGGTCAATATTATGCGTGGCTGTTTTGGCGGCTGCTCCTTCTGCTCCATTACCGAGCACGAAGGGCGCATTATTCAGAGCCGTTCTGAAGAGTCGATCGTTAACGAAATCGAAGCCATTCGCGACACCGTGCCGGGCTTTACCGGCGTGATCTCCGATCTCGGCGGCCCAACCGCCAACATGTACATGCTGCGTTGTAAATCGCCGCGCGCGGAGCAGACCTGTCGTCGTTTATCCTGTGTCTATCCGAGCATTTGTGAGCATATGGACACCAACCACGAGCCGACGATCAACCTCTATCGCCGTGCCCGCGATCTGAAAGGCATCAAGAAGATCCTGATCGCCTCCGGCGTGCGTTACGACATTGCCGTGGAAGATCCGCGTTATATCAAAGAGCTGGCGACGCACCACGTCGGTGGTTATCTGAAGATTGCCCCGGAGCACACGGAAGAAGGCCCGCTGTCGAAGATGATGAAGCCGGGGATGGGCAGCTACGATCGCTTCAAAGAGCTGTTTGACACCTACTCAAAGCAGGCGGGCAAAGAGCAGTATCTGATCCCGTACTTCATTTCCGCGCACCCCGGCACGCGAGATGAAGACATGGTGAATCTGGCCCTGTGGCTGAAACAGCGTCGCTTCCGTCTGGATCAGGTGCAGAACTTCTACCCGTCGCCGCTCGCGAATTCGACCACCATGTATTACACCGGCAAGAACCCGCTGAGTAAGATTGGTTATAAAAGTGAAGAGGTGGTGGTGCCGAGAGGGGACAAACAGCGCCGTCTGCATAAAGCGCTGTTGCGTTATCACGATCCGGCTAACTGGCCGCTGATCCGTCAGGCGCTGGAGGAGATGGGTAAAAAGCACTTGATCGGTTCTCGCCGCGACTGCCTGGTACCCGCGCCAACGCTCGACGAGATGCGCGAAGCACGTCGTCAGAATCGCCATACGCGTCCGGCGCTGACCAAACACACGCCGATTGCGCATCAGCGTTCTCATGGCAGCGCAGGGGTTAAGAAGCCGGCGAAGCGTAAAGCCTCATCTTAATCGACCCTCAGGACGATTTTCGGCTGGCCTGTTTCACCAGGCTGGCCGACACTTCCTGCAGTTTCATCTTCAGGCTGCCCATCTCCGGGTAGACGAAATCATCGATCTTCCATGACATCCCGTCCGGGACAAGCTTCAGGATCAGCGTCCGTTCCCTCTCGTCGGATAGCGTATAAAACACCTGCAGGACAGTCTCATGTCTCCCGCGCTTGTCCGGGCTAACGCCGGAAACCTTCTGCAGCTTCACTTCCCCGTCCTGACAGCCGCACAGCGGATTGAAGTTCAGGTAGGGCACCTTATCGTGTGGCGTGACACGGATGTTTTCATGCAGGATATTTCTCATGGCCGGAGAGTAGAGCTGCTCCAGATTCACCCCATCGTCGTTATACAGCAGGGTAATAAAATCCTGTGGGGATTGAGCAGGCTGCGCCCAGGTAAAAAAAGGCAGCAGAGCGAGAGAGATCGCGAGACGTTTTTTCATTGAAAAATCCTTTTTCAGTGTAGGGAAAACGTCCCGATATTAAATGCACTCCAGATCTTCAGTCAGGCCGAAAATAACAACCCCCGGTATAACCGGGGGCTTTTCGGAATTTAACCACCAAACTGATCGGGATCCGGGCCTAGTCGCTTGCCCTGTTCCAGCTTCGCTATCTCGCCCAGCTCATCTTTATCGAGGCGGAAGTCCCAGACATTGAAGTTCTCGACAATACGCGAAGGGGTGACCGATTTCGGGATCACCACCAGACCGCAGTCGAGGTGCCAGCGAATGACAATCTGCGCCGGGGTTTTGCCATACTTCTCGGCCAGATCGCGAATGATCTTCTGATCAAACACCCCTTCGCCGCCCTGCGCCAGTGGGCTCCAGGATTCGGTCTGGATTTTGTGAGTCGCATTCCAGGCATGAAGCTGACGCTGCTGCATTAGCGGGTGGAGCTCAATCTGGTTAATCACCGGGGCGACGCCCGTTTCATCAATCAGACGTTGCAGGTGATGGACCTGGAAATTACAGACACCAATGCTCTTTGCCAGACCCGATTTTTGCAGTTCGATAAGCCCTTTCCAGGCCTCTACGTAGTGGTCAATCGCCGGGACCGGCCAGTGCATCAGATAGAGGTCGACGAAATCGAGTTGCAGCTTCTCCAGGCTCTCCTCTAACGCTTCGCGCGGGCGTTTCTGGTCATCGTTCCAGAGCTTGGTGGTGATAAAAAGCTCTTCGCGCGGCAAGCCAGCGCTGGCGAGCGCGGTGCCGACACCCTCTTCGTTTTTGTAGGCAGCAGCGGTATCAATTGATCGGTAGCCCACTTCCAGTGCTTTATGAATGGCGGACACGACTTCATCGTTACCGGCTTTCCATACGCCGAGCCCCAGCTGGGGCATTACGTTCCCGTCCTGAAGCTTGATTAAGGTTGGGTTTGCCATCTTTCCTCCTCCATTTGCTCAGCTACCGGGAGCGTGCCCCCGGCGGCGTGGTGTGCATTAAGTCTGGTCGAAATGCCGAAAAACGAAAGGCAGGCACGTAAAAACGCTTAGCGTGCGGCCTCGTAGATACGACGGCTCACCTCCAGGGTAATATCTTTCTGCTCGCCCAGCTGCGTCATGCCGTGCTCTTCAAGTTTTGCCAGCAGGGCAGGGATAGAGCTGCCGTCGAGGCCATAATCGGACAGGCGGGTCGGAGCGCCCATCTGCTCGAAGAAGTTACGGGTGGCGAGGATGGCTGCATCAATGCGCTCATCTTCGGTGCCGCGGGTGATGTTCCAGACGCGTTCTGCGTATTGCAGCAGTTTGGCACGTTTGGTCTCGCGCTTCTCATTCCACAGGGCAGGCAGCACGACTGCCAGAGTCTGGGCGTGATCCAGCCCGTGCATTGCGGTCAGTTCATGCCCCAGCATATGGGTTGCCCAGTCCTGGGGGACACCCGCGCCAATCAGGCCGTTCAGCGCCTGGGTCGCGGCCCACATGACGTTGGCACGCACATCGTAGTTTTCGGGTTCTGCCAGCGCTTTCGGACCTTCTTCAATCAGTGTCAGCAGAATGCCTTCCGCGAAACGATCCTGAATTTTGCCATTTACCGGATACGTCACGTACTGCTCTACGGTGTGAACAAAGGCGTCCACAACGCCGTTGGCGACCTGGCGCGGCGGCAGCGTATAGGTATAAACCGGATCCAGCACCGCGAAGACCGGCTGAACGTGTTCGTTCATAAAGGCCTGCTTGTCACCGGTACTTTTACGGGAGATAACCGCCCCTTTGTTAGATTCAGAGCCGGTTGCCGGCAGCGTCAGCACGGAGCCCATCGGGATGGCGCTGGTAATGTTGCTTCCGCCGGTTTGCAGGATCTCCCACGGGTCGATGCCGTCAGCATAGTGGGCCGCGGCGGCGATAAATTTGGTGCCATCCAGTACGGAGCCCCCGCCTACCGCCAGCAGGAAGGTAATTTGTTCATCGCGGGCGATCTTGACCGCATTCATCAGGGTTTCGTAGGACGGGTTCGGTTCAATACCGCCAAATTCACGCACATCCAGCCCTTGCAGCGCGCTGTAAACCTGATCCAGAACGCCGGTTTTTTTCACGCTGCCGCCGCCGTAGGTAATCAGAACGCGGGCGTCGGCCGGGATCTGGTCACGCAGATCAGCGATGGCACCTTTACCAAACAGGATGCGGGTTGGGGTATGGAGATTAAAATTGTTCATTGCTCGTTCCCTTAAGTGGGTGGAAAACGTGGCGGCGCAGAGTGCTGCCTGATGGTGTCCATTGTGAAGAGGGGGGGCGCGTCTCTCAATGCACATTCCTGCCGATGTCTTGCCCATTTCTACATCGCACTGGAGAAAATGCGAAAATATGCGCACAATGCCAGCATCAAAATTGCCCTCTGGAGCCCGCGAAAATGAACCGTCAGGAGACCTGTCAGCTATTAACGGTGCAGATTAACAGACTGAAAGTTAATGAAAATAATCTTAACCATCTGTTGCCCGATGTTCGTCTGCTTTACGGGACGCAACCCGGTACGCGTACGCCGGTGATGTATCAGCCAGGCATCGTTTTTCTCTTTTCCGGGCATAAAATTGGCTATATCAACGAACGCGTTTTTCGTTACGACACCAACGAGTACCTGCTGCTCACCGTACCTTTACCCTTCGAATGTGAAACCTTCGCGACAGAGGCGATACCGCTGGCGGGGATCCGCCTGAACGTGGATATTTTGCAGCTGCAGGAGCTGTTGATGGATATCGGCGAAGATGCGCTTTTCCGTCCGATGATGGCGGCGAGCGGCATTAATTCCGCGACCCTCACCGATGAGATCCTCTGTGCCATTGAACGTCTGCTGGATGTGATGGAGCGCCCGCTGGATGCCCGCATCCTGGGCAAGCAGATCATTCGTGAAATTCTGTATCACGTGCTGCTGGGGCCGGGCGGCGGCGCGTTACTGGCGCTGGTCAGCCGTCAGACGCACTTTAGTCTGATCAGCCGGGTGCTAAAACGAATTGAGAGTCAATACACCGAAAACCTGAGCGTTGACCAACTGGCCGCCGAGGCAAACATGAGCGTTTCGGCGTTTCACCATAACTTTAAATCGGTGACCAGCACCTCGCCGCTGCAATATTTAAAAACCTATCGTCTGCATAAGGCGCGGATGATGATGATCCACGATGGCATGAAAGCCAGCGCGGCGGCGATGCGCGTAGGGTATGAGAGTGCGTCGCAATTCAGCCGTGAGTTTAAGCGCTATTTTGGTGTCACGCCGGGGGAAGATGCGGCCAGAATTCGTATGATGCAGGGGATGTAACACCCTCTCCTGTTGGAGAGGGCGACATCAGGCGCGGCAGTATTTTTTGCGGATCACCACGACCAGGGTGCCGATTAAGCCTGCTACCAGAAGAAACAGAGGCAGAATCATCAGGAAGGTCATCACCTGGTCTTCGTGTCGTTTCACGAACGGAATCATGCTCAGGGCATAACCAAAGGTGGTAACGACCCCAACCCACAGCAGGGCACTTAACCAGTTAAAGAACTGGAAACGGCGATTCGACAGGCCTGAGATCCCCGCCATCGTCGGCAACAGGGTGCGGACAAAGGCCAGAAAACGCCCGGCCAGCAAGGCCAGCAGGCCATGTCGATCAAACATGCAGGTGGCGCGCTGGTGATATTTATGTGGCAACTGCGCCAGCCAACTCTTCACAATCCGTGTATTGCCCAGCCAGCGACCTTGCAGATAGCTCAGCCAACAGCCGAGGCTGGCGGCGGAGGTCAAAATCACCATCGTGGGGGCGAAGTCCATAACGCCTTTGCCAATTAGCGCGCCTGCCAGAAGCAGCAGGCTGTCACCGGGTAAAAACGAGGCTGGCAGCAATCCATTTTCGAGAAACAGCGTTGCGAACATAACAAAATAGACAATCCCGACGATATGCGGGTCTGCCAGCGCTGCAAAATCGTGTTGCCAGAGCGCGGCAATAATTTCCTGGATGACAGCCATGGACTTTCCTGTGGAACAGCATGTATCGGTCTATTGTACTCCCATTTTCGCGCGCGGGGGTTGATCCCGGGCGCAACAAATACAGACATTTCTGCTGGTGGTGTGCAAAAAGAGGTCCAGGAGTCGTTTACAGCCCGCACTCTACACGATGCGCTCGAATCCTGCTGCTAAATCGGCAATTAAATCGTCCACGCTTTCCAGCCCAATGTGCAGACGGATCAGGGTGCCGGTAAAGTCGACATCGCCGCCGGGCCGCAGTGCCTGGATCTGCTCTGGCTGGTTTGGCAGGATCAATGATTCAAAGCCGCCCCAGGAGTAGGCCATGCTGAACAGCGTAAAGTTATCCAGGTAGGTAGCCAGTTCGTCGTCAGTCAGCCGTTTTTTCAATATAAAGGAGAAGAGGCCGCTACTGCCCGTAAAGTCACGTTGCCAAAACTCATGGCCCACGCTGCCCGGCAGCGCCGGATGGTTGACCCGCTCAACCTGCGGATGTCGCGCCAGCCACTGGGCCACCAGCAGGCTACTTTCATGGTGCTGACGCAGGCGCACCGCAAGCGTACGCAGGCCGCGGCTGGTCATATAGGCGGTATCGGCATCGACCATCTGCCCCATCAGATAGGCATTTTCGCGCAACTGTGCCCAGCAGCGTTCATTGGCGACTGCCGTGCCAATCATGCCGTCGGAATGTCCAATCAGGTATTTCGTGGCGGCCTGGATAGAGATATCGATACCGAAGTCCAGGGCCTTAAACAGCACTCCCGCCGCCCAGGTGTTATCAATCATGATAATGGCATCAGGCGCTTTACTGCGCACCGCCTTCACGATGGCGGGAACATCATGTACTTCCATGGTGATGGATCCCGGCGATTCCAGGAATACGATACACGTATTCGGTTGAATACGTTCCGCAATCCCCGCCCCGATGGAGGGATCAAACCAGTCGGTAGTCACTCCCAGCTTGCTCAGAATTTTGGTACAGAAGTCCTGACTCGGCTCGTAGGCGGTATTGGTCATCAGGATGTGATCACCCTGTTCGACAAACGCCAGTATCGTGTTGGCCACGGCCGCCGCGCCGCAGGGGAAGAGGGCACAACCTGCGCCGCCTTCCAGTTCGCACATGGCTTCCTGCAATGAGAAGTGGGTCAGGGTGCCGCGGCGTCCATAAAACAACTCACCGTTGGCACGGTTACGGGTGGCCTGTTTTTTGGCCTCGACGGTATCGAAAACTAAAGAGGAGGCGCGCTGAATGACGCTGTTAACGGAGCCGAGGGTATATTTTTTACTGCGTCCCGCCTGAACGAGGGCGGTATCAAGATGCTTCTCTGTCATGTTCGCGCAACCTGTTTTATACGTCTGGACGTCCAGACTATCATGAAAGTAAAAGTGTGTGCCTTCTTGCTGGAAGAATAAACAGATAATTTTTTAAAATAGGGCGATGAAAGTTTTCCCTGCGTAAGCGCAAGGAAAAAACGGGCAAATTCATGCAGTATGCAAATACTAATGAGAACTACTATCAATTCGGAGATATTTTGATATTATTATGCTCAGAATTTGTGATTTGCGTCCTGGAGATACAGAGTGGGTAATAATTTGATGCAGACGGACCTCTCCGTCTGGGGCATGTACCATCATGCTGACATCGTGGTTAAGATTGTGATGATCGGCCTGATTCTGGCGTCCGTTGTCACCTGGGCCATCTTCTTCAGCAAGAGCGTGGAGCTCATCAGCCAGAAGCGTCGCCTTAAGCGCGAACAGCAGCAGCTGGCTGAAGCCCGCTCTCTGGATCAGGCCAGCGACATGACCTCCGCCTTCCACGCGAAAAGCCTGACCAGCCTTCTGGTTAATGAAGCTCAGAACGAGCTGGAACTCTCTGCAGGCAGTGAAGATAACGAAGGTATTAAAGAGCGTACAGGTTTCCGCCTGGAACGTCGCGTTGCTGCCGTGGGCCGTCATATGGGTCGCGGTAACGGCTATCTGGCGACCATCGGGGCGATTTCGCCTTTCGTAGGTCTGTTCGGTACCGTCTGGGGCATCATGAACAGCTTTATCGGTATCGCTCAAACCCAGACCACTAACCTGGCGGTGGTAGCACCGGGTATCGCAGAAGCGCTGCTGGCTACGGCTATTGGTCTGGTTGCGGCAATCCCGGCCGTGGTTATCTATAACGTCTTTGCCCGCATGATTGGCAGCTACAAAGCCACGCTGGGCGATGTCGCCGCACAGGTTCTGCTGCTGCAAAGCCGTGACCTGGACCTCAACGCCAGCAATGTTAAGCCGGTGCATTCCTCGTCGAAACTGCGTGTAGGTTGATTGTATGGCAATGCGTCTTAATGAAAATCTGGACGATAACGGTGAAATGCATGAAATCAACGTAACGCCGTTCATCGACGTTATGCTGGTTCTGCTGATTATCTTCATGGTTGCTGCGCCGCTGGCGACGGTAGACGTGAAGGTGAATCTGCCGGCCTCCTCCAGCCAGCCGCAGCCGCGTCCGGAAAAACCGATCTACCTGTCCGTTAAGGCAGATAAATCGATGTTCCTGGGCAATGACCCGGTGACCGATGCGTCTGTGATCCCGGCGCTCGACGCGCTAACGCAGGGCAAGAAAGACACGACGGTCTTCTTCCGCGCCGATAAAACCGTCGACTATGAAACCATGATGAAGGTAATGGACACGCTGCACCAGGCGGGTTATCTGAAGATTGGTCTGGTCGGCGAAGAGAAAACGGCAGCGAAATAAAAGTAAAAAGGCAACGTCAGTTGCCTTTTTGCATATCAGCCTCCTCTCCCCGTGGGAGAGGGCCGGGGTGAGGGCATCAGCCCGCACAGAACCCAAAACAAAAAGGCAACGTCAGTTGCCTTTTTACTTATCAGCTCCCTCTCCCCGTGGGAGAGGGCTGGGGTGAGGGCATCAGCCTGCACAAAAGCCAAAACAAAAAGGCATCCTCAGTTGCCTTTTTGCGTATCAGCTCCCTCTCCCTGTGGGAGAGGGCCGGGGTGAGGGCATCAGCCTGCACAGAACCCAAAACAAAAAGGCAACCTCAGTTGCCTTTTTACGTATCAGCTCCCTCTCCCTGTGGGAGAGGGCTGGGGTGAGGGCATCAGCCCGCATAGAAGCCAAAACAAAAAGGCAACCTCAGTTGCCTTTTTGCATATCAGCTCCCTCTCCCTGTGGGAGAGGGCTGGGGTGAGGGCATCAGCCCGCAGAGGGGTTATGCCAGATGTTCCCCGCCGCATACCCCATGCACTTCTGCGGTAACATAGCTAGATTCCTGACTTGCCAGATAAACATATACCGGCGCCAGCTCTGCCGGCTGACCGGCGCGTTTCATCGGCGTTTGCTGACCAAACTGCGGGATTTTCTCCTGCGGCTGGCCGCCACAAATCTGCAGCGCTGTCCAGATTGGACCCGGTGCCACCACGTTCACGCGAATCCCTTTCTCCGCCACCTGCTTCGCCAGCCCGCGGCTGTAGTTAAGGATCGCCGCCTTGGTAGAGGCGTAATCCAACAGGTGTGGACTTGGCTGATAAGCCTGGATAGAGGAGGTAGTAATGATGCTCGCACCGGCTGGCAACAGCGGCAGCGCCTCCTGCGTGATGTAAAAGAGGGCCAGCACGTTCACCGCGTAGGTCTCTTTAAACTGTTGGGTAGTCAGGTCGGCAATGTCCTCGACCGCCGTCTGTTTCCCCGCGACCAGCGCCAGCACGTCCAGTCCGCCCAGCGCCTCATGCGCTTTATGCACCAGCGAGCGGGCAAAGCTCTCATCGCTCAAATCGCCGGGTAACAGCACCGCTTTGCGGCCAGCCTCTTCAATCAGCTGCTTAACTTGCTGCGCATCCTCTTCTTCGGCAGGCAGATAGTTAATCGCCACATCCGCCCCTTCACGCGCGTAAGCAATGGCGGCAGCACGCCCGATGCCGGAGTCGCCCCCTGTCACCAGTGCCTTACGATTCTGAAGTCGGCCGCTGCCTTTATAGCTCTGCTCACCGCAATCGGGTACCGGATCCATTTTCGACTGAACGCCCGGCGCAGGCTGCTTCTGCTGCGGATACTCGCCGGTGTAGTACTGGGTGGTTGGGTCCTGAAGTTCGGTTTGATTCTTAGCCATAACTGCGCTCCTTGTTTGCGTAGAGAGAATCTAAGCTTAGGAGAATCAACTGCACTTTGAGAAATATTCAGGATAATCCTTAAGTTTTTTTACAACGGGAAGCGAAGCGGTAGACGTTAGTCGGGCGAGTGGGTGACGCAGAAAAGGTGGGTCAGACAGGGTCGTTTTGCTGATGCTTTGCCAGATACTCCTCGTCGAGCGCGACGGTAGTGACGCAAGAGGTGCGATAGCCCTCATCAGCAAGTTTACGCGTAATGCGCAGGGTGGCCGTTTCGCGGGCCAGCAGATACTGATAGTTGCTCTCCAGTCGGGCCATAATTTTATCTTTCAGCGCGGGCTGGCGTTCAATTATGGCGCTGAGAGTGGCGCCGTAGATCTCTTCTTTGACCTGCAGGGGATAAATTTCGCGGCGATTATGCCACTTCAGACGAACCAGCGCGGCCGGAATCGACACCAGCTCTTTGGCGATGCGCGCCATCTCTTCATTTTTGATCATTTTAAGCGTGTCGAGATTCTGCTTTAAGATAAACTCGTCGCTATTTTTATCATCTAAAGTCAAATACACATTGTTATTATCAACTTCTTTCATTTTATTCGTCCTCAAGTTGATAAAAAAGGGGCGTTTCCTTTTCGCAGGTAATTAAATTAAGCCAAATTTCATTACCCGCTTCATTTATTTCTTCGGTCTTTTCCGCCAATATTTGACTTAGTTCCTGCGCGTCAATTTCCCCTTCAGCTTGCAGATCGTTTAGCAAGCGGGCAAAGGTTTCGATTTTAAAAACGCGAAATAAACGGTCTTTAATATGACGGTCATGCTCTTCCAGCAACATATTGCGTGACTGACCATTGCGGGTTACGCCAATTAATATATCTGGCGCATAATCAGCGAGCGTTCTTTTCCCCTTAGTTAAATTAGCGTCAGTTTCTGCTTCCGCCTGTTTCGGCTCCACTGAAGAAATGTGAAACCTGGACGGAACCAGATTCTCAGGCAGCATTTATATGTCCTTTAAATTCAACGGGGTGAGGTTGTTCGAAGCGTGAGATTCGTTGACAATAACATGAGGCAAATTTAAAATCAAAAAAAATGGAGCCTCTCATGAACAGCATTTTTTATACTGTCATTACATTGTTATTGCTTACTGCGGTTGTTCTTGTATTGATGCGCGATTTCAATAAAAGCAGCAATGATGCAGTCGGGCAGGCCTCGCCGCCGCCACCGCCTCTGTCCAAAGAGGAGGGGGAGGACCATTTTTCGCTGTTAATGAATGCCATTACCCCGGTGTGGTATTGGCGGGTTAATCATGAATATATTGATTTTCTCCATGCCACAATTAAACGAATGAACATGGCGGAATTAAATAGTATTCCCGGCTTGTTTGACGCTCAACGCCGTTGTAGCGATCTCAACTCGGCGGTCTACAAATATTACGATAATATCAAAAAGCGCTGCCTGAACGGAGAAAAGGTCTCCCACTCCGATCTCGATGTGCTGAACCTGCGCCAGTGTTTCCGCGAATTTAGCATGGAGGCTTATCCGGCACTGGTGGTGCTGGTGTGGCCGGAATACCAGCGCCCGATGGTTAAGCCTGAGCATGTGTAAGGTCTTTATCGTTTAGTTGTTGCATACGAATTGCCACCTTGCGATATACTGCACGCTGGTTTTTTTTCGCGGACAGGATCCTATGGAACGCTTTTTCGAAAACGCAATGTATGCTTCCCGCTGGTTATTAGCCCCGGTCTATTTTGGCCTTTCGCTGGCGTTAATTGCCCTCGGTATTAAATTCTTTCAGGAAATCTTTCACGTCCTGCCCCATATTTTCAGCGTCGCCGAATCCGATCTGATCCTCGTTCTGTTATCGCTGGTAGACATGACCCTGGTGGGCGGTCTGCTGGTGATGGTGATGTTCTCTGGCTACGAGAACTTCGTCTCTCAGCTGGATATCTCTGCCGATAAAGAGAAGCTCAACTGGCTGGGCAAGATGGATGCGTCTTCGCTGAAGAACAAAGTGGCGGCGTCGATTGTTGCAATCTCATCGATTCATCTGCTGCGGGTGTTTATGGACGCCAAAAATATCCCGGATAACAAACTGATGTGGTATGTGATTATCCACCTGACGTTCGTGTTATCGGCGTTTGTGATGGGGTATCTGGATAAGCTGAATCGCAGCAAGTAAGCCAAACCCGGACAGCCCTGCTGTAGCGCGGGGCTGTCCGTTTACCTCTATTTATCTGACGACGCCTGCCACAAGTTCAACTCCCCATCCGCCACATGGCGATCAATCCTTGCCAGCTCGTCTGCGGTAAAGTGCAGGTTATTCAGCGACTTCACATTCTCTTCCAGCTGTTCTGGTCGGCTGGCGCCGATAAGCACGGATGTAACGCGCTCATCTTTTAACAGCCAGCTCAGCGCCATCTGCGCCATGGTCTGGCCGCGCTGTTCCGCCATCTCATTCAATAACCGCAGGCTGGCGAGGTTCGCTTCGGTCAGCATATTCTCCGTCAGTCCACGCACTTTTTTGCCTTCACGCTGCATGCGCGACCCTTCAGGAATGCCATTCAGGTATTTGCCGGTCAGCAGACCCTGCGCCAGCGGGGTAAAGGCGATACAACCCGTGCCGTTGGCCCTGAGCGTATCCAGTAATCCACTTTTATCGACCCAGCGGTTCAGCAAGTTGTAAGAGGGCTGATGAATCAGGAGCGGAATTTTCCACTCGCGCAGTAAGTCAGCCATCTTCTGCGTCCGCTCGGGCGAGTAGGACGAGATACCCACATAGAGCGCTTTTCCGCTCTGCACCGCCTGGGCCAGCGCAGAGGCGGTCTCCTCCATGGGCGTCGCCTCATCTACCCGGTGGGAGTAAAAGATATCCACGTAATCCAGACCCATCCGGCTCAGGCTCTGGTCGAGACTGGCGAGCAGATACTTGCGCGAGCCGCCTGAGCCATAGGGGCCGGGCCACATGTCATATCCCGCTTTGGTGGAGATAATCAGCTCGTCGCGGTAGGCGGCGAAATCCTGACGCAGCAGACGGCCAAAGTTCTCCTCGGCGCTGCCCGGCGGTGGGCCGTAGTTATTGGCGAGATCGAAGTGGGTGATCCCACAGTCGAAGGCTTTACGCAGCAGGGCGCGCTGGGATTCGAGGGGATGAACGTGACCGAAGCTGTGCCATAAGCCCAGCGACAGTGCGGGCAGACGCAGGCCGCTGTTACCACAGCGGCGGTACTGCATGGTTTCGTAACGTTCGGGGGAGGCGTTCCAGGGCATGATGTCTCCTTTATTATCGATAAATTTTCGAAACAGCGTTTTCATTCTATCCTTACAGAGCCCACAATTCATGGATATATGCTATGACACGTCTCACCGCCAAAGATTTTCCGCAAGAGTTGCTCGACTGCTACGACTACTATGCCCACGGCAAAATCAGCAAACGCGAATTCCTCAACCTGGCGGCAAAGTATGCTGTTGGCGGCGTGACGGCGCTGGCGCTGTTTAACATGCTCAAGCCCAACTATGCCCTGGCAGAGCAGGTGAAGTTTACCGATCCCGATATTGTGCCGGAGTACATCACCTATCCTTCGCCCGAGGGTCACGGTGAAGTGCGGGGCTATCTGGTCAAACCGGCCAAAGCCGCCGGCAAGATCCCGGCAGTGGTAGTGGTGCATGAGAACCGTGGCCTGAATCCCTATATCGAAGACGTTGCGCGTCGGGTCGCAAAGGCGGGGTATATCGCCCTGGCGCCTGATGGCCTGAGTTCAGTCGGCGGCTATCCGGGTAACGACGAAGAGGGGAAGGTGTTACAGCAGAAGGTCGACCCCACCAAACTGATGAACGATTTCTTTGCCGCTATTGCGTTTATGCAGCAGCATCCGGAGGCCACCGGCAAGGTGGGGATAACCGGATTTTGCTATGGCGGCGGGGTCTCTAACGCGGCGGCGGTCGCCTGGCCTGAGCTCGCCTGCGCCGTCCCGTTCTATGGTCGTCAGCCCCCGGCGGCAGATGCCGCGAAGGTCAAGGCACCGTTGCTTCTGCACTTTGCCGAACTGGATAAAAACATTAATGAAGGCTGGCCCGCCTGGGAGGCGGCGCTGAAAGCCAATAATAAGGTTTACGAGGCCTATATCTACCCCGGCGTGAATCATGGCTTTCATAACGACTCGACGCCACGTTACGACGAAGCGGCAGCGGAGCTGGCGTGGAAGCGCACGTTAGGATGGTTTGAAAAGTATCTGAGCTAAGCGCAAAGCGCCCGGTGCGCGCAAGGGCACCGGGCATAAGGTTATCAGAAGCTATAGCTTAAACCGGCCTGCACGCTGGCGTCGTTATCTACATCGCCGGTGCCATAGTAAATGCCCGTATTGACCGAGAAATTATGGGCAACCGTGGCGTTGATCCCCGCACCGAACATGCCCATCGTATTGTTATGACCCTGAGTGTTGTGATAATCCGCCGCCTGGATATCCGTATCATCGCTGAACTCTTTCTGGAAGCGGGCATCCACCCAGGGGGTGATCTGTACGTTCTTATTGAGATCGGTGAGGGTGGTGGAGAGACGCAGCCCTGCGCCGCCGTTCCAGGAGGAGACCTGGCTGTCGGCGAAGGTCACCTCCTTGTCAGAGAAGCCGTTGGCTTTGGTCTGATCCCAGCCAAGAATGGCGTACGGCTGTAGCAGCGTCTCCCCTTGCAGGAGCACGTTCACCCCAGCACGCGCCTGCGCCATATACAGGTTGCCGTCGGTGGAGCCGTGCAGGGCTTCGGTCATGCCGCTGGTGTTGCCGGTCACGTTGTTGGCGGAGAGGGTGTAGCGCATATCGCCATAGCTGAAGCTACCGTCCGCGAACAGGCCCCAGTCACGGCCATTCATTGCCTGCTGCCAGCCGCCATAAAGGCTGTAATAGTTACCGTAGACGGTATCTTTGAAGCTATCCGGGCCGCTCTGGGTATCGTCCACGCGGCTGCGGGTCCAGGCCAGGGCGATACCGCCGGTCACGCTGTCACCGTTGGCGAGCGCGTGCGTCCAGTCAACGCCGCCCTGCGCGCCCTGGGTGATGCTGGTGTAATCCACATCGTTGCTGAAGGTGCCGTTCTGATAGAGGAAATCTCCCCATACCTGCGCCCCCTCCTGCTGCGTCCCGGTCAGGGCAGCAAGATGCAGACGATCCAGGTGACTGGTAATGTCGTCAGTTACCTGGTGGCCCGCCTGTTCGGCGGCATCCAGCCCAGCGATCAGCCCCTGAACATCGCTCGCCAGAGAGCCTCGCTCACTGTTAAAGACGATATTCCAGCTCTGGCTGTTGTCTGCGGCGAGCATCGTTTGGGGGGTGACATCCCCATTGGCGGCGACAATGTCCAGGCTGTTATCGTAGTTATAGGCTCCACTCCGGTTCTCAACCTGCTGCTCGCCATTGGTAAAACGGGCGGCTGCGTAATCTTGTGGCGCACCCTCTGTGTTTGTCGTAAAGGTGCCGATCACCAGGTTTTGCTGATTCAGCGCCGAGGGGGTGATGTTATTCACCACGACCGCGTTGTCGCTGCCGGTAATCTGTCCGAAATCGACAAAGCTATCGGTACTCATATTCACAACGGCATTACTGCCCGTGGTAGCGGAGACAAGACGTGAGCCATTTTGTAGATTCCAGCTCGTGGCATCGTTAATAGTATCGATAGTAATGCTGTTCGCGCTGGTGGTGTTGATGGTTTCGAACTGATTAATCTGCCCGGATATAGAGCTGCCCGCATCCATGGATAGGGTATCGGTGCCGTCGCCGCCTGACACGTTGCCGCTGACGTGGGAGTTATTGACCAGCACGACGGTATCGTTGCCGGTACCGGTGGTGATATCGCCATTGACGTTGGCGTTATTTTGCAGGGTAACCGTGGTATTGCCGCTATTCTGGCTGGTATTCACATCACCATTAATGGTGCTGTTATCCACCAGGATGGTGTCGGTGGCATTGCCGTTGAGGGTCACATTGCCATTCACCACGCTGTTATTCGTGACGGAGAGATCGACCTGACCTTTATCATTGATGATGCCCACATCCCCGGTCACGGTACTGTTATTCAGGGTTAAACTTTCGTGGGTAGTGCCATACATCGCAATCGCCACATCGCTAAAGGCATCCAGGTTGATATCGCTGAACGGTTCGGTCTTACTCAGTGTGTCCACGAGTGTTTTCATCTTCTTCGCCACCTGGCTGTTGCTGGCGTCGAGAGTGGCGTTGGTCAGCGAGACGGTGACATCCGAAGTGGCACTGCCGGTATAAATGCCGGCGTTGTCCATGGTGCTATTACTGATAGCAATATTTTGCGTGCCCGCCCCCGCGCTGATAATACTGCCGTGCAGGACACTGCCATTGCTGACATTCACGTTGTGGGCCCCCTTATCAAGAGGGTCAACATAGATGGCGGCGCCCATCATATAGCTTTTATTTTTCCCACCGTATTCGATCGCGCTGTTTTCGCCGTTCAGGGTGGCATGATCGATATTGACCGTAGTATTGGTAGTATCCTTAGCCGATCCGACTTCGACCATATCCACCTTAGCGTTATTGGTGACATTAATATCGGCGGTACCGCCGGTACTGCCCTGAATATAATAGCCTGTCATATCCGTGCCAGAGACGGTTAAGGTTTGGCTATCGGTTGGCGAGCGGTGACCATCCATATAGATATCGGTTGCGGTTTTATCGGCCATAACGGCGTTAGTCGCGCCCTTATCCTGATAATAATTGCCGTCATCGTAATGGGAGAGGCCGCAGGTTTGGGTCGTATCACCATTTTGACAAGGGGTGGCGGTGCCCGCCTGGGCCTGCGCGGCGAAAGATGTTAAAGCCAGTAATACACATTGTGACAATACTGTCCGTTTTACGGAATGACGCATTTCAAATCCTCTTTGAGTCCAGAAAAAAGTGGACTCTTTTTAATTTAAAATTGCGTAATTCAGAAACGTCTGACGGGTAAAGGATGTAATGAAATTTAAAAATTGACCGCGCTAAAAATATGGCAATTAACTTAATTAAACCTGATTAATCAAAATAAATATATTCTTAAGGTGAATGTGATGGTTTTATTAACGTACAAAAAGCGGGGCTTTTAGGCTGAAGGCGGGCGATTCATTGGCAACGCTTCTCAACGCCCTAATCCTTTCGGATTATGCGGGTAATGAATGGCGAGGATGACTTACATTTGTTAATTCTATGAAATGTAAAAACACGTTATTTCCAGGGATATTTCCCCAGCATGATTATCGTTTCTCCGCTAATTAAAGGTGAATGAAAAGTTTTATAAAATTACTCGCGAAAAGGTATAACTTCGCTTTTTTCTGCCGATAACGGGATCAGGAGTCGCTTTCGGGCGATATCTTCCTCACGGTAAGGAAAAAAAATGCAAATGCTTCGTAATTTCACGATCCGTTTCGTTCTGCTGACGATTCTTGGGATCTTTTGTTTAATGTGGGCAGGCGTCGGGCTGTATAGCACCTGGTCCCTTTCTAAAATGTCGGACGGTAATGAAATCGACCGCCAGCTGGTCAAACAGATGACGGTCCTGAGCCAGGGCAACGATCAGTATTTTCGTTTCGTGACCCGCCTGACCCGCGCTATGGATGTTAAAGCGGCAGGAGGCTCGCCAGATCTCGCGCCTGTACAGCAGGCGCTGGATAACATGAGCAAAAAACTGGCGGAGATGAAAGCCATGTCTCCGGGGCCGATGGATGCGCAGGTCTCAGCCCAGGTCATTGCCAGCTGGCAGGCGTTACTGGAAAACGGCGTCATCCCTCAGATGCAGTTCGCACAGCAGGGCAACGTGGACGGTTACCGTCAGCAGGCCAATAACGTCACGCCGCCGCTCAGTCGTGCGTTTGGCGCCAGCGCTGAAAACTTCAATAAAGCCGCCGATCGCCTGCTGGATACGACCCGCGTGATGGTAGACAACTTCACCAGCATCACCCGCACGGTGATTATCGTGGCGACCATCATTGGCCTGTTGATCCTGCTCTTTACCGATCGCTATCTGGTCGCCATGCTGGTGAAACCGCTGGATCGTATTCGCGAACATTTCCGCCAGATTGCGCAGGGCGACCTCAGCCAGCCTATCACCCCGTTTGGCCGTAACTGCGTCGGCCAACTGGTGCCGCTGCTGAGCGCCATGCAGGATAGCCTGCGCGAAGCGGTCAGCACTATCCGCTCGGGCAGCGATAACATCTGGCGCGGGGCGACGGAGATCTCCAGCGGCAATAACGACCTCTCTTCACGCACCGAAGAGCAGGCGGCCGCGCTGGAAGAGACCGCCGCCAGCATGGAGCAGCTCACGGCCACGGTGAAATTGAACGCAGATAATGCCCGTCAGGCCAGCCAGCTTGCGGATGTGGCCTCGACTACCGCCAGCCGGGGCGGTGCGCTGGTTGAAGATGTGATCAGCACCATGACCGGCATCTCGGACAGCTCGAAGAAAATCGCTGAGATCACCAATGTGATCAACAGCATCGCCTTCCAGACCAACATTCTGGCGCTGAACGCTGCGGTGGAAGCGGCGCGTGCGGGCGAGCAGGGACGTGGTTTTGCAGTGGTGGCGGGCGAGGTGCGTAATCTGGCCAGCCGCAGCGCCAATGCGGCGAAAGAGATCGAAGGGCTGATCGCTGATTCTGTCTCCCGGGTGGAGCAGGGTTCGCAGCTGGTTAACGACACGGGCACCACCATGGAAGCGGTGCTGCGGGCGGTAACCGAAGTGACCACCATCATGAAGCAGATTGCCGCCGCCTCGGAAGAGCAGAGCAAGGGCATTTCGCAGGTGGGCGTCGCCATCACCCAGATGGATGGCGTGACTCAGCAGAATGCGTCGCTGGTGGAGCAAGTTTCCGCCGCCGCCTCTGCGCTTGAGCGCCAGACCGAAGAGCTACAGCGGTCGGTGCAGAAGTTCCGTCTCTCAGCTCAGGAGCCCGTCGCCGCGCCGCCGAGCGCTCCGGTTCGCCTGAAACCCGCCGCGGCGTCAGCCGCAGACGACTGGACCAATTTCTAAGGATCTGAAAATGGCCGCCTCGCGCGGCCAGCATTCGGCCTGACGCGGCGCTATCGCCTGACGAGCTCCGCGTCTGAGATGAGCTGGGTGACCTGTGACAGGTGGCCAATTTTCACTTCGCTGGAACGTCGGAACTTACTTTTGTCGATCAACAGCAAGGACTGGCTGGCGCGGCTAAGTAGCTGGGTTTTAAAACGGGCATTATCGGGCGAGGGATCCCACATAATGCCCTGCTCATCTACCCCCTCGCAGGAAAAGATAAACAGATCGATCTCCAGCGATTTCAACTGGGTGACCAGCATGGGGTTCACATAGCAGCGGTATTTACGCTCAAGCGTACCGCCGGAGCAAATTAGCGTAACGCGTTCGCGTCTGGCCATCTCCTGGCAAATCGGCAGGCTGTTGGTAAACACCGTCAGGGCGATATCGGGGAGCTGTTTTGCCAGATGAAAGCAGGTCGAACTGGCATCCAGCGCCAGTGTCATCCCTTCGCTCACCCAGTCCAGTGCGAGGCGAGCAATATCGGCTTTGTCGGCGTAATGGCTTTTCAGCCGCGCGCCAAAGGGCTCACCACCGTCTTGCCGGTCCGGGTGGATCGCCCGCGCCCGCCCGTGATGGCGCACAATCTTCCCCTGCTCCTGCAGCGTTTTCAGATCCCGGCGTATCGTCTCTTTACTCACCGCCAGCGCGTCGGCCAGCGCGTCCGTCGTCAGCCAGTCGCACGTCGCCAGCCGCTGAATAATGGCCTGCTGACGGCTGTTTTTCATGTTCCGGTTTCCAGACGGAGGAGAGAGAGGGGCGTCTGCCCGAGGGCGACGCCGTTTTTACCGGTATGTTTGATCTGATACATCGACCGATCGGCGCGCTTGAGGGCATTCACAAAGTCATCCTCCTCCTGCACTTCATCAATGCCTACCGACGCGCCCACCCGCGCCTGGCCATTGTCCAGCTCAAAGGGGGTGAGGGCGGCGTGCAGGCACTGCTGAGCAATGCGCGTCACCTGCAGGCTGGAGAGTGCAAGGGGAAGTAAAAGCACAAATTCGTCGCCACCGAGGCGCCCGACGATGCTGTCTGGTGGGCAGCTTTCCCGTAAACGCTGGCTAAGCTGGATCAGCAGTTCGTCACCGCTGCGGTGCCCGAAGGCGTCGTTAACGGCTTTGAAATCATCAAGATCAATAAAGGCCACGCACAGCGGACCGCGGGCTTTAAGCTGTGCAAAGTGTTGCAGCAGGGCATGACGGTTAGCCAGCCCGGTGAGCGGGTCGTGGTTAGCCAGTTGCGCCAGCTGCTCTTCGTACTGCTTCTCTTTGGTCATATCAATATGGGTGCCGGTCACCTTCAGCGGCGCGCCGTTTTCATCCCATTCGGTCACGCGGCCCCGGTCAAGCACCCAGGTGATGGTACCGTTTCTGTGCTGCATACGGTGCAGCGCTTCATAGAAGGGGGTCTTACCGTTCAGATGATCGTAAAACGCGTCCAGCACGTCTTGCTTGTCATCGGGATGGAGGTGTTCCCGCCAGACCTCAAACTGGGCGCTAAGCGCTTTCGGCTGATAGCCCAGCATCGAGCCCCATCGGCGGTTAAAGATAATCAGCTTGCCGCTGGGAATATCCAGCTGCCAGAGACAGAGACCCGTCCCATCCAGCGCAGCGCTCAGCTTACTGCGGGCGTCACGTGCTAGCCTGACGAGCCGGGCATTGTGCTTTTTGAGATTCTGGATCTGTTGTCTTAACGCCTGCTCTGACATGAAAAGGCTCATCGGTAAATAAGAATGATTCTTGCGCGATTACCGGATGGTTGTAAACATGCCGTTGAAAAAAGAGAGGGATTTGCGTTAAGGCACGCCTGCCCGCTCTACCTCTAAAGGGGCCGGGACACGGGTTGTGTAATCGTTATATAATAAATTATATAACGAATGTGAGGCTACGATGAAACAGCGCTTTTGGCAGGTATTACCTTTTCTTTTTCTGACCATTTCTCCGTTCTCTTCTCAGGCGTCGCGCCAGATTACCGACCAGATTGGCCGTCAGGTAACGATCCCGGATGAGGTGAATCGCGTGGTGGTACTGCAGCACCAGACGCTGAACTTGCTGGTGCAAATGAACGCCAGCGATAAAATCGTTGGGGTGATGGCGAACTGGAAGCAACAACTCGGTGATGGCTATGCCCGCCTTGCGCCCGAGCTGAACCAGAAAGCCATGCTCGGCGATCTCACCCATGTGGATCCGGAAAAGCTGGTTGCGCTAAAACCGCAGGTGGTGTTTGTCACAAACTATGCGCCGCGGGAGATGATCGACAAGATCGCTAGCCTTGGGATCCCGGTGGTGGCGATTTCGCTACGCCACGACGCCCCCGGTGAACAAGACAAACTGAACCCCACCCAGGCCGATGAAGAGAAAGCCTACGATTTGGGGCTGCGGGAAGGGATCACCCTGATTGGCGAGATCGTGAATAAGCCGGCAGAAGCGAAGGCGCTGATTGCGGCAACGGACGCGGGACGCAAAAAGGTGCGCGATCGCCTGCAGGCGATCCCGGCCGCAGAGCGCGTGCGTGCCTATATGGCGAACCCGGCGTTAACCACCTACGGCTCCGGAAAATATACCGGTTTAATGATGGCGCATGCGGGGGCGTTGAATGTGGCCGCCGCCACCATCAAGGGCTTTAAAACCGTGGCGATGGAGCAGGTTATCGCCTGGAACCCGCAGGTAATTTTCGTGCAGGATCGCTACCCCTCCGTGGTCAATGAGATTAAAACTTCTGCGCAATGGCAAACCCTCGATGCGGTGAAAAATCAGCGTGTCTACCTGATGCCCGATTACGCGAAAGCCTGGGGTTACCCGATGCCGGAAGCGATGGGGCTGGGCGAGTTGTGGATGGCCAAAAAACTCTATCCCGGGAAGTTCAAAGACGTGGATATGCGTAAAGAGGCTAACGCCTGGTATCACCGTTTTTACCGCACTGACTACCAGGGCATCGATTAATGCGCGTCCTGGCGGCAGGCAGTTTGCGCGGGGTCTGGCCATCGTTACTGCGCCACTTCCCGGAGCCGGTAGAGACCGCGTTTGGCCCGGCGGGGCTGCTGCGGGCGCGTATTGCGGCGGGTGAAGCGTGCGACCTTTTCGCCTCGGCAAACCTTGCCCATCCCCGGGCGCTTAATCCGCTCGCCGTCATCCCCTTCGCCCGCAATTCACTCTGCCTGACCGTGCGCAGTGATGTGCTGCAGCAGGGGGATAACTGGCTATCGCTGCTGACCCGCGCCGATTTGCGCCTCGCCACCTCGACGGCGGGGGAAGATCCTTGCGGAGATTATGCGCAGACGTTATTTGATCGCATGGGCGATAGCGGCGAGGGGGTAAGAGCCCGGGCGAGGGGGCTGGTCGGTGGGCGACACTCTGCGCCGATTCCTGCGGGCAAGCTGGCGGCGGAGTGGATTATCCACAGCGGCCAGGCAGAGCTGTTTATCGGCTACGCCAGCTATGCCTCCAGGCTGCGCACGATCCCCGGCTTAACCGTGATACCTCTCCCGGCGCCTTACAACCCCTGCGCGGAGTATGGCTGTGCGGTGATAACCCCTGCAGGGCAGCGGCTGGGCATGTTTTTACAGTCAGAGATTGCGAAGGGGATCTTACGCGAAGCGGGATTTGAGGCATAGCCGGGCGGCGAACCACCCGGCCTGCGCTTATGCCTGGCGCTTATCTTCTGTGTTGGTGTCAAAATCGCTGGCGGCGTGGCGTTCATGCAGCTGTTCGTTCAGCTCGCCATAGGTACGGTTCACAATACGGCCCCGTTTGACGGCTGGGCGGTTGGCGACCTCTTTCGCCCAGCGCTGCACGTTTGTGTACTTCTCTGCATCCAGGAACTCGGCGGCGTTGTACACGCTGCCCAGCGCCACGCAGCCAAACCACGGCCAGACGGCGATATCGGCAATCGTATACTCATCGCCTGCCACGTAGCGGCCGCGCGCCAGCTGTTTATCCAGCACGTCGAACAGACGTTTCGCTTCCATGGTAAAGCGATCGATCGCGTATTCGATCTTCACGGGGACGTAGTTATAGAAGTGGCCGAAACCGCCGCCAAGGAAGGGGGCAGCCCCCTGCAGCCAGAAAAGCCAGTTCAGCGTTTCGGTACGGCCTGCCGGGTCTTTCGGCAGAAAATGACCATACTTCTCGGCCAGATAGAGCAGGATATTGCCTGATTCAAACACCCGGGTCGGCGGGGTGGTGGAGTGGTCGCGCAGCGCCGGGATCTTGGAGTTAGGATTCACCTCAACAAACCCGCTAGAGAACTGATCGCCCTCACCAATGCGAATCAGCCAGGCATCGTACTCGGCGTCGGTTACGCCCAGAGCCAGCAGCTCTTCGAGCAGAATGGTCACCTTCTGGCCGTTCGGCGTACCCAGCGAATAGAGCTGCAACGGATGCGCGCCGACGGGCAGCGCTTTTTCATGCGTTGCGCCGGAAATAGGGCGGTTGATATTGGCAAACGCGCCGCCGGTGTTCTGCTTCCACTCCCACACTTTCGGTGGCTGATAGTTGTTGTCTGACATGTTGACCTGCCTTTTGCATGATGTGTTGAGGCAGTTTAGCAGGAGATTCGTGAACCCTTTAACGTTGCGAGCGCATAAGGTTATGCGCTATTCCACATTGCGCTTATATATATCAAATTCGGTATAAGCTTAATCGAAAATCGCATTTTCATTGTTAATGCGAAAGGGCGTAAAGCTGCCTATGATGCTTGCACATATATAAAAACGGGCAGTAATAAACACTTTATCAGGCAAGGAGTTAGTGAGATGCGTAAGCTTCTGTTTTCGGCAGTTGTGGTTTCGCTCGCGTTAGGTCTGGCGGGTTGTGATGAGGCAAAAAATAAAGAGGCGGCCAACGCGCCTGCCGCCAACAATGACGCGCCTAAAGCGGGCGGTTCGTTAATTATCGGCATCACCTCCGGCGACCCGCTGGCCGTGAATCCGCTCTATGCCAGCGACCGTACTACGTTAACTATCATGCAGGCGCTGTATGCACCGCTATATAGCTTCAATGAGGGGAAAATCGAATGGGGGCTGGCCGAAAGCCTGACGCCCGCCGCCGATAACCTGAGCTATACCCTGACCTTAAAACCCAATCTTAAGTGGCAGGATGGCCAGCCGCTGACCGCCGACGACGTGGTCTTCACCTTCAATAAACTGCTCGACCCCAGCCAGCATAGCTTCTTCCGCAGCATGTTCACCTATGGCGGCAAACCCGTGGTGGTGAGCAAGGTTGACGATCGCACCGTTAAGTTCACCCTACCGCAGGTGAGTGCGGCATTTACCGGCACGCTGGTACAAATTTACCCCATCCCGCAGCACGTATTCGCCGGTGAAAGCGATTTTGAAAAGAGCGCCAAAAACGATACGCCGGTCGGTTCCGGGCCGTTCAAATTTAAAGAGTATCGCGCCGGGCAGTACTATGCCCTGACGCGTTTCGACGATTACTGGAACGGCAAAGCGAAGCTCGATTCCGTCACCTACCGTTTTGCTAAAGACAGCAACTCTGCCAACCTTGCGCTGCAAAATGGCGAGATCAACATGAAGATGGTGGATCCGCAGGATGTGTCACGCCTGAAAAACACCGGTAAATTCGACTTTGTGGTCTATCCGGAAGGGCGTCTGGCCTATATGACGTTCAACCAGAACGTACCGGTCATGAAGAGCAAAGCGCTGCGCCAGGCTATCGCTTACGCCATCAACAAAGACGAGCTGACCCAGACCGCCTTCACCTCGCTGGATTATGCGAAACCCGCCGCCTCGTTCCTGACGCCGGATACCCTCTACCAGACCGCCGACGTAGAGCAGTACAAGTTCGATCAGCAAAAAGCCAAAGCGTTGCTGAAGGACTCAGGCGCGCCAGAAAACCTGAAGCTGCGTCTGGCCTACGTGAATACCAATAAAACCCAGGAGAGCCAGGCGCTGTACATCCAGCAGGCCCTGAAGGGAATTGGGGTGATCGTTGAGCTGATGCCGCTGGATTCCAACGCCATGTCGCAGCGCAGTCTGGACATGAACAACACCGCGTGGGATCTGAATCTGGGTGGCTACATCATGGGCGCAGAGCCGGACGGCTACAAATCACTGTTTATGAGTAACGAGGCCTACAACTACGCGCACTATAAAAATCCGCAGTTCGATGCCCTGTGGGATAAAGGTGCTGTGGAAACCGATGCCAAAAAACGTGCGGAGATCTACAAGCAAATCCAGCAGACCGTGGCGAGCGACATGACCTATTACCCGATCGCCTATACCAATGCGATCGTTGCCGTGGATAAACGCTTCGGCGGCACAAAAGAGGCGGAGCCGAAGCCGGTTTATCTGTTCCAGGACTTATCAAAAATCTATCAGAAATAAGCGGTTGCCCCGGCCATTTCGCCGGGGTCTTACGTCAAGGTAAGTCGTTTAAGGGCATGTCGTGAACACATTACTCACGCGTCGGTTGCTGCAACTGCTGCCGATGCTGTTCTTTATTTCGCTGGTGGCCTTTTTGCTGGTCAAACTCGCCCCTGGCGACCCGGTTGCCGCCTATATCACCCCGCGGATGGCGCCGGAAGATATCGAGCGCATCCGTCAAAGCCTGGGGCTGGATAAGCCGCTGGTCACCCAGTACCTGCTGTGGCTGAAAAACGTCGCGCAGGGCGACCTGGGTTACTCGCTTATCTATCACCGCCCGGTGCTGGAGATGATCGCCGAGCGCATTCCGGCCACCCTGGGATTGATGGGGGCGTCGCTGCTGCTGGCCATCGTGCTGGCCATTCCCCTCGGGCTGCTTGCCGGGGCGTTTAAACATCGCTGGCTGGATCATCTGCTGAATCTGTTTGCCTATATTGGCATCTCGGTGCCGATCTTCTGGTTCGGCATACTACTGATCACCGTGTTTGCCGTACAACTCAACTGGTTTCCCAGCATGGGGATGCGCACCATCGGCATGGAAGATAACTGGCTGGATGTGGTTCGCCACGGCGTGCTGCCGTGCATTGCGCTCACCTTTTACAATCTCTCAAGCTATGTGCGCTACATTCGCTCCAATACCATCACGCAGCTCTCTGCCGACTACGTGCAGACCCAGCTCGCGTACGGCGCGACCCGTTCCGGCATTCTGTTCCGCCATGTGCTGAAAAACGTGCTACTGCCGGTGATTACCCTGTTCGGCCTGTCGTTTGGGGAGCTGGTGGTCGGGGCCTACGTGACGGAAAGCGTCTTCTCCTGGCCGGGCATGGGGTTGCTGGGGATCCAGTCGATCACCTCGCTGGATTACCCGTTGATCATGGCGATCATCATGCTCTCTTCCATGATGTTGATCGTGGGCAACCTGATCGCCGATCTACTGTATCGCTTCGCCGATCCCCGCATTCGTACTCTGAGGTAACCCGGATGAGCAGACGCTGGCAGCAAGTTCGTCACCAGCTGCGCCGCAACCGTCCGGCGCAGTTCTCGTTATTTGTCCTTTTTATCTTTGTTGTCGCCGCGCTCTGCGCGGGGCTGAGCCCGTTCGACCCGGATCAGATGGCGCTGAACGCCCGTACCCTGCCGCCGGACAGTACTCACTGGTTTGGTACCGATGAGTACGGGCGCGACTACTTTACCCGCGCCCTCTACGGCGGGCAGATCTCGCTGATGGTGGGTTTTCTGGCGATGGTTTTCTCTACGCTGATTGGCACCCTCGTCGGCACGATCAGCGGCTATTTTGGCGGCTGGCTCGATAACCTGATGATGCGTATCGTCGATATTCTGATGGCGATCCCGGCCTTCTTCCTGCTGCTGGTGGTGAACGCTTACCTCAAGCCAGGCGTGGATAACATCATTTTTATCATCAGCCTGCTGACGTGGATGAACATGTCCCGGCTGGTACGTGCCGAAACGCTTTCGGTTAAAGAGCGCGAATATGTGCTTTATGCCCGTGCTTCCGGCGAACAGCCGCTACGGATCATCGTGCGCCATATCATTCCCGGCGTGCTGCCGACCATTATCGTGGCCGCCACGCTCAATATCGCTTCGGCGATCCTGATGGAGTCGACGCTGAGCTTCCTTGGGCTTGGCGTACAGGCACCGGCCGCCTCCTGGGGAAGTATGCTCAACAACGCCCAGTCGTACATTGGCGAAGCGTCGTGGCTGGCGATGTTCCCCGGCATTCTGATCTTGCTGACGGTGTTCAGCTTTAACGTATTAGGCGACGTATTTCGTACCGCCTTTGAGCCGGGAGCGAACCGCGATGAGTAACTTGCTCGAACTCGATAATCTGCAAACCACCTTCCATACCCGACAGGGAGATGTCCATGCAGTTCGCGGTGTGAGCTTTCAGGTGCAGCCGGGGGAACTTATCGGCATTGTTGGCGAATCCGGCTGCGGCAAGAGCGTGACCTGTAAATCCATTATCCAGCTTCTGGGGAGTAACGGCCGCATCACCGGTGGCAGTATTCGGTTTCAGAATGCCGATCTGGCGCAAAAAACGCCGCAGCAGATGCGCGCCATTCGCGGCAATGAGATCGCCATGATTTTCCAGGATCCGATGACCGCCCTTAACCCGGTGCTCACCATCGGCAAGCAGATGTCTGAGATCCTGATGCGTAATAAAGGGCTGGCCAAAAAAGCGGCCAAAGCGGCGGCGCTGTCGATGCTGGAGCAGGTCGGCATTGCCGAGGCGGAACGGCGCTACAATCAGTATCCCCATGAGTTCAGCGGCGGCATGCGCCAGCGGGTGATGATAGCCATTGCGCTCTCCTGTAACCCAAAGCTGCTGATTGCCGACGAACCGACCACCGCTCTGGACGTGACGATTCAGGCGCAGATATTGCGTCTGCTGAAAAGCCTGCAACAACAAACCCAGACCGCCATCCTGCTCATCACCCACGATCTGGGCGTGGTGGCGCAAGTGTGTAGCCGCGTCGTGGTGATGTATGGCGGGCTGGTGATGGAGGAGGGGAGCGTTGAGGACATTTTTTACCGTCCGGCGCACCCCTATACCCAGGGGCTGTTGGCCTCATTGCCCCGTCCGGGGGAGGTGAATCAGCGATTATCGCCGATCGAGGGCACGCCACCTGGCTTGCTCAATCCGCCTCCCGGCTGCCCCTTTGCTGAGCGCTGTCCGAAGCGGATGCCGCAGTGTGATCGGCAGCCGGCGTTTTACCGGATGGACGAAGGCCACCGCGCCGCGTGCTGGCTATGGGCCGATAAGGAGGTTCAGGCATGAGCGAACAACGTACTCCGTTAGTCAGCGTGCGTGAGCTACGCAAACACTATCCTCTAAACGGCGGGCTACTGCGAAAGGGGGCGGCGGTGAAAGCGGTGGATGGCGTCAGTTTTGACATCATGCCCGGTGAAACCTTTGGCCTGGTGGGGGAGTCAGGCTGCGGCAAATCGACCCTCGGACGCGCCATTTTACGCCTGTTTGCTATCACCTCCGGCGAGATCCACTTTGCCGGGCAGAACATTGCCCAGGCCAGCGAGAAACAGCTGAAACCGCTGCGCAGAAGGATGCAGGCGATTTTTCAGGATCCCTACTCCTCGCTCAACCCCGGCATGACCGTGCAGCAGTTGGTTGCCGAGCCGATGCAGATCCACGGCTACAGTCGGGAGGAGCAGCGTGAACGTACCGAAACGCTGCTCTATAAAGTGGGGCTCAAACAGGAACATCTGCAACGTTTCCCCTATGAGTTCAGCGGCGGCCAGCGTCAGCGCATCAGCATTGCCCGCGCCTTGTCCGTGCGCCCGGAGTTTGTACTGTGCGATGAGCCGCTGTCGGCGCTGGATGTCTCGGTGCAGGCGCAGGTGGTGAATATCCTGCAGGATTTACAGCAGGAGCTGGGGCTCACCTATCTGTTTATCGCCCACGATCTGTCGATGGTGCGCCACATCTCCAGCCGCATTGGGGTGATGTATCTCGGTAAGCTGGTGGAGGTTGCACCCGCGAATGCGCTCTATCAGCATCCGGCCCATCCCTACACGCGTGCTTTGCTGGCGGCGGTGCCCCAGCCCGATCCGCGCATCCGCAATCTTGATAACGCCACGTTGCGGGGCGAGATCCCAGGGCCGACCTCGGCGCTGCCAGGCTGTCGTTTTTGCAGCCGTTGCCCCCATGCGATGCCGGTGTGTCAGGCGCAGGAACCGGCGATGCAGGAGATCGCGCCGGGGCACTTTACCGCCTGTTGGTTATTTAAAACGTAACAGGAGCCACTCTCTCTCGCCCGTACGAGAGAGGGTGGCGTTTATCCCAGCAGTCGCTTCACCCATACCGCAACCTCGTCGCCGCTGCCCAAATCGGGCTGCACCAGACCATCGACCATAAAGGTTGGGGAGACATGGATCCCATTCTGGCGCGCATATTTACAGTGCCACTTAATTTCCGTTTGCAGTTCCGGGCGCGCAAAGGCGTCGGCAAGCTGCACCCCGCTGTAACCCTCGATGCGCGCGATAATCTCCTCAGGCGTCGCCTGCATATTCGGCCCGCTACAGTGGTCGGTAAATTCAAACTCTTCCCGGCGATCGGCCACCGCCTGTATCACCTTGTGTGCCGCCGCTTTCCCCTCGGGCAGCGTCGACGCCGCCAGAATGCAGCGCACAATCACGCCGGAAAAGAGATGCCAGGGCTGCGACTGTAAACGGATTTTGACGGTGATCTTATCCTCGCCAGCCTGTTCCAGCAGCGCGTTTAACTTATTAAAGGCCTTGACCGAAAACGGGCAGGTCGGTTCCAGGAACACTTCAAAGATGCGTGGGCCGTGACCCCACTCCAGCGGCTGCGCCTGTACGCTCATATTGACTCCTGTGTTGTCTGTTTTTCGTTATTGCTGCGGCGAATAATTTGCCACGCGGGTGTATGATAAATCCACCTCTGTCAGGTTAATTACAACGTGCAGACGACGACAACCCCCTAAAAAATTGCCGCCTGCCTTTATTAGGTTGGAAACATGCGTAAAGGAACGTTAAGCAGTGATGCGCCATTCGGGACATTATTAGGCTATGCGCCGGGAGGCGTGGCGATCTACTCCTCGAATTACAGCTCCCTCGATCCGCGAAATTATCCGGAAGATGCCGATTTTCGCAGCTATACCGGCAATGAATATATGGGGCACAAGTGGCAGTGCGTTGAGTTTGCCCGCCGCTTCCTGTTCCTGAATTACGGCTTTGTCTTTACCGATGTGCGCATGGCGTGGGAGATCTTCTCTTTACGCTTTGTTCGTCAGGTGGTGAATGACGATATCCTGCCGCTGCAGGCCTTTGCTAACGGCTCTCAGCGCGCGCCGGAGGCGGGGGCTTTGCTTATCTGGCAAAAGGGTGGTGAGTTCCACGAAACCGGCCACGTGGCCGTCATCACGCAACGGCTGGGTGATAAGGTGCGCATTGCGGAGCAGAATGTTATTCACTCTCCGCTGCCGCTGGGACAGCAGTGGACGCGCGAACTCAGAATGAGCGTGGAGAACGGCTGCTACCGGCTTCATGACACCTTCAGCGACACCGAAATTCTGGGCTGGATGATCCAGACCAGCGACACCGAACACAGCCTCCCGCAGCCAGAAGTTAACGGCGAACTGCTGAATATTCGCGGCGCGCGGCTGAAAAACAACCGCCAGTTTGATGGCAAATGGCTCAATGAGAACGATGCGCTGCAGCAGGCCTACGTGCGTGCCAACGGCCATTTTATCAATCACGATCCCTGCCACTATTTCACCATCACCGAAAGCGCCGAGCAGGAGTTGATCAAAGCGACCAACGAGCTGCACCTGATGTATCTGCATGCCACCGACAAGGTGCTGAAAGATGACAACTTACTGGCGCTTTTCGACATTCCGAAAATTCTCTGGCCGCGCCTGCGTCTCTCCTGGCAGTGGCGTCGTCACCATATGATTACCGGCCGCATGGATTTCTGCATGGATGAGCGCGGCATCAAGGTGTATGAGTACAACGCCGACTCCGCTTCGTGCCACACCGAAGGTGGCCTGATCCTGGAAGAGTGGGTGAAAAATGGCTATCGCGGCGGCGGACATAACCCGGCGGAAGGGTTACTGGAAGAGCTTTCTGGCGCCTGGAAGCACAGCCAGGCCCGCCCCTTTGTGCACATCATGCAGGACAACGATGTGGAGGAGGATTACCACGCCCTCTTTATTCAGCGTTCGCTGCTTCAGGCCGGGTTTGAAACCAAAATCCTGCATGGGCTGGGGGCGTTAAGCTGGGATGCGGCAGGCCAATTAATTGATGATGAAGGGCGGCTGGTTAACTGCGTCTGGAAAACCTGGGCGTGGGAGACGGCCATCGAGCAGATCCGCGAAGTCAGTGAAACCGAGTACGCGGCGGTTCCTATCCGTACCGGCCATCCGCAAAACGAGGTGCGCTTAATCGATGTGTTGCTGCGCCCGGAAGTGTTGGTCTTTGAACCTTTATGGACGGTGATCCCCGGCAACAAAGCCATTTTGCCGGTGCTGTGGCAGCTCTTCCCTCACCACCGCTACCTGCTGGATACCGATTTTGAGGTCAACGCACTGCTTAGCCAGACCGGGTACGCCGTGAAGCCTATCGCCGGGCGCTGCGGCAGCAATATCGATCTCATCAGCCCGCAGGAGGAGCTACTGGATAAATCGAGCGGCAAGTTTGTCGATCGCAAAAATATTTACCAGCAGCTGTGGTGTTTGCCGAAGGTGGACGAGAAGTATATCCAGGTCTGTACCTTTACCGTCGGCGGCAATTACGGCGGTACCTGCCTGCGCGGTGATACTTCGCTGGTGATTAAGAAAGAGAGCGATATCGAACCGTTAATGGTGGAAAAAGATCGGTAACCTCCACCCATCCTGACGCTCTCTTCCCCTCCGCAAGCGACCCTTGCGGATTTTTTTTATCGGCGAGCGAAACCTTCGGGCCTTGGCGTGCGAACTATGATTCATAAAGTACGTTTTTTCCTGATGGAGCTGACCATGAAACTGTTAAACACCCTCTCTGCTGCTGCGGTACTGACCTTTTCCCTCTTCACCCTGAATGCCAACGCGGCGCTCGAGGTGGGGGATAACGCGCCCAATTTCAGCCTGAAAGGGGCGCTGGGGGGCAAGCCGCTCACCTTCTCGCTTCAGCAGGCATTACAGAAAGGCCCGGTGGTGCTCTACTTCTTCCCGGCAGCCTTTACCAAAGGCTGCACCCTGGAGGCACATGCTTTCGCCGAAGCGAGCGATGATTTTAAAAAGCTGGGGGCGACCGTGGTTGGGGTCACCGCCGGGAATGTCGATCAGGTGGATGAGTTCTCGAAGCTGGAGTGCCGTGATAAATTTGCCGTGGCCGCCGATCCCGGCGCGAAAGTGGCGGGCGAGTACAAAACGCTGATGCAGATGAACGGTAAAACGGTCTCTGACCGCACCTCCTACGTCATCGCCCCCGACGGTAAAATTCTGATGAGCTATACCGACCGTAACCCTGACCAGCATATCCAGAAGTCCATGGATGCCGTGAAGCAATACGCGAACACACATTCATAATTAGTTTTGGGGCCCGCTATGTTAACCGCCATTCTGGCCGCCTTCGCCGGCGGCATTATCCTCAATTTTATGCCGTGCGTTTTTCCGGTGATTTCGCTGAAGGCGCTGGGGCTGTTGCGACATCAGGGAGACCGGGCCAGCGCCCGCACCGAAGGGCTCGGTTTTTTACTGGGCGTGATTTTTACCATGCTGGCGCTGGCTGCCGTGTTGCTGGCGTTGCGCGCTGGCGGTACCGCCGTGGGCTGGGGCTTTCAGCTGCAATCTCCACTGGTCATTACCGCGCTGGCGCTGATTATCCTCGGCGCGGCGCTGAACCTGCTGGGGGTGTTTGAGGTGGGATTATCCCTGCAGCGGGCAGGTGAGATCTCAGGCGGGCGCGGGGCATTTACCCGTTCGGCGTTAACCGGCGCGTTGGCGATTGTGGTCGCTACGCCATGCTCAGCCCCCTTTATGGCGGGTGCAGTAGGGTATGCGCTGGTGCAGCCGCCGGCGGTTTCGCTGGTTATCTTCCTTTCCCTGGCGCTGGGGTTCGCCGCCCCCTTTACCCTGATTTCGCTCTTCCCGGCGATCGCCGCTCGCCTGCCCAGACCGGGCGCCTGGATGGATATCCTCAAGCGCGGGCTGGCGTTTCCGATGTTTGGCGCCTTTGCCTGGCTGGTGTGGGTATTAGCGCAACAGGCGGGAACCACCGCGCTGGCGGCAATGCTGGCCTGTGCCGTGGTGGTGAGCTTCACCGCGTGGCTGTATGGGATGGCCCAGCGCAGACGTTTCGCCGGGCGTTCGTATAAAGTGCTGCTGGCGGTGACGGTGGTGCTCTTCGTGGCGGCGATTACCCCCCTGCCGGGCATCATGCAGACGCAGTCCGTTACGGCAGAACCGGCCGTTGCGAGCCAGGTCGCGCCGGTGAAGTGGTCGCCGCAAACGGTGGCAGAGATGCGCGGCCACGGCAAAGCTATCTTTGTGAACTTTACCGCCTCGTGGTGCATCACCTGTCAGGTGAACGATCGCACTTCGCTCTCTACCGCGGCGGTGAAGCAGGCGCTGTCGCGCACTGGCACTATTTATATGGTGGCGGATTCCACCAAATTTAACGCCGATATCGACGATGCCATGACGGCCTTCGGGCAGGGAGGGCTGCCGCTGTACGTCGTCTATCCGGCCGACGGTAGCGAACCTAAGGTGCTGCCGCAGGTGCTAACCCCGTCGATTGTGGTGAACGCCCTCGATCGGGCGGCCGGTAAAAAAGCGTGAGGTAGTTCGCATGGCGAATGATGGATAGCAATCTGGCTCCCCGCGAGTCCTGGCCCGGGCTGATGGCACGTGCGCAGGCCGGGGATCGCGACGCCTATTCCCTGCTGCTCCGGGCCCTGGTGCCGGTGATTCGGGCGCTGGTCCGTAAGCAGATTGCCGATCCTGTGCTGATCGATGATGTGATTCAGGAGGTGCTGCTCACCGTGCACCGGGTGCGTCATACCTACGATCCGGCCTGCCCCTTTTTACCCTGGCTGATGGCGATCGCGCAGGCGCGTGCCGTGGATGCGTTACGCCAGCGCGGACGGCGACAGCGGCGGGAAAGCGACGATGAGCCGCTGGCGGAAGGGGTCTGGACCGGTAATATCGGTCAACAAGAAACCGAAGAGGAGCTGGCGTCGATTTTAGACCAGCTTCCGGCGCGACAGCGCCAGATTGTGGAGCATATCCACCTGCAGGAGATGAGCCTCGCCGAGGCCGCCGCACGGCATAACCTGACCATTTCGGCGGTCAAATCTCTCCTGCACAGAGCCTTAACCAATCTTCGCCGGATGGGAGCGAACCATGGCCGATCATGATCTCTTAATTAAACAATTGAGCCGCGAGGCGACGCCCGTGACGCGCCCGCAGGCCCGCAATCTGCGGGTGCTCACCTGGATGCTGCTGGCGCTCCCCTGCGCAGGATTAAGCAGCCTGCTGGTGAACCGTGCCGCCACCGACTGGTCTGCAGCGGGATCCTGGCTGGCGGTGGTGCAACTCTCTCTCGCTTTCCTGGTAGGGGGGATGGCGATTGCGAATGCGTTCACCCTGAGTATTGCCGGGCGCAAGCCGCTGAGCTGGCGCTGGTTTGCGCTGCCCTTGCTGCTGTGGGCCGTAGGGGCGCTGTTCAGCCTCAATTCATCGCCTCCTGCCGGGCATCACAGCGACGAAGTGAACTGCTATGCCTTTATGCTCACGGTCAGCGCCCCGATGGTGGTGATTGTCATTGCGTATCTGCGCCGCACCCGGTCGCTCTATCCTCTGCGCACCCTGGCGACCGCCGGGGCCGGTGTCGCCAGCATGGCGCTGACGCTGCTCACCTTTTGCCACCCCGTTGAGATACACCCGATGGATTTTCTGCTGCATATTGCCGCCATCCTCACCATTGTCAGCGCAACGATAGTGTTGGGCTGGAGGCATGTAGTGATAAGCTGAATCCCTCTCAGTGAAGGTATTCAGGAGAAGTAATGACGCAGGCAATCATGCTGCAGGGCACCGCCTCGGACGTGGGAAAAAGCGTGCTGGTGGCCGGGCTGTGCCGGATATTCCATCAGGATGGCTGGCGCACCGCCCCCTTTAAATCACAAAACATGGCGCTCAACTCCGGCATCACCCCTGACGGTAAAGAGATGGGGCGGGCGCAGATCATGCAGGCCGAAGCGGCGGGGATCCTCCCGGACGTGCGTATGAATCCCATTTTGCTGAAACCCACCTCTGACTGCCAGGCGCAGGTGGTGCTGATGGGCGAGGTGCTGCGCGATATGGATGCCGTTCGCTACCACGATTTCAAACCCCGGCTTCGCGAGCAGATTGCCGCGGTGTACCAGAGCCTGGCGCAGGAGTACGACCGGCTGGTGCTGGAAGGGGCGGGCAGCCCGGCAGAGATCAACCTGCGCGACCGGGATATCGTCAATATGGGCATGGCCGAGATTGCCCGCTGTCCGGTGATCCTCGTGGCCGATATCGATCGCGGCGGCGTCTTTGCGGCGATCTACGGCACCCTGGCCCTGCTGCAGGAGCATGAGCGCTGGCGGGTGAAAGGGGTCATCATCAATAAATTTCGCGGTGATGTGTCGCTGCTGACTCCTGGGCTGCGTCAGATTGAGGCGCTCACCGGCGTGCCGGTTCTGGGCGTGCTGCCCTGGCTGGAGCTTGATCTGGAAGAGGAAGACAGCGTGGTGTTACAACGCCGCGCCATGCAGCAGGGGCAGCGCAGCGTCGATATCGCCGTGGTGCAACTGCCCTACATGTCCAATTTCACCGACTTTAATGCCCTTTCCGCGCAGCCGGACGTGCGGGTGCGCTATGTCCGCGATCCGCACCAGCTTGCAGGCGCAGATCTGATTATCCTGCCGGGTAGCAAAAGTACATTACAGGATCTCACCTGGCTGCGGGAGAGCGCGATGGCGCAGGCGCTGCGGGTGCAACACCGGAACGGCGTGCCGCTACTGGGGATCTGCGGCGGATATCAGATGCTAGGCAACACCCTGATAGATGAGGTGGAGTCCGGCCTCGGTACGCTGCCAGGGCTGGGGTTGCTGGAGACCGTCACCCGTTTCGCCCCACTTAAAACCACTACCCTGGTCGATGCCAGACTGGCTGAACTTCCCGGCTGGCTGGCCAGCGCTTCAGGCTTGACGCTGCGCGGCTACGAAATCCATATGGGACAAACCACCCTGGCTACCGGCGCGCAGCCGGCCCTGTACCTGCAAAAAAATGGCCAGCCCGTCGCCGACGGCGCGGTGAGCGACGATGGTCTGGTCTGGGGTACCTATCTGCACGGTCTGTTCGACAACGACATCTTTACCCGTACCCTGGTGGACAGCCTGCGGGTGCGAAAAGGGCTCGCCCCCCTGGAAACCTTGCCAGACTACGCGGCCTATAAAGCGCAGCAGTTTGACAAGCTGGCGGCGAGCATGCGCCAGCATCTCGATCTACAGAGCATTTACCGGATTATGCGCGAGCATCAGGAGCCGATGGCATGATTTTAGTCACGGGCGGGGCGCGCAGCGGCAAAAGTGCGCAGGTTGAAAAGCTGGTTGCCGGACAGTGTCAGCAGGTGCTCTATATCGCGACCTCCGTCGTGACGGACGAGGAGATGGCTCGCCGCATTGCGCAGCATCAGGCGCAGCGCCCCGCACACTGGCGCACCTGGGAGGGATACCGTGCGCTCGATCGGGTGCTACGCGAACAGGTGCAGCCGGGAGAAGGGGTGGTGCTGGAGTGCATCACCACCTGGCTCGCGAACTTGTTGTACGAGGCCTCCGGCGGTGCCGACCCGGATACGCTCGATTTCGCGCCGCTGGAGATCTGGCTGCAGCAGCAGGTGGACGCGCTGATTGCCGCCTGCCAGCACACTGCGGCACCGGTATTTATTGTTACCAATGAGCTGGGGATGAGCATCACCCCGGAAAATCGCCTCGCACGTCACTTTGTCGATATCGCCGGGCGGGCCAACCAGAAGCTGGCCCGGGCCGCAGACGACGTATGGCTGATGGTCTCAGGGATTGGAGTCAAAATTAAATGAAGCTGAATTTACTCTGGGCCACGCTGCGGCTAATGACCCGTTTCCCGGTTCCGGAGAAGTGGGCCGATGGGGTCAAGTTTCGCCAGCTTGGGCGCGGCGTGCCCTATTTCCCGCTGGTGGGGCTGTTTGTCGGCGTGGTGGCCGCGCTGGCCGCGTTGCTGGTGAGCCAGACCGGGGGCGGCATTTACCTGGGGGCCGCCGTCTGGGCGCTGGCGATGGCCCTGCTGACGGGCGGCTTCCATCTCGACGGGCTGGCCGATACCTGCGACGGGATCTTCTCTGCCCGTAGCCGGGAGCGGATGCTGGCGATCATGAAGGACAGCCGCCTCGGCACCTTCGGCGGGCTGGCGCTGATCTTCTGCATTCTGCTCAAGGTGATGGCGGTGTCGGGCCTATCCTCTCGCCCCCCTGCGGAACTCTTCGCGCTGCTGGTCTGTGCGCCGGTTGTCTCACGGGCAGGGCTGGTGCTGGGGATGTATGGTCAGCGCTATGCCCGGGAAGGCGAGGGGCTGGGTACGCTGTACATTGGCGGCATTCTGTTTCACGAAGCGGCGATAACGCTGCTCATCGGCGCGCTTATCGTGGTGGCGCTGACCGGACTCCACGGCGTGGCGGCGATGGTGGTCACCTGGGGGCTGATGGCGTGCCTGGTGCGCTATTTGCGTACCCGTTTAGGCGGCCAGACCGGCGATACCCTTGGCGCGCTGGCAGAAACCGGCGAGACGCTGTTTCTGCTGGCCCTGATGTGGAGCTAAATCATGCGCCTGGTTCTGGTACGTCACGGGCAAACCGCAGCCAATGAGAGCGGCCTCTTTTACGGCAGCACCGACCTGCCATTAACCGATAAAGGCATTGAGCAGGGGCGGCGAGTGGGGGAGTGTCTGGCGACGCTCACCTTCGGGCAAATTCACTGCAGCCAGCTTCAGCGCGCGCAGCAAACCGCCCGGTTGGTGGTGCCCAACGGCATTATCACTAACAGCGATCCCCGGCTCAACGAGATGCACTTCGGCAGCTGGGAGATGCGCCACCACAGCAGCATTGCCGAAGAGGAACCCCAGGCGTGGCAGCGCTGGGTGGATGACTGGCAGAACGTCACCCCCGGCGGCGGTGAGCCCTTTGCCGAATTTGCCGGACGGGTAAAAAGCGTTGCCGACGAGCTGGCGCAACAACAGGAAGACGGCGACAGCCTGGTCGTCGCTCATCAGGGCGTATTAAGCCTGATGCTGGCCCACTGGCTACGTATGCCGGCAGAGGCGATGTGGCACTTTCCGTTTCAGCAGGGCAGCTGGACGATGGTGGAAAATCGCGGTGGGTTTATGATCTTACGCCACTTTAATCATCAAAGTCCCTTCCGTTCAGAACAGTGAGAATAACACCGATGCAGAGCATAGAAGCGCTGGTGGCGGCGATCGCCCCGCTGGACGCAGAGAAAATGGCGCAGGCCGCGCAGCACATTGATGGTCTGGTGAAGCCACTGAATAGCCTTGGCAGGCTGGAAGCGCTGGCTATTCAACTGGCGGGTATGCGGGGGCTGCCGCCGCTGGGCGATCTGGCCAAAGAGATTATCGTGATGTGCGCCGACCACGGTGTCTATCAGGAGGGGGTGGCACTGGCTCCGCAGGCGGTCACCCGTCTTCAGGCGCAGAATATGCTCAATGGCTCCTCTGGCGTCTGCGTGCTGGCGAAAAGCAACCAGACGACGGTGCTGCCGGTGGATGTGGGCATTAACGGCGACCCACTCGACGGGATGCTCAGCCTGAAAGTGGCGCGGGGCAGCGATAACATCGCCGTCGGCCCGGCAATGCGTCGCGAGCAGGCGGAACAGATTCTGCTGGCGAGCGCTGAGCTGGTAAAACAGCGGGCCGCAGCGGGGATCGCGGTGTTGGGTACCGGTGAGCTGGGGATGGCGAACACCACCCCCGCCTCGGCGATGATCAGCGTCCTGTGCGGCTGCGATCCGCATGAGGTGGTGGGGCATGGTGCAAACCTGCCCCCCGAGCGGCTGCAGCACAAGGAGGCGATTGTCAGGCAGGCCATCCGCGTTAATCAGCCCAATCCCGCCGATGCGCTGGACGTGCTGGCGAAGGTAGGGGGGTATGACCTGGTGGGGATGACCGGGGTTATCCTGGGGGCCGGGGCCTGCGGACTGCCGGTGGTGCTCGACGGTTTTCTCTCTTACGCTTCGGCAATCGCGGCCTGCCAGATCGCGCCGGCGGTGAAACACTACTGCATCCCTTCCCATTTCTCAGCAGAGAAGGGATCGCAGCGTGCGCTGGAACATCTTGGTTTACAGCCCTATCTCTGGCTCGACCTCCGGCTTGGCGAGGGGAGCGGCGCCGCGCTGGGCATGTCGATCGTCAGCGCCGCCTGCGCCATGTATAGCCAGATGGGCGTGCTGGCGCACAGCGGCATTGACCTTAAGGCTTAACCGTCCTCATTAGCTGTCGCTGATGAGTGCGCCCGAGCAGCAGGACGGTGGTGAGCGCGCCGAGCAGGGCGCAGAACATATCCGACTGGGTATCCCAGGGATCGCCCTGGGTCCCGAGGAAATCATCCGCGCCTTGTCCCATTGCCAGCGCCGCCCACCACTCGATCAGCTCATAGGTGGCGCTAATGGCCAGCGCAATGCAGCAGACCAGAAACGCGGTCATTTTGCGCCCCTGAACGTAATGACCGCGCAGCAAGATCTCCCGCGCGGCCAGGGCCGGCACCAGCCCCTGGAAGAAGTGACCCAGTTTGTCGTAGGGGTTGCGGCTGAGGTCAAACAGCGCCTGCACCTCAAAACCGATGGGCACTTTGGCATAGGTGTACATCCCGCCGACCATCAAAATGAGGGCGTGGAAGAAAATCAGAATGTAGAGCAGCGGGGTTAAGGGATAGCGCTGATGTGTTGCCAGCAGTAGAGGCACAACGATCACCACCGGCGTGACTTCCATCAGCCAGGTGATACGGTCGCCGGTATAGACACCGGTGTAGATCAGGACAAGCAGCAGGATCAGCGCGCCGCCTTTTAATGCCGGGGAGAGCGTGGTTGCAGTCATAGCATTCTACTTATTGAAAAATGACTACTATCGACCTGCAGGGGTAAAAATTCAATGGCTGGCAAAGGGATAAAAAAACGGGGCCCGTAGTGGCCCCGTTTTTCAGCTGTGGTTATCAGAACATCTTACGTAAACGCAGACTGAAGGTATGCGCCTGGTAACGGTCACCTGCCTGCAGATCGTAACGGGCATCAATGCTCAGCTCGTTTGCGTCATACAGCGTGCTACCAACCGCCAGACCGGCCATATCTTCGACCGGGGCCGCGCCTTTGGTGATGAAGCTGGTTTCACCAATGGTATCTGCGGCGTAGGTCGCACGGCTGCTCATTTGACGGTTGTCATACTGGTGGATCCAGGAAACCTGTGCGAATGGCGTCAGCTTACCCAGACCGGTGTCGAAGGTTTTTTCGATGCGGGCACCGATATCACTCACCACCGATTCAGAGTGGGTGCTGCCCACGTCCAGCGCCATGCCGTTTCCGCCTGTCTCGGTATAGCCATCAACATGCTGATAACCGTAAGTCAGGCTGGCGAGCGGCGTGACGACCACGTCTGCCGGCAGGGTGATCGGGTAACCGAACTCGGTCTGCAGGGTGACGGAAGAGCCGTTAAATTTACCCTGAGCGGAGCCGGAGAAACCGGTGAACTCAGCGCGACGAACGGAGCTGTAGTTCTGACGGTTCAGCCCTGCGGAGAGGTTCAGGTACCAGGGTTCGCCGGTATAACCTGCGTAAGCAATCACACCGTAGTTATCGGCGGTAGAGGTGTTACCACTCAGGTTGTCTTTACCGTGAACAGAGGTGTTGCTGTAGTTCACCGCCGCACCCAGACGCCAGTCGTCGCCCAGCGCGCGGTCGGCGCCGAGGATCAGACCGCCGAATTTGGCGGAGTAACCGCTGATATCGCGGGTGCTGTCCTGACGGGCATAACCGCCAAACGGCTGACCCCAGACGATCCAGTTCGCGCTATAGTCGTCGCCGGTCGCCACGCCCGTGGTGCCGGAGGCCTGTGGATTGCGTACGGCATCAATGTGTGCGCCAACCACGGCCTGCGCGGTAGAGGTTGCTACCCCTGCTGCGGTGCTGGTGTTGATGTTCTGACCCGGAGAAAGCTTCTCGCCCACGCGGTTGGCTTCTGCAGTGCCATCGATCGCTAAAGAGGCGTTATACAGTTCAAGCAGCTGCGGAGAGGCGATGCCAGAGTAGTTGCTCAGACCGCCCAGCGCCGCGGTTGCGGTTGGCGTGGTAGCCCAGCTGTGTTTACCTGGCTGTGCAGGTTCTGTCGGCTCAGGTTGTGATGGCTGAGTCGGTTGCGTCGGCAGAGTCGGCTCAGGTTGCGCCGGCTGAGTTGGCTGAGTGGGCTGCGTCGGCGTCGGCGTCGGCTGAGTCGGCTTCGTCGGCAGAGTTGGAGTCGGCTTTGTCGGCGTAGTCGGTTGAGTTGGCGTAGTCGGTTGAGTTGGCGTCGGCTGCGTCGGCGTTGTCGGCTCAGGTTTGGTTGGGTTCGTCACCACATCCGGTTCACTGTTCTGTGGGCCCACGGTCAGCACCAGGGCTTTATTGGCATCAACCTCATACACTGAACCGTAAACCTTGCCGTTATAACCGACGGCTTTATATTTCAACGCGCTGGCGTTGTATTGCGTGTCCGCGCCCTGCGCGTTAATCACCACATAGCGCTGACCTTCAGCGAATTTGTAGGTGCTGCCGGTACGCAGTAGGTTAACGCTGGAACCCGCGTCGATGACGGCGTTGCCGCTAACGTTCAGGCGGCCGTAGCCACTGTCGCTCAGCAGGTCGAGGTCCTGGGTCGCCAGATCGGAGATCCCGGAAATCAGCGTCGCAGCGGCTTTTTGATGGTAATCGCCGGTGATGCTGATGGCGTTATTCACCTGCAGCGAGGCCGCGTCGTTCACCACGGTGCTGTTGTTGGTCAACACGTTGTCATTCAGCAACAGGGAACCGGTACCAAAGATGAGATCGGATTTGGTGGTGGTAATGGTGCCGACAGTGTTGAGCCCATCAAGGCCGGTCAGCACGCCCACAGAGTGATCGCCGCCGTTAATTTTCAGCGCGACAGGGCTACGGGATTCAATAATGCCCTTCACCATATTGGTGTTAGTCAGCGTCACGTCAGCGCTGGCATTGCCATTATTGATGTCGCTGTAAATATAGAGCGCGTAGGTCTGGCCGCTTATCACGCCGTTATTCACAATGGTCATGGCATCCGGCGTGGTATTGAAATTAATCAGGTAAATACCTGAGTAACTACCAACGATCTCGCCGTTATTAACGATACTCTTGATTGAGGTAGTGCCGGAGGTACTGTCAAAGATACCAATGCTACCGTGGATCGTGCCATTATTCTCGAGGGTATTGATGATACCGTAGTTGTGAATGCCGCTGTTACTGGCCTCAATGGTATTATCGTTAATCAGCGTGGTGATGGTGCCCTGGTTATAAACCCCTGAGCTGTCACCCATCATATCCTCAGTGGCGATCAGACTTCCGGTGTTATGCAGCGTACCGATGGAGCCGCTGTTGTAAATAGCGCCATTGTTGCCAAATCCTGGCATATTTCCCGATTCGGTTGCGATGACCCCGGCGTTATTTAAATTATCAATTCGCCCCAGGTTACTGATACCGCGTGGCCCGTTAATTGTGCCATCAACTGCGTTAGTCAGCGTGCCGATATTGCCGGCATTATCAATCGCGCCAGTATCGTAATAATTAAGGCTATAGCTGTCGGATGAAAATTCAATTTTGCCATGGTTGATGAAGTTTGAAACTACACCGGCAGAACTGACTTCAAGAATACTGCCATAGTGATAGCGATTGACGCTGGCAAGGGTGCCATTGTTAATCAGTGTACCGACATTACCATCAATTTGGGCAATATTAAGATTGCTATAAGAATTATTGTCAGCCATATCCTGAATATGGCTGTTATTAATAAGGGTTCCAACAGTAATACCCGAGTTCACCGCTAACGCCGTGGTGGGGTTACCGATCAGTGGGTCATCAATAATGACGCTATCAGCAGAGGTCGTGATAACGAGATCGCTAGAGGCAACAGCAAAGGCGTGCGTAGTCATCAAACCCTGCGCAGCCGCGGAGGCCAGCAGCAGAGAAATCAGCTGGCTAAGGCGTTTTTTTTCCATGGTGTACCATCATAAAGTTGCAAACATTGTAAGATGCAGCTGGTCTAATCTCCGGATTAATCCGATATCATTGGTGTGGAGAATATACATTTTGTTGCCAAAAACAATAAGCGCTGCTTAATTATTTGTTATTGAAACAAAGGCCTCTTTTTTATGTGCCTTTTAATTTAACTTAGGGATTGGAATTAAATGCAGCAAAAACAAAATATATTCTTTCTGGTGCTATTGATTCATTTATCTTTTTTATTAACAGGGTGTGTTTCAGGGGATCTTAATCAGGCGGCAAATAAAATGGCTGCCCGTTCTGGTCTGATCAGCACTGATTTGCAGGCTAATCAATTTATCCTCGTTAGCTGGAGCCGAATTACCCCTCCGGTTAATTTATTGCGGGTGTACATTGAAGGGGACGGCTTTGCATGGAAAAGTCGTACCCAGCCATCAAATAACCCCACCCCGCATAATCCGGTTGGCCTGAAACTGGCCGCCAGCGATACAGCGGCCAATGTGCTCTATCTCGCCCGGCCCTGTCAGTTTTTATCTTCGCCTCTGCCGCGCCAGTGCCAGGTAAACATGTGGACAAACGATCGTTTTTCTCCCGCGGTGATTGATGCCATGAACGAGGCGCTCGACCAGGTCGTGCAGCGCTACCCGGGCGTGCAACTCGATGTGATTGGCTACTCCGGCGGCGGAAATATTGCCGCGCTGCTGGCTGAGCGACGTCGCGATGTGCGGACTCTGCGCACCGTAGCAGGCAACCTGGATGTGGCCTTTGTGAATAGGCAGCACAAGGTTAGCCCCATGCCGCACGCGCTTAGCGCGATGGATGCAGCCGCGACCCTGCGCCACGTGCCGCAAACCCACTTCAGCGGTGAAGAGGATACGACCGTTCCGCCTGCCGTCGCCGTGCGTTTTCAGCAGGCGGTGGGCGGCGATTGTGTTCGGGTTGTGCGCGTAGCAGGTATGGCGCATGGATCTGACTGGGCATCCGTCTGGCCAGCGCTGCTGGCGAAGGGGGTTCCTGCGTGTTAAGTGAAGCGTTATAAAATAACCAGGCGCAAAATGATAAACTCATCGCTCGCCGCAAGGGTTGAAAATAGGCAGGGCCGAGCCATGAAAAAAAGTGAGTTTGTTACCCAGGATCTTCTGAGCAAAATTTATCAGGAGAGCACGTCTGAGCCGCGTAAACTGCCCCCTGAGCGGCAACTGGCCGAAGAGTATGGCGTGTCGCGCTTTACGATTCGTCAGGCGCTGGAAAAACTGGTGAGCATTGGCGTGGTGCGCATTGTGCAGGGCTCGGGGATCTGGATCAACGAGCATGCGCGTAACAACCCACTGATCTACAACTCGATCACCGAAAAGCGCTTTGATCAGATGCGTTACCGGATGCTCAGCCTGCATAAGCGGCGGCCTGACCGGGCGGCGCAACAGATCTTTGGCATCGCGGAAGAGAGCTTCATCTGGCACTTTTGCCGTCTGCGTTATGTCGACGATCAGCCGGTACAGCTGGAGGTTTCCAGTATGCCTGTCGCGGACTTTCCCGACCTCAATCAACAGGCGATCGAGCGTTCTATCCAGCAGTATGTGGTGAGTAAAGGTTTAACTATCTCGCACATGCTCACGACCTATCGCGCCGTGAGCGTCAGCCGTGAACAGGCCGTCATGCTGGGCTGCAAAAAAGGCAGCCCGGCAATGCATATCAGTAACCGTGGGATTCTGGAGGGAGGGCGCGTCTTTGAAGTCAGCGATATCATTGATATCAACTATACCTGTACCTACGTCACCCCGTGGAACCGCGATAACTTAGCCTGGCGGCAAAATCAGGGCGTGTGAATCGCGCCATCGGGCAGACGACTTTGCGTCCATTCGTGTGGGCGATAGACCACCGGATGCGCCCGCGCCAGCTCCTCATTGAACCCTACGCCAATGCCTGGTGCGTCAGGGGGATAGATAAAGCCTTCTTTCGCCTCTGGCGCACCCGGGAACACCCGATCGGTGGTGTCCGAACGCGGGATGAACTCCTGAATAGCGGCATTGTGCAGGTGAATGTTCAGATGGGTATTCACCGCCACGCCGATGGGCGTCATGTCGCCGGGGCCATGCCACGCCAGGCGTACTCCGAAGGCCTGACAGAGATGCGCCAGTTTGATAGCCGGCGTGATGCCGCCAATTTGCGAAACATGGCAGCGGATGAAGTCGATACGGCGATTCACAATCAGGTCATGCCATTCCGCCGGGTTATTAAAGAGCTCGCCCATCGCCAGCGGGACGCAGCTTTGTTGGCGAACCTGCTCCAGCCATCCGCTCTGCTGCGGCGGGAGAATATCTTCGACAAAGTAAGGCTGATAAGGCTCCAGCTGTTTCGCCAGTTGAACGGCCTGCTGAGGGAAGAGGCGCTCATGTACATCGTGCAAGAACTGGAGCTTCCAGCCATATTTTTCCCGCAGGGCGCGGAACATCTCCACGGTGTTAGCCATGTACTCGTGTTGATCGAACCAGGCCCCGGGGGTGGGGTTATCAGGCGCGTGCAGGGCTGACGGCGTGCCGCCATAAAACCCCAACTGGCAGCGAATATGACGATAGCCCTGCGCCAGTAGCGTATCCACAGAGGCGAACAGCGCACCCAGCGTCTCGCCGCTGGCATGACTGTAAGCGGGGATCGCATCGCGAGATTTGCCGCCCAGCAACTGGTAAAGCGGCATACCCGCCAGTTGGCCTTTGATATCCCACAGGGCCATGTCCACACCAGAAATGGCGTTGTTCATTGCCGGGCCGTTACGCCAGTAGGCGTTCACGTTCATCATCTGCCACAGGTCTTCGATGTTACTGGCATCGCGGCCAATCAGCAGCGGCTTTAGATATTCATCGACCAGCGTTTTGACCGCCAGCGGACGCTGCTGGAAAGTGGCGCAGCCGTGTCCGATTACCCCCTGTTCAGTGGTAACGCGCACAGTCACCAGGTTATGTCTGTCCGGACGGGTAATAAAGCAGGCAATATCTTTAATAATCACAGGCGTCACGAAGAACTCCTTTGCGGCGACTTTGGGAATAGGTGATAGGTTTATCATCGCTCTAAAAATGTTGGCAGGTAAACCGTTTTTTTTATTATTTATTTTGGTCAGTTATTTGCGAATAAATGAATTAAAAACCGTACCAATTTTGCTAAAGCATGGTTTTTTGGCCTCTGTTTATAAGTAACTGTGAAGCTAATCAACTTTTATTGGTTTGTTTTGTCAGATGGGTTTAATTATGCTTCTGGACAACATTAAAACAACAACACCGGCAGGAGTCTTTATGGGGACGCAAGAAGCCATCAACAATATTATTCGTCTGGTCGGTGGCCAGGGGAATATAAATAAAGTCTGGCACTGCATGACGCGATTACGCTTCGATTTAATCGACGACAATAAAGTGGATCAGGCCGCCATTAAAAATCTCCCGGGCGTGCTGGGGGCTCAGCTCCAGAGCGACCAGTTTCAGGTCATTATCGGGCCAAAGGTGAATAGCTGGTATGAACAAATGCTGAAGGTGCTGGGACAGAGCACCGACAGCGCACCAGCGGAGACAAAAGGGCGCAAGAGCCTGGTCTCGATGTTTATGGATACCGTTTCCGGCGTATTTGGCCCCATCGTACCTGCCATTGCCGGCGCAGGGATGATCAAAGGGCTGCTGGCGGGTCTCATTGCGCTGAAGGTGGTTTCTGCGAAGAGCGATACCGTGATGGTTATCGATCTGATCGCCAGCGGCGTCTTTTACTTCCTGCCCTTCTTCCTGGCGGTATCGGCGGCCAGGATCTTTAAAACGAACGAATACCTGGCGGCAGCCGTTGCGGCCTGCCTGATGTATCCTTCGCTGATTGAGGCGGCTAAAGCGCTGGCGGCGCATCAGGAAGGGGCGGTAAGCGCGCTCTGGCTGCTTAATGCTATTCCGGTATCGGTGTTTAACTACGCTTCAAGCGTTATTCCGGTCATCTTCTCGGTGCTGGCGTTGAGCTATATCCATCGCTGGGTGGACAGCATCATGCCGGATGTGCTGAAAACCGTCTTTACGCCCACGCTTACGCTGTTTATTGGCGCGCTGGCCGCGCTGGTGGTGATTGGCCCCATCGGGATCTGGCTGGGCAAAGGGCTGGCCTACTTTATTGAAGGGCTGTTCGGCGTATCGGCGAGCTTTGCCGGGTTAATCGTCGGTGCGATACGTCCGGTGGCCATTCTTACCGGCATGCACCACGCCATGACGCCCATCGCATTGCAAAACTTCAGCGACCGCGGCTACGACATGCTGATGCCAATGATGTTTATGGCTAACATGGCGATTGCCGGTGCGACCTTTGCAATCTGGCGCCTGAGCCGCGATCGTCAGGAGAAAACGGTCACGCTGTCAGCCGCGATTTCGGCCCTGTTGGGGATCACCGAGCCGGCGCTATTTGGCGTACTGACCCGCTACAAAAAAGCCTTTATCGCGGCTACGGTAGCCAGCTCGCTGGCATCGGCGTTTATCGCCTTCTTCGGGGTGCGCCTGTATGGCTACATTCTGTCGAGCATCTTTAGTTTGCCCGCCTATATCGGCCCATACTTTATGTTTGCGCTATCGGGTGTGGCTATTGCGCTGGTGCTGTCGTTTGTCATCACGACGGTACTGGTGGGAAGAGAGCAGACGGCAGAGAAATAGCGCGCATTAGGCTGAATGCTTTACCGATAAAACCCGATGGGTATTTAGCAAAGCCTGCCAGCGGCAGGCTTTGTTGGCTTTTAGTAGGAGATCGTGAAGACGGAGGTGCCTTTAATATCACCTGCAGTGACGCCGTTTGCCGTTTTCACGTAAGTTGCTTTGTAGCGTACCAGGGTAGGAGCGCCCGGCGTAAACGCGACCGTTTTAGTGCTTGAGCCGTCAAGTTTGATGCGGCTATTGTCATAATTGACGAGGGTGATTGCCGCATTGCGGGCTGGGTTAGTGGTAATTTCGTTGACCAGGACATTATCCATCGCAGCATTGAAGTTACCTGACATACTTACCGTCAGATTCCCCGTAAAATTACGTCCTCCGGTTTTGCAGTCCTGAATGGTATAGAACACGTCCTTCGCAAATGTCATTGAAGGGGCGTTGACTGCCAGTTTTTCAAGTTCATTCGCTCTAATATCGTCGAGCCTGACGGTATTGCTGGTTATGGCGCCGCCCGGAGTAATATTACAGGATTCAGTGTCATCGATGACAATGCCGTCAATCACAACCTGAGCCGTATTCCCTGCGGCCATAGCCGGGACGCTCATCACCGTCGCTACGGCAATAATAGCGGCTTGAATATTTTTATTCATTTACACAATCCATATTTAATAAAATGAAAATTCCTGAGGCAAATAGAAATGATCACGCTGAAATTTCCTGGTGATACAAACTGAATTTGCTGTTCTGCTTTTTCGCAAAAATAATATTACCTTGCCCTGAGCCTGACCTGAAGTGATTTTCATAAACGGAAAGCTATTATTCCCTCAAAGGAGTAGATTAGGAATTTATTCGGCTGGGATTCATCTCGACAATACATTTATTTTTTTATGGCCCTGATTAATATATTTCATAATTAACCTGAGCCATTTCTATAAATAATATTAGAAAGGGTTGTTGTTTATTTTTTAGATTTGCAGGCTGAATGATTTAAGTGTTTGCAGCCAATAATCGAACGAAGTTCGATGGAGAGTCCGGCTCCAGAAAGCAAAAAACCCGCCATAGGCGGGTTCTTCTAAATAGTGGTGCCCGGACTCGGAATCGAACCAAGGACACGGGGATTTTCAATCCCTTTAAAAGTGCCTATGAACTGCTTTCCTTTGCGTATGTAAAAGATAGATTCATTGGATTACCTTATCAAAAAAATGTTCTCACAGTGGCATCATTTCATAATCGGTTGCAAAGTAATCAAATTAAACTTACCAGAATTCTACCTTGTAAGAGGTAACATAGCGGCACTACCTATGCTTATCACGGTGGTTATCTCCTCTTGATGCAATCTGCACTAAGATCCTTGGTAATCAGTATTTTTGTTGTTAACTGAGAAGTGAAAATTACTATTCATGAGAAAATGGATATGAATATTTTAAGTGAGTTAATTGAAATAGGGAGTACTTTCCCTCCCTGGGTTCAAATGCATATGTTAAAGCGCTGCTTATAATGTTGAGAATGATTTTACTTATATCCTAACCACTCTCTAATTGTGTTCATTAATTGATTGAAATAAGAGGTTTGCTTAGGTTTATCGTTCATGCCGGTTTCAGTATAATTATGTGAAGTAATATTTATTTCAGATTTCTTCATTTTTAATGCTAAGTTTGCACTACGATTATTTTCTATTATATCGTTGTGCATATTTCCGGCCCAGACAACTTTATTGCCTCTTATCCAATAGTGAGATCTACATGGGAATTGCCAATTTCCTATAGATGGATGTAATGAAATTTCTTTTCCATTATAAGTCATACTCCAATCAAGTGGAGAAAGTGGAGTAATTACCTCATTCTTACATCCGCATGCACATAGATGAGTTATCGTAGAATATGGCATCGAAACATACAGGATGCCTTCTTCTAATTGCTCGGGGATAAATTCAGTAAAAGTAATGGATAGAGTTTTCATTCTACTCTCTCCATAACCTTATTTGCTATTTTGTTTAACCCTAAACTGTAAGTCATTTCATACGAACTCATGTCGTCACAATAAAAACCAAATAGTTTTTTCCATTGTATGACAGCAAATGCTGCATTTAGGCAGTTTAATTCTACCAACTGAATATTTGATCTGTATACTTCATCATCTCTTGATATGGTTGGCAGTGATTTTAAAGGCGTATCATCCATATCTTTTTTATATAATGTAGAACGACAAGTGCCGAAAATACTGCTTTTGTCTTCAGTAAAACTTAATCCCATACCTACATCAATAAAGCTGATTTTATGTTGGTATAGATAATCAGTGATCATCTTACGTGAAGTGGCGCTGTCTATGCTTATGAAGATAAAATCATAATTAATTAGTTCATGTAAGTTAGTTTCTGACAGCATTTCATTATGAGGAATGACTCCATTTCTCAGATTACTATACGTTTGATAATAGTAATCACATTTTGTTTGTTTTTTTTCTAAGTCATCTATCGATGCGGCTCCAGGAGCACGAAATGAGTTATGTTGTTGGAATTGGTCTTTATCATATAAGTGTATTTCACTTACACAGGTCTTAGATATCATATCTAAAATATAAGAGCCAGTTCCACCCAACCCGATAATAGCTAGTTTCTGATTTGCAATTAGATTGTTGAGCTGAACAGTTCCAATACGAGCTGAAGCTGTATCTTGATATGTGAAAATGTCTTCATCATTAGTAAGGTAATGCGAAATAAATGTTTTCGCTGAAACATTTTCATCAATAGCTTTGGCTTGGCTCTCAATAACTCTAACGTAACTAGTAACCTGATGATAATAATCATCATAGCTACCTGACGGTGGTTTATTGGAAAACCAATGATTCCCTATGATGCCATTCCCAAGTGTTTGATTTGGAGTGGTGTGCTGAATGGCTGTTAATATTCTTCCATCAGGGTGGCAGGGATGTTCCCCATTGAAATACATTTGGTGTGTATTAGGTTTACCAACAACATCGGGGGATACTAAAACAAGATTAGTGATAAGGGTCCCTTTCAGGACCTCTTTATTGGAGTTTACATATGGTACTGAGTGAACCATAAGGAAACCATCTCTAATTTCGAGTTCATAGCCCTCATCCTGAAGTCTTTTCAGGCAAGGATTAAGATTTATCAGTTTGAGTGACATAAAAAATCATCCCGTCGGTTAATTGAACATATTGACCATCAACCATTGAGCCTTCTGGATTGCTAATTGGCCCTTTAGCGTAATCTACAGAATAGATTGATGTTTCCTTATTTTCGGCATGTTCATATGCCAGATGAACAACATCCCAGTAGCTAATCACGCGGCGATTTACGACCCGCATTTTTGCATTGACAATGATGTTAATACTGGTTTCCTGGGTATAAAGGCGCTCAACATTTGGCTGAGTAAGGTCAATATGTTCATGGTCAGTAATGAGTTTGTCTTTCTCATTTTTCATTTCAAGCCATACGTCATTACTGTCAAAATCACACTCTGCGAGAGATTTTACTGTGGCCCCTGTTAAGCTTGGTGCTCCCCAATCAAACATTTTGCCATTAAGTGTAAAACGATAAGTGCGATCGGAGTTAAACATCAGGAACGTTTCAACCCCCTCTTTATCGAGAGTCGTTTTTTCTTCAGGACGAATCTCTTCAAGCAAACCATTTTTCAGCTTCTGGAACAGAACATACTCAACAATGTCTTTGACACCAGCTACAAGAAGGATTTGAGCCCCTGTAGGAGTGAGATCATCGATCTCAACAATTTTGTCATTGATTTTTATGAATTTATTTTTCATGTGTTCTCCTTGGTATAGAACCCTGTAAGGTCAGAGGTATTGAACGATTTTGTTCGACTCATCGAACTTGCAGCTATCATTGATCGATTTTTTCGTTCGGTCAAGTGTGTTTTTATCGTTCTTTTTACCGAAAATGTGTTGATCTTTTGCTCAATAGTTACTATGTAAAAGTACAAAAATGTTCGCTATACTAATAGGCATATGTTTTGGCTAACTTCAAAACTATAATGATTATAACGAGTAATAGAGCACCAAGGAGAAAGCATGAGTTCTACATTGGGTAATAAAATCAATGCAAGGCGTAGAGAGTTGAAATTTAGTATTGATAAACTTGCTGAATTGTCTGGAACAAGTAAAAGCTATATTTGGGAGTTAGAAAATAGGGAAAGCTCTAACCCTTCAGCTGAAAAGATAGAAAATATAGCAAAAGCATTAGGTGTGACAACTCAATTTTTGCTCGAAAGTAAAAGTGCTAATCCTGATGAGGATGTGATAGATGAGGCATTCTTTAGGAAATATAAAGGTCTTTCAGATAGCGATAAGAAAAAAGTGAGGAAGTTAATAGATGTTTGGGATGACGAGGATTGAATAATAAATGAAGCCAAAGGCAGAGGCAAATAAGTTATCAAAGATCCTGAGCATTTTTTTGGGAGAGGATAGGTTTCCTGTTGATGTTGAATCTTTAGCGCTAGAGTATTCTAAAGAAACTTCTCCTAGTGATCCTATAGTGAAAATAAAAAAGAGTGATGTTGATAATTTTGAAGGTGCCTTAATTAAACATCCAGATAAAAGCCAATGGATGATTTTATATAAAGAAAATATTCGTTCAGAAGGTCGTAAAAGATTTACGATTGCACATGAGTTAGGGCACTACATGTTGCATCGTGCTGAAATGGATGAATTTTTATGTACATCTATAGTTGGTGAGCAATTTCTATCAGTCCGCGATATAGAAAATGAGGCAGATACATTTGCATCATATCTTTTAATGCCTTTGGACGATTGTAGAAAACAAACATCTCATCAGCAATTTAGTATTGAATTACTTATTCACTGCGCCAATAGATATAATGTATCTCTTATGGCTGCAGCGTTGAAATTGAAGGAAATTCTTCCAAAGCGAATTGTAGTTGTCGCAGCTAGGGATGGTATGATTTTATGGGCTTCCTCTAACCAAAAAGCATATAAAAGCAAAGTATATATCAAAACAAAAGGTGTTCCACCTATATCAATTCCAGAGGGTTCATTAATGTCCTCATTATCAACGAATCCTGTTGGTGAAAGTAAAAAACAGCCAGCAAATTTATGGTTTCCTGATGAACCGAAAGATTTACATTTAATTGAACATGTGTTTGTTGCAACTGAAGGATATGACTATACTCTGGGTGTGCTTGAACTTGAAAGTGAATGATTAAATAAATTTGCATTGATAATGCTTTTTATTAATTTCAGTTATGGCGAGAGTTAATTTGTTTAGTATAACCCTCGCCTTGATATTGGAATATTAAGGCTTACTATCCGAAGTGCATCACTAATTATCTTTCGATAAATATAATCAATGTCACGAATTTTTATTTATGCATCTAAAAAGCTGACGGCTCGGTTTGTGTCTTTCATTCGGGTAGAATCGCATCGCGGATGCACAAAGTGATGAAACCTGTCTTGCTATGTTTTTCCCGAAGTTAATAAGAAGACCGTGCTTTATCTTCTCACCATTTGTTCTGACTTTAATGATAAAACTGAACTGATAAATGCTTATGTCAGTTAGGTCATTGCCAAAAGTTACGCTGGCGACTCTGTATATTTCTCTTTCAAAGTCACGCAGGTCAGTGTTAAGTCTTGCTGTCGTATCTACAAGTGCGTATTCTCTATCGATAATCATAATATTCTCACTTACCATGTTAATGTGATTTAATCATTACTAATAATATGTTGTGATTTTAATTTCGATTATTCGGTTGTTTTGCCCCGTAATCCATTATCTGATGAATAATGTTCATGTGGGGTAACGCTTCCATAAAATCAGACTGTTCAATCAGCGAAATGAGCGCGTTATCGATTTCAAACGTTGTATCCGGCAATACCTCAACCAGCCTGATTCGGGACAGGGATATAACGAACATGCCCGATAAAGCACATCCGGCAAGATACCACTCTGCATGGCTGCAAAGCAGGCGATAGGGATGAACGGTATGGCTGACGTTTTCATCGGTTCTGATACGCACCTTGGTCTGGTTAAGTATGGCGAGCGTTAGTCTGCTGAAATCACCGAACAGCGTGGGTTTCTGACGCGGTTCCGGAAGCATAATCCTGTAGGGAGAGGGGCGTTCCCCGTCAAGCATCAGGCTCAGCAGTTTGGCATCCATCGCGGGTAACAGACGGTCAAGATGCAGCAGTCTCGCCAGTATGCTCATGTCCCGTTCCGTGCGGCGACGAAAGTAATGTGAGGCAAGCTGATATACGCCGTTGCTCTGTTCAATATCAAGATACGTGAGGCGGACATTGAAATCCCTCCGCAGCGTTCGCGTTGTCACCCCGAATTCTTCTGCTAGCGTCCCGATATGCAGCTTTTCACCCTGAAACAAACGGCTCAGGATGATGGAAAGGCGGGTTGCCAGTCTGTCATGTTCGTTTTCTTGTGTTATCAGCGTCATACATCGTTCCCGAATTTTGCCCGGAAATGATGCCAGCAGTAGCGGACAGGATTTGTCCGCCCTCTGAAGTTTTTTAAAGCCTGAAAATCTTAAATGTAAATTCTAAACGTCAGTATTCTCAGGTGAATAAAGATGCTTCTGGCGCATGTAGGCAATAAAAATACAGGATGGTAGCGTCACCCGGTATGCGGGACCGGCTAAATCTATCAGCAGCCAGAGAGAACTTAGCACCCAGCCCACGGGACCGGCAAAAGCGCCCATAGTCCGCGTCAGCATGGCATTTCCTGCAACGGTCAGCCCTCGGCCTAACAGGGCTTTCGCCACGCCATTCGTCACCACAAGCGCCATCTGATAGGCCGCAAACCCGGATGTTTTTATCCCCGCCTGGATTGCCATGGTCAGCAGCTCCGGTGTGGGATTGCTGTAGCCTGTCTGCAACTCTTCCGCCACGGTCTTTAACTGATCGGGCGTCATCTTCTCAAGGCTTTTCTCCAGGATCTTCATCAGCAGATTCATTTCAATGGTTTCAACACTGGATTTGCTGTTGTAGTTCACCTTCATTTTATCGCAGGCATCGGTAAGAATTTCCCGGTACAGCACCCCTTTACCCCAGCGGAGCAGCGTGGCATAGCTGTTCGCCCCAAATGTCTGAACCTCGGCGGCAATGGCATCCCAGTAACGCGGATGATTGGGCTTGTGTTTTTTATACTGAGGATCGTAAGTCAGCGTTTCCGTAATACGTGCCAGTCCGTCTTTCGGATCGCAGATAAGTACAGAAACCAGTAAATCCAGATCGTCACGATGGCAGTGGCGCAGAAACTCAAGGTCAGGGTCGTGTCGGTAGGTAGCCATATTTCACCTCATAGCGGATATTGGACCTGACAGTTTAAGGATGTCCCCGGACAGGGCGTGTCCGGCTGAAAAAGAAAAAGAGAAAAAAAACCTGCCCGAAAGCAGGTTTCTGTTCACCGGATGGAGGTATAACGCGTCGGAATTACTTTCCGCGCCATTCCTTTTCCACTTTATCCGCAAAGGCATCGCACTGCCGGGCATATTCCGGGTTATAGAGCAGCTCCGACTGCGAAAGCTGCATGGCGGTCATGCTGCCGTTACGGGCATTTGATTCGAGCCAGGTTCTGCCATAGGTTTTGTTCATCACCTGAAGTACCCGGTTGAATACCGGTCCGTTGAAGCGAGCATTGAGATTAACGCCTTTTACCTGAAGGCCGCTGTCACTGGTCTGGGTCAGGCGGGTGGAGTACATCGCGCAGAAGGTCGAGTTGGTAATCATCTGAGCGTCGGCTTGCTCATCGGCAAGCGCACTGTGGCTGAAGGCGGAAAGCAGAAGTGTGGCGGTTAATAGTTTAAAAATTTTCATCATGTTCCCTTATGGATTGAAAAGCGGAGACAGCCTGCCATACAGGGTGGTCAGGAGATGTCCGGCAGAGAAAAAAGTCAGGGTTTCAGAGAGGGAGAGAGTCGCCAGAGGTGAGGGCCAGCGGATTCCAGCACAAAGGCCAGATGGGTGAGGTCCCGTCTTGCTGTACGGGGAGACACGTCAAACTGCCGGATGATGTAGCGAACAAATATTGTCTGACCGTAAAACAGAGCCATGGTCAGCCGGATAAGCCGTTCTCCCTGTCCGGTGACACGTTGCCTGCAACGGCTGGCTTTCATCGTTGCCATACGCGCCATCGGTCCCCTTTCTGAAAAGAATCGAGATGTCTGGCAAGCCAGATATTAGTGCATGAATTGCCGGTAACGCAGCGGGCAGTAAACCGGTGGCAGTTAAAGTCCAGCAGGCTGTAGGGATAGCGCTGACCCACCGCCGCCATTGCCCTTTCAGCGGCCTGAGCACAACCCTGCGGAGTTAAATCCATACAGTCGGTATACACCGAGATAGCGGAATTCCAGCCATCGAGCCGGTCAAGAAACTCACGGGCCTGACTTCTGATAGCGCTGGAAATCCTTTCCCCAACTACGTTTAGCAGACTTTGCCCAAATCAGATAATGCTGGTTAAAGAGTTCATCAAATGTCATCTCTAGTCTCTTGTTTTCGCGTTCCTGCTTAGGGTCAGTTCCGGTGGCAAGTGAGCGTTTATGTTCCATGGCAATCTTACGGGCTAAGGTGACATCCACCTCAGGCCAGTGACCAATAGCGATGGCGCGTTTTCTTCCATGGTAGAGGTAGCGGAGCAAAAACTTTTTACGTCCTTCACCCTTACTGACTAAGCATTTCAGACCCGAAATCTCGGTGTCGCTGTATTCGGCATCGGTGCTGCGTGAATCTGATGAATTAGGAAGAAGGGATTTAATGAGCTGGTTGGTAAAACGGAAGCGTTTCGGACTGGACATATTACCTCCTGTGACTGGTGTTAAGTACGTCAGGGTTGACCCATCCCCGGCACGGCGTTGTTAATGGCTAAGTTGATTTTCTGGCGTGGAGAAGGGAATGCTGGTGCCTCATGAGATGAGTGAAGACGAGAAATACCGCAAAACGGCCTTTACGGTCTGATTCTGGTCTTTAGGGGGAAAGATGCCGTTGGGGGATGCTTCCACAGAAATAATATGTGTTTCAGTCGGGTATAATTACATGCCATAAGGACTAGTAGCGTTGCCTGTATGTGGGGCGGCTATGTGCCAGAAGCTGATGTTACAACAACCTGAGATGTTAAGCAGGTCAGGCCCACATAGCAGTTCAAGCAGGATGTTGCATCCATCGTTTGAACTCAAATGATTCCTCATCCAAGTTAGACCGCACAGAGGAATTGCACTGGGTAAAAATCGTAAACCCTGTAAAATGGAGTTATAAAATCTGGTGGCCTTTGCAAAAATATGTGATCTCATCGAACGAGTAACGCAACTAATGCCACAAGTAGTTGTCTAGTGGCATGCCTAGTATAATAATGGAATCAATACTTAATAATCACCGCGACAAATATTTAAATCTTTAGCTATTGCATTATACATAACCCTCAGGGTGGAATTAAATGGCACCTTACCTGCCAATTCCTGATAATGACTTTGCACGACATTATGATCACCATTCAATAACATCCTTCTAATATCAGAATTAATGGTGGTCACGAATTGTGCAGCATTAATTGAATACTTACTACGCAAGCTAAAATTTTTAAAATGATTTATCACTCGCTGTTGTTCAACATTCAACCATTTTTTGGGAGGATCTGGAAAAAAATCGAAAACCAATATCCCATTGCTAGTCGCTATTGTTGCAGAAATCCAATCAGTTTTATAAAATTTATTATCATCATTGTAAGGGTAGAGAGTTAGATCTGATGCATTGACAAATACACTATCTGACTTACCTTCATTACAATTCTGGCAGGCAGGTATAAGATTTTTGGGATTAACGGAGAACAAAGGATAACGGGCTTTAGGCAAATAGTGATCTAAGGTTGCAACGCCGTGGATTCCACAAAGTGGACATACACCATTTGAAGCGGCTCTTAACTTATCGTATATTTTCCTGGATTCACTGCCTAACTTTAGCATATGACGTGTATACAGATTCATTAAATCATCTTTAGTGACATTTCCTGTGATAACCTGCTCTTTATTCCTGGGATGGCAAGGAGGGAATAAATGAAGGTTTTTTGGTGTACAACGATCATCAAACTTTTGCCAAGAAGTAGCCACAATCTCTGAGATTCTATTTAATTTAATCTTGTAATCTAAGCTTCGAGGCCCAACCGATAACAAACATGTCGCATATACATCATCACAATGCAATGCAGGGAAATTAACTTTATTCATGATTATCACCTTTAGGAGCATCCATTTTAATACCTCTATCCCTAAGCATAATCATACTCATTAAAATAGCCTGACCTTCGAAACCTATTTTATTCTTGAATTCCCTCATAATTTCATCGAAGCCTAAACCCTCATCAACTTTAGTTTTTAACAACTTATGAAAACCAGAGTTCTCCATTTCTAATTTAAAGACCTCTTTTGTTAAGATACCTACATTTTCTGCAAATGTTTCAATTGAAGGTCTTGAAAAATTTGTTACTTCGCCGAATCGTGTTAATACCCAGCAACATTTTTTTGGAACCTCTTGCAGGACCACTGGCGAATGAGTAGCTATGATAGCAATTCCATTTCGCTTAAATAAAAGATTGCTTAGTGCACGTATGAATGCTGAAAGAAGCGGTGGGTGCAGATGACTCTCTGGCTCATCAAATAATATGAGTGTCTTATCTTGTAGTTTCTCAATTAGATTACTGATTGTCATGAATATAATTGCATGCCCCGAACTCATACTCTTTAGTCGTCTTTTGCATTCATCTACAATCTCTTGCGCACCAAAGTATGGGAGATCTTTAAGATTGAGGTCACGGAAATTAGTGTCGGACTCCAAATCACTTATAGCATCTAACCATAATTCTCTTTTTGAATCCTCGGAGCAACAATTATAAACAGACTTCGCGCATTTTTCGTGAAGTGCATTAATGTCTTCGATAGGATGGGCTAAATCTACAGAACCAGGTTTTTTTAAACCTATATAGTAATAGCAAGTACCTAAAGTTGGATCAGTTTGATCACTAATAGGAGTGAATGAATCAAATGCGCTAAACGATATGGAAATGACCGCGCTAAAATATTTATTTGTTATCCTACCGTCATAGATATCCTCAAAATAAGCATTGCGAGCAGCATTAGGTTTCATTATTGAATTAACCATTTCATTTAACAAAGTAGTTTTACCTAACCCGTTCCTCCCAATTATTGTGTGTATGTTAGTTGGAGGCAGTGAATATGGAACCACGTTAAAATCAAGGTATAAATCTGAAAACCTATGATTAACTCTTAAAAACCTAAAGTCAAACTCAGTTAATTGACCTAAACCATTAACTAACCTTTTAAATTGGCCATATACAGTGTTAATATTTACATCTCTTAGAAGAGATTTTTTAAATACTGCCTCTTCCCTTGCACAATTCATAGCCTTATCACTAACGACAACACAATTCAAATCCTGCAATATTTCATAGCTTAACTCTTTACCGCAAGCATAAAGTTTCTGATAAAATTCCGGACTTTCTGCAAGACTGAAGAAGTTGTTTTTTAATCGTGCAAATTGAGTTTGCATTTTCTCGAATGTAGTAACTTCCTCACTCTGCCCTTTAAATCCTATTTTAATCTGACCGATTTGATGAACAGTTCGATGCTCATCAACATATTCTAAATTGAACAGAGTCCGATAAGAATAGTCATTCCAAGTTGAAAAGATAAGATAAACGGTATCACTGCTTTTCATGGCACTTGAAATATTTTTATTTAAAGAAATATACCTAGGCAATTTAAAACTCCTTAACAACTCCCTTCAGAGTAAGCAAAATAATACAGCCTTTAACATAAGAATCTACCTATGGCTAAGGTTGATATTCTTTAGAGAATCAGGATTCCCTAAGTAATCTTTTTAACTTAATCACCAGTCAAATACCATCGCTTTTACCTGCTACGCGATGATTAATATACTGCGATGTCTTTAATGTCCGCTGTTCGCTCATAGTGGACCTTCTGCACAGTTAGTTTGCCGCGTTCTGCCAATAGCGGAACACGCTAGTGCTGGTGTACAGGTGCTGACTCATTTCCTCCTCCACTTTCATACCGTTATACTGTGAAAAAAAGGAGGTAGGCGTGAAACTAAAAATGCAGGATTTGAGGCTGTTTAATCTCGTGTTTGAGAGCGATCCTGGCTGGATACTGGATTTCTCTAACCGCACCTTGTCTGCTTTTTTTGATGAAGAACTAAACATTGATATTGATGATGAACGTTATCAGGAAGAGGGGACGTCAAAGGCCAAACGAGTTAGATGTTTGCTGAAACAGGCAGATCGTGAGACCGCTCTGCGGGTTCTTGGCGCTCTCTGGCAGTATAAAACGGAATCCATGCCTGAACAGGCTGAACAAAGCCGTAATGACTATCTTGCACTGATTTCCCGCTTAGAAAACGCTGACACCGATGAAGCCAAAGGCGTAAAGCCTGTCCAGGTATGGCATGGCGTTGACTGGCCCTCACTTATCGCTGAAATGAACGAGATGAAATCTCTGCCGCCACATCCACGTGGTTTTCGGTTTGAAGCCTGGCTTGCTGAACTGTTCAGTATCTTTAAGCTCGCTCCCCGTTCGTCTTTCCGAAATACAGGCGAACAGATTGACGGAAGTTTCCGACTGAATGATGAATTTTACCTGATGGAGGCAAAGTGGCATCAGAAAAGAACGTCGGCTGCCGATCTCCATGTATTTGAAGGAAAGCTCAGTACCAAGGCAACCTGGACACGCGGCGTTTTTATCAGCTGGATGGGGTTTACGCCTGAAGGTCTGACGGCTTTTGGTAAAGGGAAGCGTGTTATCTGTGTCAGTGGTTATGATCTTTACCACTCACTGAGTCATGGGATCCCTTTGCCCGACCTTCTGGACGCTAAAATCCGGCACGCAGCTGAAACGGGAGAGCCCTATGCTGAGTTCGACCGACTATATGCACTGAAGAACAAACAGTTTGGCACGCTGAAATAACGGGTTGGGAAGCGTGACATGCTCCCCGTTGTTTCACTCAGAATGCTGCTAGTAATGCCCGCATATCCCTCGACAGCGGACACTCAGCTTTAACAGTCCAATACGTTTAGCTCAAGTAGTACTACGGATAAACCATTTTATGATGGCGTGGAGGACGGGGGATTCTGAAAACGGTAAGAAGTGAAAGGGCAAGAAGAGCTTGTTGCAGGTGGACGGACTGGTGAAAATCCCCATGTGAATGGTGGAGGGTGTATGCTGCCAAGTTTCCCCGCTTGCTATTGGGGGTTTCCCCACCCTATTCCCCGCGACAAAATCACGTTAAGACCAGCGGATTAAGGAGAAATGATAATCCCCCCGTTTTCCCCGTATTTATGAATGATCTGAGAGAAAGGAACCGTAAAGGACCGTAGAAAGACCGTAGCAGTGAGGTTAGGAAAAGGTACATCAGAGGATGTTGAGGTGTCTAAAAGTAACGAATATCAGCGAAAATGGCGAGAAATCCAGCAAACAAATAACGTGTTGCAACGACCAGAAATCTACCATAGCCAGAAAAGAAAAAAGCCCCGCTTTGCAGCGAGGCCTTATGAATAGTGGTGCCCGGACTCGGAATCGAACCAAGGACACGGGGATTTTCAATCCCCTGCTCTACCGACTGAGCTATCCGGGCAACGGGCCGCATTAAACCCGATCCGCCCATTCGCGTCAACGAAATTTGTTGTTTTCGCTACAGACTGCACACTCTCTCGCCAGATTGCTGCGAACTCAGGCAAAAAAGGCCGTCCACAGGGCCGAGAGCGGCATAGCGATGATCAACGCGGGAAGCATATTCACCACGGCGAACATTTTAATGCCGCAAATCCGCAACCCGGTTGCCAGCAGCAGCAGGCCGCCCACGGCAGTAAAATCGGCCATCATCGCGGGAGTGGTGAGCGGCAATATGAGCGTGGCACAGGTCGCCAGAGCAAGCTGAATCAGCAACATCGGCACGCTAATCGCCGCCACGGCGATACCCAGCGTGGTGGCAAAGATGGTGGCGGTGAAGAAATCGAGAAACGCCTTAGCGATAAGAATGCTCGGGTCGCCGGTCATCCCCTCCTGCATCGAGCCAAAAATACCGGTGCCGCTGGCGCAGAAGAGAATAATGATTGCCACATAGCTCTGAATAAATGAATCGTGCGCGCCGGCGGCGTTCTTGCCGCGCGAGATCAGATTTTTGGCTTTGCCGACGGCGCCGTTAATACCTTTTTCCAGATAGCAAAATTCGCCGATCAACGCACCGAGCAGGGTCGCCAGCACCATCACCGGCAGGTTGGCGCACTTGATGACCAGCAGAATGCCGATACCCAGCGAGGCCAGACCAAAAATCGACGGCATGGAGGAGCGAATACGCTCAGGTAAACGCTGGCTCAAAACCGCGCCAAGCACGCCGCCCAGCAGCACGGCACTTGCATTGATAAAGGGGCCGATAACCAAAATGGACTCCTGTTAATTACTCATTGATATTGCATTATTATTACTCTTTTCAGAGAGTAATCGCCAATTCTTAGCCGCTTTTCTGCATAAGGATTCTTCCTTGCGCCCCCTGGCGAAAGGTGCCATTATTGCGCGAATTTTCTCCTTCAGGATACGGGGCCGCCTATGAATATGTTGTATGTCGCTTTGCGAATGGCTGGCCGTATCTCCGCTTTCTCCTCTATCCTCACCATGCGGTGAGGGTATCGCACGCTCGCTGCAGGACAGCAGTAAAATCAGACATGCTCTGCTTTTACTGATGTCTGGCGGTCGGAGCTGAACTCCGGTCAGACACATTCGTTGGGCAGGGTTGTCACCCTGTCCGGGGCTTTTTCTCGCCTTTAACGGGTATTTGCGCTTATGAAAACAATGAAAATTGCCGTCAGCCGCGAGCTGGTTTCCGCCTTGTCCACGCACCGGGAAGTGGTGACGCTGGATAACACCGATTTTACGGATGTGGCGGCAGTCGTCATTACCCTCGCTGATAGTCACAGCGGTATCCTGGCCTTACTGAAACGCACGGGGTTCCAGCTACCTGTATTTATGTTCTCGCAAGAGCCGCTGGATGCGCCTGCCGGGGTTGCCGCCGTCATCGCGGGTAAAGCGCAGGAGTGGCTGGAGCTCGAAAACGCCGCCTGCCACTACGAAGAGACGCTGCTGCCGCCATTTTTTGACACCCTGACCCAGTACGTTGCCATGGAGAACAGCACCTTTGCCTGCCCTGGCCATCAGCACGGAGCCTTCTTTAAAAAGCACCCGGCCGGGCGTCAGTTCTTCGACTTTTTTGGCGAGAATCTCTTTCGCGCCGATATGTGCAACGCCGACGTCAAACTGGGCGATCTGCTGATCCACGAAGGCTCGGCCAAGCATGCGCAGAAATTCGCGGCAAAGGTCTTTAACGCCGACAAAACCTACTTCGTGCTGAACGGCACCTCTGCCGCTAACAAAGTGGTGACCAATGCGCTGCTCACCCGTGGCGACCTGGTGCTGTTTGACCGCAACAACCATAAATCAAACCATCATGGAGCGCTGATTCAGGCCGGTGCGACGCCGGTCTATCTGGAGGCGGCGCGAAACCCGTTTGGCTTTATCGGCGGGATTGATGAACACTGCTTTAACGATGACTATCTGCGTAAATTGATTCGTGAGGTGGCACCCGCGAAGGCGAACGATGCACGTCCGTTCCGCCTGGCGGTGATCCAGCTCGGCACCTACGATGGCACCATCTACAATGCTCGTCAGGTCATCGACAAAATTGGTCACCTCTGTGACTACATCCTGTTTGACTCGGCATGGGTCGGTTATGAGCAGTTTATCCCGATGATGGCTGACAGCTCACCGCTGTTACTGGAACTGAACGAGAACGATCCAGGTATTTTTGTCACCCAGTCGGTGCACAAACAGCAGGCCGGGTTCTCGCAAACCTCGCAAATTCACAAAAAAGATAACCACATTCGCGGCCAGGCACGCTTCTGCCCGCATAAGCGCCTGAATAATGCCTTTATGCTGCATGCTTCTACCAGCCCGTTCTATCCGCTGTTTGCCGCGCTGGATGTGAACGCCAAAATGCACGAAGGGGAGAGCGGACGCCGTCTCTGGGCTGAGTGCGTCGCGCTGGGTATTGAAGCGCGTAAAGCGATTATCGCTAACTGCAAAATGATACGTCCGTTTATTCCGCCGGAGGTAGGCGGGCGCCCCTGGCAGGACCATCCCACCCACGCGATTGCCAGTGAACTGCGCTTCTTTAGCTTTGAGCCGGGAGCGAAATGGCATGGCTTTGAGGGCTACGCCAGTGAGCAATACTTTGTCGATCCCTGCAAGCTACTGCTGACCACCCCCGGCATCGACGCGCAAACCGGGGAGTACACCGACTTCGGTATTCCGGCTACTATTCTGGCGCACTATCTGCGTGAAAACGGGATTGTGCCGGAGAAATGCGACCTCAACTCAATCCTCTTCCTGCTCACCCCGGCGGAGAGCGCAGACAAGATGGCGCAGCTGGTGGCGATGCTCGGCCAGTTTGAACAGCACATTGAAGACGATACGCCGCTGGCGGATGTGCTGCCCACCATCTGGCAGAAGTATCCGGTGCGCTACCGCGACTACACCCTGCGTCAGCTATGCCAGGAAATGCACGATCTGTACGTCAGCTTTGATGTGAAAGATTTGCAAAAAGCGATGTTCCGACAGGAGAGTCTGCCGCAGGTGGCGATGAACCCGCAGGATGCTAACCAGGCGTTTATCCGCGGCGACGTGGAGCTGGTGCGTATTAGCGAAGCGGAAGGGCGTATCGCCGCTGAAGGGGCGTTGCCTTATCCACCGGGCGTGCTGTGCGTTGTGCCTGGCGAAGTGTGGGGCGGGGCGGTACAGCGTTACTTCCTGGCGCTGGAAGAGGGGGTTAATCTTCTGCCCGGCTTCTCGCCGGAGCTACAGGGGGTCTACAGCGAAAAGGATGCGGACGGAATTAAGCGGTTGTACGGCTATGTGCTGAAGTGATGCACAGCCCCTCTCCCGCGGGAGAGGGGCAACATCTTATGAGTGTGCGATGGGCTGAACGCCATCCGCAGTACGAACATGTTTGTATTTGAACAGAGCCATGAAGGCAAAGAACAGCACCACGGAGTAACCGGCGAAGATTAGCCATACCGGCTGCCAGTCGGTAATGCCGTTAGTGGTATACATCTCCACAACCTTACCGCTCACAATCCCACCGAGAATACAGCCGAAGCCGTTGGTCATCATCAGGAACATCCCCTGCGCACTGGCGCGAATTTCCGGGCGAACCTCTTTCTCGACAAACACGGAACCCGAGATGTTGAAGAAGTCGAAGGCGCAGCCGTAGACAATCATCGACAGCACCAGTAGCACGGTGCCGAAGGCAGACGGGTCACCGTAAGCGAACAGACCAAAGCGCAGCATCCACGCGGCGATACTGATCAGCATCACGTTCTTGATGCCATAGCGGCTCAGGAAGAACGGGATAGTCAGGATAAACAGCGTCTCGGAGATCTGCGAAATCGACATCATTACCGACGCGTGTTCAACGATAAAGCTACCCGAGAAGAGCGGATCGTTATCAAAGCTGTGCAGGAACGTATTGCCGAACATGTTGGTGATTTGCAGTTCAGCGCCCAGCAGCATCGAGAAGATAAAGAAGATCGCCATGCGTTTGTTTTTGAACAGCGCAAACGCATCCAGACCGAGCATGCTGCTCCAGCTCTGGTTTTTCTGCTGGTTGGAAACCGGAATATGCGGCAGCGTCAGGGTGAACAGCACCAGCAGTACGGAGAGCGCCGCGCCGATATAGAGCTGCATATGGCTCAGTTCGAACCCAGAGAAGCTCACCGCCCACATCGCCATGATAAAGCCGATGGTGCCCCAGATACGGATTGGCGGGAAGTCGGTCACGATATCCATACCTGCCGTTTTCAGGCGATAGTAGGAGATCGAGTTGATCAGCCCAAGCGTTGGCATATAAGCCAGTGAGTTAAGCAGGATCACTGCAAACATCGCCCCAGGCGTGGTCACCCCGGCCGCCATAAATAGCGTTGCTGCGCCTACAAGGTGACAGAGTGCGTACAACCACTTCGCACTGATCCACTTATCCGCCACAATCCCCAGCAACGTCGGCATAAACACCGCCGCGATACCGAGCGAGCTGTATACCGCCCCGATGGATGCGCCATCAAATTTCAGCGTGACAAACATGTAGGAGCCGAGCGTGGTTAGCCAGCTCCCCCACAGGCAGAACTGCAGAAATGACAAAATTTTAAGCTGCAGCTTAAGGTTCATGTTGCTTTCCTCACAAGTGAGCGGGCTAATTGTTAGTGTGTAAACATTCAGGGGGGCTATTTGGTGCAATTCTATCAGTGGACGGCCTGATGTTTTGTTACCTCCCGCAAAAAAATGCAATCCTCATTAATTTGCAGTTTGGATTGTGATGCAAATAACATTTTCGTATGGCAGGCGGGCGTTGTGGCGTCCACCTCACCCTGCCCCAGGGAGACGGGGCAGGGTGAGGGGAAAGTGTGGATTAACGACGACGATAGTTTTTCTGCGCCGTATTCACTTTGTAGAGATAGCGACGGGATTCACCGGATGGATGGCGGGTGGTCAGGGTCTGATAGACATCACCTGGCGCCATGCTGTTGATGATATTCGCCGCCTGCAGCTTATCGCTGGAGAAGACGCGCAGCACGCTGCCCGCACCGCCGTTGTAGGCGGTGATCACCGCATAACGACGCGACGTAGGGTTATCAATGCCGCTCAGGTAGACATTGTTCAGCATCGCCAGGTAGGCGGTGCCGGTATCAATGTTACTGGCAGGATCGAACAGATAGCTACGGCTCGGCGTACCCGATTTCCCCTGTGAACGGAACACGTCTTTCCCGGCGCTGTGCTGCACAACCTGCATCAGGCCCAGCGCATCGGAACGGCTGACGGCATACGGGTTAAACGAGGATTCAGTCTGCATAATCGCAAGGATCAGCGACTCATCGACGCCATACTTACGCGACGCCTGACGCACCATACCGATGTACTTATGGGCACGTTTATCGAGGTGGTTCGGTACCAGATTGATGGTGACGCTGTAGATAATTTTCAGGCCGTTGGTGCGGCTCTTCATGCGCGTTTGTAACAGATAATCGGCGAAGTTCGAGGCGCGACCTTCCCAGCGAATCGGCTGGCCGGTCTGGTCCACTACCTGGCCGTACAGGAACGGCTCTTTAGAGATGGTGATGTCGTCGGCATCAGAGTAGAGATCGATAGTGCCCGGATCGTCACCCATCAACAAGGTTTTGATGATGGCCTGACGCAGGCGTGCCGCAGGTTCAGTGCCTGCAATGGTTTCAATCGTGATCGTACCGTCATCAAAGTTGATGTGGCTACGGGTCTGATACGCGTCGGTATATTTAACGTAATCTTTTGGTCCGGCAATCAGGACCTCGTTAAATCCCCAAATATTTTCAATGTTATGGGCAAACTGCCCCATCAGAATGTCAAAACCGTTAGTGTCTTTTATCCAGGCTTCGTTATAGCTATCGCCTTTATTTTTCGAGGAACAAGAAACAAGCAACGGCGCAACAAGGGCTAGCGCTAAAAATTTTTTCATCATTCCGGGAGTGCGTGTTGTGAGCAGTGAAAAGGGCCATCTGGCCCTTCATTATTTTTCCGGCGGCGTATAGCCTTCGATGTGAACATCCTTACCTTCGAACAGGAAGTTGATCATCTCCTGCTCCAGTAATTTACGATGTTCAGCGTTCATCATATTGAGCTTCTGCTCGTTGATGATCATGGTCTGCTTATGCTGCCACTGCGCCCAGGCTTCTTTGGAGATCTCGTTATAGATGCGCTTACCCAGCTCGCCTGGATAAAGCTGGAAGTCTTGACCCTCTGCGTCACGTTGCAGGAAGGTGCAAAAAATTGTTCTGGCCATAATCATTCCTCTTTGTCGCGCCGGGGCTACGCTATTGCCCCAACACGTAATTGCTGTAACAAGCGCTCTACAGGTGCCGCCAGTCCCACTGACGGTGGCTGCGCTAAGTTATACCAGAGACCGGTTCCCTCATCCATGCACGCGGTGAATGAGGACACTGGAAGCCACATTGGCACAATATCCAGATGGAAATGGCTAAAGGTGTGGCGAAACGCGGTTAACTGCCGAAGATTATCGGCATTAATCTGCCGATCCGCCAGCCAGGCGCGCAGCCCGGCTTCGTCGGCAAACTGCGGGAAACAGAACAGTCCGCCCCAGAGCCCGCTCGGCGGACGCTGGGCCAGGAAGACGTTCTCATCATGCTGCAGCAGCAGAAAATAGCCGGTGCGCTCTGGCAGCGTTTGCTTAGGTTTTTTGCCGGGGTAGTTAGCCCATGAATGGTTGGCATAGGCTACGCAGAGGTTATTAACCGGGCAAAGCTCGCACTTTGGTCTGGAGCGGGTGCAGACCATCGCTCCTAAATCCATCATTGCCTGATTAAACTGCTCAACCCCTTTGGCCGGCGTCACCGCGTCGCTTAACGCCCACAGACGCTTTTCGACCTCTTTTTTTCCGGGCCAGCCGTCAACGGCGTAGCAGCGAGCGAGCACCCGCTTAACGTTTCCGTCCAGTATTGGAAAATGTTTGCCCAGCGACAGGGAGAGTACCGCCCCGGCGGTGGAACGCCCGACACCGGGCAACGCCGCAACCTCGTCAAAGGTTTCCGGGAACTTACCCTTATGGAGCGTGGCAACCTGCTGAGCGGCTTTGTGCAGATTACGCGCCCGGGCGTAATAGCCAAGCCCGGTCCACAAATGCAGCACTTCATCAAGGGGGGCATTCGCCAGATCGGTTACCGTTGGGAAACGCGCCATAAAGCGCTCAAAATAGGGGATCACGGTGGCGACCTGCGTTTGTTGCAACATCACCTCAGAGAGCCATACTTTGTAGGGCGTTTTTTCAATTTGCCAGGGCAGGGTTTTACGCCCGTATTTGTCGTACCAGTCCAGCACCTGGGCTGAAAATTGAGAGGCTTGCATGGTCTTCGATTCGCGATATCAGGGGGGCGAATTGCAGCACAGCGGCAATCGGCTGTAAACCGGATCTTTCCCATGCTTGCATAGATGCCTTAACTTTGGATAATGCCCGTTTCCCGAACATACTCACAAGCAGACTACTCTTTTATGAAAAACGACGTCATTTCACCGGAATTTGATGAAAACGGCCGCCCGCTGCGCCGTATTCGCAGCTTCGTCCGCCGTCAGGGGCGCCTGACCAAAGGTCAGCAACATGCGCTGGACAACTACTGGCCGGTGATGGGCGTTGAGTTCAGCGAGCAGCCTGTCGATTTTGTCGAACTGTTTGGCCGCGACGCGCCCATCACCCTGGAAATTGGTTTTGGCATGGGCGCTTCGCTGGTCACGATGGCGAAAGCGCGCCCGGAACAAAATTTCCTCGGAATTGAAGTGCACTCACCGGGCGTGGGCGCATGTCTGGCTACGGCCCATGAAGAGGGTGTCGAAAACCTGCGTGTGATGTGCCACGATGCGGTAGAAGTGCTGCACAAAATGATCCCTGACAACTCACTTAATATGGTTCAGCTCTTTTTCCCTGACCCATGGCACAAGGCGCGTCATAATAAACGTCGCATTGTGCAGGCACCCTTTGCTGAGTTAGTGAAAAGTAAGCTTAAACTGGGTGGCGTTTTCCATATGGCGACCGACTGGGAAGCCTATGCAGAACATATGCTGGAAGTCATGTCGGGGCTCGACGGGTATAAAAACCAGTCGCAAAGTAACGACTACGTGCCGCGTCCGGACTCCCGGCCGGTAACCAAATTTGAACAGCGTGGCCATCGTCTTGGTCACGGCGTATGGGACTTAATGTTCGAGAGGGTGAAATAATGGCAAAGAACCGTAGCCGTCGTCTGCGTAAGAAAATGCACATCGACGAATTCCAGGAAGTAGGTTTTTCCGTTGCATGGCGTTTTCCGGAAGGCACCAGCGTAGAACAGATCGATAAAGACGTTGATGCGTTTATCGAAGAGGTTATCGAACCTAACCAGTTGGCCTTTGATGGCAGTGGCTACCTGGCGTGGGAAGGTCTGATCTGCAAACAAGAGATCGGCCGTTGCACGGAAGAACATCAGGCTATCGTCCGTAAATGGTTAGAAGACCATAAATACGAAGAGGTACGCATCAGCGAACTTTTCGACGTCTGGTGGGACTAATTAAACATAAGGGGCCAGCATTTGCTGGCCCATTTTGTCTGAGGGAGTTTTTATGATGCGCAAAACGCTGCTGGCAGCGGCACTGATGGCAACCGCCTTAACGGCGCATGCTGAATATAAATGTGAAGTGACGCCGCGTGACGATGTAATCCTGAGCCCGCAAACCGTGCAGGTGAAAGGCGAGAACGGCAATCTGGTCATTACCCCGGATGGCAGCGTCATGTTTAATGGCAAACAAGCGAGCCTGAGCGCAGCCCAGCGTGAGCAGGCGAAAGATTATCAGGCCGATCTGCGCTCCGCGCTGCCGTGGATCGACGACGGCGCCCGTACCCGCGTAGAAAAGGGCCGCGTGGCGCTGGATAAGATCATCGCCAAAGAGGTGGGGGAGAGCAGCAACATGCGTACCCGCCTGACCAAACTGGATGCCCAGTTGAAAGAGCAGATGAACCGCATCATTGAACGCCGTCCCGACGGCCTGACCTTCCACTACAAAGCTATCGACCAGGTGCGTGCCGACGGCCAGCAGCTGGTGAACCAGGCGATGGGCGGTATTTTGCAGGACAGCATCAACGAGATGGGTGCAAAAGCCGTGCTGAAAGGCGGCGGTAACCCGCTGCAGGGCGTGCTGGGTAGCCTGGGCGGATTACAGACTTCGATTCAGAATGAGTGGAAGAATCAGGAAGCGGATTTCCAGGCCTTCGGCAAAGATGTCTGTAAACGCGTGGTGTCGCTGGAAGAGAGCAGGAAGGCGCTGGTAGGGACGCTGAAGTAAGTTTCTTTACCCCTCACCCTAACCCTCTCCCCAAAGGGGCGAGGGGATAGTTTGCTCCCTCATCTCGTAGGCGAGGTGATAGTTTGCACCCTCACCTCGTAGGCGAGGCGATGGTCTGCCCCCTCTCCCTTTCAGGGAGAGGGTCGGGGTGAGGGTAGCAGCGTTTGCAGTGTCTCAAGGATTTTTTCTAATACCGCCTCTTCATTATTCCAGAGTTCGTTGTTCCAGAATCGAATGACGTACCACCCCTTTTGGTTTAACCACAACGACCTTTGCTCATCGTAGTTCTGTTTTTCATCATGTTGCCCGCCATCCAGTTCAACCGCCAGTCGCGCTTCGCAGCAGGCAAAATCAAGAATGTAGTGGCCCACGGGATGTTGTCGGCGAAACTTGTAACGTGAGAAACGGCGACCACGCAAGAGATACCAGAGGTGTCTCTCTTCCATTGTCAGCTCACGCCTGAGCTGTTTTGCGTAAATTTTTAATTTATCCATCCCCACACTCTGCCAGCCTTTACTTCAGCTGGCAGAACGGGATGCAAAATCCGGAAGCCGTCTTCAGGAATCTTCGGCGAGGAACAGCTCGAGAAGGGAGTTTAAGAACAGTTTGCCGTGCTCGGTGATCTGCCAGTATTCATCACATTCGGTGAGATACCCCTGCGCCAGCGCCTCGTCAATCTGTGGACGAATCACCGACTCCGGCAGCCCGGTATAGCGCGAAAACTCCGCGCGCGGTGCGGCTTCCAGCAGGCGGAAACGATTCATAAAGAACTCAAACGGCTTATCCGCTGCCTCGACGTCGTGCTGACGCTCCAGATAGCGGCCTTCCATATACCCACGCGGATGGCGCGTTTTAGCTGTACGCAGGATGCGGCCATCCGGGAAGGTCACTTTGCCGTGCGCGCCGCAGCCTATCCCCAGATAATCGCCAAAGCGCCAGTAGTTCAGGTTGTGCTGGCACTGGTAGCCCGGCTTCGCATAGGCGGAGGTTTCGTACTGCTGATAGCCCGCAGCGGTCAACAGCTGATGGCCTTGCTCGAAGATATCCCACAGCGCGTCGTCATCCGGCAGTACCGGCGGGCGAGAGCCAAACAGCGTGTTTGGCTCAATGGTCAACTGATACCAGGAGAGATGCGGGGGATTAAGTTCAATCGCCTGACGCAGGTCATCCAGCGCTTCGTCGAGCGATTGGTCCGGCAGGCCGTGCATCAAATCAAGGTTAAAACTACGAAGGCCAAGCCCCGTTGCCAGATGCGCAGCGCGCTTTGCCTCGTCCGGGCCGTGAATACGCCCCAGGCGCTTTAATTTCGGCTCGCTAAAGCTCTGCACGCCGATGGAGATACGGTTCACCCCTGCGCGCTGATACTCGACAAAACGGTCGGCCTCCACGGTGCCGGGGTTGGCTTCCATCGTAATTTCAGCATCCGCTGCCAGGTTCAGGCGCGCACGCACGCCATCCAGCAGCGTTTGCATCGCCGGGCCTGAAAGCAGGCTCGGCGTACCGCCACCAATAAAAATGGTCTTAACTTCACGTCCCTGTGCGTAAGGTACATCGGCGTCCAGGTCGGCCAGCAGATGCGCAACGTAATCATCGTGCGGCACTTCGCCCTTCAGCGCGTGCGAGTTGAAATCGCAGTACGGACATTTCTGCACGCACCACGGGATGTGAATATAAAGACTCAAAGGTGGCAAATTAGCCATTACGTAATGCTTCCAGTAACAGTTTCAGGGCGCGTCCGCGGTGGGAAATCGCGCTTTTCTCTTCGCGGGTCAGTTCCGCAGCGGTTTTGCCCTCAGACGGGACAAAGAAAATCGGGTCGTAGCCAAAGCCGCCGTTGCCTGCCGCCTCACGGGTAATTACGCCCGGCCAGCTGCCGTGACAGACAACAGGCGTGGGGTCTTCGGCATGGCGCAGATAAACCAGCACGCAGTGGAACTGCGCGGTGCGCTGGTCGTCAGGCACATCCTTCAGGGCAACAAGCAGCTTTTCCAGGTTTTGCTGGTCGGTGGCATCTTCACCAGAGTAGCGCGCGGAGTAGATCCCCGGCGCACCGCCAAGATAATCGACGGCCAGACCGGAGTCGTCAGCAATGGCCGGCAGGCCGGTAATCTGAGCGGCATGGCGCGCTTTCAGAATGGCGTTTTCGATAAAGGTCAGGCCCGTCTCCTCGGCGGAATCCACGCCAAGCTCGGTCTGAGCGACCACGTCCAGCCCAAAATCATTTAAAAGCGAGGCCAGCTCGCGCACTTTACCGGCATTACCGGTAGCGAGAACAACTTTCTGCATGGTTTAGTCCTGTTCTGTCAGCGCCGCGACTTCCGTCGGGATATTTTGCGGGTTGAGGATTTTTACCTGTTTATGCCGCCCCAGTTCACCTTTTTCAATGATGACCTGGCTTTTGGCGACGCGAAACTGTTTAGCCAGATATTTGGTCAGATGCGCATTGGCCTGGCCATCAACCGGCGGGGCGGTGATGGCGACTTTTATCTCGTCGCCATGCAGCCCAACAATGCTGTCGCGGCTGGCTTTCGGCTGAATATACAGCCGTAAAACCAGCCCGTCAGCGCAGGTGCTTACGGCACTCATAGCGCCATCCACAGCCCCGGCAGCAGCATGTTGCCCGTCGCCTGTAACAGCTCGGCGATCCCCATGTTGGCCACGTACAGCAGCAACACAAGGATCATCGGGGAAAAGTCGATCCCGCCCATCGACGGCAGCAGGTTACGGATCGGGCGAAGTAAAGGGTCTGCCAGTTGGATCAGGGCAAACTCTACCGGGCTACGGCCCTGGCTTACCCAACTCATGATCGCCATCAGCAGCAGTACCCAGAAGATGAGCAGGCCGATGGTCTTCAGCAGGATCAGTACGGCGGCAATCCAGATGATAGGCTGGAAGCTGACCACCATAAACAGCACGATGGCTTTGATAAAGCAGAGCACCAGTGCTACTAGCAGCGATGCGCTATCAATCGGCCCCATCGGAGGGATAACTCGGCGTAGCGGCCCAATGATCGGCTGGGTGATTTTAACGACAAATTGTGAAAAGGGGTTGTAGAAATCACAACGCGCCCACTGCATCCATACGCGCAGCAAAAGCACCATCGTATAGAGTTCAATGACCGTCGAGAGCAGGAAAGTCAACGTCTTCATGGCGTTCCTCAGGTTTCCTTATTATTGGGTGTAGTCGCGCGCACCGAAAATGGCTGTGCCGATGCGCACCATGGTACTGCCTGCCGCAATGGCGGCGTCCATATCGTCCGTCATGCCCAGTGAAAGCGTGTCGACGGTTGGGTAGCCCGCTTTGAGCGCCTCAAATGCTACAGCCATTTGCTGTGCCACGGCAAATTGCCTGTCGTAATCCGCTTCCGGCGCCGGGATCGCCATCAATCCACGCAGCTGGAGTCCGGGCAACTGCGCCACGGCCTCTGCCAGTGCATCAAGTTCTGAAAGCGCGATTCCTGACTTGCTGTTCTCATCACTAATATTGATTTGAATCAGCACGTTAAGTGGAGGCATTTCGGCTGGACGCTGCTCGCTAAGCCGCGTGGCTATGCGCAGACGATCGACCGTATGGCACCAGTCGAAATGTTCGGCGACAAGGCGGCTTTTGTTCGACTGCAACGGCCCAATAAAGTGCCATTGCAGATCGCTTCTGCCCGCGTCATGGAAATGGCGGATTTTTTCTACCCCTTCCTGAACATAGTTTTCGCCGAATGCGCGCTGGCCTGCGTCAATCGCTTCTGCGATGGCGCTCGCAGGTTTGGTTTTGCTGACTGCAAGCAACGTAACTTCTTCTGAAACACGGCCGCAACGCGTTGCTGCGGCTGAGATTTTATCCCGGACCTGTGCCAGGTTATGCGCAATGTCGTTCATTTTCCGAGGAGATTCGTGTGGATATGGAAGAAATTGTGGCCCTTAGTGTAAAGCATAATGTCTCGGATCTACACCTGTGTAGTAATGCGCCACCGCGCTGGCGACGCCGTGGAAAGATTGAGCCAGCCCCTTTTCCCCCGGCGGATGTCGCCGCGCTGCTTAATAGGTGGCTCAGCGAAGAGCTGCAGGGCGAGTGGATTGCCCGCGGGCAGGTCGATTTTGCCATCACGGTAGGGGAGGCGCATCGCCTGCGCGCCAGTGCCTTTGCCCACACGCATGGCTGCTCCCTTGCGCTGAGGCTGCTGCCGCACTGTTGTCCGCAGCTACGCGCGCTGGGTACGCCGCGTACGATGCCGGAGCTGCTGGCGAACGATAACGGCCTGATACTGGTGACCGGGGCAACGGGTAGCGGAAAATCGACCACGCTGGCCGCCATGGTCGATTATCTTAACTGCCACAGCGACGGGCACATTCTGACGCTGGAAGATCCGGTGGAATTTATCCACCAGAGCAAGCGCTGTCTGGTGCAGCAGCGCGAAATAGGCTTACACAGCCGCACCTTCGCCGAGGCATTACGTGGCGCATTGCGTGAAGATCCCGATGTGATTTTGCTGGGGGAACTACGCGACAGCGAAACCATTCGTCTGGCGCTCACCGCCGCCGAGACCGGGCATCTGGTATTGGCGACGCTCCATACGCGCGGCGCATCGCAGGCCATTGAACGGCTGGTCGATACCTTTCCCGCGCAGGAAAAAGATCCGGTGCGTAACCAGCTGGCAGGCAGTTTGCGTGCGGTACTGGCGCAAAAGCTGGTTAACGATAACCAGGGCGGGCGAGTGGCGCTGTATGAGCTGTTGGTCAATACCCCCGCGGCGGCGAACCTGATCCGCGAGGGCAAAACGTACCAGTTGCCCGGCGTGATTCAGACCGGGCAGCAGATGGGGATGCAGAACTTCGACCAGAGCCTTGCCGAGCGCCGCGCCCAGGGCCGGGTTTAACGGACGTTCAGGGAGTAGATCGCCGGAAGTGCGCCTGCGGTGGCAAGGATCTCCAGTTTGATCTCTTGCACCCTGAGCGGGTGCGCAAAACGGTGCTCACAGACGGAGTGGTGATTATCTGTTACTTCAGCGAGCAGGACGTTATCTCCCCACAGGCGATAGTGGGTAATGCAGTGCGGCGTAATGGCCCGGTGATGGCCCATCTGCACGCTCTCCATTGCGTTGTCAAAATCGTTATCCTGCACCAGCGTCAGGTGGGTAATCTCCTGCGGATGGGCCCATTGCCATACGGCCTGCGGTGCAGGGTCATCAGCCGCGGGAGACCAGGCGTTGGCTTGCTGTTCGGGGCGCAGGCGGCCATTCTGCAGGTTTTGCTTGCTGTAGCACTCCAGCGGCGTATCCAAACGGATGGCCGGGAAGATCTGTTGCGGATGACGGCGCGGCAGCCAGAAGTCAAACTCATCCACGCCATAATCGCCATCCGCCACCTGGCGAGTATGTTTCGCCACCCGGGCGTTCAGACTATTAAAGACGGTCATCAGCCCAGGCAAATGCGTATCCGTCAGCGCTATCTCAACCTCTTCGCTGGCGCTGAAGGCGACAAAAACGTACTGATCCCGGTCACTCTGCCAGTCGAAGTTGCAGGTGTAATCGCCCTCTTGTCCGACATCCAGCGTCACCCCGGCGTAGCTACATTCTGGCGTAAAATTACCGCTCTTTTCGCTCCCCAGCAGGGTAACGGTGAGCGGCTGCGGTCTGCGGGTGCGCAGCGTAAAGGTCATGGCAGGCAAGGTGTCACCACGGCGAACGGGCAACAGTATTGCCATGCGCGCCGCCAGGGAGTGCCACTGGCCATTTGGCGCCAGCGCGCGGAGGAGATACTCGCTGCTGGTGGTGACAGTAGCGCCTTTTGCCGGGTCTTCCAGCCACTGGCGCGGGATGTAACAGCCCGTCGTCTGCAACCGCTGCTGCAGTTCACCAATGCGGCCCGGCTGCGCAAGCGCCTGCGGCGTCAGCTGATGACGATGACAGAGCGCCGCTGCGCGGCCCACCACCTCCCCCAGCAGGCCGCAGGTGCACATCACCCTTGCGCTGCCAAAGGCAACATGCGACGCAGAGATCAACCTGCCGGTCAAAAACAGGTTGTCCAGAGAGCGGCTGTAGAGCGAGCGAAAGGGAATGGTGTACGTCCCTTTACTGTGGAACTGTCGGCAACCATCGTGTGTACTGTACACCCCGTCCGCAGGGTGCAGGTCGATAGACCAGCCGCCATACGCCACCGCGTCGTAATGGTCGCGCTGTTCAATAATGTCCTGCTGGCAGAGCAGATGATCGCCCATAAATCGGCGGCTCTCGCGCTTGCCGGGGATCGCGCCCACCCACTCGATAGTCAGGTTGTCCGCATCGGGGAATTCGCCCGAATTTTTAATATAGTTCCAGACCCCCCAGACGATTTTCCACAGCTCCCATTTGATGGTCTCGCTCTCATGAACGGTGTCGAGGCGGCCTCCCCACTCAAGCCACCACAGATCGCAGCCGTTGAGGGTCGAGGTCAGTCGCTTATAACGAGGGATGGCGGTGATGTCATCAAGCGCAAAGGAGGGGGGGACAAAATTTACCGGCTCAGCGGTGCGCTTAGTGTAAAAATAGATCGAGTGCCCGAGCTTGTGTCCAAAATGCTCCCCTGGGGCCATTTTCTCCCCCAGTTCATCGGGCGACTCGGCCCCTTCGCGATACTCAGCCCCCGCAAGAAAGCCCAGGACGCCATCCCCGGTGGCATCGCAAAACTGGCTTGCCGTTACGGTATAAAAGGTTTCATTAATGGCATTGAAGGCTTTGACGGCGGTCAGGCGAGCCTGCTCTTGAGTGATCTCATATACGGCAGTATTAAGCAGCAGGGTCAGACCCGGCTGACTTTTAGCGAGATCGAGCAGTACCAGGTCAAACATCACCGGGTTCCCCTCTTTGTTTCGCCAGAGGTTCTCCTCCATGATCTCACCCATGATGCCGCCTTCACGCGCCCAGCGATTATTGTTGCCCATGTGCGAGGTGGCGCCGTTTGCCCACAGGCGTACTTCGCTGGAGGCGTTGCCCCCTAATACGGGGCGGTCCTGAATAAGAACGACCCTGAGCCCCTCCCGGGCTGCCGCCAGGGCCGCGCACAGCCCGGCCAGGCCACCACCTGCCACCAGCAGGTCAGCTTCCAGAGAGGTGCCAGGAAAGGTTCTGGCCTCGCGTTGGGGATAGATATTCATTACCTTGTATCCTTCTGAACTGGCGGTAGAATCGACTCACTTTTCGACACAAAATGAACGTGGCTATGTCATCACAACCGAACCAAAGCCTTATTGAGGGCATTCGCTGTCTGCAGTATCTGGTCTCCAGTGGTCGCGCTATTGGCTGCCGGGAGCTGGCGCGTCTGATGGGCATTAACACCACCCGCGTTAACCGTCTGCTGATGACCATGGCTTCTATTGGCCTCACCATGCAGGATGAACAGCGTCGCTATCTGCCGGGGCCCGGGATCCACGCGCTGGCGGCGCAGGCGATACGTGGCTCAGAGCTCTTCTCCCGTGCGCTACCGGCGCTGGAACGCCATGCCCCGCGCGATATCGTGGTGGCGTTGGGAGTATTGTGGGAAGACCAGGTCATCTATATCTGGCACTCCGTTCCCGGCAGTCAGGCGACGCAGGCGCTGGCCGGCTTTCATATGCTCCCTGCCTGGCGTTCGGTCATCGGCATGTCACTGCTGGCTGCCGAGAGCGACGAGGCCTTGATGGCGCGTTTTACCCCGGAACAGTGGCAGAACCTGGCACCGCATGTGGCTCAGCAACGCGAACAGGGGCAGGTTGTGTGGCACCATGACGATGGCGAAGTCTCCATGGCCCGGCCCGTTGGCGAACATCAGGCTGCACTGGCCTTTGCCGGGATGTGGAACCCTGATGAACAGACCATTCAGACTCGCCTCGAACAACTGGATACGCTTAACCAGCAGTTGCTGCAAAAATCACCTTAATGTTTCTTTTATAGAAACATTAATCAGAAAGCAAAAAAGGGCCGGCTGAAGTGTGATGGCGATCGAGGTATTGCGCGCATTTGCCCGGCATGCCGGGCATTAGAGGAGAGGGGGTCAGAAACCCTGTTCGAAGTAGCTTTCGAGAATTATTACCGCAGAGGCTGAATCTACGCTGCCTTTATTCAGCGCGCGGAAACCACCCTGTTCAAAGAGGCCGGAGCGGGCTTCCACCGTGCTCAGCCGCTCATCATGCAGTTTCACCGCCACGCCAAACCGGCCATGGATTTTATTGGCAAACTTACGCGCCCGGGCAGTAAGCGGTTGTTCAGAACCGTCCATATTCAGCGGCAGGCCCACAATGACCTCATCGGGTTGCCACTCTTTTAGCAACCGCTCAATGAGGCTCCAGTCGGGCGTACCGTCCTGCGCTTTAAGAGCCGTCAGCGGGCGCGCCGTGCCGGTAATGCGTTGGCCAATGGCTACGCCGATACTTTTGGTGCCAAAATCAAACGCCAGCAGGGTACCGCTCATCAGGCATGCCCCGCGACGCCAGGCATAGTCTGGATATCAATGCCAATCAGCTTCGCTGCATCACGCCAACGGTCGGCGATAGGGGTTTTAAAGAGGATATTCAGATCCGCCGGCGCCGTAAGCCATGCGTTATCCAGAATCTCCTGTTCCAGCTGGCCCTTTTCCCAGGACGCATAGCCGAGCGCAACCAGCACATCGGCTGGCTGATTCAGGGTACCCAGCGTCTCGAGAACATCGCGGGAGGTGGTGATGACGGTGTTGTCAGAGATGCGAATGCTGGAAGAGAAGCCCGGCGGGGTATGCAGGATGAATCCGCGATCTTCTGCCAGCGGCCCCCCCAGCATCACCGGTTTGTCGAGGCGGATTTCCGGCACGCGCTCATCCTGGGCAATTTTCAGCTTATCCAGAATGCCTTCAACATTAAGATTTTCCAGCGGTTTATTGATGATGATCCCCATTGCGCCGTCATCACTGTATTCGCAGATATAGACTACGGAACGACGGAAAATCGGATCCTGGAGAGCAGGCATGGCAATAAGAAAGTGATGCTGTAAATTCATTGTCAGAGGTTCTGTTTCCTGGTTTAAAAAGCGACAGCGCCCAGTATGCGTACAAAGAGGGACGCTGTCACTAACAGTATTTCGAACGAAATTATCCCTTCAGACGCGTTTCAATCGCATCCATCAGCATGCCGGTAATAGAAACCGGGAACGCCGCTTCAATTTCGCGAATACAGGTTGGGCTGGTCACATTCACTTCCGTCAGACGATCGCCAATAATGTCGAGACCCACAAATATCAACCCTTTAGCTTTCAGCAGCGGGCCGACGCGACGGGCAATTTCCCAGTCGCTTTCGCTCAGCGGACGGGGCTCACCGCGACCACCTGCCGCCAGATTACCGCGAGTTTCGCCACCCTGCGGAATACGCGCCAGGCAGTAAGGAACCGGTTCGCCATCAACAACCAGCACGCGCTTATCACCGTCCACAATGGCGGGCAGATAGTTCTGCGCCATACAGTAACGGGTGCCCAGTTCGGTCAGGGTTTCGGCAATCACGCCGATGTTCGGGTCGCCCTCTTTGACGCGGAAAATAGACGCACCGCCCATTCCGTCCAGAGGTTTCATGATGATGTCGCCGTGTTTCTGCCAGAAGGCCTTCAGCTGTGCTTTGTTACGGGTCACCAGGGTTTCTGGCGTCAGGTCTGAGAACCAGGCGGTGTAGAGCTTCTCATTACAGTCGCGCAGGCTCTGAGGCTTGTTGACGATCAACGTCCCTTTCTCTTCAGCACGCTCAAGGATATAGGTGCAGTAGATAAATTCAGTATCGAATGGCGGATCTTTACGCATCAGGATCACGTCGAGTTCGGCCAGAGGCAGATCCTGCTCGGAGCCAAATTCGTACCATTTGTCGTAGTTCTGCTCGACGTTAACAATGCGGGTGCGCGCACGGGCTTCGCCGTTAATCAGATAAAGATCGCTCATCTCCATATAGTGGAGCTGGTAGCCGCGACGCTGCGCTTCCAGCAGCATGGCAAAGCTGGAGTCTTTCTTGATGTTGATGCTGGTGATGGGATCCATCACGATGCCGAGCTTGATCATTCTTCTTCTCCGTTAATGCTTCAACCCAGATCGCCAAATCGCACCTGAAGTGCGGTTATGGCAGTGAGTGCAGTCGTCTCAGTACGCAGAACGCGTGGCCCCAACAGAATATCAGTAAACTGATAGCGCGCGGTCATGGCGATTTCATCCGCTGACAGTCCGCCTTCCGGGCCAATCAGCAACCGTACGCGCTCAACCGGTAGCGGCAGGGTATTGATGCTGGCGCTGGCGCGCGGATGCAGGTTGAGCTTAAGCCCTTGCTCCTCTTCAGCGCACCAGGCTTCGAGATCCATCGCCGGGCGGATCTCCGGGACGCGGTTGCGACCACACTGTTCACAGGCGGCAATCGCGATTTTTTGCCACTGCTGAAGCTTCTTGTTCAGCCGTTCAGCATCCAGTTTAACGCCGCAACGCTCAGAAAAAAGTGGCGTAATGAGGCTTACACCCAGTTCGATCGATTTCTGGATAGTGAATTCCATTTTTTCGCCACGCGACATCACCTGGCCCAGGTGAATATGCAGCGGAGATTCACGATCATCCATTTCGCCGCGCACAACGCGCACCAGCACGCTTTTTTTATCCGCGCGGGTAATTTCCGCCTCAAAAACCTGATTCGAGCCATCAAAAAGCTGAATCGCCTGGCCTGCGCCCATGCGTAATACGCGGCCGACGTGGTTCGCCGCATCGTCAGAGAGGGCAATTTCGCTGCCAGCGGTAATCAGGTCCGGGTGATAGATGCGAGGAGTGCGCATAGTCAGAAATTCCATGTGTCATACGGTGATACAGACACGCCTCCAGGCCCTGGCCTGAAGGCGTGTCTGTCTAAATCAGTTGCCGCTAGTGTAGGTTAGCTCTTTTGCGCCTGGCAAGCGCGCTGCACGTAAGGGTTGTGATTCCCCTGAACTTTTGCAATGCGTTCGTCGCGCTGGCACTCCCACGGGGAGACCGGGTAAAGCTTGTTCCAGGCGTTGAACAGCTGGGTTTGCTGGCGAGAAAGAGTGAGGTTGTAGCGGTCACGCATATAGAAATAGGTCCGGGCAATGCTGCCCCGTGCCCGGGCTGGCGGCTCGGCGACTTTCTCTTTGAAATCGACCTTCATGGCGCACTGGCCATATTGACCTTCACCGCCGTTCCACTGACTGTACATAAAGTTGCCGCGATCGCCGTTAACTTCGCCCACCGCGGGCTGCAGGTTGTGCATATCACTCTCTATCTGGCGATAGACGGGGTCTTTAGCGCAGTTTTTGCGTCCGCCGTCCTGCCAGCACTGCCGCTGGTGGCCAAATTGCCATGCCGGGACTACGTGCTCCCACTCAATACGGCTGGCCCGATTCTCGTTTTTGCGAACCTTGTAGCCACAGGACTCAAGGTCGACGACCCCTTTTTTGCCCTGCCAGTTAATTTTACAGCCACAGTAAAAATCACCGGGCACATCGGCGTTAATCTTCACGCCGGCGGTTTTGGCCTGAGAGAAACTGTGAATACCTTCGGCCAGCGCGTGACCAGAGACCGCGGCAGCCAGAAGGGCAACCGCGAGAGAGTATTTACGGTACATCGTGAACTCCGTAGTAAAACGAGCCCGCAACGTAGCGAATGTTGTTCTTGTATGCAATCAGTCAGATCAGGAATGTTCCTGAATGTTCGCAGTCTATTCTGCGGTTAGCGCCTCGCCACACTTTACGCAGCGGTAAGTCGCTTCGCCGCGCACCACCCGGTTATGGCGGCGTACGGTCAGCTGATGCTGCTGGCACGCGCAGCGATAGGGGAAGGTATTACGGCGTACAGAATCCAGCTCGAACTGGTGGGTGCGGCGCGCCGGGACGCCGAGGACGCTCTCCATCATCCACTTCCACTCTTTACCATGAGGGGCAACGCGACCGAAATGTTTCCAGACCAGCAGATGGGCCAGTTCATGCGGCACCACTTCATCGATAAAGGCTTGCTGATTTTCCATCATAAGCACCGGATTAAGGCGGATCTCGTATGGCTCAAGCCATGCGGTACCAGCCGAGGTGCCACGCTGCTGATAAACCAGCTTCGGTTCCGGATAACTGCGCCCCAGCTTCAGGTTGGCCTGGGCGAGTTTTTCCCGCAGGCTGCGCATAACGGCTTGCTGGATAGCGATGGGAAGACGGGGTGTTTTCATAGGGGCAGAGCATAAAGCGGGAGGCGGGGAGGCGCAATAGCCATCCTCCCCGTTTGAAGATTAGTCGTGAGCGCCGATTTCGCGAAGCTTACGTCCTTTCATCAGGTTACGTTCGATGTGTTCTAGCGAGACGTGTTTGGTCTCAGGCACTAGCCACAGGGTCAATACAATGAACAGCACGTTCAGACCGCCATAAACCCAGAAGGTATTGGCATTGCCCAGAGTATTGAGCATGGTCAGGAAGGTTGCGCCGACGATCATGTTCGCAATCCAGTTGGTGGCGGTGGAACAGGTGATACCGAAGTCGCGGCCTTTCAGCGGCTGAATTTCAGAGCACAGTACCCAAATCAGCGGACCGGCGCTCATTGCGAAGCCAACGATAAACATCAGCAGCATCGCTACGGCAAAGTACTGCGCGGTCGGTGAGTTGATACCCATGTGCATCATGGTACCCAGCACGCCCATACCTACCGCCATGACCAGGAAGCCCAGCGTCAGGGTCGGTTTACGGCCCCAGCGGTCAACCAGGCCGATGGCGATAAAGGTCGCCAGCACGTTAGTCAGCCCGACGATCACCGTTCCCCACATCTGCTCGGTGGTGTTGGTATAACCCGCCAGTTCAAAGATTTTTGGCGCGTAATACATGATGACGTTCATACCGGTGAACTGCTGCATGACCTGGAGCAATACCCCCAGGAAGACGGCACGACGGAAGTTGCTGTTCTCTTTAAACAGCGCCCAGCCGGACTGTTTTACCTTCAGACTTTCGCGGATCTCTTCCAGTTCATTTTTGGCTTCGGCGCTGGTGTCTCGCAGACGTAACAGCACCCGTTCCGCATCGTGGAAGCGGCGTTTTGCGGCGAACCAGCGCGGGCTATCCGGCAGGAAGAAGACCCCGATCAACAGCAGAATCGCCGGGATGATAATGACGCCCAGCATCCAGCGCCATGCGCCGCTGTAGCTGAACGCGGTATCGGACAGATAGGCACCGAGGATACCGATGGTAATCATCAGCTGATACATAGAGATCATGCTGCCACGGATTTTTTCCGGCGCAATTTCAGAGAGGTAGAGCGGGGCGGTATAAGAGGCTACCCCTACCGCCAGACCCAGTAATACGCGGGAGAGGATCAGCACTTCCACATTGGGTGCGGCGGCTGAAAAGAGTGAACCGGCCACGAAGAGGATCGCCCCAATCATCAGGCTCTTTTTACGCCCGAGTTTGAAAGAGAGCCAGCCGCTGCCGACGGCGCCCACAGCGGCGCCAAACATCATTGAGCTCACTACCCACTCCTGGGTGTGGGCACTAATTTTGAATTCATCGGTGATGAAGGGTAATGCACCGGCAATGACGCCGATATCCAGGCCAAATAGCAATCCTGCCAGGGCTGCAAGGAAGCAGACGAAAAACGTCATGGCTTTATTGGACGTACGCCCCTGTTTTTTATTGTCAGGCATTATGCCCTCCAGTTGGGTTATCAATTTTATCGATGTAAAGGGTAGGTTATTAGATCGTGAAGTTATGTGATACAGGTCACATTGGTGTAATCGGTTACACCGGATCGCGATCGTAAAGTAAATTAAGACTTTGAAAATATAGAGTTAAAATAGTTGATGCGCATCGTATTTGCGCCAGTTTCAGACTTAACCTAAAGGGGATGTAACAGCAGAAGAAAGGGATTCATGCAAAGAGAATATTCTGAAAGCGCTGCCGATGACAGGTGATGTAAGCGGTTTCATATCGTGTTGAAAACGTCATAAAGCCAGGGCAGGACGATAAAAAAAGGCCAGCGCGAGGCTGGCCTTGAAGAGAGGTCGGTCGTTTATTTCAGACCGGCTGCGTCACGCAGCAGGGCTGCTTTGTCGGTTTTTTCCCATGGGAAATGTTCGCGACCAAAGTGACCGTATGCTGCGGTCTCTTTATAGATTGGGTGCAGCAGATCCAGCATCTGAATCAGGCCGTATGGACGCAGGTCGAAGAACTCGCGCACCAGCAGAGTCAGCTGTTCGGAAGGCACTTTTTCGGTACCGAAGGTTTCCACCATGATGGAGGTCGGTTCAGCCACGCCGATTGCGTAGGAAACCTGAATCTCACAGCGGTCAGCCAGGCCAGCGGCAACGATGTTTTTCGCCACATAACGTGCCGCGTACGCTGCGGAACGGTCAACTTTAGACGGGTCTTTACCGGAGAACGCGCCGCCGCCGTGACGAGCCATGCCGCCGTAGGTATCAACGATAATTTTACGACCGGTCAGGCCACAGTCACCCATTGGGCCACCGATAACGAAACGGCCAGTCGGGTTGATGAAGAATTTGGTCGCGGAGTTCAGCCATTCGGTCGGCAGAACGGGCTTGATGATCTCTTCCATCACCGCTTCTTGCAGGGATTTCTGATCAATATCTTCCGCGTGCTGGGTAGAGAGAACAACCGCATCGATGCCAACAATTTTGCCGTCATCGTACTGGAAAGTTACCTGGCTTTTCGCATCCGGGCGCAGCCACGGCAGGGTGCCGTTTTTACGCACTTCAGCCTGACGCTGCACAAGACGGTGGGCGTAAGTCACAGGTGCTGGCATCAGCACGTCGGTTTCGTTGGTTGCATAGCCGAACATCAGGCCCTGGTCGCCCGCGCCCTGTTCCAGCGGGTCAGCACGGTCAACGCCCTGGTTGATGTCAGGAGACTGTTTGCCAATCGCGCTCAGTACGGCGCAGGAGTTGGCATCAAAGCCCATATCAGAATGCACATAGCCGATTTCACGCACCGTGTTACGGGTGATCTCTTCGATATCAACCCATGCGCTGGTGGTGATTTCACCGCCAACCAGAACCATGCCGGTTTTGACATAGGTTTCACATGCAACGCGGGCTTTTGGATCCTGTTCCAGGATCGCATCCAGCACCGCATCGGAGATTTGGTCAGCAATTTTATCAGGATGTCCTTCTGATACAGACTCGGACGTAAACAGGTGTTTTGCCATGTTTTATTTCACCTAAGGAGAATTTAGTTAGCTCAAACTGTCGTGTGAGGTCGTTATAGCGGAGTTTTCCGCCAGAACGTGCAGGTAGTGACACTGGCAGTCTGAGTGTTAATCAGTATGGATGGATTAACATCTGGACGGCTATTTTAGGTCACTTCTTCGCCCCATTTCCAGCTTTTTTTGAGATAGCTCCCACTACGTTGAAAACCCGACTGGAAATTTTTCCGGACACCACTGGCAATGCGCATATTTATATTTTGCTTTTTACCCATCTTCTCGGTATAAAACGCCGCGCACGGCTTCGACATAATAGCGCTCGATGATCTCATCGGGACGCCACTTCCAGCCGGGTTAAGCAGTGAACTTTTCGCTTTGGCTTGTGGGTCTGTCTTTCGGGGCGCCCGTGGAGGTGATTCAAGATAATGAACCGTCGTTTTCTGCCTTGTCAGTCCCGCCTTTCTGGCCGGAGTGCACTCCCCGTTCTCTACAAATCTATTCTGCAAACCTGCCGATGATATACCCATCTCGGCGCTTCTCAGGATTCCAGGGCCGGTTACGCTTTGTGAAGTCTGAACAAGGGCGCTCTTGTTAATACAAGAGTTTTCTCGTGGTTTCGCCGAACCTTGTCATACTTAGTTCGGTTACGTGTTTTACAATGATATGAACAAGAAACCGGTCGCACGGCCCGGCTTCCAGCATTCTGTGCTGGAAAACTGGTCGGTTAATGGGTTGTTATCGCAGTTTAACGCTGCGATAGTAGTCAACTGTTTTACACTTTTTAGTAAGAGTTGAGGTTCGCAATGTCTGACGACATGTCTTCATTTTCGCCTTCGTCAGCAGGCGAACAGGGTGTACTACGTTCTATGCAGGAGGTTGCGATGAGCTCCCAGGAAGCCAGCAAGATGCTGCGCACATACAATATTACGTGGTGGGGTAACAACTACTACGACGTCAACGAACTGGGTCACATCAGCGTCTGCCCGGATCCTGACGTACCGGAAGCGCGCGTCGATCTCGCCCAACTGGTGAAAGCACGTGAAGCACAGGGACAGCGTCTGCCTGCTCTGTTCTGCTTCCCGCAGATCCTGCAACACCGTCTGCGTTCCATTAACGCCGCGTTTAAACGCGCCCGTGAATCCTACGGTTACAACGGCGACTATTTCCTGGTTTATCCGATCAAGGTTAACCAGCATCGCCGCGTTATTGAATCCCTTATCCACTCCGGCGAACCGCTGGGGCTGGAAGCCGGCTCTAAAGCAGAGCTGATGGCGGTACTGGCGCATGCGGGTATGACCCGCTCGGTGATCGTCTGTAACGGCTATAAAGACCGCGAATACATCCGTCTGGCGCTGATTGGCGAGAAGATGGGCCATAAGGTCTATCTGGTCATTGAGAAGATGTCCGAAATCGCTATCGTGCTGGAAGAGGCCGAGCGCCTTAACGTGGTACCGCGTCTTGGCGTGCGTGCCCGTCTGGCGTCTCAGGGCTCCGGCAAATGGCAGTCCTCCGGCGGCGAGAAATCCAAATTTGGCCTGGCGGCAAACCAGGTGCTGCAGCTGGTAGAGATCATGCGTGAGCATGGTCGTCTGGACAGTATTCAGCTGCTGCATTTCCATCTCGGTTCGCAGATGGCTAACATCCGCGACATCGCCACCGGCGTGCGCGAGTCGGCCCGTTTCTACGTTGAGCTACATAAGCTGGGCGTGAACATTCAGTGCTTTGACGTGGGCGGCGGCCTGGGCGTGGACTACGAAGGTACGCGCTCCCAGTCGGATTGCTCGGTGAACTATGGCCTGAACGAATACGCTAACAACATCATCTGGGCGATTGGCGATGCGTGTGATGAGCACGGTCTGCCGCACCCGACCGTGATCACCGAATCGGGTCGTGCCGTTACCGCACACCATACGGTGCTGGTCTCGAACATTATCGGCGTTGAGCGCAACGAATACACCGAAGCGACCGCGCCGGCGGAAGATGCTTCGCGTGCGCTGCAGAGCATGTGGGAAACCTGGCAAGAGATGCACGAGCCGGGCACGCGTCGTTCGCTGCGTGAATGGCTGCACGATAGCCAGATGGACCTGCATGATATTCATATCGGATATTCGTCCGGGGCGTACAGCCTGCAAGAGCGTGCCTGGGCAGAGCAGCTTTATCTGAACATGTGCCACGAAGTGCAGAAACAGCTCGATCCGAGCAACCGTGCGCACCGCCCGATTATCGACGAACTGCAGGAGCGGATGGCGGACAAAATGTACGTCAACTTCTCGCTGTTCCAGTCGATGCCGGACGCATGGGGTATTGACCAGCTGTTCCCGGTCCTGCCGCTGGAAGGGCTGGATCAGGTACCTGAGCGCCGTGCGGTGCTGCTGGATATCACCTGTGACTCAGACGGTGCCATCGATCACTACATCGACGGTGACGGGATCGCCACTACCATGCCAATGCCGGAGTACGATCCGGAGAACCCGCCAATGCTGGGCTTCTTCATGGTCGGGGCGTATCAGGAGATCCTCGGTAACATGCACAACCTGTTCGGGGATACCGAGGCGGTGGATGTCTTTGTCTTCCCGGATGGCAATGTAGAAGTAGAGCTCTCTGACGAGGGCGATACCGTGGCCGATATGCTGGAGTATGTCCAGCTGGATCCGAAAAAACTGCTGACCCAGTTCCGCGATCAGGTGAAGAACACCGGTCTGGACGATCAGCTCCAGCAGCAGTTCCTGGAAGAGTTTGAAGCGGGTCTGTACGGTTATACGTATCTGGAAGACGAGTAAGTGAACCTCCCTCTCCCTGTGGGAGAGGGTAACAGACCGCTGGGCGTGTGATGCCCGTGTATCGGGCCCGGGAATGTAGGCCCGATAAGGCGAAGGCGCCCTCCGGCAGGATGCTATACTCACTTGAACCCGTATGGATTACCGGCGATAATTCGCCCCAATATGCGATTTACGAATCAATCCCTTCCTCGTCGGGTTTAACGACGCGGAGGGGATTTTTTTTCATCTTTTTTAAACATCGACGTTAAATGAGGTCAGGACATGAGCACCTTAGGTCATCAGTACGATAACTCTCTGGTATCTAACGCGTTTGGTTTTTTACGCCTTCCGATGAACTTCCAGCCGTACGACAGTGACGCGGAGTGGGTGATCACCGGGGTGCCATTTGATATGGCGACCTCTGGTCGCGCGGGTGGCCGTCACGGCCCGGCGGCAATCCGTCAGGTCTCCACTAACCTTGCCTGGGAACATCACCGTTTCCCGTGGAACTTCGACATGCGTGAGCGCCTGAACGTCGTGGACTGCGGCGATCTGGTGTATGCCTTCGGCGACGCGCGTGAGATGAGCGAAAAGCTGCAGGCTCACGCCGAGAAGCTGCTGGCTGCCGGTAAGCGCATGCTCTCCTTCGGTGGCGACCACTTCGTGACCCTGCCGCTGCTGCGCGCCCACGCTAAACACTTCGGTAAAATGGCGCTGGTGCATTTCGATGCGCATACCGATACCTATGCGAACGGCTGTGAATTTGACCACGGCACCATGTTCTTCACCGCGCCGAAAGAAGGGTTGATCGACCCGAACCATTCCGTGCAGATCGGTATCCGCACCGAGTTCGATAAAGACAACGGTTTCACCGTGCTGGATGCCTGCCAGGTGAACGATCGCGGCGTGGACGACATCATCGCCCAGGTGAAGCAGATCGTTGGCGATATGCCGGTGTACCTGACCTTTGATATCGACTGTCTGGATCCGGCGTTTGCACCGGGTACCGGTACGCCTGTCATCGGCGGGCTGACCTCTGACCGCGCCATCAAGCTGGTGCGCGGCCTGAAAGATCTGAACATTGTGGGCATGGATGTGGTGGAAGTCGCGCCGGCATACGATCAGTCCGAGATCACCGCGCTGGCCGCGGCGACCCTGGCGCTGGAAATGCTCTACATCCAGGCGGCGAAAAAGGGCGAATAACCTTTACGCGCTGAGTGCTGCTGCGCGACGCATGCGCAGCAGCAACACGCCCCCCGCCAGCAGGGTGATCGCCTGCGACACCACCAGCACCGAAAAGCCTGAGCTCACCGACCCCATCGATTTCATGACCATCCCCATCAGCAGCGGAATAAAGGCGGCGCAGAGATTGCCGATCCCATTAATAATTCCGTAGGCGCTACCGACCGCTTCTCGCGCCGCGTGATGCTGGATCACCGCAGGAATGGCCGCCCCCTGAAGTCCCCAGAAGATATTTGCCGAGAGCATAAACAGCGCAAGCCACAGCGGCTGGTGGCTCAGCATCAGCGCGATGACGGACAACGCCGTTAGCAAGCCGCCCACCACAAACAGCACCGGGGCCTGCTCCGGGCGCATTTTGTCGAGCAGTACGCCGCCGAGAAATTTTGAGCCAAGGCTTAACAGGAAGGGGACCGCGGCAAGCAGCCCGGTCGCGTGCAGCGAGAAGTGATGCTCATCGCGCAGCCAGGCGGGGAGCCATGCGCTGCTACCCCAGAGATAGCTCAGCGTGGCGATTTCAACCAGCAGGATCAGGCCGAGCAGTGGCGTATGCCAGGCGAGGGTAAAGGTCTGCATAAAACCCGGTTTTTGGATGGTCGTCACCTCGCGCGGCGCGGGCAGAAAATGCCAGATCGCACCGCCGCCCAGCACCAGGTTGATCGCTGCCAGGGCATAAAACGATCCGGCCCAGCCGAGGTGCGCCATTAGCCAGGTAATCAGCGGAAAGCCCACCGCCAGCCCCAGCGAAACGCCCAGGGCGGTGACGGCATTGGGTTTGCCGATCTCCTCTGCGCAGAAGTTATCGCTGATAAAGCGGGTTTTCAGCGAAAAGAGCGGCCCTTCAGCAACGCCTAAAATCACGCGCGCGATGAGCATTCCCATCAGCGAGCCGAGCAGCGGTGAAATGGCACACACCGCTGCCCAGATGGCAATGCTCATTAACAACCCCTGGCGATAATGGAATTTGCTTTCAATAACCGGCGTTAAGAGTAACGCGGAAAAACCATAGCCCAGCAGAAAGCATGTCATTAGCATTCCCTGTAACATTCTGTTTTCATTTAACTGAAAGTGTTCGGCGAACTCCGGGTTTAAAATCATCACCGAAATATTAACCCGGTCGACATACGAAATAATAATTAGCAATAACAGTGCTATCGTACCTTGCCATCTTGCCGTCATCATGCTCGCCTTATTGATTGATTTTTTATAAATGTGATTGTCACGCAAGTAAAATGGTTCACCAGTGAAACTCGTTGTTTATAAACAATAAAATAAAAATAAGTTTCACAGGTGAAACTCCGCGCGCATCCCTTTTATTTATTTCTAATGACGAATGATAAAATTAGTCAATAACTTTTGGTGAATATTTACGACCATTACTAAAACGTATTTCCTCACGCCTAAATAATGAATATTTCATATCGCTGCATTTTTTCGTGATCCTTTGCACACTTAGTTAATTAATTGTCTTTTGGTTAACAAATTCGTCACATTGCCGCTTGACGAAAGATTCATCGCTTTTATATTGACCGTATTAAATAAGAAACAGAGTTTCATATATGAAACAAAAGCCTGGAGGATCGCGATGAGCTGGATAGGCGTATGTGACGCAGAACAAGTACAGGAAGATTTCCCTTTTAGCGGCAACGTCGAGGGTAAAGAGATCGGCGTTTATTTAATTGACGGTGAATATTACGCGCTGGAAGACGTATGTCCGCACGCCTACGCGCTGCTAAGCCAGGGTTTTGTGGAAGACGGCAAAGTGGAGTGCCCGCTGCATGAGGCGGTTTTTGACGTCAAAACCGGCCAGTGCCTGCATGGCCCTGGCGGTCGCAACCTCAACCGCTACCCGGTTCGGGTCTTTGAAAACCAAATCCAGATTACCTTTGTCGAGGAGACCGTGGCATGAGCGAGACCCTGAATTTTAACCCGGCGCTGCCGGAAAGCCGCCAGTTTACCCCTCCGGCAGAGGGCGGTAACGGCGCGATCCACAAGCCGGGCGAATACCCGAATCTTATCTGGCAGACGCGCAGCCGCGAGCCGGAAAACTGGGAGCTGCACCTTATCGCCACCCTGGAAGAATTGTTTGAGCAGGGGGCGGAAACCCTGCCGGAGCTGGTGAACGGTCTGAACGCCGCACGCCTGCACGACCAGCAGGGCGAGCCCTGGAGCGAGAACAGCTTCCAGGCATTCTTACAGGTTAACGGCTACTGAGGACAACGCGATGACGACTCCCGTACAACACTATCTTGATAAAGGTCTGCGCGGCCTCTGGTATCCGGTTCTGGCGAGCTGGGAAGTGCAGTCTGCGCCGGTGGGTATTACCCGTCTCGGCGAGCAGATTGTGGTCTGGCGTAACAAAGACGGCCAGGTGCAGGCGCTGGAAGATCGCTGTCCACACCGCGGCGCGCGGCTGTCTATGGGCTGGAATCTCGGCGACCGCATCGCCTGCTGGTATCACGGCGTGGAAGTGGCGGGTAACGGCGAGGTGAAAGATGTGCCCGCGGTGGATAAATGCCCGCTGGTCGGCCAGCAGTGCGTGCGCAGCTACAACGTGCAGGAGGCGCACGGGGCCATCTTCCTGTGGTTTGGCGTTACCGCTGACCAGCAGCCGGATGAACTGAGCTTCCCGGATGAACTCGCCGACACCGACAATTTCAGCAACTTCCTCTGCACCGCCGGGTGGAAATGCAACTACCAGTACGCGCTGGAAAACGTGATGGACCCGATGCACGGTACCTATCTACACTCGTCGTCGCACTCGATGGCGGAAGGGGATCGCAAGGCGGAGATGGTGCTGCAGCCGACCAAAACCGGCTTCATCTTTGAGAAAAAAGGGCAGAGCGGCATCAACTTCGACTGGGTAGAGCTGGGCAACAGCGGCACCTGCTGGATGCGCCTCTCCATTCCTTATAAGAAGCGTTTCGGGCCGGGCGGCCACTTCTTTATCGTCGGCATGGTGGTGCCGGAAGATAACGACAACTGCCGCGTCTTCTTCTGGCGTATCCGCCGGGTGCAGGGCTGGCAGCGTGACATGTGGCGCTTCATGTACCGCAACCGCCTGGAGAAACTGCACTGGGAAGTCCTCGAACAGGACCGCGTGGTACTCGAAAGCCTCGCCCCAAACGCCCGCGAGCATGAATACCTGTACCAGCACGACGTCGGTCTCTCCCGCCTGCGCCGCATGATGCAAAAGGCGGCGAAAGAGCAGCTGGCGATGCGTGAAGAACAGCAGGGAGCCGCCTGATGAACGGCCTGCTGAACGGGAAGCGCATCGTCGTGACCGGCGCCGCGCGCGGGCTGGGCTATCACTTTGCCAAAGCCTGCGCAGAGCAGGGGGCGGCGGTGGTGATGTGCGATATCCTGAAGGGCGAGCTGGCCGAAAGCGCGCACGGGCTGCGTGAGCAGGGCTATGCGATCGAATCCCACATTATCGATCTGGCCGATCCGCACGCCATTGAGCAGGTATTCAGCGCCATCGGCGAGCAGGGCCAGATTGACGGGCTGGTGAATAACGCAGCCATGGCGACCGGCGTGGGGGGCAAAAACATGCTCGATTACGATCCGGATCTCTGGGATCGGGTGATGAGCGTCAACGTCAAGGGCACCTGGCTGGTGACGCGCGCCGCCGTGCCGCTGCTGCGTGAGGGGGCCGGGATTGTGAACGTCGCTTCCGACACCGCGCTGTGGGGCGCACCGCGCCTGATGGCCTATGTTGCCAGCAAGGGCGCGGTGATTGCCATGACCCGTTCGATGGCCCGTGAGCTGGGTGAAAAACGTATCCGCATCAATGCTATCGCGCCGGGATTAACCCGCGTCGAGGCGACCGAATATGTGCCCGCCGAACGCCATCAGCTCTACGAAAATGGCCGCGCGTTAACCGGCGCGCAGCAACCGGAAGATGTGACGGGCAGCGTGGTCTGGCTGTTAAGCGATCTGTCGCGGTTCATTACCGGGCAGCTGATTCCGGTCAACGGCGGTTTTGTCTTTAACTGAGGCCTGGTGAATATGGAAAACGATCGTGAAGTGAAGTATCTCGTGCCGGGGCTGGAGCGCGGTCTCCAGCTGCTGTTGGCCTTCGGCGAGCAGCACCGCGATCTGACCTTTGCCGAGCTGCACCGGCTGGTGGATATGCCAAAAGCGACCGCCTATCGCGTGGTACAGACGCTGGAATACATGGGCTTTCTGGAGCGCAACGCGCGCACCAATACTTTCTCGCTCGGCATGAATGTGCTGCGTCTGGGCTTTGAGTACATCGCCTCGCTGGACGTGGCGCAGGTCGGCCAGCCGGTTATTGAACAGTTGCGCGACGTCAGCCAGTGCAGCAGCCATCTGGCGATCCGCGACGGGCGCGACATTATTTACGTCGCCCGCGTCAGCGCTGCCGGTTCGCGCATCAACCAGGTCAGCATTGGCACCCGCCTGCCGGTGCACTGCACCTCGCTTGGCCGCATGCTGCTGACCGATATTTCGCGCGCTGACTTTGAACACCTGTTCCCGCATGAGCGCCTGCCGGGCAACACGCCGGGGCAGCTTCACGACCGCGAAGCGCTGTGGCAGATGGTGCAGCAGGACAAAGCTCGCGGCTACGTGATTGGCGAATCTTTCTTCCGCCACGGCATCTCCTCCATTGTCTATCCGGTGTATGACCGCAGCGGACGGGTGGCGGCGGTGGTCAGCATTCTGGTGCCGTCGGAGGAGATCCCCCGGACCGACCGCGAGCGCCTGCAAAACGAGGTCCGTCTGGCGGCGGATAAAATCTCTGGCTTCTTAGGATATTTGTCACAGGCCAGTTAAATCAGTGAGTTAACGTCAGGCGCTTTGCTGCGTCGGGCATGTTTTACGCCCAATTTGGGCCAGATGAGGCAACGAACGATGAGTGTAACCGGAATTGAAAAGCTGGAATTTGGCGTTGATAACCTGACGCACTGCGCCAAATTTATGCGTGATTTTGGCCTGACGGGCGATGCCAGCGGCCAGCGTTTTACCACCCTGAGCGGCGCGCGCGTTGAGCTCAACCCAATTGACAGCCCCGACCTGCCGCCGGCGTTTGAAGCGGGCAACACCCTGCGCCGCATGACCTGGGCGGTGGCGACCCAGGACGAGCTGGATGCGTTGCGCCCGAAGCTGGCGCAGCAGCCCGGCTTTCGCCAGGTGGGGGACGCGCTGGAGTGTCTTGATCCGAACGGTATGACCCTGCGCGTACAGGTGAGCCAGCAGGTGCCGGTTGAGCTGAACGTCGAGCCGATTAACCAGTGGGGAGACGCCCGCCGCATCGACACGCCAAGCCCGGTGTACGACCGCGCTCAGCCGATCAACGTCGGTCACGTGGTCTTCTTCGTCGAGGAGCTGGCGGCAGTAGAAAAGTTCTACCGCGAGGTGCTTGGCTTCCAGGTTTCTGACCGCTACATCAACCGCGCCGTGTTCCTGCGCTGTGGCCCGCGTGGCGGCCATCACAATCTTTTCCTGCTCCAGCTGCCGAACCGCAAGCGCGGCCTGAACCACGTCGCCTTTACCGTGCGCGACATTCACGAAGTGATCGGCGGCGGCATTGCGATGAATAAAAACGACTGGAGCACCTTTATCGGGCCGGGCCGCCATCCGGTGTCGTCCGCCTACTTCTGGTACGTCAACAGCCCGACCGGCGGCGCGTTTGAGTACTACACCAACGACGACTACCTGACCGAAAACTGGCAGCCGCGTGAGCTGGAACACTCCCTGATCTCCTTTACCGAATGGGCAGTAGAGGGCGGGATTGACCATGACACGCGCCGCCAGCAGAAAAAGCCGGAGGCGGTATGACCTCGCGCATTGTCATTATCGGCGGCGGCCAGGCGGGGGGCTGGGCGGCGAAAACCCTGCGCGACGACGGCTTCGACGGCGAGATTTGTGTAGTGGCGGAAGAGGAGTGGGATTTTTATGAGCGCCCGCCGCTTTCGAAAGCCGCGTTGCTGGACGCCGATGCCGCGCTGCCGCGCCTGTTTGCTGAAGAGGCCCAACAGGCGCTGAATCTGACCTGGTACCGTCCTTTGCGCGCCACGCAGATCGATCGCGCCGCGAAAAAGGTACATTTGAGCAACGGTGAGCTTCTTAGTTACAACATCCTTTTAATTGCGACCGGTGGACGGGCGCGTCTGCCGGGCGAGACGTGGGCAAAACATCCGCAGGTCTACACCCTGCGCCACTGGCAGGACGCGCAGCGCCTGAAAGCGCGTCTGGCGCAAAGCAACACCCTGGCGATTGTCGGTGGCGGCTGGATCGGCCTGGAGATTGCCGCCTCGGCGCGTAAAAGTGGCGTGGCGGTTACGCTGTTCGAGCAGCAGCCTGCCCTGTGCATGCGCTCGGTGAGCGGCGAGGTTTCCCGACAGCTGGAGAAGATCCACCGCGAGCAGGGCGTGGATATCCGCACCGGCTGCGGCGTGCTGGAGCTTGACGATCACAACGGTCTGCCGGTGATCCATTGCGACGGCAAACGCGAAACCTTCGATGCGGTGGTGGTGGGGATCGGCGTCGATTTGAACCTTGAGCTGGCCCGCGACGCCGGGCTAAAGACCGACCGTGGGATCGTGGTGGACGCGCAGGGGCGCACGTCGGATCCGGCCATCTTTGCCGCGGGCGATGTCGCGCAGCATCACCACTACGGGCTGTGCATCCAGTCGTGGGCCTTTGCCCAGAATCAGGCGGTGGCGACGGCGAAAGCAATGCTTAACCCCGACGCGCCGGGCTACGACGACGCACCGTGGCTGTGGTCGGATCAATATCAGCACAACATCCAGATCCTCGGCATTCCGCAGCCTGGCGGCAAAACCGTCGTTCGTGATAACGCGCTGTTCTTCTCGCTGGATGACGGCGGACGGTTGACGCAGCTGGTGGCCTTTAACGACGCGCGTACCGTCAAGCTGGCGAAGCGCTGGATGGCGGCGGGGCGAGACTTATCGGATGTGCCGCTGAGCGACCCGGCCTTTTCACTGATGGCACTGCGATAGCTAACCCGCACCCGTAGGGGGAGACATGACCACATTCGAGACCAACGCCGCGCCCTCAGAGGCGAGCGGCGAGGGAACCCGTACGCCTGAAAAAGCCGTACGCTGGGCTATCCCGCTGTCGCTGCTGGCCTGCGTGCTGCTGGCGTTTTTCGACAAAATCAGTATCGCGGCACTGTTTTCCGATAGCCATTTCCAGCAGGCGATGGGGATCGATTTTGACACCACGCGCCTCGGCATCCTGATGAGTGCATTTCTGCTGAGCTACGGCTTTTCATCGGTGCTGCTCAGCGGGCTGGGGGACAAAATCCCGCCGCTGCGCCTGCTCACCGGGATGATGGCGGTGTGGTGCGTGCTGATGGTGGCGATGGGCTTCACCCATAACTACACGGTGATGATTGTTCTGCGCATTCTACTGGGCATCGCCGAAGGGCCGCTGTTCCCGCTGGCGTTCGCCATCGTGCGCCATAACTTCCCGCAACATCTGCAGGCGCGCGCCACCATGCTGTGGCTGCTCGGTACGCCGGTGGGCGCGGCAATTGGTTTCCCGCTCTCCCTCTGGCTGCTCAACACTTTCGGCTGGCAAAGCACCTTCTTTGTCATGGCGATGCTCACCGTGCCGGTGCTGATCTTTGTGCGCATAGGCCTGCGCGGTATTCGCCTCGACGTGAAACCAACAACTACGCAGGCATCACGGGACGAGCGGCGTGCGGCGCGGCGCGAGCTGTTTGTCAGCCCGCACTTCTGGGTAATTTGCGTCTTTAACGTCGCCTTTCTCACCTATCTGTGGGGGATCAACGGCTGGCTGCCGGGCTACCTGATCAAGGGCAAGGGCATTCATCTGGAGCACGCGGGCTGGCTGTCGTCGATGCCGTTTATCGCCATGCTGGCGGGCGAGGTGATTGGCGCCTGGCTTTCGGACCGCGTCGATAAGCGGGCGGCGGCCTGTTTTATCTCCATGGCGGGAGCAGCTGTCGGGCTGACGGCGGTGATGCACCTTGATACGCCCCTGACGATTATCGCGGCGATGAGCTTTAGCACCTTTATGTGGGGCACGGGTGCGCCGAACATTTTCGCCCTGCTGGCGAAGGCTACCCATCCCCGGGTGAGCGCGACGGCGGGCGGCATTTTCAACGGGCTGGGAAACTTTGCCGGGGCGTTGTCGCCCGCGGTGATGGGAGCGCTTATCGCCTTCACCCACAGCATGGATTCCGGGCTGATTTTTCTGGCGGTGATGGCGGCGGTGGGCTGCGTCCTGTTACTGCCGCTGCTGAGACGTTACTGAGGAGAGTGTCATGACTGATTCAACCGTAACTGCAAAACCGGGCATTAAGCCTGACCATCTGACCATGGAAGAGTGGGTCGAGTCGCGCATTGCGCGCTTTGAAGGCCGCAAGTATGACTGGAACGCCCTGAAGTTCCAGGCCGACTATGACCCGAAATACCGCCGCGCGCAGATGCGCTATATCGGCACCGGCGCAACCGGCGTGGCGAACGACACCAATACCGTTCAGGCCGACCACTTCACCTTCTCCACCATGGTACTGCCGTCGAAGTGCGAAGGGCCGCTGCACCTGCACGACGACGTGGAAGAGGTCTTCTTCATGCTCAAAGGGCAGATCACCCTGATGATTCAGGACGGCGACAACTACACCGAAACCGTGCTGCGCGAGCGCGACCTGATCTCCGTTCCGCCAGGCATCTACCGCGGGCTGTTTAACCACGGCGAAGAAGAGGCGCTGATGTGCGTAATGCTGGGAACCAACAAGCCGGAAATCCCAACCTATCCGGCCGATCACCCGCTCTCTAAAGTGAAGCGCGGGTAAGGAGGCAGTATGACGGGCTTTCGCGAACAGGGAAGCGGCACGCCGCTGATGCTGCTGCACGGTATCAGCTCCGGCGCGGCCTCCTGGCATAAGCAGATGGCGCTGAGCGGTTTTCGCGTGCTGGCGTGGGACATGCCCGGGTATGGCGAAAGCCCGATGCTCTCGACCGAACGCGCGAACGCGGGCGATTACGCCGACGCGCTGGCGGCGATGCTCGATCGTGCGGGCGTCTGGCAGACGGTGCTGGTCGGGCACTCGCTGGGGGCGCTGGTCGCCAGCGCCTTTGCCGCGAAGTTTCCGCAACGCGTGCTGCATCTGGTGCTGGCGGACGCGGCGCAGGGCTACGGCCAGGCCGCGCCGGAGCAGCGCGAGCAGGTGTGGCGCAACCGCGAGCAGCAGATCGCGCTGGGCGGCGACATTCTCGCCCAGACCCGTGCGGCGAAGCTGCTGCGCCCCGGCGCGCGCGTGGAGGATATCGCGACCGTTGCGACGGGCATGCGCGCCCTGCGCCCGGAAGGCTATCTCGCCGCCGCGTGGATGCTGGCCCACGACGATATCCACGGCTGGCTGACGCGCTATTCGGGCACCTTTGAAGCCTGGTGCGGCGAGCAGGATGCCATCACCCAACCCGAGCAGGTGCAGGGGCTGGCGCTGCGCTACGGCATGCCGTTTACCTCTATTCCCCAGGCCGGGCACGCCAGCTACCTCGATAACGCGGCGTTTTTTAACCAACAGCTTTTACGTATTCACCAGGAGATAGGCGATGAATGCACACATTGATGGTCGCGTAGCGGTAGTCACCGGCGGATCGTCCGGCATCGGCTTTGAAACGCTGCGCCTGCTGCTGGGCGAGGGGGCAAAAGTGGCATTCTGCGGCCGCGATCCGGACCGGCTCGCCAGTGCGCATGCGGCGCTGCAAAACGACTACCCCGACGGAGAGATCTTCGCTTACCGCTGCGACGTGCTCAACGCCGATGAGGTGCAGGCTTTCGCGCAGGCGGTTCAGGCGCGCTTTGGCGCGGCGGATATGTTGATCAACAACGCCGGGCAGGGCTACGTGGCGCACTTCAACGACACCCCGCGCGAGGCGTGGCTGCACGAAGCCGAACTGAAACTGTTTGGGGTAATCAACCCGGTGCAGGCGTTTCAGCCTCTGCTGGAGCAGTCCGATATCGCCTCGATTACCTGCGTCAACTCCCTGCTGGCGTTGCAGCCGGAGGAGCACATGATCGCCACCTCCGCCGCCCGCGCCGCGCTGCTGAATATGACGCTGACGCTCTCTAAAGAGCTGGTGGGCAAAGGTATTCGCGTCAACTCCATTTTGCTCGGCATGGTGGAGTCCGGCCAGTGGCAGCGCCGCTTTGAAAACCGGACGGATAAAAGCCAGAGCTGGCCGGAATGGACGGCGGATATTGCGCGCAAGCGGGGCATACCGATGGCGCGCCTCGGCAAGCCGCAGGAGCCCGCACAGGCGCTGCTGTTCCTCGCCTCGCCGCTGGCCTCGTTTACCACCGGTGCCGCGCTGGACGTTTCCGGCGGCTTCTGCCGTCACCTGTAAGGACGCATCATGAAAAAAATCATGTTAATTGGCTTTGGCGCGATGGCGCAGGCGGTGATTGAGCGCCTGCCTGATGGCGTCAGCATCGGCTGGATCGTGGCGCGCGAGGCCCACCACGAGGCCATTCGCGCGCAGTTCGGCGGTGCGGTGGCGGCGCTGGCCTCGCCTGCAGACTGCGCTGAAGCGCCCGATCTGGTGCTGGAGTGCGCCAGCCAACAGGCAGTGGCGCAGTACGGCGAAGAGATACTGCATCGCGGCTGGCATCTGGCTGTGATATCCACCGGCGCGCTGGCGGACAGCGCGCTGGAACAGCGTCTGCTTAGCGCGGGCGGAAAACTCACGCTGCTCTCCGGCGCGGTGGCGGGCATCGACGGGCTCTCCGCCGCCAGAGAGGGCGGCCTGGAGCGTGTGACCTATCGGTCGCGCAAAAGCCCGGCCAGCTGGCGCGGCAGCTACGCCGAGCAGCTTATCGATCTTAACGCGGTGTCGCAGGCGCAGGTGTTCTTTGAGGGCAGCGCCCGCGAGGCGGCGCGGCTGTTCCCGGCTAACGCCAACGTGGCGGCGACCGTGGCGCTCGGCGGCGTCGGGATGGATGACACCCGCGTGCAACTGATGGTCGACCCGGCGACGACGCGCAACACCCATACGCTGCACGTCGAAGGGCTGTTTGGTGAGTTTCATCTGGAGCTGAGCGGCCTGCCGCTTGCCAGCAACCCCAAAACCTCCACCCTGGCGGCACTGAGCGCGGTGCGCGCCTGCCGCGAGCTGGCCCTGAGCTGAGGAGTCACGATGGACGATCTGAAGATTTTTATCGGTGGTCACTGGCGCCATGGCGGCGGCAACCTGATGCAGAGCCAGTTCCCGGCGGATGGCTCAATCAACGCAACGCTTAACGCCGCAAGCCTGGACGATCTGGAAGATGCCATCGAGGCAGGCGAACGCGCGTGGCGCGATCCGGACTGGCGCAACCGCCTGCCGCATATGCGGGCGAAGATCCTGCACAAGGTGGCCGATCTGATTGAATCCCGCGTCGATGAACTGGCGCAGATGCAGAGCCGCGATAACGGCAAGCCGCTGGCGGAAGCGCGTGGTCTGGTGATGAGTGCGGCGGGCACGGCGCGCTATTTCGCCGCCGCCTGCGAACTGCTGGAAGGCGAACTTCCCACCCCACGCCAGCCCGATCTCCTGACGCTGAGCCGCTACGAGCCACTCGGCGTGGTGGCGGCCATCACGCCGTGGAATTCACCGATTGCCAGCGAAATGCAGAAGGTTGCCCCGGCCATTGCCGCCGGAAATGCGGTGATCCTCAAACCTGCCGAGGCCACGCCGCTGATGGCGCTGGAGCTGGCGCGTATTTTTGAGCAGGCCGGGCTGCCCGCCGGGCTGCTGAGCGTGCTCCCAGGCAAAGGTTCAGTGATTGGCGACGCGCTGGCGCGCCACCCTCGCGTGCGGAAAATTTCCTTTACCGGCGGCACGACCACGGGGCGGCATCTGGCGCACGTGGCGGCGGAAAAGCTGATCCCGGCGTCGCTGGAGCTGGGCGGAAAATCCCCGACCATTGTGCTGGACGATGCGGACGTCGAGCAGGCCGCGCGCGGGATCTGCTACGGCATTTTCAGCTCGGCGGGGCAGGCGTGCATTGCCGGTTCACGGCTGTTTATCCACGAGAGCATTTACGCTCCGCTGATGGCGCGGCTGCTGGAACTCACGCGCGGCCTGCGCGTCGGCCATCCGTTTGCCGACGGTACACATATCGGACCGCTGATTAACGACAAACATCGTCAGAGCGTGCAGGCCTACGTAGAGCTGGCGCAACGCGAAGGGGGCCGCGTCCTGTGCGGCGGGGAGATCCCGGCCGATCCGGCGCTTGCTGGCGGCAGCTTCTTCCAGCCAACGATTATCGAGGGGCTGACCAACGCCGCCCGCGCCTGTCAGGAGGAGATCTTCGGCCCGGTGCTGGTGGCGATGCCGTTCAGTGACGAGGCGGCGCTGATCCGCGAGGCCAACGACTCGGTGTACGGCCTGGCGGCGGGCATCTGGACGCGCGATACCGGACGCGCCCTGCGCCTGAGCGAGCAACTGGAAGCAGGCACCGTGTGGATCAACACCTACAAAGTGTTTGCGATTTCGACCCCGTTTGGGGGCTTTAAAGAGAGCGGTCTGGGCCGCGAAAAGGGCATTCAGGGGCTGAAAGCCTGGATGCAGCAAAAGAGCATTTATCTGGCGACGGGTAATAGCGTCAACCACTGGTGCGACTGAGAAAGGGTGAGCAATGAGCGAAATGATAACCGTCGGCGACGCCATCGCCAGAACGCTGGAGCAGTATCAGGTTGAGGCCATCTACGGCGTCATCTCTATCCACAACCTGCCAATCGCGGATGCGGTGGGGCAGCGGGGCAACATCCGCTTTGTGCCCGCGCGCGGCGAGGCGGGTTCCGTCACCATGGCCGACGCCCACGGACGCTTTTCCGGCCTTGGCGTGGCGCTGACCAGCACCGGCGCAGGGGCGGGCAACGCGGTGGGGGCGCTGGTGGAAGCCATGAACGCCTGTACGCCGCTGCTGCACCTGACCGGCCAGGTCGAAAAAGCCTGGCTGGATGCCGACACCGGGTTTATCCACGAAACCCGCGATCAGCTGACCTTCCTCAAGGCCAGCTCGAAACGGGCCTGGCGCATCAGCAATGCTCACCAGGCAGTCGCTATTCTCCATAAGGCCATTCAGGAGGCGCAGACGCCGCCGTGCGGGCCGGTTTCGGTGGAAATTCCGATTGATATTCAGGGGGCGAAGATCCCGGCCTCGCTGGTGACGGCACCGGTAAAATCCACCGCGCCGGACACCGTTGATAAGGCTGCGGTCGAGGCGCTCTGGGCGCAGCTTAAGCAGGCGAAACAGCCTCTGCTGTGGCTGGGCGGGGGGGCGCTGGGAAGTGCTGAGGCCGTGCAAAAGCTGGCGGATGCGGGCGTTACGGTGATCTCCAGCACCCACGCACGCGGCGTGCTGCCGGACAGCCATCGCGCCAGCCTGCGGGCGTTTCATAATTCACCGTCGGTCGAGGCGCTAATTGCCCGGTGCGACTTTACGCTGGTGGCAGGCTCGCGCCTGCGCAGTAACGAAACCCGCTCATGGACGCTCGAGCTGCCGCATCCCCGCGTGCAGATTGATATCGATCCGGCGGCGGCGAGCCGTAACTATCTAATGGATAACACCCTGGTCGCCGACTGTTCTGCGCTGCTGACGGCGCTGGCGAACAAAGCGCAGGGGCGCGAATGGGGCAATGCCCAGTGGGATGGGCAGGTTCAGCAGGCGGTGGCAACAGCAGAGCAGGGGCTGCGCGAGCAGTGCGGCGCCTATGCCAGGCTGAACGATGCTATCGACAACGCCCTGCCGAACGACGGCCTGCTGGTGCGGGATATCACCGTTTCCGGCAGCCTGTGGGGCAGCCGTTTGTTCCGCGCTAACGGCCCGCTGATGAACATTCACTCTCTGGCGGGGGCGATTGGCATGGGGCTGCCGATGGCGATCGGCACCGCGATTGCCAACCCGCAACGCAAGGTGGTGGGACTGGTGGGCGACGGCGGCCTGAGCCTTAATCTGGGTGAACTGGCAACGCTTGCCCAGGAGAAAGCGAACGTGACGCTGCTGATCATGAACGACGGCGGCTATGGCGTAATGCGCGGGATCCAGGATAAGTATTTCGGTGGGCGTCAGTATTACAACGAACTGCATACGCCGGACTTTACCCTGCTGGCGCAGGCGATTGGCCTGCAGGCGTGGAGCGTGGAGCGGGCCGAGGATTTTGACGCGGTGATGACGGAGGCGCTGTCAATGCCGGGGCCGTCGGTGGTAGAGGTGCGCATGGGGCAGATTGGCGCGCTGAAGTTTGCCGGGCCGCCGCAGAAGTCGCTGTATTGATTAGAGGATATAGCAACGTTAGCTGAGGTGCGGGTCAATTCCCCTCACCCCGACCCTCTCCCAAAGGGAGAGGGTGATCGCGTTCCCTCTCCCTTTGGGAGAGGGTTAGAGTGAGGGGGGACAAACTTAAAACACGTTAAACGGATATTCCACGTAAGCGCGAAGCTCGTTGCCGCCGACGTTATAGTCGCTGGCGTTGCTGGAGACGCGCAGGACGGAATAGCGCAGTTTCAGCTTCAGATCTTTTGCGGGGCCATCCTGTACCTGGTATTGCACCTGGTTGAACCACTCGTGCTCTTTACCGTTGCTGGTTTCAGATGTTTTGATGTTATCGCCACGCACGTAGGCCGTGGTCCAGCTCAGACCCGGTAAGCCGAGGCCAGCGAAGTCCAGACCGTAAGAGGCCTGCCACGAACGTTCGTCTTCACCATTAAAATCAGACCAGTAGGAGTTCGCCAGCCAGATGGTGTTGCCGCCGTCGCCCACGCCGTCGCGATCGCGATAGCTACCATAGTGATAACCGGTGCTGCCGCTGCTCTGCTGGTACGCCACCTTAAAGGTATGAACGTCCCAGATATAGCTGGCCGCCAGGCTCCAGATGCTATTGCTGCGACCGGTGTTGAGGTCGTTGGCATAGCCCTGATCCAGACGAGAGTTATAGCCGTTAAAGTCGAGTACCAGCTGTTGGCCAGTGCTGAACGGTTGTTTGAAGTTCAGACCCAGGTACTGCTTGTTCATCACCTCTTCATTGTGAGAGGCGTACAGCGCGCCGCTGAACTGATCGTTAAATTGATAGCTTGCGCCGCCGAAGGTAAGGCTCTTCAGACCACTATCGTGGCGATCGTCACTCTTACGCTGCTCGTCGGTAAAGTAACCTGCGTTAACTTCCAGACCGTCGATCTCTTTAGAGGTTAACAGCGCGCCGGTATAGCTTTCGAACAGCAGGCGCGAGCTGTCGGAGGTGACAATCGGTAACGCAGGACGCTGGCTGCCGTAGCTCAGCACGGTATTGGAGATGCGCATTTTGGCGGTCGCGCCAAATTTTGCCAGTTCGGACTTCGCGCGGCCATCATCTTCCTGCCTGAAGAAGTCGATACCGCCCGCGCCGCTCTTGCCGCGGCCACCGTCGAGACGCACGCCGTACTGCGCAATGCCGTCGACGCCAAAGCCTACCAGCCCTTCGGTATAACCGGATTCAAAGGTCGCAACGATTCCCTGACCCCATTCGGCCTTGTCCTTCTGGCTTTGATGGTAGTCGCGGCTGATGTATGCGTTACGGAAAAACAGGTCCAGATGGCTGTCGTCAATAAAACCCTGGCTGTCAGATTGCTGGCTTGCAACGGCGGGAAGGGCCGAAAATAAACCTAATGCGATTAACGATAATTCTTTTTTCACGGAAGGAACTTCTCTTTCTAAATAATATCAAATTGCGTTGCTGCGTATTTGATAGTTACCTGAAAGATAAATGATTGCAATGGTTATGTGACGCGCTGTAACGCGCCGGGCCACTGGCCGCGTGGTTCTCCGGCGCAGGGGGTAGACTATTTTATATTTCGACAGAAGGGATACAGGCAGCGATAAAAATGGCAGAGTCATTTGCTCTTAATATATTTCACTGAGACAGGCTGAAATATCGAATAACCCGCTTTGATTGCTATCAGGGAATATTAACAATCTGTGCGGTAATATTGGCAATTGGTGCGAAATAAAAAGGAGGCGATATCGCCTCCTTTTTGTTTTATTTAATGCCGTCAGCCGCCATTCTGTCGCGTACATGCTGTGCACGTTCTGCGGAGGCCGGGTGATCGTCAAACATAGAACTTGCACGACCCTCTTCCAGTTTGGCCAGTTTTTCGAAGCTGGTGGCTAAACCGGATGGGTTGATGCCGCGTTTGCGCAACAGATCGTAGGAGTAGTCATCGGCCTCTGACTCCTGACGCTGTGAGAACTGAGAGTTCACCAGTTTTTCGCCCAGATCGCCCAGCTGTGACTGAGACAGGCTACCGACGATGCCGCCTGCAGAAGCGGCGGCCACGCGCACGGCGTTGGTGCCCAGCGCAACCTGCATGCCTCTCTTCACGTGACCGAGCGCCACGTGACCCATTTCATGGCCGATCACCGCTTCGACTTCGTTATCGGTCATCATATCCATCAGGCCGCTGTAGACGCGGATACAGCCATTCGCCATCGCGAAGGCGTTCACGTCTTTCGCCATGTATACCTTGTAGTTTACCGGCTGGCCGTTGATGTTATCGCCCAGTGCGGAAGCAATCTTGGTCAGACGCTGCGAGTAGGTGCTATTAGCCGGCGCAACGGTGGCTTTGCCATCCATCTCTTTACAGGCTTCATCACTGAGGGCTTTAACCTGAGCATCGCTCAGGCTGTAGGCCTGAAAGGCTTCGGCACCGGAGCTCATCAGACCGTTGGAGTTCATGTTCTGACAGCCACTCAAAAGCAGAGTGGTACCCAGAGCCAGCACTATTGCACGCATTTTCATTATGTTGCTTCCGTACTCGTTGAATTCGATAAATTCTGAAAGTACTCCAGGGCAGCGAAGCCGGAGTTTCACTCAGTATAAAGAATATAAATCACGCCGGGCGAGAAGATTGCGCAACATGCGAGCGTGTTCCAGAGATTTCTTAACAGGCAAAAGAATGGTCCATGTACATGCTTTGTCGCTTGGGTTACATTGTTGGCACTTTTTTCCGGCGTAGCCCAAAACGCGCTGTCGTCAAGGGTATGGCCTTTAACAGTCCGATCTGGAGTCAAAATGTCTTCACGTAAAGAGCTTGCAAATGCTATCCGTGCGCTGAGCATGGACGCAGTACAAAAAGCCAAATCTGGCCACCCGGGTGCCCCGATGGGCATGGCTGATATTGCCGAAGTCCTGTGGCGTGATTTCCTGAACCATAACCCGCAGAACCCAGCATGGGCTGACCGCGACCGCTTCGTGCTGTCCAACGGCCACGGCTCAATGCTGATCTATAGCCTGCTGCATCTCACTGGCTATGATCTGCCAATCGAAGAGCTGAAAAACTTCCGTCAGCTGCATTCTAAAACTCCAGGTCACCCGGAAGTGGGTTACACCGCGGGCGTAGAAACCACCACCGGCCCGCTGGGTCAGGGTATTGCTAACGCAGTCGGTATGGCGATTGCCGAAAAAACGCTGGCAGCGCAGTTTAACCGTCCGGGCCATGACATCGTTGACCACTTCACCTACGCATTCCTGGGTGACGGCTGCATGATGGAAGGCATTTCTCACGAAGTGTGCTCCCTGGCCGGTACCCTGAAGCTGGGCAAACTGGTTGCGTTCTACGATGACAACGGCATCTCTATCGATGGTCACGTTGAAGGCTGGTTCACTGACGATACCGCAGCCCGTTTCGAAGCCTACGGCTGGCACGTGGTGCGTGGCGTTGATGGCCACGATGCTGACTCGATTAAACGCGCAGTAGAAGAAGCACGTGCGGTGACGGATAAACCATCCCTGCTGATGTGCAAAACCATCATTGGTTTCGGTTCCCCGAATAAAGCTGGCACCCATGACTCCCACGGCGCGCCGCTGGGCGACGCAGAAATTGCGCTGACCCGTGAAGCGCTGGGCTGGAAACATCCTGCCTTCGAAATCCCGTCTGAGATCTATGCACAGTGGGATGCGAAAGAAATGGGTCAGGCGAAAGAGTCCGCATGGAACGAGAAATTCGCTGCCTATGCGAAAGCTTTCCCACAGGAAGCCGCTGAATTCACCCGTCGTATGAAAGGCGAAATGCCATCTGATTTCGACGCGAAAGCCAACGAATTCATCGCTAAACTGCAGGCTAATCCGTCTAAAATCGCGAGCCGTAAAGCGTCTCAGAATGCGATTGAAGCGTTCGGTCCCTGGCTTCCAGAATTCCTGGGCGGCTCCGCTGACCTGGCACCGTCTAACCTGACTATCTGGTCCGGCTCTAAGCCAATCAACGAAGACACTGCCGGTAACTACATTCATTACGGCGTGCGCGAATTCGGCATGACCGCGATTGCTAACGGTATCTCCCTGCACGGTGGTTTCCTGCCGTACACCTCAACCTTCCTGATGTTCGTTGAGTACGCGCGTAACGCCGTGCGTATGGCTGCGCTGATGAAACAGCGTCAGGTGATGGTCTACACCCACGACTCTATCGGTCTGGGCGAAGATGGCCCAACTCACCAGCCGGTAGAGCAGGTAGCGTCCCTGCGCGTAACTCCTAACATGTCTACCTGGCGTCCATGTGACCAGGTTGAATCCGCGGTAGCGTGGAAATACGGCGTTGAGCGTCAGGACGGCCCGACCGCGCTGATCCTCTCCCGTCAGAACCTGGCACAGCAGGAGCGTACTCCTGAGCAGCTGGCTAACATCGCGCGTGGTGGTTACGTACTGAAAGATTGCGCAGGCCAGCCTGAGTTGATCTTCATCGCTACCGGTTCTGAAGTTGAGCTGGCCGTAGCGGCATGGGAAAAACTGACTGCCGAAGGCGTGAAGGCGCGCGTGGTGTCCATGCCGTCTACTGATGCGTTCGACAAGCAGGATGCGGCATACCGTGAATCCGTATTGCCTAAAGCGGTTTCCGCTCGCGTGGCGGTGGAAGCCGGTATCGCAGACTACTGGTTCAAATACGTGGGCCTGAACGGCGCTATCGTTGGTATGACCACCTTCGGTGAGTCTGCACCAGCGGAGCAGCTGTTCGAAGAGTTCGGCTTCACCGTTGAGAACGTAGTCGCGAAAGCGAAGGCGTTGCTGTAATTGATATTTTCCCCGGCGCGTTATACGCCCGGGGCTGAAATCCCAAAGCCAGGCAGACCAAAAGTCGCCTGGTTTTTTTATGGCTAAGATCACGAATTAAATGTGAAGCAATAGCTGAAACTTGATTTTTATCACAAATTTTAATAATAGGTATTTTGTATATCTGCAGTGAAGATCCCATTTAAACAGTTGCAAAATTAAATTATCTTCACAAATTATTGTTTAATAACGTTTTTATTTTTTCCATTAGTATTGACCTTTCGTATTTGCTTAATTTGCCTTAAAGCATTTCCCCGCGTATTTTATTTTTACGTTCAGCCCGAACCTAAAATAAGAGGGTGATTATGCGACTTATAAGTTATTTTCCCGATGAATCAATAAAGATAAAACATTCCGCTGATAACTGGCAGCAAGCCATTGATCACAGTATGGCATCATTGCTAAAAAATGGTTATGTCAACGCGCAATATATTCAGGCCATTAAAGATACAACGCAGCATAACGGACCCTATTATATTTTGGCTCCCGGTGTTGCGATGCCCCACGCCAGACCAGAACATGGCGCATTAAAAACAGGCATGTCTTTAACCTTATTAAAGCAAGGAGTCATGTTCGATAATAATGATGAACCTGTAAAGCTATTAATCGGGTTATCGGCGGCTGACGCAGATTCACATATTGAGGCAATCCAGGCCCTCAGTGAGTTATTATCAGAGGAAGAAAACTTAACGTCTTTGTTAGATTGTGATACAGAAAAACAACTCACCGATATTATTGCTAACGCTTAATCACGCTTTCCTTTACAGGATACTATTATGGAAAATAAGTCTGCTCGCGCTAAAGTCCAGGCTTTTGGTGGCTTTTTAACGGCGATGGTCATCCCTAATATTGGCGCCTTTATTGCCTGGGGATTCATTACTGCGTTATTTATTCCTACAGGCTGGCTACCCAATGAGCATTTCGCAAAAATAGTCGGTCCGATGATTACCTATTTACTGCCGATGATGATTGGTTCCACCGGGGGGCATCTGATTGGCGGAAAACGTGGCGCGGTAATGGGGGGCATCGGCACCATTGGGGTGATCGTGGGCGCGGATATCCCGATGTTCCTGGGCTCCATGATCATGGGACCGCTAGGGGGGCTGATCATTAAACAGATCGACCGGGCTTTAGAGAAACGCATCCCGGCCGGTTTTGAGATGGTGATCAACAATTTTTCACTCGGTATCTCGGGCATGCTGCTTTGCCTGCTCGGATTTGAAGTGATTGGCCCGGCGGTTCTGATTGCCAATACCTTTGTTAAAGAGTGCATCGAGGCGCTGGTGCATGCGGGCTATCTCCCTCTGTTATCGGTAATTAATGAACCGGCCAAAATTCTGTTCCTGAATAATGCTATCGATCAGGGAGTCTACTATCCGCTGGGCATGCAGCAGGCTTCCGTAGAGGGTAAGTCCATCTTCTTTATGGTGGCCTCTAACCCTGGGCCAGGGCTCGGCTTGCTCCTCGCGTTTTCCTTCTTTGGCAAGGGGATGAGTAAGCGCTCGGCGCCCGGAGCAATGATCATTCATTTCCTTGGCGGCATTCATGAACTCTATTTCCCGTATGTCCTGATGAAACCCCTGACGCTGATAGGCATGATTGCAGGGGGGATGGCTGGCACCTGGACCTTTAATGTGCTCGGCGGCGGACTGGTGGCTGGACCGAGCCCAGGATCCATTTTTGCCTATCTCGCCTTAACGCCGAAGGGGTCATTTATCGCCACCCTCGCGGGTGTTGCCGTAGGGACCCTGGTGACCTTCGCCGTGACCTCATTGATTTTGAAAATGGAAAAATCCGTGGAAACGGAAAAGGAAGATCGCTTTACGGAATCAACCCAGGCGATGAAATCCATGAAGCAGGCGGGCACATTTTCTCTTAAGAACGTTAAGCGAATTGCTTTTGTATGTGATGCAGGAATGGGATCAAGCGCAATGGGCGCGACAACATTCCGTAAACGGCTTGAGAAGAGTGGTCTTGTTATCGAGGTAAAACATTATGCCATTGAAAATATTCCCGCCGATGCGGATATGGTGGTGACGCACGCCAGTCTTGAAGGGCGCGTAAAACGAGTATCAGAAAAACCGCTCATTCTTATTAATAATTATATCGGCGACCCACAGCTTGATGTGCTGTTCAAAAAACTCACTGCTGAAATCTAATCAAATTCATAGAGGTTTATCATGAAAACAAAAGTCGCCGCGATATACGGTAAGGGTGATGTACGTTTACGCGAATTCGAACTGCCTGCGATTACCGATAATGAATTACTGGTGAGCGTTATTTCGGATAGCGTCTGTTTATCTACCTGGAAAGCGGCAATGCTGGGAAGCGATCATAAACGCGTACCGGATGATTTAGAAAACCATCCCGTTATTACCGGGCACGAATGTGCAGGCGTTATTGTTGAGGTAGGGAAAAAACTGGCCGGAAAATATAAAAAAGGACAGCGTTTTGTTTTACAACCCGCCATGGGGTTGCCGAGCGGTTATTCGGCCGGGTATAGCTATGAGTATTTTGGTGGCAACGCGACCTATATGATTATTCCGGAAATAGCGGTAAATCTGGGCTGCGTATTACCTTATAGCGGCTCCTATTTTGCCGCCGCATCGCTGGCGGAGCCAACCTGTTGCATTATTGGCGCCTATAAAGCGAATTACCATACCACGCAGTATGTCTACGAACATCGAATGGGAATAAAGCCCGGTGGTAATCTGGCCCTGCTGGCCTGTGCCGGGCCGATGGGAATTGGTGCAATAGATTACGCCATTAACGGCGGTATTCAGCCTGCTCGTATTGTGGTGGTTGATATTGATGAAACTCGCCTGGCGCAGGCCCGTAAACTATTACCCGTTGAACTGGCGGCCCAAAAGGGCATTGAGCTCATTTATATCAACACGTCGGGTATGGAAAATCCTGCGGAGGCATTGCGCGCGCTGACTAACGATGTCGGTTTTGACGACGTCTTTGTCTATGCAGCGGTTGCGTCAGTGGTTGAGATGGCCGATGAACTGCTGGCGGAGGATGGCTGCCTTAACTTCTTCGCCGGCCCTACGGATAAAGCCTTCAAGGTTCCCTTCAACTTTTATAACGTGCATTACAACAGCACGCACGTGGTGGGCACCTCAGGTGGCTCAACTGACGATATGAAAGAAGCAATAGCGCTTAGCGCCTCAGGGAAACTGCAACCCTCCTTTATGGTGACACATATCGGCGGGCTGGATGCGGTACCTGAAACTGTCCTCAATTTGCCCAACATTCCGGGGGGGAAAAAGCTCATCTACAACGGCGTGACCATGCCTTTGACGGCGATTGCCGATTTTGCCGAGAAAGGGAAGACCGACCCGCTGTTTAACGCGTTGGCCAGGTTGGTTGCCGAAACGCATGGCATCTGGAATGAGCAGGCAGAAAAATATCTTCTGGCGCACTTTGGCGTTGATACCGGGGAGGCATTGGCATGATGTCGCTTGCCTGGCCGCTGTTTCGCACAACGGAGCAGGCGGCGCTTGCTGCCTGGCCTCAAATCGGGTGCGGTGACAAAAATAAAATCGACGGACTGGCGGTAAGCTCAATGCGTCAGTCTCTCAACAATATGCCGATACGTGGCCGCATTGTTATTGGTGAGGGTGAAATTGACCATGCGCCAATGCTGTGGATTGGCGAAGAGGTCGGACAGGGCTGCGGGCCTCGCGTGGATATTGCGGTTGATCCTATCGAAGGCACCCGGATGGTGGCGATGGGGCAAAACAATGCCCTGGCGGTAATGGCGTTTGCGCCAGCGGGGAGTTTGCTGCATGCCCCCGATATGTATATGAAAAAGCTGGTGGTGAACCGGCTGGCGAAGGGGGCCATCGATCTCCATTTACCGCTGGTCGACAATCTACGTAACGTGGCGCAGGCGCTGGATAAACCACTGGACAAATTGCGGCTGGTCACGCTCGATAAGCCCCGAATGCGGGCGACCATTGATGAAGCAACCGCTCTTGGCGTGAAGGTCTTTGCCTTACCCGACGGAGACGTGGCGGCAAGCGTAATGACCTGTCTGCGGGATAATCAGTACGATGTGATGTATACCCTCGGTGGCGCGCCAGAAGGGGTGATCTCCGCCTGTGCGGTCGCGGCACTGGGGGGAGATATGCAGGCAGAGCTTATCGACTTTTGTCAGGCGAAAGGGGAGTCGGAAGAGAATCATCGTATCGCCGCCAGCGAACGCCTGCGCTGTGAAGCAATGGGCGTGATAATAAACCGCGTCTACTCACTGGGCGAACTCGTTGCAGGCGAGGACGTTATTTTCTCCGCCACGAGCGTGACCGGAGGCGATCTCGTCAATGGCATTCAACAGGTGACGGACGGCGTGCGCACGCAAACTTTACTCATCGGCGGCGCGGACCGGACGTGTAATATTATAGACTCTCTGCATTCATGGTGATTTATCGAGAAACAAATGACGACGCTAATCGAAGACGACGTAATTGAGCAACTGGATGCTCAGACGGATTTACTCGCGTTTATGGCAAAAGCAAATGAGATCTTGCTGCTGGGTATCAGACGTTTTCTGCCGTCGTTGTTCGTCAATAATGATGAAGAAATTGTGGAATATGCAGTGAAGCCGTTACTCGCGCAAAGCGGGCCGTTAGACGATATTACCGTGGCGCTGCGTTTGATTTTTGCCCTGGGGAAAATGGAGAAATGGTTGTATGCCGATATCACCCATTTCTCGCAGTTCTATCACTATCTTCAGGAGCAAAAAGAGATCCCGGGTTTTGCAGATGACATCACCTGGGATTTCATCAGCAACGTGAATAGCATTACCCGCAATGCCACCTTATTTAACGCCCTTGAGTCGATGAAGTTTGCTGACTTTGCCGCGTGGTCTGAAGTGCGGTTTACGGGCATGGTCAAAACGGCAATGACGCTGGCGATAACGGCAATACTTAAGGAATTAGACCCGTGAAAATTAGCCTGACGGTGAATGGATTACCGGTTGACGCTCAGTATTCAGATGATGAAATCCAAAACGTACATCTTCCCTTGCTACAGCACATAGCGAAGCGACACAGGGAGAACCCGCGATCCAGAACCGTTGTTTTCCTCAGCGCCCCCCCGGGGACAGGTAAATCGACGCTCACAACGTTCTGGGAGTACCTCTCCCGGCAAGCCCCCGACCTGCCCAGCATCCAGACGCTGCCGATGGACGGTTTCCATCACTACAACGCCTGGCTGGACGCCAACCATTTACGCACGTTTAAAGGCGCTCCGGAGACCTTTAACGTTGATAAACTTGCCGCAAATTTGGCTCAGCTTCGCGAGCCAATCGCACGCTGGCCGCAGTATGACAGACAAAAACACGATCCTGTCGAAGCGGCTATTACGGTAACGGCGAGTATTGCGATCGTTGAAGGCAACTGGCTCCTGCTTGATGACGAAAAATGGAAAGCACTGGAGGTATTTTGTGATTTATCGGTATTTATCACAGCCCCGCCATCGGCGCTGCGTGAACGGCTGGTGCAGCGCAAGATAGCAGGGGGGTTATCACCAGACGAGGCGCAGGCATTTTATCTGCGCACAGATGGGCCAAACGTCGATCGTGTGCTTAGCCAGAGTCGTCAGGCTGATGTGGTATTGCAGATGACGGCAGCAGGGGAATACAGGTTTGCCTGACTGGAATAATTGGACGCGCTTTTAACGGAGAAAATGTGACGCAAGTCAGATAAATGGCGAATCACTCCGATGGAACGTTCCTTTTATTCCACGTTTCGCTTATTCTGGCTGAAGCGTTTCAGTCGATTATGTGTTCGACAAATGACCAATCAGTTGCAGTTTGTGACAGGCAAGCATTCCCCTCTGAGCGTCGCTGCATTACTCTGTCAGCCACCTCGAATCAAGGATAGCCTTGCAGGAGACTTATGACCGTACGCATAGCGATTAATGGCTTCGGTCGCATCGGACGCAACGTGGTTCGTGCTTTATATGAATCCGGGCGCCGTGCGGAAATCACCGTGGTGGCAATCAATGAACTGGCCGATGCTGCTGGCATGGCGCATTTGTTGAAATATGACACCAGCCATGGGCGCTTTGCCTGGGACGTTCGTCAGGAAAGAGAGCAGCTTTTTGTCGGTGACGATGCCATTCGGGTTCTGCATGAACGCAGCCTTGATGCGCTGCCCTGGCGCGAGTTGGGCATAGATGTGGTGCTCGACTGCACCGGCGTATACGGCAGCCGCGAGCATGGCGAAGCGCATCTTGCGGCGGGCGCGAAAAAGGTTCTTTTCTCTCATCCTGGCGGCAACGATCTCGATGCTACTGTGGTCTTTGGTGTGAATCACCATGAACTGCAAGCTGAACACCGCCTTGTCTCCAATGCTTCCTGCACCACCAACTGCATTATTCCGGTCATTAAACTGTTAGATGATGCGTATGGCATCGAGTCGGGTACCGTCACCACAATCCACTCTGCCATGCACGATCAGCAGGTTATTGATGCCTATCATCCTGACCTGCGACGCACGCGTGCTGCGAGCCAGTCGATTATCCCGGTAGATACCAAACTGGCCGCCGGTATTTCGCGCATTTTCCCGCAGTTTAACGACCGTTTTGAAGCCATTGCCGTGCGCGTACCGACCATCAACGTGACGGCAATTGACCTCAGCGTTACCGTGAAAAAACCGGTAAAAGCCTGTGAAGTCAACCTGTTGCTGCAAAAAGCGGCACAGCAAGCATTTCATGGTATAGTTGACTATACGGAATTACCGTTGGTCTCAATTGATTTCAACCACGATCCGCACAGTGCCATTGTCGATGGCACCCAAACGCGGGTCAGTGGAGCGCACTTAATCAAAACGCTGGTCTGGTGCGACAACGAATGGGGCTTTGCTAACCGGATGCTCGACACCACGTTAGCAATGGCCGCTAAAGGTTTCAGGTAAGGCGCGTAAAGCGCCTGCAAAACTTTAAGAATCAACGAGAGGATTCACCATGTCTGTAATTAAGATGACCGATCTGGATCTGGCTGGTAAACGCGTTTTCATCCGTGCAGATCTGAACGTACCGGTTAAAGACGGCAAAGTGACCAGTGACGCGCGTATCCGTGCTTCTCTGCCGACCATCGAACTGGCCCTGAAACAAGGCGCTAAAGTGATGGTAACTTCCCACCTGGGTCGTCCGACCGAAGGCGAGTACAACGAAGAGTTCTCTCTGCTGCCGGTTGTTAATTACCTGAAAGACAAACTGTCCAGCCCGGTGCGCCTGGTAAAAGATTACCTGGATGGCGTTGAAGTGGCTGAAGGCGAGCTGGTAGTGCTGGAAAACGTTCGCTTTAACAAAGGCGAAAAGAAAGACGACGAAGCGCTGTCCAAAAAATATGCTGCACTCTGTGACGTATTCGTTATGGATGCCTTTGGTACCGCTCACCGCGCGCAAGCCTCTACCCATGGTATCGGTAAATTCGCTGATGTCGCCTGTGCAGGCCCACTGCTGGCTGACGAACTGGAAGCACTGGGTAAAGCCCTGAAAGAACCAGCACGTCCGATGGTTGCTATCGTTGGCGGTTCTAAAGTGTCTACCAAACTGACCGTTCTGGACTCTCTGTCCAAAATCGCGGACCAGCTGATCGTTGGCGGTGGTATCGCAAACACCTTCGTCGCGGCCCAGGGCCACAACGTGGGTAAATCCCTGTACGAAGCCGATCTGGTTGATGAAGCGAAACGCCTGCTGACTACCTGCGATATCCCGGTTCCAACCGACGTTCGCGTGGCGACCGAGTTCTCTGAAACCGCGACCGCGACCCTGAAATCTGTCTCTGACATTAAAGATGAAGAGCAGATTCTGGACCTCGGCGACGTCTCTGCACAGCGTCTGGCAGAGATCCTGAAAAACGCCAAAACCATTCTGTGGAATGGCCCGGTTGGCGTGTTCGAATTCCCGAACTTCCGTAAAGGTACTGAAACCGTGGCTAACGCGATTGCTGACAGCGAAGCGTTCTCCATCGCAGGCGGTGGTGACACCCTGGCGGCAATCGACCTGTTCGGTATTTCCGACAAAATCTCCTACATCTCCACTGGCGGCGGCGCATTCCTCGAATTCGTGGAAGGCAAAGTTCTGCCGGCAGTAGCAATGCTCGAAGAGCGCGCGAAGAAGTAAGCCATTTAAGGGCAGGGTAACCTGCCCAATTATTAGCGCGCTTTAAAGCACGCATCCCTTTCCAAGGCCGAAGATACAGGACTCGCAACATGTCTAAAATTTTTGATTTCGTAAAACCTGGCGTAATCACCGGTGATGACGTTCAGAAAGTGTTCCAGGTAGCTAAAGAAAACAACTTTGCTCTGCCTGCTGTTAACTGCGTGGGTACCGACTCCATCAACGCCGTACTGGAAGCCGCTGCGAAAGTTAAAGCACCGGTTATCGTTCAGTTCTCCAACGGTGGTGCTGCGTTCATCGCAGGTAAAGGCGTGAAAACTGACGTTCCTCAGGGCGCGGCTATCCTGGGTGCTATCTCTGGTGCACACCATGTGCACCAGATGGCTGAACATTACGGTGTTCCAGTCATCCTGCACACTGACCACTGCGCGAAGAAACTGCTGCCGTGGATCGATGGTCTGCTGGATGCGGGTGAAAAACACTACGCAGCTACCGGCAAGCCACTGTTCTCTTCTCACATGATCGACCTGTCTGAAGAGTCTCTGGAAGAGAACATCGAGATCTGCTCCAAATATCTGGCGCGTATGGCCAAAATGGACATGACTCTGGAAATCGAACTGGGTTGCACCGGTGGTGAAGAAGACGGCGTGGACAACAGCCACATGGACGCTTCTGCCCTGTACACTCAGCCAGAAGATGTTGATTACGCTTACACCGAGCTGAGCAAAATCAGCCCACGCTTCACTATCGCAGCGTCCTTCGGTAACGTGCACGGCGTTTACAAACCAGGTAACGTGGTTCTGACCCCGACCATCCTGCGTGATTCTCAGGAATACGTTTCTAAGAAACACAACCTGCCGCACAACAGCCTGAACTTCGTCTTCCACGGCGGTTCCGGTTCTTCTGCGCAGGAAATCAAAGATTCCGTCAGCTACGGCGTGATCAAAATGAACATCGATACCGATACCCAATGGGCAACCTGGGACGGTATCCTGCAGTACTACAAAACCAACGAAGCGTATCTGCAAGGTCAGCTGGGTAACCCGAAAGGCGAAGACCAGCCGAACAAGAAATACTACGATCCGCGCGTATGGCTGCGTGCTGCCCAGTCATCCATGGTGACGCGTCTGGAGCAGGCCTTCAAAGAGCTGAACGCGGTTGACGTTCTGTAATTTGCGCTGCTAACAGCCTCAGAAAGGCCCGCCTGTGCGGGCCTTTTTTTATGCTTTTTCAATAAGCTGTAAATCCTGATTTTGTGATCTGTTTGGCAAAACCCTGGCTTTTTGTTTACCCTTTACTCACTTGCCTGTCCCTCTGTGGGAGGGTTCTGACGTTGAATGAGCATAAGGATAGATAAATGGAAGATCTCGGTGTTGTAGATAGCATCAATAACGCTGGCTCCTGGCTGGTGCGTAACCAGGCGCTACTGCTGAGTTATGCGGTAAACATCGTTGCGGCGATTGCGATCATCATCATCGGGATGATTGTCGCACGAATCATTTCGAATGCGGTTAACCGCGTAATGCGCGCGCGTCACATTGATGCCACGGTTGCGGACTTTCTCTCCGCGCTGGTTCGTTACGGTATTATTGCCTTTACGCTGATCGCCGCGCTTGGCCGCGTCGGGGTGCAAACGGCATCGGTTATCGCCGTATTGGGTGCCGCCGGTCTGGCGATTGGCCTGGCGTTGCAGGGCTCCCTGTCGAACCTGGCGGCTGGCGTGCTGCTGGTGACCTTCCGCCCGTTCCGCTCCGGCGAGTATGTTGATCTGGGTGGGGTGGCAGGTACGGTATTGCAGGTGCAGATCTTCTCTACCACTATGCGTACCGTAGATGGCCGTATCGTGGTCATCCCGAACGGTAAAATCATCGCTAATAACATCATCAACTTCTCACGCGAACCGGTACGTCGTAACGAGTTTATTATTGGTGTCGCGTATGATTCCGATATTGATAAAGTGAAACAGCTGCTCACCAACATCATCGACTCCGACGATCGTATTCTGAACGATCGTGAAAAGACGGTGCGTCTCAACGAACTGGGCGCCTCATCAATTAACTTTGTGGTCCGTGTCTGGAGTAACAGCAGCGATCTGCAGAGCGTTTACTGGGACGTACTGGAGCGCATCAAACGTGATTTCGATGCCAATGGTATTAGCTTCCCATATCCGCAGATGGACGTTAACTTTAAGCGAGTGAAAGAGAACGCGAGTGAGTAACTGACACCCGTCTAATGACGCCCACGCATCGCGGGGGCGTCGTTTAAAGGCTATTTTTGCAAGGCATCCTTAAGCGCTAATCCCACGGCACGCATTATCAGAGCGGCATCTTTATTGCCTTTCTCTTCCTGAATCTGGATCCATTCTGCCTGTACCTGTTGATAATTCGTGGCTTCCTGCCAACGCGCGAGCTCTGCATGGCTCAGGATGTGAAGGTGAGCCCCCTCTTTTGCCATCCGCTTACCCAGGGAACGAACACTCTTGTCGAGTAGCGTGCCCAGTTGCTTTTCCGTTGATGCCGCCGCCCGTTGAATGGCAGCCTGATCTTTTGCATCCAGCGCCGCCCACACCTCTTTATTAATCGCTAATAGATAAACATGTCCCAGCCACATCGCGGGAGAGTAACTTACCCACGGCGCTGCGCGCTGGACCTGAATGTTCCAGGCGCTATCAAGATTTACCAGAAGACCATCAAGCTGCCCGCTGCGCAACGCCCCGCTAATGTTGTTGTTCCAGGGCATTGAGATTGGCGTTCCTCCCGCGTTCCTGAGCCACGCCTGGTGCCAAAAGCTGGCTGTGCGCCAGCGGGTTCCCTCCAGCGCATCGAACCGTAGCGACGGTACCGTGCTGAAAAATCCGGCTGGATAGCCCAGGAAAAATTGCAGATTGATCAGGTTGTTGTTGTTCAGTTCGCGGCTGAACTGTGGATTTTGCAAAAATATGTGTTTAAAAAAGGCGACCTGAGCTGCGCCCGTATCCGGCCCAACAGGGAAGCTTTTGAATATCTGGTGCAGAGGGAGTTGGGCGGGTGAATACTCCGGAACCACAATACCCATATCCGCTATTTTGCCTTCGGCAACGGTGGTAAGCGCATTGTAGCTGGTGGAGAGCTCACCTCCCCAGTGAGCTTCTATTTTTACCTTTCCCTGAGATTCACGCTCAACTGCATGGAAAAAAATCTCGTTGATGGCTCGTGTTCGCATGTTGCCATAGGGTTCGTGATCGGTGTAGCGCAACACAGTTTGCGCATGGCCAACAGCGCAGGACATGAAAAGGGCAGTGAGAACTAACGACAGACAAAGCAATCTACGATGAGGTTTCATACCAATCCCTGGTGAGTTAAATAAACGGAATTGATTCTGTTATACAATAATCACTGCCACCATTAATTATTTTAATTAACAATTAATAATATCAATTTCAACTAATGACGCTCTCGCAGTATAGTCTGCACTTAAGACAACAGTATGAGACATTAAGAATGTTATCCTATTATTTTCAAGGGCTTGCTCTAGGTGCGGCCATGATAGTTCCCCTCGGCCCACAAAATGCCTTTGTGATGAATCAGGGGATACGTCGCCAGTATCACCTGATGATTGCGCTGCTATGTGCCGTGAGCGATCTGCTGCTCATTTGCGCGGGGATCTTTGGCGGCAGCGCCCTGTTAATGCAGTCACCGTGGCTGATGGCGCTGGTGACCTGGGGCGGGGTGGCGTTTTTACTCTGGTATGGCTTTGGCGCCCTGAAAACCGCGATGAGCAGTAATCTGGAACTGGCGACCGCCGGGGTAATGAAGCAGGGACGCTGGAAGTTGATTGTCACTATGCTGGCCGTCACCTGGCTTAATCCGCACGTTTATCTTGATACCTTTGTCGTACTGGGCAGTCTGGGGGGACAGCTCGACGTAGAGCCGAAGCGCTGGTTTGCGCTGGGGACAATTAGCGCCTCATTCCTGTGGTTCTTCGGTCTGGCGCTGCTCGCCGCCTGGCTGGCTCCGCGACTGCGCACCACCAAAGCCCAGCGCATTATCAACATCCTGGTGGGGCTGGTGATGTGGTTTATCGCCTTCCAGTTGGCGAAAGAGGGTATTTATCACGTGCGTGAACTATTCAACTAAGCGTTGTCTTATGGACAATAGGCCAGCAGCCGCTAAGCTTGCTGGCATGCGCCCTGTTACATGGGCACTCTTTCGCAGCATGGAGGAATGAAAGTGAAGTTGAATGCAATCGCCCTGGCGGCATTAATGGGTTTTGCCGCCGTATCTGTTCAGGCTAGCGAATTGCCTGACAGCCCGCATATTGTTACCTCAGGTACGGCAAGCGTGGATGCGGTACCGGATATCGCCACCCTGGCCATTGAAGTGAACGTGGCGGCAAAAGACGCCGCGACAGCCAAGAAGCAGGCTGACGACCGTGTTGCGCAATATCTCTCTTTCCTTGAGCAGAACGGCGTAGGTAAAAAGGATATCAACTCAGCCAACTTGCGTACCCAGCCAGATTACGATTACCAGAACGGTAAAAGCATTCTGAAAGGCTACCGTGCAGTGCGTACGGTGGAAGTGACCGTGCGTCAGCTCGATAAACTTAACTCTCTACTGGATGGCGCGCTGAAAGCGGGGCTGAACGAGATTCGCTCCGTCTCACTGGGCGTTGCGCAACCTGAAAAATACAAAGACGAAGCACGTAAAGCGGCGATTGATGATGCCGTGCGTCAGGCGCAGCAGCTGGCTTCCGGTTTCAACAGCAAGCTGGGGCCAGTGTACAGCGTTCGTTACCACGTCTCTAACTACCAGCCGAGCCCGATGGTTCGTATGATGAAGGCCGATTCAGCACCGGTCTCCGCACAGGAAACCTACGAGCAGCCAACGATTCAGTTTGATGATCAGGTTGATGTGGTGTTCCAGCTTGAGCCTGCGCAGGGTCAGCAGCAGGATACGGCGGCTAAAGCGCAGTAACGATTTACGCTTCACTTAAACCCTCTCCAGCCGGAGAGGGTTTTCACGTTTAATCCTGTCTTAATACCTTATGCCCGTGGGCCAGCAGCGCATCCGTCACGTTGCGCATCATGCGGCTTTCCGGCGCAAAACGGTGCCAGTACAACATCCGGCGCTGATAGAGGCCAGGCGTCAGGTCGATAAGCTCGCCGCTGTTCAGCTCTTTCTCAATCTGCAAGTGTGGAATCATACAGCAGGTGGTGCCCTGACGCGCCAGCTGCACAAAGGCCTCTGACGAGTTAACAATATGGCACGGCACGCTGCCTGGCGGCAGGTCGAAGTTCTGTTGTAAAAATGCCTGGTGCATATCATCCAGATGGTCGAACGCCACGGCAGGGGCTTTAAGCAGCGCGGCACGGGTCACGCCGTTCGGGAAATAGCGGTCGGCAAAAGCTTTTGACCCGACGAACAGGTAATCCAGCGCCCCCAGTTGGTCTACCAGGCAGCTTGGCAGCGCCTGAGGCTGGATACTGACTGCGCCTACCACTTCCCCGCGACGCAGGCGCTCCTGGGTGCGGGTTTCATCTTCAACCTGCAGGTTCAGACGAATGGGCGAATCGGATAAGACCGGCGCCAGCGCGGGCAGCAGCCATGTCGCCAGACTGTCGGCGTTTACCGCCAGCGACAGCAACAGCGGGGTAGAGCCGGTCTGCTCGTCACCCAGCCACTCCTCTTCAAGCAGCTCAACCTGACGCAACAACGCCAGCAGCTTCTGCCCCTGTTCGGTTGGGCGCGGTGGTACGGTACGAACCAGCAGCGGCTGCCCGAACATGTTCTCCAGCTGTTTGATACGTTGTGATACGGCGGATTGCGTAATGCACAGCTTTTGCGCCGCGCGTTCAAAACCGCGTTCACGAATAACGGCATCAAGCGCCTGAAGTGTTCTGTAGTCCGGACGTTTCATTGCTTTGGCTGGCTCCCAGGAAATTCATTACGTCGCACTATGACATAAATTTATGTTTGATACAGACGAAATTGGTGACCGCGCCGATCACACCGGCAAGGTGTTTGCTCTATAATGCGCGTCACGCATTGACACCACAGGCATGAGATCATGACACAGGATGAACTGAAAAAAGCAGTAGGATGGGCCGCTCTCCAGTATGTGCAGCCGGGCACCATTGTTGGCGTGGGTACGGGGTCGACCGCAGCACACTTTATTGATGCGCTGGGGACGATGAAAGGCCAGATCGAGGGCGCGGTTTCTAGCTCTGACGCCTCCACCGAAAAACTGAAAAGCCTGGGCATCACCGTTTTTGATCTCAACGAAGTGGATCGTCTGGGGATCTATGTCGATGGTGCAGATGAGATCAATGGTCATATGCAGATGATCAAAGGCGGCGGCGCGGCGCTAACGCGTGAGAAGATTATCGCCTCCGTAGCTGACAAGTTTATCTGTATTGCTGATGCCTCCAAGCAGGTGGATATTCTGGGTGCATTTCCCCTGCCGGTTGAGGTGATCCCGATGGCGCGCAGCGCTCTGGCGCGAGAGCTGGTGAAGCTGGGTGGCCGTCCGGAATACCGTCAGGGCGTGGTTACGGATAACGGCAACGTGATTCTGGATGTTCACGGTCTGGAAATTCTTGATGCTATCGCAATGGAAAACGCGATCAACGCGCTTCCGGGCGTCGTCACGGTAGGGTTATTTGCCAATCGCGGCGCGGATGTCGCGCTGATCGGTACCGCAGATGGCGTCAAAACCATCACAAAATGATCTGGTGGGGGGCGTTGTCCCCCCGCTAAATATTTTGCAAAAGCCAAATTCGGTGACTTGTATCACGTTTTTCGGTCTCGTCTGACAATCCTGCCGCTTTCATTATCATCTCCAGCATTTTCCTCTGCCATTTTGCTCTGGATGACTTTTCTTCAGAGAGCCGACGCAAACGTTCATATTGCTGCAATAGTTTTTTTTGATATGTTGGCTGGAGCGGATTTAAATCCAGCACAACATCAGTTCAGACAATCAGACAGGGTCGGGTAAATGGCAAAGGTATCACTGGAGAAAGACAAAATTAAATTTCTGCTGGTCGAAGGGGTGCATCAAAAAGCACTGGATAGCCTTCGTGCGGCGGGTTACACCAACATTGAGTTTCATAAAGGTGCGCTGGACACTGAACAGCTGAAAGAGTCGATCCGTGATGCACACTTCATTGGCCTGCGATCCCGTACCCAACTGACCGAAGACGTTATCTCCGCCGCTGAGAAGCTGGTTGCTATCGGCTGCTTCTGTATTGGCACTAACCAGGTTGATCTCGGCGCTGCAGCGAAACGCGGTATTCCGGTGTTTAACGCACCGTTCTCAAACACCCGTTCTGTTGCCGAGCTGGTTATTGGCGAACTGCTACTGCTGCTGCGTGGTATTCCGGAAGCGAATGCCAAAGCACACCGCGGTATCTGGAACAAACTGGCGTCCGGCTCTTTCGAAGCGCGCGGTAAGAAACTGGGCATCATCGGCTACGGCCATATCGGTACTCAGCTCGGTATTCTGGCGGAATCTCTCGGGATGAACGTCTTCTTTTACGATATCGAGAGCAAATTGCCGCTGGGCAACGCGACTCAGGTTCAGCATCTCTCCGACCTGCTGAATATGAGCGACGTGGTGAGCCTGCACGTGCCAGAAAATGCCTCCACCAAAAACATGATGGGTGCGGAAGAGCTGGCGCTGATGAAGCCCGGTTCACTGCTGATCAACGCCGCACGCGGTACCGTGGTCGATATTCCGGCTCTGTGCGATGCCCTGAAGCGTAAACACCTGGCGGGTGCCGCCATCGACGTCTTCCCGACTGAACCGGCAACCAACAGCGATCCCTTTACCTCTCCGCTGTGCGAATTCGACAACGTGATCCTGACGCCGCATATTGGTGGCTCAACGCAGGAAGCGCAGGAGAATATCGGTCTGGAAGTGGCGGGCAAGCTGAGCAAATACTCCGATAACGGTTCGACGCTCTCTGCCGTGAACTTCCCGGAAGTGTCTCTGCCGCTGCACGGTGGCCGTCGTCTGCTGCACATCCATGAAAACCGACCAGGCGTGCTTACCGCCATCAACCAGATCTTCGCCGAGCAGGGCGTGAACATCGCGGCTCAGTATCTGCAAACTAACGCCCAGATGGGCTACGTGGTTATCGATATTGAAGCAGATGAAGATGTGGCGGAGAAAGCGCTGCAGAGCATGAAGGCGATTCCGGGCACCATTCGCGCCCGTCTGCTGTACTAATCCTGCAAGTTTGTCGGGTAGCGTTCGCGCTTACCCGACATCTCTACCACTCCCACACTCTGGACGGGGTAACCACCGCTGGTAGCGGAATATCCCATTTCTCAACCGGCAGCGCTTCCACTCTCTGACAATCATGGGCATAACCCACAGGCTGCAGGCCATACTGCTGCCAGTTTTGCAGGGTACGATCGTAAAAACCGCCACCCATCCCCAGCCGTTGGCCATGCTCATCAAAGGCGACCAGAGGCGTAATCAATACATCCAGTTCGCTCAGAGGCAGCACGTCACGTACATCCAGTTTTGGCTCGGTGATTTTCAGACGATTCACCACCAGCTCGCTGTGGGGATGGTAGTGCAGGAAGAGTAAATGGCCTGGGCTGAAGGGGTGCAATACGGGCAAATAGACCTTCTTGCCGGCGCGCCACAGCGCATCGATAAGCGGTCGGGTATCCAGTTCGCCATCAAACGACAAAAACAGTGCCACGGTATGGGCCATCAATACGGGTGGCCAGGCCATCATGCGGGCGGCGGCTTGTTGGGCAAAAAGGGTTTGCTGTTCGGCGGATAATACGCGACGACGCTGGCGAATAGATTGACGAATGGCTTGTCGGGATGAAGAGACTTCAGGAAGTTGCGTCATGGGTAATGAAGAGGTAGTAGGAAGAGAGGGAATCTCCGAGATGCCGCCGCGGGCTGTAACCCTTGAACCCTTGGTTCAAGGTGAATGTGTCGTCATAGTCTTAAGGCTTCTCGGACGAACCGAGCATGCTCACCGACCATGGAGCGCCACATTCTTGTGGTATGAAATATCGGCTCAGGGGACTGGCCCACATGCAAACATCTCAGAGAAATTTTTTCTTCACAGTCACTCTACCATAGTCAACTGTGAAGCGTTATTCAAAGTTTTGCCCCGTTCTTTCGGTAATGCGACCCTGATCAAGTAACGCCTGTTCAATGGTCTGCTGGAGCATTTTAATACGTTGTTCCATGCTCGCCGCGTAATCGCGGGTCTTCGCTTTTTCCTGAGTCAGTTCATAACTGATGTTCAACGCGGCAATAAAAACCAGTTGCTCAGTATTGGTGACTCTAGTGCGTTCTTTTAGATCTTGCAACCGCTGATTCAGATCATCCGCAGCCTGATTCAGAGCATCCCTTTGTTCAGGCGGGCAATTCACTCGCAGCGAGCGGCCAAAAATTTGGATATCGACGGGTTGTGCAGACATGCCACCTTCCTGCTGTTTGACTGCGCTACCTTCACATCCGGCCCGGGGCCTGCGAAGGGGCGACACTATAGCTACCCTGGTGCGGAGATACAAGCCCTTTTCTGGTGTCACCAGGGTCCAAAGTGGTAGCATATCATGAATATTCCTCCCAATGATGACGAATGCGCATGTCTATACAGAACGAAATGCCTGGCTACAACGAATTTGGCCAGTTACTGAACCAGCAGGGCGTGGGGCTCACCCCGGCTGAAATGCACGGTCTGATCAGCGGGATGCTGTGTGGCGGAAACAACGACAGCTCATGGCTGCCGCTGGTTCACGACCTGACTAACGAAGGGCTGGCTTTTGGCCACGAGCTGGCCGAGGCCCTGCGAAAAATGCACGCCGCGACCAGCGATTCACTGGAAGATGACGGCTTCCTTTTTCAGCTTTATCTGCCTGAAGGCGATGAGGTCAGCGTCTTTGAGCGCGCCGACGCGCTGGCCGGTTGGGTTAACCATTACCTGCTTGGCCTGGGGGTAACGCAGCCGAAGCTGGATAAAGTGACCGGTGAGGCGGGTGAAGCCATCGATGATCTGCGTAATATCGCCCAGTTAGGCTATGAGGAAGACGAAGACCAGGAAGAGCTGGAGATGTCTCTCGAAGAGATCATTGAGTACGTACGCGTAGCATCGCTGCTGTGCCATGACGCGTTTACGCGCGTGAAACCGACAGCACCGGAAGTTAAGAAGCCAACCTTACATTAAGAACAACCACTGGAGGGTGTCATGACTCAGCAAGAGTATCTTCGCCGCCGTCAGGCGCTGTTGGCGACCATGAAGCCAGGCAGCGCCGCGCTTATTTTCGCCGCACCGGAAGCCACACGCAGCAACGACAGCGAGTACCCCTATCGCCAGAGCAGCGATTTTTGGTACTTCACCGGCTTTAATGAGCCCGAAGCCGTGCTGGTGCTGATTAAGAGCGATGACACCCATAACCACAGCGTGTTGTTTAACCGGGTACGCGACCTGACGGCCGAGATCTGGTTTGGCCGTCGGCTGGGGCAGGAGGCGGCACCAGAAAAACTGGGTGTAGACCGTGCGCTGGCCTTCAGTGAGATCAATGAACAGCTCGCGCAACTGCTCAATGGGCTGGACGAGGTCTACCACGCCCAGGGCGAGTATGCGTATGCCGATGAGATTGTATTTACTGCGCTCAATACGCTGCGCAAAGGCTCACGGCAGAACCTGAAGGCACCAGCATCTGTGACTGACTGGCGCCCTGTCGTGCATGAGATGCGCCTGTTTAAATCGCCCGAGGAGCTGGAGGTAATGCGTCGCGCCGGTGAGATCAGCGCCCTGGCGCATACCCGTGCCATGGAACGCTGCCGCCCCGGGATGTTTGAATATCAGCTGGAGGGGGAAGTTCTGCACGAGTTTACCCGCCACGGCGCGCGTTTCCCCTCTTACAACACTATCGTTGGCGGCGGCGAAAACGGCTGCATTCTGCATTACACTGAAAACGAATCCGAACTTCGCGATGGGGATCTGGTGCTGATCGATGCAGGGTGTGAGTATAAAGGCTATGCGGGAGACATTACCCGTACCTTCCCGGTTAACGGTAAGTTCACCCCTGCCCAGCGTGCGATTTACGATATTGTCCTCGATTCGCTGGAGACGGCGCTGACCCTCTTCCGCCCTGGCACCACCATTCAGGAGGTGACCGGTGAAGTGGTGCGTATTATGGTCACCGGGCTGGTCAATCTCGAAATCCTCAAAGGTGACGTGGAGCAGCTCATTGCAGAGAACGCACATCGCGCCTTCTTTATGCACGGACTTAGCCACTGGCTAGGGCTGGATGTCCACGATGTCGGCTTCTATGGCCCGGACCGCTCCCGCGTGCTGGAGCCGGGAATGGTGCTCACCGTGGAGCCCGGTCTGTACATTGCCCCGGATGCCGATGTCCCGGCGCAATATCGCGGCATCGGTATTCGTATTGAAGACGATATTGTGATTACCGAAACCGGTAATGAAAACCTGACGGCGACGGTGGTGAAAAAAGCCGACGATATCGAAGCGTTGATGGCGGCGGCGCGCGCATGAGCGTCATCATCGTAGGCGGCGGCATGACCGGCGCGACGCTGGCGCTGGCGATCTCCCGGCTTACCCAGGGGCAATCACCCGTCCATCTTATTGAAGCCGTCGCACCACAGCGTAACGACCATCCGGGTTTCGATGCCCGTGCTATCGCTATCGCGCAGGGTACCTGTCAGCACCTTGCCCGCATCGGTATCTGGCAGGCGATTGCCGACTGCGCGACGGCGATCAAAACCGTGCACGTGAGCGATCGCGGCCACGCCGGGTTCGTCACCCTTGAAGCGCAGGATTATCGTATCGATGCCCTTGGACAGGTAGTCGAGCTCCATGATGTGGGGTTGCGGCTTTTCCGTCTGTTAAAAGAGGCGCCGGGCGTGACGCTGCATTGTCCGGCACGTGTTACCCATTTCACGCGTAGTGACGATCAGGTCAGCGTGACGCTTGATGATGGCAGCTCTCTCACGGGTGAGTTGCTGGTGGCCGCCGATGGCTCGCGTTCAGCGCTGGGCCAGCAGTGTGGTATCCAGTGGCAGCAGCAGCCTTATCACCAGTTGGCGGTTATCGCCAACGTTGCCACCGCCGTAGCGCATCAGGGCCGTGCCTTTGAGCGTTTCACCGAATACGGCCCTCTGGCGATGCTGCCCATGTCTGAGGGGCGCAGTTCGCTGGTCTGGAGCCATCCGCTGGAGAAAGCGGACGAGATCAAAGGCTGGTCTGACGAACGTTTTCGCAACGAATTACAACAGGCTTTCGGCTGGCGGTTAGGGCGCATTACCCATGTTGGGCAGCGCGCACATTATCCGCTGGCGCTCACCACCGCAAGTCAGGCTATTTCTCATCGCGTAGCGCTGGTAGGTAACGCCGCCCAGACCCTGCACCCGATTGCCGGGCAGGGCTTTAACCTTGGGCTGCGTGACGTGATGACCCTCGCCGAAACGCTGGCGCAGGCATTTTTCGGACAAGAAGATTGCGGGGCGTACCCCCTGTTATGCCAATATCAACACCGTCGTCAGCGCGATAAAGAGGCGACCATCGGCGTCACCGATGGGCTGGTGCATCTGTTCGCTAACCGCTGGGCCCCGCTGGTTGCGGGGCGCAACTTAGGGCTGATGGCGATGGAATTATTCATTCCGGCACGCGACGTGCTGGCGCAGAGGACTCTCGGTTGGGTCGCTCGCTAAGGAGTTAACAAGTGCAGAATGTTGATGTTGCCATTGTCGGTGGTGGGATGGTTGGGCTGGCGTTAGCCTGTGGCTTACAGGGTAGCGGCCTGCGCGTGGCGGTACTCGAACAGCAGCCGCCTCAGCCCATAGCCGCCGATGCGGCACCCGAATTGCGCGTGTCGGCCATCAATGCCGCCAGCGAAAAGCTGCTTACCCGCCTTGGCGTCTGGTCTGATATCGTTGCGCGCCGCGCCAGTTGCTATCACGGTATGGAAGTGTGGGAGAAAGACAGCTTCGGTCACATTGCCTTTGATGACGAGAGCCTGGGCTATAGCCATCTCGGCCACATTGTTGAAAATGCAGTGATTCACCAGGCGCTGTGGCAAAAAGCTGAACAGTGCAGCGATGTCACGCTACTGGCGCCGGCGCAAATCCAGCAGGTAGCCTGGGGAGAAAATGAGGCATTTCTCACCCTGCAAAGCGGCGACATGCTCACGGCACGCCTGATGGTGGGAGCCGATGGCGCCAACTCCTGGCTGCGTAACAAAGCCGATATCCCCCTGACCTGGTGGGACTACCATCACCATGCGCTGGTAGCGACGATCCGCACCGCAGAGCCGCATCAGGCCGTGGCGCGGCAGATTTTCCACAATGACGGCATTCTGGCCTTTTTACCGCTCAGCGATCCTCATCTCTGTTCGATCGTCTGGTCGCTCTCTCCCGATGCGGCACAGGCCATGCGTGATGCTACACCAGAGGCCTTTAACCAGGCGCTTTGCGTGGCGTTTGATAACCGCCTGGGGCTCTGCAGCGTCGGAAGCGAACGTGTTGTCTTCCCGCTGACGGGGCGTTATGCCCGCCAGTTTGCCGCGCATCGTCTGGCGCTGGTGGGGGATGCTGCCCACACCATTCATCCGCTGGCCGGGCAGGGGGTTAACCTCGGCTTTATGGATGCCGCGGAGCTGGTTGCTGAATTGCGTCGTCTGCATCAGCAGGGCAAAGACATTGGCCAGCATCTCTATCTGCGCCGCTATGAGCGCAGCCGCAAACATAGCGCCGCCATGATGCTGGCAGGGATGCAGGGTTTTCGCGAACTCTTTGCCGGTGCTAACCCGGCCAAAAAATTGCTGCGCGACCTGGGCCTGAAGCTGGCCGATACCCTTCCGGGCGTGAAACCCCAACTTTTACGCCAGGCAATGGGTCTGAACGACCTGCCGGACTGGCTGCGCTAAATAAGACCCCCGTCACACTTTCCTTTCCCGGCCTGCTGGCCGGGTGTTTCTCCTCGTTTGAAATAATCTAATTTCACCCGCTTTTTCGCATTAATAAAACTAATGTGGTGATTTTTATGTTGCGGAAAATCATCCCGTTTTTCCAGATTAAATATCATTTTTAACAGAATGCGGCGGGTGTGATGCTGGATTTGTGCGGCCTGTATCGCATAATTTTAGTGAATAACTCTGTAGGCTTTCGGCACCTTTTTGGTCATAAGCTAATGTGATGGCCCATTTTCGCTTATGGTTTGCCGCCGTTTTCGGTGGTAAGTTCAGGTCAAAGAGAACGTTTGCGTCGACATCCAGGAGTGGTGCCGATGCCGGGTTTCGTGGGGATAAAACCGCATGAAACGCAAAGATAGCCCTGCTTATTCAACGAGGAAAAGATGGCTCAACAGACTCCTTTGTACGAACAGCACACGTTATGTGGCGCGCGCATGGTGGATTTCCATGGCTGGATGATGCCGCTGCACTACGGCTCACAAATTGATGAGCACCACGCCGTGCGCACCGATGCCGGCATGTTCGACGTTTCCCACATGACCATTGTCGATCTGCACGGCAGCCGCACCCGGGAGTTTTTACGTTATCTGCTGGCCAACGACGTCGCCAAACTGAAGACGCCGGGAAAAGCGCTCTATACCGGCATGCTCAATGCCTCCGGCGGCGTGATTGATGACCTCATCGTCTATTATTTCACTGAAGATTTCTTCCGCCTCGTTGTAAACTCCGCCACCCGCGAAAAAGACCTCTCCTGGATCACCCAACACGCCGAACCTTACGCCATCGACATCACCGTCCGTGACGATCTGTCGCTGATTGCCGTTCAGGGGCCGAATGCCCAGGCGAAAGCTGCAACGCTATTTAGCGATGAGCAGCGTAACGCCACCGAAGGCATGAAGCCGTTCTTTGGTGTGCAGGCAGGTGACCTGTTCATTGCCACCACCGGTTACACCGGCGAGGCGGGTTATGAAATTGCCATGCCTAACGAGAAAGCCGCTGATTTCTGGCGTGCGCTGGTAGAAGCCGGCGTGAAACCGGCAGGCCTGGGGGCGCGCGATACGCTGCGTCTGGAAGCCGGTATGAATTTATATGGCCAGGAGATGGACGAAGGCGTCTCTCCGCTGGCTGCGAATATGGGCTGGACCATTGCCTGGGAACCGGCTGACCGTGACTTTATCGGTCGCGAAGCGCTGGAGATGCAGCGTGATAAGGGCACCGAACAGCTGGTTGGCCTGGTCATGAAAGACAAAGGCGTGCTGCGCGGTGAACTGCCGGTGCGCTTCACCGATGCCGATGGCAATCATCGCGAAGGGGTGATCACCAGCGGCACCTTCTCGCCGACCCTGGGCTACAGCATTGCGCTGGCACGCGTACCGGCGGGCATTGGCGACACTGCCGTTGTACAGATCCGCAATCGCGAGATGCCGGTTGCCGTCACTAAACCGATTTTTGTTCGCGCCGGTAAGCCGGTCGTCTAATTATTTTTATCAGGAGAACTTCAATGAGCAATGTGCCAGCAGAACTGAAATACAGCAAAGAACACGAGTGGCTGCGCAAAGAGGCGGACGGCACTTACACGGTAGGCATCACCGAACATGCGCAAGAGCTGCTGGGTGACATGGTCTTTGTTGACCTGCCGGAAGTGGGCGCGACCGTTAGCGCAGGCGATGACTGTGCGGTGGCGGAGTCTGTGAAAGCCGCTTCTGACATCTACGCGCCGGTTGGCGGCGAAATCGTTGCTGTGAATGACGCGCTGAGCGACTCCCCGGAACTGGTAAACAGCGAGCCTTACGCGGGCGGCTGGATCTTTAAAATCAAAGCCAGCGATGAAGCGGAAGTTGCCGCGCTGCTGGATGCCACCGCGTACGAAGCACTGTTAGAAGACGAGTAAGCCTTTTCCCTCTCCCTTTTAGGGAGAGGGTAGGGTGAGGGGAACAGACGACACCTTCACCCCAGCCCTCTCCCTCAGGGAGAGGGAGAATACACATTCACTGCACGTTTCAGGAACCATCGCTCATGACACAGACTTTAAGCCAGCTTGAAAATCGTGGCGCCTTTATTGAACGTCACATCGGGCCGGATGCTCAGCAACAGCAGGAGATGCTGAACACGGTTGGCGCAGATTCATTAAACGCCCTGATCGGCCAGATCGTGCCAAAAGACATCCAGCTTGCCACACCGCCGCAGGTAGGCGATGCCACGACGGAATTTGCCGCGCTGGCGGAGCTGAAGGCGATTGCCGGCCTTAACAAGCGCTTTAAGTCTTACATTGGCATGGGCTACACCCCGGTACAACTGCCGCCGGTTATTCTGCGCAATATGCTGGAAAATCCGGGCTGGTATACCGCCTATACGCCGTATCAGCCGGAAGTCTCTCAGGGCCGTCTGGAAGCGCTGCTGAACTTCCAGCAGGTGACGCTGGATCTCACGGGGCTGGATATTGCTTCTGCCTCACTGCTGGATGAAGCCACCGCCGCTGCCGAAGCCATGGCAATGGCAAAACGCGTCAGCAAACTGAAGGGCGCAAACCGCTTCTTCGTCGCGGCCGATATCCATCCGCAAACTCTGGACGTAGTACGTACCCGTGCGGAAACCTTCGGGTTTGACGTCATTGTAGATGATGCCGAAAAGGTGAAGGATCATCAGGATGTCTTTGGCGTGCTGTTGCAGCAGGTGGGCACCACCGGTGAAGTCCACGATTACAGCGATCTTATTGCTGAGCTGAAAGCCCGTAAAATCGTGGTCAGCGTAGCGGCCGATTTTATGTCGCTGGTACTGCTCACGGCGCCGGGTAAACAGGGGGCGGACATCGTCTTCGGCTCTGCCCAGCGCTTTGGCGTTCCGATGGGCTACGGTGGCCCGCACGCGGCCTTCTTTGCCGCAAAAGATGAATTCAAACGCTCCATGCCGGGCCGTATTATCGGCGTCTCTAAAGATGCGGCCGGTAATACCGCGCTGCGCATGGCGATGCAGACGCGCGAGCAGCATATCCGCCGCGAGAAAGCGAACTCCAACATCTGTACCTCTCAGGTACTGCTGGCCAACATCGCCAGCCTGTATGCCGTCTTCCATGGCCCGGTTGGCCTGAAACGCATTGCTTCCCGCATTCATCGCTTCGCCGATATCCTGGCGGCGGGTCTGCAGCAAAAAGGGCAAAAGCTGCGTCACGCCCACTTCTTCGACACCCTGTGTGTTGAGGTTGCCGACAAGGCCGCCGTGCTGGCGCGCGCCGAGGCCGCAGAGATTAACCTGCGCAGCGACATCCTGAACGCGGTGGGTATTACGCTGAACGAAACCACGACCCGCGACGATGTTGCAGCGCTGTTCGATGTCCTGCTGGGTGCTGACCATGGCCTGAACATCGACACGCTGGATAAAGAGGTGGCGCACGATAGCCGCTCCATCCAGGAGTGCATGCTGCGTAACGACGACATCCTGACCCATCCCGTCTTTAACCGTTACCACAGCGAAACGGAGATGATGCGTTATATGCACTCTCTGGAGCGCAAAGATCTGGCGCTGAACCAGGCGATGATCCCGCTGGGGTCATGCACCATGAAGCTCAACGCTGCGGCCGAGATGATCCCGATCACCTGGCCGGAATTCGCCGAGCTGCACCCGTTCTGCCCGGTAGATCAGGCGGAAGGTTACCACCAGATGATCAACCAGCTCTCTGACTGGCTGGTGAAGCTGACCGGCTACGACGCGCTCTGCATGCAGCCGAACTCCGGCGCGCAGGGTGAATACGCGGGCCTGCTGGCGATTCGCCACTATCATGAAAGCCGCAACGAAGGGCATCGCGATATCTGCCTGATCCCAAGCTCCGCGCACGGCACCAACCCAGCCTCTGCTCAGATGGCGGGTATGGAAGTGGTGGTGGTCGCTTGCGATAAGAACGGCAACATTGATCTTGCGGATCTGCGGGCGAAAGCCGAGCAGACCGGTGACAAGCTCTCCTGCATCATGGTCACTTACCCGTCCACTCACGGTGTGTACGAAGAGACTATCCGCGAAGTCTGCGAAATCGTGCACCAGTATGGCGGCCAGGTTTACCTGGATGGCGCAAACATGAATGCCCAGGTGGGTATCACGACCCCTGGCTTTATCGGCGCGGACGTCTCCCACCTGAACCTGCATAAAACCTTCTGCATCCCACACGGTGGCGGCGGACCAGGTATGGGGCCGATTGGCGTGAAAGCGCACCTGGCGCCGTTTGTTCCGGGCCATAGCGTGGTGCAGATCGAAGGCATGCTGACCCGCCAGGGCGCGGTTTCTGCGGCACCGTTTGGTAGCGCTTCTATCCTGCCAATCAGCTGGATGTACATCCGCATGATGGGTGCTGAAGGGCTGAAGCAGGCAAGCCAGGTCGCCATCCTCAACGCGAACTACATTGCGACGCGTCTGAAAGATGCCTATCCGGTGCTCTACACGGGCCGTGATGGCCGCGTAGCACACGAGTGCATTCTGGATATCCGTCCGCTGAAAGAAGAGACCGGCATCAGCGAACTGGATATTGCTAAACGTCTGATCGACTACGGCTTCCACGCGCCAACCATGTCCTTCCCGGTTGCCGGAACCCTGATGGTTGAGCCAACCGAGTCTGAAAGCAAAGTCGAGCTGGACCGCTTTATCGATGCGATGCTGGCGATCCGCAGTGAGATTGACCGCGTGAAATCGGGTGAGTGGACGCTTACCGATAACCCACTGGTAAATGCCCCGCATACCCAGAACGAACTGGTGGCGGAATGGAACCACGGTTACACCCGCGAACTGGCGGTCTTCCCGGCGGGTGTGGCAAACAAATACTGGCCGACGGTTAAACGTCTGGACGATGTCTACGGCGACCGGAATCTGTTCTGCTCTTGCGTGCCGATGAGCGAATACCAGTAACCCCCCACTGATTAACAAACCGGGTAAGCGCATGCGCTACCCGGTTTTTTTTTAAGGAGTGAACAATGGCAATCGCACTGGTTACCGGCGCCAGCCGGGGGATTGGCAAAGCTACCGCGCTGCAGCTGGCCCGTGAAGGTTATACCGTGGCGGTTAACTACCATCACAACATCCACGCCGCAACGCAGGTCATTAATGCCATACAGGACGCAGGAGGCAGGGCATTTGCATTGCGCGCCGATATCAGCGATGAAGCGCAGGTGCTGGCAATGTTTGAAAGTCTCGATCGTGAAGGAGAACCGCTCGCCGCCCTGGTCAATAATGCCGGCATTCTGTTTGAACAGAGCACGATTGAGAATCTCTCTGCCGAGCGCATTAATCGGGTGCTGGCGACCAACGTCACCGGCTATTTCCTCTGCTGCCGTGAGGCGGTCAAACGCATGGCGCACAACCACGGGGGTAAAGGCGGGGCGATTGTTAACGTCTCCTCCGCCGCCTCTCGCCTTGGCGCACCGGGCGAGTATGTGGATTATGCCGCGTCGAAAGGGGCCGTGGATTCGCTGACCACCGGCTTAGCGCTGGAAGTGGCAGCGCAGGGGATCCGCGTGAACTGCGTGCGTCCGGGGCTGATTTACACCGATATTCATGCTTCTGGCGGTGAGCCGGGGCGTGTCGATCGGGTGAAGTCGATGTTGCCGATGCAGCGCGGTGGGCAGCCGGAAGAGGTGGCACAGGCGATTGTCTGGCTGTTGAGCGAGAAGGCGTCGTACGTGACGGGCAGTTTTCTTGAATTAGCGGGCGGGAAATAGAACCTCTCCCCACAGGGGAGAGGCCATGTGCCCGTGGGGCTTAAAGCGTTTCGCCGTTACTGGCGATGACGGTTTTATACCACTCAAAGCTCTTCTTACGGGAGCGCGACATGTCGCCCGTACCGTCGTCGTGCTTGTTCACATAGATAAAGCCGTAACGCTTGCTGTATTGACCCGTGGTGAACGACACACAGTCGATGCAGCCCCACGGGGTATAGCCCATCAGATCTACACCATCGTAGGTGACGGCTTTTATCATCTCTTCGACGTGGGCACGCAGATAGTCGATGCGGTAATCATCGTTGATGCTGCCGTCCTCTTCCACTTTATCGTAGGCGCCGAACCCGTTTTCCACGATGAACAGCGGCTTCTGATAGCGTTCATACAGCTCGCACAGTGCGTAGCGCAGGCCCACCGGATCAATCTGCCACCCCCAGTCAGAGGCTTTGACGTGCGGGTTCGGCACGCTACCTTCGAAGCCGGAAATTGCATCGCCGGTACCGCCCTCTGCCTTCACGGCGTTGGTCATGTAGTAGCTAAAGCCTAAATAGTCGCAGGTGCCTTCGCGCAGGATCTGCTCGTCGCCCGCTTCCATATTGATAGAGAAGCCGCGGCGTTCCCACTCGTTCAGCACGTAAGACGGGTAGTAGCCGCGCAGCTGAACATCGGTAAAGACATAACGCTCACGCATGGATTCCTGGGCATACATCACGTCTTCTGGCTTGCAGGAGAACGGATAGAGCGCCACCATCGCCAGCATGCAGCCGACTTTCATCTCCGGGTTAATGCGACGCGCGGCCTTCACCGCCAGGGCGCTGGCCACGAACTGGTGATGCAGCACCTGGTACATGGTCTCTTCCGGATTAGCATGCTCGGTATAGACCACGCCAGAGCAGCAGTAGCCGAACAGCGGCGCACGCCAGTTACGCTGGTTATTGATTTCGTTAAAGGTCATCCAGTACTTGACCTTATTTTTGTAGCGCTCGAAGACCACTTCAGAGAAGCGCACAAAGAAATCGACCACTTTACGGTTGGTCCAGCCGCCGTATTCCTGCACCAGATGCAGCGGCATTTCGAAGTGGGAGAGGGTGATCACCGGCTCGATGTTGTACTTCAGCATCTCATCGAACATCTCATCGTAGAACTTCAGCCCTTCTTCGTTTGGCTGAGTTTCATCCCCTTTCGGGAAGATACGGGTCCAGGCGATGGAGGTGCGGAAACATTTGAAGCCCATTTCGGCAAACAGCTTAATGTCTTCTTTATAGTGGCCGTAAAAGTCGACCGCCTCATGGTTCGGATAGTATTTCCCCGGCACCACTTGCTGGGTGATTTCACGCGGTACGCCATGGGCACCGCCGGTCAGCACGTCGCAAATGCTCGGCCCTTTGCCGCCTTTGTTCCAGCCGCCTTCGACCTGATGCGCCGCAACCGCGCCGCCCCATAAAAAGTCTTTTGGTAAGGTGAGTTTTTTCATCTTTGCTAATCTCGTTAATTACGTTCTGTTTTCGAGTCTAACAAAGGGGAATTAAAAGTCACGATATAACAATTCGCGCAAAATGTGATTTGTTACATCAAAAAAACAGGATGTTTTATTCTGTCAGTTTCTTCGCCAGTTTACGGCCTAAAGATTCCAGAATATAAATCACCGGGATCTGAGTGGTAATATCGTAGACGCCGCCGATGCGCGTTTGAGGCACATGCCAGGAGAGATTAAAGTCGGCCAGCTTCGCCAGGCGAGAGTGCTCGTGACTGGTAATGGAGAGTACCTTGCAGTGATGCAGGCTGAACTGGCTGGCGAAGCGCAGGATCTCTTCGGTTTCGCCCGAGACAGAGAGGACAATAGCCAGGGCGTTTTTAGCCATATCGTTAGTGACGGGGAAATAAGGATCGTCGATATGGTTGCTAAATTTTCCGATATTTGAGAAAAAGCGTGCGCCATATTTTGCCAGGGAACCAGAGGTGCCCGCGCCGACAAATATAATTCGTTCAGAAGATAAAATAATATCTACAGCGTCGTCGAGCAGGGCATCAAACTCTTCGTTATTGACACCTTTAAAGAAGCTGATAATTTCGCTGGCGCCAAAATTAGCTTGTTGAGGTTCGTTCTGCTCTAAATAGAGTTTAAAGCGTACCCGAAATTCAGAATAACCTTCACAGTTAAGCTTGCGGCAAAAACGCAGCACGGTGGTCGTGGACACGCCCGCGGCATCTGCCAGCTCGCGAATGGTCATATACATGACTTTGTCGCGGTTTTTGATGACAAAGTTGTAGACCATCATCTCCAGATTATTGAGACTGGCAATCGCGGCGTGGGTGAACATACTCACTGTGGCAAAACTCTCATCGCAGACGTCATCGTTAAGGAATCATACCATGCAGCCAAACGACATCACTTTTTTTCAACGCTTTCAGGATGACATTCTGGCCGGGCGTAAGACCATTACCCTTCGCGATAAAAGCGAGTCGCATTTTAAAACAGGTGATATTTTGCGCGTTGGCCGCTATGAAGATGATGGCTATTTCTGCACCATCAAGGTGACCGGCACCGCGACCGTGACGCTGGATACGCTTGATGATCAACATGCCCGACAGGAAAACATGACCTTAACTGAGCTAAAGCAGGTCATTACCGACATCTATCCCGGGCAGACGCAGTTTTATCTCATTGAATTTGAATGTCTTTAACATAGAGTGAACAGCTGTGCGGTGAGGTTTATATGTAACGATATGAAAAATATAACTTTTCTGAAAATAAGACTTTATTTTAGCTAACAGGTGTTCACTGGAATCATTCTCAGTTAGCATAGTCTGGCGATACGTTATTTTTTTATGTTCTCCTGGAGACCTCTATGGTTAATAAACCATTACTCGCACAGGGATATTCACTGGCTGAGGAGATAGCCAACAGTATCAGCCACGGCATCGGCCTCGTCTTTGGTATTGTCGGTCTGGTGTTGCTGCTGGTGCAGGCGGTGGATGCTAACGCCAGTGCGATGGCTATTACCAGCTACAGTTTATACGGCGGGAGCATGATTTTGCTGTTCCTGGCCTCCACGCTTTATCACGCTATCCCACACCAGCGAGCCAAGATCTGGCTGAAGAAATTCGACCACTGCGCCATCTATCTGTTGATTGCCGGCACCTATACACCTTTCCTGCTGGTGGGGCTGGGTTCTCCGCTTGCGCGTGGGTTAATGATTGTTATCTGGAGCCTGGCGCTGCTGGGCATCCTGTTTAAACTGACCATCGCTCACCGCTTCAAAGCTCTGTCACTGGTCACCTATCTGACCATGGGCTGGCTGTCGCTGATTGTGGTCTATCAGCTGGCGGTGAAACTGTCGGCAGGCGGCGTGACCTTGCTTGCCGTAGGGGGCGTAATCTATTCGCTAGGGGTTATTTTCTACGTCTGCAAACGCATCCCTTACAACCACGCTATCTGGCACGGCTTCGTGCTGGGGGGAAGTGTCTGTCACTTCCTGGCGATTTATTTATATGTGGGGCAGGTGTAACCGCAGTGCGGCGCGCGCGCTCTCATAACAAAAAACGGTAACCTTCGGGTTACCGTTTTTTTTACTTCGCCATCGTGCAGGGCTATTACTCTTCCAGAGAGTAAGGCAGCGGTTCGATGCTTAAAGTGTTGGCGTCATCACGTACACGGAACACGTTGTCTGGCTCCATATCGTTATTCATCACGACCTGCACCAGCAGGCGGCCATCATCAAGCTGAACGGCGGCCAGAACCGTACCGGTACGACGCCAGTTATCACCCATCTTCATTTCAAGGTCTTCGCCGGCTTCCGGAACGCGGCTGGCGGTGCCCGCCAGATACCAGAGCGCACGTTTATTCGCGCCACGGAACTTCGCACGCGCCACCATCTCCTGGCCGGTATAGCACCCTTTTTTGAAACTGATGCCGCCCAGCGCCTGCAAATTCGTGGCCTGCGGAATAAATTGCCCACTGTTGGCGCTATCGATGACGGGCACACCGGCTTCAATGTTCAATGCCAGCCACTGCTGGCTGCCGTTCAGCTGCGCTTCGCCGCGCAGCGCTTCGGTCAGGCGCTCGGCCGTGGCGACGTCGGTGACCAGCAGGAAGCGTTCAGCCGGGTGTTCAAACCATAAAATAGACGTAACGCCATCGGTGGTCAGCGGTTTGCTGGCATCCGGCAGCTCTGCAAACTGATTCGTCAGGGCAGCGCGCGCCTGAAAACCGGCCACGCCCAGCAGCACGACCTCGTCGTCCGGCGAAAAAGTAACTTTGGAGAAGACCGCGTATTTTTTTAGCTCAGTCAGCTGAGCATCGCGCAGGTTGCGGCGCTCGATAAAAGCAAAGCCCTCGCCGCGACGGAACAGGCGCAGGTTACTCCACATTTTACCTTTTGCATCGCAGTGAGCCGCAAGCAGATGCTGGTGCTCCGTCAGTTGACCCACATCCGCAGTCACCTGGCCCTGCAGATATTTTTCGCTATCCGGGCCGGTAACGGAAACCAGCGCCCAGTCATCGAGGGTGATCAGCGTCAGCGGCAGACGCGCAGAGGCGACAGGCTGGCGCGGAGAGAAAGGGGTAAATGCCATAGTGATGTCCTGATTTGCTTAACGCTTTATTGATGCCTAATGGTAAAAGAGACTGTAGTCAATGCAAGCGGTTTCAACAGGCTATTCGTGCCTTCAACGCGTTCTGCGAAAGGTTACGCAAGAGCGTGCGAGCCGCTTCAGTTTTGCCTCTGTTTTCTGCGCAGCCTCTTCCGATGCGTAATATTCCAGTAAAGAATCGACAGAAAACACGTTACACTAGATTTTGCCTCACGCAGGGAAAACTCTGGCGTGGAGCAGTGTCTGAACCCAACGTTATGCAGGAAAAATGACATGGATATTAATAATAAAGCCCGCATTCACTGGGCATGCCGTCGCGGTATGCGTGAACTCGACATCTCCATCATGCCGTTCTTCGAACATGAATACGACAGCCTGAGCGATGAAGATAAACAGCTGTTTATCCGCCTGCTGGAGTGTGACGATCCAGATTTATTCAACTGGCTGATGAATCATGGCGAACCAGCCGACAGCGAGCTGCAACGGATGGTGCTTTTAATTCAAACACGGAATCGGGAACGTGGTCCTGTGGCAATCTGATTTACGCGTCTCGTGGCGCTCACAGTGGATGTCTCTTTTACTCCACGGGTTGGTTGCGGCCGCCATTCTGTTAATGCCATGGCCGCTGAGCTATACCCCGCTCTGGCTGCTACTTCTCTCGTTGGTGGTCTTTGACAGCGTTCGAAGCCAGCGGCGGATCAACGCCCGTCAGGGTGAAATTAAACTGTTTATGGATTCTCGCCTGCGCTGGCAGGGGAAAGAGTGGGAGATCGTCGGCTCGCCGTGGATGATTAACGCCGGCATGATGCTGCGTCTGCGTGCAAGCGAAGAGCAGCGCTGCCACCATTTATGGGTATCGGCGGATAGCATGGATGAAGGCGAGTGGCGAGACCTGCGTCGGATGATTGCTCAGCAACAGCCGACGCAAGGACGGTAGCGATTTAGCTAAACTGCTCTGCCATTTCGCCGAGGATCTGCTCGCACCAGTTTTGCAGCCGCTCTTCGCTTAGGTCGTACTGGTTGGTTTCATCAAGGGCCAGACCGACAAACAGCTGCCCTTCTGCGGTGATAGGTTTCTTACTGGTAAACTCGTAGCCTTCCGTCGGCCAGTAGCCGATAAAGGTCACCCCTTTTGGCGCGAGTTTATCGTGCAGCATGCCCAGCGCATCCAGGAACCATTCGCCGTAACCCAGCTGGTCGCCCATGCCGTACATCGCAATAATTTTGCCGTCCAGGTTCAGAGAGTCCAGCTGATCCCACACCGTCTCCCAGTCCTCCTGCAGTTCGCCAAAGTCCCAGGTTGGAATGCCGAGGATCAGCACGTCGTACTGCTCCATCAGGGTCGGCGCATCGTCTTTGAGGTTATGGAGGGTGACCAGCTCAGGGCCGATAATGTCGCGAATTTTCTCAGCAGCCATTTCGGTATAGCAGGTGCTGGAACCATAAAACAGACCAATATTCATCGCTAAAATGTCTCAATACTTGCTTTGACGTTGCGAACTAGTGTACCAGAAACGATACGCCTTCAGGCATAATGCACCGACAGCAGAACTAAAGGGGCGGAAGTGGAAAAGGATCTCGCACTCATCGAACAATTTCTCGACGCGCTCTGGCTTGAGAAGAATCTGGCTGAAAATACCCTCAGTGCTTATCGGCGCGATTTGACGATGCTGGCGGCGTGGCTGCATCATCACGATCGCGAACTGGCGACTGCGCAAAGCGACGATTTGCAGGCCCTGCTTGCCGAGCGCGTGGAGGGGGGATACAAAGCTACCAGCTCCGCGCGGCTGCTCAGCGCTGTGCGTCGGCTGTTTCAATATCTTTATCGCGAGAAAATTCGCCCGGACGATCCCAGCGCCTCGCTGGCGTCGCCTAAGCTGCCCCAACGTCTGCCCAAAGATCTGAGCGAAGCGCAAGTTGAGCGATTATTACAGGCACCCGTTGTTGACCAGCCGCTGGAGTTACGCGATAAAGCGATGCTTGAAGTGTTGTATGCGACAGGTCTGCGCGTCTCTGAACTGGTCGGGCTGACGATGAGCGATATCAGCCTGCGTCAGGGTGTGGTGCGGGTAATCGGTAAAGGGAATAAAGAGCGACTGGTTCCGCTGGGCGAAGAGGCGGTGTACTGGCTGGAAAACTGGCTGGAGCACGGTCGCCCCTGGCTGCTGAACGGTGTCTCTAACGATGTGCTGTTTCCCAGCCAGCGCGCCCAGCAAATGACGCGGCAAACCTTCTGGCATCGCATCAAACATTACGCCACACTGGCAGGCATCGACAGTGAAAAACTGTCACCGCACGTTCTGCGTCACGCCTTTGCAACGCATCTGTTAAACCACGGGGCCGATTTGCGCGTGGTGCAGATGTTGCTTGGTCATAGCGATCTTTCCACGACGCAAATCTATACGCACGTCGCCACGGAACGCTTGCGGCAGCTACATCAACAGCACCACCCACGCGCGTGAGTGCCGAATTGTTTAAGGAAGGATTATGAAAAAGTCATTAGCGCTGTTCACTCTGCTGGCAGCTTCGTTATCGGGTTTGGCGCATGCGGATGATGCAGCGATTAAACAGTCGCTGGCTAAGCTTGGCGTCACCAGCAGCGACATTCAGCCTGCGCCCATTGCCGGAATGAAAACCGTCATGACCAGCGGCGGCGTGCTGTACGTCACCGAAGATGGCAAACATTTCCTTCAGGGGCCGCTATACGATGTGAGCGGCGCGCAGCCGGTGAATATCACCAACCAGATGCTGATGAAAAACCTGAATGCGCTGGAAAAAGAGATGATCATCTACAAAGCGCCGCAGGAAAAACATGTAATCACCGTCTTTACCGACATCACCTGCGGCTACTGCCACAAACTGCATGAAGAGATGAAAGACTACAACGCGCTGGGGATCACCGTGCGTTATCTGGCCTTCCCGCGCGCGGGCGTCCAGAGCCAGCCAGAACAGGATATGAAAGCCATCTGGTGTGCGAAAGATCGCAACAAAGCCTTTGATGACGCCATGAGCGGCAAAGGCATTCAGCCGGCCTCTTGCGGTATCGATATCGCGAATCACTATGCGCTGGGCGTGCAGTTCGGTGTGACCGGCACCCCGGCCATTGTGCTGAATAACGGCTACGTAGTGCCGGGTTATCAGGGGCCGAAAGAGATGAAAGCCTTCCTTGATGCACACCAGAAACAGTTTGGCGGTAAATAATTCGCGTGAAATCAACGATACAGCTCCGCCGACGTGAAGTGGATGAAAATGCAGATCTGCCTGCGGATCTGCCGCCCCTGTTGCGTCGGTTGTACGCCAGCCGTGGCGTAAAAAAACCTGACGATCTGGAACGCAGCGTAAAAGGGATGCTTCCCTGGCAGCAACTGAGCGGTATCGATAAAGCCGTTGAAATGCTCTACAACGCGTTTCGTGAAGGCACCCGCATTATGGTGGTGGGCGATTTTGACGCCGATGGCGCTACCAGTACGGCGCTGAGCGTCTTGAGCCTGCAGGCAATGGGCTGCGACAATGTGGCCTACCTGGTGCCGAACCGTTTTGAAGATGGTTATGGCCTGAGCCCGGAAGTGGTGGATCAAGCCCACGCGCGCGGCGCGCAAATGATCATGACCGTGGATAATGGGATCTCCTCTCATAGCGGCGTGGATCGTGCGCATGAGCTTGGGATCCCGGTGCTGGTCACCGATCACCACCTCCCCGGCGATACGCTCCCGGCGGCAGAAGCGCTCATCAACCCAAACCTGCGCGACTGCGCCTTCCCGTCTAAATCGCTGGCGGGTGTCGGGGTGGCGTTTTATCTGATGCTGGCCCTGCGCGCCTTGCTGCGCGATAAAGGCTGGTTTGAATCTCGCGGCATCGCCGTACCTAACCTCGCTGAATATCTCGATCTGGTGGCGCTGGGTACCGTGGCAGACGTGGTACCGCTGGATACTAACAACCGTATTCTCACCTGGCAGGGGTTAGGCCGCATCCGTGCGGGCAAATGCCGGCCGGGTATTAAAGCGCTGCTGGAGATCTCCGGGCGCGATCCGTTAAAGCTGGCTGCCAGCGATCTGGGCTTTGCTCTGGGGCCGCGGCTGAATGCGGCGGGGCGTCTGGATGATATGTCCGTCGGCGTGGCGCTGCTGCTGTGCGATAACATCGGCGAAGCACGCATGCTGGCCAACGAACTGGATGCGCTGAACCAGACCCGCAAAGAGATTGAGCAGGGGATGCAGGCCGAAGCGCTGACTCTGTGCGAGAAACTGGAGCGCAGCAGCGAGACGCTGCCGGGCGGGCTGGCGATGTATCACCCGGAATGGCACCAGGGTGTCGTCGGCATTCTGGCGTCGCGTATCAAAGAGCGTTTTCATCGTCCTGTCATTGCCTTTGCCCCCGCGGGGGATGGCACGCTGAAGGGTTCCGGCCGCTCCATTCAGGGACTGCATATGCGCGATGCTCTGGAGCGACTCCACACGCTTCATCCGGACCTGATGATTAAGTTCGGCGGCCACGCGATGGCGGCGGGCCTGTCGCTGGAAGAGGCAAAGTTTGACGAATTCCAGCAGCTGTTTGGCGCGCTGGTGACCGAGTGGCTGGATCCCGCGTTACTGCAGGGTGAGGTGGTCTCGGACGGAGAACTCCCGGCGGCCGAAATGACCATGGAAACGGCACAGATGCTGCGCGATGCAGGGCCCTGGGGGCAGATGTTCCCGGAACCGCTGTTTGATGGCCGCTTCCGTCTGCTGCAGCAGCGCATTGTCGGCGAACGCCACCTGAAAGTTATGGTCGAGCCTGTTGGCGGCGGTCCGCTGCTGGATGGCATCGCCTTTAATGTTGATACCTCTATCTGGCCGGACAACGGCGTGCGTGAAGTGGAGTTGGCTTATAAACTCGATATTAACGAGTTTCGTGGCAACCGCTCCCTGCAGATCATCATCGACAATATCTGGCCAATTTAACGGCAGTAATCGCTATAAAAAAGGGCGTGGATTGGGTACAATCCCGCTCTTATCACCGCATTTTGACTAGTCCAGAAAAGAAAACAGACCATGTTTGAAATTAACCCGGTAAAAAACCGCATTCAGGACCTCACGGAGCGCTCTGACGTTCTTAGGGGGTATCTTTGACTACGATGCCAAGAAAGAGCGTCTCGAAGAAGTAAACGCCGAGCTGGAACAGCCGGACGTCTGGAACGAACCTGAACGCGCACAGGCGCTGGGTAAAGAGCGTTCCTCCCTCGAAGCCATTGTTGATACCCTCGACCAAATGTCTCAGGGTCTGGAAGATGTTTCCGGGCTGCTGGAGCTGGCTGTTGAAGCCGACGACGAAGAAACCTTTAACGAAGCCGTAGCCGAGCTCGACGTTCTGGAAGAGAAGCTGGCACAGCTCGAATTCCGTCGTATGTTCTCTGGCGAATACGACAGCGCAGATTGCTACCTGGATATCCAGGCGGGCTCCGGCGGTACCGAAGCACAGGACTGGGCCAGCATGCTGACTCGTATGTACCTGCGCTGGGCGGAAGCGCGTGGTTTCAAAACTGAAATCATTGAAGAGTCTGAAGGCGAAGTGGCGGGTCTGAAATCCGTGACTATCAAGATCATCGGCGATTACGCTTACGGCTGGCTGCGTACTGAAACCGGCGTGCACCGTCTGGTACGTAAGAGCCCGTTCGACTCCGGCGGCCGCCGCCATACCTCCTTCAGTTCCGCGTTTGTTTACCCGGAAGTTGACGAAGATATTGATATCGACATCAACCCGGCGGATCTGCGTATCGACGTTTATCGCGCATCCGGCGCGGGTGGTCAGCACGTTAACCGTACAGAATCTGCGGTGCGTATTACCCACATCCCAACCGGGCTGGTGACGCAGTGCCAGAATGACCGTTCCCAGCATAAGAACAAAGACCAGGCCATGAAGCAGATGAAAGCGAAGCTTTATGAGCTGGAGATGCAAAAGAAAAATGCTGAGAAGCAGGCGATGGAAGATAACAAATCTGACATCGGCTGGGGCAGCCAGATTCGTTCTTATGTCCTTGATGACTCCCGCATTAAAGATCTGCGTACCGGTGTTGAAACCCGTAACACGCAGGCGGTGCTGGATGGCAGCCTGGACCAATTTATCGAAGCAAGTTTGAAAGCAGGGTTATGAGGAACCAACATGTCTGAACAACAAGCACAGGGCGCTGACGCGGTCGTCGATCTTAACAATGAACTGAAAACCCGCCGTGAGAAGCTGGCTGCGCTGCGTGAGCAGGGCGTGCCGTTCCCGAACGATTTTCGTCGTGACCATACCTCAGACCAACTGCATGCTGACTTTGATGGTAAAGAGAACGAAGAGCTGGAAGCGCTGAACATCGAAGTGGCCGTTGCTGGCCGCATGATGACCCGCCGTATTATGGGTAAAGCCTCCTTTGTAACGCTGCAGGACGTGGGCGGCCGTATTCAGCTGTACGTTTCTCGTGATGACCTGCCGGAAGGCATTTACAACGAGCAGTTCAAGAAGTGGGACCTGGGCGATATTCTGGGCGCGAAAGGCAAGTTGTTCAAAACCAAGACCGGCGAGCTCTCTATTCACTGCACCGAGCTGCGTCTGCTGACCAAAGCCCTGCGCCCGCTGCCGGACAAATTCCACGGCCTGCAGGATCAGGAAGCGCGTTATCGTCAGCGCTATCTGGACCTCATCTCTAACGATGAATCCCGCAAGACCTTCAAAATTCGCTCTCAGATCATGGCTGGTATTCGCCAGTTCATGGTGAATCGCGACTTTATGGAAGTGGAAACCCCGATGATGCAGGTGATCCCTGGCGGCGCCTCTGCGCGTCCGTTCATCACCCATCACAATGCCCTCGACCTCGACATGTACCTGCGTATCGCGCCGGAACTGTATCTGAAGCGTCTGGTGGTGGGTGGTTTCGACCGCGTGTTCGAAATCAACCGTAACTTCCGTAACGAAGGCATCTCCGTGCGTCATAACCCAGAGTTCACCATGATGGAACTCTATATGGCGTATGCAGATTACAAAGATCTGATCGAGCTGACCGAATCCCTGTTCCGTACCCTGGCGCAGGATATTCTGGGCACCACGGAAGTGCCTTACGGTGAAGAGGTCTTTGACTTCGGTAAGCCGTTCGAAAAACTGACCATGCGCGAAGCGATTCAGAAATACCGTCCTGAAACCAATATGGCCGATCTGGATAACTTCGACTCGGCGAAAGCAATTGCCGAAAGCATCGGTATTAAGGTTGAGAAGAGCTGGGGTCTGGGTCGTATCGTGACCGAGATCTTCGAAGAAGTGGCCGAAGCGCACCTGATTCAGCCGACCTTCATCACTGAATACCCGGCTGAAGTTTCTCCGCTGGCGCGTCGTAATGACGAGAACCCGGAAATCACTGACCGCTTCGAATTCTTTATCGGTGGCCGCGAAATCGGTAACGGCTTTAGCGAGCTGAACGATGCCGAAGATCAGGCGCAGCGTTTCCAGGATCAGGTTAACGCGAAAGACGCCGGTGACGACGAAGCGATGTTCTTTGACGAAGACTACGTGACCGCGCTGGAGCACGGTCTGCCACCAACGGCGGGCCTGGGCATTGGTATCGACCGTATGGTAATGCTGTTTACTAACAGCCACACCATCCGTGACGTGATCCTCTTCCCGGCGATGCGTCCGGTGAAGTAAGCCTGACAGAGACACAAATAAGCCCCGACGTTTACCGCGTCGGGGCTTTTTTATTGCCTGCCGCGGGGAGATAACAGCGCATCGGGCACTATCCGCCAGTATACCGTTACCTCGTCTGGCAGAAGGCGAGTTCAGCTGCCGTGAAAAGATTGGGCATCGGGAAGGGGGCTGCTATCATATGGCGGCCATTCACGTTGAATAAGGAACTGTTTTGTTTGCAGGAAGCCTGACGAGAAAAAACCTCTTCGCGCTTACTTGCCTGACGCTCACACTTTTGCTGGTGGGATGTTCGGGCAGTAAATCTTCGGGGGGCAGTTATTCCGGTGCGGTGTATACCGTTAAACGCGGCGATACCCTTTATCGCATATCGCGGATGACGGGCACCAGCGTGAAGGAGCTGGCGCGTCTGAATAATATCTCTCCGCCGTATACCATCGAAATCGGGCAGAAGCTGAACGTGAACGGCAGCAGCGCGGGTTCGAAAAAATCGTCTGGCAAGAGCAGCAGAAAAACTGCCGTCACGCCGTCCTATGCGGTGCCGACCTCCTCCTGGCCACCGGTTGGGCAGCGCTGCTGGGTCTGGCCTGCCAGTGGAAAAGTGATTGTTCCTTATTCCACTGCAGAAGGGGGAAACAAAGGAATAGATATCGCAGGCACGCGCGGTTCACCGGTTTATGCCTCGGATGCCGGCAAAGTGGTCTACGTGGGTAATCAGCTACGTGGCTATGGCAACCTGATCATGATTAAGCATGGTGAGGATTACATTACCGCCTATGCGCATAACGATTCCATGCTGGTGAATAACGGGCAAAACGTGAAGGCCGGACAGAAGATCGCCACCATGGGCAGTACCGGGACCAATACGGTGGCGCTGCATTTCCAGATCCGCTATCGCGCCACGGCTATCGATCCCCAGCGCTATCTGCCTGCCCCGGGCGGAAAACCGAAGTGCTAAATGGTTATTTAATCGCCACTTAGCTGCTGGCAGGCTTGTCAGCGTGTGCGTAAAGCCTATAATGCTTTACGCACCTCAAAGCGGGCGTAGTTCAATGGTAGAACGAGAGCTTCCCAAGCTCTATACGAGGGTTCGATTCCCTTCGCCCGCTCCAGCTTTCTCTTTTCTTAAAAAATCTCTTTATTCCTGCATCACCCGACAAATAATCAGCCGCTTAACGCTCTGTCAGCCTGAACAATCACAGCTTTAAGCGAAAAAAAGCGCATCTTCTTCCACTCTCTTTTTAAAACGCCACTCTTCTGTCTGAACTGCCTGAGGCACCCTTTTTCATTTTGCTTCTCAATGAGCCGTAGCGCTATTCTTACTGCCGAATCAATAATAATTACAGAGGCAATGTCATGGATAACGAACTCCTGGAAGCGGGGTATCGCGCCTATACCGGTGAAAAAATTGATGTCTATTTTAATACCGGTATCTGTCAGCATGCAGGCAACTGCGTGCGTGGAAGTGCAAAGCTCTTCAATCTTAAACGTAAACCCTGGATCATCCCTGATGAAGTGGATGTAGATACCGTGGTGCGCGTCATCGACACCTGCCCGAGCGGCGCCCTTAAATACCGTCATAAATAAGCGAGAAATTATGGAAATTCAGGAAGGCCACAACAAGTTTTATGTCAATGATGCCGCAGGTAACCAGGTCGCGGAAATCGTCTTTGTGCCTACGGGTGAGCACCTGAGCATCATTGAACATACGGATGTCGATCCGAGTCTGAAGGGACAAGGGGTGGGCAAACAGCTGGTGGCGAAAGTAGTCGAAAAAATGCGTGCAGAGAATCGCAAAATCATTCCTCTCTGCCCGTTTGCTAAGCATGAATTTGATAATAATCGCGAGTACGACAGTATCCGCGCCTGATGCCGCATTCACAGACCTTATCCTGCAAAATCTGATAGTTGCCTCAGTGCTATGCCCCCCGGTACTCTCTTCAGGGATATCAGGGGGAAGCATGGATTTACAGATTAAAGAAGCCACGGTTGAGGATATCGCCGTGCTATCCGCATTAGGCAAAACAACCTACCTTAGCCACTTTGCCCACTACTGGCATTCGCAACAGGCGATGCTGGCATGGCTGGAGGAGGAGTATTCTGTCTCGACCCTTACGGCCAGCCTGAATGACCCTGACGTGCGCTGGCTGCTGGCCATCACCGATAAGCCCATCGGTTTTGCAAAATACACCCGGCAGCAGCAGCCCGCGGAGCCGGGTACGCTGCTGAATAAACTCTATTTCACCCAGGCCGCCACCGGTCATGGCTTTGGGCAATTACTCTTTACAGAGGTATTAACCCGCGCGAAAGCCAGCGGCAGTCGCTACTTTTGTCTAGAGGTATTGCAGGGCAACGAAAGGGCAAGGAGGTTTTATGAAGCGCAGGGCATGCGCCATCTGCGCGACGACGTGTTCAGCACGCCGGATCAGACCAGCGTGCTGCACGTCTATGGCATGGCGATTTAGGCGATAAACATCACCGATACGCACATCACGCCGACAATCAGCGTCAGCAGGTTACCCACCGAGCGGTAGGGTTTCAGGGACGGGATCAGGTAGGTTGATAACGTCGGCATGATGAACAAAATCATGGCGATGAGCGGCCCGCTAATGGCATAAATCATCGAAATGGCGTTCGGATTAATGCAGCACACCACGAACGTAATCAACGACACGATCATAATAGAGAGCGCGCGGTTAAAGGCCCGGCTTTTCTTGACCCCCACCTGGTTCAACGACGATTTCACTATCTCCGTCGCCCCCTCGATCACGCCAAAATAGGTGCCAAGGAAGGATTTCGACATCGCCACAATGGCGACCACAATCCCGGAAATACCCAGCCAGGACGGCGACGAAGGCATCATCGACAGCGCAGAGAGAATGGTCACGCCTTGCTCTTTGGCGGCCACGATATAGGCTGGCGGAATCGACAGCAGACAACTAAAGACAAAGAACAGCACGCTCAGGCAGATGATCAAATAGGCCACCTTCATGATGCGGGTACAGTGTCCCATGGCGGCATCGCCATACTTTTCCCGACGGTCAACGGCAAAGGTTGAAATGATCGGCGTGTGGCTAAAGGCAAATACCATGACCGGGATCGATATCCACACCTGATGCAGCGTATGTTTATCGAAGCTCATCTGGCTGGTGAGCAGGGTGGGTTGCCAGCTGCCGGTCAAATAAATCGAGACCAGCAGAAAATAGGCGATCAGCGGGAAGACCAGAAAACCCATTACCCGCAGAGTGATATGACGTCCCATCAGGAAGATGAGGTTCAGGGCCAGTATCACGCCAAGGCTCACCAGCACCCGCACGGTAAGGTCTACCGTCATGCGTTTTGCCAGCTGTTCAGTAAGCGAATTGGTGATCGCCACGGCATAGATCAGCACGACCACAAAGAAAGCCACGAAATAGAGCGTGGTGATCAGATTGCCGATCGTCTTTCCGTAGTAGTGCGTTACCGCACCGGTGATCCCTTCATTGCCTTTTGTCTTTGAGGAGAGGATGAACTGGCACAGTGCTTTATGAGGCCAGTAAGTGAGTGGCCAGGCCACAAGAGCGGTGATAAACAGGACGATAGCGCCTGCGGACCCGAGCTGGATAGGCAAGAACAGGGTTCCTGCGCCCACGGCAGTGCCATACAGGGCAAAGCTCCAGAGGGTCTCTTCTTTAGACCAAATTTTCGACATTAGAAAAACGTATCAACTATAAAAACAACAAAAAGGAGGCTAATTTACCATAATTATGGGAAGACGGCGCAGTTGACGTTAGGTAAGCGGGGCCGGAAAGCATTTCCGGCCGGTGGGGACGTTAGTTTGCTGCGGCGCGTCGCAGCTCGCGGCGGCGGATAATACGATCGCGCAGCGTGTCGTATGCCCAGTTATAGAACATGGTGTAGGGCAGGAAGAAAATGAAGAACCCTATCTCTAACATAAACGCCTGAAGCAGGCTCACGCCCAGCACCATCGATACGATACCGACGCCGATAAAAATAAATCCGACTTCAAAACCGAGCGCGTGCAGGGCGCGCACTTTGGTCGTGCGCGGCACCTTATGCCGGGGCCATAGTGCGTCGAACCCGGCATTATAAATGATGTTCCAGATCATCGCGGTGGTGGCGAGAAGCAGGGTTAATCCTCCCATCTCCAGCACCGGGCGCTGCATCAGCCAGGCAGTTGTTGGCGCGAGGATCGCCGTGGCAATCCCCTCAAAACAGACGGCGTGAAAGATGCGTTCCGGCAGTTTTCTGCGTTGAACATCGTTGTGCTGCATAACCTGATACCTCGTTAGCGTGCCTGTATGGGCAAAATAATGTCGCTATTTTTATCGTTTAAACTGATATATAAAAGTTGGATTCCATCGATAAAGTAGATACACCATGCGCTACTCTCCTGAAGCATTAACGGCGTTTGTCGAGACGGTGGCGGCGGGATCCTTCTCCGCTGCGGCCCGCCGTCTACGAAAAAGCCAGTCCACCATCAGCACGGCCATCGCCCACCTGGAGGACGATCTCGGTTTTACACTGTTTGATCGCAGTGCACGACAGCCGGTGTTGACCGCTCAGGGCAGGCAGGTGCTGGGCTATGTCCAGTCGATCCTGGCCGCCAGCGCCCGTCTCGATGAACTGGCGGTCTCGCTCAGCGATGAAACTGAACCCCGGCTGACCTTTGTACTTTCTGACACCCTGCACCCGGATGTGCTTGAAGAGATGCTCTACCGTTTTGACGAGCGCTTTCCGCACACCGAATTCGAATGTCTGATTGGGGAAGAAGAGGACGTGATCGATCTGCTGCAAAAAGAGCGGGCGCAGATTGGCCTGACCGAGGCGCGTGAGCACTATCCCACCGATATTGGTGCCACCCGTCTGCCCATGCAGACACACATGGCGATATATACCTCTGCCGGCCACCCTCTGGCGGCGCAGACGCGCATCAATGCCGATGAACTGCACGGCTGGCGAGAGCTGCGCCTGAACACCTATCTGGAGCGCCAGCCAACGCTGGCTCAGGGACCGGTCTGGTCTGCACCTAACTATCTGATGTTGCTCAGCATGGCGGTACAGGGCTTCGGCTGGTGCGAATTACCCTGCGCGCTGGTAGAGGAGTTCGCGCCGGCAAAAACCCTGGTGCAGCTCAATGTCGCAGGATGGCCGCGATCGGTGGCCATTGATGTGGTATGGAATAAACGTTCCCCGCCGGGAATGGCGGGGAACTGGCTGCGGCATTACTTACAGGAGAAGGCCGATCCCGGGACATCGTCCGGCAGAAAAGGCCCGCCCATTCGTTTGTGACGAGCGGGAAAACATTACTTACCGGTATAGATATCAAAACTGAAATAGCGGTCGGCGAGCTTTTTGTAGGTACCATCCGCCAGGATCGCGGCAATCGCCCCGTTCAGCTCCTGGCGCAGCTTATCGTCCTCTTTACGTAGACCAATGGCCGCCCCGGCGCCAAACAGGGCATCGTCCTGAAGCGCGCCGCCAACAAAACCAAATGCCTTGCCCTGGGGTTTGCTCAGAAAACTGTACTCAGCCATAACGCCCGAGAGGACAGCCCCGTCAATTCGCCCGGATTCGAGATCGCGGATAACCTGGTCGGCCCCCTGATACGCCACCACGTTAACTCCCTCACCGCGCCACTTCTGGTTGGCGTAAGTCTCCTGAGCGGAACCCTGTTCAACGCCAATGGTTTTGCCTTTCAGCTGGGCCAGGCTGGTGTCGGGCAGGCTATTTTTACGGGCGACCAGGAAAGCGGGTCCGCTGTATATCTTGTCGCTGAAGGCAATCTGCTCTTTGCGTTTCTCGGTGATATACATCCCCGATAAAATGGCATCGAACTTACGCGCCTTCAGGGAGGGAATAATTCCGTCGAAATTGTTCTCTACCCAGACGCATTTCGCCTGTAACTTTGCGCAAATCGCATTACCCAGATCGATATCAAACCCAACCACGTCGCCCTGAGGATTTTTCGACTCAAAAGGGGCGAAGGTCGGATCTACGCCAAAGCGGAGCTCCCGGGTCTCACCCGCGAACACGGATGACGTAGCCATCAATGCCAGCAGCGGTAATAAATATTTTTTCATTTTTATGTACTCTCTTAACGGCAATAGTTTTCCACTAAACGGGCAAAGAAAGAGGCACCCGTGGTGATGATTTCGTCATTAAAGTCGTAGCCCGGGTTATGCACCATGCAGCCGCCTTTCTCCCCTTTCTCGCCGTTGCCGAGTAAGAAATAGCTGCCAGGGCGTTCCTGCAACATAAAAGCGAAGTCTTCGCTGCCGTTAGAAGGCGATACGCTATCCAGCACCGCATCCTGACCAAAAAACTCGATGGCCAGCTGGCGGGCAAAAGCAGTCTGTTCGGCATCATTAATTAATACCGGGTAGGAGTCATAAATCTCGATTTCACAGCGGGCGCCATAGCTACGGGCGGTGAGATCGGCAATCTCTTTAATACGGCGAATCAGTAGCTCACGGATCTCCGGTTTCATGGAACGTACCGTCAGTTCCATCTGGGCACTATCCGGGATCACGTTGGAAGCAATACCCGCATTGAAGGTCCCCACGGTAACGACGGCGGTTTCTCCCGGCGGTACGTTTCGCGAAACAATGCTTTGCAACGCCATCACCAACGCGGCGCCCGTCAGAATGGGATCGACGCTACGCTCAGGGTGCGCGCCATGTCCACCGTAGCCATTAAGGGTAATTTTGACGGTATCGGCAGAGGCCATAAAGTTGCCTTCATAGAAGCCGAATTTACCGGTCGGCAGCCAGGGCATATTGTGCAGGGCAAAAATTCGGTCGCAGGGGAAGCGGTCAAACAACCCATCCTTAATCATTAAATCCGCCCCGCCAATTGCCTCTTCCGCCGGCTGGAAAATAAGGTGCACTGTGCCGTTAAACTGACAGGCGTCTGAGGCGAGGTATTTTGCCGTCGCCAGTAAAATGGCGGTGTGTCCGTCGTGACCACAGGCGTGCATTTTGCCGGGTACGGTACTGGCCCAGGGGAGGTCGGTGGTTTCAAAAATCGGCAGCGCATCCATATCGGCCCGCAGGCCGATAGTTTTACTGCCCTGGCCTTTGCTGAGCGAACCCACAACGCCGGTTTTACCAATATCACGGGTAACCTGGTAGCCCCACGATGCTAGCTGGTGGGCAACCAGGTTACTGGTATTAAACTCTTCGAGGCTTAATTCTGGGTTGGCATGTAAATAACGGCGGATGGCAATAATTTCGTCTTCTGATTCTTTTATTTCTGGAATGATACAGTCGACCATTTGTTACTCCAGTGTGAACGCGTGTTTGCAATTTCTAACTTATCTTTCTGCTGAGATAATGCAAATACGTTCTCTTATAATTACCTTGATAATGATTACTCTTCTTAATGTCCTGCGGCGTTAAGCCACAAATCCTTTGTGATAAAACTCACTATTTTTAAACAATTACATTAATAGTTGATAACAATCCTCTACTATTGCCGGTGTCATTTTGCGCAGAGGTTGAGATGAAAGACGTCGTCATTGTGGGTGCATTGCGTACAGCTATTGGCTGTTTTCAGGGAGCGTTGGCGCGTCACTCTGCGGTTGAGCTGGGTAGCGTGGTGGTTAACGCGCTGGTGGCACGTAGCGGCGTTGCTGCCCATGAAATTGATGAAGTGATCCTCGGTCAGGTATTGACCGCAGGAGCCGGGCAAAATCCCGCGCGGCAGGCGGCGTTAAAAGGGGGACTCCCGAATACCGTCTCGGCGATCACCATTAACGACGTATGCGGTTCGGGCCTGAAGGCACTGCACCTGGCCACGCAGGCGATCCAGTGCGGCGAAGCCGACGTGGTCATTGCGGGCGGTCAGGAGAACATGAGCCGTGCTCCGCATGTTCTGACCGACAGCCGCACCGGTGCGCAGCTCGGCAACAGTCAGCTTATCGATAGCCTGGTGCACGATGGCCTGTGGGATGCCTTCAATGATTACCATATGGGCGTGACCGCAGAGAACCTGGCGCGTGAATATGGCATCACGCGTGAGTTACAGGATGCCTATGCGCTCAGCTCTCAGCAAAAGGCCCGCGCGGCTATTGATTCCGGGCGTTTTCGCGACGAGATTGTACCGGTTGCCGCATCCCGCGCTGGCGGCGAACCCTTTATCGTCGATACTGACGAACAACCGCGTGTGGATGCCAGCGCCGAAGGGCTGGCCATGCTGGCTCCGGCCTTTGAAATGCTCGGTTCCGTGACCGCCGGCAATGCGTCGTCAATCAATGACGGTGCTGCGGCGGTGATGATGATGAGTGAGAGTAAAGCGGAAGAGCTGAATCTGCCGGTGCTGGCACGTATAAAAGCCTTTGCCAGCGTGGGGGTCGATCCTGCCCTGATGGGGATTGCGCCGGTCTATGCCACCCGCCGCTGTCTGGAGCGTGCAGGCTGGCAACTCAGCGACGTGGATCTGATTGAAGTCAATGAGGCCTTTGCCGCGCAGGCGCTGTCGGTGGGTAAGATGCTGGAGTGGGATCCTCTCCGGGTCAACGTTAACGGCGGGGCAATTGCCCTCGGTCACCCTATTGGCGCTTCAGGCTGTCGTATTTTAGTGTCGCTGGTTCATGAGATGGCGAAGCGCAATGCCCGTAAAGGGCTGGCCACATTATGTATCGGCGGCGGCCAGGGTGTGGCGCTCGCCATCGAAAGATAACCCCAGCGCAGTAATATCTCCTGCTACACAGCCCCCAATTTTGGGGGCTTTTTTTGTGAAATGAATCTTATTTTTATCCGCATAAGTCAATTCTCAATTTTCTAATAATTTAAGTGTCATTAATCCCGTGCGTTAATACCCTCCTTTTGTGATCCTTACCATTAAATTTCCCCTTAATCATCTTCTTTTGTTGATGGTTGTCACGTCCATCGTTGCCAAAAAAAATGAAACAAATAATTACGATCAGGATCACTAAAATATCGTTATTTAAAAAATAAAATGCAATTCCATAAAAACGAAACATCATTTTAATTGAGGGTGTCCCATGTTTAAAAAATCTCTGGTCCTTGCTTCTCTCATTGGTGCGTCTTTCGCGGCTCAGGCTGTTACCGTAGATTTGCGTCATGAGTATATCGATACAGGAACTAACGCAGACCGCGTGTCCGTATCACATCGTTTTGATAATGGTTTTGGTTTCTCTGTTGAAGCGAAATGGAAATCAGGTGGTGATAAAGCCGATCAGCCTTTTGCAGATATCGTGGGCAATGGCCACGAAGAGCAAATTAGCTGGCGCTGGAAAGCAAACAAGAATATTGCGATAACGCCGGGCCTGACGCTGGAAAGCAAAGAGAGTAATACCGTCTATAAACCTTATCTGCATGCGCAATATAGCTTCGATAGCGGTTTCTACATGGCCGCACGTTACCGTTATGAATATAACCGTTATCCTTCTACGCCAGACCGGGAAGACGATAAAGTCAATCGTGGTGATGCGTGGATCGGTTGGGTAATGGGCGACTGGCGCACCGAGCTGAATTATGTTTATGCGAAAAGCTCTGAAGGCACCATTCGCAATAACAACAAAGATTATTCTCAAGAATATAACGTGAAGCTGGCATATAAGTGGGATAAAAACTGGGCGCCATACGCTGAGGTGGGTAACGTCGGTGTTAAAACAACGGATGAACGTCAAACCCGCTTTCGTTTAGGTGTGGCATATTCATTCTAACCAGACAGCATCAGGGAAAGAAAAGCCGGCTCATGCGCCGGCTTTTTTGTGCCTGAAATATCTTGCGGGTGGCAGTAGAAATAAAAAAAGCCCTCCGCGAAGGAGGGCAAGGCCAGTTACAGAAACACTAACTCAATTAAGATTGCAACATTTCAGGTTGCTCAGGAAGTTTCGCGATATAAAGAGCGGGTTTACCGTCTTTATCGGAACTAAACAGGACCGCACTGTCATCCGGCGTAAAGGAGGGGTGCGGATGGGTCACCTGGCGGCTATTTGCTACCGTGGCCCAGGAGGTATCGTGACGCGCGATGCGGAAATGACCTTTCTTCGCCACGTCGAACGCATACAGATAAGGATCGTTATCGATGGTATAGCCGCTGGTGTCTTTCACATCTACCGGCGTACCAGAGCCGTCGCCTACCAGCAGCGTGCCATCAAAGTTACTCATCAGGTGAGAACAGGCGGGCATCTGCATCACGGTTTCATTAATGCCGGTATCCGGATTGAAGCGATAAATCGTGCGGCCCTGTTCGCCCTTCAGATAAGAGACATAAATCAGGGCAGAACCGTTTGGCACCCAGAACTCGTGGGTGCAGCTTTCGCCTTCAGCGTGCTCCTTTACTTTACGCACATGGCTTCCGTCTTCGTTGACCAGCCACATGCGGGCATCGACCAGGTCGTGCGGACCTTCATGGCAGAACGCAACGGTGTTGTCATCGAACGGGCGATAGATAGGGTGACCGAGCCAGTTTTTCTCTTCATGGATGACGCGGCTTTCGCCAGTTTGCAGATCCACGCGCAGCAGACGGCAGTGTGGGCCTTTGTGGAAAAAGTCGTGGAAGATCTTCCAGTCATTGAGCGGCGTCCAGTCGCTTTTGGCGATTTCAATGCCCACCAGTTTCGTGCAATCGCTGTTCGCCACCCAGGTGCCGTATCCGACCCAGTCATCGCTCACGCGATAGATTTCACGCTCGTCGAGCGTGCGCAGATTCACTTCCCGCAGGGTACGATCGTTCTTCACGTAGTAGAGCGAAGTATCGTCGGGTGACAAGAAGCCGCCAAAGGTGTTATCACCGGCCCCTTCGGTCAGCTGTACGGCCTCGGCTTTGTTGATATCCAGCAGGTAGTAGTTCCAGTGGCCGTCAAACTCTCCGGCAAACAGCAGATGGCTGCCATCATTGAAAAAGCATTTTTGATAGAAGTAGTTACGGTGGCACGTTACTTCCGGGGGGGTCAGGCGGGTGACTTCCACGCCTGTATCCGGATCGCGGCTGACGTCATAGTTCAGCTTGACCCGCATACCTTTTGCCATGATGCGCTCCTTGATGTCGACGGCAGGGCAAAGGCCCTGAAGATAATGGTTTAAAAACTGGGCATTAAATTATCAAAACATCGTTTCAATGTGTGTGACTGGTGGCGCACTTCTGGACAATATGGAGACATTTGTATCATTCAGTTTCATGTTATTGCTGATAATAATTTTTGTGCTGAATAACCTGGTAAGAACCTTTTTCTATTCTATCTTTATGTTTTTAAAGTGATTTAGAAACCACCTTAAACAGCGCGGTAGGGCCGCTAGCCTGACAATCGTGATCGAAACTACACTTCTGAGATTAACATGCAGAAAAAGTGAAACAACGTTTCGAATACAATTGAAAACCCATTTCACAGAAGATAATATGTGCTCATCATGAAAACGGAACATCGTTTTGTTAATTATCCAGGCTAACTAGCCAGAATACGTTGGAGGTTAATGTGGAAGTCAGACAAAGCATCCACAGTGCGCACGCAAAAACGCTGGATACCCAGGGGCTGCGTAATGAGTTTTTAGTTGAGAAAGTGTTTGTCGCGGATGAGTACACCATGGTGTACAGCCACATTGACCGCATCATTGTTGGCGGCATTATGCCGGTGGCAAAAACTGTCTCCGTGGGCGGCGAAGTGGGCAAACAGCTGGGCGTAAGCTACTTCCTCGAGCGTCGCGAACTGGGCGTGATCAACATTGGTGGGCCAGGTACCATCACCGTTGATGGCCAGTGCTACGAAATTGGTCATCGCGACGCGCTGTATGTAGGCAAGGGTGCCAAAGAGGTGGTCTTCGCCAGCGTAGATAACAGCAAACCCGCGAAGTTCTACTACAACTGCGCGCCTGCGCATACCACCTATCCCACCAAAAAAGTGACCCCGGCAGACGTCGCTCCGGTCACGCTGGGGGATAACCTCACCAGCAACCGTCGCACCATCAATAAATATTTCGTTCCCGATGTGCTGGAAACCTGCCAGCTCAGCATGGGGCTGACCGAGCTTGAGCCGGGCAACCTCTGGAACACCATGCCGTGCCATACCCATGAGCGCCGCATGGAAGTTTACTTCTACTTCAACATGGAAGACGACGCCTGCGTATTCCACATGATGGGACAGCCGCAAGAGACGCGCCATATCGTGATGCACAACGAGCAGGCCGTTATCTCGCCAAGCTGGTCCATTCACTCAGGCGTTGGTACCCGTGCATACACCTTTATCTGGGGTATGGTGGGTGAGAACCAGGTCTTTGATGACATGGACCACGTCGCTGTTAAAGATTTGCGCTAACTGCGGGCAGTTATGCATAACTCTGCCTGTTATGACAGGCGCTGAACGATTAAGGAAAAAACATGATTCTGGATTCATTTTCTCTGCAAGGTAAAGTGGCCGTTGTTTCGGGTTGTGACACGGGGCTGGGCCAGGGTATGGCGTTAGGTCTGGCAGAAGCGGGCTGCGACATCGTTGGTATTAACATCGTTGAGCCGACCGAAACCATTGAGCGCGTTACTGCGCTGGGTCGTCGCTTCCTGAGCCTGACTGCCGATTTGCGTAAAATCGACGCTATTCCTGAGCTGCTGGATCGCGCCGTTGCTGAGTTCGGTAAAATCGACATTCTGGTAAACAACGCGGGTCTGATTCGCCGTGAAGACGCGATTAACTTCAGCGAGCAGGACTGGGATGACGTGATGAACCTGAACATCAAGAGTGTGTTCTTCATGTCTCAGGCGGCGGCGAAGCACTTTATCGCTCAGGGCAACGGCGGCAAGATTATCAATATCGCCTCTATGCTCTCCTTCCAGGGCGGTATCCGTGTGCCTTCTTACACTGCATCGAAAAGTGGCGTAATGGGCGTGACCCGTCTGCTGGCCAACGAATGGGCGCAGCACAACATTAACGTGAACGCTATCGCGCCAGGTTACATGGCAACCAACAATACCCAGCAGCTGCGTGCTGACGAAGAGCGCAGTGCTGCCATTCTTGAGCGTATTCCGGCAGGCCGCTGGGGTCTGCCATCGGATCTGATGGGGCCGGTGGTATTTCTGGCCTCCGGTGCATCTGACTATATCAACGGCTATACCATTGCGGTTGATGGTGGCTGGCTGGCACGTTAATTTTCGCGTCACGTTATAAAAAACCTCTGCCCATGGGCGGAGGTTTTTTTTGCCTGTAATGTTGATTATCCATATCAAGAAAGATAATTAATCCATACTCAAAAAACAGGCACGACAGGCTTCACACATTTATTGTTTATTTATTAGCTAATTAACGGGGAATTAAGATTTTTCATAATCATTTGAAATTGTAATGTCCATCACATAACGCCATGCCATAGCTAATTAGTCCATAACTTCACCCATTCCCGCCTGACACTTATTCCCCTTATCTCGTAATTTCAGTTAACGATTTTTCGGTTCTGGCAGGAAATTATGACATCGATAAATGACTCTACCCTTATGCCGGCTGCGCTGCGCGACACCCGGCGCATGAATCAGTTTGTCTCGATTGCGGCTGCCGTGGCAGGCCTGCTGTTCGGGCTCGATATTGGCGTGATCGCCGGTGCGTTGCCGTTTATTACCGAGCATTTCACCCTCAGCAGCCGCCTGCAGGAGTGGGTAGTGAGCAGCATGATGCTGGGCGCAGCGATAGGAGCGTTATTTAATGGCTGGCTCTCATTCCGTCTGGGGCGTAAATACAGCCTGATGGTGGGGGCAATTCTGTTTGTTGCCGGGTCCGTTGGCTCTGCCTTTGCCACACAGGTTGAAGTGCTACTGCTCGCCCGCGTGCTGCTGGGCGTGGCGGTGGGGATTGCATCTTATACGGCGCCGCTCTACCTCTCGGAAATGGCGAGTGAAAACGTGCGCGGGAAAATGATCAGTATGTATCAGCTGATGGTGACGCTGGGCATCGTGCTGGCATTCCTGTCGGATACCTATTTTAGCTACAGCGGTAACTGGCGCGCTATGTTAGGAGTACTGGCGTTACCAGCGCTGCTGCTGATCGTATTAGTGATTTTCCTGCCGAACAGCCCGCGCTGGCTGGCGCAGAAAGGGCGCCACGTGGAAGCGGAAGAGGTGCTACGCATGCTGCGAGACACCTCTGAAAAAGCGCGCGAAGAGCTGAATGAGATCCGCGAAAGTCTGAAGCTGAAGCAGGGCGGCTGGTCGCTGTTTAAGGTTAACCGCAACGTTCGCCGCGCGGTATTCCTCGGCATGCTATTGCAGGCAATGCAGCAGTTTACCGGCATGAATATCATCATGTATTACGCTCCGCGAATCTTCAAAATGGCCGGATTCACCACCACAGAACAGCAGATGATTGCCACTCTGGTGGTCGGGCTGACCTTTATGTTTGCCACCTTTATCGCCGTGTTCACCGTCGATAAAGCCGGGCGTAAGCCGGCGCTGAAGATTGGCTTTAGCGTGATGGCAATAGGTACGCTGATCCTCGGCTACTGCCTGATGCAGTTCGATAACGGCACCGCATCGAGCGGGCTCTCCTGGCTTTCGGTGGGCATGACCATGATGTGCATTGCAGGCTATGCCATGAGCGCCGCGCCGGTGGTATGGATCTTGTGTTCTGAAATTCAGCCACTGAAATGCCGTGACTTTGGCATCACCTGCTCTACCACCACTAACTGGGTCTCCAACATGATCATCGGGGCAACCTTCCTGACATTGCTGGATGCCATTGGTGCGGCGGGAACGTTCTGGCTCTACACGGCGTTAAACGTGGCCTTTATTGGCATAACCTTCTGGCTTATTCCTGAAACCAAAGGGGTGACGCTGGAACATATCGAACGCAAACTGATGGCGGGAGAGAAACTGCGCGACATCGGCGTGTAATGTCTGTTCAGTTTGCCCCTCTTCTTTGCATAGAGAGGGGCAAGCAAGTTAAACCGCACACAGATAGAGCGCAGGCATTCCTTCCGTATCTGAGGTGTACAACACCCACTTATTATCCGGCGAGAACGAGGGGTGGGGATGCGTCACCTGACGGTCGCCGTCCAGTACTTTCCAGCTGCTGTTATGTTGGCAAATGGCTTTTTGTGTTCCCTTCTTAATATCGAATACCCAGATAAAAGGATCGTTCAGGTTGATATCGCCCGTGTTGTGCGGCGAGCCGTCACCGACGATCAGCGAGCCATCGTCGTTGCTCATCAGATGAGAGCAGGGGGGAATGGCCATCAGTTCGCGGTTCTCTAAGGTGGCAGGATCGGCACTGCACAGATAGCGCTGGGCTGCATGCTCTTTGTGCGCCACATAATAGAGAGCGGAGCCGTCCGGCACCCAGAATTCATGGGTAAAACTCTCTCCTGCGGCGTGCTGGCGCACTTTGCGCAGGTTGCGACCGTCGGGGTTGATCAGCCACATACGCGCATCGATAGCATCGCGCGGGCCCTCATGGCAAAAAGCGATGGTATTGTCGTCAAACGGACGATAAATGGGATGCCCAAGCCAGCGCTTCTCCTGCAAAATCACTGTCCTTTCGCCGGTGCGTAAATCGATATTGATTAAGCGGCACTCCGGCTGAGTGAAGTAAAATGCCCGAAACTTGCTCCAGTCGGTGAGGGGTTGCCAGTCGCTCTTTTTAATTTCAATCCCGACCAGCTTCGTGCAGTCGCTGTTGGCCACCCAAGTGCCGTAGGCGACCCAGTCGTCATCGACCTCGTACACCACGTACTCTTCAAGGCTCTCCAGGTCGACGCGCCGGAGTTCGCGGGTCTCTTTGACATACCAGAGCGATTTATCGTCAGCCGATAAAAAGCCGCCAAATGTGTTATCTCCAGGCCCCTCGGTGAGCTGCATGGCTTGCTGACCGGGGATATCCAACAGATAGTAATTCCAGTGCCCTTCAAAGGCGCCGCCAAAGAGCAGCTTGCTGCTATCGCGGGTGAAGCACTTTTGATAGAAGTAATTACGGTGGCAAATAATATGCGGGGGCGTCATCCGTATGACCTCGTGTCCGGTCTCACTGTCCTGACGCGTCTGAAAATTCAGCGGGATGATTTTGCCTTTCATGGTGTTTTCTCCATAAAAAAATACCCCAACGCATAGGCGTCAGGGTATTCAAAGTAAGTCCTTGTTAGCGCATGGCGCGCTTCAGAATACGTTCAGCCTGACGCTGGAAGTCAGCGGCAGTCTCTTCCACGGTTTTCTGGCCGTAGTCGAGGTATTGCAGGGAGGTGCCGAACTGCGCCACGATCTGCGGATCGTCAAAGTATGGCGATACAGAGAGTTTGGCAGGCAGTGACTGCGCCAGGCGCAGACCCGCTACGGAAGGATCGTTCTCTTTGATGGTGCCGTCTTCCGTCAGGTACTGCACTGCCGCTTTACTCAGCGGTACGCCACGTTCCAGGCCCAGAGTATGGACACCCTCTTTGCTGTTGAGTAGGAAGTTAATCAACTTAGCGGCCGCTTCCGGGTTCTTCGTCGATTTGCCGATGGAGAGCATCTGTGCCGGTTTAAAGAACAGACCCGCGTCCGTTGCGCCCGGCAGCATTGGGTAGCTACCCAGCTCCAGTTTTGCCGGTGGCTTCAGGTTGTCGGAATACTTGGTGATGGTGGAGTTCCACATATAGGTCCCGCCCCATTCACCCTGGATCCACGGCTTCATCTCATACATGTTGCTCTTACCAAATGAGGCATAGTATTTGGTGTCAGGCATCACGTGGCTATCAACCAGCTTTTTGTAGGTCTGGAAAAATTCGACCCACTGCTCTTTGCTGTAGGAGAATTTTTTCGCCTTTTCATCAACCGCCGGGATGTTGTACTTCTGAGTCATATATGAGTTCAGCAGCGCCAGGGTGTCCTGGTGCTCCAGTACAACCGGGTAATACTGTTTGCCCAGTTTGCTTTCGAAGGTTTTACCCGCCGCCATCAGCTCATCCCAGGTTTTTGGGTAGGTGACACCGGCTTTTTTCCAGGTTTCATCGTTGAAATAGAAGACGCGCGCGGTCACGGAGATAGGGATCCCATTCAGCTTGCCGTTTACAGTGGTGGACTGTAGCTCTTTAGGATCGAACTGCGCCAGATCGATCACATCTTTCATTTTGTTCAGATCGTAGAAGCCCTCACCGGTCTTAGAGAAAATCGGCAGCCAGTTCCAGTTGGTCTGCATCACGTCCGGCTCGGTGCCGCCTGCGATTTGCGTCGTCAGACGGGAGAGGTGTCCGTCCCACCCCGTGTATTCGGCTTTAACGTTGATGTCCGGATTCTGTTTGTGGAACTCTTCAATCGCCTTCAGCGTCACCTGATGGCGGCCATTACCGCCCCACCAGGACATACGTAAATCAACATCCTGCGCCATCGATGGCAAAGCAGTCAGACCCAGGGTAGCGGAGATTGCTGCGCTTAAAAGCACTTTTTTCATTTTTATAACTCCAGTCAGAGAGAGATGTTCTGTTCAGATTTCGCGTCAAAGATATGACACTTATTCATGTCGAACTTAAAATACACCTTACGATGAAGCCCCTTTTCAATCATGGGCTTAGCTTCGTCGGAAGGAATGCGGGCTGTCAGTTCATAGTCGGCGACTTTCAGGTAAACAAAGAATTCGTGCCCCATGTTTTCGGCGCGAACCATCTCGCCGCCGCAGCCGCCCTGAAGGAAGGGCTCGTCAGAGAGCGAGACAAAGTCCGGGCGAATCCCGTAGAAAATGTCCTGGCCAACGTGGCTCTCGACTTTCTCTTTCAGTTCAGCGCTTAGCGGCATGGTCTGGTCGCCGATGGTCAGGGCGAGCTGGCCGTCCTGGTGCACCAGTTTGCTGGCGCGGATGTTCATCTCCGGCGAGCCGATAAAACCGGCCACGAACATGTTTTTCGGCTTGTGGTAGAGGTTGTCCGGGGTATCTACCTGCATGATATGACCCAGTTTCATCACGCAGATGCGGTCGCCCATGGTCATCGCTTCGGTCTGATCGTGCGTTACGTAGACGGTGGTCGCCGGTTTGCCGGAGGCCTTCAGCTGCTTGTGCAGATCCGAAATACGAATACGCATTGAGGCACGCAGTTTGGCATCCAGGTTGGAGAGCGGTTCGTCAAACAGGAACACGTCCGGCTTTTTCACAATCGCACGGCCTACCGCCACACGCTGGGCCTGGCCCCCGGAGAGCTGGCGCGGCAGGCGATCCAGCAACTCTTCCAGTTCAAGGATTTTGGCCGCTTCATTCACCTGCGCCTCAATTTGCGTTTTCGGCAGTTTGCTCAGCTTCAGGCCAAAGGCCAGGTTTTCGCGCACGGTCATATGCGGGTAAAGGGCGTAGTTCTGGAACACCATCGCAATCCCGCGCTCTTTTGGCGCCAGGTTATTGACGATCTTGTCGCCGATGCGTACTTCGCCGCCGCTAATGGTCTCCAGACCGGCCAGCATACGCAGGGTGGTGGACTTCGCGCAGCCGGAAGGGCCGACGATCACCATGAACTCACCTTCAGCGATTTTCAGGTCGATAGCATGTACCGCTTTGAAGCCGTTGGAGTAAACCTTTTCCAGTTTGTTGAAGATAACTTCAGCCATGATATTTCCCTCTTAACCTTTAATTCCGCTGCTGGTTACGCCCTGTACGAAGTAGCGCTGTGCCAGGAAGAAGACAATGATGGATGGCAGAATGGAGATGCTCGCCATTGCCAGAATTTCGTTCCACGGCGCCCCTTCGGTGACGTCGATGGACATTTTCAGAGCCAGTGCAATCGGGTATTTATCCACGCTGTAGACATAGATCAGCGGCCCGATAAAGTCGTTCATGGACCACATGAACTGGAACAGTGCCACGGAGATGATGGCCGGCTTCAGGATAGGTACCACCACGTACCACAGCACCTGAATAGAGTTACAGCCGTCAATCTGCGCCGCCTCTTCCATGTCGCGCGGCACGCCGCGCAGGAACTGGATCAGCATGAAGACGAAGAACCCTTGCGTGGCGAAGGCCAGCGGCAGGTACAGCGGCATATAGCTGTTCAGCATGCCCATTTCACGGAACATCAGGTACTGCGGGATCAGCAGCACGGTGCTTGGCAGCAACATGGTGGTGATCAGCGTCGCGAACCAGAACTTCTTCCAGGGGATCTCGAAGCGGGCAAAGCCGTACGCCACGATGGTGGAGGAGATAATGGTCAGGATCACTTTTGGAATGACATACTTAAAGGTGTTCAGCATGTAATGACCGAAGTTGTACTCGGTGCCGGTTTTCCAGCCATTCACAAAACCATCCCAGGTGGCATGGGCAGGCCACAGGCTCAGGGTGGTAAAGATCTCGTGGTTCGGTTTGAACGACGCCGAGAACATCCACACCAGTGGGTAGAGCATCAGCAGGCCAACAAACAGCAGGATCACATAGCGAATGCTGGCGCTAATTTTTTCACGACGCAGCGTACGGGCCACTTCGCGTTCTGCGATGCTTCTCGCCGTGGAGAGTTGTTGAATATCAGCCATTTTTGCCTCCCTTATCGGCGGAGTAGAACACCCAGTATTTCGAAGACTTAAAGGCGATAGCGGCGAAGACAGCAACGACCAGGAACAGGACCCAGGCCAGCGCGGCACCATAACCCATGTCAAAGTATTTGAATGCGGTGTCGTAGATGTAGAGCGAGAACAGATAGGTCGAGTAAGTCGGCCCACCGCCGGTGATGACATACGGCCCGGTAAATTCCTGGAACGCCTGGGTCGTCTGCATAATGAAGTTAAAGAAGATCACCGGGGTAATCAGCGGCACGGTCACTTTCATGAACATCTGCCACTTAGATGCGCCGTCGATCATTGCCGCTTCGTACTGGGATTGCGGCACGTTCTGCAGGGCGGCAAGGAAGATGACCATCGCGGAGCCGAATTGCCATACGCGCAGCAGGGTGACGGACATCAGCGCCAGCGAAGGCTCACCAAGCCAGTTGACCGGATCGAGGCCAAATACGCCGATAAAGCTATTTAACAGCCCATCGATGGCAAACAGGGCGCGCCACAGAACGGCAATCGCGACGGAGCTGCCCAGGATCGACGGAATATAGTAAGCGGTTCGGAAGAATCCAATGCCGCGTAATTTAAAGTTCAGGACAAAAGCGATGCCAAGGGCAAAGGCCAGCTTTAACGGGATGGTTAAAAATACATACGCGAAGGTCACGCCCATGGATTTCCAGAAGAGGGTGTCTTCGGTAAACATGTAGCGATAGTTCTCAATGCCGTTAAATACCGGCGGGCTCATCAAATCGTAATCAGTAAAACTGAGGAAGAAAGATGAAACAAATGGGAAAGCAGTAAAGAGTATCAACCCAATTATGTAGGGCGATATCCATGCTAACCCCAGCAGCTTGTTTTCATTCATACATACCTACCTGGCGATCAATGGTTTAAAAAACGGAATCTGCATTTGTAAAGACTGCTCACGCCTGTGTTCCTTAGCATGAGGGGAAATTTTTAGGGCGATGCGAAGGTTAGTCACCCATTACGTGCTGATTAATAGGGTATTTTCAAAATGCACCTCGCACTGAAGTGTCTGGTTTTCAAAACTTACGAACTGTCTTTCTTGAATACTAAAACATCGTTTTATTTTATTTTATTGCTATTTATTTCCGCGTCATTCGGTTAATGATGGAAATGTGATCGATGTCGAAACGCTGTTTCAATAAGGTGATGGGGCTGGCATTTTTGCGTCATTTCAAAAAATTGCACTCGCCAAAAGGAAGAGGAGGGTGGGGCATAACGGAGAGATTTTATAGCAGCAATCCTTTTGTTGGATGGGCTACTAAATTTGATAGCCCAGCGACAGATATACCATTCAGGCGTTCAGATTATTCTTAGGTTCTTGTATCATCGGGATCCCCGTAATTTGCCAGGCAGAAATGCACTGCACCTTTAAAAGAAAAACGGTTATGTCATCTATGGATACCAACAAACACACGGACCTCGATTTCCCTCGTTATGCCTCCCCGGCAGTCAATACCCGAGAAATAGACCTTCTGGAGTTGTTACAGACCCTTTTTGCAGCCAAAAAGCGCATCGTGGCAATTACCTTCGCGTTTGCGTTGGCCGGCCTGGCAATCGCGTTTTTACTCCCGCAGAAATGGACCAGTAAAGCCATTATCACCCCGGCAGAACAGACACAGTGGAACCCGCTGCGCCAGATGATGGTTGCGTTACAAGTCCTTGATGTTGACGTTAAGGTGGACCGACCGGAAGTGTTCAAAATGTTCATTAAAAAATTCCAGTCGCAGTCCCTTCTCGAAGAGTACATGGCGAGTTCACCCTTTGTGATGGAACAGTTGAAAGGCTCAGAGGTGGATCCCCTGACGCTGCATCGCGCGGTGGTCAGCATCGCTGACAGAATGAAAGCAGCCGATAACACCTCCGCAAAAGATGCGGATAAAGCGCCCTATATTTCGTGGACGTTGAGCTTTACCGCGCCAACAGCAGCCGATGCACAGACCGTGCTGGAAGGCTATATCAACTACGTTTCTCGCATCGTCGAGCAGGAGACAATGCAGAACATACGCAACCAGATCGCGCTGAAAACCAAAGTGGTAAAAGAGCAGCTGCAGCTTGATAGGGTGCGCCTGACCAATGTTCACAACACCAATCTTCAGCGCCTGCATTACTCGCTGGAGGTCGCTAACGCGGCGGGCATCAAAAAGCCGGTCTACAGTAACGGGCAAGCCGTGAAGGATGATCCTGACTACTCAGTGGCGTTAGGCGCTGACGGTATCGCGCAGAAACTGCAGATTGAAAAAAATATCAAGGACGTGGCTGAACTCAATGCGGACTTCCAGAACCGTCAATACTATCTGCAACAGCTGGAAAACCTTTCTATTGAAGATGTGAACGTAGAGCCGTTTAAATATCAGCTTTCCCCTTCTATGCCGGTGAATAAAGACGGCCCAGGTAAAGCGCTCATTGTACTGCTGGCGGGATTACTGGGTGGGCTATTCGCTTGCGGTAGCGTACTGTTGAACCAGGCATTAAGTTCCCGTATTCCACTGCCCGAGGCGGTAGCGGCCTAAAGGCAGGAAAGAAAAGGGCGCTTAATCGCGCCCTCTTATTTACTTCAGGAAGTCTTCGCGCACCGGCGTGAAGGTATCCAGCAGCGTACCGGGCTTAAGACAGACGCAGCCGTGCATCACATGCGGTTCTTTATAGAGCGTATCGCCAGCGGTCACGATATGTTTTTCATCACCGATAGTGAACTCAAACTCGCCAGACAGCACATAGGTCAGCTGCTCGTGCGGATGGTTGTGCATCGGGCCAATTGCCCCCTCCTCAAAATTCACCTCTACTGCCATCATTTTGCCGTCGTGAGCCAGAATGCGGCGCGTCACGCCGTTGCCCAAATCGTCCAGGCGGGTCTCTTTATGAAAAATAAACATGGTTGTATCCTGATATAGAGTGAAACGTTGTTTCAATTAACTTATCTCAGCCCGTATAAAAAGAAAACGTTGAACCAAGGAACTGGAAACTCGATCACAAGTTTGCTTCACTGAGGAAAACCAGAAAGGGGAGCAGAATGAAAACGATCGGTCTGTTGGGCGGAATGAGTTGGGAATCAACCATTCCCTATTATCGTTTAATCAATGAGGGCGTAAAGCAGCGCCTGGGTGGTCTGCACTCTGCGATTCTGCTGCTGCATAGCGTGGACTTTCATGAGATCGAAGCCTGTCAATCAAGCGGCGACTGGGACAAAGCCGGAGAGATGCTGGCCAGCGCGGCGCTGGGCCTGCAGCAGGCGGGGGCCGAAGCTATTCTGCTCTGTACTAATACCATGCACAAAGTTGCGTCGCATATTGAAGCGCGATGCCCGCTGCCATTTCTGCATATTGCCGATGCGACCGGGCGGGCGATTACGACATCCGGCATGTCGCGCGTGGCATTGCTGGGCACCCGCTATACCATGGAGCAGGACTTTTACCGGGGCCGTCTGACGTCGCAGTTTGCCATTGAAACGCTGATCCCCGATGAAGCAGACCGCGCGCGCATCAATGAGATCATCTTTGCAGAGCTCTGCCTCGGCACCTTTAGTGATGCCTCGCGCGACTATTATCTTAGCGTGATCGAGAAACTGGCGGCGCAGGGGGCGGAAGGGGTGATCTTCGGCTGCACCGAGATTGGCCTGCTGGTCCCTGCTGAGCACAGCCCCATTCCGGTCTTCGATACGGCGGCGATCCACGCGGCGGATGCGGTGGAATTTATGTTGTCCTGAGAAGATCGGCCGTAAACTGTTTTGCCCCCTGCTGTAACCAGCCACTGAATGCCTCCACCAGGGCGGAGGCCGGGCGATGCAGCGGGCGGATCAAACTCACCGTGAACGGCACCGAGAGGCTAAATGGGCGGATAACCACTCCGCTCGCCGCATACTCCAGCGCCGTGAGCGGATTCACTACCGAAATTCCTACCCCTGCGCGCACCATGGCGCAAATCGATGCTGCGCTGTGGGTCTCCACCACCATCCGGCGTTTAACCTGATGCTCGCTAAAGAGCGAATCCAGCAGCTGGCGATAGCTGTCGGTGCGCGACAAGCTAATGTAGTTCTCACCCTGAAAATCGGCGGGGGTGAGCACGCTCTTCTGACTGAGCGGATGCCCTGCGGGCAGCACGCACACCTCATCCAGCGACAGCAGTTCAGTACGTTCCGTTCCGGCAGGGGTGAGCAAGGTTTCCGTCAGCCCCAGATCGTGTCGCTGGGCGGAAAGCCACTCCTCAAGCAACGGGGATTCTTGCGGCACGATAGTGAGATTAACGTCGGGATAGCGCGTCAGAAAGGGCTGTAACAGCGTCGGTAAAAAGGACTGGGAAAAAACCGGCAGACAGGCGATCGACAACTCTCCCTGGCGGAATTCACGCAGGCTTTCGGCGGCGCTGACAATCCTGTCCAGCCCGTACCAGGATCGCTGGACCTCTTCAAAGAGCCGCAGCCCTTGCACCGTAGGATGCAGACGCCCGCGGCTTCGCTCAAAGAGCGTCAACCCAATTACCTTTTCAAAGCGCGCCAGCTCGCGGCTGACCGTGGGCTGCGAGGTGTGGAGCAGACGTGCGGCCTCGGTCAGGTTACCGGCGGTCATCACGGCGTGGAAGATTTCGATATGGCGTAGGTTAACGGCGGGCATAACGGTGGCCTGTGGCAAAAAGTTATCCATATCATTTTTGCATAGACTGACGATAAAACGATATTTTTTATTCGGTTCGCACTGTGGCGTAATCATAAAAAACCTGTACCGGAGAAGACCATGCCACGCTCGTTACACAACACAGACACCGCCCTCAACGCCGAGAATCTGCTGCGCCTGCCTGCGGAGTTTGGCTGCCCGGTCTGGGTTTACGACGCACAGATCGTTCGCGAAAAAATCGCCGCGCTGCATCAGTTTGATGTGGTGCGTTTCGCTCAGAAAGCGTGCTCAAACATCCATATCCTGCGCCTGATGCGCGAGCAGGGTGTCAAAGTCGACTCCGTATCGCTGGGGGAGATCGAACGTGCCCTGGCGGCGGGTTATGATCCGCAAGCCGATGGCGATGCCATTGTGTTTACTGCCGATCTGATCGACAGCGAAACCCTGGCCCGCGTGCATGAACTGCAGATCCCGGTTAACGCGGGCTCGGTAGATATGCTTGCCCAGTTAGGCGAGGTTTCGCCTGGCCATCGCGTCTGGCTGCGCGTTAACCCCGGCTTTGGCCATGGCCACAGTCAGAAAACGAATACCGGCGGCGAGAACAGTAAACACGGCATCTGGTATAGCGATCTGCCGGCGGCGCTGGAGGTATTGCAACAGTACAACCTGAAGCTGGTGGGCATTCACATGCACATTGGTTCTGGCGTCGATTACGGCCATCTGGAGCAGGTATGCGGTGCCATGGTGCGTCAGGTCATGGAATTCGGGCAGGATCTGGAAGCGATCTCCGCGGGCGGCGGCCTCTCTATTCCGTATCGTGAAGGGGAAGAGGCGATCGATACCGATCACTATTACGGTCTGTGGAGCGCCGCGCGTGACAAAATTGCCGCACACCTCGGCCATCCGGTAAAGCTGGAGATCGAACCAGGGCGTTTCCTGGTGGCAGAGTCCGGCGTATTGGTGGCACAGGTGCGTAGCGTTAAGACAATGGGTAGCCGCCACTTCGTACTGATCGACGCAGGATTCAACGATCTGATGCGCCCGGCAATGTACGGCAGCTATCACCACATTACCGCGCTGGCCGGCGACGGGCGCGATTTAACTCAGGCAGAGCAGGTAGAAACCGTGGTCGCCGGGCCGCTGTGTGAATCCGGTGATGTCTTTACCCAGCTGGAAGGCGGCAAGGTCGAAACCCGTTCGCTGCCTGCCGTGGTACCGGGAGATTATCTGGTACTGCATGATACGGGGGCCTACGGTGCGTCGATGTCTTCTAACTACAACAGCCGCCCGCTACTGCCGGAAGTGCTGTTTGATAACGGCGCGGCACGCCTGATCCGCCGCCGTCAGACGATTCAGGAATTGCTGGCGCTGGAACTCTTCTGATCATACTCCGGCCCTGGCGCGACGGAGTCCCGGATGACGAGCGTGCCGGTAAAGGGCGGGATCGCCTCGATCGGCTGGTCGTTCGCCAGCCGGATCGCCTGATCGATAGCCGTGGTGATCATATTGTCGATCGGCAGATAGACGGTCGACAGGGCTGGCTCCAGCCATTTCGCGCAGGGGGCGTCATCAAAGCCGAACAGAGATACATCCTGAGGGATACGCAGCCCCGCCTGGTGCAGCGCTTTTGATGAACCCAGCGCCATATCGTCGTTACAGGCAAACAGGGCGGTAAACTTTACGTTTTCGGTAAGCAGTTCACGGCAGAGTTCATAGCCCCGCGTCATCCCGGCGTCGCCATATTTTACCCGGCTCTCATCCCACGCAATGCCGTGTTCTTCCAGCGCTTTACGATACCCCATCAGACGCGCTTTCCCGGTCGGCGTATGGATCGGTACCGTCATACAGGCGATCTCCCGATGCCCCTGGCGAATCAGATAATCCACGGCTTTATACGCCGCATCTTGTTGCTCGAAGAAGACGCAGCGATCGCGCGCCTGGCTGACGTCACGGTTGATGACAATAAGCGGCATCTTCACGCTGTTGATCAGCGCCATAATGGCTTTTTCGCTCATATACCGGGTATAGAGGACGATGGCGTCGCACTGACGATCCGCCAGCATCTGCACGGCTTCCTGCTCCCGCTCGGGCGTGTCATGGCCATCGGTAACAATCAGCTGCTTGCCATGCGTTTCTGTCTGACGCGAGGCTTGTTGCAACAGGCGGCCAAAATAGAATCCGTCAAAGGTGGAAACCACCAGGCCAATACTGTTGCTGGTACGGTTAGCCAGCGAGCGGGCAAGAAAATTAGGGCGATAACCCAGCTCTTCCATCGCTTTAAACACTTGCTGCCGCGTACTCTCTTTGACCTGACCTGTGCCGTTCAGCACGCGCGATACAGTGGCTTTTGATACGCCCGCACGCAGTGAGACATCCAGCATTGTTGCCATTCGTTATTCCTGCATTCCCGTTATAAAAGCAGTTTATCACAGACGTTCCGGCGCTTAAGCCGGGCGGGTAGGGCAAAACCCCCATCATGATCACGCTTTTTGCCACCCGCGGCATCGCGGGCGATAAGTGGTATACCAAAGTGTATCTAAATCACAATCTGGGATACCTCTTACCGCGTTGCGAGCCAAGTCACAGAACAATATGACGCTGAAAGCTATTTTTGGTATGCCAATAGTATCCGGCTGTACACCTTATTCAATAAAAGCCCTTTTACTGAGGTATTACCCCTATGGCCTTACAGGAAAAACTGATCGATTCTCTGGGCAGTTTCGCCACCAAGTTCAACAGTTATCGCTACATCATGGCGATAAAATCCGCTTTCATCACCTTAATGCCGGTCATCATCGTTGGGGCGTTTTCGGTGCTGATCTCCAATATGGTGCTGGATCCGAAAAACGGCCTGGCCAGCTTTCAGTCGCTCTCGTTCCTGGCGGCGCTAAAGCCCATCACCAGTGCGCTTAACTACGCCACCCTTAACTTCCTGAATATCGGCGCTGTGTTCCTGATCGGTGTCGAACTGGGGCGGATCAACGGCATTAAATCGCTCTTTCCAGGGCTGCTGGCGGTCATCTGCTTTATTTGCGTTACGCCAACGACGGTAGAGATGCTGGTGGACGGTGAAATGCACGTGGTAAAAGATGTGCTGCTGCGCCAATTCTCTGACACCCGCAGCCTGTTCCTCGGTATGTTTATCGCGATTCTGTCGGTAGAGATCTATTGCTGGCTGGAGACCCGCCCCGGGCTGAAGATCAAAATGCCCGACACCGTACCGCCTAACGTTTCTGCCTCTTTTTCTGCGCTGATCCCGGCGATCATCACCACCACCGCTATTGCCACCTTCGGCTTTGTCTTCCATCAGTTAACCGGTATGTATCTGTACGATGCGGTTTATCAGGTGGTGCAACAGCCGCTTGAACGCGTGGTGCAAAGCCTGCCGGGCATTCTGCTGCTGATGTTTGTGGCCCAGCTGTTCTGGGTGATCGGCATTCATGGCAACCAGATGATTAAACCGATCCGCGAGCCGCTTCTGCTGGGGGCTATCACGGTTAACATGAGCGCGTTTGAACAGGGCAAAGAGGTACCCAATATCATTACCATGCCGTTCTGGGATGTCTATATGAGCATCGGCGGCTCCGGCCTGACGATCGGGCTGCTGATCGCGGTGATGATCGCCACCAAACGTAAAGAGATGAAAGAGATCGCCAAGCTCTCGATTGGCCCCGGCATTTTCAATATCAACGAACCGGTGATCTTCGGTATGCCAATCATGCTTAACCCGATTCTGGCGATCCCGTTCATCATCACCCCATTGGTGACGGGCTCTATCGGCTATTTCGCCACCGTAACCGGTTTTGCCGGTAAAGCCGTGGTGATGGTGCCCTGGACGACGCCGCCGCTGATTAACGCCTGGCTCTCAACGGCGGGCTCGATGGGGGCGGTGATCACCCAGCTGATCTGCATTGTGACCGCGATACTTATCTATCTGCCCTTTGTGAAAATCGCCTCCCGCCGCGCAGAGATTGCCGCGCAGCAGGCCCAGAACCAGCAGGCGACCCATAACGCATGAGGATTTCATGAGCATAAAACGCATTAGCATCCCTCAGGATTTTATCCTGGGGGCGGCGGCCTCCGCCTGGCAGACTGAAGGCTGGAGCGGCAAGCGAGAGGGACAAGACTCCTGGATTGACCTGTGGTACAAAAATGATCGCCACGTCTGGCATAACGGCTATGGCCCGGCGGTGGCCACCGACTTCATCAACCGCTTCAGGGAAGACGTGGCGCTGATGAAACAGGCGGGACTGACCCATTACCGCACGTCCATCAACTGGTCGCGCTTTTTAATCGACTATGAAAACGCCGTGGTCGATGAGACCTACGCCGCCTGGTACGATGAACTGTTCGCCGAGATGCATCGCCAGGGCATTGAGCCGATGATCTGCCTTGAACATTACGAACTGCCTGGCACCCTGCTGGAGACCTACGGCGGCTGGGGATCGAAGCATGTGGTGGAGCTCTTCACCCGTTATGCAGAGCAGGTCTTCGCCCGTTATCACAAGGTCGTGAAGCGTTGGTTCACCTTTAACGAGCCGATCGTTGTACAGACCCGCGTCTATCTGGATGCGCTGCGCTGGCCCTACGAGCAGAACACCGGCACCTGGATGCAGTGGAACCATCACAAAGTGCTGGCGACAGCAAAGGTGGTAAAACTGTTTCGCGAAAAAGGCTACAGCGGAAGCGTGGGCTGCATACTCAACCCGGAGGTGACCTATCCGCGCTCACGCGCAGCGCATGACGTGCGGGCGGCAGAAATTTACGATCTCTTCTACAACCGGGTCTTTCTCGATCCGCTGGTTCACGGGCGTTACCCGCAGGCGCTGTTCTCCCTACTGGCACAGCACGATGTGCAGTGGGAATACAATGAGCAGGAGCTGGCGCTAATTGCGGATAACACCGTCGATGAGCTGGGCATCAACCTTTACTACCCGCACCGGGTTAAGGCGCCCTCCAGGGCCTGGCATCCTGAGACACCTTTCCATCCGGCCTATTATTACGAGCCTTTTGAGCTGCCGGGGCGGCGCATGAATAAATCCCGCGGCTGGGAGATTTATCCGCGCATTATTTATGACATGGCAATGCGCATCAAAAACGACTATCGCAACATCCCGTGGTTCGTTGCCGAAAGCGGGATGGGGGTCGAGAACGAGAGTCAGTTCCGCAACCGTGACGGAGTCATAGAAGATGATTACCGGATCACGTTCATCAGCGAACATCTTTATTACACGCTACTGGCGCGGGAAGAGGGGGCGAACTGTCACGGCTACATGCTGTGGGCGTTTACCGATAATGTCTCGCCAATGAATGCCTTTAAAAATCGCTACGGCCTGATTGAGATCGATCTCGATAATCAGCGCGCCCGGCGGCCCAAGAAGTCGGCGAGTTGGTTCCGCCAGCTGCGTGATGAGCGTGTGCTGGCGCTCACTCTCGACGAAGAATGGAAGTAGGCGAAGAGCGTGCCAGTTCTGGTAACATAGCGCACAAACTGGCCGGGAGGATGCCCGGCCGACGCATTAACAAAGAGTACAGGTGATAACGTGGATAAGGCTGTCGTCCCGGCGGAAAAGAAGCAGTACCAGGAGATTGGCGAGGATCTGCGCCTGCAGATCATCCAGGGGCACTATCCCGTGGGATCGCGCCTGCCGCCGGAGCGTAATATCGCGGAAACCTACGGGGTGAGCCGTACCATCGTCCGTGAAGCGCTACTGATGCTTGAACTACAGGGGACGGTGGATATTCGCCAGGGGTCTGGCGTGTATGTGATGCGCATTCCGGAAGAGCACGAAAACGAAGAAGAGCGTTTCCTCAATAGCGACGTCGGCCCGTTTGAAATCCTGCAGGCCCGGCAGTTACTCGAAAGCAATATCGCCGCTTTCGCCGCTAAAATGGCCACCCGCGCTGATATCGACAACCTGCGGCGGATCATTGAGCAGGAGCAGCGTGCGATTGCGGCTAACGATAATAGCCAGGACAACAATAAAATGTTCCACCTGGTGCTGGCGGGCGCCACGCAAAACCAGATGCTGCTGGCAACGGTCGAAAGCGTCTGGCACCACATGGACAGCAGTCCGCTGTGGCAACAATTTAATGTGCATATTGCCAGTCGCGCCTATCGTCTGAAGTGGCTCGGCGATCGGCAGACGATCCTGGCGGCATTGCGTCGCCGCGACGTGATGGGCGCCTGGCAGGCCATGTTTCAGCATCTGGAAAACGTCAAAAAGAGCCTGCTGGAGCTTTCTGACGAAGACGCACCGGATTTTGACGGCTATCTGTTTGAATCGGTGCCCCTTTTCCAGGGCAAGCTGGTATGACTATTCAGCCTCTGTACGCCGCCCCCCAGCATGCGGGGCAGGTCGCGCAGTGGTTGTGGCAGGCCTTTGGTGAGGGATTACCGCAGGCGTTCTTCGCCAGTATCGTCCAGCACAGCCAAACGCCCGGGGCACTGCCGCTGACCTTTATCGCCACCGACGGCGAGCGTCTGCTTGGCACGGTGGGGCTCTGGCGCTGCGATCTGATTAGCCGTCAGGATCTCTATCCCTGGCTGGCAGCGCTGTATGTGGATGAAGCCGCACGCGGACAAGGGCTGGCGGGACAACTACAGGATTATGTACGACGTTGGGCGACAGAGGCCGGGTATCACGAGCTGCATCTCTGGTCTGCCTGCCGTGACTTTTACGAACGTTACGGCTGGCAGTATATCGGCGATGGGCTGGAGTACCCGGACAAAACGGTGCACCTCTACCGTTATTCGCTCACCGCCTCGGCGGGTGGCGTAACGGAGTGACGGCGCACCAGCGTCGGGCTAAAGACATGGGTGATTTCTGGCGGCTGGCGTTTCTCTGCAAGGGAAAGGGCCAGCTCTGCAGCCTGGGTTGCCATGGTAACAATCGGATAGCGCACGGTGGTCAGCCTTGGCCGCACATAGCGCGATATTAAAATGTCGTCGAAACCAATCAGTGAGATCTCGCCCGGCACCTCAACGCCATTATCGTTCAGCACCCCCATCGCCCCGGCGGCCATTGAGTCGTTATAACAGGCCACCGCGCTAAAATTACGTCCGCGTCCCAGCAGCTCGGTCATCGCCTGCTCCCCGCCGCTCTCATCGGGCTCGCCGTACGTGACCAGCCGATCATTGCAGGGCAGGCCGTTTTCACGCAGCGCGTCGTAATAGCCTTGCAGACGATCGTCAGCGTCTGAAATTTGATGGTTAGAGCAGAGATAGCCGATGCGCGTATGGCCTTGTTGAATAAGGTGGCGGGTAGCGAGCCAGGCGCCGTAACGGTCGTCCAGCGCCACGCAGCGCTTCTCATAGCCCGGGATAATGCGGTTGATAATCACCATGCCGGGAATCTGCTTCATCAAATGAATGAGCTCTTCATCGGGCAATACTTTGGCGTGCACCACCAGCGCCGCGCAGCGATGGCGAATGAGTTGTTCAATGGCCTGACGCTCTTTTTGCTCGCTGTGGTAGCCGTTGCCAATCAGCAGGAAATTACCGGTCTGGTAGGCAACCTGTTCCACGGCTTTCACCATGGCACCAAAGAACGGATCGGAGACATCGCCCACCACCAGACCGACGGTGTCGGTAGACTGCTGAGCAAGGGCGCGGGCATTGGCATTAGGGTGATAGTTGAGGGACTCCATCGCCGTCAGTACCGCCTGGCGAGAGGCCTCGCTGGCTTTCGGGGAGTCATTGATAACGCGCGAGACAGTGGCGACAGATACTCCAGCCAGCCGGGCCACATCCTTAATTGTCGCCATTTAACACCTTCAGTATTGGGTAAGCGTTTACACACCTAACAGTGTTGCGGAAAAGCGAGGTCTATTCAAGCCTGGGAAAATCGTGGCGATCACAAAAGCAGGAGTTGTCACCGAAAACAGTGTAATCGTTACACGGCAAGGCGTTTCAGGAGCGTGTGATTATGAATCTTTGCTTACACTTTGGCGCAGGCTGTTGCGATTGTTCGCTGGCTGGCGTCCGGCCCCCCTTGCTACATTCAGGATCCCAGAGGTATTGATAGGTGGAATCAACGCCAGTTGATGAACCGCGTTACACCAGCCTGCGTTCTTACGCAGGTTTTTTTTTTGCTTGTAACTCAATATGTAACAGGCGGCGGAAATATTCACACCTGGTTGCACTTAGGCTCATTCGCTTGCGTTTTCACGCTGGCGAAGCCCGTGCCCAACAGCCACAATCAAGATCCCAGAGGTATTGATTGGTGAGAATTCTTGGTACGTACTGCGTACTCATCTCTTGCACCAACCTGCGCAGATGCGCAGGTTTTTTTTTGTCCGGATATAGCTGTCGCCCCTGCCGCACTTCTCGTGTAATCTGCCACAATTTATAGTCATCCCATACATTGTCAGGGCAAAGGGAGTTGAAATGCTTTTTGGGTTTTTTCGCACACTCTTCCGTATTCTTTTCCGCATCCGCCTCACGGGCGATACTCAGGCGCTTCGCGCCGAGCGCGTACTGATCACACCAAACCACGTCTCATTTATTGATGGTATTTTACTGGCGCTGTTTTTGCCGGTGCGCCCCGTGTTTGCCGTCTATACCTCCGTTAGCCAACAGTGGTACATGCGCTGGCTTACCAAAGTGATCGACTTCGTGCCGCTCGACCCCACCAAACCGATGATGATTAAACATCTGGTGCGTCTGATTGAGCAGGGTCGCCCGGTGGTGATCTTCCCCGAAGGGCGCATCTCTATTACCGGCTCGCTGATGAAAATTTATGACGGCGCGGGGTTTGTGGCGGCTAAATCCGGGGCGACCGTGGTACCGCTGCGTATTGAAGGGGCTGAGCTGACCTATTTCAGCCGTCTGAAAGGGCTGGTGAAACAGCGCCTTTTCCCGCGTATTAGCCTGCATATTCTGCCGCCTACTCATTTGCCGATGCCTGAAGCGCCCCGCGCCCGCGATCGCCGCAAAATTGCCGGTGAGATGCTGCACCAAATCATGATGGAAGCACGCATGGCGGTGCGTCCGCGCGAAACGCTGTATGAATCACTGCTCTCGGCCCAGTATCGTTATGGGGCGAAGAAGAACTGTATTGAAGACATCAATTTCGCGCCGGATACCTATCGCAAACTGCTGACCAAAACCCTGTTCGTAGGCCGCATCCTGGATAAATATAGCCAGCAGGGCGAAAAAATTGGCCTGATGCTACCGAACGCAGGGATCTGCGCCGCGGTGATTTTCGGGGCGGTCTCACGCGGGCGTATCCCGGCGATGATGAACTACACCTCCGGGGTGAAAGGGCTTACCAGCGCCATCACCGCCGCCCAGATCAAAACCATCTTTACCTCACGCCAGTTCCTCGATAAAGGCAAGCTCTGGCATCTGCCGGAACAGCTGACGCAGGTACGCTGGGTGTTCCTGGAAGATTTAAAAGCCGATGTCACAACCGGCGATAAGCTGTGGATCTTTGCGCACCTGCTGGCCCCGCGTCTTGCGCAGGTCAAACAGCAGCCAGAAGATGCGGCGATTATCCTGTTCACCTCCGGTTCTGAAGGCAACCCAAAAGGCGTGGTGCACAGTCATAAAAGCCTGCTGGCAAACGTAGAGCAGATTAAAACTATCGCCGACTTTACGGCAAAAGACCGCTTTATGTCTGCGCTGCCCCTGTTCCACTCTTTTGGTCTGACCGTTGGGCTCTTTACCCCACTATTGACCGGTGCGGAAGTGTTCCTTTATCCGAGCCCGTTGCACTATCGCATTGTGCCGGAGCTGACCTATGACCGTAACTGCACGGTGATTTTCGGTACCTCGACCTTCCTGGGTAACTATGCTCGCTTCGCCAATCCGTACGACTTCCACCGGATTCGCTACGTAGTGGCGGGGGCGGAAAAATTGCAGGAGAGCACTCGCCAGCTTTGGCAGGATAAATTTGGCCTGCGCATTCTGGAAGGCTACGGCGTTACCGAGTGTGCGCCCGTCGTGTCGATTAATGTGCCGATGGCCGCGAAGCCGGGCACCGTCGGGCGTATTCTGCCGGGTATGGATGCACGTCTGATGGCCGTGCCGGGCATAGAAGAGGGTGGTCGGCTGCAGCTAAAAGGGCCGAACGTCATGAACGGTTATCTGCGGGTTGAAAACCCGGGCGTACTGGAAGCGCCGACGGCAGAAAACGTGAACGGCGAGGTCGAGACCGGTTGGTACGACACCGGGGATATTGTTCGTTTTGACGAACAGGGCTACGTGCAAATCCAGGGCCGGGCGAAGCGCTTTGCCAAAATTGCCGGCGAGATGGTGTCGCTGGAGATGGTTGAGCAGCTGGCTCTCTCTGTCTCTGCCGATAAACTTCATGCCACTGTCGTAAAAAGCGATGCCAGTAAAGGTGAGGCGCTGGTGCTTTTCACGACCGATAGCGAGCTTAGGCGCGAGCAACTGCTGCAGCATGCTCGCGAGCACGGCATTCCGGAGCTGGCGGTACCGCGTGATATCCGTTTCCTGAAACAATTGCCGGTGCTGGGCAGCGGGAAACCCGATTTTGTGACCCTGAAAGGGATGGTTGAAGAGGCGGAACAACCACATGCGTGAGTCAGTACACACTAACACTTCCCTGTGGTCGAAAGGGATGATGGCGGTGACCGCCGCCCAGTTCCTCTCTGCATTCGGCGATAACGCGCTGCTGTTTGCCACCCTGGCGCTGCTAAAAGAGCAGTTCTATCCGGACTGGAGTCAGCCGATCCTGCAGATGGTGTTTGTGGGTGCTTACATCGTTTTTGCCCCCTTTGTCGGGCAGGTGGCTGACAGCTTCCCGAAAGGCAGAGTGATGATGTTCGCTAACGGCCTGAAGTTGCTAGGCGCAGCCAGCATCTGTTTCGGCGTTAATCCCTTTATTGGCTATACGCTGGTGGGCGTGGGGGCGGCAGCTTACTCGCCGGCTAAGTACGGCATTCTGGGAGAGCTGACGACCGGCGATAAGCTGGTGAAAGCCAACGGCTTAATGGAATCCTCCACTATTGCCGCGATTCTGCTGGGATCGATGGCGGGAGGCGTGCTGGCCGACTGGCACGTGCTGGCGGCGCTGGGCGTGTGTGCCGTTGTCTATGCCGGGGCGGTGGTGGCAAACCTCTTTATTCCGCGCCTGCCGGTTGCCCGTCCGGGACAATCCTGGCGCTTTACGCCAATGACGGCCAGCTTCTTTAATGCCGTGCGCGTACTGTGGCATAACGGTGAAACCCGTTTTTCGCTGCTGGGAACCAGCATGTTCTGGGGAGCCGGGGTTACGCTACGCTTTCTGCTGGTTCTGTGGGTGCCAGTTGCGCTTGGCATCACGGATAACGCCACGCCAACCTATCTTAATGCGATGGTTGCGGTAGGGATTGTGGTGGGCGCTGGCGCGGCAGCCAAACTGGTGACGCTGCAAACAGTGGCGCGCTGTATGCCTGCGGGGATCCTCATCGGTGTGGCGGTGTTGTTCTTCACGTTACAACACGCGCTGTTGCCCGCCTATGCGCTGTTACTGCTGATCGGTATGTTCGGCGGTTTCTTTGTGGTGCCGCTCAATGCGCTCTTGCAGGAGCGCGGCAAGCACACCGTAGGGGCGGGGAATGCGATTGCGGTACAAAACCTGGGCGAAAATATCGCGATGCTGCTGATGCTGGGCCTTTATTCGCTGGCGGTGAAGGTGGGAGTGCCGGTGGTGGGTATCGGTGTGGGCTTTGGCGCGTTATTTGCGCTGGCGATTGCGGCGCTGTGGATGTGGCAGCGTCGGCGGTAAACCTGTGCGGGCTGATGCCTTCTCCATAAGGGAGAGGGCAGAGACGAAAACGGCAACCTCTGGGTTGCCGTTTTGCTTTTGTTATGGGGCGGGGTAGGTATAAACCTGATGCACCGCTTCAATCTCGGCTAACACCTCTTCACTCAGTTCGAGATGCCGGCTTTCAACGTTGGTTTTCAACTGCTCCAGCGAGGTTGCGCCCAGCAAGGTGCTGGCAACAAACGGCTGGCGGCGAACAAAGGCCAGCGCCATCTGGGCAGGATCCAGACCGTGGCGTTTCGCGATATCGACATACGCCGCCACCGCTTTTTGCGACTGCTCGCCGCTGTAGCGGGTAAAGCGGCTAAAGAGGGTATTACGCGCCCCGGCAGGTTTCGCGCCGTTAAGGTATTTACCCGTCAGGGTGCCAAAGGCCAGACACGAGTAGGCGAGCAGTTCCACCCCTTCATACTGGCTCACTTCCGCCAGACCCACTTCATAGCTGCGGTTCAGTAGGCTATAGGGGTTCTGAATAGTGACGATACGCGGCAGATCATGCTTATCGGCCAGGTGCAGATAGCGCATCACGCCAAACGCGGTTTCGTTAGAGACACCGATATAACGGATCTTTCCGGCGCGCTGGCACTCGGTCAGCGCTTCCAGGGTTTCGAGCAGGGTCACCACCGGCGCGCTGTCGGCCCAGCTGTAACCCAGCTTGCCGAAACAGTTAGTTGGTCGCTGCGGCCAGTGTACCTGATAGAGGTCAAGGTAATCGGTCTGCAGACGCTTCAGGCTGGCATCCAGCGCTTCGCGAATGTTCTTGCGATCAAGGATCTGATTCGGGCGGATCCCACTGTCATTGTTGCGTGACGGCCCGCTGACTTTAGAGGCGAGGACCAGCTTCTCACGGTTGCCATGCTTTGCCAGCCAGTTGCCAACATAGGTTTCCGTTAAGCCCTGAGTCTCGGGGCGCGGCGGCACCGGGTACATCTCTGCCACATCAATCAGGTTTATCCCCTGGCTGATGGCGTAGTCGAGTTGAGCATGGGCATCGGCTTCGCTATTTTGTTCACCAAATGTCATGGTGCCCAACCCCAGTTGACTGATTTCCAGTGAGCTATGGGGGATACGGTGATAATGCATAGCCGGCTTCCTTTATAGTGACTTATAAGATGGGTCAGGAACCTCCCGACAAAGGAATATAAACATGGCAGAGGGGAAGCAAAAGGGGAAGAGAAAAATCAAAAAGGCCAGCGGGCGCTGACCTTAATCTTTATCGTTCAATAATTTGTGAAACTTCATCGCGGTTAATCTGCATCGAATTTCCTTGCTGATCGCGGTAGCTCACCAGACCGGTATCATCGTCGACTTCGGGTTTGCCGTCAGTCAAAATCATCCGACCGTCCTTTGTCGCCATGACGTAATCGCTACTGCAACCAGAAACGGCAAACGCTAAACCAACAGCTGAAATGATCACTGCCCATTTTTTCATATCCACCCCCTTTAACTGGCTCAAACTCTTCTTAGTGTAGTAATAACTTAGAAGTTACGAAGCCGAAAGCAGTAAAATCTTAAAAATACTCATATTGCGGGCGATATAACGAAAATGGCCATGAAAAACTATGTTTTCAACAAAAAATGGCGGGCCAGCAAGGCGCCAGTGAAATTCTTTTTCAGGTAAAATCCGCGCGGAAGGGTCAAAATGGGCTCGCCATGTGTACCAATGGCCTCGGTCAGGGCTTTGCTATTGGCGGCTTTAGGACGCAATTGCAACACCTCTCCGTGACGCGCAGTGATACGCTCAACCTGGCCAAGGACAATCATATCCATCAACTCTTCCCAGTCCAGCCGCAGTTGCCGATCTTCTTCTTCGTCAGGGCTCCAGATCAGCGGCGAACCGATTCGCCGTTCTGCCAGTGGAATAGCCCGATCCCCTTCAACCGGCACCCACAGGACGCGGTTCAATTTATGCTTCACGTGGCTGGTTTCCCAGGTGATCCCGGTATTCCCCGTCAGTGGTGCCACACAGACAAAGGTCGTCTCCAGCGGTTTACCCTGACTATCCACCGGGATGGTTTTGAGCTCTACCCCGAGCGCCGCAAAATCCTGCTCCGGCTTGCTGCCGGCGCTGGCACCCAGCCACACCTCCAGCAAGAGACCGATCCAGCCTTTATCACGCTTCAGATCCTGCGGAATGGGTAAACCTGCAAGCCGCGCCAACTCTCCTAAAGAGTAGCCTGCCAGCCGCTGGGCCTGGGCCATTAACTGTGCTTCGCTGTCAGGTGGAGAGCTTAACGGTACGAGGGAAAACATAACGAACCTATTGGTTAAAAAATGAGCAGTTGTTATACACGATCGAGAATGAGTTTATCCCGTTCTGTATAAAGAAAACAGACCAATGATTTATAACGCTTTTCTTAACCTTTTTAGGCGAAATTTTTCTGGCACGAAAAGGTTGTTCAATTCTGGTCACTGACAATGAACAGGATCTTACACCATGTTATCCACAGAAAAATGGGATAAGTGGTGATAACCCTGACTACTGGTTCCATTTACAGCCTTGACGTATGGTCAAAATCGAAAAATCAGACAAAATGTGCCTAACTTATTGGCACAATCTGTGGATAAAACCGACGCTGGTGGATCTTTCATCAATACAATGATCTTGCCTGTGACCTGCATCACATTAACCGATGTTATGCAGTGAATTAACAGGGTAATACCCTGTATTTAAAGCTTTTGTTTGGGTGCCATTTTTACGTATCATTAAGAGTAATCTGGGTTGTCCATCGGTAATTCCATACTTCTTCACAACTCTATCCACAGAAAAAGTGAATAAAATCGTCTTTCGGCTCGGTCATCTGTTTATAACTCAGATGAAATTTGTGAGTTATTCAAATGTTATTAGGCCGCAGGGCTGAAAGAGAGTGGTTTACCGCCTCACTGGAGTGTGAAACAATCATTTCTATATAAAGTTTAGTTTGAGGTAGTCCGGTGATTGATGACGATGGCTACCGCCCGAATGTCGGAATCGTAATTTGTAATCGTCAGGGGCAGGTGATGTGGGCCCGCCGATATGGCCAGCACTCCTGGCAATTTCCCCAGGGTGGGATAAACCCCGGAGAGACCCCAGAGCAAGCGATGTATCGGGAGCTGTACGAAGAAGTTGGCTTAAGCCGGAAGGATGTTCGTATCCTTGCTTCGACCCGCAACTGGTTGCGTTACAAATTACCAAAACGTTTGGTGCGTTGGGACACAAAGCCGGTATGTATCGGCCAGAAACAAAAATGGTTTCTTCTGCAACTGGTGAGCAGCGACGCAGATATCAACATGCAAAGCAGTAGCACGCCGGAGTTCGACGGTTGGCGCTGGGTTAGCTACTGGTATCCTGTCCGTCAGGTCGTGTCGTTTAAACGCGACGTTTACCGCAGGGTAATGAAAGAGTTCGCAAGTGCCGTCATGACGCTTCAGGAGGCCCCTCCTAAGCCGCAAAGTGCACCTGCCTGGCGACGTAAAAGAGGTTAAGCTACGCACATTATGCTCACCCGCCTGCGAGAAATAGTCGAGAAGGTGGCCAGCGCTCCACGGCTCAACGAGGCGCTGGATATTCTGGTCACTGACATCTGTCTTGCGATGGAAACTGAGGTCTGTTCGGTCTACCTGGCCGACCATGATCGGCGTTGTTATTATCTGATGGCCACGCGAGGTTTGAAAAAACCACGCGGCCGTACCGTCGCGCTTGCATTTGATGAAGGTATCGTCGGGTTGGTTGGGCGCCTTGCTGAGCCTATCAACCTGGCGGATGCGCAGAAACACCCCAGCTTTAAATATATCCCCTCCGTAAAAGAAGAACGCTTCCGGGCATTTCTGGGCGTTCCCATTATTCAGCGTCGTCAGCTGCTTGGCGTGCTGGTCGTTCAGCAGCGCGAACTGCGTCAGTACGACGAAAGTGAAGAGTCTTTCCTCGTTACGCTGGCCACGCAAATGGCAGCCATTCTCTCCCAGTCCCAGCTCGCGGCGCTGTTTGGTCAATATCGCCAGACGCGCATACGCGCGCTGCCTGCTTCGCCGGGCGTCGCTATCGCCGAAGGCTGGATGGACGCAACCCTGCCGTTAATGGAGCAGGTTTACGAAGCCTCTACGCTGGATACCGCCCTTGAGCGAGAGCGACTAACCGGCGCGCTGGAAGAGGCAGCCAGTGAGTTTCGCCGCTACAGTAAACGCTTTGCCGCCGGTGCGCAGAAAGAGACGGCCGCCATTTTCGATCTTTACTCCCACCTGCTGTCAGATGCGCGTCTGCGTCGGGAGCTTTTTGCTGAGGTGGATAACGGCTCGGTGGCCGAGTGGGCGGTCAAAAAGGTCATTGAAAAATTTGCCGAGCAGTTTGCGGCCCTGACCGATGGCTATCTGAAAGAGCGGGCAGGGGATCTGCGTACGTTGGGTCAGCGCCTGCTCTTCCATCTTGACGACACCATTCAGGGACCCAATACCTGGCCTGCACGCTTTGTGCTGGTGGCCGATGAGCTGTCAGCGACTACGCTGGCGGAGCTGCCGCAAGATCGCCTCGCCGGGATTGTCGTGCGCGACGGGGCAGCTAACTCGCATGCTGCCATCATGGTGCGCGCGCTGGGGATCCCAACGGTCATGGGGGCAGACATCCAGCCTTCAGTACTGCATCGCCGTACGCTGGTGGTGGATGGCTATCGCGGAGAACTGCTGGTCGATCCTGAACCGGTAGTCCTGCAAGAATATCAAAAGCTTATTGTTGAAGAGAATGAGCTGAGTCGTCTGGCAGAAGACGATGTTAACTTGCCCGCTGCGCTGAAAAGCGGCGAGCGAATCAAAGTCATGCTCAACGCTGGCTTAAGCCCGGAGCATGAAGAAAAGCTGGGTAGCCGTATCGACGGCATTGGACTTTATCGCACCGAAATCCCCTTTATGTTGCAAAGCGGCTTCCCGTCGGAAGAGGAGCAAGTCGCGCAATATCAGGGCATGCTGCAGATGTTCAATGATAAACCTGTCACGCTGCGTACCCTTGATGTGGGGGCGGACAAGCAGCTCCCGTATATGCCGATCAGCGAAGAGAATCCCTGCCTCGGCTGGCGCGGGATCCGGATTACGCTCGATCAGCCCGAGATATTCCTGATCCAGGTGCGGGCCATGCTACGCGCCAACGCCGCGACCGGCAATCTCAGTATTCTGCTGCCGATGGTTACCAGCATCGACGAGATCGACGAGGCGAAACGCCTGATCGAACGTGCCGGGCGCGAAGTGGAAGAGATGATCGGCTATGCGATCCCGAAACCGCGTATCGGGGTGATGCTTGAAGTACCCTCAATGGTGTTCATGCTGCCCCAGCTGGCTTCTCGCGTCGATTTTATCTCCGTGGGCACCAACGATCTCACGCAGTACATGCTGGCGGTTGATCGTAACAATACCCGTGTGGCGAGTATCTACGACAGCCTGCACCCGGCCATGCTGCGTGCGCTGGCGATGATTGCCCGGGAAGCAGAACAGCAGGGTCTCGACCTGCGGCTCTGCGGCGAAATGGCCGGTGATTCCATGTGCGTAGCGATTCTGGTCGGCCTGGGCTTCCGCCACCTCTCCATGAACGGGCGTTCCGTGGCGCGCGTCAAATACCTGTTACGCCATATTGAATATGAAGACGCGCAGCAGTTGGCCCAGCGCAGTCTCGAAGCCCAACTGGCGACAGAGGTACGTCATCAGGTTGCGGCCTTCATGGAGCGCCGTGGGATGGGTGGCCTGATTCGCGGCGGGCGCTAAAAAGCGATACCCTCCCGGTGACGAGAGGGTATACATATCTTTTACAACTTCACCACCGCGTCGCCGTCTCCCTTGTGCTATGATTCGCAACCCTGGAGCCCCCGATAAACACGGGCGGCATTTTTACCGCTGTCCACCTCTTTTCGGCGGAATAACAAGATCCTGTGGTGACAGATGAATAGTGGCTATCTGCATTTTCCGGAATTTGATCCGGTCATTTTCTCAATTGGACCCGTTGCGCTTCACTGGTACGGCCTGATGTATCTGGTTGGTTTCATCTTTGCCATGTGGCTGGCAGGCCGTCGCGCCTCCCGTCCCGGCAGTGGCTGGACCAAAAACGAAGTTGAAAATCTGCTCTATGCCGGCTTCCTCGGGGTATTCCTCGGCGGACGTATCGGCTATGTGCTGTTTTACAACTTCCCGGTGTTCCTCAGCGATCCGCTCTATCTGTTCCGCGTCTGGGATGGCGGCATGTCGTTCCACGGCGGCCTGATTGGCGTCATTCTGGTGATGGTGATCTTCGCTTATCGCACCAAACGTAACTTCTTCCAGGTGTCAGATTTCATCGCGCCGCTGATCCCGTTTGGCCTGGGTGCAGGTCGTCTCGGTAACTTTATCAACGGCGAGCTGTGGGGACGTGTCGATCCTAACGTCTCCTTCACCATGCTCTTCCCGGCTTCCCGCGCGGAAGATATGGCGCTGCTGCCCTCGCATCCTGAATGGCAATCGATTTTCGATACCTACGGCGTTCTGCCGCGACACATGTCTCAGCTGTATGAAATGGCGCTGGAAGGCATAGTACTTTTTATCATTCTGAACATTTTTATCCGCAAACCGCGTCCAATGGGGGCCGTGTCGGGTCTGTTCCTGATAGGTTACGGGGCGTTCCGCATTATCGTGGAATTCTTCCGCCAACCGGATGCGCAGTTCACCGGCGAGTGGGTGCAGTACATCAGCATGGGGCAGATTCTCTCCATCCCGATGATTGTCGCGGGTATTATCATGATGATTTGGGCTTATCGTCGTCGCCCACAGCAACAGCTTTCCTGAGGTCTCATGAAACAGTATCTTGACCTGATGCAAAAAGTGCTCGATGAGGGCACGCCGAAAAACGACCGCACCGGCACCGGTACGCTCTCCATTTTTGGCCACCAGATGCGCTTCAATCTGCAAGAGGGCTTCCCGCTGGTCACCACCAAGCGTTGCCATTTGCGCTCGATTATCCATGAGCTGCTGTGGTTCCTGCAGGGTGATACTAACGTTGCGTATCTGCATGAAAACAATGTCTCCATCTGGGACGAATGGGCCGACGAGAACGGCGATCTGGGGCCGGTATACGGCAAGCAATGGCGCGCCTGGCCTACGCCAGATGGCCGTCACATTGACCAGATCACCACCGTGATGAACCAGCTGAAGAATGACCCGGATTCGCGCCGGATCATCGTTTCTGCCTGGAATGTCGGCGAGCTAGATAAGATGGCGCTGGCGCCATGCCACGCCTTCTTCCAGTTCTATGTGGCAGACGGTAAGCTCTCTTGCCAGCTCTACCAGCGTTCTTGCGATGTGTTCCTCGGTCTGCCGTTTAACATCGCCAGCTATGCGTTGCTGGTACATATGATGGCGCAGCAGTGCGATCTGGAAGTGGGTGACTTCGTCTGGACGGGGGGAGATACCCACCTGTACAGCAACCATATGGAGCAGACCCATCTGCAGCTCACCCGTGAACCGCGTGCCCTGCCGAAACTGGTGATCAAGCGTAAGCCCGACTCTATCTTCGATTATCGTTTTGATGACTTCGAAATCGAGGGCTACGACCCGCACCCTGGCATCAAGGCGCCGGTCGCGATCTAACCCGGTCATGCTGACACAACCGGTGCCCCAGGGCGCCGGTTTTTTTTTGCCTGTAATCTCTTTTTGCGGCCCTGCTTCCGCCCTGTTTGCAACGGGCTGCAATGTCAAAAAAAGCGTGGAAACCGCCTCGTAAACCGCCGACTTGCCTGTCGCCAGCGCTTCGCCGCTGCGCCACACTCCGCACATGAAAATCGCAAAGGGCTTTACGCTCATCGAAACGTTGGTGGCTATTTCGCTTGTCGTGACGCTAAGCGCGGCGGGGCTGTATGGCTGGCGAAGCTGGCAGCAACAGCAGCAACTCTGGCAGACCGCACGTCAGGTACGTGACTACCTGGTTATACTGCGCAACGATGCCTGGCGTAATAACCGCGACCATAGGGTGGTACTCGGGCAGCGCGGTCAACATTGGTGCCTGCAAAGGGAGCAGGCAGTCGCGTGCCAGCAGCATGATCCCTGGGTGCTAATCCCCCTCTGGCCAGCCATCAGCGTCAAAGCGATCACGCCCGGGCTAGGCTTCTATGGGCTTCGGGATACGGCCTGGGCCGGGCGCATTCACCTTCAAAGCCCGGCGGGAGAGTGGCTGGTGATTGTCTCATCCTGGGGCCGCATCAGGATGTGCAGCGCAAAGGGAGAATTTGCATGCCGCTAAAACAGACAGGCTTTTCACTGACGGAAGTATTGATCGCGATGGCCATCAGCAGCCTGCTGCTGCTCAGTGCCGTCCGTTTCCTGCCGGGGCTGCAGCGGGCGCTGCAAACGCAGACCGCGCAGCAGGAAATTGAAGAGGAGATCGGGCTGCGATTAGCAGGTATTGGCAAACATCTGCAGCGCGCGGGTTTCTGCGCCGGCACCTGTCAGGGGGCTGCGTTAGAGCTTAGCGCGCAGGGTGAGTGCGTCATTGTGCAATGGGATGAAAACAGTAATGGCCGTTGGGAAACCACCCCACAAACGGCGGCGGAGCAAACGGGATTTCGTCTGAATGCCGGGGCACTGGAAACGCTGCGCGGGGCTACATCCTGTTGGGGTAAAGGCTGGGAGCGGATAACGGATCCGGACAGGGTCACGGTTGTTCATTTTAAAGTAGAAAAGGTGCAGCGAGCGGGGTTTGCCCCGGAGCTTACCCTGGCACTTTCTGCCGCGTTTGCAGGTCGGCAGGGGCGGGTTTTCCAGGCCTATCACAGTGTGACGGGGTATAACCTGTGAAGCGGCAAAAAGGGATCTCTTCGCTGGCAATGGTATTGATGATCCTGATGCTGGGCTCGCTATTGCTGGCCGGGCACAACCAGCAACTGAATACGCTGTTGTTCATCGTCAATGCTGAACGTCATGCTATACAGCAGCAGGCCGGGGCGCAGTCAGCGATGGAGTGGGCGCGCACCCTTGGCTGGCAGCCTGTCGCTGAGCAGCAATGCCAAAAGCATCCCAGTCAGACGTGGTGGGCGTGTCTGCGTCCTGTTGGGGATGACCAGCGTCTATTGATTGCCGGCAGCGAAGGCAGCACGCTGTGGCGGTTAGGAAGCGTCCCCTCCGGTGAGGTCGTATTTTCCCGCCACGGCTGGAGCGACTTTTGCCCCATAAAGGAGACCGCACTGTGTCAGGTAAAATAATCAGCAGACAGCGTGGATTCAGTATTGTCGAGGTGTTACTGGCAATGGCGCTGATGATCATGGTCGTCACGATGCTGGCGGGCTATCATCGTGCCCTGGCCAGCCGGTTCGTCATGCTCGATCACTATCGCCAGCTCTGGCGCCATGGCTGGAACCAGTCTCAGCTCCACGCCAGCACTCTCCCGGAAGGCTGGCAAATAAACCGGGGGCAGACAACGCACGCCGGATGTGTCAGCATCTCGGTCACACTTATTTCTCCACAAGGTCGACAGGGGCAGATGACACGCCTGCACTGTCCGATCAGCAAATAGTTGAGAGCAGTTATGTTAAGGGTCTACCACTCAAACCGCCTGGATGTGCTGGAAGCACTGATGGAGTTCATCGTCGAACAGCAACGGCTCGACGATCCCTTTGAACCCGAGATGATCCTGGTTCAAAGCACCGGTATGGCCCAATGGCTGCAGATGTCCCTGTCGCAAAAATTTGGTATCGCCGCCAATATTGATTTCCCGCTGCCCGCCAGCTTTATCTGGGATATGTTCGTCCGCGTGTTGCCAGAAATTCCAGAACAGAGCGCGTTCAATAAGCAGAGCATGAGCTGGAAGCTAATGTCGCTTCTGCCCGATATGTTACCCCGCGATGAGTTTGCCATGCTGCGGCACTATCTCAACGACGATACGGATAAGCGAAAAATCTTCCAGCTGGCCTCGCGGACGGCGGATCTCTATGACCAGTATCTGGTCTATCGCCCGGAATGGCTCACCCGCTGGGAAGCGGGTGAACTGATTGATGGCCTGGATCAGGCGCAAATCTGGCAGGCCCCGCTCTGGAAGGCACTGGTGGAACATACGCACGCGCTGGGGCAGCCCCGCTGGCACCGTGCCAATTTATATGAGCGTTTCATCGCCATGCTGGAGTCTGCAGACTCTGCACCAGAAGGCCTGCCTTCAAGGGTCTTTATTTGCGGTATTTCTGCTTTGCCGCCGGTCTACCTGAAGGCGCTTAATGCGCTGGGTAAACACATTGATATCCACATTCTCTTTACCAATCCCTGTCGTCACTACTGGGGTGATATTCAGGATGCCCGCTGGCTGGCACGCAGGCTGACCCGTCAGCGGCGACGTCTTTTCGATGAGCGCAGTGTCCCGCTGTTCAAAGACAGCGAGACGGCGGCGCAACGCTTTAACGATGAAGGGATCCATGAGCTGGCGAATCCTTTGTTGGCCTCCTGGGGCAAGCTGGGACGCGACTATATCTACATGCTTTCGGAGATCACGGAAACGGGTGAAGGGGATGTGGATGCGTTTGTAGATATCACGCCCGACAGCCTGCTGCATAACGTTCAACTGGATATTCTGGATCTGGAAAACAGTGCCGTCGCGGGAATCACTGCCGATGAGTTTGCCCGCAGCGATAGAAAACGCCTGCTTGATCCCGAGGATCGCAGCGTGACCATCAATATCTGCCATAGCCCGCAGCGTGAAGTAGAAGTGCTGCATGACAGACTGCTGGCGATGCTCGAGGACGATCCGTCGCTCACTCCACGCGATATCGTGGTCATGGTGGCCGATATCGATAGCTACAGTCCTTTTATTCAGGCGGTGTTTGGCAGCGCGACGGGCGATCGCTATCTTCCCTATGCCGTATCTGACCGTCGCGCGCGCCAGTCTCATCCGGCCCTGCAGGCCTTTATCAGTCTGCTTACGCTACCAGACAGCCGCTTTGTGCCTGAAACCGTACTGGCGCTGCTGGACGTGCCGGTGCTGGCTGCTCGTTTCGACATTGATGAAGAGGGGCTACGTTACCTGCGCCAGTGGGTAAACGAATCGGGCGTGCGCTGGGGGATGGATGACGACAACGTGCAGGCGTTTGAACTGCCTGTGACGGGCCAGCACACCTGGCAATTCGGGCTGACCCGTATGCTGCTCGGCTATGCCATGGAGAGCAGCCAGGGGGAGTGGAACGACGTTCTGCCTTATGACGAATCAAGCGGCTTAATTGCCGAACTGGTTGGGCATCTTGCCTCGTTGCTGATGCAGCTTAACCGCTGGCGTAGCAGGCTGATGGAGAGCCGGGAGCTGGAAGCGTGGCTGCCAGTCGCCCGGGAAATGTTGAATGACTTTTTCCTGCCCGACCAGGAGACCGAAGCGGCAATGGCGCTGATTGAGCAGCAGTGGCAGGCGATCATCGAAGAGGGGGTAAATTCTCACTATGGCGAAGCGATTCCCCTCTCCCTGCTGCGCGACGAATTGACCCAGCGTCTGGATCAGGAGCGTATCAGCCAGCGCTTCCTGGCCGGGCCGGTTAACATCTGTACTCTGATGCCAATGCGCTCCATTCCGTTCAAGGTGGTCTGCCTGTTAGGGATGAACGACGGTGTCTATCCACGCGCGCTGGCCCCGCTCGGCTTCGATTTAATGAGCCAGAATCCCCAGCGTGGCGACCGTAGTCGTCGTGATGATGACCGCTATCTGTTCCTTGAAGCCTTGATCTCAGCTCAGCAAAAACTTTACATCAGCTATATCGGTCGCTCCATTCAGGATAACAGCGAACGTTTCCCCTCCGTGCTGGTGCAGGAGTTGGTGGACTATATCGGGCAGAGCCATTACCTGCCGGGCGATGAAGAACGTAACTGTGATGAGAGCGAGAAGCGGGTGAAAGCGCATATCACCTGCTATCACAGCCGCATGCCATTTGATCCAGCCAACTACGTGGCAAGCGAGCAGCAGAGCTATGCCCGCGAATGGTTACCGGCGGCGAAGAGAGAAGGCAAAGCCCATACCGACTTTATACAGCCGCTGCCAGCGCTGCCCATCACCGCCATTACCTTCGAGCAGTTACAGCGTTTCTGGGCGCACCCTGTGCGCGCTTTTTTCCAGATGCGCCTGCAGGTCAACTTCCGCTCTGAAGAGAGCGAAATCCCCGATGCGGAGCCCTTTACCCTGGAGGGACTAAGCCGTTATCAGCTTAATCAGCAACTGTTGAATGCGCTGGTCGATGAGCAAGATGCCGACATGCTGTTTCGTCGTTTTCGCGCTGCGGGGCAGCTACCCTATGGCGCCTTTGGCGAAATCGTCTGGGAGACTCAGTGTCAGGAGATGCAGACGCTCGCTTCCCGCGTGATTGAATGTCGCCAGCCGGGTATCAGCATGGAGATCGATCTCGAATGCAGCGGTATCCCGCTCACCGGTTGGCTACAGCATGTACAGCCGGATGGCCTGCTGCGCTGGCGCCCAGCGATGTTGAGCGTTTCACAAGGGTTGCAACTTTGGCTGGAACATCTTGTCTACTGTGCCAGTGGCGGTGAAGGCGAAAGCCGGCTCTTTGTGCGCAAGGATGGCGAGTGGCGATTCCCGCCGCTTCCGGCGGAACAGGCTATGCACTATCTGGAACAGCTTGTTGCCGGTTATTTGCAAGGAATGAACCAACCGCTACTTCTGCTGCCAGAAAGTGGGGGGGCATGGGTAAAAACCTGTTACGACGCGACAAACAATGTCATGTTAACCGATGAGGCCACATTGCAAAAAGCGCGTAGCAAGTTCCTGCAGGCCTACGAGGGCAATATGATGGTGCGCGGCGAAGGGGATGATGTCTGGTATCAGCGTTTATGGCGCACCCTTGAACCGGAATACTTTGACGCTATCACGGAAGAGGCGCAGCGCTATCTGTTACCTTTGTTCAAATTTAATTAGTCCTGGCGGCTGTATAAAAATTGCGCGGTCATAAGCATTGAATTATGATGCCCATCGCGTCACGGACTGATGTACCACGATAAAGAGATGCCGGCGCGTTCGGCACGAAACACGTTAATGATGTCGTCCGTGATGATGAGGTAGTGAATGCCAGGCAGCACCATGTTGAAAGCGTTTGTTTTGTTTGTCGCCCTCTGGGCACCCTTCAGTCAGGCGAACACCGGTTGGCAACCCCTTCAGGAAACGATCCGCAAAAGCGACAAAGACACCCGTCAGTATCAGGCTATTCGGCTTGATAACGGGATGGTTGTGCTTTTGGTTTCCGATCCTCAGGCGGTAAAGTCGCTGTCGGCGCTGGTGGTGCCGGTTGGCTCGCTGGAAGATCCCGATGCGCATCCCGGGCTTGCACACTATCTTGAACATATGATCCTGATGGGCTCGAAAAAGTACCCGCAGCCCGACAGTCTCGCCGAATTTTTAAAAATGCACGGTGGCAGCCACAACGCCAGTACCGCGCCGTATCGCACCGCCTTCTACCTTGAAGTGGAAAATGACGCCCTGGAAGGGGCGGTAGATCGTCTTGCGGATGCGATTGCCTCGCCGTTACTGGATAAAAAGTATGCCGATCGCGAACGCAACGCCGTAAACGCAGAGCTGACGCTGGCCCGTACCCGTGACGGGATGCGTATGGCCCAGGTAAGCGCCGAGACCATCAACCCGGCGCACCCGGCTTCCCGTTTTTCTGGTGGGAACCTCGAAACCCTGAGCGACAAACCCGGCAGCCCGGTGCTGGATGCCCTGCATGCGTTTCGCGATAAATACTACTCCGCCAACCTGATGAAAGCGGTGGTGTACAGTAATAAGCCCTTGCCAGCACTGGCAAAAATCGCTGCTGAGACTTACGGCCGCGTGCCGAATAAAAACATCACCAAACCGCAAATTGACGTCCCGGTCGTGACCGATGCACAAAAAGGGGTGATCATTCATTACGTACCGGCGATGCCGCGTAAAGTCTTGCGCGTCGAGTTTCGTATTGACGACAACACCGCCCAGTTCCGCAGTAAAACCGACGAACTGGTGAACTACCTCATCGGCAACCGCAGCGCCGATACGCTGTCGGACTGGCTGCAAAAGCAGGGGCTGGCAGAAGGTATCCGCGCTGATTCCGATCCGGTAGTAAACGGCAACAGTGGCGTGCTCGCCATCTCCGCAACCTTAACCGATAAAGGCCTTGCCCATCGCGACGAGGTGGTGGCGGCGATTTTCAGCTACCTCAATCTGCTGCGCGAGAAAGGGGTCGATAAGCGCTACTTTGACGAACTGGCTCACGTGCTGGATCTCGACTTCCGTTACCCCTCTATCACCCGCGATATGGATTACGTCGAGTGGCTGGCTGATACCATGATCCGCGTGCCGGTTGAGCACACGCTTGACGCGGTCAATATTGCCGATCAATACGATGCTGCCGCGGTGAAAGCCCGTCTGGAGATGATGACGCCGCAGAATGCCCGCATCTGGTATATCAGCCCGGATGAACCGCACAACAAGACAGCCTATTTCGTCAATGCGCCTTATCAGGTCGATAAAATTAGCGATAAAACCTTTACCGACTGGCAGCAAAAATCGGCGGCCATCGCGCTCAAGTTGCCGGAGCTGAACCCTTACATTCCTGATGACTTCACCCTGATCAAGCCTCAGGGGGCTTATCCTCAACCCAAACTGATTGTCGATGAGCCAACTCTGCGGGTGGTCTATACCCCAAGCCAGTACTTTGCTAACGAGCCGAAGGCCGACGTTAGTGTGATACTGCGTAATCCTGCGGCCATGAACAGTGCCCGCAACCAGGTGATGTTTGCCCTGAATGATTATCTGGCGGGGATCGCGCTGGACGAGCTCAGCAACCAGGCCGCCGTCGGCGGGATCAGCTTCTCGACCAATGCCAACAATGGCCTGATGCTCAATGCCAACGGTTATACCCAACGGCTGCCGCAGCTTTTCCAGGCCCTATTGGCGGGATATTTCAGCTATACGCCAACCGAGGATCAGCTGGAGCAGGCGAAGTCATGGTATGCCCAGATGATGGATTCGGCGGAAAAAGGCAAAGCTTTTGATCAGGCGATCATGCCGGTGCAAATGTTGTCTCAGATTCCGTACTTCCAGCGTGAAGAGCGCCGTGCATTGCTGCCCTCTATCAGTCTGAAAGAGGTGATGGCCTATCGCGATGCGCTGAAAGCCAATGCCCGTCCGGAGTTTCTGGTGGTCGGAAATATGACGGAAGAGCAGACGAAAACGCTGGCGAAAAATGTCCGTGACCAGTTGAATGCTCATGGTAATGAATGGTGTCGTAATCAGGATGTGCTGGTCGAAAAACAGCAGAACGTGATTTTCGATAAAGAGAGCAACACCTCTGACTCTGCGCTGGCGGCCGTTTTTGTCCCTACCGGATACGACGAGTTTGCCAGTTCGGCAAACAGCGCGGTACTGGGGCAGATCATTCAGCCATGGTTCTATAACCAGCTGCGTACTGAAGAACAGCTGGGTTATGCGGTCTTTGCCTTCTCGATGAACGTCGGGCGCCAGTGGGGGCTCGGCTTCCTGCTGCAAAGCAGCGATAAGCAGCCTGCCTATCTGTGGCAACGCTATCAGGCATTCTTCCCGCAGGCAGAGGCGAAGCTTCGCGCCATGAAGCCGGAAGAGTTTGCCCAAATCCAGCAGGCAGTGATTGCGCAGATCAACCAGGCGCCACAAACCCTGGGCGAAGAGGCCTCAAAAATCAGCAAAGATTTCGATCGGGGTAATATGCGCTTCGATTCGCGTGATAAAGTAGTGGCCGAAATTAAGCAGCTCACGCCGCAAAAAGTGGCCGACTTCTTCCACCAGGCGGTGGTTGATCCTAAAGGGATGGCCATCCTCTCCCAGGTGTCAGGTAGCCAGAACGGGAAGGTCGAATACCTCCACCCGGACGGCTGGAAAGTCTGGAAAAGCGTAAGTGAGCTGCAGCAATCACTGCCATGGAGCAAGAAAGAATGACCGATACCGCTGAGTCTCTTAATCCCCTTCGTTTAGCACTCCAGGGCGAAAGGTTGATTGAAGCCTCAGCGGGAACCGGAAAGACCTTCACCATCGCCGCCCTGTACCTGCGACTACTGCTTGGCCTGGGCGGCAGTTCTGCCTTTAGCCGCCCCCTGAGCGTTGAAGAGTTGTTGGTGGTGACTTTCACCGAGGCCGCAACGGAAGAGTTGCGTGGCCGTATCCGCGCCAACATCCACGAACTACGCATCGCCTGCCTGCGAAACGCCACCGATAACCCGCTCTATGCCAGCCTGCTCGAAGAGATTGGCGATACCGAACAGGCGGCGCAATGGTTGCTGCTGGCAGAGCGGCAGATGGACGAAGCGGCGGTCTTTACTATCCACGGTTTTTGTCAGCGGATGCTCAGCCTCAATGCCTTTGAATCGGGCATGCTCTTTGAACAACAGCTGATCGAAGATGAATCTGAGCTGCGCTACCAGGCCTGCGCTGATTTCTGGCGTCGCCATTGTTACCCCTTGCCGCGCGATATCGCCCAGGCTGTTCACGACCTGTGGAAAGGGCCGGAAGCGCTGCTGCGTTCCATCGATCGTTATCTGCAGGGGGAAGCCCCGGTGATTAAATCCCCGCCGCCTGCGGATGAAACCCTGGCCTCTCGCCATGAAAAGATCATCGCGACGATCGACGCGATGAAAGAGCAGTGGCGCAGTGGGGTCGGTGAGATTGATGCCATCATCGAAAATTCGGGCATCGACAGGCGCAAGCTTAACCGGGGTAATCAGGCGAAATACATTGAGAGAATTAACGCCTGGGCTGAAGAAGAGACCTGTAGCTATCAGTTGCCTGACGCGCTGGAAAAATTCTCTCAGACATCCCTGACCGAACGCACCAAAGCGGGCGGCCAGGTACCGGAACATCCGCTGTTCGCCGCCATTGATGCGATACTGGCTGAGTCGCTTACTCTGAACGATTTAATGATTACCCGTGCGCTGGTGGAGATCCGCGAAGCCGTAGCGCGTGAAAAACGCCGTCGAGGCGAGCTCGGCTTTGACGACATGTTGAGTCGACTTGATGCTGCGCTTAACAGTGAAAACGGCGAAGCGCTGGCGGCCGCGATTCGTAAACGATTCCCGGTGGCGATGATCGATGAATTCCAGGATACCGACCCGCAACAGTACCGTATCTTTCGCCGCATCTGGCGCCAGCAAGCGGAGACGGCGCTGCTGCTGATCGGTGACCCTAAGCAGGCGATCTACGCATTTCGCGGCGCCGACATCTTCACCTACATGAAAGCACGTGGCGAAGTGGCGGCGCACTATACGCTGGATACTAACTGGCGTTCCGCGCCTGGCATGGTCGAGAGCGTAAACAGGCTCTTCTCGCAGATGGACGATGCCTTCATGTTCCGCGACATTCCTTTCAAACCGGTCAAATGGGCTGAAAGAAATGCCGGGTTACGTTTCGAATACCAGGGTGAAGCACAGCCGGCGATGCGTTTCTGGCTGATGGAAGGAGAGGGCTGCGGCGTAGGAGACTACCAGGCCTTTATGGCCCAGCACTGCGCGGCACAAATCCGCGACTGGCTGAGCGCCGGGCTGCGCAATGAAGCCGTGCTGCATACAGGCAAAGATTCCCGACCGGTGCAGGCATCGGATATCACTGTGCTGGTGCGCAGTCGCCAGGAGGCCGCGCTGGTGCGCGACGCGCTAACCTTGCTCAGCATCCCTTCGGTCTATCTCTCCAACCGCGACAGCGTGTTCGAAACGCTGGAGGCGCAGGAGATGCTCTGGCTGCTGCAGGCGGTGCTGGCGCCGGAGCGCGAAAACGTGCTGCGCAGTGCGCTCGCCAGCTCTATGCTGGGGCTGAACGCGCAGGATATCGATACGCTGAATAATAATGAAACCCACTGGGATGCAGCAGTAGAAGAGTTCACCCGCTATCGCGACCGCTGGCAAAAGCGGGGCGTGATGGCAATGCTGCGCGATGTCATGACGCAGCGACAGATTGCCGAGAATATGTTGGCCACTCCCGGCGGCGAGCGGCGTTTAACGGATATCCTGCATATTAGCGAGCTGTTACAGGAAGCGGGTTCGCAGCTGGAAAGCGAGCACGCGCTGGTACGCTGGCTGGCGCAGCATATTGCCGAGCCAAACAGCAATGCTTCCAGCCAGCAGATGCGCCTGGAAAGCGACAAACACCTCGTTCAGATCGTGACTATTCACAAATCCAAAGGCCTGGAGTACCCGCTGGTCTGGCTGCCCTTTATTGCTAACTATCGGGTGCAGGATCAGGCCTTCTACCACGATCGCAAAACCTTCGAAGCGGTGCTGGATCTCAGCAAGGCCGATGCCAGTATTGAGCTTGCCGAGGCGGAGCGACTGGCAGAAGATCTACGCCTGCTGTACGTGGCGCTCACCCGTTCCGTATGGCACTGCAGCCTGGGGGTGGCTCCTCTATCACGCCGTCGTGGCGATAAATCCGGCGAGAGCGATTTCCATCTCAGCGCGCTGGGGCGACTGGTGCAAAAAGGCGAAGCGAAAGACGCCGTCGGGCTGCGCCAGTGTCTGGAGGCGCTCTGCAATGAGCATATCTCGCTGCTCACGGCCGGCGTGGCAGACAGCGACCGCTGGCAAATGCCTGAATCGTTATCTCCTGAGCTGCAGGCGCGACAAATCGCCCGCGCGCTGGCGGATGACTGGCGGGTCACTAGCTACTCCGGTTTGCAGCAGCACGGCCAGGCGCTGGCACAGGATCTGATGCCGCGGCTGGATGTCGATGCCGCAGGCGTTGGAGAAGTCGCGCAGGAGCCGGAGCTGACGCCGCACCAGTTTCCACGTGGTGCGTCCCCTGGGACCTTTCTGCATAGCCTGTTTGAAACACTCGACTTTACCCAGCCGTTATCAGAAACCTGGGTAGCGGATGTGCTGCAAAAAGGGGGGTACGACGTACGCTGGCAACCAGTGCTGACAGCCTGGATTACCCGTATTTTACAGGCGCCGCTGAACGATGAAGGCATCTCTCTGAGTCAGTTAACGGCGAAAGAGAAACAGGTAGAGATGGAGTTTTATCTGCCTATTTCTGGCCCGCTTACCGCTACGGCGCTGGACGCGCTAATTCGTCGATATGATCCCCTGTCGCAGGGCTGCCCACCTCTCGACTTTCGTCAGGTTCGCGGCATGCTGAAAGGCTTTATCGACCTGGTATTTCGCCATAACGGCCGTTATTACCTGCTGGATTACAAATCTAACTGGCTGGGCGAGAACCGTGATGCTTACACCCAGGAGGCGATGGCGCGGGCGATGCAGACGCATCGCTATGATCTGCAGTACCAGCTCTATACCCTGGCGTTACACCGCTATTTGCGTCATCGCATCGCGGATTACACTTATGAGCGCCATTTTGGCGGCGTGATTTATCTGTTTTTACGTGGCGTCGACGGCAGCGCGCCGGGATCGGGGATTTTCTGCACGCGTCCTGACGAAGCCCTGATTAACCAGATGGATAGCCTGTTTGCTGGCACCACAGAGGAGGTAGCGCAATGACGATGCAGGAGTGCTTACTTGAGGCGGTTGAGCAGCGTCTGTTGCGTCGTCTGGATGTGCAATTTGCCATGATGGTGGCAGATAACGACCACCCGACGTTGATGCTGGCTGCCGCTTTACTCAGTTATGATGCCGGGGAAGGGCATGTCTGCCTGCCATTATCGCGCCTGAAGCCCGACGCGAAAACGCCAGCCCCGCTGCTGGCCTGCTTTAATCTGTTGGGGGACGATCCCGACTGGCGGGGAGCGTTAATGGACTCTCCGGCGGTGAGCGATGGCGCGAAACCTACTCCGCTGATCCTGGTTGACGATCGGCTCTATCTGAACCGGATGTGGCGTTACGAGCAGGCCGTGGCGCGTTTCTTCACGGAAGCGAACCAGCCTTTAACGCACAATGAAGCAGAGATGCAGAAGACGCTCAACGACCTGTTTAGCGTCGAGGGCGACGTGAATTGGCAAAAAGTGGCCGCGGCAGTCGCATTGACACGTCGAATCTCGGTCATTTCCGGCGGGCCGGGTACCGGTAAAACCACCACCGTGGCGCGCCTGCTGGCCGCGCTGATTCAGATGGCCGGCAAGACAAAATGCCGTATCCGCCTGGCCGCACCGACGGGCAAAGCGGCGGCACGCCTGACGGAGTCATTGGGGGGCGCAGTGCAAAAACTGCCCCTGACAGAGGCGCAGCGCAAGCTGTTCCCGAGCGAGGCCAGCACGCTGCATCGCCTGCTGGGGGCGCAGCCGGGTAGCCAGAATCTGCGTTATCACGTAGGTAATCCACTGCATCTGGATGTGCTGGTGGTAGACGAAGCGTCCATGATTGACCTGACGATGATGTCGCGCCTGATCGATGCGCTGCCTGCGCATGCGCGCGTGATCTTCTTAGGCGATCGCGATCAGCTGGCTTCGGTAGAGGCCGGCGCGGTGCTGGGGGATATCTGCACCTGGGCCAGCGCGGGATTCACTGCCCAGCGCGCGCAGGAGCTTGCTGGCCTGACGGGCTACGCGCTCGAAGGTAATGCCAGCCAGGTGGCAGGGGCGCTGCGCGACAGCCTGTGCCTGCTGCAAAAGAGCTATCGATTTGGTAGTGACTCCGGCATTGGTCAGCTGGCGGCGGCGGTCAATCGCGGCGATCGCCAGGCCTTAAGTACCGTCTTTGATGGTCGTTTCAGCGATATTGAGAAAAAGGCGCTACAAAGCGGTGAAGAGTATCTGAGCATGCTCGACGATGCTCTGGACGGATATCAGCGCTTCCTGCAGGCCGTTCAGCAGCAAGCCTCCCCGGAGGCAGTCATCGCCGCCTTTGGCGAGTTCCAGCTGCTGTGTGCGCTGCGAGAAGGGCCCTTCGGTGTGGCAGGGTTGAACGAGAAGCTGGAGCAGGTACTGGCGCAAAAACGCAAGATTACCCGTCAGCCCCTCTCCCGTTGGTATGAGGGCCGCCCGGTTATGATCTCGCGCAACGACAGCGCGCTCGGGTTATTTAATGGGGATATCGGGATTGCCCTGGATCGCGGGCAGGGGTTACGTGTCTGGTTCCAGATGCCGGATGGCCGCGTGAAATCGGTTCAGCCAAGCCGTTTACCGGAAAATGAAACCGCATGGGCAATGACAGTGCATAAATCCCAGGGGTCGGAGTTCGATCATGCGGCGCTGATTCTGCCAGTACAGATGTCGCCCGTCGTCACCCGTGAGCTGGTCTATACCGCCATTACCCGTGCGCGTCGCCGCTTATCTTTGTATGCGGATGAGAGTGTCCTGACGCAGGCTGTCACCACGCGAACCGAGCGGCGTAGCGGCCTGAACACCCTTTTCGAAGCGCTGTAACTGCCCCTCCCGCAGGGGAGGGTTCAGGTGAGATCGGCCATCAGCACTTTGGAACGGCGCTGATAGTTATACATCTCTTTTTTGCTCTCAGGCAGAGAGTCAATATCCACCGGCGTGAAGCCACGCTCCTGGAACCAGTGAATGCTGCGGGTAGTGAGGACGAAGAGTTTATTCAGCCCAATTTGCCGCGCCTGGGCGGCAACACGCTCCAGCAACACTTCACCGCGTGACGAACTGCGGTAATCCGGGTGCACGGCCACACAGGCCATCTCACCGATCTTCTCTTCCGGGAAGGGATAGAGAGCCGCACAGGCGATAGTCAGGTTGTCGCGCTGAATAATGGTGAACTTGTCGATCTCCATCTCCAGCTGTTCGCGGGAACGACGCACCAGAATCCCCTGCTGCTCCAGCGGGCGGATCAGCTCCAGAATTCCGCCGATGTCGTTGATGGTGGCGCGGCGTATCTGCTCGGCGCTCTCCATGACGATCTGCGTACCAATGCCGTCGCGCGAGAAGAGCTCCTGCAACAGCGCGCCATCTTCCTGATAGCTAATCAAATGGCTGCGACGCACCCCGCTGCGGCAGGCTTTTACCGCCCCCCGCAAGAAGCGCACGGTGCCAGAGTGGTAATCGCCCTGGGCTTCGAGAGACTCTACGCGGGCCTGCGCTTCGTTAGGGAACAGCTCAGAGACAATATCCCCCAGCTCGTTGGTCACGCCCTGCGATGAGCAGAAACCAATCATCTTCTCGGCTTTCAGCTTGATAGCCAGCTGCGTGGCAATCTCTTCCGAGGTGAGGTTGAAGCTTTCGCCGGTAACGGAGACGGCGACCGGCCCCGTCAGTACGATGGCACCGCCGTCCAGCTGACGATGAATCGCCTCTTCGTCGATACGCCGTATACGGCCGCTATGGCAGTAATCCACCCCGTCATCCACGCCGAGCGGCTGGGCGATAATAAAATTGCCGCTCACCACGTTGATATGTGCCCCCTGCAGAGGGGTATTGTTCAGGCTCATTGAGAGGCGTGCGGTGATATCCAGCTGCAGCAGGCCCGCTGCCTGCTTAACCAGTTCCAGCGTTTTGGCATCGGTAACACGAGTGTGTTTATGGTAGATAGGTTCGTGGTGATGAGAGGCCAGATTGGCGTCGATCTGCGGCCGGGCACCATACACCACAACCAGGCGAATACCCAGACTGTGCAGCAGGCCGATGTCGTTGACGATACTGGAAAAGTTTTCGTGTTCAATGGCTTCGCCGCCGAGCAGCACGACAAAGGTTTTCCCACGATGGGTGTTGATATAGGGAACAGAATGGCGGAATCCCTGGACCAGTTCGATTCTACGCTCCTTCACCACGGCACAACCCTCAATGAATTTTTATTCGTAATTAATGTATTTTTATTCGATCGTGGCCGCGAGCGCAAGCCTAAATTTTGGGTGATACGAAGAAATAGCTATATAAGCAAGGCATTAGCTAAGGATTGTTTACCCTTTAATAGATGACAGTTTATGCGTCATTCGTTAAAGTTTTCGGTCAATTTGGACGTTTTGTGTATAAATACGATTTCTTTGCTCGGGAGAAGCATGTCGGGATCCAAGTCAGCTTTAAGCCGCCGCCGTCTGTTACAAGGGGCCGGGGCCATGTGGTTACTCAGTGTGAGTCAGGTTGGGCTTGCTGCTGTCACGCAGGTCGTGGCTGTACGCGTCTGGCCATCCTCAACCTATACCCGCGTCACGGTAGAATCGAACCGGGTGATGAAATATAAGCAGTTTGCCCTGAGCAACCCTGAGCGCGTTGTAGTGGATCTTGAAGGTGTCAATCTTAACTCCGTCCTGAAGGGGATGAGCGCGCAGATCCGCGGCGATGATCCTTACATCAAGTCTGCGCGGGTAGGGCAGTTTGATCCGCATACCGTGCGCATGGTGTTTGAACTGAAACAAAACGTGAAGCCGCAGCTGTTTGCGCTGGCGCCGGTCGCGGGTTTCAAGGAGCGTATGGTGATGGATCTTTATCCGGCCAATGCCACAGACATTCAGGATCCGCTGCTGGCCCTGCTGGAAGATTACAACAAAGGCGATCTTGACCGGCAGGTTCCTCCGGCCCAGAGTGGCCCTCAGCCAGGAAAAGCCGGGCGCGATCGCCCGATAGTGATCATGCTCGATCCGGGGCATGGCGGAGAAGACTCCGGCGCGGTGGGCAAATACCATACGCGCGAAAAAGATGTGGTACTGCAGATCGCCCGTCGCCTGAAGGCATTGATCGATCGGGAAGGCAATATGCGCGCCTATATGACGCGTAACGAAGATGTCTTTATCCCGCTGAAGGTGCGCGTGGCCAAAGCGCAGAAGCAGCGTGCGGATCTCTTTGTTTCGATTCATGCGGATGCCTTTACCAGCCGCCAGCCGAGCGGGTCTTCCGTCTTCGCGCTCTCAACGAAAGGGGCCACCAGTACCGCAGCACGCTATCTCGCCGATACGCAGAACGCCTCGGATTTGATTGGCGGCGTGAGCAAAAGCGGCGACCGCTACGTCGACCACACGATGTTTGATATGGTGCAATCGCTCACTATCACCGACAGCCTTAAATTTGGTAAAGCGGTGCTGGGTAAACTTGGCGGCATCAACAAACTGCATAAAAACAGCGTTGAACAGGCCGGCTTTGCCGTGCTGAAAGCACCGGATATTCCGTCGATTCTGGTCGAGACGGCTTTTATCAGTAACGTGCAAGAAGAGCGTAAGCTTAAGACCGCTAAATTCCAGCAGGAAGTGGCCGAGTCGATTCTGGCCGGGATTAAAGCTTACTTTTCTGATGGCGCGACGCTGGCCAGAAGAGGGTAGTGGAGGCACGCCGGGTTCACGCCCGGCCGATTCACAAATCGCAGATACAAAAAAACACCCAGATGGGTGTTTAATGTTTTCGAAGTATTGGTTGCGGGGGCCGGATTTGAACCGACGACCTTCGGGTTATGAGCCCGACGAGCTACCAGGCTGCTCCACCCCGCGTCACCGTACTGCTTCTATTTTTATTAAATTTTGATTGGTTGCGGGGGCCGGATTTGAACCGACGACCTTCGGGTTATGAGCCCGACGAGCTACCAGGCTGCTCCACCCCGCGTCACCGTACTACTTGTACTTCATCAAATTTTAATTGGTTGCGGGGGCCGGATTTGAACCGACGACCTTCGGGTTATGAGCCCGACGAGCTACCAGGCTGCTCCACCCCGCGTCCGTGGATGCGCACTATACTCTGCTGACTCATTGTTGCAACCCTTTTTAAGTAAAAATACCCTAATAGTATGTAAATTGAACGAATTAGATACAATAAGGCGATTTTTTGCGCAAAATTTGCCCTTGGGCATGTAATCGCATTTCAATCACTGTAGCGGTTTGTTATCTTCATTTCGCAGAAACGGGCAACTAAAAGACGAGATATAATGAAAGGACGTTGGGCGAAGTATCTGATGACGGGCGCAATGGTAGCGATTCTTGCGGCCTGCTCCTCCAAACCGACCGATCGCGGTCAGCAATATAAAGACGGGAAATTTACCCAGCCTTTCTCCTTAGTGAACCAGCCCGATGCCGTCGGGGCGCCAATAAATGGTGGTGACTTTGCTGAGCAGGTAAGCCAGATCCGTACCGCCTCTCCGCGCCTGTATGGCTCACAGAATGCCGTCTATAACGCGATTCAGGAGTGGTTACGCGCCGGGGGAGATACCCGCATGCTGCGTCAGTACGGTATTGATGCCTGGCAGATGGAAGGGGCCGATAACTATGGCAACGTCCAGTTTACCGGCTACTACACGCCGGTAGTGCAAGCGCGTCATACCCGCCAGGGTGAGTTCCAGTATCCTATCTACCGTATGCCACCGAAGCGTGGCCGCCTGCCGTCCCGCGCCGAGATCTATGCGGGGGCGCTGAGTGACAACTATATCCTCGCCTACAGCAACTCGCTGATGGATAACTTCATTATGGATGTGCAGGGCAGTGGCTATATCGATTTCGGTGATGGCAGCCCACTTAACTTCTTTAGCTATTCAGGTAAAAACGGCCATGCCTATCGCAGCATCGGCAAAGTCCTGATCGACCGCGGTGAAGTTAAACGCGAAGATATGTCGATGCAGGCTATCCGTGAGTGGGGCGAGAAGCACAGCGAAAGCGAAGTCCGTGAACTGCTGGAGCAGAACCCTTCCTTCGTCTTCTTTAAACCGCAAAACTTTGCGCCAGTGAAAGGGGCAAGCGCGGTGCCGCTGATTGGCCGCGCGTCCGTCGCCTCTGACCGTACGGTGATCCCGCCAGGCACCACGCTGTTAGCAGAGGTACCGACGCTGGATAATAACGGTAAGTTCTCCGGTCAGTACGAACTGCGCCTGATGGTCGCTCTCGACGTAGGTGGCGCCATTAAGGGCCAGCACTTCGATATCTATCAGGGGATTGGCCCGGATGCGGGTCACCGCGCGGGCTGGTATAACCACTATGGCCGCGTCTGGGTGCTGAAAACGGCGCCGGGCGCGGGTGGCAGCGTCTTTAGCGGCTAAATGTGGTACATTAACGTCATGCTTTCTGCTCTCTGACGGGGGCCGGGGTGAGGGATAACTCTCACCCCTTTTTACATCTGAGGTCATATGTCTGTGGTAATCAGCGACGCCTGGCGCCAGCGTTTTGGCGGCACAGCGCGTCTTTACGGTGAAAATGCCCTGCAACTCTTTGCCGGGGCGCATGTTTGCGTAGTCGGGATTGGCGGTGTCGGCTCCTGGGCGGCAGAAGCGCTGGCGCGAACCGGTATCGGCGCCATAACGCTTATTGACATGGATGATGTCTGCGTCACCAATACCAACCGGCAGATCCATGCCCTGCGCGACAGCGTGGGCCTGGCCAAATCTGAAGTCATGGCGGATCGTATTCGCCAGATCAACCCTGAGTGCCGGGTAACGGTGATCGATGATTTCGTGACGGCAGATAACGTGGCGCAGTATATGAGTGCCGGTTATAGCTATGTGATCGATGCTATTGATAGCGTGCGCCCGAAAGCGGCGCTGATTGCTTACTGCCGTCGGTATAAGGTGCCCCTGGTTACCACGGGGGGAGCTGGCGGGCAAATTGATCCGACCCAGATTCAGGTGAGCGATCTGGCAAAAACCATTCAGGATCCGCTGGCGGCAAAATTACGCGAGCGGCTGAAAAGCGATTTCAACGTGGTCAAAAACAGCAAAGGTAAACTGGGGGTGGACTGCGTCTTCTCGACGGAAGCGTTGGTTTATCCGCAGGCCGATGGCACCGTCTGCGCAATGAAGAGCACGGCGGAAGGGCCAAAACGGATGGATTGTGCCTCCGGCTTTGGTGCGGCCACCATGGTGACCGCCTCCTTTGGCTTTGTGGCGGTCTCTCACGCCCTGAAGAAGATGATGGCGAAGGCGAACCGTCAGGCCTGACGCGCTGCCTCCAGCACCGCTTCACTCAGCGCATTCAGCCCCTGGCTGCGGGATGCGCTGAGCTGAGCGCGTAACCCCAGCTCATCGAACAGCGTGAGCGGGTCGCGTGCCAGCAGCTGCGCTGCGCTTTTACCTTCGATAGCCGTGAGCAGCACGGCCAGCAGTCCCCGCACAATACGCCCTTCACTGTCGCCCATAAAATGCAGCTTATCACCTACCCGGGTGACACCCAGCCAGACGCGGTTTTCACAACCGGGGATCTCTCTGGCCTGCGCTTTGAGTTCATCGGAAAGCGCTGGCAGCTGTTTGCCAAGCAGGATGAGCTGGCGATATTTATCTTCCCACTGATTAAGTGGAGCGAAGGTCTCTTTTAACGTCTCTTCAGTGATGACGGTGCCGAACGGGTGTCCGGCCAGGGTAGGGCTTGTCATTAATCCACCAGTAGTGCAAGTGCGCGATCCACGGCGGCGACCAGCGCCTCGACATCGCTTTGGGTATTGTAAGGGGCGAAGGACGCGCGCAGGGTGCCGCTTACGCCCAGTGCTGCCAGCAGCGGCTGGGCGCAGTGCTGCCCGGCACGCAGGGCGATACCTGACTGGGCAAGCAACGTAACCATATCGCTATGATGAACGCCTGCAAAATCAAAGGCCAGCAGGCTGGAGTCCTGAACACGGAACGAACGGAAGCCCGGACGCGTTTTCAATGCCTCTTCAGCCAGCGTCGCCAGCCCACGGCTCCAGCTTTCGGCCTGCGCCACGTCAATGTCTGCAAGCCACTCCAGGGCGGCGCTCAGGCCTATCACCCCCGCGACGTTCGGCGTACCGGCCTCCAGGCGATAAGGGACCGGCTGTGTTTTGAATCCGTCAAAACTGACTTCAGTAATCATTTTTCCACCGCCCAGCCAGGGCGACATCTGCTCCAGTAATTCAGCCTTTCCGTAAAGGACGCCGATGCCGGTAGGACCATACAGCTTGTGGCCTGAGAAAGCGTAGAAATCAATATCCAGCGCCTGTACATCCGCCGGGAAGTGCACCACTCCCTGAGCGCCGTCCACCATTACCACCATATTATGGGCGTGAGCCAGGGTTATCGCCTGGGCGAGATCGGGGCAGCCCCCCGTGACGTTCGACATCTGCCCGAGAGCGAGGATCCGGCTTTGTGGGGTAATCAACGCCTCCAGACACGAAATATCGGGCAGCAGGTCGGCACCCAGCGGCAATTTCACGACTTTGGCGCCGGTCTGCTCTGCCACTATCAACCACGGGACAAGATTGGCGTGATGCTCAGCTTCACTGACAATGATCTCGTCACCCGGCTGCAGACGCGGGCGAGCAAAGCTCTGGGCCACCATATTTATCGCTTCGGTGGTGCCGCGGGTCCAGACAATGTTTTTGCCGCTTTCGGCATGGATCAGGCGCGCCACCTGTTCGCGAGCCGCTTCATAGCGCGCGGTCAGGCGCTGGGCTTCGGCAAACTGGCTACGATGCACATTGCCCGCGCTCAGGCTGTAAAACTGGTTTGTGGCTTCGATAACCGCCGTGGGCTTAAGGGCGGTAGCGGCGCTATCAAGGTAGACGCCGGCATCAGCCAGCGCCGGAAACTGGGCGCGAAAGTGGGCAGGACTGAAAGCGTTCATGGGACTCCTCATGGTCATCGCTAGATCGTCGCGCAAAATTCCCGGCAGAGCAAGGAGGTTGATCTCTATCGGAATTGTCTGTTTATCCTGGCATCCTGCGTGAAGCACGTTATGCTGAATAGTGTTAGGTGAGTGTCTGAGCCTGTCATAAAACGAGCTATGAATAGCATTAATTGCTGAAGGAGAAGAATTATGAAAAAGACTGCCGCGATCATCTCTGCCTGTATGTTTACTTTTGCCCTGAGCGCCTGTTCTGGTAATAACTATGTGATGCATACCAACGATGGTCGTTCCATCGTGTCTGAAGGGAAGCCGCAGACCGATAACGATACCGGTATGATTTCCTATAAGGATGCCAACGGGAATAAGCAGCAGATCAACCGCTCTGATGTAAAAGAGATGGTAGAGCTGAACAAGTAAGGGAATAGCAGACAAAAAAAAGCACCGCAATTAGGCGGTGCTACATTAATCACTATGGACAGACAGGGTAAATGTACAGGAAGTGAAAAATTGGTAGCGTTGCTACCGTGGTCTGAATCGCAGACCAATTGCAAACACAACAACACAACATCACAACCGTAAGCCAAAAGCCCCTCAGAACACGCATTCCGAAAAAGCTCTTCGTTCCGGCTCAGGAAGTGCCGCCACTATAGGTATTTGCTGGTAGTTCCTCAACGGACAAATTATAATGGCTCAGATAAAAAAAACTAATAGGTTAACTATTGTTTCCTGTTTGTTAAAAGCCTTTAACATCTAAGCCATAAAGCCATGTCAAAGCGATTACCACCACTGAACGCATTACGTGTTTTTGATGCTGCTGCCCGCCATTTGAGTTTCACTCGCGCGGCAGATGAGCTATTTGTGACGCAGGCCGCAGTAAGTCATCAAATCAAGTCTCTTGAGGACTTTCTGGGGCTTAAGCTGTTCCGTCGACGCAACCGTTCTCTCTTATTAACGGAAGAGGGACAGAGCTATTTTCAGGATATCAAAGAGATTTTTTCACAGCTGACGGAGGCGACCCGCAAACTGCAAGCGCGCAGTGCAAAAGGAGCCCTGACGGTCAGTTTATTGCCCAGTTTTGCCATCCAGTGGCTGGTGCCGAGGCTCACAAGCTTTAACTCAGCTTATCCGGGAATCGACGTTAGAATCCAGGCGGTAGACCGTCAGGAAGATAAGCTCGCGGATGATGTCGACGTGGCGATTTTTTATGGTCGCGGTAACTGGCCGGGCTTGCGTGTCGAAAAATTATACGCAGAATATCTGCTGCCGGTCTGCTCACCGCTATTATTAACGGGTGAAAAGGCGCTGAAAACACCTGCCGACCTGGCGAAACATACCCTTTTGCATGATGCTTCTCGCCGCGACTGGCAAACTTATACCCGTCAGTTGGGTCTGAACCATATCAATGTGCAGCAGGGGCCCATCTTCAGCCACAGCGCGATGGTGTTACAGGCTGCTATTCACGGGCAGGGCGTGGCGTTGGCGAACAACGTGATGGCGCAGTCCGAAATTGAGGCAGGCCGCCTGGTCTGTCCATTTAATGATGTTCTGGTCAGTAAAAATGCGTTTTATCTGGTTTGTCATGACAGTCAGGCAGAACTGGGTAAAATAGCCGCCTTCCGGCAATGGATACTGGCGAAAGCGGCCAGTGAGCAAGAGAAATTCCGCTTTCGTTATGAGCAATAAATGATTTCGCGTGCCTGCACGCATGACTTTGGGACAGGAACATGACCAGCCGTTTCATGCTAATTTTCGCCGCAATAAGTGGCTTTATTTTCGTTGCGCTGGGCGCCTTCGGTGCGCATGTATTAAGTAAATCGTTGGGTGCTGTCGAGATGGGCTGGCTCCAGACCGGCCTTGAGTATCAGGCGTTTCATACCCTGGCGATATTTGGTTTAGCGGTTGCCATGCAGCGCCGCATTAGCATCTGGTTCTACTGGAGCAGCGTTTTCCTCGCGCTCGGTACCGTATTGTTCAGCGGCAGCCTTTACTGCCTGGCGCTGTCACATTTACGCCTCTGGGCGTTTGTTACCCCTGTCGGCGGCGTCTGCTTCCTGGTGGGGTGGTTTTTAATGTTGATTGGTTCTATCCGTCTGAAACGCAAGGGCGTTGTTCATGAATAAAGTTGTTTTATATTGTCGCCCGGGCTTTGAGAAAGAGTGCGCTGCGGAAATCACCGATAAAGCCGCTAAGCGCGAGGTATTTGGTTTTGCCCGCGTCAAAGAGGACTCGGGTTATGTGGTATTCGAGTGCTATCAGCCGGATGACGCGGAAAAACTGGTGCGCGAGCTGCCGTTTAGCTCCCTGATTTTTGCCCGCCAGATGTTTGTGGCAGGCGAGCTGCTCAAAGATCTCCCGCCTGAAGATCGTATTACGCCTATCGTCGGTATGCTGCAGGGTGTCGTTGAGAAGGGGGGCGATCTGCGCGTTGAAGTCGCTGATACCAACGAAAGCAAAGAGTTGATGAAGTTCTGCCGCAAATTCACCGTACCGCTGCGTGCAGCTCTGCGTGAAGCAGGCGTACTGACCAACTACGAGACGCCAAAACGTCCTGTTGTGCATATCTTTTTCATTGCCCCGGGCTGCTGCTACGCAGGCTACTCGCTGACCACCAATAACTCACCGTTCTATATGGGGATCCCGCGCCTGAAGTTCCCGTCTGACGCGCCGAGCCGCTCCACGCTGAAGCTGGAAGAGGCGTTTCATGTCTTTATTCCGGCTGATGAGTGGGACGAACGCCTGGCTAATGGCATGCACGCGGTGGATCTGGGGGCTTGCCCTGGTGGCTGGACCTATCAGCTGGTGAAGCGCAACATGTGGGTTGCCTCCGTTGATAACGGCCCGATGGCGCAGAGCCTGATGGATACCGGGCAGGTGACCTGGCTGCGTGAGGATGGCTTCCGCTATCGCCCGACCCGCAATAACATCACCTGGATGGTATGCGATATGGTGGAAAAACCGGCGAAAGTGGCTGCGCTGATGGCTTCCTGGCTGGTAAATGGCTGGTGTCGTGAAACCATTTTCAACCTCAAGCTGCCAATGAAGAAGCGCTACGAAGAGGTGTCGCAGAACCTGGCTTATATTCAGGAGCAGATGGATGCTAACGGTATTAACGTGGTGATCCAGGCGCGTCAGTTGTATCACGATCGCGAAGAGGTGACGGTACATGTTCGTCGCTGGTGGGCTGCGGTCGGTGGACGCCGCGACGAGCGATAGTGCACTGAAATCCCCTCATCCCCAAGGGGCGAGGGGGAAAAGTCTGCGCGGTCTGATCCCCTCTCCCCCGGGAGAGGGCTAGGTTGAAGGGAATTACCGCGTTAACCGCAACTGCTGTAAATTCCCGTCGAGCTGTAAATCCGTCTGTAATCTCGCCACGTCCCGACAGATAAACGCCATCTCTTTATGCTCCACCAGTTTCTTACGCCACTTTTCAGGCACCTCATCCAGCCGGTCATAGATACCTTCCAGAGAGTGAAAGTCGTTCAAGAGCTGGGCTGCGCTTTTCGGCCCGATACCGGCCACGCCGGGCACCTTTGAACTGCTAATGCCTGCCAGCCCCCAGTAGTCGGGGAGTTGCTCAGGGGTCACGCCAAATTCACTGGCGATAAAGGGGGCATCCAGCCAGCGTTTCTGAAAGTAATCACGAATGCGGATGGTGGGGGAGAGCAACTGGCAGTAGCCTTTGTCGGTAGAGACGATAGTGGCCTGGTGTCCGGCGCTGGCTACTTTGACTGCCAGCGTAGCAGCGAGATCGTCGGCTTCGTTGCCCTGGGCCCCCCAGCAGGGAACGCCATGCTGTTCAAATGCCGTACGCAGGGCTGGCATTTCGCTGTGCAGGTCGTCGGGCATAGGAGCGCGTCCGGCTTTGTAGTCGGGCAAACGCTGATGTCGCCAGCCGGTATTGCGCGCTTCGTCGTCAAACACCGCCACCACATGCGTGGGCTCGCTGTGGCGGATTAACTGCTCCAGCGCGTGGACGCAGGTATCCTTACAGGGCGTACCCTGTACCGCATGGATACGGCGAATCAGGTTAAGCGCGTCGACAATAAGCAAATGAACAGCCACAGATAATCTCCTTCCATCTTGTGAATAAAGGGTATCACTGTCGGCAGGATGAAACTACGCGTGGTGGGTGAAACGGGAAAGCGCCTCGCAAAAACGAGGCGCTAAAGGTTAGTCGCAGGCAACGATTTTCATCGCCAGGCCGCCGCGGGAGGTTTCGCGGTATTTGGCGTTCATGTCTTTACCGGTCTCGAACATGGTTTCGATAACCTTATCGAGGCAGACGCGCGGCTCGCTGGTGCGGCGCAGGGCCATACGCGCAGCGTTAACCGCTTTTACCGAGGCAATCGCGTTACGCTCAATGCAGGGGACTTGTACCTGTCCGGCAACCGGGTCGCAGGTAAGGCCAAGGTTGTGTTCCATACCGATTTCCGCCGCAATACAGACTTGCGCCGGGCTACCGCCGAGCAACTCAGCCAGACCGGCAGCAGCCATCGAGCAGGCCACGCCAACCTCACCCTGACAGCCCACTTCGGCGCCGGAGATAGACGCATTCATCTTATAGAGCGAACCAATCGCGCTGGTGACCAGCATATAGCGTGCCAGTGAGTTAGCGTTCACTTCGCGGATGAATTTGTCGTAGTAAGCCAGTACTGCCGGCACGATCCCGCACGCGCCATTGGTCGGTGCCGTTACCACACGTCCACCAGCGGCGTTCTCTTCGTTCACGGCCAGCGCAAACATATTGATCCAGTCCACGACCGCCATCGGGTCTGTGGTGGTCTTATCGGCGCTGACCAGCATGCGGCGCAGCGCGGCGGCACGACGTGGAACGCGCAGCTTACCCGGTAATACGCCTTCGGTCGTAATCCCGCGCTCGATCCCGCCACGCATCACTGCCCAGACGTTTGCAAAGTGCTGTTCCAGCTCTTCTTTGCTGTGCAGCGCCAGCTCGTTTTTCATCATCAGGCCAGAGAGCGACAGACCGCTCTCCTGACAATGGCGTTGTAGATCGGCTGCCGATTTGTACGGGTAAGGCACCGCCACGGTGTCGTTGCTGCTTTGCCCGAAGTGTTCTTCGTCGACGATGAAACCGCCGCCGATAGAGTAATAGGTTTTGCTGTGCAGGACTTTATCGCCAGCTAACGCGGTAATACGCATGCCATTTTCATGCAGCGACAGGTTATCCGCATGGAAATTCATGCAGTGGTCAACCGGGAACTCAACCTCATGCTCGCCGTTCGCCAGCAGCAGACGACCGTGGGTATTCACGTCCTGGATAAAGCTCGGGATCGCATCAATATCGACGGTATCCGGCAGGTTACCCGCCAGACCCATGATAATGGCGATATCCGTATGGTGACCTTTTCCGGTTAAGGAGAGGGAGCCGTAGACATCCACGACTACGCGGGTGGTGTCATGGAGAATGCCGTGTGAAATCAGATCGTCCGTGAATTGTTTACCGGCTTTCATTGGGCCAACAGTATGAGAGCTGGAGGGACCAATGCCGATTTTGAAAATATCGAATACGCTAATCATGATGCGTCCGTTGCTTTCAGTCTGAAGAGGAGAGAGTGCGCCGCCCGAGGACGGCGCGAAAGGAATTAAGCGAACAGCGAGTAGAAGATAGCGGAGATGGCAATCAGGCCCATAATCACAACGAATACGTTGCTGATATGGCCGCTGTATTTACGCATCGCAGGCACTTTCTGAATCGCATACATCGGCATCAGGAACAGAATCATCGCGATAACCGGGCCGCCCAGGGTTTCAATCATTCCCAGGATGCTTGGGTTCAGGGTTGCAACTGCCCAGGTGGTCAGCAGCATAAACAGCGCAGTGATTTTGTTCAGCTTGTTGATTTCAATGCTCTTGCCTTTACCGCGCAGAGATTTAATCACCATACCGTTGAAGCCTTCACGTGCGCCCAGGTAGTGGCCCAGGAAGGATTTAGTGATCGCGATAATGGCGATAATTGGCGCCATCCAGGCAATCAGCGGTGCGTTAAAGTGGTTCGCCAGGTAAGAGAGAATAGAGATGTTCTGCTCTTTCGCCGCCGCCAGATCCGCCGGAGAGAGGCTCAGTACGCAGCTGAAGACGAAGAACATAACGGTCAGCACCATCATGATGTGCGCACGTGCCAGAATGCTGGAGCATTTCTTCTCTGCTTTATCGCCGTACTCTTCACGCTTCGCTACTGCGAAGGAGGAGATGATCGGCGAGTGGTTGAAGGAGAAGACCATCACCGGGATTGCCAGCCACAGGGTCAACAGCAGGCCGTTGCCGGTTGCGGAAGCGCTGCTCAGAGACAGGGTTTCCAGCGCTGCACCGTTCCACTGTGGGATCAGGTAGCAAGCCAGCAGCATCAGCGCCGCAACGAACGGGAAGACCAGCACGCTCATCGCTTTCACGATCATCTGCTCGCCGAAACGAACGATAGTCATCATGCCCACGATAAGGATCAGCGACAGAATAGCGCGCGGTGGCGGAGTCATCTGCAGCTGGTGCGTCATAAAGCTTTCAACCGTGTTGGTGATTGCCACGCTGTACACCAACAGAATCGGGTAAATCGCGAAGAAGTAGAGCAGGGTAATCAGTTTACCTGCGCCAACGCCGAAGTGTTCTTCAACCACTTCCGTGATGTCTTCACCCGGGTTTTTACCGGACAGGACGAAACGGGTCAGACCGCGGTGGGCAAAGTAGGTCATCGGGAAAGCGATGATCGCCATGATGATCAGCGGGATCAGACCGCCTACGCCTGCGTTGATTGGAAGGAACAGTACACCAGCGCCGATTGCTGTGCCGTACAGGCCAAGCATCCACATGGTATCCGTTTTGCGCCAGCCGCTTCGGGAATCAATCGAAGCAACGGTGCTGGTTTGAGTAGTTTCCATCTGTATCTCCTGGAGGAAGCGAATTGTCAGGTTTTTTTAGTCGAATCCGATAAAAAAGTGCCCAACGGTAATATGAAATTCGTTTAGTGACGGTTTTTATATAATTTTTGCCCGTAACTATTGGCGGGCGGAAAGATACATTTTCGTTATGAATCCTTCAGTGATCTTGATCCCAATTGCAATAATCCACTTTTGAGATGCATATCTTTAGACCATTTATCTGCTAAAAAAACTTCAAAGCGAATTTACGGGCGCGAAGGCTACCATTAACGACATACAGGCTGAAAGCGTTACCAGAGAGATAGGTGGCTTACGCTGTAAAGATGGTGATTTTCAGGATATTCCAGCAAATAACCTTGATTAGTGGTGATATTTTCCGGTTACACATTCCAGGTAAACGTTTGCGCACGTAGCAGAATGCGAAAAACTATAAGATTGAGGAATGATAGGGGTGTGTCTATATGCCTGATGACTATGAACAAGATGATGAGGGGCGCAGGGGAGGAAAATTGCCCGGCATGTTAACCGGGCAAAAGCAGATTAGGCGCAGATTTCGTAGCAGGGGATATAGGCAGAGCCCGGTAATTTCATACGATGCTGAGCAACGAAGCCCTGCAGCAGGTCGTCCATACGGCGCATCATTTCAGGATCGCCATGTATTTTATAAGGACCGTACGCCTCGATGGCGCGGATCCCGACCTCTTTCACGTTACCCGCCACGATGCCAGAGAAGGCACGACGCAGATCCGCAGCCAAAACTTCCACGGGCTGATCAGGGTAAAGTTTCAGGTTCGCCATATTTTCATGCGACGGTTCAAACGGGATCTGCAGATCCGGCGCGATACGGATAGACCAGTTAAAGCTGTAAGCATCGCCGGTTTCGCGGCGGTTCTCTTTGACCAGCGGCATCGCTTTTTTCATCTGCCGCGCCACTTCCGCCGCGTCATCGATGATGATGCGATAGTGACGACGAGCCGCTTCGCCCAGCGTATGGACAATAAATTCATCCAGCACGCGGAAGTAATCTGCACTCTCTTTCGGGCCGGTGAGGATCAGCGGCAGCACCTGACCCTTGTTCGCCGGGTGCATCAGAATGCCGAGCAAGTACAGCAGCTCTTCTGCGGTACCTACCCCGCCCGGGAAGATGATTATACCGTGCGCAATACGGACAAACGCCTCAAGGCGTTTTTCGATATCCGGCATGATAATCAGTTCGTTAACTAGCGGGTTAGGCGGCTCAGCGGCAATGATCGAGGGTTCGGTCATCCCGATAAAACGCCCCTCTTTGTAGCGCTGCTGGGCATGGCCTACGGCAGCCCCTTTCATTGGCGCTTCCATAGCGCCCGGGCCGCAGCCGGTGCAGATATTCAGTTCACGCAGGCCCAGTTGGGTCCCCACCCGACGGGCATACAAATACTCGGTTTCGTTGATGGAGTGGCCACCCCAGCAGACGACCATACTCGGCGCTTCGCCCACGTGCAGGGCACGGGCGTTACGTAAAATAGAAAAGACCAGGTTGGTAATGTGGGTCGAGCTTTCCAGATCCAGATGCTGGAATCGCCCGGCGTTGCTGATTTGGCCATTAACAAACAGGATGTCACGCAGCACCGCAAAGAGGTTCGCCTGCAGGGAGCGAATAATGCGCCCATCCACAAAGGCATCTTCCGGAGGATTAATCAGTTCCAGCTTCACGCCGCGTTCGCGACGCAGGACGTTAATGTCAAAACTTTCGAAGCGCGAGAGCAGCTCTTTGCTGTTATCGGTCAGGCTTCCGGAGTTCAGAACGGCAAGTGAACAGTTGCGAAACAGTTGATAAAGATCGCTGCTGGCCGTGCTTTTAAGCATGTCCACTTCCAGCTGCGACAACATATCCATAGAGCCAAGCGGGCTAATATGTGTAATCAAGTGAGCTCCTTATGGGACGTTTATCGTCATTCCCTGTTGATTACAATAGCCCTGGCTTATGACCTTTCACAACCTAAAGCGCGGAACAGACCGCGCATTATTGTGAAATTATTTACTTTACTGACGGACCAGGCGGCCGGTGGCCGGCACAAAATTGCTGTTACTGCGCCATGGATTGATATCCAGGCCGCCGCGGCGGGTATAGCGGGCGTACACGCTCAGGGACTCTGGCTGACAGAAGTGCAGAATGTCATTAAAAATCCGCTCTACGCACTGCTCGTGAAATTCGTTGTGATGACGGAAAGAGACGAGGTAGCGCAGCAGTTTTTCACGATCGATTTTGCCACCGCGGTACTGAATCTGTACCGAGCCCCAGTCCGGCTGATGGGTGATCAGACAGTTAGATTTGAGCAGGTGGCTCACCAGGGTCTCTTCCACTACATCGCCGCTGGCAGCATCTTGCAGATAAGCGGTGTCAAATTCGTAGTTGTCGATGTCGATGGCCTGCTCGTCGATACAGGTACCGTGCAGGTGGGCGATGGGCTGGCCTTCCAGTTCATGCAGGCGATAGAGCGCCACCGTCACCTTACCCTGGGCGCAGGCGCTTAAATCGCGCTGCAAGGTTTCTTGTACCTCTTCCCAGCTCGTGAATCGCGTCTGATTAAAGCTATTGAGATAGAGCTTAAAGCTTTTGGATTCCACCAGATTCACGCTGGTGTAGTCCAGTTCGACATGGCCCACCGCTACTTGCGGCAGGCCGCGCGAATTGAGCCATGAAAGCTCGTACAGCGTCCAGATATCACCGCCATGGAAGGGGAGAGCATCTGCGCTCAGCCCCAGCGGGTCGCGGTTCAGGCTACGCGGCACGCCCTGGAGCAGGCTGGCGTCATAGACATCACGATAATCGGTGGTTTTACCCAATGTTAAGCCCGTCAGGGCCTGATTTCCTTCGTAAGACATGTTTCATTGTCGCTTTAACGGTAAACTATAGAGCTGAGTGTATCCTGGCTTAAGTGAAGAGAGAAATCGGTGGAAAAAGAGATCGCAGCTGCCCTGAAGGGCTTTACCACACGTTATTGTGATGCCTGGCATGATCAAAAGGGCACCTGGCCGCAAAGCGAAGAGTACGTAGGGGTTCCCTCTCCGTGCATCATCAGCACCTGCGACGGCGCGGTCATCTGGCAGCCGCAACCTTTCACTGCTGAGCAGAATGTAAAGGGCATTGAACGGGCGATGGACATTGTGGTACAACCAGCCGTTACTGCTTTCTATACCTCACAGTTTGCCGGGGATATGGGCGCCAGATTTGGCAATTGCACGATGATGTTGCTGCAAAGCTGGAGCGAAACCGATTTCCAGCGTGTGCAGGAAAATCTGATCGGCCATCTGGTCACACAGAAACGCCTTAAGCTATCCCCTACGTTTTTTATTGCCACACTGGATAGCGAGCTGGACGTAATTTCCCTGTGCAACCTTTCCGGCAAGGTGATTAGAGAGACGCTCGGCACCCGCCAACGTGAAGTTCTCGCAAATAATCTTGCGGATTTCCTCAATCAACTACAGCCCGTCGTGTAATCCGGCATACTACTCGTCTTGTAAGAGATCTCTTACAAAGCTTGTGAGAGATCGCTGGAATCTTCTTAAGATAGTTTTTCAGAAAATTCTTTTTATCTTCATATAATCAACCATTTATATGGTAGCACACGCTGCTATTCACTTAGCGCCGCCTTCGTCAGGCTTACAGCATGCCTTGTAAGACGAAGCGGAATGGCGGATTCTATATTCGTTGACAGGAAGTCAACACCAGCAACGAACATCAGGATGATGGCGTTACTAAAGCAGGACACGTCAGGAAGGCGTTACAAGGAAGGCTTCTGGACGAAGCAAAGCGGAACACGCAGGACGCGTAAGGGACACCTCCAGGAAGGAGAACGAGAGCCGGTCAGGATGCCCGGTGGGTCAGGAAGGCCAGGACGTCTCAGGATGGACAATCACGCCAGGACGGTGTGATGCAGGATGCAGCGGTAAACGGATGACCAGGCCTTCGGGTCAGAGGAAAAGTTGTCACGGATGAGCAGGGAGCACGAAAAGTAGCTGGATTGCTGCGAAACGAACCGGGAGCACTGTTTTTACAGTGCTCCCTTTTTTTATTTCTGCGCGGTCTTTGCTATGCTGCGCGCCGTTCAGATTTTCAGTGGAGGTGATATGACCCATCACGAAAGCGTGCGCGCGCAGTTGCACGCACTCGAAGCCCTAATGCAGGCGCAGCAGCTCTGGCAAACAGCGGCGCCAGCGCCAGAGGCGTTTGCCAGTACGCAGCCATTCTGCCTGGACACCCTGGCACCGTTTGAGTGGCTGCAGTGGGTAATGATCCCGCGACTGCACGCTCTGCTTGATAGCGGTCATCCGCTGCCGCAAGCTTTTGCCGTTGCACCCTATTACGAAATGGCGCTGGATGCCGCCCACCCCGCGCGCGATGCGCTGCTGGCGGAACTCGAGGCGCTCGACGCCCTGTTCGGCGGCAAAGCATGATTGAAATCCTTTATCAGGATGAGTGGCTGGTGGCGGTGAATAAGCCCTCCGGCTGGCTTGTGCACCGCAGCTGGCTCGATCGCGATGAAAAAGTGGTGGTGATGCAAACCGTGCGCGACCAGATTGGGCAGCACGTATTTACTGTCCATCGTCTCGATCGCCCTACCTCTGGTGTCCTGCTGATGGGGCTTTCCAGCGAGGCCGGGCGCCTGTTGTCGCAGCAATTCGAACAGCATCAGATCCAGAAACGTTACCACGCTATTGTGCGCGGCTGGTTAACGGAGACGGCGACCCTCGATTACCCGCTGGTGGAAGAGCTGGATAAAATCGGCGATAAATACGCGCGCGAAGACAAAGACCCACAGCCTGCGGTGACGCACTATCGCGGCTTTGCCACCACCGAAATGGCTGTGGCTACCAGTAAATTCCCCACTACCCGATACAGTCTGGTGGAGCTGGAGCCCAAAACCGGGCGCAAACATCAACTTCGTCGTCATCTGGCCCATCTCCGCCACCCGATTATCGGCGACAGCAAGCATGGCGACCTGCGCCAGAACCGCAGCGCCGCAGAACATTTTGGCTGCAATCGTCTGATGCTGCATGCCAGCCAGCTGAGTCTGACGCATCCCTTCACCGGCGAGCCGCTGGTTATCCGCGCCGGGCTGGATGAGGTATGGATGCAGGCCCTGTCACAGTTTGGCTGGCGTGGACAACTCCCCGAAAATGAAAGGGTTGAGTTTGCTGCCGCCAACGTTCAGGATGAACAGCAAACGCATTCAACGTAGGGAGTCATGTATGGCTGAGGTCGGAATTTTTGTCGGCACGATGTACGGCAACGCGCTACTGGTCGCCGAAGAGGCCGAGACCATCCTTGGGGAGATGGGCCATAAAGCGACGGTGTATGAAGATCCTGAACTGGCCGACTGGCAGAAGTATCAGGGGCAGTTTGCGCTGGTCGTCACGTCCACTACCGGGCAGGGCGATCTGCCCGACAGTATTGTTCCGCTGTTCCAGGGGCTTAAAGATCTGGGATACCAGCCTGAGATGCGCTACGGCATTATCGCGCTCGGTGACAGCAGCTACGCCAACTTCTGCGGTGGCGGTAAGCTGTTCGATGCCCTGTTACAGGAACAGAGTGCTAAGCGCGTGGGCGACATGCTGATGATTGACGCCGCCGAGCATCCTGAACCCGAGAGCGAATCCAACCCCTGGGTTGAACACTGGGGCACACTTCTCGGCTAAAGGCTGGCCCTCCCGCGCCGGGAGGGCTTTCTATTGCGTCAAGCGACCTGTTTCACATTCTTCTCTTTCTTCCCCCCACTTTTTCACTTCAGCCACGTTTCCGTGAACTGCCTTCCATTGGGTTGGGCTTATGCCAAAAACAACCTGCATGCGATCCGCCAATGTTGTGGTGTTGCACGGTGAGGGAGAGGTTGCCCCTTTCTTATACTTTTCTCGCCAGTTAAAAAATATGCAGCCAACAAGGCAAATATGACCTTGAGTACAAAAACTGCAAAACACTAACACGTCATTCTGATTACCCTACAGGTTGTGCTGTTCAGAATGAACGTAGCGATAAAAGCTATGATTCAGGAGTGCAACAATGAGTACATTTAGCCACGCGGCAAGCAGCGCTGAGAAGCGCACTAACGCTCGCTACTGGATAGTGGTGATGTTGTTTATCGTCACATCCTTTAACTATGGCGACCGCGCCACCCTGTCAATTGCCGGTTCAGAGATGGCAAAAGATATCGGGCTCGATCCCGTCGGTATGGGTTATGTTTTCTCCGCTTTCTCATGGGCCTATGTTATTGGCCAGATCCCCGGCGGCTGGTTGCTTGACCGCTTCGGCTCCAAACGCGTCTATTTCTGGTCCATCTTTATCTGGTCCATGTTTACCCTGCTGCAGGGGTTCGTCGATATCTTTAGCGGTTTTGGCATTATCGTTGCGCTCTTTACGCTGCGCTTCCTGGTCGGGCTGGCAGAAGCGCCATCGTTCCCGGGAAACAGTCGAATCGTGGCGGCCTGGTTCCCGGCGCAGGAGAGGGGAACGGCGGTGGCGATCTTTAACTCGGCGCAATACTTCGCCACGGTTATTTTTGCACCGATCATGGGCTGGCTGACTCACGAGGTGGGCTGGTCGCACGTGTTCTTCTTCATGGGCGGACTGGGGATCGTAATCAGCTTTATCTGGCTGAAAGTGATCCACGAGCCGAACCAACACCCTGGCGTGAATAAAAAAGAGCTGGAGTACATTGCTGAAGGCGGCGCGCTGATCAACATGGATCAGAAAAGCGAGAAAGTAAAAGTACCGTTCAGCCAGAAATGGGGGCAGATCAAACAGCTCATCGGCTCGCGCATGATGATTGGCATCTATCTGGGTCAATACTGTATCAACGCCCTGACCTATTTCTTTATCACCTGGTTCCCGGTCTATCTGGTGCAGGCGCGCGGCATGTCGATTCTGAAAGCGGGCTTTGTCGCCTCTGTTCCGGCGGTCTGCGGCTTTATTGGTGGGGTACTGGGCGGGGTCATTTCCGACTGGCTGATGCGTCGTACCGGTTCGCTGAATATTGCGCGTAAAACCCCCATCGTACTGGGCATGCTGCTCTCCATGACCATGATCTTCTGCAACTACGTAAGCGCCGAGTGGATGATTATCGGCTTTATGGCGATGGCCTTCTTCGGCAAGGGCATCGGTGCGCTGGGATGGGCCGTCATGGCCGATACCGCGCCAAAAGAGATCAGCGGCCTGAGCGGCGGTCTGTTCAACATGTTCGGCAATATCTCCGGTATCGTTACCCCGATTGCCATTGGTTACATCGTGGGAACCACGGGCTCCTTTAATGGCGCGCTGATTTATGTGGGCGTTCATGCTCTGGTCGCCGTACTGAGCTACCTGGTGCTGGTGGGAGATATTAAACGTATTGAACTGAAACCTGTGGGAGAACGCGCCTGATGAACACTCAAGCAAGCCCCATTGTGACGGATATGCAGGTTATCCCTGTCGCCGGCCAGGACAGTATGCTGCTGAATATCGGCGGTGCGCACCATGCTTACTTCACCCGTAACATCGTGGTGCTGACGGATAACGCCGGGAATACCGGCGTCGGTGAAGCGCCGGGCGGCGAAGTTATTTATCAGACGCTGGTGGATGCCACTTCGCTGGTGGTAGGGCAAGAGGTCGCCCGCCTGAATAAAGTGGTGCAACAGGTACATAAGGGCAATCAGTCAGCAGATTTCGATACCTTTGGCAAAGGTGCCTGGACCTTTGAACTGCGGGTCAACGCGGTGGCGGCGCTGGAGGCCGCGCTGCTTGATCTGCTGGGGAAAGCGCTGCATGTGCCGGTCTGCGAACTGCTTGGTCCGGGCAAACAGCGCGATGCGGTCACGGTGCTGGGTTATCTGTTCTATGTCGGGGATCGCAACAAAACCGATCTGCCTTATCTGGCGCATACGCCTGGCAGCCATGACTGGTATCACCTGCGCCATCAGGAGGCGCTCTCCAGCGAGGCCGTGGTCCGCCTGGCCGAGGCGGCGCAAGATCGTTACGGTTTTAAAGATTTCAAACTGAAGGGCGGCGTGCTGCCGGGCGAACAGGAGATCGACAGCATTCGGGCGCTGAAAAAGCGTTTCCCTGAGGCGCGAATCACCGTGGATCCTAATGGAGCCTGGCTGCTGGACGAGGCTATCGCGCTGTGTAAAGGGCTGGGGGATGTCCTGACCTACGCGGAAGATCCGTGTGGGGCAGAGCAGGGCTTCTCCGGACGCGAGGTGATGGCGGAATTTCGCCGCGCCACCGGACTGCCAGTGGCCACCAACATGATCGCGACAAACTGGCGTGAAATGGGTCATGCGGTGATGCTGAACTCGGTCGATATCCCGCTGGCTGATCCCCATTTCTGGACCCTCTCCGGCGCAGTGCGCGTTGCGCAACTGTGCGACGACTGGGGCTTAACCTGGGGCTGCCACTCCAATAACCACTTTGATATCTCGCTGGCGATGTTTACCCACGTGGGGGCCGCCGCGCCCGGTAAGCCGACCGCCATCGATACGCACTGGATTTGGCAGGAGGGCGATGCGCGCCTGACCAAAAATCCTCTGGAAATTAAGAACGGCATGATTGCTGTTCCGGATGCGCCGGGTCTCGGCGTAGAGCTCGACTGGGATCAGATCCATAAAGCCAATGCGCTGTATAAAAAGCTGCCTGGTGGGGCGCGTAATGACGCAGGCCCGATGCAGTATCTCATCCCCGGCTGGACATTTGATCGCAAACGCCCGGCGTTTGGTCGCCACTGATTAAAAGGATTGAAATATGAGTACTTTTTCTACCCCTGTCGTCACCTCCATGCAGGTTATCCCGGTCGCCGGCCATGACAGCATGTTAATGAACCTGAGCGGCGCACATGCCCCGTTCTTCACCCGTAACATCGTGATCATTAAAGACAACGCTGGCCATACTGGCGTGGGTGAGATTCCGGGCGGTGAGAAGATCCGCAAAACGCTTGAAGATGCGATTCCGTTGGTGGTGGACAAACCGCTGGGTGAATACAAAAACATCCTTAACGTAGTACGTAGCACCTTTGCCGATCGTGATGCGGGCGGGCGTGGTCTACAAACCTTTGACCTGCGTACGACCATCCATGTGGTCACGGGGATTGAAGCGGCGCTGCTTGATCTGCTCGGTCAGCACCTGGGCGTCAACGTTGCCTCGCTGCTGGGCGACGGTCAACAGCGCAGCGAAGTGGAGATGCTGGGCTACCTGTTCTTTGTGGGCAATCGCAAACTGACCCCGCTGCCGTATCAAAGCCAGCCGGATGAGAAACTCGACTGGTATCGCATCCGTCACGAGGAGGCGATGACTCCGGATGCGGTGGTGCGTCTGGCAGAGGCAGCCTATGAAAAATATGGCTTTAACGATTTCAAACTGAAAGGGGGCGTGCTGGCTGGCGAAGAAGAGGCTGAGGCCATTACCGCACTGGCAAAACGTTTCCCGCAGGCGCGCGTGACGCTGGATCCCAACGGGGCCTGGTCGCTGGAAGAGGCCATCCGCATTGGTAAACAGCTGAAAGGGGTACTGGCCTACGCGGAAGATCCGTGCGGTGCCGAACAGGGCTTCTCAGGCCGTGAAGTGATGGCGGAGTTCCGCCGCGCGACGGGCCTGCCCACCGCTACTAATATGATCGCTACCGACTGGCGTCAAATGGGGCACACGCTCTCGCTGCAGTCGGTCGATATTCCGCTGGCCGATCCGCACTTCTGGACGATGCATGGTTCCGTGCGGGTGGCGCAGATGTGTCACGAGTTCGGCCTGACCTGGGGTTCACACTCCAATAACCACTTCGATATCTCGCTGGCGATGTTTACCCACGTGGCCGCCGCGGCACCGGGGACGATTACCGCTATCGATACCCACTGGATCTGGCAGGAGGGGAACCAGCGTCTGACCAAAGAGCCGTTTGAGATCAAGGGCGGGATGGTACAGGTGCCGTCGAAGCCGGGTCTTGGCGTTGAACTGGATATGGATCAGGTAATGAAAGCCCACGAGTTGTATCAGAAGCACGGGCTGGGCGCGCGTGATGACGCGATGGGCATGCAGTATCTGATCCCGAACTGGACGTTTGATAACAAACGCCCCTGCATGGTGCGTTAAGCCGCATGCCGGTTCCTGACGGGGCCGGCATCTCCTCCGATTATTCGGGTGTAAGCTAACGAGAGTTAACAGGCGTAAGGACGGCTTATGAAAATAGTGATTGCACCGGACTCATACAAAGAAAGTTTGAGTGCTCTGGCAGTCGCAACGGCGATTGAGCAAGGTTTTTGCGAGATTTTTCCCACGGCAGAGTACGTCAAACTGCCGGTTGCTGATGGCGGTGAAGGCACCGTCGAAGCAATGGTGGCCGCCACTCAGGGCGAAATTGTTCACGTGCGCGTAACCGGGCCGCTGGGCGAAAGCGTTGAGGGGTTTTATGGCCGCTCGGGTGACAAAGAGAGCGCCTTTATTGAAATGGCTGCGGCGAGCGGCCTTGAACTGGTTGCCCCTGCTCAACGTAATCCACTCAAAACCACCTCCTGGGGAACCGGAGAGCTGATCCGCCATGCGCTGGATGCAGGCGTTAACCATATCATTATCGGCATCGGCGGCAGCGCAACCAACGACGGCGGTGCCGGTATGGTGCAGGCGCTGGGGGCGAAGCTTCTTAACGCGCAGGGTGAGCCAATTGGCCCCGGCGGCGAGGCGCTGGAGAACATTTCACGCATTGATATTAGCGGTCTGGATAAACGGCTGGCCGGGTGCCGCATTGATGTGGCCTGTGACGTGACCAATCCGCTCACCGGCAAGGAGGGGGCTACCGCCGTCTTTGGCCCACAAAAAGGGGCGACCCCTGAGATGATCGCGCGGCTGGATAAGGCGCTGGAACACTATGCGCAGGTGATCGCCCGGGATCTCGACATTGATGTACTCAGCCTCGAAGGCGGGGGGGCTGCGGGGGGGATGGGTGCCGCACTCTACGCGTTCTGTGGTGCGCACCTGCGCCAGGGAATTGAGATCGTGACCGACGCGCTAGATCTTGATCGGCAGGTAGCCGATGCGGATCTGGTGATCACCGGTGAAGGGCGCATCGACAGCCAGACCATTCACGGCAAAGTGCCCGTCGGCGTGGCGAAAATCGCTAAACGTTACAACAAGCCGGTTATCGGCATCGCCGGCAGCCTGACCGCCGACGTGGGCGTAGTACATGACCACGGACTGGATGCCGTCTTTAGCGTCCTCTATACCATCTGCACGCTGGAAGAGGCGCTGGAAAACGCCAGCGAGAACGTTCGCATGACGGCCCGCAACGTTGCGGCGGCAGTGAAAGTGGGAATGGGAGCCTGAGCTCCCTTTGCTCCCGCTGGCGGTTACAACACCAGAATTTTGGTGGCTTCCCGCGTGACGTTATCCATCTCATCCAGCAGTTCCAGAAACTCAGGCTCCAGCTCGCTTTCCGGGGTGCCGGAACGTAACTGCTGTTCCAGTAGCTGACAGAGATTTTTCAGACGCGGTACGCCGCTATAGCCGCAGCTGCCATGCAGCTTATGGATGGCTTCAAGCAGATCCGGCGGATTTTCTCCAACCAGTTGTTCTTCCACCTTGTTGCGAATTTCCGGCAGGAAAGCGATCAGCATTTGCAGCATCTCCCTGGCGAGATCCGGTTTCCCCGCCGCCTGGCGTAATGCCAGCTGCCAGTCGAAGGTAGCGTTATTGTTTATCGCCGGCTCCGGGCTTTCAGGCGGGGCAATCCAGCTGGTGGTTGTCGGGCCGGGTTTGTAGCGCAGCAGCAGGCTATGCAGCTTCTCTTCATCGATCGGCTTGGCCAGATAGTCATTCATGCCTGCGCCGAGCAGCTTCTCCTTCTGTCCGGCCATCGCGTGCGCCGTAACGGCAATCACCGGCGTTTGCTGCTGGTGCGGCAGTTGACGAATTAGTTCGCAGGCGCGGATGCCATCCATGTCGGGCATCTGAATATCCATCAGAATCAGATCAAACTGCATCTGCCGGGCGCGCTCCACCGCTTTTGCCCCGCTTTCGCACAGTTCAATATGCTGTACCTGATCTTCCAGCAGTACGCCAATAAGCTTCAGGTTTGCCGGGTTATCGTCCACCGCCATCACCGTCATCGACAGCTTGCTCTCATCGTTCACCAGCGGCACGGCATAATGATTCAGACGACAATATTCAGTCAGTGCTGGCAACAGGCGCGTGGAGGTGAGCGGTTTTAACAGACAGGCCGCGGCGCCGTCATGCTTCAGCTCTTCGGCGTTAATCTGGGCGTGGCAGGGGAGAGCTAACAGCAGGTAATCGGTCATGGACGCGGCTTTTGCCAGCCGCTCCTGCTGCATGGTCAGTTCACCGGTAATGGTCACCGGGATCCCCATCAGTAGGATATCGTAATGGTCTTGCGGCAGCGCCGAGAAGGTCGGGCTGTAAATCACCTCCAGCGGGGTGATGCTGAGCACATCCAGCGTGCTCTGAGCCGCGGCGGTATTCGGCTCAACGTAAGCCAGCCGCTTGCCCCGCAGGCAGTCCATGACCGGGCCATCGGTCACCACGTTGGGGTTAAGATCGAGATTGATATGGAACCAGAAGGTGGAGCCCCGGTTCGGCTGACTGTGGAAGGAGATATCCCCACCCATCTCTTTCACCAGCTTCTGGGTGATGACCAGACCCAGCCCGGTACCGCCATGGCGCCGCGAGATACTGGCATCCGCCTGACGAAATGCCTGGAACAGCCGGGACTGATCGCGCTCAGGAATGCCAATGCCGGTGTCGCGGATCTGTACTTCAATCTGCACTTTAGTGTTACTGAGCGCGCGTTTCTCCACCAGGACGTCGATATTGCCGCTTTCGGTAAATTTAATGGCATTGCCCACCAGATTCGTGATCACCTGCTGTAGGCGCAGTGGGTCGCCAATCACGTTGTCCGGCACATCATTCTTGATGTTAAGCGTTAACTCCAGCCCCTTGTCATGGGAGGAGTGGGCCAGTAGCGTAACCACTTCATCCAGCGTGTTACGTAGCGGGAAGGGGATACTCTCCAGAATCAGCTTGCCCGCTTCCAGCTTCGAGAAGTCGAGCACATCGTTAATGATAGTCAGCAGGTTATTCGCCGAACGCTCGATGGTATGCAGATGATCGCGCTGGGTTGGATTAAGCTCCGTTTTCAGCGTCAGGCGGGTAAAGCCAATCACGCCATTCAGTGGCGTACGCAGCTCGTGCGACATATTGGCCAGGAACTCAGATTTAATGCGCGCCGCCTCCTGGGCACGCTTTTTGGCCAGATCCAGCTCGACGTTCTGGATCTCCATCTGTTCCAGGGTTTCACGTAAATCCGAGGTGGCCTGGTCAACGTTGTGCTGCATCTCCTCGTGGTAGGCAGCCAGCGACATCGCCATGGAGTTAATGCCGTTTTTCAACATATCCAGCTCGCCGAGCATAAATCCTTCAACGCGGCTATCAAGCTGACCCCGACGAATACGGTCAACGGTGTTCACCATGTTGCGGATAGGGCTAGTCACGTCGCGCATCAGGCGCCAGCCAAAGATCAGGGCGATACCGATACAGAAGAGCATCATCACCGAGGAGATGAAAATTTCTTTGTACTGCTGGAGCCGCACGGACTTAAGATCCAACTCCAGCGCCACATATCCCAGCATATTACTGCTGGTTTTCGCATCCGATACGGCGGATTCATCAGGCGAATAGCTTTCGGAGATAATCGGGGTGCGTAAAATCATGGTATCGCCGCGGCGCACCACGCTCAGCCTGCGGGGAAACGGCGTGTTATCCGGGATTTTCAGCGTGCCAGGATCAAGGTGGAAATTTGAGGTCACGAACAGACGGTTATGTTCGTCATAGACGGAAATGGCTCGCACGATCTCCGAATGACGCCGGTGTAACACGCTAATAAGCTGGCCGATTGACTCGCGATTTTGCAAGTTCATACCGTATTCACTGGAGACGGCCAGCGGTTCGATAATGCTGGCTCCTGCGTCTTCCAGCTGACGCTGCAGGTCATGATAGCGGTGCACAACAAAGAAGATGCTCAGAAGCAAACCGATGAGAACGGTCGGGGCGAGGATCAAAATCATCATGCGCGCACGCAGGCTGTAGTTGGTCATGGAGTTCCGTTATGGGACAATTAGAGTCAATAAGTTCATACGAGATAAATCCCGACAATGGCGCAATTCTACTCTGCAAAGCGACGCGTGACGACGCGTCAGATCATAACTGTTGATGTCACCGACCTTGATCCCTTCGGTCAGGGCGTGGCGCGCCATAACGGTAAGGCGTTATTTATTCCGGGTTTGTTACCGGGGGAACGGGCGGAAATCACCCTGACGGAAGAGAAACGTCAGTATGCCCGCGGCCAGGTAAAACGCCGCCTGAATGATAGCCCCGAACGCGAAATCCCGCGTTGTCCGCACTTTGGCGTCTGTGGCGGTTGCCAGCAACAGCATGCCAGCATTGCCCTGCAAGAGAAAAGCAAAAGCAGCGCGCTGGCGCGTTTATTGAAAAATGAGGTCAACGAGATTATCGCCGACACGCCCTGGGGCTATCGGCGTCGTGCGCGGCTGAGCCTTAACTATCAGCCGAAAACAGAACGCCTGGAAATGGGTTTTCGTAAAGCCAACTCCAGCGATATTGTTGACGTCAAACAGTGCCCCGTTCTTGCGCCCCAACTTGAGGCATTGCTCCCCGCGGTGCGCGAATGTCTCTCCGGACTGGAGGGTGTGCGTCATCTCGGCCACGTTGAACTGGTGCAGGCGAACAACGGGCCAATGATGGTCTTGCGCCATACCGCGCCGCTCAGTGCGAAAGATCGCGAAAAACTGGAACGCTTTTCGCATTCCCATCAGCTTGCGCTTTATCTCGCTCCGCAAAGCGAGATACTTGAGCAGCTTAGCGGTGAAAGCCCCTGGTATGATTCAGACGGGCTACGCTTAACGTTCAGCCCACGCGATTTTATTCAGGTCAACGACGGGGTTAACCAGCAAATGGTGGAGACCGCAATGGCCTGGCTTGACGTTCAGCGTGACGACCGGGTACTGGATCTGTTTTGTGGTATGGGTAACTTCACCTTGCCGCTGGCCACGCGGGCACAGAGCGTGGTGGGGGTCGAAGGGGTGGCAGCGCTGGTGGAAAAAGGGCGTGACAACGCCCGTCACAATGAGCTGAACAACGTGACATTCTTTCATGAGAACCTGGAAGAGGATGTCACGCAGCAGCCCTGGGCGAAGCACGGTTTCGATAAAATCCTGCTCGACCCGGCACGCGCTGGCGCGCCTGGCGTGATGCAGCATATTATTAAACTCGCGCCAACGCGCGTGGTTTATGTCTCCTGCAATCCGGCGACGCTTGCCCGGGATAGTGAGGCATTATTGCGTGCGGGTTACCAAATTACGCGTCTGGCAATGCTGGATATGTTCCCGCACACTGGACACCTGGAATCCATGGCGTTGTTTGAGCACATCGATTAGTTTCGGCTTGTCGAATTCGACAGGCACGGTCCCAAAAGGAGAGGACAATGGTTGCGGTAAGAAGTGCACATCTCAATAAAGCTGGTGAGTTTGACCCACAAAAATGGATCGCAAGTCTGGGGATTTCCAGCCAGCAGTCGTGTGAACGCTTAACCGAAACCTGGGCCTATTGTCTGCGCACCACCCAAGGGCATCCCGATGCCGAGCTGCTGCTGTGGCGCGGCGTAGAGATGGTGGAGATCCTCTCCATGCTGAGCATGGATATTGACACTTTGCTCGCCGCCATGCTCTTCCCGCTGGCCGACGCCGAGGTGGTCTCCGAAGAGGTGCTGCGCGAAAGCGTCGGTAAGTCGATCGTCTCGCTGATACACGGCGTACGCGACATGGCGGCTATCCGTCAGCTTAAAGCTACCCATACCGACTCCGTCTCTTCCGAACAGGTCGATAACGTTCGCCGTATGCTGCTGGCCATGGTGGATGACTTCCGCTGCGTGGTCATTAAGCTCGCCGAACGCGTAGCCCATCTGCGCGAAGTCAAAGATGCGCCGGAAGACGAACGCGTGCTGGCGGCGAAAGAGTGCACCAATATCTATGCCCCGCTGGCGAACCGTCTGGGGATCGGCCAGCTGAAATGGGAGCTGGAGGATTACTGCTTCCGCTACCTGCATCCGGCGGAATACAAACGTATCGCTAAGCTGTTGCACGAACGCCGTATCGACCGCGAACACTACATCGAGGAGTTTGTCGGCGGCTTACGTAAGTCGATGAAAGAAGAGGGCGTGAAGGCCGAGGTCTATGGCCGGCCGAAGCATATCTACAGCATCTGGCGCAAAATGCAGAAAAAGCATCTCGCCTTTGATGAGCTGTTTGATGTGCGCGCCGTACGAATCGTTGCCGAGCGCCTGCAGGACTGTTATGCCGCGCTGGGGATTGTTCACACCCATTACCGCCACATGCCGGATGAGTTTGACGACTACGTCGCGAACCCGAAACCGAACGGCTACCAGTCGATCCACACCGTGGTGCTGGGGCCGGGCGGCAAACCGGTGGAGATCCAGATCCGTACCAAACAGATGCACGAAGAGTCCGAATTGGGCGTCGCCGCGCACTGGAAATATAAAGAGGGCACCTCAGGCGGGGCGCGTTCCGGCCATGAAGATCGCATCGCCTGGCTGCGTAAGCTGATTGCGTGGCAGGAGGAGATGGCCGACTCCGGCGAAATGCTGGATGAGGTGCGCAGCCAGGTCTTTGATGACCGGGTCTATGTCTTTACGCCGAAGGGCGACGTGGTGGATCTTCCCGCAGGATCGACCCCGCTCGATTTTGCCTACCATATTCACAGCGATGTAGGCCATCGCTGCATCGGTGCCAAAATTGGTGGCCGTATCGTGCCGTTTACCTATCAGTTGCAGATGGGCGATCAGATTGAAATCATCACCCAGAAACAGCCGAACCCCAGCCGTGACTGGCTCAACCCGAACCTGGGCTATGTCACCACCAGCCGGGGACGGTCGAAAATCCACGCCTGGTTCCGTAAACAGGATCGTGACAAAAACATCCTCGCCGGCCGCCAGATTCTGGACGATGAGCTGGAGCATTTAGGTATTCACCTGAAAGAGGCGGAAAAACACCTCCTGCCACGCTACAACTTCAACGAGCTGGATGAGCTGCTGGCCGCCATCGGTGGGGGCGACATCCGTCTTAACCAGATGGTCAACTTCCTGCAGGCACAGTTTAATAAGCCGAGCGCGGAAGAGCAGGATGCGGCAGCACTGAAACAACTGCAGCAGAAAACCTACGTGCCGCCGCAGAGCCATAGCAAGGATAATGGCCGGGTGGTGGTTGAGGGCGTGGGGAATCTGATGCACCACATTGCCCGCTGCTGTCAGCCCATTCCCGGCGACGAAATTGTGGGCTTTATCACCCAGGGGCGCGGGATCTCCATTCATCGCGCGGACTGCGATCAGCTGGCAGAGCTGCAATCCCATGCGCCGGAACGCATCGTCGATGCCGTCTGGGGTGAAAGCTACTCTGCGGGTTATTCGCTGGTGGTGCGGGTCTCCGCCAATGACCGCAGCGGTCTGCTGCGCGATATCACTACCATTCTGGCGAATGAAAAGGTCAACGTTCTCGGGGTTGCCAGCCGCAGCGATACGCGTCAGCAGCTGGCCACCATTGATATGACCATCGAAATTTATAACCTGCAGGTGCTGGGCCGCGTGCTCGGTAAGCTGAACCAGGTGCCGGATGTGATTGACGCGCGTCGTCTGCACGGCGGCTAATCCTTCTTTTTTGTAAGCCGGGTAGGGCGCGCTCGCTCACCCGGCTCTTTTTTTATCAGGACAGAATTATGACTCAAATCGACCGCCTGCTTGGCATCATGCAGCGCCTGCGCGACCCGGAAAATGGCTGCCCGTGGGACAAAGAGCAGACCTTTGCCACCATCGCACCTTATACCCTGGAAGAGACTTACGAAGTGCTGGATGCTATCTCCCGCGAAGATTTCGACGATCTGCGCGGTGAGCTGGGCGACCTGCTGTTTCAGGTGGTCTTTTACGCCCAGATGGCGCAGGAAGAGGGGCGTTTTGATTTTAACGACATCTGTGCGGCCATCAGCGACAAGCTCGAACGCCGTCATCCGCATATTTTTGGCGACGCGACGGCCGAAAACAGCAGCGAGGTTCTTGCCCGTTGGGAACAGATCAAAAGTGCGGAACGCGCTGAAAAATCACAGCATTCTGCACTTGATGACATCCCCTTAAGCCTGCCCGCGCTGATGCGCGCCCATAAAATCCAGAAGCGTTGCTCCACGGTAGGGTTTGACTGGACCACGCTTGGCCCGGTGCTCGACAAAGTGCATGAAGAGATCGATGAAGTTATGCACGAAGCTAACCAGGCGGTCGTAGACCAGGCGAAGCTGGAAGAGGAAGTTGGCGATCTGCTCTTCGCCACGGTAAATTTATCGCGCCATTTAGGGGTAAAGGCCGAGACGGCACTGCAAAAAGCGAACCTGAAGTTTGAGCGTCGTTTCCGCGAAGTGGAACGCATTATTGCGGCGCGCGGCCTGGAAATGACCGGGGTTGACCTCAATGCGATGGAAGAAGTCTGGCAGGAAGTAAAACGCCAGGAATCTGATCTCTAACGGCTTTTTGCGATCAAGCGCAATTTGTGTGATTTTTTAAATGACAAGCGCTTGATTTGCGTCAAAAACATTTACCCAAAAGGGGCTATTTTCTCACTCCTTATGTTTGTCATGGCCTGGAATGGAGACGGAGAATGAAAGTTTGTGGCGCTCGCCGTGTTCGGGTATACTACTTTCCCGTCCTGGTTATTCCATCGTTTCACCCTAACTTCTCAGGTTCAGCATGACAACGAACTATATTTTTGTGACCGGCGGGGTCGTATCCTCTCTGGGTAAAGGCATTGCCGCAGCCTCCCTCGCAGCCATTCTTGAAGCCCGTGGCCTCAATGTGACCATGATGAAACTGGATCCGTACATCAACGTCGATCCTGGCACCATGAGCCCGATCCAACACGGGGAAGTGTTCGTTACTGAAGACGGCGCCGAAACCGATCTGGACCTGGGTCACTATGAGCGCTTCATTCGCACCAAAATGAGCCGCCGCAACAACTTCACCACTGGCCGTATCTATTCTGACGTTCTGCGTAAAGAGCGCCGTGGCGACTATCTGGGCGCAACCGTTCAGGTTATCCCGCACATCACCAATGCCATTAAAGAGCGCATTATCGCGGGTGGCGAAGGCCACGACGTGGTGCTGGTGGAAATCGGCGGTACCGTAGGGGATATCGAGTCCCTGCCATTCCTGGAAGCAATTCGTCAGTTGGCGGTGGATATCGGTCGTGAACACGCGCTGTTCATGCACCTGACGCTGGTGCCGTACATGGCGGCTGCCGGTGAAGTGAAAACCAAGCCGACCCAGCACTCTGTTAAAGAGCTGCTCTCTATCGGTATTCAGCCAGACATCCTCGTTTGCCGCTCCGATCGTGCGGTGCCAGCGAACGAACGTGCGAAAATTGCATTGTTCTGTAACGTGCCAGAAAAAGCCGTTATTTCAATGAAAGATGTCGATTCCATTTATAAAATTCCAGGCCTGTTGAAATCTCAGGGGCTGGACGATTATATTTGTAAACGATTCAGCTTGAACTGTCCGGAAGCTAACCTGTCTGAATGGGAACAGGTTATCTATGAAGAAGCGAACCCGGCAGGCGAAGTGACTATCGGTATGGTTGGCAAGTACATCGAACTGCCAGATGCCTATAAGTCCGTTATCGAAGCGCTGAAACACGGTGGTCTGAAGAACCGCGTCTCTGTAAACATCAAGCTGATTGATTCGCAGGATGTTGAAACACGCGGCGTTGAAATTCTGAAAGATCTGGATGCGATTTTGATCCCAGGCGGCTTCGGCTACCGTGGTGTTGAAGGCAAGATCGCCACCGCACGCTATGCGCGTGAAAACAATATTCCTTACCTCGGCATCTGCCTGGGTATGCAGGTTGCGCTGATCGAATTTGCGCGCAACGTAGCGGGGATGGAAAACGCGAACTCTACGGAATTTGTGCCAGACTGTAAGTACCCTGTTGTGGCGCTTATTACCGAATGGCGCGACGAAGAAGGTAACGTCGAAGTCCGTACCGAGAAGAGCGATCTGGGTGGCACTATGCGTCTTGGCGCACAGGCCTGCCAGTTGACCGATGATAGCGTGGTTCGCAAGCTGTATGGCGAGCCGACCATCACCGAGCGCCATCGTCACCGCTATGAAGTCAACAACATGTTGTTGAAACAGATTGAAGCCGCGGGCCTGCGTGTTGCGGGCCGCTCCGGGGATGATCAGTTAGTCGAGATCATCGAAGTGCCGAACCATCCATGGTTTGTTGCCTGTCAGTTCCACCCGGAATTTACTTCAACCCCGCGCGATGGACATCCGCTGTTTGCCGGCTTCGTGAAAGCCGCCAGCGATTACCAGAAGCGTCAGGCGAAGTAAAAAAAGTTAGAACGGCAACGCGTACCTTTGGTACGCGTTGTTTGTCTGGAGTTTTAGTTTAACTTGTACTGAGGAAAATCTAATGTCCAAAATCGTTAAAGTCATCGGTCGTGAAATCATCGACTCCCGTGGTAACCCGACTGTTGAAGCCGAAGTACACCTGGAAGGTGGTTTCGTCGGTATGGCAGCTGCGCCGTCAGGTGCTTCTACTGGTTCCCGCGAAGCGCTGGAACTGCGCGATGGCGACAAATCCCGTTTCCTGGGCAAAGGCGTAACCAAAGCGGTTGGCGCGGTTAACGGCCCAATTGCACAGGCTATCCTGGGCAAAGACGCGAAAGACCAGGCTGGCATCGACAAGATCATGATCGATCTGGACGGTACTGAAAACAAATCTAACTTCGGTGCGAACGCAATCCTGGCCGTGTCTCTGGCAAACGCCAAAGCTGCCGCTGCGTCCAAAGGTCAGCCACTGTTCGAGCACATTGCTGAACTGAACGGCACCCCAGGCAAATACTCCATGCCTGTACCAATGATGAACATCATCAACGGTGGTGAGCACGCAGACAACAACGTTGATATTCAGGAATTCATGATTCAGCCAGTTGGCGCGAAAACCCTGAAAGAAGCGGTACGTATGGGTTCTGAAGTGTTCCACAACCTGGCTAAAGTTCTGAAAGCTAAAGGTATGAACACTGCAGTTGGTGACGAAGGTGGTTATGCACCTAACCTGGGCTCCAACGCCGAAGCACTGGCTGTAATCGCAGAAGCGGTTAAAGCAGCGGGCTACGAGCTGGGCACCGACATCACCCTGGCGATGGACTGTGCAGCATCTGAATTCTACAAAGACGGTAAATACGTCCTGGCTGGCGAAGGCAACAAAGCCTTCACCTCCGAAGAGTTCACTCACTTCCTGGAAGACCTGACCAAACAGTACCCAATCGTCTCTATCGAAGACGGTCTGGACGAGTCTGACTGGGATGGTTTCGCATACCAGACCAAAGTACTGGGCGACAAAATCCAGCTGGTTGGTGACGATCTGTTCGTAACCAACACCAAGATCCTGAAAGAAGGTATCGAGAAAGGCATCGTTAACTCCATCCTGATCAAATTCAACCAGATCGGTTCTCTGACCGAAACTCTGGCTGCGATCAAAATGGCGAAAGACGCTGGCTACACTGCGGTTATCTCTCACCGTTCTGGCGAAACTGAAGATGCGACCATTGCTGACCTGGCAGTGGGTACCGCTGCAGGCCAGATCAAAACCGGTTCTATGAGCCGTTCTGACCGTGTTGCTAAATACAACCAGCTGATTCGTATCGAAGAAGCGCTGGGCGAAAAAGCACCATACAACGGCCGTAAAGAGATCAAAGGTCAGTAATCCTGAACCTTAATCTTTAGAAAAACCCGCTTCGGCGGGTTTTTTTTTATCATCACACCGTAGGTACGCTATGACGTGTACATACCGCCTGTTCAATAATTTCTGCAGCCCGTGCTGCCCCTCCGGCGTTTATCAGCTGAGTCTGGAGGGCGGTGATGCGCTGCGTGTACTGCTTATTTTCCAGCAGGTCGAGAAGATGCTGGCTGAGCGTGCGGCTCGGCGAAAAACGGCAGGCCTTAAGACCAATGCCGCTGAAGACCACGCGGGCGGCGACGCCTGGCTGATCAAATGCTAGCGGCACGGCGAGGATAGGCGTGGCGGTGGCGATGGCATCCATAACCGTATTCAGTCCGGCGTGGGTGATGACGGCGCTGGCATCACGTAATACCGCCAGCTGATCGGTAAATCCTACAATTTGCGTCCCCGCACGCGCCAGCCGGGCAGTTTGACTTGCATTGAGTCTGTCGCAGTGGGCAATAAGCAGGGGCACACCAGCCTGTCGGCAGGCGCGGGCAATCGTGCGGAACAGTCCAAAGCGGTAGCCCTGGATCGTGCCTAATGACGCAAAAACAAACGGCTTCTTTTTGCCAGATGAAACCGTTAGCGGATCGTAGCGTAGCGGGCCTACCGCATGGAAGCAGGCGGGCAAGGAGCGCGGAAAATCAAAGCCTGGAATGGTCTGGCTGATTTGGGCCAACGGCGACAGGCATTGATCTGGTCTGCTGCGCGAAGGCAGACCAAATGCCCGGGCATGACGGGCAATTACCCGGCCTTGTCTCGACATCAGCCAGTCATAAACATCCGCGCTGGAGGCGTATAATTTCCGGCAGCGATCGCTGGTGCCATAGCGAAAAGGCATCACTGGTAGGGGGATGTTGTTATCCCGGTTTACCGGCAGGGCGCAGCAGATGGAGATAAAAGGCAGGTTGAGAGCTTGTGCAACCAACCCTCCAGCCGGCTCCATCTGATCGACAATCACGGCGTCAATATTGTGCTGTCGGAAGGCGAGGGGCAGTTCACGGCACAGCATATCGGTAACGCTTGCCATATCTGATATCAGGCGAAAAAACCCCGGCTCGCGCAGCGCAGACTGCGTCGGGTTACCCACAGCGACAAAGTGCGCCTGCGGTTCCCTGAGCAAGGTGCGAGCCTCTTCCTGCTGAAAAAAAGTGACCCGATGGCCGCGCATGATAAGGTGTTTTGCCAGTGCTTCCATAGCGTGCATATGGCTGTATAACGGTAGCGTTATTACCGCAAAATGGCTCATTCTGCTTGTCCAGTATTGTGATGGCTACTCAGTCAAGGGGGTTAACGTCGACGCGTGCCGGATGGGCGATATCTTTAAAGCGTAGCGTAAGTTTTAATGTTTTTAACATTGCCTTCTGAAAACGGCTTTCTACCTTAGGACTGTTAGCCTGGCTATCCTTAAACTGACAGGTATAAAATCGTGGCCGGGGTTGTTTTGCCTGATTATGTGCGATCTGCAATAATGCCCCCCCGCAAATCAGACCAGAGATAACTATGCAGTACCCGATTAACGAGATGTTCCAGACCCTGCAAGGCGAGGGTTACTTTACCGGCGTTCCCGCTATTTTTATTCGTTTGCAGGGATGCCCGGTAGGCTGTGCCTGGTGCGACACCAAACATACCTGGGATAAGCTCGCGGATCGAGAAGTGTCGCTGTTTAGCATCCTGGCCAAAACCAAAGAGAGCGATAAGTGGGGCGCGGCCAGTTCGGAAGATCTGCTGGCGATTATTAGCCGCCAGGGCTGGACGGCGCGTCACGTGGTCATCACCGGGGGCGAGCCCTGCATTCACGATCTGATGCCGCTCACCCAGTTGCTGGAAAAAAATGGTTATAGCTGCCAGATTGAGACCAGCGGTACCCACGAAGTCCGCTGCTCTCACACCACCTGGGTGACGGTCTCACCTAAGGTAAACATGCGCGGCGGCTACGATATCTTATCCCAGGCGCTGGAGCGTGCTGATGAAATCAAGCATCCGGTTGGCCGCGTGCGGGATATCGAAGCGCTGGATGAGCTGCTGACAACGCTGACGGATGAAAAACAGCGCGTGATTGCGCTGCAACCCATCAGTCAGAAAGAGGATGCCACGCGCCTGTGCATCGAAACCTGCATCGCCCGCAACTGGCGGTTGTCGATGCAGACGCACAAGTACCTGAACATCGCTTAAAAAAAAAGCCCGGTTTAACCGGGCTTTTTTTTACTCGCCGCGATAGACACATCCGGCGGTGCAGGTCTCTTTGATCATCACCGCGCTCAGCAGCGGAACCTGCGGTTTCATCACATCCCAAATCCATTTCGCCAGCACTTCGCTGGTGGGGTTTTCCAGACCCGGAATGTCGTTCAGATAATAGTGATCGAGGCGATCATAAGTGGGTTTGAAGGCCGCTTTCAGCTCGGAAAAATCCATAATCCAGCCCGTATGCGGATCGACCTCACCCGTAATTTCAAGGCGCACCATAAAGGAGTGCCCGTGCAGACGGCCACATTTGTGTCCTTCCGGTACGTGAGGCAGGCGGTGTGCGGCTTCGAAGATGAAATCTTTAAACAGTGTGGTGGACATCGTGGACTCTCAAATGCGGAAAAAACCGCCGCATAGTACCGGAAAGGACTTTTTTTATCATTAGCTAAAACGGCCAAACTTGCCGGTGGGCCTAGGTTATGGGGTAATTTGCTTTTTTATCTATAAATTTCATTAGGTTAAATAATCGTTTTTATTGTTAAGAACGATAACTAAAACAGGTTAGTTCATTTGGTTATTTAATATTTCCATCCCTTCTTTAATTGTTATTATCGCCGCCGTTAACCTTATCTTCAGTTTGGATTTATTCGCTTAAAGTCCGCTTTGCTACTGGAACATAACGACGCATGACAACACAGGCCCCACCTTCAAATTTGCTACCGCTAAATCCGGAGCAACTGGCGCGCCTCCAGGCAGCCACCACCGATCTCTCTCCTCACCAGCTTGCCTGGGTTTCTGGCTATTTCTGGGGTGTCCTTAACCAGCAGCCTGGCGCTGCGGCCGCTGCACCTGCGGCAGCGGTCGAGGTTCCGTCGATTACGCTGATCTCCGCGTCCCAGACCGGTAACGCTCGTCGTGTGGCAGAGCAACTTCGCGATGACCTGCTGACCGCCAAACTGAACGTGAATCTGGTCAACGCCGGAGATTACAAATTTAAGCAAATCGCGTCAGAGAAATTGCTGTTGGTGGTGACCTCAACGCAGGGCGAAGGTGAGCCGCCAGAAGAGGCGGTAGCGCTGCATAAATTCCTGTTTTCTAAGAAAGCGCCGAAGCTCGACGGCACGGCGTTTGCCGTCTTTGGTCTCGGGGACTCTTCCTATGAATTCTTCTGCCAGTCGGGTAAAGATTTTGATAGCAAACTGGCGGAGCTCGGCGGCGAGCGTCTGCTGGACCGCGTTGATACCGACGTAGAGTATCAGGCAGCAGCGGCCCAGTGGCGCGAGCGCATTGTGGATGTGCTGAAAGCGCGTGTGCCAAAAGAGACGCCGGCTCAGGCCGCCGTTACCGCGTCCGGCGCGGTAAATGAAGTCTTCTCTAGCCCTTATACTAAAGAGGCGCCGCTGACGGCTGCGCTCTCTGTTAACCAAAAAATCACCGGCCGTGACTCTGAAAAAGATGTGCGTCATATCGAAATCGATCTCGCTGATTCCGGCCTGCGCTACCAGCCAGGCGATGCGCTGGGCGTCTGGTATCAGAATGACCCTGCCTTAGTGAAAGAGCTGGTTGAGTTGCTGTGGTTGAAGGGCGATGAGCCCGTTACCGTGGATGGCAAAACCCTGCCGCTGGCCGAGGCCCTGCAGTGGCATTTTGAGTTGACCGTTAACACCGCCAATATCGTTGAAAACTATGCCACCTTAACGCGCAGCGAAACGCTGTTGCCGTTAGTAGGGGATAAGGCACAGTTGCAGCATTACGCCGCCACCACGCCGATTGTCGATATGGTGCGTTTCTCGCCGGCACAGCTGGATGCTGAGGCGCTGGTTGGCCTGCTGCGCCCCCTCACGCCGCGACTTTACTCCATCGCCTCGTCGCAGGCGGAAGTGGAAAGCGAAGTGCACATTACCGTGGGTGCAGTGCGCTACGACATCGAAGGTCGTGCCCGGGCGGGCGGCGCTTCCAGCTTCCTGGCTGATCGCGTAGAAGAGGATGGCGAAGTCCGGGTGTTCATCGAACATAACGACAACTTCCGCCTGCCGGCTAACCCGGAAACTCCGGTGATTATGATTGGCCCGGGAACCGGTATTGCGCCATTCCGCGCCTTTATGCAGCAGCGTGCGGCAGACGAGGCGCCGGGTAAAAACTGGCTCTTCTTCGGCAACCCACACTTTACCGAAGATTTCCTTTATCAGGTTGAGTGGCAGCGCTACGTCAAAGAGGGCGTGCTGTCGCGCATCGATCTGGCCTGGTCTCGCGACCAAAAAGAAAAAGTATACGTACAAGACAAACTGCGCGAACAGGGCGCAGAGCTGTGGCGCTGGATTAATGATGGTGCCCATATTTATGTCTGCGGCGATGCCAATCGTATGGCGAAAGACGTTGAGCAGGCACTGCTGGAAGTGATTGCCGAATTCGGCGGTATGGATGCCGAAGCGGCGGATGAATTTTTAAGTGAGCTGCGCGTAGAGCGCCGTTATCAGCGAGATGTCTACTAATGAGCGAAAAACATCCTGGCCCACTGGTGGTCGAAGGCAAACTGTCTGATGCCGAGCGCATGAAGGTAGAGAGCAACTACCTGCGTGGCACCATTGCCGAAGATTTGAATGACGGTCTTACCGGCGGTTTTAAAGGCGATAACTTCCTGCTGATCCGTTTCCACGGTATGTATCAGCAGGACGACCGTGATATTCGCGCCGAGCGTGCCGAGCAGAAGCTGGAGCCGCGTCATGCGATGCTGCTGCGCTGCCGCCTGCCGGGTGGGATCATCACCACGAAACAGTGGCAGGCGATCGACAAGTTTGCCGGTGAAAACACGATTTACGGCAGCATCCGTCTGACCAACCGTCAGACCTTCCAGTTCCACGGCATTCTGAAGAAGAACGTGAAGCCGGTACATCAGATGCTGCACTCCGTCGGGCTGGACGCGCTGGCGACCGCCAACGACATGAACCGTAACGTGCTTTGCACTTCGAACCCATACGAGTCCGAACTGCACGCAGAAGCCTACGAGTGGGCGAAAAAGATCTCTGAACATCTGCTGCCGCGCACCCGCGCCTACGCGGAGATCTGGCTCGATCAGGAAAAAGTGGCAACCACCGACGAAGAGCCGATCCTCGGGCAGACCTATCTGCCGCGTAAGTTCAAAACGACCGTGGTGATCCCACCGCAGAATGATATCGATCTGCACGCTAACGACATGAACTTTGTCGCCATTGCGGAAAACGGCAAGCTGGTGGGCTTTAACCTGCTGGTGGGCGGGGGGCTTTCTATCGAGCACGGCAACAAGAATACCTATGCCCGCACTGCGAGTGAGTTTGGTTATCTGCCGCTGGAGCACACCCTGGCAGTGGCGGAAGCGGTCGTTACCACCCAGCGCGACTGGGGTAACCGTACCGATCGTAAAAACGCGAAAACCAAATACACGCTGGAGCGCGTGGGCGTTGAGACGTTCAAAGCGGAAGTGGAGCGTCGTGCAGGCATTAAGTTCGAACCGATCCGTCCTTACGAATTTACCGGGCGCGGCGATCGTATCGGCTGGGTGAAAGGTATCGATAATAACTGGCACCTGACGCTGTTCATCGAAAACGGCCGTATTCTCGATTATCCGGGGCGTCCGCTGAAAACCGGCCTGCTGGAAATTGCGAAGATCCATCAGGGCGAGTTCAGGATCACCGCTAATCAGAATCTGATCATTGCGGGCGTGCCAGAAAATCAGAAAGCGAAGATCGAAGAGCTGGCGCGCAGCCACGGGCTAATGGATGCGGTAAAACCGCAGCGTGAAAATTCAATGGCCTGCGTCTCATTCCCCACCTGTCCGCTGGCGATGGCTGAAGCCGAACGCTTCCTGCCGTCGTTCACCGACAAAGTGGAAGCGATCCTGCAAAAATACGGTATCCCGGACGAGCATATCGTAATGCGCGTGACCGGCTGCCCGAACGGCTGTGGCCGCGCGATGCTGGCCGAGCTGGGGCTGGTGGGTAAAGCGCCGGGCCGTTACAACGTGCATCTGGGCGGTAACCGGATGGGGACACGTATTCCGCGAATGTATCGCGAAAACATCACGGAGCCGGAAATTCTCGATTCCATTGACCAGCTTGTCGGGCGCTGGGCGAAAGAGCGCGAAGCGGGTGAAGGCTTCGGCGACTTTACGGTGCGTGCGGGCATCATTCGCCCGGTGCTCGATCCCGCAAGGGATTTCTGGGAGTAAACACGAGAGGTAATTATGTCCGTACTCGATTTAAATGCCCTGAATGCACTGCCCAAAGTGGAACGTGTTCTTCAGCTTGCAGAAACCAATGCCCAGTTGGAGAAGCTGGACGCCGAAGGGCGTGTAGCATGGGCGCTGGAAAATCTGCCGGGAGAGTTTGTGCTCTCATCGAGCTTTGGTATCCAGGCAGCGGTCAGTTTGCATCTGGTGAATCAGATCCGCCCGGACATTCCGGTGATCCTCACCGATACCGGCTATCTGTTCCCGGAGACCTATCAGTTTATTGATGAGTTAACGGATAAGCTGAAGCTGAACCTGAAAGTGTATCGCGCAGCGCAGAGCGCGGCCTGGCAGGAGGCGCGTTACGGCAAGCTGTGGGAGCAGGGCGTTGAGGGCATTGAGAAATACAATGAGATCAACAAAGTCGAGCCGATGAACCGGGCGCTGAAAGAGCTGAATGCGCAAACCTGGTTTGCCGGGCTGCGCCGGGATCAGTCTGGCAGCCGTGCCAGCCTGCCGGTGCTGGCTGTCCAGCGCGGCGTGTTCAAAGTGCTGCCGATCATCGACTGGGACAACCGTACCGTGTATCAGTATCTGCAACAGCATGGGCTGAAATACCATCCGCTGTGGGATCAGGGCTATCTGTCGGTGGGCGATACCCATACCACGCGTAAATGGGAGCCCGGCATGGCGGAAGAAGAGACCCGCTTCTTTGGGCTTAAGCGCGAATGCGGATTGCACGAAGGTTGACTGATTTCCCCTCTCTCTGAAGGGCTGGGGAAAAAGCGTGCTCTCTAAGATCCCCTCTCCCTGTGGGAGAGGGTTAGGGTGAGGGGAAAACCCCGCGCTACGCTTTCCCCGCTTTCGCCAGCTCTTTCACCAGCGGCAGCATAATACGCACCACATCGCGACTGCGGTGTTCTATGCGCTGCGGCAGGGTTTTATCAATGTACTGCTGATTATCCAGTCTCACGTCATGCCAGCTGGTGCCATCCGGGAACGCTTTCGACTTCGCCCGTTGCTGGTAGCCATCTTTTTTACCCAACGACCAGTTGGTTGCTTCAACATACAGCACCGGGATCCCGGCCTTATCAAACACCTCACCATCGTTGCAGCAACCTGTTCCTTTCGGGTAGGCCGCATTGCCACCGGGGTTGGTGGTGGCGAAAATGCCGTGCGCACGGGCTAACGTCAGCGCGCGGTCCCGGGTGATCTTACGCACCGGGGCCGGGGTGGTTTTGCCGCTATTAAAATAGAGTTTATCGCCCACGATTAAGTTATCGAGATTGATCACCAGCAGCGTATTTTTTTTCTCTTTCTCGCTCATGCGATTCAGTACATTTTCGGCCCCAAGTCGTCCTTCTTCTTCGCCGCTGGTGGCAATAAAGCGCACGCTATACTGGGTCGGAATATCTTTCAGGCGTTCTGCCAGCTCCAGCATCACCCCGACGCCGGCTGCGTTGTCATCAATCCCCTGTAGCGTTAAGCCGCCCAGGTTGTTATCCACATCGTTATCGCTCATCGGCGCGAAAGTATCGAGATGGGCGAGAATAATAATCTGCTGTGCCGTTTCGCCCTCGTGCGCTGCAATCACCGTGCTGCCGATGACGTTATGCCAGTTTTGCGTACGATTGCGGGAGGTATAGATATAGCGGCTGTGGAAGGTACGGATATCACTCTGATACCCCATTCCGGCGAACTGCTGACGCACATAATCGGCGGTAAGCATTTCGGCGGGCGTTCCGGTCATGCGTCCTGGAAACACGGTGGCAATGTGTCGTGCCTGTTCGGCGGCCATTTCACCAAAAGGGTGGGTTTTTGCCTGAACGGGGAAGATACAGCAAACGCCGAACGCCAGGGCAGCGATACGGTGGCGCATTGCGGAAAACATAGGGGAGTCCTTAAAAACAGAGCAAAAAATTTGACGCGCCTAGTATGAAACTGTGATCGGCCTTACACAATTTGATTTGCTCTTAAATACCCGAAAAATCGCGCGTTAAGCACTTTTTGATATTAGCTTTTTCAGGGCGTTATTCCATTGAGTAACTACTCATTCCAATTCGTAATTTCATTCGATCTTAGCCGCCCCCTATAGTCCCACTATTCCTGATTGTTAGTGAGTTGTAGCACTGTGGACTACCTGCCGTTATTTGCTGCCATTAAAGATCGACCCGTGCTGGTTGTTGGTACGGGCGAGGTCGCCGATCGTAAAATTGCCTTTTTACATAAGGCAGGTGCGCGCGTGCAGGTCATTACCGGTGCCGAATTCGAGCCCAGCATGCTCGATCACGTGGTACTGGTCATCGCCGCAACGGACGATCGCGAGCTGAACCGCCAGGTCTTTAATGCCGCGAATGCCCGTCACCGTCTGGTGAACGTGGTGGATGACCAGCCGCTGTGCTCGTTTATTTTCCCCTCTATCGTTGACCGCTCGCCCCTGCTGGTTGCCATCTCTTCCGGTGGCAATGCACCGGTGCTGGCGCGTCTGCTGCGTGAAAAAATAGAGGCCCTGCTGCCAGCGAACCTTGGCCGCATGGCCGCGGTAGCGGGCCAGTTTCGTGAGCGTCTGAAAACGGTGATTACCACCACCGACGGTCGCCGTCGCTTCTGGGATCGCGCTTTCCGCGGCCGCTTCGCCAGTCTGATGGCGGCGGGTAATCAGGCCGAAGCGGAACAACACCTGGAACGCTCACTCGCCTCCGGGCAGGGGGCAAATGGCGAAATTATTCTGGTCGGCGCCGGGCCGGGAGATGCCGGGTTGCTGACCTTGCGCGGTTTACAGGTGATCCAGCAGGCTGACGTGGTGTTTTACGATCACCTGGTTACCGACGGTGTGCGCGAGCTTATTCGTCGCGACGCCGAGCAGATCTGCGTGGGTAAACGGGCGGGAGAGCACTCTATTCCGCAACATGAAACCAACCAGATGCTTATTGCGGCAGCCAAAGCGGGTAAAACCGTGGTGCGCCTGAAAGGGGGCGATCCCTTTATCTTTGGTCGCGGCGGTGAAGAGCTGCAGGCCTCGGCGGAAGCGGGCGTCCCGTTCCAGGTGGTGCCGGGCATCACGGCCGCCTCGGCGGTAACGGCCTATGCCGGTATCCCCCTTACGCATCGTGATTTCGCCCAAAGCGTCACCTTTGTCACCGGGCACTACAAAGCCGACAGCACCCCCTTCGACTGGTCGCAGCTGGCGCAAAGTCGTCAGACCCTCGCTATCTACATGGGCACCATGAAAGCGGCGGATATCAGCGAACAACTGATTCAACACGGTCGCGATGCAGCAACGCCCGTTGCCGTGATCTCTCGCGGCACGCGCGCCGATCAGCATGTCGCCATCGGCACATTACACAACCTTGCAACCCTGGCGAAAGACGCCCCTATGCCCGCCCTGATTGTGGTGGGTGAAGTGGTGCAGCTGCATAGCACGCTCGCCTGGTTCCAGCACACAACCGAGACGGAAGGCTTTGGTTCTTCTGTTGTAAATTTGGCTTAAGGAACGGTTATGGACCAAAAACGACTTACTCACCTGCGGCAGCTCGAAGCGGAAAGTATTCATATCATCCGCGAAGTGGCCGCCGAGTTCTCCAATCCGGTGATGATGTACTCCATCGGCAAAGATTCCAGCGTGATGCTGCACCTGGCGCGTAAAGCGTTCTATCCAGGCACGCTGCCGTTCCCGCTGCTGCACGTGGACACTGGCTGGAAATTCCGTGAGATGTATGAATTCCGTGACCGCACCGCCAAAGCCTACGGCTGTGAGCTGCTGGTGCATAAAAACCCGGAAGGGGTGGCGATGGGGATTAACCCGTTCGTGCACGGCAGCGCCAAACATACCGACATCATGAAAACCGAAGGGCTGAAGCAGGCGCTGAATAAATACGGTTTTGACGCGGCCTTCGGCGGCGCGCGCCGTGACGAAGAGAAATCCCGCGCGAAAGAGCGTATCTACTCCTTCCGCGATCGTTTCCACCGCTGGGACCCGAAAAACCAGCGTCCGGAGCTGTGGCACAACTACAACGGCCAGATTAACAAGGGCGAAAGCATTCGCGTCTTCCCGCTCTCCAACTGGACCGAGCTGGATATCTGGCAGTACATCTATCTGGAAAATATTGAAATCGTTCCGCTGTACCTGGCCGCAGAGCGTCCGGTACTGGAGCGCGATGGCATGCTGATGATGATTGATGATGACCGTATCGACCTGCAACCGGGTGAGGTGATCAAAAAACAGATGGTGCGTTTCCGTACCCTCGGCTGCTGGCCGCTGACCGGCGCGGTGGAATCTCACGCGCAAACGCTGCCGGAGATCATCGAAGAGATGCTGGTCTCCACCACCAGCGAGCGACAAGGCCGCGTCATTGACCGCGACCAGGCAGGCTCCATGGAGCTGAAGAAACGTCAGGGTTATTTCTAAGGAGCCGCCATGAACAGCACAATTGCACAACAAATTGCCGACGAAGGCGGGGTTGAAGCCTACCTGCATGCTCAGCAGCATAAAAGCCTGCTGCGCTTTTTGACCTGCGGCAGCGTCGATGACGGGAAAAGCACCCTGATTGGCCGCCTGCTGCACGACACACGCCAGATTTATGAAGATCAGCTCTCGTCGCTGCATAACGATAGCAAGCGTCATGGGACTCAGGGCGAAAAGCTCGACCTGGCGCTGCTGGTGGACGGCCTGCAGGCGGAGCGTGAGCAGGGCATCACCATTGACGTGGCCTATCGCTACTTCTCCACCGAAAAGCGCAAATTTATTATTGCCGATACCCCGGGGCACGAGCAGTACACCCGCAACATGGCGACTGGTGCCTCCACCTGCGACCTGGCCATTCTGCTGATGGATGCACGTAAAGGGGTGCTGGACCAGACTCGCCGTCATAGCTTTATCTCCACGCTGCTGGGGATCAAACACCTGGTGGTGGCGGTCAATAAAATGGATCTGGTGAACTTCAGCGAAGAGACGTTCAACCGTATTCGTGAAGAGTATCTGACCTTTGCCGAGCAGTTGCCGGGCAGCCTTGATATCCGTTTCGTGCCGCTCTCGGCGCTGGAAGGGGATAACGTCGCCTCCCAGAGCGCAAATATGCCCTGGTATAGCGGCCCGACGCTGCTGGAAGTACTCGAGACCGTAGAGATCCAGCGTGTGGTCGATACCCAGCCAATGCGCTTCCCGGTGCAGTATGTCAACCGGCCGAACCTCGACTTCCGCGGCTTCTCTGGCACGCTGGCGTCCGGCTCTGTGCAGGTAGGCCAGCGCGTTAAAGCGCTGCCGTCCGGCGTGGAATCGGCCATCGCCCGCATTGTGACCTTCGATGGCGATCTCCAGGAAGCGGGGGCGGGTGAAGCCGTAACTCTGGTACTAAAAGACGAAATTGATATCAGCCGTGGCGACCTGCTGGTGGATGCCCAGGAAAGGGTAAAAGCGGTGCAGGGCGCTGCCGTGGATGTGGTGTGGATGGCTGAACAGCCGTTGACCGCAGGCCAGAGCTACGACATTAAAATCGCGGGCAAGAAGACCCGTGCCCGCGTGGACGGTATTCAGTTCCAGGTGGATATCAATAATCTTACTCAGCGCGATGTCACTGAACTGCCGCTGAACGGTATTGGTCTGGTCGATCTCACCTTCGACGAACCGCTGGTGCTGGACGCTTATCAGCAGAATCCGGTCACGGGCGGTCTGATCTTCATTGATCGTCTGACGAACGTCACGGTAGGCGCGGGTATGGTACGCCAGCCTAATGAAGAGGCTGCCGTCGTCTCTGAACTCAGTGCCTTTGAACTGGAGCTGAACGCGCTGGTGCGCAAGCACTTCCCACACTGGGGCGCACGCGATCTGCTGGGAGGCAAGTAATGGCGCAACATGATGAGAACGTCGTCTGGCATCCTCATCCGGTTACCGTCGCGCAACGCGAACAACTCCACGGTCACCGTGGGGTTGTGTTGTGGTTTACCGGGCTTTCGGGCTCGGGTAAATCGACCGTTGCCGGGGCGCTGGAGGAGGCGCTTCACCAGGCGGGGGTCAGCACCTATCTGCTTGATGGCGACAATGTACGCCACGGCCTGTGTCGCGATCTGGGCTTTAGCGATGATGATCGCAAAGAGAATATTCGCCGGGTCGGTGAGATGGCCAGCCTGATGGCCGACGCCGGGCTGGTGGTCCTGACGGCCTTTATCTCTCCGCACCGCGCCGAGCGGCAGATGGTACGCGAGCGCGTGGGTAACGACCGTTTTCTGGAGGTCTTTGTCGATACGCCGCTGGCCGTATGTGAGCAGCGCGATCCGAAGGGCCTGTATAAGAAAGCGCGCGCGGGCGAGCTGAAAAACTTCACCGGAATTGATGCCGTTTACGAAGCGCCTGAAACGCCTGAAATTCACCTGCAAGGTCAACAATTGGTAACAAATTTAGTAGGCCAATTATTAGACCTGCTCAGACAGGGCGATATTATCAGATCCTGAGACGGTATCGGGCTTAGGCTTCCCCGATGTGTCATGGTACAGGATTAGCGATGCGTAACAGCGAAAATTACATTATCACCAGGTCGGAAACAGTAGCGACTAACGACGAGACGACCTGGTCTTTCCCTGGGGCGATCGTCGGCTTTATCTCGTGGCTTATGGCGCTGGGCATTCCGTTTCTGATTTACGGCAGTAACACGCTGTTTTTCTTCCTCTATACCTGGCCTTTCTTCCTGGCGCTGATGCCCGTCGCGGTTGTGGTCGGCATTGCGCTGCACTCGCTGCTGGATGGCAGACTGCTTTATAGCGCCATCATCACCATTGTGACGGTCGTCGTCCTGTTCGGGCTGTTATTTTTGTGGCTCATGGGATAAGTTCAGCCATAATTCAAACCGTAACCAACTATGTGCAATGGTGTGCTGGCGCGAATCTGCGGAAAAAATGTGGTACATTTGCCCGCGATGTTGCGGCATCTCTGTAGCCCCAGAGTAGAGTCGTGGGGAAAGTTATGGGATGATGATGCCGTTTTTCAGGGGGCAGGATGGGTAAACTTACGCTGCTGTTGCTGGCTTTGCTGGTCTGGCTTCAGTATTCGCTGTGGTTCGGTAAGAACGGCCTTCACGACTATAGTCGCGTCAGCGATGACGTGACGGCACAGCAGGCGACAAACGCTAAACTTAAAGCGCGCAACGATCAACTTTTTGCCGAAATTGATGACCTCAATGGCGGGCAAGAGGCGATTGAAGAACGTGCACGCAATGAACTCAGTATGACTAAGCCGGGCGAAACCTTCTATCGTCTGGTTCCGGATGCGTCTAAACGCAACCAGGGCTCTGTACAAAACAATCGATAATTAGCCCGGGATGACGACATGGCAGTAACTTTTACGGACGTATGCGCCGTTGTACCGGCCGCCGGGTTCGGCCGACGCATGCAGACAGAGTGTCCTAAGCAGTATCTCTCAATTGGCGATAAAACCATTCTTGAACACTCCGTGGCGGCGCTGCTGGCGCACCCGCGGGTGTCCCGGGTGGTGATCGCCATCAGCCCAGGCGATGCGCGCTTTGCCGCGCTCCCGCTGGCAAACCACCCGCAAATTACGGTCGTTGATGGCGGCGCAGAACGCGCCGACTCGGTGCTGGCCGGTATTCAGGCCGCCGGTGAGGCCGCATGGGTGCTGGTGCACGATGCGGCGCGCCCTTGTCTGCATCAGGACGATCTGGCGCGACTGCTGGCGCTTAGCGAGACCAGCAAGGTCGGGGGCATTCTGGCCGCGCCGGTGCGTGACACCATGAAGCGCGCTGAACCAGGCCTTGCATCCATTGCCCATACCGTAGAGCGCGTTGATTTGTGGCACGCGCTGACCCCGCAATTTTTCCCTCGCGAGCTGCTCCACGCCTGCCTGACGCGCGCCCTGAATGAGGGTGCAACCATTACCGATGAGGCATCGGCGCTGGAGTATTGTGGTTTCCATCCCACTCTGGTTGAAGGACGCGCTGATAATATCAAAGTGACGCGACCGGAAGATTTACAGCTGGCGGAATTTTATCTTACCCGTTCGACCCCTCAGGAGAAGGCATAATGCGAATTGGACATGGTTTTGACGTACACGCCTTTGGCGGTGAAGGCCCAATTATCATTGGCGGCGTACGCATCCCCTACGAAAAAGGACTGTTGGCCCATTCTGATGGCGACGTGGCGCTCCATGCCTTAACCGACGCGCTGCTGGGCGCGGCGGCGCTGGGTGATATCGGCAAACTCTTCCCGGACACCGACCCGGCATTCAAGGGGGCCGACAGCCGCGCGCTACTGCGTGAAGCCTGGCGCCGTATTCAGGCCAAAGGTTTTACCCTTGGCAACGTCGATGTCACCATCATCGCGCAGGCACCCAAAATGTTGCCGCATATCCCACAGATGCGCGTGTTTATCGCTGAAGATCTCGGCTGTCACATGGATGATGTCAACGTCAAGGCCACCACCACCGAGAAGCTGGGCTTCACTGGCCGTGGTGAAGGCATTGCCTGCGAAGCAGTAGCCCTGCTGGTGAAGGCGGCAAAATGATCGAATTCGACAACCTCACTTATCTGCACGGTAAGCCGCAAAGCACGGGTTTACTAAAAGCCAGCCCGGAAGATTTCGTGGTGGTGGAAGATCTCGGCTTTGAGCCGGATGGGGAAGGCGAGCATATCCTGGTGCGGATCCTGAAAAATGGTTGTAACACCCGTTTCGTGGCCGACGCACTGGCAAAGTTCCTGAAGATTCATGCCCGTGAAGTGAGCTTTGCCGGGCAAAAAGATAAACATGCCGTCACAGAGCAGTGGCTCTGCGCGCGCGTTCCGGGCAATTCGATGCCGGATCTCAGTAAGTTTGAGCTTGAAGGTTGTAAGGTACTGGAGTACGCCCGCCATAAACGCAAACTGCGCCTCGGTGCCCTGCAAGGAAATGCGTTTACGCTGGTGCTGCGTGAAGTCAGCGATCGCGCCGATGTCGAAAAACGTCTGGCAGCCATCAGCGCCCAGGGCGTGCCTAACTACTTTGGTGCGCAGCGTTTCGGCATTGGCGGCAGTAATCTGCAGGGGGCGCTACGCTGGGCGCAGAGTAACGCGCCGGTTCGCGACAGGAATAAACGCAGTTTTTGGTTGTCTGCGGCCCGCAGTGCGTTGTTTAATCAGATTGTGAGTGAAAGGCTGAAAAAACCAGACGCGAATCAAGTTGTTGTCGGCGATGCGCTACAATTAGCGGGGCGCGGCAGCTGGTTCGTGGCCACGGCTGAAGAGATGGCCGACCTGCAGACGCGCGTCGGAAACAAAACGCTGATGATTACCGCACCGCTTCCGGGCTCCGGAGAGTGGGGAAGTGTGGGCGACGCGCTGAGCGCGGAGCAATCTGCTGTGGCAGATGCGCAGGAATTACAATCTTTGCTGGTGCGGGAAAAAGTGGAAGCGGCACGCCGGGCGATGCTGCTCTATCCGCAACAGTTGAACTGGAACTGGTGGGATGACGTAACGCTTGAGTTACGATTCTGGCTGCCGGCAGGTAGCTTTGCCACCAGTGTTGTCAGGGAACTTATCAACACTTCGGGTGACTATGCGAATATTGCTGAGTAACGATGACGGGATCCACGCCCCAGGCATACAGACACTGGCCAGGCATCTGCGCGAGTTCGCAGAGGTTCAGGTTGTTGCTCCCGATCGTAACCGCAGCGGTGCCTCTAACTCATTAACGCTGGAGTCATCGCTTCGCACCTTTGCTTTCGATAACGGCGACATTGCCGTGCAGATGGGCACACCGACTGATTGCGTCTTCCTTGGGGTGAATTCCCTGATGCGTCCGCGACCGGATGTGGTGGTCTCCGGCATCAACGCCGGGCCAAACCTGGGCGATGATGTCATCTACTCGGGTACCGTTGCCGCCGCAATGGAAGGCCGTCATCTCGGTTTTCCGGCCCTGGCGGTCTCACTCAATGGTCACCAGCATTATGATACGGCCGCTGCCATCACCTGCACGATTTTACGTGCCCTGAGCCGTGAACCACTGCGCACCGGGCGGATCCTGAATATCAACGTGCCCGATTTACCGCTCGACCAGATTAAAGGCATACGCGTTACCCGCTGTGGTAGCCGCCATCCGGCGGACCAGGTCATCCCACAGCAGGATCCGCGTGGTAATACGCTCTACTGGATCGGGCCGCCGGGCGAGAAGTGCGACGCCGGGCCCGATACCGATTTTGCTGCCATTGATGAAGGCTATGTCTCGATTACACCACTGCACGTAGATTTAACCGCTTACAGCGCGCAGGATGTGGTGTCAGGCTGGCTGGATCGTGCCGGGGTGAACGAGCAATGGTAAGTCAACGTGTACAAAGCCTTCTGAATCAATTACGTGCTCAGGGCATTACCGATGAGAAGGTGCTTGATGCCCTGGCTCAGGTACCGCGCGAGAAGTTTGTCGATGAGGCGTTTGAGCACAAAGCCTGGGAAAACGTCGCGTTGCCCATCGGGCAGGGGCAGACAATTTCGCAGCCCTATATGGTTGCCCGCATGACCGAACTGCTGGAACTGACACCGGAGTCCCGGGTGCTGGAGATTGGCACCGGTTCTGGCTACCAGACCGCGATCCTGGCGCACCTGGTGCACCATGTCTGTTCAGTGGAGCGCATTAAAGGGTTGCAGTGGCAGGCGCGTCGTCGCCTCAAACAACTTGATTTACATAATGTTTCAACACGTCATGGCGATGGCTGGCAGGGTTGGCAGGCACGCGCCCCGTTCGACGCCATCATTGTCACGGCGGCACCGCCCGAAATCCCGACAGCACTGCTATCGCAGCTGGATGAGGGCGGTATTCTCGTTTTGCCGGTGGGCGATGAACAGCAGCTATTAAAGCGTGTTCGTCGGCGCGGCGACGAATTTATCATCGATACCGTGGAAGCCGTGCGCTTTGTCCCTCTCGTAAAGGGGGAGCTGGCCTGAGACTCAGATTTTTCCAGGGTTATTCAGGCCAATTCAGCGTATCGTGGGGCGCAAAAGATTCGTGCCAACACGGATAATATTAAGTCACTGGTAGTTAACACATTCCTGGGGGATAAATGAGCGCGGGAAGCCCAAAATTCACCATCAGCCGTGTCGCGGCATTATCACTGGTTTCACTCTGGCTGGCTGGTTGTTCTAATTCAAACAATCCCCCTGCGCCGGTGAGCTCAGTTGGCGGCAATAGCGGTTCAGGTAACACATCCAGTGGAATGCTGATTACTCCTCCACCAAAGATGGGTAACTCTACAGCGCAGCAAACTCCGCAGATCCAGCCTGTTCAACGTCCTGTTGTCCAGCCGACGCAGATTCAGCCAGTGGAACAAGCTGTTCAGACCGAAAATGGCCGCATAGTATATAACCGCAAGTATGGGAACATTCCGAAAGGCAGCTATACCGGTGGCAGCACCTATACCGTTAAGCGCGGCGATACCCTGTTCTATATCGCGTGGATCACCGGGAACGATTTCCGCGATCTCGCCCAGCGAAACAACGTACAAGCCCCGTATGGACTGGAAGTAGGCCAAACGCTGCAGGTGGGCAATGCCACCGGTAAACCTCTGACGCCGGGTAACAGCGTTTCTGCGGCCGACGTCACCGCGCAAAATAACAGTGTGACCCCTGCACAAAAATCAAGCACAGTGGTTGCTTCACAACCTGTAATTACGTATTCTGAGGACTCAGGTGAACAGAGTGCTAACAAGATGTTGCCGAATAATAAGGGTACTGCGACCGTTGTCACAGCACCGGTTACGGCACCTGTGGTTAGCTCTACCGAGCCCACTGCCAGCAGTGTAACGTCCAGCTCGCCGATCTCTTCATGGCGCTGGCCGACTGACGGCAAGGTTATCGAGAACTTCTCTTCCTCCGAGGGGGGAAATAAAGGGATCGATATCGCGGGGAGTAAAGGACAGGCTATCATCGCGACCGGAGACGGACGTGTTGTGTATGCCGGTAATGCACTTCGCGGTTACGGTAATCTTATTATCATCAAACACAACGATGATTACCTGAGTGCCTACGCCCATAACGATACGATGCTGGTCCGGGAACAACAAGAAGTTAAGGCGGGGCAAAAAATCGCTACCATGGGTAGCACCGGAACCAGTTCTACACGCTTGCATTTTGAAATTCGTTACAAGGGGAAATCCGTAAACCCGCTGCAGTATTTGCCGCAGCGATAATTTGACGAGACATGCCAGTCAGGATGTTTCGTTCAGGGATCACGGGTAGGAGCCACCTTTATGAGTCAGAATACGCTGAAAGTTCATGATTTAAATGAAGACGCGGAATTTGATGAGAACGGAGCAGAGGCTTTTGATGAAAAAGCCTTAGTAGAAGAGGAACCCAGTGATAACGATTTAGCTGAAGAAGAGCTGTTATCGCAGGGCGCCACACAACGTGTGCTTGACGCGACTCAGCTTTACCTTGGGGAGATTGGTTACTCCCCACTGTTAACAGCCGAAGAAGAAGTTTATTTCGCGCGCCGTGCATTGCGTGGTGACGTAGCCTCACGCCGTCGCATGATTGAGAGTAACTTGCGTCTGGTTGTGAAGATTGCCCGTCGTTATAGCAATCGTGGTCTGGCTCTGCTGGATCTGATTGAAGAGGGTAACCTGGGGCTTATCCGTGCTGTTGAGAAGTTTGACCCAGAACGTGGGTTCCGTTTCTCAACCTACGCAACCTGGTGGATTCGACAGACCATCGAACGGGCAATCATGAACCAAACCCGTACGATTCGCCTGCCGATTCACATCGTGAAAGAGCTGAACGTCTATCTGCGTACTGCACGCGAGTTGTCCCATAAGCTGGACCACGAGCCAAGTGCAGAAGAGATTGCCGAGCAGCTTGATAAACCGGTTGATGACGTAAGCCGTATGCTGCGTCTCAATGAGCGTATTACCTCGGTTGACACCCCACTGGGTGGCGATTCCGAAAAAGCGCTGCTGGACATCCTGGCCGATGAAAAAGACAACGGCCCGGAAGACACTACGCAAGACGATGACATGAAACAGAGCATCGTTAAATGGCTGTTCGAACTGAACGCCAAACAGCGTGAAGTGCTGGCACGTCGTTTCGGTTTACTGGGGTATGAAGCTGCGACACTGGAAGACGTCGGCCGCGAAATTGGCCTGACCCGTGAACGTGTTCGTCAGATTCAGGTAGAAGGTCTGCGTCGCCTGCGTGAAATTCTGCAGGGGCAGGGTCTGAATATCGAAGCGCTGTTCCGCGAATAATTACCCTTTCGTCAAAAAAGGCCCGTCGTGAGACGGGCCTTTTTCTTTTGTGCTACCCCTGCGTCGTTTCGTGCAACAGACGCCAGGTGACTCCAGCGCCTTCCTGATTAAGCACCGCGGTTGACCAACGTACGTTGACAGGCTGGTCCGGACGGGTTTGCGTCTCCCGGTAGTGCAGCACCGCGCCACCTTCCCATTCCTGCACCGTAGCGAGTTCATCGATAGCTATTTTCAGGCCGTGGCGACTGCCGCGCTGGTTTTGCAGGAAGCCGGCCAGTGCCGCATGGTCCAGATGAGTGCCGCCCGGTGGAATCATCATAAAATCCGGCCGGAAGCGGGCGAGCAGGGCGGTGATGTCGCCTTCGCCTTCTCCAAGCCACTGCTCGAGCGCAACGTGAAGATCAATAATTTCTTTTTCGTACGGGGTCATGATTTCTCCTGTTGAAGCTGCATCAGCACCTTCGCATTGTTAAGACGAATAACGGTCAGCAGGGGCAGTAAGGTTACGCCAGCGGCAAAAATAAAAGTACTGTGCCACGCCGTAATCGGCGGCAGGTAGTGCTGCGCCAGGCTAAGTAGCGCGGCCAGCACTAACGCCCCCAGAAAAAAACTCAGTTGACGGTTCAGGTTCCACAGCGCGCTGGCATCCGGCATCGCATCATGCGGGATGGTCAAAAACGCGCTGCTTTGCGCCGTGCTGCTGCACAGGCTACCGCCCGCACCCATAAGCGTAAATGCCAGCACCGGCAGTGCGAGCGGGCTCTCCGGGCCGACAGGGACAAGAAGCGCCATTCCCGTGGCCTGCAAAAGAGAGCCGAGGATAATCAGCGGTCGGGGACCCAGACGGTTGAAGTAGCGTCCGGTTGATGCGATCGCCACAAAAGAGGCCAGTGACCAGGGCAGCATCAGCGCCCCCGTTTCGGCAGGCGTCAGTCTGGCGACGCTTTGCAGGTAAAACATGCCTATCACGTTCACGCCAATGAACGTGCCGGGAATGCACAGGTAGACCAGCATAGAAAACCGCAGCAGCGGATCTTTCAGCAGCGGGAGATGAAGCAGTCGTCGCGTCACGATCTGCTGTGGTTTCTCGTCACGAAGCCATAGCCAGGCCAGCGTAATTGCGAGGGCAGCGACGGGCAGAGTAGCAAAAAATATCCATCGCCAGCCGAGCGTCTGCACCAGCACGCCACCCAGTGCGGGTGAGCATGCCGGTGCCAACAGCGCCACCAGCATAACCGCCGAAGAGAGCCTGGCACGTTCGTGCGGCTTAAACTGCTGCCACGCCAGCGCCTGCCCAACCGGTATCAGCAGTCCGCCGCCAAGCCCCTGCACGACGCGCCAGGCGATGAGGCTGTCGAGTGTGGACGCCAGCCCCGCGGCGGTAGAAGCGGTACTAAACAGTAAAAGCGATAGCAGGATCAGGCGTTTGGGGCCGAGCAGGCGCGCCAGCATGGCGCTGAAGGGAATGACCAGCGTTAGCCCGGCAATATAGCCATTACTCACCCAGGCAAGTGCGGAAGGCGTGGCGTCAAACGCCCGGCCCATTGCTGGAAAGGCCACGCTGGCGATGAACATGTTAATCAGGTCGAGAAAAAAACCGAGCAAAAATACAACGGCAACCCTGGTGCGATAGGTCATGGGAACTCCTCCAGTGAGGCCGTATCGTAGCGGGCGGAAGAGAACAGATAAACGCGACAAAGCGCGATATACTGTCAAAAAAATTTTGACAATAAAAGGCTGACGATGTTGAATTTGCAGCGTACAGGGATGTTTGTGGCGGTGGTGGAGAGCGGGAGTTTTACCGCTGCCGCAGATGTTATGGGGTTAACAAAAGCGGTTCTCAGTTTCAATATTCGCCAGCTCGAAGATGAGCTGGGCGTTACGCTGCTGCTACGATCCACTCGTCGGCTGCGCTTAACCGAAGCCGGGGAGCTGTTTTACCAACGTAGCGTGGCGCTGCTTCAGAACGCGGAGAAACTCGCGGATGATGTGCGCGCCAACCATGCCGGGCTGACGGGGGAACTGCGTATTACCAGCACTCCCGAATATGGGGCGAAGGTGGTGGTGCCCCTGCTGGCCGAATTTAGCCTTCAGCACCCGGAGCTGCGCGTGCGGCTGGTATCATCTTCGCTGCACAGGGATCTTATTTCTGAACGTTTTGATGTCGCCATTCGGCTTGGGACGCTTGCAGATTCGCGCTACCACGCCGCGCTGATTTCGCAGTTTGCCATCTTGCCCGTAGCATCCCCGGCGTGGCTGCAGGCCCATCCTGTGGGATCACCAGAGGCGCTGGCTCAGGCTGACTGGATCATTCATGAACGCGTCGCTTCACCGCTGCGCTGGCAGCTACGTAACGCTGCCGGTGAGAGCGTCATGCTGGAGATAAAAAAAGCCCCGCGATTATATGCGGACAGCGCGCAGGCATTAATGGCCTTTGCCCTGGCCGGTAGCGGTGTGGCGCTGTTGCCTGCGTGGCTGGCACAAAGCGCGCTGGAGGAGGGGCAACTGCTCCCCGTTTTACCGGAATACACTTTTGCCCAACAGGGCATCTATGCGGTCTATCCTGATGCCCAGCATGTTTCAGCAAAGGTGCGCACGTTTATTGATTTTATGCGTACCCGGGTTAACGCATTATGATCCTGATTTTGATGCTTGCCGGGTACCGCTCAGGTTCTTCTCTGTGAAGGTACCCTTCCAGCGCCCTCACCAAGCGCGGATAAAAAGAGAAAGCAGCGATGATGGTCGGTATGATTATGCTCGCCATTTTCCAGGCGGCAGGTTCTCTGCGGCTCCGCCGGTTCGCCGGCATCGCCTTGTGCTTATGGTCATGACGGTGAGAGCCAGCGGTTCCACTTCTGGCTGCCAGAGAGTGATATGTGTTACTGCGGGTGAGTTGCCGTTGGGCGCGTCGCTACAACTGCCGCTGAAAAACGGTCGTGACAGATGGACAAAGCACAACGGCAACTTCGGTGTCATGCCGATTAGTCAGCACGGTGGGATCGTTCCGTTCACCTCATGTTCAGCGGAGTGTGGCATTACACCACCCGTGAACGTGACAAGGAGGACCGGCCGTGTATGAACCGGTCACATAGGTTACAGATCTGAGTCAATCGGCCCGGAGACCGCTGAGCCCTAAACCAGGCTCTTCAACCGGTAGATCCACTCCAGCGCCTGACGCGGTGTCAGTGTATCCGGGTCGAGATTCTCCAGCGCCTCAACGGCAGGCGACGTCTCTTCTGCCGGCGCAAGCAACGACATCTGCGTACCATCTATCTGGGTTGCCGCCGCGTTTGGCGACAGGCTTTCCAGCTCGCGCAGTTTCTGCCGTGCCCGTTTAATCACCTCTTTAGGCACCCCTGCCAGCGCCGCTACCGCAAGGCCGTAGCTCTTGCTGGCCGCGCCATCCTGCACCGTGTGCATAAAGGCGATAGTATCCCCATGCTCCAGCGCATCCAGATGCACGTTCGCCACCCCTTCCATCTTTTCGGGCAACTGGGTTAGCTCGAAATAGTGGGTTGCAAAGAGCGTCAGCGCCTTGATTTTGTTTGCCAGGCTTTCAGCGCAGGCCCACGCCAGCGACAGGCCGTCGTAGGTTGAGGTTCCGCGGCCAATTTCATCCATCAGCACCAGGCTGTTTTCCGTCGCATTGTGCAGAATATTGGCGGTTTCGGTCATCTCCACCATAAAGGTGGAGCGGCCGCTGGCCAGGTCATCTGCCGCACCCACGCGGGTGAAAATGCGATCGATGGGGCCGATCTCAACTTTTTGCGCGGGCACGTAGCTGCCGATATAGGCCAGAAGCGCAATCAACGCGGTCTGGCGCATATAGGTACTTTTACCGCCCATGTTCGGGCCGGTAATGATCAGCATACGACGCTGAGGCGACAGGTTAAGCGGGTTGGCAATAAAGGGCTCATTGAGCACTTGTTCCACCACCGGGTGGCGACCTTCGGTGATACGAATGCCAGGCTTATCGCTAAAGGTGGGGCAGCTGTAGTTCAGCGTATCGGCACGCTCCGCCAGGTTAACCAGCACGTCCAGCTCTGCCAGCGCGCTTGCGCTGAGCTGCAGATCGCCCAGATGCGGCATCAGCGTATCGAACAGCTCGTCATAAAGCTGTTTTTCCAGCGCCAGCGCTTTCCCTTTGGAGGTCAGCACTTTGTCTTCGTACTCTTTTAGCTCAGGAATAATATAGCGTTCGGCATTTTTGAGCGTCTGGCGGCGGACATAGTGGATAGGCGCCAGGTGGCTCTGCCCACGGCTAATCTGGATATAGTAACCATGAACGGCGTTATAGCCGACTTTCAGGGTATCCAGGCCCAGGCGTTCGCGTTCGCGGATCTCCAGTTTATCGAGATAATCCGTTGCACCGTCTGCCAGCGCGCGCCACTCATCCAGCTCTTCGTTATAGCCAGGTGCGATAACGCCACCGTCGCGCACCAGCACCGGCGGGGTTTCAACCACAGCACGCTCCAGTAACTCGCGCAGCTCGCTAAATTCACCCATGGTTTCACGCAGCTTTTGTACTGGCGCACTCTCAACCTCAGCCAACTGCGCCCGCAGGGTGGGCAACTGCTGAAAGGCATGGCGCATACGGGCTAAGTCACGTGGGCGAGCGGTGCGCAGCGCAAGACGGGCAAGGATACGTTCGAGGTCGCCTACCTGGCGCAAAACCGGCTGCAGTTCGGTAAAACGATCCTGCAAGGCGGCAATAGTCTGCTGACGACCGACCAGCGTTGCGGTATCACGCACCGGCATGTGCAGCCAGCGCTTAAGCATACGGCTCCCCATAGGGGTGACAGTACTGTCGAGCACCGAGGCCAGGGTGTTTTCAACGCCCCCGGCCAGGTTCTGGGTGATCTCGAGATTGCGACGGGTGGCGGCATCCATAATGATGCTGTCCTGCTGGCGCTCCATGGTAATAGAGCGGATGTGCGGCAGAGCCGTGCGCTGGGTGTCTTTCACGTATTGCAGCAGACATCCCGCCGCGCAAAGGCCACGTGGCGCATTTTCGACACCAAAACCAATGAGATCGCGGGTGCCAAACTGCAGGTTGAGCTGCTGACGGGCGGTATCGATCTCAAACTCCCACAGGGGGCGACGACGCAGGCCGCGACGACCTTCAATCAATGCCAGCTCGGCAAAGTCTTCGGCATACAACAGTTCCGCAGGGTTGGTGCGCTGCAGCTCTGCCGCCATGGTTTCACGGTCGGCCGGTTCACTCAGACGAAAACGCCCGGAGCTAATATCCAGCGTGGCGTAGCCGTAACCTTTGCCGTCCTGCCAGATAGCGGCCAGCAAATTATCTTGCCGCTCCTGCAGCAGGGCTTCATCACTGATGGTGCCTGGGGTGACGATGCGCACCACTTTGCGCTCAACCGGCCCCTTTGAGGTCGCCGGATCGCCAATCTGTTCGCAAATGGCTACCGACTCACCCTGATTAACCAGCTTCGCCAGATAGTTTTCCACCGCGTGGTGGGGAATGCCCGCCATCGGGATCGGCTCGCCTGCAGAGGCGCCGCGTTTGGTCAGCGAGATATCGAGCAGCTGCGATGCGCGTTTCGCATCATCATAAAAAAGCTCGTAAAAGTCGCCCATCCGATAGAACAGCAGGATCTCTGGATGCTGGGCTTTCAGCTTCAGATACTGCTGCATCATCGGGGTGTGAGCGTCTAAGTTGTCGGTAGTGGTCATGGAGTGATGATGTCCATTTCTTTGAAAATAGTACGATTTAAGCGACGCAATGGTCATGAATTAAGGCTATTGTCGCATGAAAAAATGACCTCGCGCAGCAAAATGTGGCCCCTTTAGGCCGAGTTTTCGTTCATCAGCTCAATCACAATTTTGCCCTGCTCAACGCTAAGCTGCACCCGGGAGTGGGTTTTGAAACCCGCCGCTTCCAGCCAGTCGCCTTTCAGGTTCAGCGCGGCGTGCAGACTGTATCCTTTCGGCACTTTGGTCCGACGAACTTCGTGACGTCTGCGATAAGAACTTACGGTTAAATGACGAGACGGTTTTACAGTATTCAGTTCAGTCATTGCGGACTCCTTTCCTGGCCCTGAAGAAGAAAAAAAAACACCTGTATAAAATGCCAGTAAAATCACCCGATGACAAACGCAGAGCTGCGAGACTGCTTCCAAAAACGGGATGCAAAAAATGAAATCAGGCTGAAACGTGCGGCATGAAGAGGTATCATGGATGCAACTTATAAACAGGTATGCTGACATGTCCGGAAAACGCATTACGCGCGAAAAGGAGACCATCCGCAAAATGATTGCGCTCTATGAGGCGCAATGCCCTCAGGCTGTAAGCGAAGAGGGGCATTATCAGGCGCTGAATGCCTATGCGGACAAGCGTCTGGATAAATGTATTTTCGGTGAAGAAAAACCGGCCTGTAAACAGTGCCCTGTGCACTGCTATCAGCCGGCGAAACGGGAAGAGATGAAACAGGTCATGCGCTGGGCCGGGCCGCGCATGCTCTGGCGTCACCCGATTTTGACCGTACGCCACCTCATCGATGACCGCCGTCCTGTCCCGCCGCTGCCCGAAAAGTACCGCCCCAAAAAGTAGCGCTTAGCGTCGAACCGGCCGGCAGATAAATATCATCGCCACGGCGCTGCAGAGTGGGAAACAGGCCAGTTGCAGCCAGGGATAGACCGCCTGGGGCGACGGGGTAAGGGCGTAATCGAGCTGGCTGCCCAGCAACAAGTTCCCTGCCAGCACGGCGCATCCCCCTGCGGTGGCGAGTGCGCCATAGTGTGCCCCCAGCGTCGACTCGCTGGCAAACCACGGAATGATATCTTTAGCAGCAGGCACCAGCAGCATCTGCCCGAAAGTCAGTAGGGTAACGAAACAGGCCGCCGGCAGAAGACGCAGCCAGCCATCGGCCGGGGGATGGCTGGCAAACAGAGCCACGCTCACGAAAGAAGCGGCCAGCACGGCAAAGCCGACGGGCAGAATGCGCACCGCACCGGCCCGGCGGGCAACGCGTGCCAGGGGTAGCTGGAAAACGATAATGAGCACGGAGGCCAGCATAAACAGCGGGCCAAGATCTTTCTCGCTGCCGCCGGCTCGCTGAATCTCCACCGGGAGCGCCAGGTAGAGCTGGTTATAGCTCAATAGCCAGGCGCTGTAAGCGATGATAAAAGCCACAAAGCGTGGCTGCCGGAAGGTGGTCCACCAGGGTGTGATGTGTAATGGTTTTTTCTGCGCGGAGGTGGGCAGGCAAAAGTGCAGCACCATCAGTGCCACCACAAAGACTCCTGCGCCCGCCAGCGCTATCTGGCGAAAGCCGATCCCCGCCAGCAGTGCGCCTGCTACGGGTCCGAGCACAGCACCCAACTCACCGCAAACCGCAAACAGTGCGAACCACTCCGCACGGCTGCGTTTGCCTTCCGCTTCGCTACGCGTGCCCGCTTTGGCCAGCAGGGCTTCAATGGAAGGGGAGAAGAGTGCACCGCCAATGCCCGTCAGACAGGCACCGAGGATTATCGCCCCGAGGGAGTCACCCAGCGCCAGCAGCAAGTAACCCGCCACCCGCACCAGGCAGCCGCAAAGGATAACGCTACGCGCGCCAAAGCGGTCAGAGAGGGCACCGCCTACAATAAACATCCCCTGCTGGGAGAAGGTGCGTAACCCCAGGACAAGACCAATCAGCCCGCCGGAGAGCTGCATGTCATCGCGCAGGAAGATCGCCAGAAAGGGGACAACGGCGTAAAAGCCGATGTTGAACACAAACTGGCTGCCCAGTAAGACCGGCGGCCAGAGTTGTGTTGCCGGGCGCAAAGAGAGCATGGGCTTACCTGGCATCAGACGAGGAAATGGATATGTTTCTTGCCATGAAATGGCGATATTTCAATTTTCGTCTTCACGCGGAACACGTCCCACAGCAGATCTTCGGTGAGGATCGCCTGGGGTGAGCCGGTGGCAACAATCTGCCCTTTCTGCATAACAATCAGCGCATCGCAAAACATCGAGGCATGATTAAGATCGTGGATCGCCACAATGCTGGTGACCGGCAGTTCACTGATCAACTGCATCAGCTGCATTTGATGGTGAATATCCAGGTGATTGGTGGGTTCATCAAGCAGGATCTCGCTGGGGGTTTGCGCCAGCGCCCGGGCAATGTGCACACGCTGCCGTTCACCACCGGAGAGGCTTAACCAGCCCTGGGTGCTTTTTTCCAGCATATCCACCCGCTCCAGCGCCGCGTTCACGGTGGCATCATCGTGGCTGTTCCAGCCGGAAAACGCCGTATGGTGCGGAATACGTCCGAGCTTAACGACGTCACGTACCTGCATGTTGGCGTCGGTCATGCCGTGCTGTTCAACAAAGGCGACGCGCCGCGCCAGCTGCTTTTTATTGATACGTGCAATGTTATTGCCATCCAGAGCGACGGTGCCCGCGTGAGGGCGGCGAAGCCCGGCAAGCACGCGCAGCAGAGAGGATTTGCCCGAGCCATTTGGCCCCAGCAGGCCGACCGTCTGCCCCGGCGTGACCCGGAGCGAGACGTTATTGACGATGACCTTTTTGCCTACCTTCCAGGTAATGTTATCGGCGGTGATACTCATCACTTATTCCTTGAACGGTAGATAATGACGGCGAAGAAGGGTACTCCCACCAGGGCCGTGACGACACCCACCGGCAGGCTTTGCGGCGCAATCAGCATGCGGGAGGCGATATCGGCCAGCACCATCAGAATCGCCCCGGCCAGCGCACTGGCAATCAGAAGCGTACGGTGCAGAGGCCCAAAGAAGTAGCGCATCATATGGGGCACCACCAGCCCAACGAAACCGATCGAGCCTGCCATACTAACGATGGTGGCGGTAATCAGCGCGGTGACGGTAAACAAGAGCAAACGGACTTGCGGTACGGCGATCCCCAGCGATGCGGCGGCATCGTCGCCAAAGGTAAAGGCATCCAGCGCGCGGGAGTAATAGAGACAAATCGCCAGCCCCAGCAATACCACGACTAATACCAGCTGGAATTCCGGCCAGCGCACGCCACTAAAACTGCCTAACAGCCAGAACATAACGTCGCGAGCCTGCTGAGCGCTGGCGGAGGTGCTGATGGTGTATGCCGTGATGGCGTTAAACAACTGAGAGGCCGCGACCCCGGCCAGTATCGTGCGCTCATTGCCGCCACGCGCGCCGTTGGTCAGAAAGGCGACAAAGGCAAAGGCTGAAAAGGCGCCGGCAAAGGCGCCCGCCGAGAGGGTGACGGCCCCGGAGCCAATGCCGAGAACCACGACCGATACCGCCCCGGTAGAAGCCCCGGCAGAGACGCCAAGCACGTAGGGCTCAGCGAGGGCGTTTTTCAGCAAGCTTTGCAGCACGGCACCGCAGATAGCCAGCCCGGCACCGCAGCACGCCGCCACCAGAGCGCGGCTAAGACGGAAATCCCAGATCACGCTCTCGTAGATACGGTTCAGGGGAACGTTGGTCAGCCCGGCTTTGTTAGCAATCGCGTAGTAGACGGTTTGCAGGGGGATAGAGAGCTCCCCCACGCTTACGCCCAGCGCAATCACCAGCAATAAAAGCACAACAGCCAGCACGGACGAGGTGGTAAGCAGCAGGCCTTGTCGACGTTGTTGCACCACTGCTGTCATCAATTCAGCCCCAGCTTTCTGAGCTGCTCACCCACCTGCTCAGCACCGTAAATCGTACGGATGGTAGGGTTCATCGCCTGGCCGTCCATAACGACAATATGCCCTTTTTTCACGGCGTCGAGCTGGCTGACGGCCGGATCGCTTTTCAGGAATTTAATCTTCTCTTGCGCGCTATCCAGCGCCCAACGGTTGCGATCAAGGCTAGAAACAACAATCACGTCCGGGTTGGCAGCAATAATGCTTTCCCAGCCCACGGTCGGCCATTCCGTTTCAGAGGTGATGGCATTATGGCCACCCAGCACATTGGCGATAAAGCCGGACGCGCTATTTTTACCGCCGACATAGGCATCAGAGGAGGGGGAGGAGCTTGAGAACCAGAAGACGAACGACAGGTCTTTTTTATTTTTGCTGAACTCAGTGCGCAGATCGGCTTCGCGTTTTTTGAAGTCGGCAATCAGCGCCTGGCCCCGATCTTCTACGTTGAAGATTTTTGCGAAGTCTTCGATCTCTTTATAAAGGAAGGTCATGTCCCAGAGTTTCTGACGGCTGCCGTACATATCACCAATGTCTTTTTTGGTAGCGCACATGCCGGGTGACATATAGCTGTTAACGCCTACTGTCTGCAGGTCTTCACGTTTGGCAACTTTACTCTCTGGCCCCAGCAGCAGCGGAAGCTGTGCCGGTACGAAGTCCGGATTCTGGGCGAGGATAGATTCGAGACCCGGGATTTCGACCGTCAGCGTTTTGATTTTTTCGTTTTTCGCCGCCAGTTCCGGCAGGACTTTGGTTGGCCAGAAAGCGCTGGCTACGACGTGATCCTCTAATCCCAACAACAGCAAAATTTCAACGGTATTCTGGCCCAGGGCGACGACGCGTTCCGGTGCTTTTGTAAACGTCTCTTTATAGCCGCAGTTCTCAATCGTCAGCGGATAAGTGGTCGCAAAGGCGGAGCCCGCAGTGGCGAGGAACAATCCTACTGCGCTGATGATGTTTTTCATGGAACGCTATCCTTCATTAATTTTATGTTGCGCTGCCCTGGTGGTGAGCAAGATGTAAATGAAACTCATTATTATGGCGAAGCTTTATACAATGTAATATATTTGGTGTCAATGAATGACAATAACGCTATGAAATCATTGGGTATTGTAAGGGCGGAAGGGGGCGAGGCGAAACAGCCGGGCGCACAGGTCGCCCGGTCGGGGAGGTTAGTCTAAATCGGCACCGTTGCTGGCGATGACTTTTTTATACCACCAGAACGATTTCTTGCGTTTACGATCGAGCGTGCCGTTGCCGGCGTCGTCACGATCGACATAGATAAAGCCGTAGCGTTTGCTCATCTCACCGGTAGAGGCCGCCACCAGATCGATACAGCCCCAGCTGGTGTAGCCCATCAGCGGAATGCCGTCTTCAATGGCATCGCCCATCGCGCGGATATGCTCGCGCAGATAGCTGATGCGATAGTCATCGTTAATCTCGCCGTTGGCGTCAACTTCATCCTTCGCACCGAGGCCGTTTTCCACCAGGAAAAGTGGCTTCTGGTAGCGGTCATACATCATGTTCATGGTAATACGCAGACCCAGCGGGTCGATGCCCCAGCCCCATTCGCTGACTTCGATGTGCGGATTTCGCAGAGATTTAACGATATTGGCCGCGCTGGTGTTATTGGCATTCATGTCAGCGGAAGCACAACGTGACGCGTAATAGCTGAACGAGACGAAATCCACGGTGTTTTTCAGCAGTTCGTCGTCACCGGGGTCTTTAACAATGACCACCCCCTTTTCGCGGAACACGCGGGCGGAGTAGGCCGGGTAGCTGCCGCGCGCCTGTACGTCGATGAAAAAGAGATTTTCACGATCCTTTTCCAGCGCCATCCACACGTCTTCTGGCTTGCACGAGTAGGGGTAGAAGTTACCGCCTGCCAGCATGCAGCCAACCTGGTTTTCCGGGTTTACCTCATGCGCAATTTTGGTTGCCAGCGCGCTCGCCACCAGCTCGTGGTGGGCAGCCTGGTACTTCACCTGATCTTCGTTTTCGCCCTCTTCAAACACCAGTCCTGCGCCGGAGAACGGGCTGTGCAGCATGATGTTAATTTCATTGAAGGTGAGCCAGTATTTCACCAGACCGTTAAACTCTTCGAAACAGGTTCGGGCGTAGCGGGCGAAGAACTCGACCATTTTACGGTTACGCCAGGAGCCATATTCCGTCACCAGGTGCATCGGTACATCAAAATGACACAGGGTAACCAGCGGCTCGATGTTGTGCTTTTTGCACTCTTCAAATACCGCACGGTAGAAGGCAATCCCTTCCTGATTGGGTAAAGGTTCATCGCCATTAGGATAAAGGCGGCTCCAGGCAATCGAGGTGCGGAACACCGTAAAGCCCATCTCCGCCATCAGAGCGATATCTTCTTTATAGCGATGGTAAAAATCGATCGCGTTGTGGCTTGGGTAAAATTCATCCTCACGTAGCGCGAAGCGTTTTTCCTTGCCGACTTTCACCGCCAGTCGGTTGGCGCCGTGGGGGATCATGTCAACGGTGGTCAGCCCCTTTCCGCCTTCACGGTAAGCCCCTTCACTCTGGTTGGCGGCCAGTGCGCCGCCCCATAAAAATCCTTTTGGAAAAACTGACATTTTTACCTCGCTATTCACATTATGCTCGTGCTTCTGTTGCCTGCACCGGCGCAGTCTGCAGGGCGCGTGCTTTTTCGGCTTCGTCTTCTACCGGAATATCCTCAAAGCCGAGGAGCAACGTCAGCACAAAGGAGAGTACGACGGCCAGCGCCATCACGCCAAAGACCCAGACGATAGTCATTGGGTTGGCCGGATCAAAGAACTGAACGCTGGTAAACAGCCCCGGAGCGGCCATGGAGTGGCTGGCAAGACCTGCGATACCGGCCACGGCGCCACAGATAAAGCCGCTTATCAGACTGGCGATTAGCGGACGTTTCAGTCGCACCGCCACGCCATAGAGCGCCGGCTCAGAAATACCGGCCATGATGGCAGAGGCCGCGGCCGCCAGCGCCGTCTGGCGCAATTCCGGGTTTTTGGTCTTCCAGGCCACCGCCAGCGACGATCCGCCCAGCGACAGGTTGGCGCCAATTTCAGACGGCATTACCATCCCCTCTTTCCCGGTTTCGGCAATGGTTTGAATGATAGTTGGCGTAAAGACGCGGTGCATACCGGTCATAACCAACAGAGGCCACAGCGTACCCATGATGGCCACGGACAGCCAGCCCAGATAGTCATGGATGGTGTACACCAGCGCAGAGATGGCGGTACCGATCCAGATCCCCAGCGGCCCAATCAGCACAATGGCGAGCGGGGCGGCAATCAGCACGATCAGCATCGGTTTCAGGAAGTTTTTCGTTACCGCCGGGGTAATGCGATCTACCCACCGTTCGATGTACGAGAGACACCAGGTCATGACCAGCGCCGGGATCACCGTATAGGTATATTTCACCGACGTCACCGGAATAAAGGCGAACTCGACATGCTCACCCTGGGCGGCTTTGGCCATCAGCTCAATAAAGCTCGGGTGTACCAGCACGCCCGCGATGGCTATCGCCAGCGACATGTTGGTTTTGAACTTCACGGCCGCCGAGGCTGCCACCATTAGCGGCAGGAAGAAGAACGCGCCGTCACCAATCACCGTCAGGATGGTGAGGGTTGGAGCGCCCTTCGGTAGCGCGCCGGTCATCTCCAGGATCATTGCCAGCAGCTTAACCATTGAACCACCGATGATCGCCGGGATCAGCGGTGACATCGTGCCGATCAGCGCGTCGAGGATCCCGGCGCCAATGCGGCGTAAGGTCAATTTTTGCGGGCCCTGCGGCGCAGCCGGCTGTAAATCGGTCGGCAGCAGGCTCACCACCTCGCGGTAGGCCTGCGAAACGGTATTGCCGATGATCACCTGGCACTGATTATCGTTACGTACCACACCCAGAACACCGCTGATTGTCTTCAGCGTTGCGCTATCAATGGCACTCTCGTCTTTCACAACGAAGCGCAAACGCGTCATGCAGTGGGTGACGGCGGTGATGTTATCTTTGCCGCCGAGCGCGCTGACTACGGCATTCGCCAGCGCAGCATAGTTTTTGGCCATCGGGTTATATCCTGTTTTAACTGTAAGGTACGTCTTCATCGAACAGCGGGATGAGACTTAGATAGGAAACCGGTTCCACAAAATCATGAAGAGTTTCACATGATCAAACAAGATCGCATTTTGCCCATTTTTTATATTCGTGATGATGATCACCAATCAGGGTGACAAGTGTAATATTCCCGCTGCGACAATTTAATCGCCGTGAAGTACACTGCCGCTCATTAGATTGAGAGGGAAAAGTGATGACCACGATGCTGGAAGTGGCGAAGCGGGCAGGGGTTTCGAAGGCGACGGTTTCCCGGGTGCTTTCGGGCAACGGTTACGTAAGCCAGGAGACAAAAGACCGCGTGTTTCAGGCCATTGACGAGAGTGGCTATCGCCCCAATTTACTGGCGCGAAACCTCGCGACCAAACGCACGCAAACCCTGGGGCTGGTGGTAACTAACACCCTCTATCATGGTGTCTACTTCAGCGAGCTGTTGTTCCATGCCGCGCGAATGACCGAGGAGCGCGGGCGGCAGCTCATCTTGGCCGATGGCAAACACAGCGCGGAAGAGGAGCGTGAGGCGATTCAGTATCTGCTGGATATGCGCTGCGACGCGATCATTATTTATCCGCGTTTTCTCAGCGTCGATGAGATGGATGCCATTATCCAGGATCACAGCCAGCCGGTGATGGTGCTTAACCGTCGCCTGCGTAAAAACAGCAGCCATTGCGTTTGGTCCGATCACATTGCCTCCAGCGAGGCCGCGGTGACGCAGCTTATCAAGCTGGGTCATCGCGATATCGCTTTTATCACCGGCTCGCTGGACTCCCCAACCGGGATCGAACGTCTGAGTGGCTACAAAGCGGCGCTGGCCCAGCATCAGATCCCGCTGCGTGAGTCGTTGATTGTAGAGGGGAAATGGAACCCGGCGAGCGGCGCGGCGGGGGTTTCAACGTTGCTGGCTCGCGGTGAGACCTTCAGCGCACTGGTAGCCAGTAATGATGATATGGCGATTGGTGCCATCAAGCAGCTGCACGAGAGTGGGATCGCCACCCCGGCCGCGGTCTCGGTCATTGGTTTCGATGACGTTGCCATCGCCCCTTATATTGTTCCGTCGCTCTCCAGCGTCCGGGTGCCTGTCACTGAAATGATTAAAGAGACCATCAGCAGGCTGATCTTTATGCTCGATGGCGGCGATTTCACCTCACAGCAAAACTTTGCCGGCGAGCTGATATTGCGTGACTCGGTGGTGGCCGGGCCGCATCGCTAGCCTGCAGGCGGGGGAAGCCAGGCGCGGGTGAAATCGAGCCAGCCCCCTGCGGTTAAGACCATATCCTGCACATTTTCCAGGGCGTTGATTTGATAGCGATAGTGGAACAGCGGCGTACAGGTTCCCTCGTCAAAAATCTGTTGAAAGAGGGGCGTCAGTTGAGCGTTAAAGTGGGCTTCGCTGTCGCACATTTGCATAAGCTGCTGCTTCTTTTTCTGCCAGCGCGCCACGCCTAACGCGGTCTGCCAGGCGGGCTCGTAAATCAACCACTCTCCCAGCGCGAACCCGGCGTTTTCCCTCGCCAGATAATCCCCCAATAGCAGGTCGGCGTCGGCCAGCACATCCGGCTGATGCCAGCCATCACGGTCTCGCCATTCGATCTGCAACAGGCAACCGTGCCGCATCAAGTGTTGTCGCCATTTTTCTGCCAGCTCCCGCAGTTCGGGCGTGTGATAACACACCAGTTTCAGACGGGCTGGCAGCGGGCAGGCTGCCGGTTCCGGCGGTTCTTTCACGTGCAGGCCGGGCAGAATGTCGCTGCGGATCTGCAGGTCGCTGCGGGAGGCAAAGCAGCGCTGGTTAAGGCTTATCGCCTGGTGACGTAAGGCGGCGGCAAGTGCTTTGGGCAGTGCGCTATTGACCATCAGCCAGGCAAAGCCGCTGCTGGTGGAGGTCACCGCTTCCTGGGTTGTATTGCCCTTGCCTACGGTAATCCACGCCGGTTTCTCCAGCATTGAGCCGGTGCGCCAGAACTCTATCGCATGCAGTAGCGGGTGATGGCCAAAGTACCAGGGCTGACGTTCCAGCCGCAAATAATGTGAATGATGGCGGGCAATGGCAAAGGGGCCCGCGCCGATCTCGGGCTGGCGTGGATGGGGTAACCGGCAGACCGGATGCGCCAGCCGCTGTGGTAACAGCGCATCGGCGCGAGTGAGCTCGATTTCCAGACACCAGGGGGCCACCCGCGTAAGCGAGGCGATATGCTGCAACCCGACATTACGCGTCGGGTCGGCTAGCAGCTGCCGCATCGCCGTCAGGATATCGTCGTCAGTAATGGGCTGGCCGTTATGCCAGTGCGCGCCGCTACGCAGATAGAAATGCCAGCGCCGTCCCCCATCAAGAGAAGCATAGTGGTGTGCCAGATCGCCTATAGGGTGCGGTTGACCGGGTTCATTGCGGGTTAAGCCTGCATGTATCGCACAGATAATATGTTGTTCTGCGCGACGGCGTTGCAGTGCCGGATGCAGGGAGGTGAGGGGACGGTACCAGGGAATACGCAGCGTCGGCTGGTGCTTCAGCCATTTACCGCCCAGAAAGGGGGTAATGATGTGATGCAGGCTGGCGGGATCGCCATCGGCCAGCTGCAGGGCGCTTTGGTAGTCACCCTTTTCCAGGCAGGCGCGCATCAGCGGAGCGCTCAGTTCGCTGGTGGTGCGCAGGCAGTGCAGCGTGGCGCGGTGGCCGCGTCCGGGCTGCGCCTCCCAGCGTAGCCAGCCGTTTTCCGCCAGCTGGCGTAACAGGGTGCGCGCATGTCGTTCACTGCAGACCGCCACCTCCGCGACTTCGGCAAGGGTCGTTTGCCTGGGCGAAGAGCCGTAGTGCAGAGAGAGCCGCTGATACTGACGAATTTTTTGTAACAGGCGCATGGCTTTGATCGGCATCTAATGAGGTGTGTTGAGAGTGTAAGGGCTTTTCAGGGAGAAATAGGGTGGAGTTGATCAACCTGTTCCGCTTTTTGCAATAAAGCCTTTGAAAGCGTCACAACCCGGTTCGGGTCAGGATTTTTTCTCGCCGAGCGGCAGCATAAGCTCGCGTAGCCGTTCCATGCGCTGCGACGGGGTAAGATAGAGCCAGCGCCACGGCACGGGTTCGGCGGGCTGAACCTTCCTGAACCACCGCTCCAGATAAGCCAGATCCTGTTTGAGGTTTGTCATGTCACGCTCTCCCGCCGTTGAATACCGCTTCAGGTTAAGCAGGATAGGCGGCATAAAACAGGGTGAGGTTTGACGGTTGTTCCGCATTTAGACAGAAAAAAGCCCCGGGACATCGGGGCTGCGGATAAAAGATCCAAAGGTTAAGTAAGAGTGGCAGAGAGGGTTAAGCGGGCAGAGATTTCAGCAGGGCAAAGGCCTCCTTCATGCGATCTTCGCTAACCACGAAGGCGCGTAGCTGTCCCTCGCTGTCAGCGCCTTTGGCCACCATGCCCTGTGGTTCGATGGTGATTTGCCAGTTCAGATCCTGACGCTGGGTTTCGCCTGCAAGGTGCAGGGGCAGTTCAGGCGTTTTCACCTTCACCAGCATCGCGGGTAATTTCAGGGGCGCGCTGCCCCCGAGCAGGTTTTTCGCCAGATACATCGCGCTAAGCTGTATCGGCTGCAGGAAGGGCAGAAGCTGGCCGTTGATCTCAGCGCAGTCGCCCAGCGCATAGATGTCGGGCTGCGTGGTTTGCAGGTAACTGTCGACCTTCACGCCACGGTTTGTCTCCGCTCCCGCGCGGTGCGCCAGCGCCGTTTCCGGACGCAGCCCGGTCGCGGCAATCACCACATCAATGTCTACGTTGCGGTTGCGATCGAGGGTGGCGCGAATGCCGGTTTCGGTACGGGTCAGGCTTTGCAGCTGAGATTTCAGCAGCAGGTGTACGCCCATATCGGTTAAACGGTGCTGTAAGCGACTGCTTACTTCGGCGGGTATCAGCGCTGACAGAATGCTGGCCGCGTGATCGACCAGCGTGACGGCTTTACCCGCCCGACAAAAGTCCATCGCCAGCTCGGTGCCAATCAGACCACCGCCGACAATCATTACGCGCTGCGCGTCGCGAAGCCACGTTTCGCTGGCCTGGTACTCCTGCTGGCTGTTCAGCGTAATCATCAGCTCGCGGCCTTCAACCGGCGGCACAAAAGCGGATGCGCCCGTGGCCAGCACCAGTTTGTCGTACTGCCAGGTATGATCTTTCGCTTTCACGACGTGCGCAGCGGCGTCGATATCGGTGACCCAGGTATAGGGGAACAGGCGCAGGTTGTACTGTTCCGCGAACTCCCCCGCCGTCTGGCGGGTGAGATCTTCGGCACGCTGATTCTGGCTAATGACGTGGCTTAAATCAGGTTTGTTGTACTCGTCCATGCTGTCGGCGGCAATCACCGTCAGCGGAACGCTGGGATCCTGTTTGCGGATATTTTTCACCAGCTGGCGGGCGGCAAAGCCCGAGCCGATGATCACGATTCCGTTATTCATTTTGCCTCCGATGCCAGTTCGTCAAAGACGTCTTTACCAAGGGAACATTCCGGGCAGAGGAAGTTGTCTGGTACGTCACTCCACGGCGTGCCCGGCGCAACATCCTGCAGCGGCTCGCCCAGTTCCGGGTCATAAATCCACTGGCAGACGCTGCACTGCATGCGCGGGCCGAGATCGGCAGAAGCGGCGGCACAGCTGCTGGCAGGCTGTGGTTCGGCCGGTTTTGCTGTGGCGTCCGGCAGCGGAGCGAGCGCCCACTGACGGGCGATATCGCGACCGTGCTGGCGGCAGATTTCCAGTGCGTCGATGTCCGGGCGCCATTTGGCTTTCAGGCTCATAGACATTTCGAAACCGGCATCCTGCAGGCGGGTAGAGAGACGGTCAACCGCGCCGCCGCTCCAGCCGTGGGAGCCAAAGGCGCTGGCGCGTTTATTACGGAAACGCAGGCCGGTCATCTCCTCCACGAGGCCCGCGATTTTTGGCATCATCACGTTGTTCATGGTGGAGGTGCCCACCAGCACGCCTTTGGAGCGGAAGGTATTGGTCAGGATTTCGTTTTTATCGCTGCGAGCCACGTTGAAAATTTTCACCGCCACGTTCGGATCCACTTCGTTGATCCCCTGGGCAATGGCGTCCGCCATCATGCGGGTGTTGTTGGACATGGTGTCGTAGAAGATAGTGATGCGGTCTTCCTGGTAATCCGCCGCCCATTTCAGGTACAGCTCGACAATCTGGGTGGGATTTTCACGCCATACCACGCCGTGGGAAGTGGCAATCATATCCACCGGCAGGTTAAAGCCGAGGATCTCGGTAATTTTTGGCGTCACCAGACGGCTGAATGGCGTAAGAATGTTGGCGTAGTAGCGCTGGCACTGTTCGAACAGCTCGGTCTGGTCCACTTCGTCATTGAACAGACGTTCATCGCAGTAGTGCTGGCCGAAGGCGTCGTTACTGAACAGTACCGCGTCGCCGGTCATGTAGGTCATCATGCTGTCCGGCCAGTGCAGCATTGGCGTTTCCACAAAAATCAGCTGTTTGCCGTTACCGATATCCAGGGTATCGCCGGTTTTCACGGTGTGGAAATTCCACTCCGGATGGTGGTGATGACCGTTAATCGAGTCGATGGCATTGGTGGTGCAGTAGATTGGCGTGTTCGGAATATGGGACATCAGCTCGGTCAGCGCCCCGGCGTGGTCCTCTTCCGCGTGGTTAATGATGATGTAGTCGATAGCCTCCAGATCAATTTCGCTACGCAGGTTCTGCACGAACTCGCGGCTGAATTTATGATCGACGGTATCAATCAGGACGTTTTTACCTTCACGAATGAGATAGCTGTTATAGCTGCTGCCGCGCAGCGTTTTGTATTCCGTTCCGTGAAAATCACGCACTTCCCAGTCACGTTGACCAACCCAATGAATGTTATTTTTAACCAGAATAGACATAGCAACCTCGATAATTAAATGCGGCATGTTTAAGAAAGATGTATTGCCTATATCAAGATGCGTGCCAGTTTTTTAACTAATTGATTTAAATGAATTTATTAAATAATAACTCATAGTGGGTAGTCATAATGACTATCATAAATATTGTCAATATGACATTATGAATTGTCAAAATGACAACGAGGCAGATATGAGCTTTTCCGTAGACGTGCTGGCGAAAATCGCTATCGAGTTGCAAACCGGTATCGGTCATCAGGACCGTTTTCAACGCTTAATTTCGACCCTGCGTCACGTACTGGCCTGTGATGCTTCGGCGCTGCTGCGCTATGAAGGGCGGCAGTTTATACCGTTGGCTATCGATGGACTGGCGCAGGATGTTTTGGGGCGGCGCTTCTCGCTTGAAGGCCACCCGCGGCTTGAAACCATCGCCCGTGCCGGGGATGTGGTGCGCTTTCCCGCAGACAGCGATCTGCCCGACCCCTACGATGGCCTCATCCCGGGGCAGGAGAGCCTTAAGGTGCATGCCTGCATCGGCCTGCCGCTGTTTGCCGGGCAAAATCTGATAGGGGCGCTCACCCTCGACGGTATGTCGCCGGATCAGTTCGATACCTTCAGTGATGAGGAGTTGCGGTTGATTGCCGCGCTGGCCGCCGGGGCGCTGAACAATGCGCTGCTGATTGAACAACTGGAGAGTCAGAATATGTTGCCCGGTAGCCCGGCGGCATTTGAGCCCGTGGCGCATACCGAGATGATTGGCCTCTCGCCGGGGATGATACAACTCAAAAAAGAGATCGACATCGTGGCGGCGTCTGACCTGAACGTATTGATCTTTGGCGAGACCGGTACTGGCAAAGAGCTGGTCGCGAAGGGGATCCACGAGGCTTCGCCGCGCGCGGTCAACCCGCTGGTCTATCTCAATTGCGCCGCACTGCCAGAAAGCGTGGCGGAGAGTGAACTCTTTGGGCATGTGAAAGGGGCATTTACCGGGGCTATCAGCAACCGTAGCGGTAAGTTTGAAATGGCCGACAACGGCACGCTGTTTCTTGATGAAATTGGTGAGCTATCGTTATCGTTGCAGGCCAAGCTGCTGCGCGTGTTGCAGTATGGCGATATCCAGCGGGTGGGGGATGACCGCAGCCTGCGCGTCAATGTGCGCGTTCTGGCGGCCACCAACCGCGATCTGCGCGAGGAGGTGCTGGCCGGTAATTTCCGCGCCGATCTTTTCCATCGCCTGAGCGTATTTCCACTCTCCGTGCCGCCGTTACGTGAGCGTGGCGAAGATGTGGTGCTGCTGGCGGGCTTTTTCTGCGAGCAGTGTCGCCTGAAAATGGGTCTTGCTCGCGTCGTGCTAAGCCCTGCCGCCCGTTCACATCTGCTGAGTTACGGTTGGCCCGGCAACGTGCGCGAACTGGAACATGCCATTCACCGGGCGGTAGTGCTGGCGCGGGCTGCGCGCCATGGCGATGAGGTGGTGATTCAGCCCGGCCATTTTGCCCTGCAGGATGACACCCCCCTGGCGGTGACAGCGGATGCCCCGGCACCGGGGAAAGAAAACCTTCGTGAAGCGACAGAAGATTTTCAACGGCAGATGATTACCCGCGCGCTGGAACAGAACAACCGCAGTTGGGCGGCAAGCGCGCGGGCGCTGGAAACCGACGTGGCCAACCTGCACCGGCTGGCAAAACGTCTGGGGCTGAAGGGCTAGATAATTCCGGCCTGATAGAAGTCCTGAAGGTTGATGGCACCGCAGAGCTTGCCGTGCTCATCCACCACCGGGGCGGCGGCGATCTTACGCTTCAGTAGTACCTCTTTGGCCTCAATGGCCCGGCTGTCGGCGTTCAACGTCTGGCCGCCGGGCGTCATTGCCTCGCTGACGATGGCCTGCAGCGTGCCGCCGCCTACCAGCCAGCGGCGCAGATCGCCGTCGGTAAAGACGCCTTTCACCTGCTCGCGCTCATCACATACTGCAACCAGACCCAGCCCGGTACGGCTCAGTTCAAGCATCGCATCCATCACGCTGGTGGTGAGTTTCACCTGCGGGATGGCATCGCCGGTGCGCATCAGATGGTGCACTTTATTAAGCAGACGCGCGCCCAGGGCACCCGCCGGATGGGAGCGCGCAAAGTCTTCCTCATTAAAGCCGCGCGCCTGCATCACTGCCATGGCCAGCGCATCGCCCATCATCAGCGTATTCACGGTGCTGGAGGTGGGGGCCAGGTGCATTGGGCAGGCTTCGCGCTCGACTGAGATATCCAGCACCGCTTTGGCGGCCAGCGCCAGCGGGGAACGGGTTTTGCCGGTCATCGCCAGCAGGTCGACCGATTTTTCCTGCAGGCGTGGGATGATCAGATCCAGCTCTTTGGCCGAGCCAGAGTAAGAGATGAACAGCAGCACGTCACGGCTTTCAATCATGCCTAAATCTCCGTGCAGCGCCTCTGCTGCGTGGACGAAAAAGGCTGGCGTGCCGGTGCTGGCGAGGGTGGCCGCAATCTTCTTGCCGATATGGCCTGATTTACCGATACCCGAGACAATCACTTTGCCTTCGCAGTGGATAAGCGTATTTGCCGCACAGACAAACTCCTCCCCCAGCCTTTCAGGCAGGCGACTGGCCTCCTGTAGCTCCAGCATCAGGGTTTGACGGCCTGCATTTAACAGAAAATCACTCATGTTTCTCTCCGTTTACGATCCTTCCCGCGCCCCTGCCACAGCAGAAGGGGCGGCCTATCATAAAGCATTCACCCTGGGGCATTCATGGATAAAAATGAAAGATTTTGCTGGCGACCACAGAACCGCTTCCTTGTGGTGTCGGGGATGCTTTACCATACTTGCCACTTATCGAATTCGTTCAATGGATGTGCCATGTTTAAGCGTCGTTATGCAGCGCTGTTACCTGCGCTGATTATGCTGGCTGCCTGCAGCAGCAAACCAAAAACAGAGGAAGTTCAGCAGACGGCTGGCGCCCCTTCCGGCGGCTTCTTACTTGAGCCGCAACACAATGTGATGCAAATGGGTGGCGACTTCGCCAACAACCCGGCGGCTCAACAGTTCATCGATAAAATGGTGAGCAAACACGGCTTCAATAAACAGCAGTTGCAGGAGATCCTGTCGCAGGCGAAACGTCTGGATTACGTGCTGCGCCTGATGGACCGACAGGCACCGACAGCGCAGGTGCCGACCGGGCCAAACGGGGCATGGCTGCGTTATCGCAAGCAGTTTATCACCCCAGATAATGTGCAAAATGGCGTTGCCTTCTGGAATCAACATGAAGAGACCCTTAACCGCGCCTGGCAGGTGTATGGCGTGCCGCCGGAAATTATCGTCGGCATTATTGGCGTGGAGACCCGCTGGGGCCGTGTGATGGGGAAAACGCGCATTCTTGATGCGCTGGCAACGCTCTCCTTCAACTATCCGCGTCGCGCCGAGTATTTCTCTTCTGAACTGGAAACCTTCCTGCTGATGGCTCGCGACGAGCAGGACGATCCGCTGGATCTGAAAGGCTCTTTCGCAGGGGCGATGGGCTATGGCCAGTTTATGCCCTCTTCGTATAAGCAGTACGCGGTAGATTTCAACGGAGACGGCCATATCAATCTGTGGGATCCGGAAGATGCCATCGGCAGCGTGGCGAACTACTTTAAAGAACACGGTTGGGTGAAGGGCGATCCGGTCGCCGTTCAGGCTAACGGGCAGGCTCCAGGGCTGGAAAATGGGTTTAAAACCAAGTACAGCGTATCCCAGCTGGCCGCCGCCGGTTTAATGCCTATGCAATCGCTGGGTGACCACCAGCAGGCGAGCTTGCTGCGTCTGGATATCGGTACCGGTTATCAATACTGGTATGGTCTGCCAAACTTCTACACCATTACCCGCTATAACCACAGCACCCACTACGCAATGGCAGTGTGGCAACTGGGCCAGGCCGTTGCGCTGGCGCGCGTGCCTGCGGCGTCGCCGTTCAGTCAGTAATCTTTCGCCCCCTCCCCGGCAGGAGAGGGGGCTGTAACATTTATCCACACTCCCGTTAGCCGCCCGGTATTTACAATCACGGCACACCTCTTTATTGTTATGTTATAACATAATTCTATCGGGTGACTGATGACGCACTCTCTCTTCTCTCTCTCTTCGTTAACGCGCGTGTTGTATGCGCTGACGCTGGTTTTAGCCATCGTCTTTGCGGTGCGCTGGGCGGTAGCGCTGCCATGATCGAACTACAACGCCTCGTGGTGGGCTACCACCGCCAGCCCATCACGCGTCCGCTGGATGAGGTGATCCTGCGCGGTAGTATGACCGCCATTACGGGCGCTAACGGCTGCGGCAAATCGACGCTCCTGAAAACGCTGGCAGGATTCCTCCCTCCGGTCAGCGGGACGTTCCGCTGGCAGGAAAAGCGGCCTGTTATTGGTTGGCTTGCCCAGCGACACGAACTGGAGGCGCAATTCCCCCTGACGGTGAAGGATGTCGTAAGCATGGGATGCTGGCCAACCCTCTCGCTGTTTGCCGGAACCGGACGACAGGCGCGTGCGCGTATCGATCATGCGCTGGAGCGGGTAGGGCTGGCGGCGCTGGCAAGCACGGTGATTGACGAACTCTCCGGGGGGCAATTTCAACGCATGCTCTTTGCGCGCGTCATGTTACAGCATGCGCCGCTGGTCATGCTGGATGAACCCTTCACCGGCGTGGATGAAGCGACCAGTCACATATTGATGGAGCTGATACTTGAGATGGCGCAGCAGGGGCGAACCGTGCTGGCGGTGCTTCATGACAGCGAGCGCGTCACGCGCCACTTTTCGCAGGTCCTGCGCCTGGATGCCGCCCCGTCTTTAGAGACCGGCGTTGGGATGAGGGTGGCATGATGTGGCATCTCCTTTTTCAGCCCTTTATTGAATATGGCTTTATGCGCCGGGCGCTGGTCGTCTGCCTTGCGTTGTCGGTCAGTACCACGGCGCTGGGGGTCTTTTTACTGCTACGCCGCATGAGCCTGATGGGGGATGCGCTCTCGCACGCCATTCTGCCGGGCGTGGCGGTGGGCTATCTGTTGAGCGGAATGTCGTTACTGGCAATGAGCGTCGGCGGGTTTATCGCCGGGATAACCGTGGCGCTGGTGGCGGGGCTGGTGAGCCGACGCACGCCGTTAAAAGAGGATGCCAGTTTCGCCGGGTTTTATCTTGGCTCCCTGGCGCTGGGGGTGACGCTGGTGTCGCTGCGCGGTTCAAATGTGGATCTCCTGCACTTGCTATTTGGTTCCATCCTGGCGGTAGACCGTGATGCGGCGCTGTTCGTGGCGGGGGTCTGCATCTTCACCTTATTAACGCTGGCGCTGTTCTATCGCGGGCTGGTTAGCGAGGCATTCGATACGGCCTGGCTGCAGGTGAACGCCCGCTGGCTGCCTGCGCTACTGCACGGTCTCTTTCTGGCGCTGTTAGTGCTCAATCTGGTCGCCGGTTTTCAGGTGCTCGGTACGCTGATGGCGGTGGGGTTGATGATGCTGCCCGCGGTGGCGGCCCGCTGCTGGGCGAGGACGCTGCCCGGATTGCTACTTTTTGCCGGGGTAAGCGGCATTTTCTGTGCCTGGCTGGGGCTTAGCCTCTCGTGGGCGATCAGCCTACCGGCGGGGCCGGCGATTGTACTTACCGCCAGTGGTCTCTTTTTCTTTTCGATTTTATGTGGCACGCGCAGCAGGCTGGCTCACAGCCTGCGAGCGCTTTTTTAATGCAAGGAGAAATGATGAAACGTACAGGGGTTATGATGGCGCTCGCACTGAGCCTGCTGGCTCAGGGGGTGCAGGCGAAGACGCTGAACGTCGTTGCCAGTTTTTCGATTCTGGGGGATATCACCCAACAGGTCGGGGGCGACCACGTCAAGGTAACGACGCTGGTGGGGCCGGATGGCGATCCTCATACTTTCGAACCGTCACCGAAAGACAGCGCAGCGCTGAGTAAAGCCGACGTGGTGGTTGTGAATGGACTCGGGCTGGAGGGCTGGCTCGATCGGCTGGTGAAGGCGTCTGGCTTTAAAGGCACGCTGGTGGTGGCGTCGGCGGGGGTTCCAACGCACACGCTGGTTGAGGACGGAGAGACCATTACCGATCCGCATGCCTGGAATAGCGCCGCCAACGGTGCGTTGTATGCCCGGAATGTGTTGAATGGGCTGATAAAGGCGGATCCCGAAGAAAAGGTCGCGCTGGAGGCGGCGGGGAAATCCTATATTACGCAGTTAACAGAGCTCGATAGCTGGGCAAAAGCACGCTTTCAGCCCATCCCAACGGCGAAGCGAAAAGTGCTGACCAGCCATGACGCTTTCGGCTATTTTGGCCGCGCCTATGGCGTCACGTTTATCGCTCCGCAGGGATTATCATCGGAGAGTGAAGCCAGTGCTGCCCAGGTTGCCGCTATCATCACGCAAATTAAAGCGGACGGCGTAAAGACCTGGTTTATGGAGAATCAGCTGGATCCGCGGCTCGTGAAACAGATTGCATCGGCGACCGGCGCACAGCCTGGCGGCGAGCTCTATCCCGAAGCGCTCTCTGCAAAAGGGGGCGTGGCAGACACCTACGTTAAAGCGTTTCGCCACAACGTGGATACTCTCGTCAACAGCATGAAGTGATTCGCTATTCTGCCGATGCCTCTGCATCGGCATTTTCTGAAGCCCCCTCGTAAAAACATCCCCTCGTCCCCATATCTCTGCTGAAAGTGCTATCTTGTGCTGCACGATTATCTGGAGCCTAAACGATGATGACTGACCATGAACTCATGCAGCTCAGCGAAGAAGTAGGGCGAGCGCTGAAACAGCGCGGCGCAACGCTCACCACGGCAGAATCTTGTACTGGCGGCTGGGTGGCGAAGGTGATTACCGATATCGCCGGTAGCTCCGCCTGGTTTGAACGCGGATTTGTTACCTATAGTAATGAAGCAAAAGCGCAAATGATTGGCGTTCGGGAGCCGACGCTGGAAGAGCATGGCGCAGTGAGCGAACCGGTGGTTATAGAGATGGCAATAGGTGCATTACGTGCCGCCCGCGCCGATTACGCGATCTCCATTAGCGGCATTGCCGGGCCGGATGGCGGCAGCGATCTTAAGCCGGTCGGCACCGTATGGTTTGGCTTTGCGACGGCGCAGGGCGAGGGGATTACCCGACGCGAATGCTTCACCGGCGACCGGGAAAATGTGCGCCGTCAGGCCACCGAATATGCGTTAAAAACACTCTGGCAACAATTTCTACAAAAGACTTGATACTGTATGACTATACAGTATAATTGCGGCAACGAAACAGAAATCCACGGTGAAGCGCAGTTGCTTCTCCCGGCATGACAGGAGTAATAATGGCTATCGACGAAAACAAACAGAAAGCGTTGGCGGCAGCACTGGGCCAGATCGAAAAGCAATTCGGTAAAGGCTCCATCATGCGCCTGGGTGAAGACCGTTCCATGGATGTTGAAACTATCTCCACCGGTTCGCTTTCTCTGGATATTGCTCTGGGCGCAGGTGGCCTGCCGATGGGGCGTATCGTAGAAATTTACGGTCCAGAATCTTCCGGTAAAACAACCCTGACTCTGCAGGTTGTGGCTGCGGCGCAGCGCGAAGGTAAAACCTGTGCGTTTATCGATGCTGAGCACGCGCTGGATCCGGTATATGCCCGCAAGCTGGGTGTTGATATCGACAACCTGCTCTGTTCTCAGCCGGACACCGGTGAACAGGCTCTGGAAATCTGTGACGCGCTGGCGCGCTCTGGCGCAGTTGACGTCATCATCGTCGACTCCGTTGCGGCACTGACGCCAAAAGCGGAAATCGAAGGCGAAATCGGCGACTCTCACATGGGCCTTGCGGCACGTATGATGAGCCAGGCGATGCGTAAGCTGGCGGGTAACCTGAAGCAGTCCAACACGCTGCTGATCTTCATCAACCAGATCCGTATGAAAATCGGTGTGATGTTCGGTAACCCAGAGACCACCACCGGTGGTAACGCGCTGAAATTCTACGCCTCTGTGCGTCTGGATATTCGCCGTATCGGTGCCGTGAAAGAGGGCGATAACGTCGTCGGTAGCGAAACCCGCGTGAAGGTCGTGAAGAACAAAATCGCCGCGCCGTTCAAGCAGGCTGAGTTCCAGATCATGTACGGCGAAGGTATCAACTTCTTCGGTGAACTGGTTGACCTGGGCGTGAAAGAGAAGCTGATCGAGAAGGCTGGCGCCTGGTACAGCTACAACGGTGACAAGATTGGTCAGGGTAAAGCGAATGCTATCTCCTGGCTGAAAGAGAACCCGGCTGCAGCGAAAGAGATCGAGAAGAAAATCCGTGAACTGCTGCTCAGCAATCAGGATTCTAAACCGGACTTCGCGGTCGATGATGCCGACGTTGAAGAAACCAAAGAAGACTTCTAATCACTTCGTGTAAAAAAAGGGCTGCGATTGCGGCCCTTTTTTGCATTTGTTATTCAGCAGGTTCTCTATGAGCGAATCAACCCCACGACGACCGGCCTACAACCGCTTGCTGGATCGCGCGGTACGCATACTCGGCGTGCGCGACCACAGCGAGCAGGAGTTGCGCCGCAAATTAATGGCACCCGTGATGGGCAAAAAGGGCCCGGAAGAGATCGATGCCAGCGCAGAAGATTACGACCGCGTCATTGCCTGGTGTTATGAACACAACTATCTGGACGACAACCGCTTTATCGCCCGCTTTATTGCCAGCCGCAGCCGCAAAGGTTACGGCCCTCAGCGTATACGCCAGGAGCTGAATCAAAAAGGGATCTACCGTGAAGCCACGGAACGGGCAATGCGCGAGTGCGAAATCGACTGGTGTGAACAGGCGCGAGAGCAGGCCGTACGTAAGTACGGTGAGCCGTTGCCAAAAGAGTTTTCAGAAAAAGTAAAAATCCAGCGCTTCTTGCTCTATCGCGGCTACCTGATGGAAGATATTCAGGATATATGGCGTAATTTTGCCGATTGAGCGCATGCGGGATTTTACTTCCCTTAAAAGAAAACTTATCTTATTCCCACTTTTTCCAGTAGCTGGTCTGTCCAACACAGTGTGTGTCCAGGCTAGTTATGACATTTCGTTAGCTTGATTTCAGGATAATTATGAGCAAGAGCACCGCTGAGATCCGTCAGGCGTTTCTCGATTTTTTCCATAGTAAGGGACACCAGGTTGTTGCCAGCAGCTCCCTGGTACCAAATAACGATCCAACATTACTGTTTACCAACGCCGGGATGAACCAGTTCAAGGATGTTTTCCTTGGTCTCGACAAGCGTAATTATTCCCGCGCAACCACCTCGCAGCGCTGCGTGCGTGCGGGCGGTAAACACAACGACCTGGAAAACGTCGGTTACACTGCACGTCACCACACCTTCTTTGAAATGCTGGGCAACTTCAGCTTCGGCGACTACTTCAAACACGATGCAATTCAGTACGCATGGGAACTGCTGACCGGTGAAAACTGGTTCAACCTGCCGAAAGAGCGTCTGTGGGTTACTGTTTACGAGACCGACGACGAAGCATACGAAATCTGGGAAAAAGAGGTCGGTATCCCGCGCGAACGTATCATTCGCATCGGTGATAACAAAGGCGCACCTTATGCGTCTGACAACTTCTGGCAGATGGGCGATACCGGCCCTTGCGGTCCGTGCACCGAGATCTTCTACGATCACGGCGACCATATCTGGGGTGGCCCTCCGGGCAGCCCGGAAGAAGATGGCGATCGCTACATTGAGATCTGGAATATCGTCTTCATGCAGTTCAACCGTCAGGCTGACGGTACCATGGAGCCGCTGCCGAAACCGTCCGTCGATACGGGGATGGGTCTGGAGCGTATTGCCGCGGTTCTGCAGCACGTTAACTCCAACTACGATATTGACCTCTTCAGCACGCTGATTAAGTCTGTTGCAGAGGTCACTGGTGCGACCGACCTGAGCAACAAATCTCTGCGCGTCATTGCTGACCATATTCGTTCTTGTGCGTTCCTGATTGCAGACGGCGTCATTCCGTCGAACGAAAACCGTGGTTATGTGTTGCGTCGCATCATTCGTCGCGCCATTCGTCATGGCAACATGCTGGGCGCGAAAGATACCTTCTTCTACAAGCTGGTTGGGCCGTTGGTTAGCGTGATGGGCTCAGCAGGCGATGAGCTGAAACGCCAGCAGGCGCAGGTTGAGCAGGTTCTGAAAACCGAAGAAGAGCAGTTTGCCCGTACGCTGGAACGTGGGCTGGCGCTGCTGGATGATGAACTGGCGAAACTCCAGGGCGACACGCTGGATGGCGAAACGGCCTTCCGTCTGTATGACACCTACGGCTTCCCGGTTGACCTGACGGCTGACGTTTGCCGTGAGCGTAACATTAAGGTAGACGAAGCGGGCTTTGAAGCTGCAATGGAAGAGCAGCGCCGTCGTGCGCGTGAATCCAGCGGTTTCGGTGCTGACTACAACGCGATGATCCGTGTGGATGGCGCGTCTGAATTCCAGGGTTATGACCATCTGGAACTGAACGGCAAAGTGACGGCGCTGTTTGTTGACGGCAAAGCGGTAGAGAGCATTACCGCGGGTCAGGATGCCGTTGTTGTACTGGATAAAACCGCATTTTATGCCGAGTCCGGCGGTCAGGTGGGCGATAAGGGCGTGCTGAAAGGTAACGGCTTTAGCTTCACCGTAAACGACACGCAAAAATATGGCCAGGCGATTGGTCATGTAGGTTCGCTGACCTCCGGCTCACTGAAAGTGGGCGAGGGCGTACAAGCTGTCGTTGATGAAGCGCGTCGTGCGCGTATTCGTCTGAACCACTCCGCAACTCACCTGATGCACGCAGCCCTGCGTGAAGTACTAGGGACGCACGTTGCGCAGAAAGGCTCGCTGGTTAACGATAAAGTGCTGCGTTTCGACTTCTCTCACTTTGAAGCGATGAAACCGTCTGAAATCCGCGCGGTGGAAGATCTGGTGAACGCCCAAATCCGTCGCAATCTGCCAATCGAAACTCAGATCATGGATCTCGATGCGGCGAAGCAAAAAGGGGCGATGGCACTGTTTGGTGAGAAGTATGACGAGCGTGTTCGTGTGCTGAGCATGGGCGACTTCTCTACTGAACTGTGTGGCGGTACGCATGCTTCTCGCACGGGCGATATTGGCCTGTTCCGTATTCTGTCCGAATCCGGAACGGCGGCGGGCGTTCGTCGTATCGAAGCGGTCACCGGTGAAGGCGCGCTGGCTTACCTGCACGCTGAGAGCGATCAACTGCACGATATCGCACAGCTGCTGAAAGGCGATAGCCAGAATCTGGGCGAGAAAGTGCGTAGCGTTATCGAACGTACTCGCCAGCTGGAAAAAGAGCTGCAGCAGCTGAAAGAGCAGGCGGCAGTACAGGAGAGTGCAAATCTCTCCAGCAAAGCGGTTGAAATTAAAGGTATTAAACTGCTGGTCAGTGAACTGGCTGGTGTTGAGCCTAAGATGCTGCGTACCATGGTCGATGACCTGAAGAACCAACTCGGTTCGGCAGTCATTGTGCTGGCGACCGTTGCTGAAGGTAAGGTTTCTCTGATTGCTGGCGTGTCTAAGGACGTGACCGACCGTGTTAAAGCAGGGGAACTGATTGGTATGGTCGCTCAGCAAGTGGGCGGTAAAGGGGGCGGTCGTCCAGACATGGCGCAAGCCGGTGGTACGGATGCGGCGGCACTTCCTGCAGCGTTAACCAGCGTTGAGAGCTGGGTGAGTTCCAAACTGTAATAACTAAAAAGCGTAAACAGACGCCATAACCTATGTGTTATGGCGTACTTCGCTCTACGCTATCGATAATGATAAAGTCAGGTTGAGTTTGTGTATATCGGCTAAACTTACGTTTAACAGAATGTGATGCCGTGACTGCTTACACTTTACGTGTTTGTCATCGCTTACTTTTTGGCGTTATATGATGGATAATGCCGGGATACAAGAGACCCGACTCTTTTAATCTTTCAAGGAGCAAAGAATGCTGATTCTGACTCGTCGAGTTGGTGAGACCCTCATGATTGGGGATGAGGTCACCGTGACAGTTTTAGGGGTAAAGGGTAACCAGGTTCGTATTGGTGTGAACGCCCCTAAAGAGGTCTCTGTACACCGTGAAGAGATCTACCAGCGTATCCAGGCTGAAAAATCCCAGCAGTCCAGTTACTGATATTATCGCGTCTCGCTTTCAGGCGAGACGCAACCCTCCTGCCATTCTTCCTGCTTAAAGTTACCTTTCTATTTCATTTTCGCTGTTTTTCACCGTCTCTCTTTGCTTATCTTCATCTTTATTCGCCTGGTTGATGGAACTTCGTTGCGTAAATGCCCGCAAAATCCGTTTATAAAACACCCTCTTTGCCTCTTTTACATGCGAATTGCCTGCGATTTGTGCAAACAGAAAAAGTGCATGGAAAATTGTTTGACTTATAAGTCTCAGAAAGTAATATATGCGCCACGCAGCGACGAGAAGCTCTTAACGAGTTACTCGAAGCACTCGAAAGAGGCGTTGTGTGGTGAGGTGGCCGAGAGGCTGAAGGCGCTCCCCTGCTAAGGGAGTATGCGGTCAAAAGCTGCATCCGGGGTTCGAATCCCCGCCTCACCGCCATTTTGCATCCGTAGCTCAGCTGGATAGAGTACTCGGCTACGAACCGAGCGGTCGGAGGTTCGAATCCTCCCGGATGCACCATCTTCTCTGAGATAGCAGCAATACTGTTGTTTCATGGTCTGCGAAAACATCGCAGGCACCAGGGAGGATAACGTTGCTTCAGCAACGGCCCGAAGGGTGAGGCGCAGCCGAGTAATCCTCCCGGATGCACCATCTTTTACTTCACGTCGTTTTCGAAACGGTGTGTGGTACCAGGCAGTACAGCAGTAAATCCCGATGCATCCGTAGCTCAGCTGGATAGAGTACTCGGCTACGAACCGAGCGGTCGGAGGTTCGAATCCTCCCGGATGCACCATCTTTTACTTCATGTCGTTTCAAAACGGTATGTGGTACCAGGCAGTACAGCAGTCAATCCCGATGCATCCGTAGCTCAGCTGGATAGAGTACTCGGCTACGAACCGAGCGGTCGGAGGTTCGAATCCTCCCGGATGCACCATCTTCTCTGAGATAGCAGCAATACTGTTGTTTC
>NZ_JBBCMR010000002.1:0-638617 GCF_037152215.1 Leclercia sp. UBA7405 | reverse complement strand
GCGCGGTGGTCCCACCTGACCCCATGCCGAACTCAGAAGTGAAACGCCGTAGCGCCGATGGTAGTGTGGGGTCTCCCCATGCGAGAGTAGGGAACTGCCAGGCATCAATTAGAAGAACCCCGTACCGTAAGGTACGGGGTTTTTTGCTTTGCAATCTTGTCCATTGTAGAGTCCATCCGATCCTACCATTTACCTTCCTTGAAACTTTCTCACCTTTCCCATCCCTGACTCGACATTTCGACGATTCCTGGTTATTGTCAGCTATCTGGATGTCTAAACGTTTATACGTATGCTTTGAGGATGTAAGGTTATGCCAATTCGGGTGCAGGACGAGCTACCAGCCGTCAATTTCTTGCGTGATGAGAACGTCTTTGTTATGACGGCTTCACGTGCTACAGGTCAGGAAATTCGTCCTCTGAAGGTTCTTATCCTCAACCTGATGCCTAAAAAGATCGAGACTGAAAATCAGTTTCTTCGTCTGCTCTCTAACTCGCCGCTGCAGGTCGATATCCAGTTGCTTCGTATCGATGCGCGAGAGTCTCGCAATACACCTTCAGAACACCTCAATAACTTTTATTGTAATTTCGACGATATTCGCAACGATAACTTCGATGGCCTGATTGTCACGGGGGCCCCGCTCGGCCTGGTGGAATTTAATGACGTTGCGTACTGGCCGCAGATCAAGCAAGTGCTTGAATGGGCAAAGGATCATGTCACTTCAACGCTTTTTGTCTGTTGGGCAGTACAAGCCGCGCTGAATATTCTCTACGGTATACCGAAGCAAACCCGTAGCGAAAAGCTGTCTGGCGTTTATGAACACCATATTCTTCATCCCCACGCACTGCTGACGCGCGGGTTCGATGACGCCTTCCTGGCGCCCCATTCCCGTTATGCCGATTTCCCGGCGGCGCTCATTCGTGATTACACGGATCTCGACATCCTGGCAGAAACTGAAGACGGTGATGCCTATCTGTTTGCCAGTAAAGACAAGCGAATCGCGTTTGTGACCGGCCATCCAGAGTATGATCCCGATACGCTGGCGGGCGAATATTTTCGTGACGTGGAAGCCGGTTTGTCACCTGAATTGCCGTATAACTATTTTCCAAAAAATGATCCACAGAACACGCCGAGAGCATCCTGGCGCAGCCACGGGAATTTGCTGTTTACCAACTGGCTCAACTATTACGTCTACCAGATTACGCCATACGATCTGCGCCACATGAATCCAACGCTGGAGTAATCTCCTGCCCGAAACGATCCTAAAGCGTTTCAGCACTCTTTATCAGGCACCTTCGGGTGCCTTTTTTATTTTCGAAATACCGCTCACCTTCAGATATTTTTTAAAAAACAGTCTAATCAAAGGCTTAAATGGCATTTTAAATTAAAATGGAAATAGTTTTTGATTTTAAGAAAATTATAGATAGTCTTATCTTTGCTGAGCGAAAACCGAACAACGATCTTTCGCGCGCATTGGGAAACTGTTTTTGGATCTTTGAAGAGGAGCAACACAATGACTCAACAGGCAACCACAGACGCTGAATTGACGTTTACTCAGCCGTATGGCGAGCGGGAGCAACAAATTTTGACGCCAGAGGCGGTCGAGTTCCTGACTGAGCTGGTGACGCGCTTTACGCCAAAGCGCAACAAACTGCTGGCTGCGCGCATCCAGCAGCAGCAAGAGATTGATAATGGCAGGTTGCCTGACTTTATTTCGGAAACAGCTTCCATTCGTGAAAGTGACTGGCAAATTCGCGGTATTCCTGCTGATTTGCAAGATCGCCGTGTAGAGATCACCGGACCGGTTGAACGTAAAATGGTGATCAATGCCATGAACGCTAACGTCAAAGTCTTTATGGCAGATTTTGAAGACTCACTGGCACCGGACTGGCGTAAAGTAATCGAGGGACAGATCAATCTGCGCGATGCCGTAAACGGCACCATCAGTTATACCAACGAAGCGGGAAAAATTTACCAGCTCAAGCCTAACCCGGCAGTATTGATCTGCCGCGTTCGCGGCCTGCATCTGCCGGAAAAACATGTCACCTGGCGCGGGGAAGCGATTCCGGGCAGCCTGTTTGATTTCGCACTCTACTTTTTCCATAACCACAAAAGCCTGCTGGCCAAAGGTAGCGGCCCTTACTTCTATCTGCCAAAAACTCAGTCATGGCAAGAAGCTGCCTGGTGGAGCGAAGTCTTCAGTTATGCCGAGGATCGCGTCAATTTGCCGCGCGGCACCATTAAAGCCACGCTGCTTATTGAGACGCTGCCGGCCGTCTTCCAGATGGATGAAATCCTTCACGCCCTGCGCGACCACATCGTCGGGCTGAACTGTGGACGCTGGGATTACATCTTCAGCTATATCAAAACCCTGAAAAACTACCCCGACCGCGTTTTACCGGATCGTCAGGTGGTAACCATGGACAAAGCGTTCCTCAGTGCCTATTCACGCCTGCTGATCAAAACCTGCCACAGACGCGGCGCGTTTGCCATGGGCGGGATGGCGGCCTTTATTCCGAGCAAAGATGCCGAACGTAACAACCAGGTGCTGACCAAAGTGAAGGCAGATAAAGAGCTGGAAGCGCGTAACGGCCACGATGGCACCTGGGTGGCACACCCGGGCCTGGCTGACACCGCGATGGAGGTCTTCAGTCGCATCCTCGGAGAGAACCCAAACCAGCTGCATGTTACCCGCGCCGATGATGCGCCAGTCAGCGCCAGCCAATTGCTGGAGCCGAGTGACGGCGAGCGTACGGAAGAGGGGATGCGTGCCAACATTCGCGTCGCCGTGCAGTACATCGAAGCCTGGATCTCCGGCAATGGCTGCGTGCCCATCTACGGTCTGATGGAAGATGCGGCCACGGCGGAAATATCGCGCACGTCCATCTGGCAGTGGATTCATCATCAAAAAACACTCAGCAACGGCAAGCCGGTAACCAAATCCCTCTTCCGCCAGATGCTGGCAGAAGAGATGCAAAACATTCAGGAAGAGCTGGGAGAACACCGTTTCAGTAGCGGACGTTTTGCCGACGCCGCCCGCCTGATGGAGCAAATCACGACATCAGATGACTTAATCGACTTCCTCACCCTGCCAGGCTATCGCCTGCTGGCGTAAAGGCCCGGGCTGTATTGTTCGCCATTTTGGCGCGGGGCAGTGCTCAAAACCCTCCCGTACTATAAGTACGTGCCGGTTTCTGCGCTGCTCCCGTGGCCAAACTGTCTTCACTGATAACGCCTGGGAAGCCAGGAATATAATATGGAGCATCTGCACATGAAAACCCGTACCCAACAAATCGAAGAATTACAAAAAGAGTGGACCCAACCGCGCTGGGAAGGCATCTGTCGCCCGTATAGCGCAGAGGAAGTGGTGAAATTACGCGGCTCGGTCAACCCGGAGTGCACGCTTGCTCAGCATGGCGCGGCAAAAATGTGGAAGCTGCTGCACGGGGGCGCCAAAAAAGGTTATATCAATAGCCTCGGCGCGTTAACCGGCGGCCAGGCGCTGCAGCAGGCAAAAGCCGGGATTGAGGCGATCTATCTCTCCGGCTGGCAGGTGGCAGCAGATGCTAACCTGGCCTCAAGCATGTATCCGGATCAATCGCTCTACCCGGCGAACTCTGTCCCTTCGGTGGTGGATCGGATCAACAATAGCTTCCGTCGGGCGGATCAGATCCAGTGGGCGGCCGGGATTGAGCCTAACGATCCCCGTTTTGTAGATTACTTCCTGCCGATCGTTGCCGATGCGGAAGCCGGGTTTGGTGGTGTACTTAACGCCTTCGAATTGATGAAATCGATGATTGAAGCCGGTGCAGCGGCCGTTCACTTTGAAGATCAGCTCGCCTCGGTGAAGAAGTGTGGCCATATGGGGGGCAAGGTACTGGTTCCCACGCAGGAAGCCATTCAGAAACTGGTTGCGGCCCGTCTGGCAGCGGACGTGCTGGGCGTACCAACGCTGGTCATCGCCCGAACTGACGCAGATGCGGCAGATCTGATCACCTCGGATTGCGACCCCTACGACAGCGAATTTATCACCGGCGAGCGCACCCGCGAGGGGTTCTACCGCACCCATGCCGGCATTGAGCAGGCCATTAGCCGTGGTCTGGCCTACGCCCCCTATGCTGACCTGGTGTGGTGCGAAACCTCCACGCCAGACCTGGCGCTGGCGAAACGCTTTGCCGACGCCATCCACGCGAAGTACCCGGGCAAACTGCTGGCGTATAACTGCTCCCCGTCCTTTAACTGGCAGAAAAATCTCGACGATAAAACCATCGCCAGCTTCCAGCAGCAGCTCTCTGATATGGGCTACAAATACCAGTTCATCACCCTGGCGGGTATCCATAGCATGTGGTTCAACATGTTCGACCTGGCGCATGCATACGCACAGGGAGAGGGCATGAAGCACTATGTTGAAAAAGTGCAGCAGCCTGAATTTGCAGCGGGTAAAGAGGGTTACACCTTCGTTTCACATCAACAGGAGGTGGGAACAGGCTACTTCGATAACGTCACCACCATCATCCAGGGTGGAACCTCCTCCGTGACCGCGTTAACGGGGTCTACCGAAGAAGCCCAGTTCTGATATTTTCCCCTCGCCCTCTCTCCATGGGAAGAAGGTGAGGGGCACTGGAGAACGTTATGTCGCGTGGCCTGGAATTACTGATTGCACAAACCATTCTGCAGGGCTTCGACGCCCAGTACGGCCGTTTTCTGGAAGTGACCGCCGGTGCCCAGCAGCGCTTTGAAAATGCCGACTGGCATGCCGTGCAACAGGCCATGAAGCAGCGCATCCACCTTTACGATCATCACGTCGGCCTGGTGGTAGAGCAGTTGCACTGTATTACCGAGGGCAAAAGCACCGATGAGGCCTTCCTGCTATGCGTGAAGGCGCACTATACCCAGCTATTGCCGGATTACCCGCGCTTCGAGATTGCGGAGAGCTTTTTCAACTCCGTCTATTGCCGGTTATTTGACCACCGCTCGTTATCGCCTGAGCGGTTATTTATTTTCAGCTCTCAGCCAGAGCGCCGATTTCGCACCATCCCGCGCCCGCTGGCGAAAGATTTTTGGCCCGATAATGGCTGGGAAGCGCTGCTCCACCGGGTATTAAGTGATTTGCCACTGCGTTTACCCTGGCAGGATAAATCGCGCGATATCGGGTTTATCCATGCGCATCTGCGTGAATCGTTCGGCGACGCGATACTCAGGCAGAGCCATTTACAGGTGGCGAACGAACTCTTTTATCGCAATAAGGCCGCCTGGCTGGTGGGGAAGCTGGTCATGCCCTCCGCCACGGTCCCGCTGCTATTGCCCATTCATCGTAGCGATGCGGGCGAGCTGTTTATCGATACCTGCCTGACCACTCACGCCGAAGCCAGCATCGTGTTTGGCTTCGCCCGCTCCTATTTCATGGTGTACGCACCGTTGCCTGCGGCCCTGGTTGAGTGGCTGCGCGAGCTCCTGCCGGGTAAAACCACGGCCGAGCTGTATATGGCGATTGGCTGTCAGAAGCACGGCAAAACGGAAAGCTACCGCGAGTATGTGCAGTACATCAGCCGCGCGGATGAGCGCTTTATTGAGGCGCCCGGTATTCGCGGCATGGTGATGCTGGTCTTTACCCTGCCGGGATTTGATCGGGTTTTTAAAGTCATTAAAGATCAGTTCGCGCCGCAAAAGGAGATGACCGCTGCGCATGTCCGCGCCTGCTATCAGCTGGTTAAAGAGCATGACCGCGTGGGGCGGATGGCCGATACCCAGGAGTTTGAAAATTTTGTTCTGGATAAGCGGCAGATAGACCCGGCTTTGATGGCGCTTCTGTTGCAGGAGGCCTCAGGCAAAATCACCGATCTTGGCGATCAGATTGCCATCAGCCATCTTTATATTGAGCGGCGTATGGTGCCGCTCAATATCTGGCTGGAGCAGGTAGAAGGGCAGGCGCTGCGCGATGCTATTGAAGAGTACGGCAATGCCATCCGGCAGCTGGCGGCAGCCAATATCTTTCCTGGCGATATGCTCTTCAAAAACTTCGGCGTCACCCGACACGGAAGGGTGGTGTTCTACGATTACGATGAAATTTGCTATATGACGGAGGTGAATTTCCGCGATATCCCGCCGCCGCGCTATCCCGAAGATGAGCTGGCCAGTGAACCCTGGTACAGCGTCTCGCCGGGGGATGTTTTCCCGGAGGAGTTTCGTCACTGGTTATGCGCTGACCCGCGCATCGGGCCGCTATTTGAAGAGATGCACGCCGACCTGTTCCGCGCCGATTACTGGCGCGGTTTGCAGTCACGCATTAAACAGGGGCATGTCGAGGATGTTTACGCCTACCGCCGCCGCCAACGGTTTTGTATTCGTTACGGCGTTTCGGCGGTCTCGACGACGGTGAACTCTTCATAAACCAGCTCCATCTCCGGCGACCAGTTGCCTTCGCGCTCGAAGAAGGCCTGGTGGACCGATTGCCAGTAAGCCAGGCTGAGATCGCCTTCGCCTTCCAGGGCCGCCAGTTCAGGGCTCATTTCGTTAAAGCGTATGATTCGAAGCGCCATGGTGCGAATGACGCAGACGGCATCGCCTTTACCGTTGAGTACAATATGTATGGCGCCGGGCGTGACGGGTGGCAGCTCTTGCTGATAACTGGCTAACGAGCCGCAGGTGCCGCGCTTCTTCCCGGCGACGACCAGGGCGGCCAGCTCATCGGCCATTTCGGGTGAATCGCCGAACGACCAGCAAAAAGCCTGAGGATATTTATCCTGCCAGTACGCTTTTAAATTGCTCATTCAGCGCACCCCTCCATAGGCCAGCGTCACCTCTTTCGCGGCTTTGATGACCAGCGCCCCCAGCTCGGTCACCCGATCGTCGGTCATGCGCGAAATGGGGCCGGAGATAGAGATGGCCGCAAACGGCTCGCGGTGCTCGTCAAAAATACAGGCCGCCAGACAGCGCAGACCCAGCGCATGCTCTTCGTCATCAAAGGAGTAACCGCGCTTGCGGGTCAGGGCCAGGTCCTCTTTCAGGTGCACGGGAGAGACCAGCGTGGCATGGGTATAAGCGTGCAGCCCTTTGCGGTGCAACAGCCCCGTCACCTGCTCTTCGCTCAACTGAGAAAGAAACGCCTTCCCTGCACCCGAGGCGTGCATCGGCAGTTTACCGCCAATGGGGGCTGACATACGCATCAGCTGTGTACACTGCACCTGGTCGATAATAATCGCCTGATGATCGCTCTGGTCCAGCACCGCCAGGTTCACCGTCTCGCCAGACTCTTCCATCAGTTTACGCAGGATGGGGTGGACGATGGCCAGCAGATTGCGCGTCTGCAAAAAGCTGCTGCCCACGATAAACGCGTGCGCACCCACTGCCCAGTGGCCCAGCTCACCGACCTGACGCACAAAGCCCAACTGCTGCATGGTGGTGAGCAGGCGGTGCGTCGTGGAATTAGGCAGGCCAGCCTGCTGTGCCAGCTCGGTCAGCGCGACGCTACTGTGTGATTCGGCAATCCACTCCAGCAGTTTTAACCCACGGGTCAATGACTGAACTTGCCCACTTTGCGGTGCGGCGTTGGCAGCAGGTTTTCTGCCGCGTTTGGCGGGAACGGTAGCGACCATGATGGGCTCCTTTTTCTGTATCGTGGAAATCATTTTCGTTTTATTTGCTGCTTTTGCAACCGCTTTCATTGCTGGTCGGAGGTGTGATGCTGAACTTGTCTCATGTTACCGCTGTGTGACTTTTCCACCCTGCAAGATTATGCCAGTATGGAATGCAGCCTTATGGCCTTGTTGAGCGTAGTCGGGAGCGAGTGTGAGTAGCAAAGTAGATCAACTGCGCGCGCAGTTAAATGAACGCATTCTGGTGCTGGATGGCGGCATGGGCACCATGATCCAGAGCTATCGTCTGAGTGAAGAGGATTTCCGCGGCGAGCGCTTCGCCGACTGGCCCTGCGATCTGAAAGGTAACAACGATCTGCTGGTGCTCAGTAAGCCTGAGATCATCGCGGCTATCCATTACGCCTACTTCGAGGCGGGTGCCGATATCGTTGAGACGAACACCTTTAACTCGACCACTATCGCCATGGCGGATTATGAGATGGAATCCCTGTCGGCGGAGATCAACTACGAGGCGGCAAAGCTGGCGCGCGCCTGCGCCGATGAGTGGACCGCCCGCACGCCAGAAAAACCGCGCTACGTTGCCGGCGTACTGGGGCCGACAAACCGCACCGCCTCCATCTCTCCGGATGTTAACGACCCGGCGTTTCGCAATATCAGTTTCGATCAACTGGTGGCTGCCTACCGTGAGTCGACCCGTGCGCTGGTGGAGGGCGGTTCCGATCTGATTCTGATTGAAACCGTTTTCGACACCCTGAACGCGAAAGCCGCGATTTACGCCGTCAAAGAGGAGTTCGAGGCGCTGGGCGTGGATCTGCCGATCATGATTTCCGGCACCATTACCGACGCCTCCGGGCGTACCCTCTCCGGGCAGACCACCGAAGCATTTTACAACTCCCTGCGCCACGCCGACGCGCTCACCTTCGGCCTGAACTGCGCCCTGGGGCCGGACGAACTGCGCCAGTACGTGCAGGAGTTGTCCCGCATCGCAGAGTGCTACGTCACCGCGCACCCGAACGCCGGGCTGCCAAACGCCTTCGGTGAATACGATCTGGATGCCGACACCATGGCGGCACAAATCCGCGAGTGGGCCGAGTCTGGCTTCCTGAATATCGTCGGCGGCTGCTGCGGTACTACACCGGAGCACATCGCCGCCATGAGTAACGCGGTAGCCGGGCTGCCGCCGCGCAAGCTGCCGGACATCCCGGTTGCCTGCCGCCTTTCCGGCCTTGAGCCGTTGACCATCGGCGACGACAGCCTGTTTGTGAACGTCGGGGAACGTACTAACGTGACCGGTTCCGCGAAGTTCAAACGCCTGATCAAAGAAGAGAAGTACAGCGAAGCGCTGGACGTAGCGCGTCAGCAGGTAGAGAGCGGTGCGCAGATCATCGACATCAATATGGATGAGGGGATGCTCGACGCCGAAGCGGCGATGGTGCGCTTCCTGAATCTGATTGCCGGTGAGCCGGATATCGCCCGCGTACCGATCATGATCGACTCCTCCAAATGGGACGTCATCGAAAAAGGGCTGAAGTGCATTCAGGGCAAAGGCATTGTTAACTCGATTTCGATGAAAGAGGGGGTTGAGAGTTTTATCCACCATGCGAAGCAGGTGCGTCGTTACGGCGCCGCCGTGGTGGTGATGGCCTTTGACGAAGTCGGCCAGGCCGATACCCGCGAGCGCAAAATTGAGATCTGCCGCCGCGCATACAAGATTTTGACCGAAGAGGTAGGCTTTCCACCGGAAGACATCATCTTCGACCCAAATATTTTTGCCGTGGCAACCGGCATTGAAGAGCATAACAACTACGCGCAGGACTTTATTGGCGCCTGTGAAGACATCAAACGCGAGCTGCCGCACGCGCTGATCTCCGGCGGCGTATCGAACGTCTCGTTCTCGTTCCGCGGTAACGACCCGGTGCGTGAGGCCATTCACGCCGTGTTCCTCTACTATGCCATCCGCAACGGCATGGACATGGGCATCGTCAACGCCGGACAGCTGGCAATTTACGACGACCTGCCCGCCGAACTGCGCGACGCGGTAGAGGACGTGATCCTTAACCGCCGCGACGACGCCACCGAGCGTATGCTGGAGCTGGCGGAGAAATACCGCGGCAGTAAATCCGATGACGCAGTCAATGTTCAGCAGGCCGAATGGCGCGCCTGGGACGTGAAAAAGCGTCTGGAGTATTCACTGGTTAAAGGTATTACCGAATTTATTGAAATCGATACCGAAGAGGCCCGCCAGCAGGCTGCGCGCCCGATAGAGGTGATTGAAGGTCCGCTGATGGACGGCATGAACGTGGTGGGCGATCTCTTCGGCGAGGGCAAAATGTTCCTGCCGCAGGTGGTGAAATCCGCACGCGTAATGAAACAGGCGGTGGCCTACCTTGAGCCGTACATTGAAGCCAGCAAAGAGAAAGGCTCCAGCAACGGCAAAATGGTCATCGCCACGGTAAAAGGCGACGTGCACGACATCGGCAAGAATATCGTCGGCGTGGTTTTGCAGTGCAACAACTACGAGATTATCGACCTCGGCGTCATGGTCCCGGCGGAGAAAATCCTCAAAACCGCGCGGGAAGTGAACGCCGACCTGATTGGCCTCTCCGGGCTGATTACCCCGTCGCTGGACGAGATGGTCAACGTGGCAAAAGAGATGGAGCGGCAGGGCTTTACCATTCCGCTGCTGATTGGCGGAGCCACCACCTCAAAAGCGCACACGGCGGTGAAAATCGAGCAGAACTACAGCGGGCCGACGGTATACGTGCAGAACGCCTCGCGCACCGTGGGCGTGGTATCCGCGCTGCTCTCCGAAACTCAGCGCGATGACTTTGTCGCGCGTACCCGTAAAGAGTACGAAACCGTGCGCATCCAGCATGGTCGTAAAAAACCACGCACGCCGCCGGTCACGCTGCAGGCGGCACGGGAAAACGATCTGGCGTTTGACTGGTCTGCCTATACGCCGCCGGTGGCACATCGTCTGGGCGTGCAGGCGGTTACCGCCAGCATCGAAACGCTGCGTAACTACATCGACTGGACGCCGTTCTTTATGACCTGGTCGCTGGCGGGCAAGTACCCGCGCATCCTCGAAGACGAGGTGGTGGGGGAAGAGGCGAAGCGCCTGTTCAAAGATGCCAACGACATGCTCGATACCCTGAGTGCGGAGAAAACCCTTAATCCGCGCGGCGTAGTGGGCCTGTTCCCGGCCAACCGCGTGGGCGACGACGTGGAAATTTATCGGGATGAAACCCGTACCCAGGTGCTGGCCGTCAGTCGCCATCTGCGTCAGCAAACCGAGAAAATCGGCTTTGCCAACTACTGCCTCGCCGATTTTGTGGCGCCGAAGCTTTCCGGAAAAGCAGATTACATCGGCGCCTTCGCCGTAACCGGCGGCCTGGAAGAGGATGCGCTGGCAGACGCGTTTGACGCGCAGCATGATGATTACAACAAAATCATGGTGAAAGCGATCGCCGACCGTCTGGCAGAGGCCTTTGCAGAGTATCTGCACGAGCGCGTGCGTAAAGTGCACTGGGGCTATGCGGCGAACGAGAACCTCAGCAACGAGGAGCTGATCCGCGAAAACTACCAGGGTATCCGTCCGGCGCCGGGCTATCCGGCCTGTCCGGAACACACTGAAAAGGGCACCATCTGGAAATTACTGGACGTAGAGGCCCATACCGGAATGAAGCTCACTGAGTCCTTCGCCATGTGGCCTGGCGCGTCCGTTTCCGGCTGGTACTTCAGCCATCCCGATAGTAAATACTTCGCGGTGGCGCAGCTTCAGCGCGATCAGATTGAAGACTATGCCCGACGCAAAGGGATGAGCGTGTCGGAAGTGGAGCGCTGGTTAGCACCTAACCTCGGTTACGATGCCGATTAACCTGCCCGCTCGCAGCAGGGCTGCCTCACTCGGGACGCCCTGTGCCTGATCTGGCTGTGCCAGAACTCACGTCACCTTTCCTTACAACTAACAGGGCGCTCATCGGGCGCCCTTTCTCTTTCTTACATTTAAACCCTTATACTGGAGTAAGGATGAATTAACGATAAGGAGAAACCACTTCCGTGCTGACTCTGTTACACCTGCTCTCTGCAGTGGCGCTGCTGGTATGGGGTACCCATATTGTCCGTACCGGTGTGATGCGCGTGTTCGGCGCACGTTTACGTACTGTTCTTAGCCGAAGCGTTGAGAAGAAGCCGCTCGCCTTTTGCGCGGGCATTGGCGTGACTGCTTTGGTGCAAAGCAGTAATGCTACGACCATGCTGGTCACCTCCTTTGTGGCGCAGGACCTGGTGGCGTTGACCCCTGCGCTGGTGATCGTGCTCGGTGCCGATGTGGGTACCGCGCTAATGGCGCGTGTCCTGACGTTTGATCTCTCCTGGCTCTCGCCGCTGCTGATTTTTATCGGCGTTATCTTCTTTCTGGGGCGTAAGCAGACCCGCGCCGGGCAACTCGGGCGCGTGGGGATTGGCCTCGGTCTGATCCTGCTGGCGCTGGAGCTGATTGTGCAGGCCGTTACGCCGATCACCCAGGCCAACGGTGTGCAGGTCATCTTTGCCTCCCTGACCGGCGATATCATGCTGGATGCGCTCATCGGCGCGGTCTTTGCCATTGTCAGCTACTCCAGCCTGGCGGCGGTGCTACTGACGGCGACATTAACGGCCGCCGGTGCCATCTCTTTCCCGGTGGCGCTCTGTCTGGTGATTGGCGCTAACCTTGGCTCCGGCCTGCTGGCGATGCTCAACAACAGCGCCGCCAATGCCGCTGCCCGCCGCGTGGCGCTGGGCAGCCTGCTGTTTAAGCTGGTGGGCAGTTTGATCATCCTGCCGTTTGTTCACCCGCTGGCGAATCTGATGGATAACCTGCCGCTGCCGAAGGCAGAGCTGGTGATCTACTTCCACGTCTTCTACAACCTGGTACGCTGCCTGGCGATGGTGCCTTTCGCCGGGCCGATGGCGCGCTTCTGCGAACGGATGATCCGCGACGAGCCCGAGCTGGATTCGCGCCTCAAACCCAAGCACCTGGATACCTCCGCGCTGGATACGCCAGCGCTGGCGCTGGCCAATGCTGCCCGCGAGACGTTGCGGATGGGCGATGCCATGGAAACCATGCTCGATGGGCTGCAAAAAGTGATGCGTGGCGAACCGCGGGAAGAGAAAGCGCTGCGTAAACTCGCCGACGATATCAACGTGCTCTACACCGCTATCAAGCTCTATCTGGCTCGCATGCCGCAGGATGAACTGGCGGAAGAGGAGTCCCGCCGCTGGGCGGAGATTATCGAAATGTCGCTTAACCTTGAGCAGGCGTCCGATATTGTTGAACGCATGGGCAGTGAAATCGCCGACAAATCGCTGGCGGCCCGTCGCGCATTCTCCCTTGAAGGGTTACAAGAGCTGGAAGCGTTACACGAACAGCTGGTGAGTAACCTGAAGCTGGCCATGTCGGTCTTCTTCTCCGGAGACGTGCCCAGCGCCCGCCGCCTGCGCCGTAACAAGCACCGTTTCCGCATCCTTAACCGCCGTTATTCCCACGCTCACGTCGAGCGTCTGCATCAGCAGAACGTGCAAAGCATTGAAACCAGCTCCCTGCACCTGGGCCTGCTGGGGGATATGAAGCGTCTCAATTCGCTGTTCTGCGCAGTGGCGTATAGCGTGATGGAGCAGCCGGACGAAGATGATGAGCGGGATGAGTATTAATCTCTGAAAGCGCCTCGCAAAACCATGTTGCGAGGCGTGACACCTTTTAAAGCGCCATTTACGCTTAAAACCTTATGATTTTAAGGGAATAGAAAATGGTTGTTTATTACGCTACACTTCGCCAATTCATGCGCATTTCGATGGGGGTTCTCATGCGCACTACTTCTGGCAATAAAAAATCAGTTAATGTGTCTTTAGCACCAGAAATTCTTGAAGAGGCGCGACGTCTTAATCTTAATCTCTCCGCTGTACTCACGGCTGCACTTCAGGAGCAGTTTCGTGTGCATCAGCGCGCCGCGTGGTTAGAAGAAAATAAAGCCTCTATCGAGGCTATTAGCCAGTGGGTAGAGGAAAACGGCTCCTTTAGTGACTTTCAGAGATCTTTCTGATGAAGCAATATTTTGCTTATGAGAATGAAGGTAGGGGTAAAACGGCATATCCCTGGCTAATCAATATGCAGCATCCCGTGGCCAATGTGATGAAGCACCTTCTGGTCGCCCCCGCCGTTGAACTTAGCCATCTTCGAGGCGTTCAGCCACCTGCGAAAGTATGCCCTGTCGTTGAGATAGCGGGTAAGCCCTGTGTGGTCATGATGCACATGATGGCAGGCATTTCACCAACAGAGTTGGGCAGGTGTGTCGCCGATCTTACGCAAAACCGGGCGTCATTGCGTGATGCGCTCGATTTTCTCATCAACGGTTACTAAGCCTTTTTTGTCAGCCGCAAGGTAAGGTATATTTCGCCCTTCACAGGAGAAACTATGCTGCCAGAACAATCAACCCGATTAAATAAATACATTAGCGAGAGCGGAATTTGCTCACGTCGCGAAGCAGACCGTTACATCGAACAGGGTAACGTGTTTATCAACGGCAAACGCGCCACCATTGGCGACCAGGTTACGCCCGGCGACGTGGTTAAAGTAAATGGTCAACTCATCGAGCCGCGTGATGCAGAAGACCTGGTATTTATCGCGTTGAACAAACCGGTTGGCATCGTTAGCACCACCGAAGATGGCGAGCGCGATAACATCGTTGATTTCGTCAACCACAGCACCCGCATCTTCCCGATTGGCCGCCTGGATAAAGACTCTCAGGGGCTGATTTTCCTCACCAACCATGGTGATCTGGTTAACAAAATCCTGCGTGCCGGTAACGATCACGAGAAAGAGTACATTGTGACGGTGAACAAAGCGGTCACCGATGAATTTATCCAGGGCATGGGCGCAGGCGTGCCGATTTTGGGCACCGTCACGAAGAAATGTAAGGTGAAGAAAGAGGGGCCATTCTCGTTTCGCATTACATTGGTACAGGGACTAAACCGCCAGATCCGTCGTATGTGCGAGCATTTCGGCTATGAAGTCACAAAGCTCGAGCGCACACGCATTATGAACGTCAGCCTGTCCGGTATTCCGCTGGGCGAGTGGCGCGACCTGACCGGCGACGAGCTGATTGAGCTGTTCAGGCTGATCGAAAACTCCTCTTCTGAAGCGAAGCCAAAGGCGAAAGCAAAACCGAAAACTCAGGCGATTAAGCGCCCGGTCGTGAAGGCGCCGCCTGCTGAAGAAAAAGGGCGGGGCAAGCCCGCGGGGAAACGCTTTACCCAGCCGGGCCGTAAAAAGAAAGGGCGCTAATTAGCGCCTTCCACGGGTTGATGTACTGGCTGACCAGGAGAAGGTCGCCTCTGCATCCGGTTTATAAGCCTGCTCTTTTTTCAGCTTGCGGGCTTTCTTCGCCGCGGCTTCACGCTGCGCCATCAGCTTATCGATGTACTCTTTTTTAACCTGATTGGTTTCGGCGTTCGTTAGCGTACGGCCATGCGCGATACGGGCGCGATCGAGTAGCGTTTTGAGTTCGCGCTGCTCGGCTTCTGTCATCTCTTTCTGGGTCAAACGGGGTGTCGCCATTGCGAAGCCTCCTGAAGGGGAGGCTTCAGTGTAAAGCAAGTGTCGCCAATTAACCCTGCTTTACCGCATCTTTTTTCGGTTGTTCATCAATCGCTTTGCCGGACCAGTAGCCCGCCAGCAGAGAGCCGGACAGGTTGTGCCAGACGGAGAACAGCGCGCCCGGCAATGCCGCCAGCGGTGAAAAGTAGATCTTGCCAAGCGCCGCCGCCAGGCCGGAGTTCTGCATCCCCACTTCAATGGCCAGCGTGCGGCAGGTGGATTCATCAAAGCCAAAGAGCTTACCGCCCCAGTAGCCACTCAGCAGCCCGATAATGTTGTGCAGCACCACCGCAATAATAACGACAAAGCCGACGGAGGCGATATGTGCAGCCGAGCCGGCCACCACGGCGCTGATAATGGCCAGAATACAGACCATCGAAAAGGCGGGCAGATACGGCTCAACCGCCTTTACCATGCGCGGGAAAAGATGGTGAATAACCAGACCCAGCGCAATAGGGATCACCACGATTTGCAGGATGCTGAGCAGCATTCCCATCACATCCACCTGAATATGCGCATCAACGTACAGGCGGGTTAACAGCGGGGTGGCGATCACGCCCACCAGGGTCGACACCGAAGAGATAGTCACCGAAAGTGCGACATCCCCTTTCGCCAGATAGATCATTACGTTAGAGGCGGTTCCGCTGGCAACGCTGCCCACCAGTACCATGCCGGCAGAGAGGTCAGGCGGCATTTTAAACGCCATCGCCAGCAGCCAGGCGGCGAGCGGCATGATCAGGTAGTGCAGGAAAGTGCCCGCTGCGACCGGCGCCGGGCGCGACAGCACGCGCTTGAAGTCGTCGATTTTTAAATGGACGCCCATGCCGAACATAATCAGCATCAGCAGGGTTGTGATCCAGGGGCCAATGGCGGTGAAATGGGTAGGCGTGTAATACGCGAGTACAGAGAGCAGCAGTGCCCATAACGGGAACAGCCTGGTGATAACGGCTAACATAGGTTTTCCTTGCGATTGTGTTGTTTCTTTATAAAAAAAGCCGGGTTCGAGCCCGGCCATAGGTATTGTTTATCCTGCTAATGAATTTTATTCAAACAAATTCTCTTCATGATCCCGCGCGGAGGCTCTCCCAGCTCAGCCCAAAGCGGGCCAGGTATTTACGTAACCTGTCGGCATCGTTTGGATTGGCCTTTTTTAATCGCGAAACAGCAAAAAGCTCACGGCCCGCCTCGGAGAGTGAAGCACTGCGCCGACACACCTCCAGCACCGTCTCCAGCTGACGCTGCTCGAAGAGATCGATCTCAGGCAGTGGCGTTGTCGACGCTGTTTGCCAGCTGGCCTGCAGGCGCTCAATTTCCTCTTCTACCAGCACCAGGGTAATGCGTCCCTGTTCGGCAAGGGTCGCCATGCGCGCTATCGATGCGCTCAGTTCGCGGAAATTACCGCGCCACAGCGCAGAGGGAGAACTGGCGAAGCGCAGGTAGCGTTCGCGCGCGTCTTTATCAAATCGTACCTGCGCCTGCGCTTCGGTCGAAAAACGGTGCAGTTCGTACTCTACGTTCGGCGCAATATCCTCCCGGCGCTGTGCCAGCCCCGGCAGCGCGAAGCTCCACATATTGATACGGGCGTAGAGATCTTCGCGAAAACGACCTTCTGCCACCCACTGGCGCAGATCCCGGTGCGTGCCCGCGATCAGCTGAAAATCACTCTGCACCTCTTTATCCGAGCCGAACGGGAAAAAGGTCTTCTCTTCAATGGCCTTTAACAGCATGGCCTGTTCGTCGAGGCCCAGTTCCGCAACCTCATCTAAAAACAGCACGCCGCCGTCGGCCTCGCGTAGTAGCCCCGTTCGGGCCGTCTGCGCGCCGGTAAAGGCCCCTTTCACATGGCCGAACAGCGTCGACATGGCGTTGTCGCCGCGCAGCGTGGCGCAGTTCACCGCGACTAATCTGCCAGAGACCCGATGGCGCGCCTGTTTAAGCTGATAAATGCGGTTGGCGAGAAACGACTTGCCAGCCCCCGTCGGGCCTGTCAGCAGTAGAGGCGCTGTAGAACGCAGCGCAACGCGCTCAATCTGATCGATAAGGGCGTTAAAAGTGGCATTGCGGGTGTCGATTCCGGCTTTCAGGAACGAAACGGACTGCTGCTGCTCGCGCTGAAAGCGGCTGGTTAAGGTCGTATACCGGCTCAAATCCAGGTCGATGATTGAGTAACTGCCCGCGGCGATGGCCTCTTCCGGCGCGCCTCTGGCGGCCGGGCCGGTTTGCAGCAGGCTGGCAGGGAGGTAGCGCGCTTCGGTCAGTAAAAACCAGCAAATCTGCGCCACGTGCGTCCCGGTGGTGATGTGCACCAGGTACTCTTCATTGTCCGTATCGAAGGGGTAGTGGGTCGCAAAATCGAGAAACGCAGCGTACACCTCTTCAAAATCCCAGGGGTCTTTTATGATGACCGGGCAAGGGCGAACCTCGGTAAGAGGTGAAAGAAGGGCGATATCTTCTGCGATCTGCTGAGCCATGCTCTGATCGTGCGGCTGGTGAATGAGCTCCAGTCGGTCGACAGGAAAGTCTGGCTGCTGACACAGCCCGACGGTAGGCCGCCATTTGCGAAAGCGGTTTGCCCGTTTTCCGCGTTTATCCATCACCGTGCCGAGCACGCCAATCACCACCCGCCGCTTCTTCATGTTTATCCCAAAAGATAAAAGTTGATATCAAAAGATAAAAATAATCAGCAGATCATGCAATGTCAAAATAGACGATAAAAAATAAATATCTATAAATTCATATACATAAAAATTTATTCGTCATTTTCCTTTTGTTGGCACGCTTATGGCAATAACTCCTCTGTCAGCACGTTGAGCACGCAGGGGGTTAAGGCCCCGCCGGCGCACCAGGAACGGCGAACACTGTTTTCCCGGGGCGTTCCGTCAACCAATGACACCCAGGGGTTCGATTCCCCATTCATTTCCCCAATGAAAACTGGTTGTACTCATAAATGGTAAAGAGGGCGGTGTTTTAGCCCCAAAGAAGGTGGCCGGTAACGGTGCCGGATCGCAGGCAAGAGGGATCTCCCCTGCGATTTCGCTCCTGCACCCGCCCCTGATTTTAAAAGGAAAATAAAATGATAAAAAAAATTACGGTACGCAAAGGTCAACTGGCGCTGCTGGCGAAGCGTGGAGATTACTACAAGGTACTTGAGGCGGGTGAACACCGCCTGCCATGGTTCAACACGCCGGACGTATTAGTGGTTAGCCGCGACGGCAGTGAAGTCCCGGCAGCACTCGCCGACTATTTACGCCGCTTCCAGCCAGCCTGGGTAGACACATACTGCCTGGTCGTGGAATTAACAGATAATGAAGTCGGGGTGTTGTACAGGAATGGCGTCATTGAGGAGGTGATCCCTCCCGCCTCCCGACGTCTGTTCTGGCAGGAAGAGGACGCGCTGAAGCTGGTGCGGTTCGACACGCGCCAGGTTCAGGTGCCCGACGACGTGATGGCTGCCGTATTGCAGCCCCGTCGTAACGGCGCGGTGAAAGGGCGTGACGCGATACAGGTGGTTCAGGTGCCCGCCTGGCACGTGGGGGTATTAAAAATCGATGGTGAAACCCAGCCGTTGCTAATGCCGGGCATGAGCGCCTGGTGGAAAGTGAATCATCTGGTCGAGGCGGAAGTGGTCGATACCCGTTTGCAGGTGCTGGAAGTGGCGGGGCAGGAAATCCTGACGAAGGATAAAGTGAACCTGCGCCTCAATCTTGCGGCGAACTGGCGTTATCGCGATGTGTTGCAGGCATTTGGCCAGCTTACCCGTCCGCTTGATCATCTGTACCGCGAACTGCAGTTTGCTCTGCGCGAAGCGGTAGGTACCCGTACGCTGGACGAACTGCTCGAAGATAAGCAGGTCATCGACGAGGTGGTAAGCAAGCAGGTCGATGCCCGAATGGCACCCTTTGGGATCGATATCGCCTCTCTAGGGGTGAAAGACATTGTCTTACCGGGGGATATGAAAACCATCCTCTCCCGCCTGGTTGAGGCTGAAAAATCGGCGCAGGCTAACGTTATTCGCCGACGCGAAGAGACCGCCGCCACCCGTTCGCTGTTAAATACGGCGAAAGTGATGGAAAACAACCCGGTCGCTCTGCGCTTAAAAGAGCTGGAAACGCTGGAAAGAGTGGCAGAACGCATCGACAAAATCTCGGTGTTTGGTGGCCTGGATCAAGTCCTGCACGGATTAGTGAATCTAAAGGGGTAGTGCAATGCAGCATCACGAATTTCAACTTTTGACGGCGCAGAACAGTGCGCCGGTAAAAATGTGGACCCATGGGGTTCCGGTCGAGCCCGAGGCGCAAGAGCAACTGCTGAACACCGCAAGAATGCCCTTTATCTTTAAACATCTGGCGGTGATGCCGGATGTGCATCTCGGTAAAGGGTCGACCATTGGCAGCGTCATTCCGACCAAAGGGGCCATTATTCCGGCGGCGGTGGGCGTCGATATCGGCTGTGGGATGATCGCCGTGCGCACCTCGCTGGTGGCCAGCGATCTGCCAGATAACCTGAGCGGATTGCGTAGCGCCATTGAGCGGGCGGTGCCGCACGGACGGACTAACACCCGTTCTCGTCGCGATAAAGGGGCCTGGGAAACGCCTCCTGCGGAAGTGGATACCCACTGGGCCGGGCTGGCGCCGCGCTTCAAACGGCTGACGGATAAATACCCTCAGTTGCTGAAAACTAACAATTATCAGCATCTGGGTACGCTGGGCACCGGTAACCACTTTATTGAAGTGTGCCTCGATGAACAGCAGCGAGTGTGGGTGATGCTGCACAGCGGTTCGCGCGGCGTAGGAAATGCGATTGGCAACCTCTTTATCACCCTGGCCCAGAAAGATATGCAGCAACATCTCGCGCATTTGCCGGATAAAAACCTGGCGTATTTCCAGGAGGGGAGCCGCCACTATAACGACTACATCGAAGCCGTGGAGTGGGCACAGGATTTTGCGCGTCATAACCGCGAGGTGATGATGTCCCGGGTACTGAGCGCACTGTCACACATAATCGCCAAACCCTTTATGACTCAGCAAGAGGCGGTCAATTGCCACCATAACTACGTGCAGAAAGAGCACCATTTTGGCGAAGAAGTGCTGGTTACGCGTAAAGGGGCGGTGTCGGCGCAAAAGGGGCAGTTGGGGATTATCCCCGGTTCAATGGGGGCGAAGAGCTTTATCGTGCGCGGGTTGGGCAATGAAGAGAGTTTTTGCTCCTGCAGCCACGGGGCCGGACGTGTAATGAGCCGGACGGCGGCGAAAAAACGGTTCACCGTGGCGGATCAGATCCGCGCCACCGCCCACGTGGAGTGCCGGAAAGACAGCGAGGTGATCGATGAGATCCCCATGGCATATAAAGACATCGAAGCCGTGATGGCGGCGCAATCGTCCCTGGTCGAAGTGGTCCATACCTTGCGTCAGGTGGTCTGTGTAAAAGGATAAAAAGATGGCAAATAACGGAGTCGATGCCGCCATGCGTGACCGCGTGCGGCAGCAGCTAGAAGAGGTCGAACGGCGCTTTAACGTGAAGGTGCTTTACGCCTGCGAATCGGGCAGCCGGGGCTGGGGCTTTGCCTCACCGGATAGCGACTACGACGTGCGCTTTCTCTATGTGCATCAACCTGAATGGTACCTGCGTGTTGAGCCGCAGCGCGATGTGATAGAGCTGCCGATAGATGACGAACTGGATGTTTGCGGCTGGGAATGGCGCAAAGCGCTGGGCTTGCTCAAGGCGGCGAACCCCACCTTAATCGAGTGGCTCGATTCGCCGGTGGTCTATCAGCAGAACGACGCGGTATTAGCGGAGCTGCGAGCATTAGTCCCGCAGTGGTTTTCCCCGGTGCGGGCACGCTGGCACTACTACTCCATGGCACGGAAAAACTTCCGCGGCTATTTGCAGGGGGATGAGGTTCGGCTGAAGAAGTACTTTTACGTTCTGCGTCCGCTGTTAGCGGTGCGCTGGGTCGAAGCGGGCAGAGGGGTGCCGCCGATGCGGTTTGCCGAGCTGTTGGCAGGAAGCGAGCTGGAGCCGCCGCTACGCCAGGAAATAGATGAACTCCTGGCTATCAAACAGCGCGCCGGTGAAGCGCAGTACGGCCCCCGACGGCCGCTTCTGCACGCGTTTTTGCAGCAAGAGCTGGCGCGGGGTGAGGTGCCGCCTACGCTGCCTGATGGCCGTGAAGGCGACATAAAAACGCTGGATGCCCTGTTGATGAAAACAGTGCTGGCGAGCTAAAAAAAGCCCGGTTGCGATGGCACCGGGCTTTTTTATTATTCGAACAGGTTCTGGTGCAGCTTCTGCACGACCTGCTCCGCTTCGGCACCCGGTACCAGGAAACAGAGGTTATAGCTGGAAGCGCCATAGCAAATCATGCGGATATTAAACGGATCCAATACCCCAAAGACCTCTTTGCCCACGCCACAGGCGCGAGAGAGCTGGTTACCGATAATTGCCACCAGCGCCAGGTTCTCTTCGACTTCCACGCGGCACAGCGAAGAGAGCTCCATCAGCAGCGACTGAGTCAGCAGCGTATCGCCGGTAGAGGTTGAGCCGGTGGTATCCAGCGTCAGGGCGATGCTTACCTCAGAGGTGGTGATCAAATCTACCGAGATATTATGGCGCGCCAGGATACCAAACACTTCTGCCAGAAAACCGCGGGAATGCAGCATATTCAGGCTGTGCAGGGTCACCAGGGTCTGCTTGCGACGCAGGGCCAGCGCGCGGAACAGCGGTGGGTTTTCGGTGTTTTTACACACCAGGGTTCCGCCGGCTTTTGGATCTTTACTTGAACCCACAAAGACCGGAATATCGCTGCGAACGGCCGGCAACAGCGTCGCCGGGTGCAGAACTTTCGCCCCAAAGGTGGCCATCTCTGCCGCCTCTTCGAAGGCGATAACATCAATACGTTTTGCTGCCGGTACTACGCGAGGATCGGTGGTGTAGATGCCTGGTACGTCGGTCCAGATATCGACGCGAGACGCGTGCAGCGCTTCGCCCAGCAGTGCGGCGGTGTAGTCGCTGCCACCACGGCCCAGGGTGGTGGTACGGCCTTTCGCTTCGCTACCAATAAAGCCCTGAGTAATGACCATGCCTTCCGCCAGTCGTGGGGCCAGCTGTTGCGCGGTAAGCTCTGCCAGCGCGGCAATGTCGGGCTCGGCGCGGCCAAAACGGTCGTTGGTGCGCATCACTTTACGCACATCAAACCACTGGGCCTGAACCTGACGTTCACGCAGAATTTCGACAAACAGCAGGGTGGACATCAACTCACCGTGGCTGACCAGCTCGTCGGTGAGCGCGGTAGAGGTCGCCAGCGAGGCGGCTTCTGCCAGGGTGGTGATGTTCTCAAGCAGACGTTCGATCTCCTCGCGAATCACGTTTGGATTCTGCATATGCTCAAGAATATCGAACTGAATTTGGCGCAAGGCGTCGAGTTTAACGAAGCGTTCAGTCGCTTCCAGTCCTTCTGACAGCGCAACCAGCAGATTCGTCACGCCAGCGGATGCAGAGAGCACCACCAGGCGAGTATTCGGATCGGCCAGCACCACATCGGCGCTGCGGTTCATGGCTTCATAATCAGCCACACTGGTGCCGCCAAATTTAGCGACCACAAAACTCGTCATAACAACCTCGTGTCAGGGAATGAATAAAGCGACCGTGGCACAAGATTGAAACGAAAACAGGTGCAGCCGCAGATTACGGCCCTATAAATAAAATGCGGGGGAAGTCCTGTCAATGCTGGGATTATGCGGATTTTTCATGGGGGGGTACCCCTCAGTAACAGGACTTATAACAGGCCATTATTTTATCCTTCGTTTTTGCCCTTTCTGAACAACAATCCACCGCGTCAGGGAGAGAGTACAGCAGCTATACTTTCCGGGTCTTTTCACATGCGTTTGATGCAGACCAGGGCAATGGCATAAAAACCATCACAATTTCTGTTCGCAGGCGCTACAATCGACCGCAGTCACAATTCTCAATTCAGAAGAGTATTGCTATGAAAACCATCAATCCAACGCAGACTTCATCCTGGCAGGCTTTACAAAAGCACTTTGACGAAATGAAAGACGTTTCGATCGCGGACCTCTTCGCAAAAGACGCAGATCGTTTCAGTAAGTTCTCCGCGACCTTTGACGATCAGATGCTGGTGGACTTCTCTAAAAACCGTATCACTGAAGAGACGCTGGCCAAACTGCTGGATCTGGCGAAAGAGACCGATCTGGCCGGGGCGATCAAGTCCATGTTCTCTGGCGAGAAGATCAACCGCACCGAAGACCGTGCCGTGCTGCACGTGGCTCTGCGTAACCGTAGCAATACACCTATCATCGTTGACGGCAAAGATGTGATGCCGGAAGTGAACGCGGTGCTGGAAAAAATGAAAACCTTCTCAGAAGCCATTATTTCGGGTGACTGGAAAGGCTATACCGGTAAAGCGATCACCGACGTGGTGAACATCGGTATTGGCGGCTCCGACCTGGGTCCGTTCATGGTGACCGAAGCGCTGCGCCCTTACAAAAATCATCTGAATATGCACTTCGTCTCTAACGTCGATGGCACCCATATCGCGGAAGTGTTGAAGAAAGTGAACCCGGAAACCACGCTGTTCCTGGTGGCATCAAAAACCTTCACCACCCAGGAGACCATGACCAACGCCCACAGCGCGCGTGACTGGTTCCTGAAAACCGCGGGCGACAACAAACACGTGGCGAAACACTTCGCGGCGCTCTCTACCAATGGTAAAGCGGTTGGCGAATTCGGTATCGATACGGCCAACATGTTCGAGTTCTGGGACTGGGTGGGAGGCCGTTACTCCCTGTGGTCCGCCATTGGCCTGTCGATCATCCTCTCCGTAGGCTTCGACAACTTTGTTGAACTGCTCTCCGGCGCACACGCGATGGATAAACACTTCTCCACGACGCCTGCCGAGAAAAACCTGCCGGTGCTGCTGGCGCTGATCGGGATCTGGTACAACAACTTCTTCGGTGCGGAAACAGAAGCCATCCTACCGTACGACCAGTACATGCACCGCTTTGCGGCCTACTTCCAGCAGGGCAACATGGAATCCAACGGTAAGTACGTTGACCGTAATGGCAACGCGGTGGATTACCAGACCGGCCCAATTATTTGGGGTGAACCGGGCACCAATGGTCAACACGCCTTCTATCAGCTGATTCACCAGGGCACCAAAATGGTACCGTGCGATTTCATCGCCCCGGCTATCACCCATAATGCCCTGTCTGACCACCACCAGAAGCTGCTGTCTAACTTCTTCGCCCAGACCGAAGCGCTGGCGTTTGGTAAAGCGCGTGAAGTGGTAGAGCAGGAGTACCGCGACCAGGGTAAAGATCCGGCTCAGCTGGACCACGTGGTGCCTTTTAAAGTGTTCGAAGGCAACCGCCCAACCAACTCCATCCTGCTGCGCGAAATCACTCCGTTCAGCCTGGGGGCGTTGATTGCGCTGTATGAGCACAAGATCTTCACCCAGGGCGCGATCCTGAATATCTTCACCTTTGACCAGTGGGGCGTAGAGCTGGGTAAACAGCTGGCTAACCGCATCCTGCCTGAGCTGAGTGATGATAAAGATATCGCCAGCCACGATAGTTCAACCAACGGTCTGATTAACCGTTATAAAGCGTGGCGCGCGTAATAAATTAGTCATAAATGATGCCGGCACCATGCCGGCATTTTTTTATCGGACTATTCTTGTTGTCCGTTACCTTACGCAAATTTCTATTATAAGTTTTATCTGAAAAGGCCAAATAGCCCAATAGTTATCAGGGTCTATTTTAGGAGTATACGCAGAACCCGTCTCTCGCTGTATATTTTAATTAATTGAAATTAATGGTTTTTTAATTCATTAAATAGACTTTTTATTTCCCTGCATCCAATTATCTGAAAACCTTTCTGTTATTTCCCGCTGCGTCAATCCGTCTGCTTTAGTTGTGTATACTCGATCCCGCCTGAATTTCTTTTCAGGTAAATCTCCATTCATTCATTGAAGGGAAATTGATATGAAGAAAGTACTTTATGGCATTTTTGCCATATCTGCGCTTGCGGCAACGTCTGCCTGGGCAGCACCGGTTCAGGTCGGTGAAGCGGCGGGTTCGGCTGCGACGTCTGCGTCTGCGGGGAGTTCTACCGCAACCGCGACCAGCACCGTAGGCTCGGCCGTGGGTGTCGCGCTGGCGGCAACCGGTGGCGGTGATGGTTCCAATACCGGAACCACGACCACAACCACAACAAGCACCCAGTAATACCGGGTGTATTAACTCTAACCACACTTCGGTGTGGTTATTTCGCCCCTTCGGAGAAGAGTCGTGAAGCGACCTGCAATCATCCTGATTTGCCTGCTTTTACAGGCCTGCTCAGCCACCACTAAAGGGCTGGGCAACTCACTGTGGGAGAGTCTGTTCGGAACGCCGGGTGTACACCTGACCGATGACGATATCCAGAACATGCCCTATGCCAGCCAATACATGCAGTTAAACGATGGCCCGCAACTGTTTGTGGTACTCGCTTTCGATGAAAACGGGCAGCAGAAATGGGTGACGCAGGATCAGGCCACCATTGTTACGCAGCATGGCCGCATAGTAAAAACACTGCTCGGCGGCGACAATCTGCTGGAGGTGAATAACCTCGCGGATGACCCGCTTATCAAGCCCAATCAAATTACCGACGGCGCAAGCTGGACGCGGACGATGGGCTGGACCGAACACAAACAGGTGCGCTATGCCACTGCGCGGTCGGTCTTTCGCTGGGATGGCAGCGACAGCGTAAAAGTCGGCAGCGACGAGACTCACGTTCGCGTGCTGGATGAAGCCGTCACGACAGACCAGGCCAGCTGGCATAACCGTTACTGGGTGGACGACGAAGGGCAGATACGCCAGTCGTTGCAGTACCTGGGCGCCGATTTCTTCCCGGTGAAAGCGACCCTGATTAAGGCAGCGAAACAATGAACATCAAACTCTGCGTTGCGCTGTTAATGTGCCTGAATGCGCCGCTGGCGTGGTCGGCGGGCACGGTTAAGGTCTATATCGCCGACAGCAAAGAACCCAAAACCTTATCCAATGCGGAACACCTCCTCGATCTGGTTGGACAGCCTCGTCTGGCAAACAGCTGGTGGCCGGGAGCCGTAATCAGTGAGCGTCAGGCCACGGTGCGTGCAGAGCAGCAGCACAAGGCGTTGCTGGCAAGGCTGACCGGGCTTGCTGGCCAGGCCTCTGGCGACGATACGGCGGCAATCAACGCCGTGCGCCAGCAGCTGGAGCAGATTGCCGTGACCGGACGTCAGCGGATAAATCTCGATCCTGATCAAGTGCGCATAGCGGAAAACGGCAATCCGACGCTGCTGGGGGAGTACAGCCTGTGGATCCCCGCCAAACCTGGCACCGTGACGGTGATGGGGCTGGTCAGCAGCCCGGGCAAAAAGCCGTTTACGCCGGGGCGTGATGTGGCGAGCTATCTCGACGAGCAGAGCCTGTTAGCGGGTGCTGAGAAGAGCTATGCGTGGGTCGTTTATCCGGATGGCCGTACGCAGAACGTCCCGGTGGCCTACTGGAACAAGCGTCATGTGGAGCCCATGCCGGGCAGCGTGATTTTTGTCGGCTTTGCCGATCACTTCTGGACGAAGGCGTATGACGGTCTCAATACCGACATCCTTCACTCCCTGACGCATCGGATACCGGATTGATGAAAAAAACTTATCTCTACAGCGCCCTGGCGCTGTGTGTGAGCGCCGCCTGCCACGCAGAAACGTATCCGGCCCCGATCGGGCCGTCACAGTCGGACTTTGGTGGTGTGGGGCTGCTGCAAACGCCTACCGCCCGCATGGCGCGGGAAGGGGAGATCAGCCTTAACTATCGCGATAACGATCAGTATCGTTACTACTCCGCTTCGGTACAGCTTTTCCCGTGGCTGGAAACCACTCTGCGCTACACCGACGTTCGCACCAAAAAATACAGCAGCGTAGAGTCTTTCTCTGGCAATCAGACTTACAAAGATAAAGCCTTCGACGTAAAACTGCGCCTGTGGGAAGAGAGCTACTGGATGCCGCAGGTCTCCGTCGGGGCGCGCGATATCGGCGGTACAGGTCTGTTCGATGCCGAGTACCTGGTGGCCAGTAAAGCCTGGGGCCCGTTTGATTTCAGCCTCGGCCTGGGCTGGGGATATCTCGGCACCAGCGGTAACGTCAGTAACCCGTTCTGTTCATACAGCGACAAATATTGCTACCGCGACAATAGCTATAAAAAGGCCGGTTCGGTCAATGGCGATCAGATGTTCCACGGCCCCGCTTCACTGTTTGGCGGCGTAGAGTATCAGACGCCCTGGCAGCCGCTACGCCTGAAGCTGGAGTATGAAGGGAATAACTACAGCGAAGATTTTGCCGGCAAGCTGGAACAGAAGAGCAAGTTTAACGTTGGCGCCATTTATCGCGTAACCGACTGGGCCGACGTGAACCTCAGCTATGAGCGGGGCAATACCCTGATGTTTGGCGTGACCCTGCGCACTAACTTCAATGATATGCGACCGTCATACAACGATAACGCCCGGCCGAAATACCAGCCGGAGCCGCAGGATGCCATCCTCCAGCATACGGTTGTTGCCAACCAGCTCACGCTGTTGAAATACAACGCCGGCCTCGCGGATGCGAAGATCCAGGTGAAGGGCGATACCCTGTACGTGACCGGCGAGCAGGTGAAATACCGCGATTCAGGAGAAGGGATCGTACGCGCCAACCGGATCATCATGAACGATCTTCCCGACGGGATCCGCACGATCCGCGTAACTGAAAACAGACTTAACCTGCCTCAGGTGACCACTGAAACGGATGTGGCAAGCCTGCAGCGCCATCTGGCGGGAGAGCCACTGGGACATGAGACCGAACTGGTTCAAAAACGGGTGGAGCCGATAGTGCCAGAGAGCACCGAGCAGGGCTGGTATATTGATAAACCGCGCTTCGATTTCCATATCGATCCGGTGCTAAACCAGTCCGTCGGTGGGCCAGAAAACTTCTATATGTACCAGTTGGGGGTGATGGCCACGGCGGATCTGTGGGTGACGGATCACCTCCTGACCACCGGGAGTCTGTTTGGCAACCTGGCGAACAACTACGACAAGTTCAACTACACCAACCCGCCAAGCGATTCGAAGCTGCCGCGCGTGCGTACACACGTACGTGACTATGTGCAAAACAACGCGTACGTGAACAACCTGCAGGCCAACTATTTCCAGTACTTTGGCAACGGCTTCTACGGCCAGGTGTACGGAGGCTACCTGGAGACCATGTATGGCGGTGCGGGGGCCGAAGTGCTTTACCGTCCTGTCGACAGCAACTGGGCGTTCGGTCTGGATGCCAACTACGTGAAACAGCGTGACTGGCGCAGCGCGCAGGACATGATGAAGTTCACCGATTACAGCGTGAAAACGGGTCATCTCACCGCCTACTGGACGCCGTCGTTTGCTCAGGATGTGCTGGTGAAAGCGAGCGTTGGACAGTATCTGGCGGGGGATAAAGGCGGCACGCTGGATATCTCGAAACACTTCGACAGCGGCGTGGTTGTGGGTGGCTATGCGACCCTCACCAACGTGTCGCCGGATGAGTACGGGGAAGGGGACTTCACCAAAGGGGTGTATGTCTCTATTCCGCTGGATCTCTTCTCATCAGGCCCGACCCGCAGCCGCGCGGCCATTGGCTGGACGCCGCTGACCCGCGACGGGGGGCAACAGCTTGGACGTAAGTTCCAGCTGTATGATATGACCAGCGATAAGAGTATTAACTTCCGCTGAGGCTCATCACCCTAACCCTCTCCCCAAGGGCGAGGGTTAGGTTTTCTCCCTCTCCCTGAGGGAGAGGGCCGGGGTGAGGGCATGGTTTTCCCCCTCTCCCTCAGGGAGAGGGTCGGGGTGAGGGTAACAAACTCCGAATCGAGTAAAACATAAACAAAAAATATAGATCCCCGTCACATTTTTGCGTTATACAGGAACCTCGCCCTGGAGAATGAGGTGCTGTATGACATCCCTGACCCGCCCGCGCGTTGAGTTCATCTCAACTATCCTCCAGACCGTGCTGAACCTCGGTCTGCTGAGCCTTGGTCTGATTCTGGTCGTCTTTCTCGGCAAAGAGACGCTGCATCTGGCCGATGTCCTGTTTGCCCCTGAACAAACCAGCAAATACGAGTTGGTCGAAGGGCTGGTGGTCTACTTTCTCTACTTTGAATTTATCGCCCTGATCGTGAAGTACTTCCAGTCTGGCTTTCACTTTCCGCTGCGTTACTTTGTCTACATTGGCATTACGGCGATTGTGCGGTTGATTATCGTTGATCATACCTCGCCGCTCGACGTGCTGATCTACTCGGCCGCCATTCTGCTGCTGGTGATCACCCTCTGGCTGTGCAACTCCAAACGCCTGAAGCGGGAATAAAAAAAAGGCGCTCCGAAGAGCGCCAACAACAGTCACAGTGAATTTAAGGCAATTTGAGGGATAACAGTGGCATAGAACAATGAAACTTAACCTTTCACTCCGCCTGCGGTCAGGCCGTTAACCAGCCAGCGTTGAGCCAGCAGGAATACAACGGTGATCGGAATGGCAGAGAGCACAGCGGCGGCGGCAAAGTCGCCCCACAGGTAGTTTTGTGGGTTCAGGTATTGCTGCATCCCAACCGCCAGCGTATAGCTGTTTACATCACGCAGCAGCAGAGACGCGACCGGCACTTCGGTGATGGCCGCAATGAACGACAGAATAAACACCACCGCCAGAATCGGCACCGACAGCGGCAGCAGCACCAGACGGAATGCCTGCCACGGGGTTGCGCCATCGAGCGACGCCGCCTCTTCCAGCGAGTTGTCGATGGTTTCGAAATAGCCCTTAATCGTCCAGACATGCAGCGCAATCCCGCCCAGATAAGCGAAGATCACGCCTCCGTGGGTATTGAGGCCGATAAAGGGCACATACTGACCCAGACGGTCAAACAAGGCATATAACGCTACCAGCGACAGTACCGCCGGGAACATCTGGAAAATAAGCATCCCTTTCAGCAGCGTGGCTTTCCCCGGGAAGCGCATACGGGCAAAGGCATAGGCGCAGGTGGTGGAAAGGGTCACGATGCCGATGGCCGTAATGGTGGCCACCTTCACCGAGTTCCACAGCCATAACAGCACCGGAAACGGCGGCGGCGTCACGCGGCCATCTGCATGTTCAACGCTGAAGCCCAGCGCCAGCTTCCAGTGCTCCCAGGAGATCTGTTCCGGGATGAGACTGCCGGTGGCGAAGTTCCCTGAACGCAGCGAAATAGCGATAACCATCAGCAGCGGGAACATAATCGCCGCGATAAAAATCAGCAGCCCCAGGTGGGTAATCAGTAAACGTAACTTTTGCGATTTGGGTTGGACCATAGCCATATTCATTACCCTCCTTAGTCAAACTTCATGCGGGTTGCTTTCAGGTTCACGATAGCCAGCGCGCCCACCAGCAGGAAGATCAGCGTGGCAATCGCCGCCGCCAGACCAAAGTCCTGGCCACCGCCGCCCTCAAAGGCGATACGGTAGGTGTAACTCACCAGCAGGTCGGTATAGCCTGCCGGGGTGGTGGTGCCCAGGCGATCCGGGCCGCCGTTGGTTAACAGCTGGATCAGCACGAAGTTGTTAAAGTTAAAGGCGAAGCTGGCGATCATCAGCGGCGTGAGCGGCTTAATCAGCAGCGGCAGCGTAATTTTGAAGAAGTTCTGGAAAGGGGTCGCACCGTCCATCGCCGAGGCTTCGTACAGATCGTCCGGAATCGCCTTCAGCAGCCCCATGCACAGAATCATCATGTACGGATAGCCAAGCCAGGTGTTGACGATAACAATCATGGTACGGGCGGTGGTCGGGTCGCTGAACCAGGCCGGTTTGATGCCAAACAGCGCGCTCAGCATCATGTTGATCTCACCAAAGCTCTGGTTAAACAGCCCTTTGAATATCAGAATCGAAATAAACGAGGGCACGGCGTAGGGCAGAATGAGCAGCACCCGGTAAATCGCTTTGCCTTTGAGCGACTCCCACTGCACCAGACAGGCCAGCACCATGCCGACGGCCACGGTCAGGATCACCGTCAGTACCGAGAAGACCACCGTCCAGATGAAGATCGCGAAGAACGGTTTCTGAATACCTTCATCAGTAAAGACGCGGGTAAAGTTGTCCCAGCCGATGGTCACGGTATAGCCCGGGCTGAGCTTCTCATCACCCCAGGTGCCGTCGGCGTTTACCGCCTGATAAAAACCGACATCGTTATTCGGACGGTACTTCATGCCGCTCTGGTTGTTGGTCAGGGTGCCGTCATCGGTCAGGGTATACAGCGGCCGGGTGCCGGAGAACTGGCGCAGCGAGCTCATGGTCACTTTGCTCTCATCCGGCAGCATGGCGGTGAGCTGGGTCAGCGCCTGACGATTTTGGGTAATGACACGCAGATTCGCGCGTTCGCCTTCCGGCAGGGCCGCGGCCTCTTTCAGAGTCAGCTTTTGTTCACCGCCAAATTTGAAGGCATCAGAAACAAAGACCTTTTGGCTTTCCTGGTCAGTAAGCGCTAACTTCCATTGGTCACCGTCAGGATACAAGCCAAAATTAAAGCTCTTACCCGCCTGGTATGAGCGATCCATCAGCACCTGTTGGGCGCGCTCTTGCGCAAGCTGGTTGGTGCTACTGTAGTTAGTAAACGCGATTGCGATAGTACAGATTAATGGGAACAGGACAAACAGCCCCATCCCGGCCACGCCCGGATAGACATAACGCCACGCGTAGGCTTTTCGATTAGCGAAGATATAGAGGCCAACCGCGCTCAAAATCAGCGTCATGCCGGCAAACAGGTACTCCCCCTGGGCGTACATCAAAACAACAAGGTAACCCACCAGCAGGGCAAGCAGACCAATCACTGACCATTTCAGCGTGTCGCTTTGCCACCAGTGTTTCTTTTTAATGACATCCATGGGGTTCTTCCTCAACAGCGTTTTATCTTTTCTTCCTCTCCTGCGAGAGAGGGCCGGGGCGAGGGGTGCAGATAGCGACAACCCTTGCCCTAACCCTCTCCCGGGGGAGAGGGAATTACGGCATTACTTGGTGATACGTCCCTGCGCATCTTTCAGCGCCGCATCGACAGTCTGACGACCGCTTGCCGCATTGATGACCGCGGTACGGGTGGCGTACCAGAACGCTGCCATTTGCGGGATGTTCGGCATGATTTCGCCTTTCTGGGCGTTATCCATAGTGGCCGCAATACGTGGATCTTTTGCCAGCGTATCCTGGAAGGATTTCAGCGCCACGGCGCCCAGCGGTTTGTCTTTGTTCACCATGTCCAGACCGTCGTCGGTCAACAGGTAGTTCTCCAGGAACTCTTTCGCCAGCTCTTTGTTCGGGCTGGCGGCGTTGATACCGGCACTCAGCACGCCAACGAAGGTTTTAGACGGCTTGCCTTTGAAGGTTGGCAGCACCGCTACGCCGTAGTTGATTTTGCTCTTGTCGATATTGGACCACGCCCACGGACCGTTGATGGTCATCGCGGTTTCGCCCTTGTTGAAGGCGGCTTCGGCGATGGAGTAATCGGTATCCGCGTTCATGTGTTTGTTCTTGATCAGGTCAACCAGGAAGGTCAGGCCCGCTTTCGCGCCTGCGTTGTCCACGCCCACGTCTTTGACGTCGTATTTGCCGTTTTCAAACTTGAACGCATAACCGCCATCGGCAGCAATCAGCGGCCAGGTGAAGTACGGCTCTTGCAGGTTGAACATCAGCGCGCTCTTACCTTTGGCCTTCAGCTCTTTATCCAGCGCCGGGATCTCTTCCCAGGTTTTCGGCGGGTTAGGTACGAGGTCTTTGTTGTAAATCAGGGAGAGCGACTCAACCGCCACCGGGTAGGCGATCAGCTTGCCGTTGTAACGCACGGCATCCCAGGTGAACGGGACCAGCTTGTCCTGGAAAGCTTTATCCGGCGAGACTTCCGCCAGCAGGCCAGACTGTGCGTAACCACCGAAACGGTCATGCGCCCAGAAGATGATGTCCGGGCCGTCGCCGGTCGCTGCAACCTGCGGGAATTTCTCTTCCAGCTTATCCGGGTGTTCGACGGTGACTTTGATACCGGTGTCTTTCTCGAATTTTTTGCCCACTTCGGCCAGGCCGTTATAGCCTTTATCGCCGTTAATCCAGATAACCAACTTACCTTCTTCGATCTTGGCCAGAGCCGGGGCGGAAATCATCATTGCTGCCAGGGCGGACAATGCGAAAACGCGTGCGCCAGTCTTGATATTCATATCTGCCATCCTTTTTATGATGTGCTGTGGATACAATGAGGTAGTTCAACGTGGCTCAGTCTCCTTATTTGACATCCTCTTTCCATCCTCCTTGACCCTACGCCCCACCCCCTCAATGTGTGATCTGCGTAGCATAAATTTGAGTTATGCGTACTGGCGCACATAAACAGGCAGTGAATTTTGCCGTCTGCATCACGATTTTCGCCTCCGCCCCCGCTCGCCGGGGGCAGAGCCTGCTCTCTCATCCTCCCGCCTCCTCCCCCATAAAAAAGCCAGGGGGTGGAGGATTCGCGACGCGACGCGTTACCGCATAGTCAGCCCATCTTGAATGTTTCTGTCGATGACGGGTTGTAACAAAGGGAGTAGGGGATGGCGAGCGTACAGCTGCGTAATGTAACGAAAGCCTGGGGCGACGTGGTGGTGTCGAAAGACATCAACCTGGATATCCAGGAAGGTGAATTCGTGGTGTTTGTTGGCCCGTCAGGTTGTGGTAAATCCACGCTGCTGCGCATGATTGCCGGTCTTGAAACCATCACCAGCGGTGATTTGTTCATTGGCGACACCCGTATGAACGATGTGCCGCCCGCTGAGCGCGGCGTGGGCATGGTGTTCCAGTCTTATGCCCTCTATCCCCATCTCTCGGTTGCCGAGAACATGTCTTTCGGCCTCAAGCTGGCCGGCGCGAAGAAAGAGATTATCAACCAGCGTGTGACTCAGGTTGCCGAAGTGCTGCAGCTGGCGCACCTGCTGGAGCGTAAACCGAAGGCGCTCTCGGGCGGCCAGCGTCAGCGCGTCGCGATTGGTCGTACGCTGGTGGCTGAACCGCGCGTCTTCTTACTGGATGAACCCCTGTCGAACCTTGATGCCGCGCTGCGCGTGCAGATGCGTATCGAGATTTCCCGTCTGCACAAACGTCTGGGTCGCACCATGATTTACGTCACCCACGATCAGGTCGAGGCGATGACGCTGGCCGACAAAATTGTGGTGCTGGATGCCGGTCGCGTGGCGCAGGTGGGTAAACCGCTGGAACTCTATCACTATCCGGCAGATCGCTTTGTTGCGGGCTTTATCGGCTCGCCGAAGATGAACTTCCTGCCGGTGAAAGTGACGGCGACCGCCATCGAACAGGTTCAGGTTGAGCTGCCGAACCGCCAGCAGGTGTGGTTACCCGTCGAGAGCACCAACGTGACCGTTGGCGCCAACATGTCTTTGGGCATTCGCCCGGAGCACTTACTGCCTAGCCACATCGCCGATGTGACGCTGGAAGGTGAGGTGCAGGTAGTAGAACAGTTAGGCCACGAAACTCAGATTCATATCCAGATCCCCGCCATCCGTCAGAACCTGGTTTACCGCCAGAATGACGTGGTGTTGGTAAAAGAGGGTGCCACATTCGCTATTGGCTTGCCGCCAGAGCGCTGCCATCTGTTCCGTGAGGATGGCACCGCATGTCGTCGGCTGCATAAAGAGCCCGGCGTTTAAGCATTCCAAAAGAAAACACGTAACCGACAGGTGAAGTGTTCAAAGAAAAGCAATGATCTCAGGAGATAGAATAATGATTACTCTGCGCAAAGTCCCTCTGGCGGTCGCCATTGCGGCAGGCATCCTGTCTGCCCAGGCCGGCGCTGTCGACTTTAAAGGTTATGCTCGTTCTGGCATTGGCTGGACCGGGAGTGGCGGCGAACAACAGTGTTTCCAGGCAACGGGTGCGGGTTCTAAATATCGTCTTGGTAACGAATGTGAAACCTATGCCGAAATTAAACTGGGCCAGGAAGTGTGGAAAGAGGGCGATAAGAGCTTCTACTTCGACACCAACGTAGCCTACTCCGTTGCACAGCAGAACGACTGGGAAGCCACTGACCCGGCCTTCCGTGAAGCCAACGTGCAGGGTAAAAACCTGATTGAATGGCTGCCAGGCTCCACTATCTGGGCCGGTAAGCGCTTCTATCAGCGTCATGACGTTCACATGATCGACTTCTACTACTGGGATATTTCAGGTCCGGGTGCGGGTCTGGAAAATATCGATGTCGGTTTCGGTAAACTCTCTCTGGCGGCAACGCGTTCCTCTGAAGCGGGTGGTTCTTCTGCCTTCGCTAGCAACAACATCTACGACTACACCACCCGTACAGCAAACGATGTTTTCGACGTTCGCTTAGCCCAGATGGAAATCAACCCGGGCGGTACGCTGGAGCTGGGTGTGGATTATGGTCGTGCAAACGAGCGTGATGACTACTATCTGGTTGATGGCGCATCTAAAGATGGCTGGATGTTCACCGCTGAACATACCCAGAGCATGCTGAAAGGCTTTAACAAATTCGTTGTCCAGTACGCAACGGATTCAATGACTTCTCATGGTAAAGGACTATCGCAGGGCGCAAGCATCGGTACTTCCGATGACATTAACTATGCCATGGATAATAACGGTCACCTGATACGACTCCTTGACCACGGTGCGGTCTCTCTGGGTGACAGCTGGGATCTGATGTATGTCGGTATGTACCAGGACATCAATCTGGACAGCAACAATGGGACTAAATGGTGGACTGTGGGCGTGCGCCCTATGTACAAATGGACCCCAATCATGAGTACCCTGCTTGAAGTTGGCTACGACAACGTTAAGTCTCAGGAAACAGGCGATACCAACAATCAGGTTAAAGTCACTCTCGCACAGCAATGGCAGGCGGGTGATAGCATCTGGTCTCGTCCGGCTATCCGTATCTTCGCCACTTACGCGAAGTGGGACGAAAAATGGGGTTATGCGCCAACAGGTAAAAACACTATCGCAGGCTATGCCCCTGGCATCGCTTATAGCGATACCTCGGCAAGAACCTTTAGCCGCGGTGACAACGACGAGTGGTCCTTCGGTGCCCAGATGGAAATCTGGTGGTAATAACGTCTTAATCTGACGTACAGACCAAACGAGGGGCGAAAGCCCCTCAATTCCTTCGGGACGGCGCGCTATTGCCTGGCTACCGCTGAACCTGTGCTTTTGAGGTGATTACAATGAAAATGAAAAAAAGTCTCGTTGCCCTTTGTCTATCCGCAGGGCTGCTGGCCAGCATGCCTGCCGTTACCTTTGCTGACGTAAATTTCGTACCACAAAATACCACGGCGGCGCCGTCTGTACCGACCGCAGCATTGCAGCAGCTGGTCTGGACGCCTGTCGATCAGTCAAAACCAAAAACCGCCCAGCTTGCAACGGGCGGCCAGCCGTTGAACGTTCCCGGTATTTCTGGCCCGGTGCTGGCCTTTAGCGTGCCAGCGAATATCGGCGAAATCGCGCTGACCCTCACGAGCGAAGTGAACAAACAAACCAGCGTCTTTGCCCCGAACGTGTTGATCCTGGATCAAAACCTGACGCCAGCGGCGTTCTTCCCGTCTGACTACTTCCCGTACCAGGAGCCGGGCGTGATGAGCGCAGATCGTCTGGAAGGCGTGATGCGTCTGACCCCGGCGCTGGGACAGCAAAAGCTCTACGTGCTGGTCTTCACCACCCCTCAGGATCTTCAGAAAACGACCACGCTGCTCGATCCGGCTAAAGCATATGCCAAAGGGATCGGCAACGCGATTCCAGACATCCCCGATCCTATCGCCCGTCATACCACCGACGGCACCGTGAAGCTGAAAGTGTCGACCAATACCGCCTCCAGCGTACTGGTTGGCCCGCTGTTTGGCTCCTCCTCAAACGGCCCGGTGACCGTAGGGAATACCGCCGCCCCGGCCACGGCCTATGCCACGCCAGCGCCAGCTCCGGTCGCCGCGCCAGCGCCTGCCCCGGCGAAGAAAGCCGAGCCGGTACTGAACGACACCGAAGCTTACTTCAATAACGCGATTAAGCAGGCGGTAAACAGCGGCGATGTCGACAAAGCGCTGAAACTCCTTGATGAAGCAGAGCGTCTGGGCTCCACATCGGCCCGTTCCACCTTTATCAGCAGTGTAAAAGGCAAGGGGTGACCGTCTCCCCACAATGCTGATTTTGTCAGTAGTTTGGTGCGCCCTGTCGGGCGCACTTTTTTTGTGGATGCAGCCTGTTGCATCCCTGTTGCGATAATGATCGCTAAGTTGCGTTTGCCCCCCCTCTGTTGCCATTTCTGCGATACAATAGCCTTACGTTATGTAACGGAGAGTCTGGCATGTCACATCCTGCGCTAACGCAACTGCGTGCGCTGCGTTACTTTGAAGAAATTCCCCCTCTGGATGCGGCGCAACTCGACTGGTTGTTGCTGGAAGATTCCATGACCAAACGTTTTGAGCAGCAGGGCAAACAGGTCACCGTCACTCTCATTCAGGAAGGGTTTGTCACTGCCGATGCCGTGCAGGACGAACTGCCGCTTTTGCCACAAGAGCCGCGCTACTGGTTGCGAGAAATTTTACTCTGTGCCGACGGAGAACCCTGGCTTGCCGGACGCACCGTGGTGCCCGAGTCGACCCTCACCGGACCAGAGCTGGCTCTGCAGAAGATGGGCAAGACTCCGCTGGGGCGCTATCTGTTTACATCGTCAGAGCTCACCCGGGACTTTATTGAAATTGGTCGCGATGCCGATCTGTGGGGGCGTCGCTCACGCCTGCGCTTAAGTGGTAAACCGTTAATGCTGACGGAGCTTTTTTTACCGGCATCGCCGTTGTACTAAGAGGAAGAGAGATATGGAGTGGAGTCTGACGCAGAACAAGCTGCTGGCTTATCACCGCCTGATGCGCACGGATAAGCCGATTGGGGCGCTGTTGCTGCTGTGGCCAACCCTGTGGGCGCTGTGGGTGGCCACGCCTGGCCTGCCGCCGCTGTGGATCCTGGCGGTGTTTGTGGCGGGCGTCTGGCTGATGCGTGCCGCAGGTTGTGTGGTGAATGATTATGCCGATCGGAAATTCGATGGCCACGTGAAGCGTACCGCTAATCGACCGATGCCCAGTGGCGCAGTGACCGAGAAAGAGGCTCGCACGCTGTTTGTGGTGCTGATACTTATCTCCTTCCTGCTGGTGTTAACCCTCAACACCATGACCATCTTGCTTTCGGTGGCAGCGCTGGCGCTGGCGTGGGTCTATCCCTTTATGAAGCGCTACACCCATCTGCCGCAGGTGGTGCTGGGGGCGGCATTTGGCTGGTCGATCCCAATGGCCTTTGCCGCCGTCAGCGAGACCGTGCCGCTGAGCTGCTGGTTGATGTTTCTTGCCAACATTCTCTGGGCCGTGGCTTACGACACCGAGTACGCAATGGTTGACCGCGATGACGATCTCAAAATCGGTATCAAGTCGACGGCGATTCTGTTTGGCCGCCAGGATAAGCTGATTATCGGCATCCTGCAGGTGGCGGTACTGGCCCTGATGGTGGCGATTGGCTATCTGAACGGGCTGAACGGGGTATTTTATGCCGCCGTGGTGGCCGCGGGTGGGCTGTTTGTTTATCAGCAAAAGCTGATTGCGAATCGCGATCGTGACGCCTGTTTTAAAGCCTTCCTGAACAATAACTACGTGGGGCTGGTGCTGTTTTTAGGCCTGGCGGCGAGTTACTGGGCATAATGAAACGGCAGCCAGAAGGCTGCCGTTTTAACATTATCGACCTGCTTTTCAGCGCTATTCGCCCTGGGTGGCGCTCTCAATGGTTAAGCGCACATCCGAGGTAATCAGCTCTGCCAGCATCTGATAAACCTTCATTGTCTCTTCCGGCTCGGCATCACCGCTATCGCTAATATAGCCTTCGTCACGCAGCGTCAGCACCAGCGAGCTGAACACCGCCTTATCAAAGAACTCTGGCGCGTTAATGCCATGCAGCATCGACAGGCGCTGTGCCAGCGTGCGGCTCTCTTTCTCCAGCGTACCCCGATTAATAGACGGGTTTGCGCTCAGCAGCCAGAACGTAATGGCATAGCGTTGCAGCGTCTCACGCGCGCCTGCGGCCAGCAGCTGCAAGGTCCGGGAGCGGGACGGATTAATCTGCAGTACGTCATCCTTCAACGTAATCAGCCCCTGGCGCACCAGCTCTTCGCTCTGCTGATCCAGTACGCTTGCCAGCTCGTCCTTATCCCAGCGCAGGAACAGCTCGGTTTTAAGCATCGGATAGAGCACTTCAACATGATGCAGCAGCGCCTGACGCGTGATGTGACGATGCTGGGTGATAATGGCCGCCATCAGCGAAGGCAACATCAGCATATGGGCAATGTTGTTGCGATAGTAGGTCATCAGCACCGCCTGCTCGCGCGGCAGAATGATGATATCGCCGATGGTGTCTTTCTCTACCTCGAACTTATTCATCTGCAGTGCGTGGTCGATCAGAGCGCTGGCGCTGACCGTTGGCACGGTGGAGTCCGGTGAATAAGGCACATTGCGCATCAGATTGAGGTAACAGTCGAGCTGTTCGGTCAGTTGCTCGCGGGTAAGCGAACGCTGACGCGACGCCAGCAATGCCGTACAGCACAGGTTCATGGCGTTAGCCGCACCTGCGTTGTTAATACGCACCATCAGCTCTGCGGCGATACCGTTCACCGTTGGCGTCAGCCAGGCCGGGCGTACGGCTTCAATCGGATCGATAGACTCACGCCACTCCGGAACATGGTTGTTCAGGTAGGTCATCAGCGGCATGGGTTCGCCAAAGTTCACATAGCCCTGGCCGAGATTACGCAGCTTGCTCAGCCCACGCAGCATCTGCGGCAGGCTCTCTTTCTCTTTGGTGGCACCGCGCAGCTCTTTTGCATAGGTTCCCACCTCCATCACATGCTCGTAACCGATGTAAATCGGCACCAGGGTGATAGGACGTGTACCGCCGCGCAGCATCGCCTGAATCGTCATCGACAGGGTTCCGGTCTTCGGATCGAGCAGACGCCCGGTACGGGAACGACCTCCCTCAACGAAGTACTCAACGGAATAGCCGCGGCTGAACAGCTCGCCGAGATACTCGCGGAAGACGGTGGAGTAGAGCTTGTTGCCCTTAAAGGTACGGCGAATAAAGAACGCACCCAGGCGACGGAAAATCGGCCCTGCTGGCCAGAAGTTCAGGTTAATACCGGCTGCGATATGCGGCGGTACCAGGCCCTGATGATAGAGCACATACGAGAGCAGCAGGTAGTCCATGTGGCTGCGGTGGCAGGGCACATAGACAATTTCATGACCGTCGTGCGCCAGCTGACGCACCCGTTCGGCGTTATGAACGTTAATGCCCTGATAGAGGCGGTTCCACGTAAAGCTCAGGATACGATCGGAGAGGCGAATCATCTCGTAAGAGAAGTTCGCGGCGATCTCTTCCATTAGCGCAATGGCGTTTTGCTGCGCTTTTTCGTGGGAGATTTTTTTGCTGCGCGCTTCGTCTTCAACCGCACGGGCAATCGCTTTGGATGCCAGCAGTTTGTTGAAGAGATCCTGACGGGCAGGCAGACGTGGCCCTACAGCAGCCAGACGCTGGCGGGCAAAGTGCATACGCGCCACGCGCGCCAGCTTTTGCGCGATAATCTTATCGGTACCGTGCTCATCCGCCATCCGGCGCAGAGAGACGGACGGCGAGAAGCGCACAAAGCTGTCGCGACCAAGCCAGGTCACAGCGAAGAACTTCTGCACGCCGTTCAGCATACGCAGCGGCGGGTTCTCTTCCCCTTTTTCGCGTCCCGGGCGACGGCCAAACATGACCGAGACCGGCACCATCTGCACATCCAGATTCGGGTTGCTGCGGTGCAGATCGAGGTAGTCGTGGAACAGTTTGATGGACTCTTCTTTCGGCGTGTAATAGGTGAACACGCGCGGCCCGCCGTGGATAAAGACATAGCGCGGCAGCAGGGTGCCGTCGATCTCCAGCGGCTCCAGCGGGTCAGGTAAATCATGCGCCAGGCACTGGGCGCGCAGCGTCAGCAAGTCGGCCTTAGAGTTATAAGGCAAAACGTACATAATAGGGCGCGAGGTATCGAGCCCTAATTCCGGCGCAGGATTTGCCGGGATAGACTTGCTTTTTACCAGGACGCTTAATGGTAAATTAAGTAATTTGTAGTAAATTCTTGGCCAGCCAGACATAAACGATGTAAAGCCTCTGGTTAAAAATGCAATTGCGGCGCAAGGATAACAGAATGCGCACAAAATTTCTGTTGTTACCCGTCATACTTCAGGCGGTATGGCAACGCTCTATAGCTATAGTTACTGACGCTATTTTTCAATAAAGGTTCTTTTGATGGCCAATAATACCACTGGGTTAACCCGTATCATTAAAGCTGCTGGTTATTCATGGAAAGGGATCCGTGCAGCCTGGATCAACGAGGCGGCCTTCCGCCAGGAGAGCGTTGCCGTGATTGCGGCAATCATTATTGCCTGCTGGCTGGATGTCGATCCTATTACCCGCGTGCTGCTGATTGGCTCGGTGATGTTGGTGATGATAGTCGAAATTTTAAACAGTGCGATTGAAGCGGTAGTAGATCGTATCGGGTCTGATTATCACGAACTTTCCGGGCGGGCCAAAGACATGGGCTCGGCGGCGGTATTGTTAAGTATCTTTGTCGCGCTCTTTACCTGGGTCTCACTGCTGTGGGGACATTTTCGATAAGCCTCGACAAAACGAATAAGTCTCTGGTTTTTTGTGCGGTTTATGGTTCCAAAATCGCCTTTGACTGTATATACTCACAGCATAACTGTATATACACCCAGGGGGCGGAATGAAAGCGTTAACGACCAGGCAGCAAGAGGTGTTTGATCTCATTCGGGATCATATCGGCCAGACGGGGATGCCACCCACGCGTGCGGAAATCGCGCAGCGTCTGGGATTCCGTTCTCCGAACGCCGCTGAAGAGCATCTCAAAGCCCTGGCACGTAAGGGCGTTCTGGAGATCGTCTCCGGCGCGTCTCGCGGCATTCGTTTGCTGGTTGAAGAAGAAGAGGGCCTGCCGCTGGTAGGCCGCGTAGCAGCGGGTGAGCCGCTGCTGGCGCAGCAGCACATTGAAGGTCACTATCAGGTTGATCCCGGTATGTTTAAGCCGAGTGCAGACTTTTTACTGCGCGTTAGCGGCATGTCCATGAAGGATATCGGCATTATCGACGGCGATCTGCTGGCAGTGCATAAAACGCAGGATGTGCGTAACGGCCAGGTGGTCGTGGCGCGTATCGACGACGAAGTAACCGTGAAGCGCCTGAAGAAGCAGGGCAACATTGTTCAGCTTCTGCCGGAAAACAGCGAATTCTCCCCCATCGTTGTTGACCTGCGTGAAAATAACTTCTCCATTGAAGGCTTAGCGGTTGGCGTTATCCGCAACGGCGACTGGCTGTAATCTCTTCCTGACAGGCTACGACTGTGTCGTAGCCTGCTCTCTTTCTCTCTGGTTATTCACATGTCTCTGCTGACTACCGCCGATAAGGCGTTATGGCGTCTTGCGCTGCCGATGATCTTCTCCAATATCAGCGTGCCGCTGCTGGGGCTGGTCGATACGGCGGTGATAGGTCATCTGGATTCCCCTGTCTATCTTGGCGGCGTGGCCATCGGCGCGACGGCGACCAGTTTCCTCTTTATGCTGCTGCTCTTCCTGCGCATGAGCACTACCGGTTTAACTGCCCAGGCCTATGGTGCGAAAGATCCGCTGCGTCTGGCACGTGCGCTGGTGCAGCCGCTGCTGATGGCGCTGGGGGCCGGGCTGCTGATTGTGTTACTGCGAACCCCGCTTATCGATCTTGCCCTGCACATTGTCGGGGGGAGCGACGCGGTGCTGCTTCAGGCACGGCGTTTCCTGGAAATACGCTGGCTCAGCGCGCCGGCATCGCTGGCAAACCTGGTATTGCTCGGCTGGTTGCTGGGGGTGCAATATGCCCGCGCCCCGGTGATCCTGCTGGTAGTGGGTAACCTGATTAATATCGTGCTCGACCTGTGGCTGGTGATGGGCCTGAAGATGAACGTGCAGGGTGCCGCGCTGGCCACGGCGGTGGCAGAGTACGCCACGTTATTGATTGGCTTGTGGATGGTCTGGCGAGTACTGGCCCTGCGCGGCATCTCACTGGCGATGTTGAAAGCGAGCTGGCGCGGTAATATCCGCAAACTCATGGCTCTGAACCGCGACATCATGTTGCGCTCGTTGCTGTTACAGCTCTGCTTTGGCGCACTAACCGTATTTGGCGCCCGGCTGGGGCCCGAAATCGTCGCCGTCAACGCGGTTCTGATGACCCTGCTGACGTTTACTGCCTACGCGCTGGATGGCTTTGCCTATGCGGTGGAGGCGCACTCCGGCCAGGCGTATGGTGCCCGCGAAAGTGGCCAGCTACGCGAGGTATGGCGCGCCGCCTGTCGTCAGGCCGGGCTGGTGGCGCTGGGGTTTGCTCTCATTTATGCCTTAATGGGCGATCGCATCATCGCCTTACTCACCTCGCTGCCCGAACTTCGCGAACTGGCGAATCATTACCTGGTCTGGCAGATAATATTACCGGTGGTGGGGGTGTGGTGTTACCTGCTGGATGGCATGTTTATTGGCGCCACGCGGGGCGCTGAAATGCGCAACAGTATGGCGATCGCCGCCGCCGGGTTTGGCCTCACGCTACTCACATTGCCCTGGCTGGGAAACCATGGTCTATGGCTGGCGCTGGCCGTGTTTCTGGCTCTGCGTGGCCTGTCGCTTGCGCTTATCTGGCGCCATCACTGGCGTAATGATACCTGGTTTATGTAGCGGTTTCGTTTGGCGTAACGGTAAAAGATTCTGAATAGTGCCTCGTTCGCCGAAGCCTTAACTATAATAATTATCAAGTCCAACAGGAAATGAACGTAACGGACGATACGAAGGCTAATCACCGAACGATGAGGATGCGATTATGAATAAAGACGAAGTCGGCGGTAACTGGAAACAGTTCAAAGGTAAAGCTAAAGAACAGTGGGGTAAGCTGACTGATGATGATATGACTATCATCGAAGGTAAGCGCGACCAGCTGGTGGGTAAAATTCAGGAACGTTATGGTTATCAGAAAGACCAGGCTGAATCGGAAGTGAAAGACTGGGAAACCCGTAACGATTACCGCTGGTAAGCCGGTAATACCCGTAGTACAAGGAAGTACACCCAGGGCGGCCTCAGGCCGCCCACGTTGTTTTTAGCGCGGCTTCTTCTTCAACTGAATGGAGTGATCGTGCTGACATTCACTTTGATGGCTACACGCCTCAACTTCAACGCAATCCACGCACAGTCCGTGCGCTTCAATCACATTGTGCCACAGAGCGAAGCCCATCTTTGCCGCAAGGGTGTGCATAATGTCTTCAATGCCTTCCGCACTCTCTTCCTTCACGCTGCCGCAGCGATCGCAGATAAACATGGCTGATGTGTGGGTCGGCTGATCGAACAGATGGCATAGCACATAGCTGTTCGTCGACTCCACCTTGTGGACAAACCCCTGTTCCAGTAAAAAATCCAGCGCACGATAGACCGTTGGCGGCTTCGCCTGCGGTTCACTGGCACGCAGCAGATCCAGCAAATCATAGGCGCTGATGGCCCCTTGCTGCAGACTGAGCAGGCGCAACACTTCAAGGCGCTGCGGGGTCAGGCGCACATTGCGTTGCGCACAGAGCTTTTCAGCCTGCGCCAGCAGATCCTGCGTTGTGGTCTTTTCCATTAAGCACCTCGAAAACGTGGAATAACAAGTCATCACTTTACCATGTTCTGGTCAAAACACCGAGATCCGCGCCTTGTGCTATACCTGAGCCAATAAACAGAGGAATAAAACGATGAAAAAACCTGACTGTATACGGCATTGGCGCGACCTTGAGGGTCCCGATGATTCTACCTATCCCGACAGCGACGAGCGCTTTTCTATTGGTGCTCCGCTGGCGCGTGCGCTGGGACTGGGTCGGATAGGTATCCATCATGAGCGCCTGCCGCCAGGACGCCGTACCTCGTATCCGCATGCAGAAAGTGATGAAGAGGAGTTTGTGCACGTGCTGGAGGGATACCCGCAGGTGTGGATAAATGGCTATCTCTGGGAGCTGGAGCCTGGCGACAGCGTCGGATTCCCCGCCGGGACGGGCATCTGCCACACCTTTATCAATAATACCGACGCGGAGGTTCGCCTGCTGGTCATTGGTGAAGCGAATAAAAAACACAACCGTATCTATTACCCGAAAAATGCCGTCTACGGCGCCACACGTGAAGATCGCTGGGTTGACCATCCACCGCAATTTTTTGGCCCTCACGATGGAAAACCTGGGCGAAAATAATTTCCTCTTCTATAAATATTGAGGGTCGTCACATATTAGAACAGGCCGGACAGGGAATTTAACTTAAGGAAATAGCAGGTCTTTTTGCACTTATTCACAGCAATAGTTTGCCCCTGTATGGGTGATAACAGACAGGGGTTGTTTAATAACAGACTATAAGACGAGAATACTGTGAAAAAACATTTTAAATTTTCGGTGGTTAGTATCGCTGTCTCCTTTTTTGTGGCAAATCAGGCGGGGGCAGCCAATACCTGGACAGAAGCTCGCGGCGACGCGATGGGTGGCACAGGCGTAGCATCGGCACATTATGGCAGCGCGGCGCTAATTAACCCGGCGTTGCTGGCACGCGCACAACAGGAAGATAACGTTACGATTATCCTTCCGACCGTTGGTGCGCAAATTAGCGATAAAGACAATTTGCAGGATGAAATTGATCACATTAACGATCGTGTCGATTATTACGATGATGTGGTTGATAACTTAACTCTGGAGAATATTCTGCTCGATCCGCGCGGAACCGCATTGCAGTTCCAGGGGGCGGCGGGCGAACTGGCGGATGAGCTTGATTACCTGCGTGGCAAAACTGCCCGTGCCAGCGCGGGGGCCGGACTCACCGTTGCTATTCCCACCCAGCAACTCTCTATGGCGTTTGTGGCGAAGGGTTACGCGCGCGGTCGCGTAAGCACCTCCATCGATCAGCATGACGTGGATTATTTACGCGGGATTCAAAACAGTAACCTGAATAATCCGTTAAGCCCTGTTTATCTGGAAGCCGGGAAGGCGGCGCTGGGCGGATCCGACGAAATCACCAAAAACCTGAACTCAACCGCATCGGGCAGAGTAGCCATTGTCTCTGATTACGGTATTGCGGTTGCTCGTCAGTTTGAGATGGGCGATGTGCCCGTGTCATTAGGCGTGACGCCAAAGCTGCAAAAAACCTGGCTCTACAACTACACCACCTCTATTTATGATTACGACAGCAACGACTGGAACAGCAGTCGCTACCGTAATGACGACACCGGCTTCAACGTTGACGTGGGTATTGCCGCCGATCTGGGCGAGAACTGGACCCTGGGTCTGAGCGGGCAGAACCTTATCTCACGCGATATTGATACTCGAGATGTCCGCATCACCAATGGCTACACGGGTGAGGTGGTGAACTACAAAGATACCTACCAGATTCGACCGCTGGTTACCGCAGGGCTGGCCTGGCACACCGACCTGGTCACTATCAGCGCGGATGGCGATCTGACCGAAACCAAAGGCTTTAAATCGGAAGACACCTCGCAGTATGTGGGCGTGGGTGCCGAAGTGACGCCGCTGAGCTGGCTGGCAGTACGTGCGGGCTTCCGTGGCGATGTGAAAGGTAACGACAGCAATGTCTTTACTGGCGGTCTGGGCTTTGCGCCCTTTAACACCGTCCATGTCGATCTGACCGGTATTTACGGGGAAGATGAGACCTGGGGTGCCGGTGCGCAGCTCACCATGACCTTCTAAAGTAAACCGGAGGCGCTGCGCCTCCGGCTTCTCTTTGTGCTATAGTTACGCCCCCTTTTTACCAGATGCTTAAAACTTCGCCATGTCGTCAGAACTTCAGTCTGTTTACCCAGCCCACCGTTTCTCCATCGCGCCGATGCTCGACTGGACAGACAGGCACTGCCGTTATTTCCTGCGTTTGCTGTCGCGCAATACGCTGCTCTACACCGAAATGGTGACGACCGGCGCGATCATTCACGGTAAGGGTGACTATCTGGCCTACAGCGAAGAGGAGCATCCGGTGGCCCTGCAGCTGGGCGGTAGCGATCCGGTGGCTCTGGCTCACTGTGCAAAGCTTGCGGAAGCGCGCGGCTACGATGAGATCAACCTCAACGTAGGCTGTCCTTCCGATCGTGTGCAGAACGGTATGTTCGGCGCCTGCCTGATGGGCAATGCTCAGCTGGTTGCCGACTGCGTGAAAGCGATGCGCGATGTGGTCTCTATTCCCGTAACGGTTAAAACCCGTATCGGCATTGATGACCAGGACAGCTATGAATTCCTGTGTGATTTCATTAATACGGTTTCCGGCCGCGGCGAGTGCGAGATGTTTATCATCCACGCCCGCAAAGCCTGGCTCTCTGGCCTGAGTCCAAAAGAGAACCGCGAGATCCCGCCGCTGGACTACCCGCGCGTCTACCAGCTGAAGCGCGATTTTCCGCACCTGACCCTGTCTATTAACGGTGGTATCAAATCGCTGGATGAGGCGAAAGCGCATCTGGAGCACATGGATGGAGTCATGGTGGGCCGTGAGGCCTATCAAAACCCGGGTATTCTGGCCTCCGTTGACCGCGAAATTTTTGCTGTCGATGGCATCGACAACGATCCGGTCTCTGTCGTGCGGGCGATGTACCCCTACATTGAGCGCGAGCTCAGTCAAGGGACCTATCTTGGCCATGTGACTCGCCATATGCTTGGCCTGTTCCAGGGCATCCCGGGGGCGCGCCAGTGGCGCCGTCACCTGAGTGAAAACGCCCATAAAGCCGGAGCGGATATCGAGGTGCTCGAACAGGCGCTCCGCCTGGTGGCGGACAAACGATAAATTTCGCTAAAAAATCGTCAAATAGACCACGCCCTGTCATTGTGACAGGGCGTTTTTATATATAAATCAAAGCAATAAGAACTGGCATGAATCTTGTAATGATGTGCATATCATGGTGACATTACCTGGGAGAGAGTCATGCTGGAATTGCTGTTTGTTGTGGGATTTTTTGTGATGCTCCTGGTCACAGGGGTATCCCTGTTGGGAATTATTGCCGCGCTGGTGGTGGCAACCGCAGTGATGTTTGTCGGCGGATTGTTCGCCCTGATGTTTAAAGTTCTGCCCTGGTTGTTGCTGGCCGTGGCCGTCGTATGGGCGATACGGGCGATAAAATCGCCAAAAGTCCCGAAGTATCAGCGCAATAACCGTTTTCGTTACTAAGGTATTGAGGGGTTCGTCACAACCCTGCAACTTTTCCGGCGGCGGGGCTTAGAACGGAATAGGATTTACTTATCAAATCTGTCACTATGACTGCCGTTAAAGAATTCATCGTGCTGTACCCTACATACAGCCGAACTAAAAAAAAGAAAGGGCTTCCTACGGGAAGCCCTAATTCTTTATACGCATCATGGAATTAACAGACTCGACCCCTGCGTTGCCCGACTCTCCAGTATCTCATGCGCGCGCTGCGCATCGCTTAGCGCATATTTCTGCGCCTTTGCAACATCGACTTTGATAACGCCGCTGGCAATCAGCGAGAAGAGCTCATTGCTGGCCTCCTCTAACTCTTCGCGGCTGGTGATGTAACCCTGCAGGGAAGGGCGGGTCACGTACAGCGAGCCCTTCTGATTCAGAATGCCAAGATTCACCCCTGTAACGGCCCCGGAGGCATTCCCGAAGCTCACCATCAGGCCGCGACGTTGCAGACAATCCAGCGACGCCTCCCAGGTATCTTTCCCCACCGAGTCATACACAACCCGCAGCTTTTTGCCGCCGGTGATCTCTTTGACCCGCTCAACAATGCTCTCTTCGCGGTAGTTAATCACCTGCCACGCCCCCGCCTGCTGTGCGCGCTGCGCTTTTTGCGCACTGCCGACGGTACCAATCAGCTTCGCCCCCAGCGCTTTTGCCCACTGGCAGGCAATTAGCCCTACGCCGCCTGCGGCAGCATGGAACAGAAACGGCTCGTCCGGCTTGATCTCATAGGTTTTGCGCAGCAGGTAGAAGACCGTCAGCCCCTTCAGGAATGATGCCGCCGCCTGCTCAAACGAGATAGCCCCAGGAAGGATGGCGGCTTTATCCGCCGGCACGTTATGCACCGAGCTGTAGGCCCCAAGGGCGGATTGCGCATACACGACACGATCGCCCTCCTTGATGTGTTTCACCGCGCTGCCCACTTTTACAACGACACCGGCAGCTTCGGTGCCCAGTCCGCTGGGCAGCGACGGCGGCGGGTACAAACCGCCCCGGATATAGGTGTCAATATAGTTAATACCAATCGCTTTGTTCTCGACCTGAACCTCGTTATCGCCAGGCGGTGTGGGGGTAAACTCCACCGCCCTCAACACGTCCGGACCGCCATGTTTCTGGAACTCAATGCGTGTTGCCATGCTCCCTCCGTAAGAAAAATATGGTAATCTTTCGACCCACTCTTTATCTCGGTAACTCCATTCACTATGGCAGGAAACAAACCCTTCAACAAACAGACTGAACCTCGTGAGCGCGATCCACAACTCGCCGGGCTGAAAGTCCCGCCGCACTCGATTGAAGCGGAACAGTCGGTGTTGGGTGGGTTAATGCTGGATAACGAGCGCTGGGACGACGTCGCCGAGCGCGTTGTGACGGATGATTTCTATACCCGTCCGCACCGCCATATCTTTACTGAAATGGCGCGTTTGCAGGAGTCAGGAAGCCCCATCGACCTGATTACGCTGGCGGAATCGCTGGAGCGTCAGGGTCAACTGGATACCGTAGGCGGCTTTGCCTACCTGGCTGAGCTGTCAAAAAATACTCCAAGTGCCGCAAACATTAGCGCTTATGCCGACATCGTCCGCGAACGTGCTGTTGTTCGCGACATGATCTCTGTGGCCAATGAGATCGCCGAAGCCGGTTTCGATCCCCAGGGACGTAATAGCGACGAACTGCTGGATCTGGCGGAGTCTCGCGTATTCAAAATCGCTGAAAGCCGCGCGAACAAAGATGAAGGGCCGAAAAACATTGCGGAAGTGCTTGATGCCACCGTATCGCGTATAGAGCAGCTCTTCCAGCAGCCGCACGACGGCGTCACCGGGGTTAATACCGGCTATGATGATCTGAATAAAAAGACCGCCGGGCTTCAGCCTTCGGATCTGATTATCGTCGCGGCGCGTCCATCGATGGGTAAAACGACATTTGCGATGAACCTCGTCGAAAATGCGGCGATGTTGCAAGATAAACCGGTTCTTATTTTCAGCCTCGAGATGCCCTCTGAGCAGATTATGATGCGTTCTTTGGCGTCGCTCTCGCGCGTGGATCAGACCCGCATCCGTACCGGCCAGCTTGATGACGAGGATTGGGCACGCATCTCTGGCACCATGGGCATCTTGCTGGAAAAACGTAACATCTACATTGATGACTCCTCCGGCCTGACGCCAACGGAGGTGCGCTCCCGCGCGCGGCGTATCGCGCGTGAACATGGCGGGATCGGTCTTATCATGATCGACTACCTGCAGCTGATGCGTGTGCCGTCACTGTCCGACAACCGTACGCTGGAGATTGCCGAAATCTCCCGCTCGCTCAAAGCGCTCGCCAAAGAACTTCAGGTGCCTGTTGTCGCCCTCTCGCAGCTGAACCGCTCTCTGGAACAGCGCGCCGATAAACGCCCGGTCAACTCCGACCTGCGTGAATCGGGCTCTATCGAGCAGGATGCCGACTTAATCATGTTTATCTATCGTGATGAGGTGTATCACGAGAACAGCGATCTGAAAGGGATCGCGGAAATCATTATTGGTAAGCAGCGTAACGGCCCCATCGGCACCGTGCGCCTGACCTTTAATGGGCAATGGTCGCGCTTCGATAACTATGCGGGACCGCAGTACGACGACGAATAACTCTCCATCATCCTTCACGCCGCAGGGGCGTTGACTGCGCCCGCTCACCCCGGTCACTTAGTTTACTCAGCTCCCGGGGATTCACGGGCTTGTCGCCTTCCTGCAACGCAAAGGATTTTGGAGAGTCTTTTTATTAAGGAATTCACATGCAAGCGGCAACTGTAATCATTAACCGCCGCGCTCTGCGTCACAACCTGCAATGCCTGCGTGAACGGGCACCCGCCAGTAAACTGGTTGCAGTCGTGAAAGCGAACGCTTACGGACACGGTCTTCTTGAGACCGCGCGAACGCTCCCCGATGCCGATGCTTTTGGTGTCGCCCGTCTTGAAGAGGCCCTCCGCCTACGCGCAGGGGGCATCTCTCAACCCATCTTACTGCTCGAAGGCTTTTTCAACGCCGCGGATCTGGATGTCATCGCAGCGCAGCAACTGCATACCGCGGTGCATAACGAAGAGCAGCTGGCCGCTCTGGAAGCCGCACAGCTCAGCACGCCAGTCACCGTGTGGATGAAACTGGATACCGGTATGCACCGGCTTGGGGTGCGTCCAGAGCAGGCTGAAGCGTTCTGGCAGCGTCTGAGTCAGTGCAAAAACGTGCGTCAGCCGGTCAATATCGTCAGCCATTTTGCCCGCGCCGATGAGCCCGAGTGTGGCGCCACGGAACAGCAGCTGGATCTGTTTAACACCTTCTGCGAAGGCAAACCCGGCCAGCGTTCCATCGCGGCCTCTGGCGGTATTCTGCTGTGGCCTCAGTCGCACTTCGACTGGGTGCGCCCGGGCATTATTCTGTATGGCGTGTCGCCGCTTGAGGGCCAATCCTGCGGAGCAAACTTCGGATTTCAGCCGGTGATGTCTCTGGTTTCAACGCTTATTGCCGTGCGCGAGCACAAAGCCGGAGAGCCGGTCGGCTATGGTGGCACTTGGGTAAGCGAACGCGATACCCGTTTAGGCGTGGTGGCGATGGGCTACGGCGACGGCTATCCGCGTGCGGCGCCCACCGGCACCCCCGTACTGGTAAATGGCCGCGAAGTGCCGATTGTTGGCCGCGTGGCGATGGACATGATCTGCGTTGACCTGGGGCCGGCGGCTAACGAGCGCGCGGGCGATCCGGTGGTGATGTGGGGGGATGGCCTCCCGGTTGAGCGCATTGCAGAAATAACAAAAGTGAGCGCTTACGAACTTATTACGCGGCTCACCTCCCGCGTGGCCATGCATTACCTGGATTAAGACAGAATGGAGCGCGGTGAGATGCCGCGCCCCGATTCCCTTCACAAGGCTCGATCTTCTTTCGCTTCCGGTTTATTGTTGAAATCCCTGCCTTATAAAAATCCGGAGAACCATCGCGTGTTCCAGAAAGTAGACGCCTACGCCGGCGATCCCATCCTCTCCTTAATGGAGCGTTTTAAGGACGATCCCCGCAGCGATAAAGTGAACCTGAGCATCGGTCTTTATTACAACGAAGACGGCATTATTCCTCAGCTTAAGGCCGTAGCCGAAGCCGAAGCGCGCCTGAATGCGGTGCCGCACGGTGCCTCACTCTACCTGCCAATGGAAGGACTCAATACCTACCGCAATACCATTGCGCCGCTGCTGTTTGGTGCCGACCATCCGGTGTTGCAAAACAAACGCGTGGCTACCATCCAGACGCTGGGCGGCTCGGGGGCATTGAAAGTCGGTGCGGATTTCCTGAAAAAATACTTCCCGGATTCCGGCGTGTGGGTCAGCGACCCAACGTGGGAAAACCACGTCGCCATCTTTGAAGGCGCGGGCTTTACGGTAGATACTTATCCATGGTTTGACACGGAAACCAACGGCGTACGCGTTTCGGCGTTGCTGGAAAAACTCACGACTCTACCAGAACGCAGCATTGTGCTGCTGCATCCATGCTGCCATAACCCAACCGGCGCGGATCTCACAAACGAGCAGTGGGATGCGGTTATCGAGGTGCTGAAAGCGCGTAATCTGATCCCGTTCCTCGACATCGCCTATCAGGGCTTTGGCGCGGGAATGGAAGAGGACGCCTACGCCATTCGCGCCATTGCCAGCGCCGGGCTGCCCGCACTGGTGAGCAACTCCTTCTCCAAAATCTTCTCGCTCTACGGCGAACGCGTGGGTGGCCTGTCTGTGGTATGTGAAGATGCCGAAGCGGCCAGCCGCGTGCTAGGACAGCTGAAGGCGACGGTGCGTCGCATCTACTCCAGCCCACCGGCGTTTGGGGCGCAGGTCGTGGCCACCGTGCTGGGCGATGAGGCATTAAAAGCCAGCTGGCTTGCTGAAGTCGAAGCCATGCGTAGTCGTATCCTGACGATGCGTCAGACGCTGGTTGAGGTGCTAAAAGAGGCGGTGCCGGGGCATAACTTCGATTATCTGCTTAAGCAACGCGGTATGTTCAGTTACACCGGTCTCAGCGCAGCGCAGGTTGATCGTCTGCGAGAAGAGTTTGGCGTTTATCTTATCGCCAGCGGCCGCATGTGCGTAGCGGGGCTGAATACCCATAACGTTCAGCGCGTTGCACAGGCCTTTGCTGCTGTAATGTAAGCACTTACTTACCATGCCCTCTCTCGCTGAGTGAGGGCATCGGGTCATGCTCAACACTCTGTGATCGTCTTCTTTTTTCTTCATATTCATAAGTAAAAACTCCTTTCCTTCACCGCTTTCAGGGGTTATGGTCGGAGAGTTTTTTGACCATCCACTCAAATTAAAAGAATAAATGTCTGAATATTCAGGGGAAAACATGCGCAAGATCACACTGGCGCTCAGCGCCGCCTGCTTACTCTTCTCTCTCAACAGTTCCGTTGTTGCCCGCGCCTCCGCGCCCACGCCGTTATATAACGGCACTACCGCCGCAAAACTGGCGGAACAAGCCCCAATTCATTGGGTTTCTGTTGCCCAGATTGAAAATAGCCTGCTCGGCCGTCCGGCGATGGCGGTGGGCTTTGATATAGATGATACCGTCCTCTTTTCCAGCCCCGGCTTCTGGCGCGGTAAAAAAACATACTCGCCTGAGAGTGAGGCGTACCTGAAAAATCCCGAGTTTTGGGAAAAGATGAATAACGGCTGGGATGAGTTCAGCATTCCAAAAGAGGTGGCTCGCTCGCTGATTGCCATGCACGTAAAACGCGGCGATAGCATCTATTTCGTGACGGGTCGTAGCCAGACCAAAACCGAGACCGTCTCTAAAACCCTGCAGGGCCTTTTCGGCATCCCGGCCGCCAACATGAATCCGGTGATTTTCGCGGGCGATCAGCCAGGCCAGAACACCAAAACCGAGTGGTTGCAGCAAAAGCAGATCAAAGTGTTCTATGGCGACTCGGATAACGATATCTCCGCGGCACGCGATGTGGGCGCCAGAGGTATCCGCGTGCTGCGCGCCTCTAACTCCACCTATCGACCACTACCGATGGCAGGGGCGTTTGGCGAAGAGGTCATTGTTAATTCGGAATACTGATCGCTGCCCGGTGCGGTCAGCGTACCGGGCGCTTGATTATTTTTTAGTCTGATCGGGCTCTTCGGGTTTTACCTTTTGCCGTATTGCTGCACACTTAGAAGGACAATTCTTTCAATACGGAGCCGTTCATGTGGTATCAGCAAACCCTGACCTTAAGTGCGAAACCTCGCGGATTTCATCTGGTGACGGACGAAGTCATCGGGCAACTTCGCGACCTGAGCCGTATTAACGTCGGGCTGCTGCATCTGCTCCTGCAACACACTTCCGCCTCCCTTACCCTCAATGAAAATTGCGATCCCACGGTGCGTGCCGATATGGAACGACATTTTCTGCAAACTGTGCCAGACAATGCCCCTTATGAGCATGACTACGAAGGCGATGACGACATGCCTTCGCACATCAAATCGTCTCTGATGGGCGTCTCGTTAATGCTGCCGCTGCATAAAGGGCGGATACAGTTGGGCACATGGCAGGGAATCTGGCTGGGGGAACATCGCATCCACGGCGGCTCGCGCACGATTATCGCCACCATCACGGGGGAATAAAGATGACCATTTCGGAGATATTACAGTACTGCATGAACAAAACCGGCGCGGAGCAGAGCGTGCACAGCGACTGGAAAGCCACCCAGATTAAAGTGGCGGATGTCCTGTTCGCGATGGTGAAAGAGGTCGAAGGGCGACCGGCGGCGTCACTGAAAACCAGCCCGGAACTGGCAGAACTGCTGCGTCAGCAACACAGCGATGTACGTCCCAGTAAACATCTGAATAAAGCACACTGGAGCACCGTCTATCTCGATGGATCGCTACCGGATTCGCAAATTTACTATCTGGTAGATGCCTCGTATCAGCAGGCAATTGAGTTGCTGCCGGAAGCGACCCGACAGCAACTTTCAGTGTGATGACTACAGCATCGGCTTAAGGAAACGTGCGGTGTGCGAGGCTTCGCACTCCGCGACGGTCTCTGGGGTACCGGAGACCAGGATCTCACCGCCGCCGCTACCGCCTTCCGGACCGAGGTCAACAATCCAGTCCGCGGTTTTGATCACGTCAAGGTTGTGCTCAATGACCACAATGGTGTTGCCCTGATCCCGGAGCTGATGCAGTACGTCGAGCAACTGCTGGATATCCGCAAAGTGCAGACCGGTGGTCGGCTCATCGAGAATATACAACGTCTGACCGGTACCACGTTTAGAGAGTTCACGCGCCAGCTTCACGCGCTGAGCTTCACCGCCGGAAAGGGTGGTTGCCGACTGCCCCAGGCGAATATAGGTCAGACCCACATCCATCAGCGTTTGTAGTTTACGCGCCAGCGCCGGTACGGCATCAAAGAACTCACGCGCCTCTTCGATGGTCATATCCAGCACTTCGTGGATGGTCTTGCCTTTGTACTTAATCTCCAGCGTTTCGCGGTTATAGCGTTTGCCTTTGCACTGATCGCAGGGGACGTAAATATCCGGCAGGAAGTGCATTTCAACCTTGATCACGCCGTCGCCCTGACAGGCTTCGCAGCGGCCGCCACGAACGTTAAAGCTGAAACGTCCAGGCGTATACCCACGCGAACGTGATTCCGGCACACCAGCAAAGAGTTCTCGCACGGGCGTGAAGACGCCGGTATAGGTCGCCGGGTTGGAACGTGGCGTTCGCCCGATAGGGCTCTGGTCGATATCGATCACCTTATCGAAGTGTTCCAGACCTGAAATTTCGCGATACGGTGCCGGCTCCGCCAGGGTCGCGCCGTTAAGCTGCGTCTGTGCAATAGGGAACAGCGTATCATTAATCAGCGTCGATTTACCGGAACCGGATACCCCGGTGATGCAGGTAAACAGCCCAACCGGCAGCGTCAGCGTCACATCTTTCAGGTTGTTACCGCGCGCGCCGGTCAACTTAAGCACTTTTTCCGGATCCGCCGGAACGCGCTGTTTTGGCACGTCGATTTTACGCTTACCGCTCATGTACTGGCCGGTCAGCGACTCGGGCACCGCCATGATGTCGTTCAGGGTACCTTCTGCCACGACCTGGCCACCATGTACACCCGCACCGGGGCCAATATCGATCACGTGGTCGGCAGCGCGAATGGCGTCTTCGTCGTGCTCGACCACAATCACCGTATTGCCGAGGTTACGCAGGTGGATAAGCGTGCCCAGCAGACGTTCGTTATCGCGCTGGTGCAGGCCGATAGAGGGTTCATCCAGTACGTACATTACCCCAACCAGCCCTGCGCCGATCTGGCTGGCCAGACGGATACGCTGGGCTTCACCGCCGGAGAGGGTCTCTGCGGAGCGAGAAAGCGTCAGGTAGTTCAGACCCACGTTCACCAGGAATTTGAGGCGATCGCCAATCTCTTTCAGCACTTTTTCCGCGATTTTTGCTCGCTGGCCGGAGAGCTTCAGGTTGTTGAAGAAGTCCATCGCGTGGCCGATGCTCATGTCTGAGATGGTCGGCAGCGGGGTATTTTCAACAAAGACGTGGCGTGCTTCACGACGCAGACGCGTGCCGTCGCAGGTGGCGCAGGAGCGGTTGCTGATGAACTTCGCCAGCTCTTCTCGCACCGCGCTGGATTCTGTCTCTTTGTAGCGGCGCTCCATGTTGTGCAGCACCCCTTCAAAAGGATGGCGTCGCACGGAAGTATCACCGCGATCGTTCATGTACTTGAACTCGATGTTCTCTTTAGCGGAACCGAACAGGATCACTTTGTGCACGTTTGCGCTCAGGCTGGCCCAGGGGGCTTCAACGTCGAACTTATAGTGCTCAGCCAGCGACTTCAGCATCTGGAAGTAATAGAAGTTACGCTTATCCCAGCCGCGGATCGCACCGCCAGCCAGCGACAGTTCCGGATTCTGGATCACGCGGTCAGGATCGAAATACTGCTGCACGCCCAGGCCGTCACAGGTTGGGCAGGCGCCCGCCGGGTTGTTAAACGAGAACAGACGCGGCTCAAGCTCGCGCATGCTGTAGCCGCAAATCGGGCAGGCGAAGTTGGCGGAGAAGAGCATCTCTTCCGCTTTGGTATCGTCCATATCTGCCACTACCGCCGTACCGCCGGAGAGATCCAGTGCGGTTTCAAACGACTCGGCCAGACGCGTTGCCAGATCTTCACGCACCTTAAAGCGGTCGATAACCACTTCGATGGTGTGTTTCTTTTGCAGCTCTAGCTTTGGCGGATCGGAGAGATCGCACACTTCTCCGTCGATACGGGCGCGGATGTAACCCTGGTTGGCCAGGTTTTCCAGCGTTTTTGTGTGCTCGCCTTTACGCTCTTTGATAATGGGAGCCAGCAGCATCAGGCGTTTGCCCTCTGGCTGCGCCAGTACGTTATCCACCATCTGACTGACGGTTTGCGCGGCCAGCGGCACGTCGTGGTCCGGGCAGCGTGGCTCACCAACGCGGGCATACAGCAGACGCAGGTAATCATGGATTTCCGTGATTGTCCCTACCGTCGAGCGCGGGTTGTGCGAGGTGGATTTCTGCTCGATTGAGATGGCCGGCGATAGCCCTTCAATATGGTCTACATCCGGCTTCTCCATGAGCGACAGGAACTGACGCGCATAGGCTGAGAGTGATTCAACGTAACGACGCTGCCCTTCGGCATATAAGGTGTCGAAAGCCAGAGAAGATTTGCCAGAACCCGACAACCCGGTCACGACGATCAGTTTGTCGCGAGGGATGACGAGGTTGATATTCTTGAGATTGTGGGTGCGGGCGCCCCGAACTTCGATCTTATCCATTCACCTTTCCCGGTTGGAACACGGAATGCCTGGTTTGTTTGAAGGACAACCGGCATAAACGGCTAATTATGACACAAATTAACCTGTTTGAATATACAGTATTGGAATGCAAATTCCGGCGGGTTGTGTAACAATGTCGAGCTCGCGAGAGTTTTCTGGACCCGCCACGCAACTATGCAAATTGACGCGTGGAAATGGTACACTCGCGCGTTTACACTATTAAGAAACGTATTCAGGAGACACGATCATGGCCAGCAGAGGCGTAAACAAGGTGATTCTCGTCGGTAATCTGGGCCAGGACCCGGAAGTACGCTACATGCCGAGTGGTGGTGCAGTTGCCAACATTACGCTGGCTACTTCCGAATCCTGGCGTGATAAAGCGACCGGTGAGATGAAAGAGCAGACCGAATGGCACCGTGTCGTGCTGTTTGGCAAGCTGGCAGAAGTGGCCGGCGAATATCTGCGTAAAGGTTCTCAGGTCTACATCGAAGGCCAGCTGCGTACCCGCAAATGGACCGATCAGTCCGGCGCAGAAAAATACACCACTGAAGTGGTGGTGAACGTGGGCGGCACCATGCAGATGCTGGGTGGCCGTCAGGGCGGCGGCGCACCGGCGGGTGGCGGTCAGAACCAGCAGCAGGGCGGTTGGGGTCAGCCTCAGCAGCCGCAGGGCGGAAACCAGTTCAGCGGCGGCGCACAGTCCCGTCCGCAGCAGCAATCTGCTCCGGCACCGTCTAACGAACCGCCAATGGATTTTGACGACGACATTCCGTTCTGATTATCCGCATTTGCGATGCACATAAAAAAACCCAGACCATGTCTGGGTTTTTTATCGCTTATTTTCAGCATCAGGTGTACATCATCGGCCAGTCTGGCGGGGTATGGCTCATTGCCTCTACCATGATCTCTTTTACGTTATTCCAGATCACTGCCGCATCGATCAGCGTGATACCCAGTAACCCCGTCGCAAACCAGCAGGCAGCAGCGACACCCAGGAAGGTGCTAATCACCGCCAGCCCCGCGTAATCTGCTTTCCGGAACTGGATATTCAGCGTGCTGGCCAGAAACATCAGTACAGCGCTAAACAGCGGCCAGCGCAAAAGCACTACGCCGGTAGTAAGGGTTGCCATAAAACCGATCCTCAAAATGAACGTCGCCGGAAATAGCGATATTGCTCACAGAGGTGGCAAACTGGCTATCGGCAGACTTAGACACACAACAATGAAACAGCGTTTCTCGTTACACAAGATGTGTGAACTATATCACATTTGTTCTTTTATTCGCCAGTAGCGGAGCGCAAAAAAACGGCATCTTTTTAGCCATTTTAATTGCGTGGTTATTAGGACCAAATAAATATATCTTCGCTTGCTAAGCGACCTGTTTCACAGGTGTTTCCAGCGAATTCATCATGATAGATAAACTTGCACAGCAATAAGCAATTTGTGCAATATTTACAGGTATTAAAGTATGGATTATGCTTGAACGGACAAAAAAATTTACTCGTAATAAATAATTCAGGTATTTGAATTTTCTGGCTTTTATTATTTAACTGTTATTTTTTCAATACACACGCGTCCTTAAATGGCATCGAAAAGCAAATAATCATGGTATTGCTTTTCCAATCCTGACTTATTCGTTGCGGTCATTCTCTCTTATTTAATGAGCGCGAATAAACGATGAATGAATCATATCGCGAGATCGTTAATGACAGTACGGTGGCCCTGCGCACGCTGGCAAAACTTATGCCGCAGTTGTCTTCGCAATCAACGTTGCTGGAGTTGCTTGAGACAATTAACCACGCCTTTGGCGCCCGCCTGAGCTGGATTACCGTCGATGATGAGAACGGCCTTCAGCAGATAGTCAGTGCCGGAGAGCTCACCTGTCATTCACTGGAGGTCGGCAATTTTCTGGCGAGCACCCTGTTGCAGCGACATCACCGCGCGTGGCGTGTCATTTACTGGAAAGACAACATGGGTAAACACCTCTTTTCTGAACGCCATCCCGGTTATACCCAGCTGCAAAGCGGCGTACTTTGCAAAATCACCCCTCACGGTCACCTCTGTAGCGGCTATTTTTTCCTCGGTTTTTCTGATCCGCAGACGCCACTCTCTGTGCTGAAAGATATCGTGGTGATCCTGGTGGAAAAGCTGAAAGACTATTTTGTCGAAATTATTGCGCGCGAACGTACCGCCATTGAAATGCAGCGGGTCGTCACCCAATACCAAACCCTTTTCGAACGTGCCCCGGTGCTGATGAATTCATTCGATCGCCGTAGCCGCTGCGTGCTGTGGAACGCCGAGTGTGAAAAGGTCTTTGGCTGGAAAATGGCCGAGCTCAATGAGCATGCCGATCCGCTGGCGCTCTTCTATCCCGATCCTGAGGTTCGCCGGCGGGTGCGTGAATCCGTCAATACGGTCCCGCTAAATGATATGTACGAATGGCACCCGGTACGCCGGGATGGGGCACAGCTGACCATTCTCTGGTCGAATATCTTATTGCCGGACGGTTCAATCCTTAACATTGGGCTGGATATTACTGAGCGTAAGCGCGTCGAGAAACAGCTTGAGAAAAAGGCGACAACCGATGATCTGACCGGCTGCTTTAATCGATCGGCTATTCTTCAGCAGCTCACCACCGCGTTGGAGGTCAGTCATGGTCTCGCAGCTGAAACTCCCTTCTGCGTGGTGATGTTTGATTTGGATTTCTTCAAACAAATCAACGATCAATGGGGCCATCTGGTCGGCGATCGGGCGCTGGTACACTTTTGCGAACGCATCCGCGAGATGACCCCGGCCGACGCCGCACTCGGGCGGGTAGGCGGAGAAGAATTTCTGCTCTTGATGCCAGGCACGCACAGCGACGCGGCGCTGCAGCTCTCACTCATGCTGCATCAGACGCTGTTGACCCGGCCGTTACAGGTGGGCACCAGGGCGCTCACGCTCTCCTTCAGTGCGGGGATAGTAGAGGTGATGGGCGGTGGACATGATACTTCCTCATTACTCATTCGCGCCGATAAAGCACTTTATGATGCCAAGCGGGCAGGAAGAGGAAAAACAATCGTCGCCGTTGATTATTTATAAATCACTCAACTCTGTCGAATGGGTAAATAGCCAGAACTGACATCACCCGATTGTGCTTTTTTCATGCTGTCAGTAGTTTGACTTAATCAGCGATCCGCTGTGGCGTAATCGAAAAAATCTGCCGTCAGTGCTGGAAAATTATTTAACTTAATAAAAACTGAACGCATACTTTTAGTTTGGCTTACGGACAAATATTATCGTCATAACCAAATATTAGGATTTTGATGATAAAAGTCAGTTGCTAACTTCGCATGATTCATGCAACGTAATCACCTGTTTATCAAAGCATCCGGCCTTCAATACTACAGGCACATTAAAAGCAGGGATATAGGGCGGAAATGAATCATAGCGCGCGCGGCAAGGTGCTGAGAGGTGTGGGGATCATCATGGTAGTTTTACTACCGGTGATGCTTGCGCTTTGGTTTGCCCAACTGCGTGCTGTTTCAGAAACCCGTAATCAATTGCGCTCTTTCGCACAGCTTGCCTTAGATAAAACTGAACTCGTCATTCATCAAGTGGATTTAGCGCGCAATGCCGCTGAACACTATCAGGGTAATGTTTGCTCGCCTGCTCACCGCCAGTATATGTTGAATATTGTTCGCGGGCGTCTCTATATTGCTGATTTAATCTATGCCGAAGGGCGTGAATTTCGCTGTTCCACCGTATTAACGCCCACCACGGCATATACCATCCCACACGCCAATTACACGCGTAAGCCTGATGTGGCTATATATTATTTCCGCGATACGCCCTTCTTTGCGGGATATAAAATGACGTATATGCAGCGCGGCAATTATGTGGTGGTGGTGAATCCGCTCTCATACAGTGAAGTAATGTCAACCGATCACTCCCTGGCGTGGGGTATATTTGATACGGTCACCAATGCTTTTTTCTCGGTCAGTGAAAACGCAGATAAAAATTTATTAAAAACGCTGACTGGCGATAAGGAAACCACGTTTCAGGAGGATGGCCGTTTTTACACCATCGTTCATTCAGAAAAGCGCCCCGTTGCGGCAATTGTTTCAACTACCAATCAGCGTTTCTACGATGTGCTTTACCACGAAGCCACATTAACGCTGCCGCTGGGAATGATCTGTAGCGTCATCATATTATTAGTCTGGTCGCGAACTCGCCGTGAATTAAATTCGCCGGGGCGTTTATTGCACCGGGCGTTAAATAATCGCCAGCTTTGCGTGCATTATCAGCCAATTATCGATATCAAAAATAACGAGTGTGTAGGCGCGGAAGCGTTACTGCGTTGGCCCGGTTTTAGCGGCCCGGTGATGAGCCCGGCGGAATTTATTCCTCTGGCAGAAAAAGAGGGGATGATCGAGCGCATCACCGACTACGTGGTTGAAGAGGTCTTTAACGATCTCGGCCATTTTCTGGCGTCCAGACCGCACCTCTACGTCACCATTAACCTCTCGGCTTCAGATTTCCACTCCTCACGGCTCATCGCCATGATTAGCGACAAGGCTCGCCACTATTCTGTACGCGCGCAGCAAATTAAAATTGAAGTGACCGAACGTGGTTTTATCGACGTGCCCAAAACGACCCCGGTGATTCAGGCCTTCCGGCAGGCGGGTTACGAGGTGGCGATCGATGATTTCGGTACAGGTTACTCTAACCTGCACAATCTCTACTCGCTGAATGTCGATATTCTCAAAATTGATAAGACCTTTATCGACACTCTCACCACCAACAGTACCAGCCATCTGATTGCCGAGCACATTATTGAAATGGCACAAAGCCTGCGTCTGAAGACCATCGCCGAAGGGGTGGAGACGGCAGAGCAGGTCGCCTGGCTACACAAACGCGGGGTGCAATACTGTCAGGGCTGGCACTTCGCAAAGGCGATGCCACCCCACGAGTTTATGACCTGGCAACAGCAGCCTATTGCGGGGCTGGTTGCCCGGCCTGTTAGTTAAGCTGGTGGCGATAGTCGCTGGGGGTACGATCGAACTCCCGGCGGAAAACGCGGGAAAACGTCTGCTGCGACACATATCCGAGATCCATCGCGATATCAAAAATCGGCCGCTGAGTAGTGCGTAGTGCCTGCGCGGCCATCAGCAATCTGCGCTGGCGGATATACTCACCCAACGTCTGACGCATAACATTGCGGAACATTCTCTGCAGGTACCATTTCGAGTAACCCGATTTTTTGGCTACCACATCAATGTTTAATGGCTGGTCGATGTGATCATCAATCCATTCAATAAGTGTCTCAATAATCTGTTGATGCGACATAAAGCTGCCTCTCTCTGGATACACCTGTATCTGTTGATTCGTCGTTTTGTCTGCGGGCGAGTATAATTCCTCAAGTTAACTTGAGGTAAAGAGGTTTTATGGAAAAGAAATTACCGCGTATTAAAGCGCTATTGACGCCAGGTGAAGTGGCGAAGCGTAGCGGGGTGGCGGTATCGGCGCTCCATTTCTATGAAAGCAAAGGGTTAATTAAAAGCATCCGGAACGCCGGGAATCAGCGGCGCTATACGCGTGATGTGTTGCGTTACGTTGCGATCATCAAGATTGCCCAGCGTATCGGCATCCCTTTAGCAACGATTGGTGATGCGTTAGGCGTGCTGCCGGAAGGGCATACGCTGAGCGCGAAGGAGTGGAAAGCGCTCTCCTCCCAGTGGCGTGATGAACTGGATCGACGCATTCATACGCTGGTCGCGCTGCGCGATGAGCTGGACGGCTGTATCGGGTGTGGTTGTTTGTCGCGAAGCGATTGTCCGTTGCGTAACCCTGGCGACAAACTGGGCCAACAGGGTACCGGCGCACGCCTGCTGGAAGAGGATCCGCAGGGTCTGTAAAAAACTAAAGCGCCATAAAGGCGCTTTAGTTTATTCCCGGTCTTTGTCTTTCTCTCTATCCCGCTTATTTCACAGGAGGGTTTCCCCCGACATCAACACCCCTCAGTCGAGCCGTTGCGAGGTTCCGGTTTGTGCTGACACTTTAAGTCTATCCAGGGGCGGGAGCTTCGCCAGCGTAAAAGGGTAAAAACTCGGCGAAATATTTTCGCCAGGTTGTGCAATTTTCTATAGTTAGTTTGTATGAATATCAGGAGCTGCCCATGATTACGGTTCACCACCTAAACCAGTCCCGATCACAGCGGGTACTTTGGGCTCTTGAGGAGCTCTCTCTGCCTTACCAGATTGTTCGCTATCAGCGTGAGAAAACCATGCTGGCGCCGCCTGCGTTGAAAAAAATCCACCCTCTGGGCAAGTCCCCGGTGGTGGAAGATAACGGTCTGATTCTGGCGGAATCGGGCGCGATTCTGGAGTATCTGCAGGAAACCTATGACAGCGCGTCGCAGCTCAAGCCTGACAACCCCGAGCAGCGACTGAACTACCGCTTCTGGCTGCATTATGCGGAAGGTTCGCTCATGCCACTGCTATTAATGAAGCTGGTGTTTGCCAGCCTCGGTAAACCGCCGGTGCCCTTTGGGCTGCGTTCGCTGGGAAAAGTGCTGGGGCAAGGGGTGCAGAAAGCGTATCTCAATAAACAGCTCGAAACCCACGCCCGGTATCTGGAGTCGTGTCTGGCACAAAACAGCTGGTTTGCCGGCGATCGCCTTAGCATGGCTGATATTCAGATGAGTTTTCCGGTCATGGCGCTGCTGGCGCGCGGCGGTATTAACGATCTCCCGCATCTGCAGGCATGGAAGAAAAAAGTTGAAATGAGGCCGGCCTGGCAGCGCGCCATACAACAAGGCGGCCCGTTCGAACTCCCTGGCGAGTCGTAAACCTGTAACCCTATTGCGCATAAACGATAACGTTTGCGCATCCGCTGGTTATTTCTTCATCGTCAAAAGTGAATTTTAGCGAAAAACAGCAAAGTTCAGTTGAAAAGCCCGGTCTTTAGGCTGGATAATCGTTTGCCTTAATTTCACCACCCGTTTTTAAGCGCGGAGCTAAACGTTTGCTTTTTTTGTGACGCCCCTTTTTCGTCGCAAACGCAGCACAAGGATATGACGTTTCGCTGGCAGTGGAGTGTCCACCACGCTTAACAACGAACGATAAAAAAATCTTCAGGGGATGTTTTCTATGTCTACGCCATCTGCGCGTAATGGCGGTTCGCTTGACGCCATGTTTAAAATTTCTGCTCGCGGCAGCACCGTGCGTCAGGAGGTTCTGGCCGGTCTGACGACCTTCCTCGCGATGGTTTATTCCGTCATCGTGGTACCGGGTATGCTGGGCAAAGCGGGCTTCCCGCCGGCGGCGGTCTTCGTGGCGACCTGTCTGGTTGCGGGCGTTGGCTCCATCGTGATGGGGCTGTGGGCCAATCTGCCGCTGGCGATTGGCTGCGCCATTTCACTGACCGCCTTTACCGCGTTCAGCCTGGTGCTGGGACAGCAGATTAGCGTTCCCGTAGCACTGGGTGCCGTGTTCCTGATGGGGGTGCTCTTTACGGTTATCTCCGCCACCGGTATTCGTAGCTGGATCTTGCGCAATCTGCCGCAGGGCGTGGCGCACGGCACCGGTATCGGTATCGGCCTGTTCCTGCTGCTCATCGCCGCGAACGGCGTGGGTCTGGTAATCAAGAACCCGCTGGACGGCCTGCCGGTTGCGCTGGGCCACTTCGCCAGCTTCCCGGTGATCATGTCCCTTATTGGCCTGGCGGTGATCATTGGTCTGGAAAAACTGAAAGTGCCGGGCGGCATTCTGCTGACCATTATCGGTATCTCCATTGTGGGGCTGATTTTCGACCCGACGGTGCACTTCTCCGGTATTTTCGCCATGCCATCCCTGAGTGATGACAAAGGTAACTCCCTGATTGGTAGCCTGGATATTGTGGGCGCGCTGAATCCGGTGATCCTGCCAAGCGCGCTGGCGCTGGTCATGACCGCTGTGTTTGATGCCACCGGTACCATCCGTGCCGTAGCGGGCCAGGCCAACTTGCTGGATAAAGACGGTCAGATTATCGATGGCGGCAAGGCGCTGACCACCGACTCCCTGAGCAGCGTCTTCTCAGGCCTGGTGGGGGCGGCTCCGGCGGCGGTTTATATCGAATCCGCAGCGGGTACGGCGGCGGGCGGTAAAACCGGCCTGACGGCCATTACCGTGGGCGTGCTCTTCCTGCTGATCCTGTTCCTCTCTCCGCTCTCTTACCTGGTACCGGCTTACGCAACGGCGCCAGCGCTGATGTATGTAGGTCTGCTGATGCTGAGCAACGTCGCGAAAATCGACTTTGCCGATTTCGTGGATGCCATGGCGGGGCTGATTACTGCCGTCTTCATCGTGCTGACCTGCAACATCGTGACAGGCATCATGATCGGTTTCGCCTCGCTGGTGATTGGCCGTCTGGTCTCGGGAGAGTGGCGTAAGCTGAACATCGGTACCGTGGTGATCGCCGTGGCGCTGGTGACCTTCTACGCGGGTGGCTGGGCCATCTAATTTGATCTTTCTTGCTAAAACGGGTGGCTCAGGCCGCCCGTTTTTTATTTTCGGACCCCATCGCGTTGTCAATTGCGTTACTCTGAAGAAGATAGACTTAAGGCACGACGCCTTACGATTGACTAAAACAGACACATCGCAAACAGGGAACGCATGGAAATTTTCTTCACCATATTGATCATGACCCTTGTGGTCTCACTTTCCGGGGTAATAACCCGCGTATTACCCTTCCAGTTACCGCTGCCGCTGATGCAAATCGCAATCGGTGCGCTGCTGGCGTGGCCCACGTTTGGGCTGCACGTCGAGTTCGATCCTGAGCTGTTTCTGGTTCTCTTTATCCCGCCGCTGCTCTTTGCCGACGGCTGGAAAACCCCGACCCGTGAGTTCCTGGAACACGGTCGCGAGATTTTAGGTCTGGCGCTGGCGCTGGTGGTGGTCACCGTCGTGGGTATTGGCTTCCTGATTTACTGGGTAGTACCCGGTATTCCGCTGATTCCGGCCTTCGCGCTGGCGGCCGTGCTCTCACCCACCGATGCCGTGGCCCTGTCAGGGATCGTCGGAGAAGGGCGAATTCCAAAGAAAATCATGGGCATTTTGCAGGGCGAGGCGCTGATGAACGACGCCTCTGGCCTGGTGGCGCTGAAATTTGCCGTCGCCGTAGCGATGGGCACCATGATCTTTACCGTCGGCGGCGCGACCATGGAGTTCCTCAAGGTGGCGATTGGCGGTATTTTGGCGGGCTTCGTGGTCAGCTGGCTTTATGGCCGTTCACTGGGCTTCCTCAGCCGCTGGGGCGGGGATGAGCCGGCAACGCAGATTGTGCTGCTGTTCCTGCTGCCCTTCGCCTCATACCTGATTGCCGAACACATCGGCGTGTCGGGCATCCTGGCGGCCGTGGCGGCGGGGATGACCATTACCCGCGCCGGCGTGATGCGCCGGGCGCCGCTGGCGATGCGTCTGCGTGCTAACAGCACCTGGTCGATGCTGGAATTTGTCTTTAACGGCATGGTCTTTCTGCTGTTGGGTCTACAACTGCCGGGCATTCTTGAATCCTCGCTGGTGGCGGCAGAGGCGGACCCTAATGTCGAAACATGGATGCTCTTTACCGATATCGTGCTGATCTACGCCGCGCTGATGCTGGTACGTTTTGGCTGGCTGTGGACCATGAAACGGTTTAGCGTGCGTTTCCTGAATAAAAAACCGATGGAGTTCGGTTCCTGGACCACGCGCGAATTGCTGATTTCGACCTTCGCCGGAGTACGTGGGGCGATCACCCTCGCCGGTGTGCTCTCTATTCCACTGTTGCTGCCCACCGGCGATGTCTTCCCGGCGCGTTATGAGCTGGTGTTCCTGGCGGCTGGGGTAATTCTGTTCTCGCTGTTTGTCGGCGTGGTGATGCTGCCTATTCTGCTGCAGCACATGGAGGTGGCTGACCACGTTCAGCAGCACAAAGAAGAGCGTATTGCCCGTGCGGCCATCGCCGAGGTCGCTATCGTGGCGATCCAGAAGATGGAAGAGCGCCTGGCGGCAGATACCGAAGAGAATATTGATACTCAACTGCTCACCGAAGTGAGTTCTCGCGTCATTGGTAATCTGCGTCGCCGCGCCGATGGCCGTAACGATGTAGAGAGTTCAATGCAGGAAGAGAGACTGGAACGTCGATTCCGTCTGGCGGCGCTGCGTTCAGAGCGTGCTGAGTTGTACCACCTGCGCGCCACGCGCGAGATCAGTAACGAAACGCTGCAAAAGATGCTCCACGACCTCGATTTGCTGGAAGCGCTGCTGGTTGAGAACCCGTAGTCTTTTGCCCCTCATCCGTTCAGGGTGAGGGGCTCCAGAATCCTTCGCAACACTGCAGCCACGCCCGTGCGCTGTGGGATAAATAGACCCCTTCACGCCAAATCATCCCCAACTGCCAGTGGAGATCGCTCTCCAGCGGGATCCAGCGCAGCGTATTTTTGTCCAGCCGCTCGCAGATGGGCTGCGGCAGAATCGCAATGCCTACCCCGGCCTGCACCATGGCGGCCAGAAAATCCCACTGCCCGCTGCGCACGGCAATGCGGGGCTTCACGTCGTGTTGATTAAAGAGCTGCATTAACTGGCGGCTAAGGGCGAAGTCTTCGTTATAAATGAGCAGTGGATGCCCGGCCAGCAGCTCGGGTTTAACCTTGTCAATCTTGAGCCAGTCACCCGAGCGTGGCACCAGTACGCACAGCGGGTGGCTGAACAGCGGCAGGGTCGCGAGGCCGCTCTCCTCTTCAACGGGGAGGGCGGTCATCGCCAGATCCAGCTCGCCGTTAATCACCGCCTGCTGCACGGTTAGCCCGCCAAACTCGGCGATTTTAAGCTCCACGCCCGGATAGCGCTGACGGAACAGGCTGATGGGCCCGGCCATCATCATTCCGACCATCGGCGGAATGCCCAGACGCAGTAAGCCTTTGTTCAGGTGGTTGATATCACTGAGTTCAGCTTCGAGTTGCCGAAACTCGGCCAGAATCGCCAGCCCACGTTCGAACACCACCCGGCCGGTATCAGTGAGCAACAGCTTGCGTCCGTCGCGAATGAGCAAATTACAGTTGAGTTCATCTTCGAGGTTTTTCAGCATCTTGCTGATGGTGGGTTGGGTGACAAACAACTTCTCCGCTGCGCGAGTAAAACTCTGCTGGCGTACCACTTCGACAAAATAGCGCAGCGTTCTGATGTCCATAACTATTCCTCGAAACTATATATTCGATGATTTTAATTCATTTCAGTGGATTAGGTGTGCTCACTATACTGGCGCTCCGTCTCATTTTTGAGGAATAAGCCATGGCCGTGGCGTTAAGTCGTGTTACGCCTGCCGTTGTGCAACGACTCCAGGTGCCCGTACAGGTACTGCTGTATGCCGCGCTGTTCGTTTTTGCGGAGTATCTGGTGAACTGGCTGCATCTGCCGCTACCTGCCAACCTGGTGGGCATGTTACTGATGTTGGCCCTGATCCTCTGTCGCATTCTCCCCCTGAAGTGGGTACGCGCGGGGGCCCGCTGGCTGCTGGCGGAGATGCTCCTCTTCTTTGTCCCTGCGGTGGTGGCGGTGGTGAATTATGCCCAACTGCTGATGGTGGACGGCTGGCGTATCTTTGCGGTGATTGCCCTCAGTACGCTGATGGTATTGGGCGCCACCGCGTGGGTGGTAGACAGGGTCTATCGCTTTGAGATCAGCAGGCTGAAAGATGAGTAATTTTCAGATAAGCCTCTTCTGTCTGGTGATTACGCTGGTGATCTATTTCGCCAATAAACGCCTCTATCGCCGCTTTCATAAATTGCCGCTAATGCCGCTGGTCTTCACGCCGATCCTGCTGGTGTTGATGCTGATCCTGGGCCATATCTCCTGGCAAAACTATATTGGCGAATCGCACTGGCTGCTGTGGCTGCTTGGGCCGGCAACCATTGCGTTTGCGGTACCGGTTTACGACAACCTGGCGGTGATTAAGCGCCACTGGATGTCGCTCACCGCGGGCGTCATCACCGCGACGGTGGTGGCCGTCACCAGTTCAGTCTGGCTGGCGCGGCTGTTCACGCTCTCTGACGAGATCCAGCGTAGCCTCGCGGTGCGCTCGGTCACGACCCCTTTTGCTCTGGCCGCGGCGAAACCGCTCGGCGGACAGCCCGATCTGGTGGCGCTGTTTGTTGTCGTCACTGGGGTGTTTGGCATGGCGGTAGGCGATATGCTGTTTTTACGCCTCTCCATCCGCGAGGGGATGGCGAAAGGGGCCGGCTTCGGTGCCGCCTCCCACGGGGCGGGCACCGCCCGATCCTATGAGCTGGGTCAGCAGGAGGGGGTGGTCGCCAGTCTGGTGATGATGCTCTCTGGCGTAGTGATGGTACTGATTGCGCCGCTGGTGGCGTGGGTGATGTTTTAGGCCGCCGTTGCCAGCGGCCTGCTGGATTAGCGATTCAGACGGCGCACAATGCGTTCAACCTGCTGGCGAAACTCGGCCGCAACCTGGGCAGGCGTGAGCTGGCCCTGGTCTAGCTTTTCACGCGCCGAGGTGAACTGATCGATGATTTGTAAATCCTCGATATACGGGGTGGCGACTACTGTGGTGTGCAGCGCCTGGGCCTGGCGCAAACCGGCAATCACCGGATCGTTCGGGTCAATAATTCCCTTCCCGGTGAGCAGCGTTTCTGCCGATTTGTTCAGCGGAATACCGCGCTCCAGCCCCAGTGCTTCCACCGACTGCGGATCGTTGAGCAAGAAATTGATCAGTAAAGCGGCCTCTTTCGGATGTTTTGTGGATTTCGCCACCGACAACATCTGCGCCGTTTTAAAGTAAGCGCCAGACTCTTTTGCGCCAGGCTGCATTACGTAATCTCCCAGCACCAGCTTCGCCGGTGGCGTCATGTTGTTGGCAAACATCCGGATCGTGATATTCCAGGTAAACAGGCCGCCCCATTCGCCGTTGATCCAGGGCTTCATCTCATAGAGATTCCCCTTGCCGTAGGCAGAGAGCGTTTTTGGCGAGGGCAGGACATGCTCGTCACTTAAGCGCTTCAAAAAGCTAAACGCTTCCGCCCACTGGGCATCGTCCCAGCCGAACGACCCGTCGCGGTTAAACATCGGTTTTTGATACTTCTGCATCATCCAGGTATTCAGCAGCAAGATGACATCCTGATCCACCATCGCGTAGGGATAGGCGTTATTGCCCAATTTTTGCTGGAACACTTTTCCGGCGGCAAAAAACGCATCCCAGTCTTTGGGATAAGCCAGCCCGGCCTTTTGCCAGGTGACGTCGTTATAGTAAAAGACCGGCGCGTTGACTGAGATAGGCAAGCCGTTAAGTTTGCCTTTTACCGTGGTGGAGGCGAGATCGTTGGCGGAATACTGACCTAAATCCAGCGTATCTTTGAGTTTATAGAGGTCGTAATACCCTTCGCCGTTTTTAGAGAAGATGCTTAGCCACGGCCAGTTGGTTTGCATGACGTCCGGTTCGGTGCCGCTGGCCATTTGCGTGGTCAGGCGCGCGAGGTGCCCGTCCCAGCCGGTGTATTCGGCCTTCACGTGGATATGGGGATAGGTTTTCTCGAAGGCTTCCAGCGCCTTCAGCGTGGCCTGATGGCGGCTGTTGCCCCCCCACCAGGACATACGTAATTCAACGGGCTGTTGCGCCCAGGTGGAAGTACAGGAAAATAACAGCGATGCGATGACACCTGATACGAGTTTATTCATTTTTGTCTCCGGGACAGAGGCAGCATTATTGTTATTAAACAGGTGAGTAACTGCACAATACTGACCAGCAGTTTCGGCGCAGCCTCCTGCCGCGCCGTTGAGAAGCACTTAAGATTTAGTAAGACGAGAGACCAGCTCAAACTCCGTAAAGTTCACCGGTCGCTGCAGCTGCATAGAGAGATTGCCCGCAATGCCAGTGAGGATAGACATCGCCCCGGCGCGGTGATCGGCTGCACGCTGCAGGGGATCGTTGCCCGGCTCGCCAAACAGATCGGCCAGCATGGCGTTATCGCCGCCGCCGTGCCCCCCTTCGCCCAGGCTGAATTCTGCCTTCCACGGCTCGGCGAACATTGGGAAGACGGTGATGTCGCACTGCTCCAGGCTCCCCTCGTTTTCGCGTTTACCCCCGGCGTTAACGTAAGATTTCTCAATGATTTTCATCTCCAGACGACCTTCGGTGCCGTTGAAGACCACGTTGAGCCCTTCCCAGGGCAGATAGGCGTTCAGTGAATAGGTAAGCTGGACCTGATTCTGATACTTCACCAGCACCGACATAGTGTCTTCGATGGTGATGCCATCACTGAATACGCTCTGATCGCGGAAGTAGTTATCTTCATGTTCGGCATCCAGATAGAGCGCTTTAAGCTGAGCGTTATCTGCCATATGCAGCGCGAACGGATCGTCTTTCGCTTCGGCGAAGCCGTGGGCGCGGGGATAGAAACGGGTCACGCCGCGTTTTTCTGCGTTCTCTTTACCGTAGAACTGCAGGCTACCTTCGGCGTAGACCCGCTCCGGATAGCTGCCCAGCCAGAAGTTCATCAGGTCGAAGTGGTGGGTGGATTTATGCACCAGCAGGCCACCGCTGTTGCGCTTTTCGCGGTGCCAGCGACGGAAATAATCCGCGCCGTGTTCGGTGTTAAGCAGCCATTCGAAGTGAACGGAGGTGACCTTGCCAATCACCCCCTGCATCAGCAGTTCACGCACTTTGCTGTGGTGCGGCGCGTAGCGGTAGTTAAAGGCCACGCGCACGCTGCGGCCCGTCTCCTCAATGGCATCAAGAATGCGCAGCGCACGTTTCTCATCGATGGTCATCGGCTTTTCGGTGATCACATCGCACCCGGCGTGCAGGGCGCGAACGATATAGTCATCGTGGGTGCGGTCCATTGTGGTCACGATGATGCTGTCCGGGCGGGTTTCGCGGATCATCTCTTCAAACTGCTCCGCTTTCCAGGTAGAGACCGGCGCGGCTCCTTCGTTCTGGAGTAACTGGTTCGCATAGTCCATGCGCGTCTGGTTGGTATCGCAAAACGCGACCATCCTGGCATTTTCACGCCAGGCTCCCCCAATGGCAGAGATATATAAACCCGCACGACCTCCCGTTCCGACCAGCGCATATTTTTTCATGGCATCCTCGATTAAGATAAGAAAATAAATATCAGCAAGGTGGCGCAATGAAACGTATTCCACATCAATTGATGGAGCTGAATAGCACCTTTATTTGGCACTGGCCCTGGTTTATTCAGGGAGTGGCAAGCGCAAAGCAGCATGGTTTCACCGGCATCATCCTGCACCAACAGGAACTGCTCTCTCTTCTTGCGACGCCCTCGCCGTTAAGCGCAAAACTTAACGTCGAGAACTTAATTCATCAGCAAAATTACGCGCTGCAATATTTAAAACGTGTCGATCGTTACCTGGCGGAAAATAATTTAACGTTCTGGCTTCAGGGAGAGGCCGCGCCGAACGACGACATTATTAAGCGTAAATTTCCTGAACTGAGCTTTGATGAAAAAAGCACGCCCGATTTCTGGCACCCTTTCTATGCGTCAATTCTGCATCCGTTATTAGCCTCTTTGCCCCATCTCAGCGGCCTGATTCTTAGCCTCACCACCCCCGATTTTCAGACCACCGGCTGGCAGCAGAGCCTGCATGATGTCTGGAGCCTACTGCGCGGGCAGGGTAAGAAACTGATCCTGCGTGATTTCATTGATGACAGCTGGCCGCGACAGCAGCTGTCCAGCATCCTGGCCCGTTTATCAGACGATGTACGCGCCTCGATTAAAGCCACGGAGCTGGATTACCACCCCGGTTTTGCCAACCATCCCCACATCGCCACGCTGCCGGGGCATAAAAAGTGGATCGAATACGATCTTTTCGGCACCGGATATGGCTGGACCGCGCTGCCTTGCTATCTGGCCGATGAGATCAGTGGGCGCCTGAGCTGGGCGCTAAGCGCGGCTGAAAACGAAATCGAAGCCATTACCTCACGGGTGAGCTGGCAGTGGCTACCGGATAGCCGGGTGATGGACTCGGCTAACGCCATCAATCTCTTCGGTCTGTCTGCCGCAAACCAGCAGGACGATGCCGCACGGACCACGCCGTTTGAGCGCTGGGCAGAGCAACAGCAGCTCGGTTTTCGCTCCCTGCAGGACAAGCATCAGCTCGCGGCCATTTTGCATGCCAGCTACGACTGGCTTTGTAAGACGCCAAACTTCCTTGGGCGGCGACTGCACTATCAAAGCCAAATCCCGGAGAGCGTGGCCCAGGCACAACAACTGCTGCATATGGACACCCGCAGTGCCAACTGGCTGCATGCCTGGCAACCGCTGATGCCTGCCGACGATCCCGCGCTTGGCAAAGAGCAGCGAGAGCGGGTCGCGCTGGAAAAAGAGGCCGCCTGCTTTATCGCGTCGCGCACGGTGCAAAACCTGCGTGAGTTGATGCCGCGTATCGCCTGCCCGAACGACACCCTGGAGATCCTGCTGGCCGCCTGGCGTAGCGCAGAAATCTACAGCCAGATGTTCTCCCGCGTGGCGGCGGCTGTCACCGATGTGCTGTGGCTTGACCATTACGGTGCAAACAGCCTGCCCGCGACGACTCTGCAGCGACACCAACAACATCTGCACGAATACGCCGAGACGCTGGCGCACTGGCTGGAGCATCCTCCCGCCGGTGGGCCGCTGTTCCTGCCGCTCCTGCTTAGCCCGGCGCGTCTCACGCAATTTGCCGAAAGCTTGCGTTAAAGCATAAAAACTGTGGCCAGGGTTGTCTGTACTGGCCGCAGAGGGAAAGGGGGGGTTTGAGGTAAAAACGGGAAAAGTGTGATGGCCTTTACGAAACAGAGATAAAGCCTGTGAAGTGGGTCGGCTTTTTTTGTTTTGGTGACGTGATTAACGTCACCTGAAGAGGGGAAAACTGTGATCCCCGACCAGAGGCCGGGGAGCCATTTTAGTGTGCGCGGCCCTGCTCAACGCCGAGACCGGTTTGTGAACGGATAAACTGGGCGCGGAATTTCTCGCGCTCAAGATTCCCTTCCGCTGAGTTGTCAGTGGCAGAGAAGACCCAGATACCGATGAAGGCCACCGCGATAGAGAAGAGCGCCGGATATTCATACGGGAAGATGGCGCTTTCATGTCCGAGGATCTGTACCCAGATGGTCGGGCCGAGGATCATCAGGATCACCGCCGTCAGCAGGCCAAGCCAGCCGCCAATCATCGCGCCACGCGTCGTCAGTTTTGACCAGTACATGGAGAGCAGAATGATAGGGAAGTTACAGCTCGCTGCGATGGAGAAGGCCAGGCCGACCATGAAGGCGATGTTCTGGTTCTCGAACAGGATCCCCAGCAGGATGGCAACCACCCCCAGCACCAGTACCGTGATTTTGGACACTTTCAGCTCATCGCGCTCGCTCGCCCCTTTACGCCAGACGTTGGCATACAGGTCGTGAGAAACCGCAGACGCGCCCGCCAGCGTCAGGCCGGCGACCACCGCCAGAATGGTGGCGAAGGCCACGGCAGAGATAAAGCCGAGGAATAAGTTACCGCCCACGGCATCGGCCAGGTGCACCGCCGCCATGTTGTTGCCGCCAATCAGCGCGCCCGCTGCGTCTTTGAAGGCCGGGTTCGCCCCCACCAGCATGATCGCACCAAAACCGATGATAAAGGTCAGGATGTAGAAGTAACCCATAAAGCCGGTGGCGTAGAAGACGCTCTTACGCGCTTCACGTGCATCGCTCACGGTGAAGAAACGCATCAGGATGTGCGGCAGGCCTGCGGTACCGAACATCAGCCCCAGCCCTAACGACAGGGCGGATATCGGATCTTTCACCAGTCCACCGGGGCTCATGATCGCTTCCCCTTTCGGGTGGACCGCCATCGCTTCGGTAAACAGGTTATTGAAGCTAAATCCAACGTGCTTCATCACCATAAAGGCCATAAAGCTGGCACCAAACAGCAGCAGCACGGCTTTGATGATCTGAACCCAGGTGGTGGCGAGCATGCCGCCAAACAGCACATACATCACCATCAGTACGCCCACCAGCACCACGGCAATGTGGTAGTTGAGGCCGAACAGCAGCTGGATAAGCTTACCGGCACCCACCATCTGGGCAATGAGGTAAAGGGCGACCACCACCAGCGAGCCGCAGGCGGAAAGCGTGCGGATAGGACCTTGCTTCAGACGATAGGATGCCACGTCGGCAAAGGTATAACGCCCGAGGTTACGCAGACGCTCGGCGATCAGGAACAGAATAATCGGCCAGCCGACCAGGAAGCCGAGAGAGTAAATCAGCCCGTCGTAGCCGGAGGTGTACACCAGCGCGGAGATCCCGAGGAAGGAGGCGGCAGACATAAAGTCACCGGCAATCGCCAGCCCGTTCTGGAAGCCGGTAATGTTACCGCCTGCGGTGTAGTAGTCGTTACGGGAGCGAACGCGTTTTGATGCCCAGTAAGTGATGTAGAGCGTAAACACCACAAAAAGAAGGAACATCACAATGGCTTGCCAGTTGGTGGGCTGGCGTTCAACCGCACCGGTAATGGCATCCGCAGCGTTTGCCGCAAAGGGAAGGGTGGCGGCGAGCGCCGTCAGAACTCTCTTCATGATGCTTTTACCTCGCGCAGTACGGCCTTGTTCAGACGGTCAAATTCGCCGTTAGCGCGCCATACATAGACGCCCGTCAGCACAAACGAAATCACAATCACACCAATGCCAATCGGGATCCCGCGCGTGACGCTGGTGCCCGCATGCAGTGGCGTGCCGAGCCAGTGCGGCGCGAACGCAATCAGCAGAATAAAGCCGACATAGATAATCAGCATAATGATGGACAGCATGAAGGCAAACCGTTGCCGTTTTTCCACGAGCTCCCTGTAGTGCGCACTATTCTCTATCTGCTGACAAATATGGTCATTCATCACAGAGTCTCCAAAGGTAAGGTTGGTTTGTTTTTGTTCCCTCTCCCTGAGGGAGAGGGTTAGGGTGAGGGCATCAGACCGCCCCTCTCCCACGGGGAGAGGGAGAAAATTATGAAGGCATTGCGATGGCCTGCTTCTCTTCGAGCAGTTTTTCCACCACGCCAGGATCCGCGAGCGTTGAGGTATCGCCAAGATTACTGGTATCGCCTGCGGCGATTTTGCGCAGAATACGGCGCATAATCTTGCCGGAACGGGTTTTCGGCAGGGAGTCTGTCCAGTGCAGCACATCCGGCGTGGCAAGCGGGCCGATCTCTTTACGTACCCAGTTGCGCACCTCGGCATAGAGCTCCGGCGTTGGCTCTTCGCCATGATTTAACGTGACATAGGCATAAATCGCCTGGCCTTTAATATTGTGGGGGATGCCGACGACAGCGGCTTCCGCGATCTTCGGATGCGACACCAGCGCCGATTCGATTTCAGCGGTACCCAGACGGTGGCCAGAGACGTTCAGCACGTCATCCACGCGGCCGGTGATCCAGTAGTAACCGTCTTCATCGCGACGGGCACCGTCACCGCTGAAATACATGTTTTTAAAGGTAGAGAAGTAGGTCTGCTCGAAGCGGTCATGATCGCCAAACAGCGTACGCGCCTGGCCTGGCCAGGAGTCGGTGATCACCAGGTTGCCCTCGGTAGCCCCCTCCAGCGCATTGCCTTCGTTATCCACCAGCGCAGGCTGGACGCCAAAGAAAGGACGCGTGGCAGAACCCGCTTTCAGTTCGGTCGCACCCGGCAGCGGGGTGATCATGAAACCGCCGGTTTCGGTCTGCCACCAGGTGTCGATAACCGGGCATTTTTCATTACCAATCTTCTTCCAGTACCACTCCCACGCTTCCGGATTGATGGGTTCACCCACGGAGCCCAGGATACGCAGGGAGGAGCGATCGGTTCCTTCAATCGCTTTATCGCCTTCTGCCATCAGGGCACGAATCGCGGTAGGGGCGGTGTAGAGAATATTCACTTTATGCTTATCCACCACCTGGCTCATGCGCGCCGGGGTCGGCCAGTTTGGCACCCCTTCGAACATCAGCGTGGTGGCGCCACAGGCCAGCGGACCATACAGCAAATAGCTGTGGCCGGTGACCCAGCCTACGTCAGCAGTACACCAATAGATGTCGCCCGGATGGTAATCAAAGACATATTTGAAGGTGGTCGCCGCATACACCAGGTAGCCGCCGGTGGTATGCAGTACCCCTTTCGGCTTGCCGGTGGAGCCAGAGGTATAAAGGATAAACAGCGGATCTTCCGCGTTCATCTCCTCAGGCTGATGCTGGTCGCTGGCCTGCTCAATCAGATCGCTCCACCAGAGATCGCGGCCCGCCTGCCACTCAATGTTGCTACCGGTGCGTTTGAACACCACTACGTTGCTTACGCTTGTGACGTTCGGGTTTTTCAGGGCGTCATCGACGTTCTTTTTCAGCGGAATGGTACGGCCGGCACGTACGCCCTCGTCGGCGGTGATCACCAGTTTTGAGCTGGAGTCGATAATGCGGCCGGCAACCGCTTCCGGCGAGAAGCCGCCAAAAATCACGGAGTGCACGGCACCGATGCGGGCGCAGGCCAGCATGGCAACCGCAGCTTCGGGCACCATTGGCATATAGATAGCGACCACATCGCCTTTTTTGATGCCCTGAGAGAGCAGCACGTTGGCAAAGCGGCAGACGTCGCGATGCAGTTCGCGGTACGTGATGTTTTTGCTCTGCGAGGCGTCGTCGCCTTCCCAGATAATGGCTGTCTGGTCGCCGCGCTCGGCGAGATGGCGATCGAGACAGTTCGCGGCCAGGTTCAGGGTGCCGTCTTCATACCATTTAATCGAGACGTTACCCGGCGCGAAGGAGGTGTTCTTTACCTTCTGATAAGGGGTCATCCAGTCGAGGATTTTTCCCTGCTCACCCCAAAAGGTTTCAGGGCTGGAGACAGACTGTTGGTACTTCTCCTTGTACTGCTCCGGATTGATCAGGCAGCGGTCCGCAATGTTTGCGGGAATGTCGTGTTTGTGGATTTGGCTCATGGCTTTTTTTCTCCTTGTAAGATGTTAATAATATGTCGCAAAAACGTTAATAGTAGGGGCTTTGCCAGCTTTGTTTACTATTTGGGCGACAGATCACGCAATAATTCAGGAGTTCAAAAAACGACCGAATAACACTTTATCTTAAAATAATTGCCCTCAATGATTATTTACATTTATGGATAAAAAAGCGTTTTTATAACAAAAGGTTATTAATCATCACTGGTGGAAATTAGCGTCATAAAGCATTTTGTCAGTCAAATGCCTCGTTCTTAAAGGCTTGCGCAGCATGGCATGCAAATGATACTGATACGCCGCGTTAAAAAACCCCATAAATGAACGCAACACAATTCATACCCTTTCAGTATGTGTCGTCCTCACGCTTTCGCGAGGCCGATCACTTCATTGAGGAAGTCTGTTTTTATGAAAAATTTGAAAGTCAGCCTGGCCTGGCAAATTTTGCTGGCCCTTGTGCTGGGTATCTTGTTGGGTAGTTATCTGCATTATCACAGTGACAGCCGCGAATGGTTGATCGCCAACTTGCTGTCGCCGGCAGGCGATATCTTTATTCATCTGATCAAGATGATTGTGGTCCCAATCGTTATCTCGACGCTGGTGGTAGGTATTGCGGGCGTGGGTGATGCGAAACAGCTGGGACGTATCGGGGCAAAAACCATCCTTTATTTCGAAGTGATCACTACGGTGGCTATCATTCTTGGCATCACGCTGGCAAACGTATTCCAGCCTGGTGCGGGTATTGATATGTCGCAGCTGGCAACGGTGGATATTTCGAAATACCAAAGCACAACGGCCGACGTGCAAAGCCATTCCCATGGCCTGATGGGCACGATCCTCGCGCTGGTTCCCACCAATATCGTGGCCTCCATGGCGAAGGGCGAAATGCTGCCAATTATCTTCTTCTCCGTCCTGTTTGGCCTGGGTCTGGCATCGCTGCCTTCTACCCACCGCGAGCCGCTGGTCACCGTGTTCCGCTCCATCTCCGAAACCATGTTCAAAGTTACCCACATGGTGATGCGTTATGCGCCGGTAGGGGTGTTCGCGCTGATCTCCGTCACCGTGGCCAACTTCGGTTTTGCCTCCCTGTGGCCGCTGGCGAAGCTGGTGATCCTGGTACACTTCGCCATCCTGTTCTTCGCGCTGGTGGTGCTGGGCATCGTGGCGCGACTGTGCGGGTTAAGCATCTGGATTTTGATTCGCATCCTGAAAGATGAGCTGATTCTGGCCTACTCTACCGCCAGCTCCGAGAGTGTACTGCCGCGTATCATCGAGAAGATGGAAGCCTATGGCGCACCGGCGTCGATTACCAGCTTCGTGGTGCCGACCGGCTACTCCTTTAATCTCGATGGCTCAACGCTGTACCAGAGTATTGCCGCGATCTTTATCGCCCAGCTGTACGGTATCGACCTCTCGCTGTGGCAGGAAATCGTGCTGGTACTGACCCTGATGGTGACCTCGAAAGGGATCGCGGGCGTGCCGGGCGTCTCCTTTGTGGTGTTGCTGGCCACGCTGGGAAGCGTGGGGATCCCGCTGGAAGGACTGGCGTTTATCGCCGGTGTTGACCGTATTCTCGACATGGCGCGTACCGCGCTGAACGTGGTGGGGAATGCTCTGGCGGTACTGGTTATCTCTAAATGGGAACACAAATTCGACCATAAAAAAGCGCTGGCGTATGAACGCGAGGTGCTGGGCCGTTTTGATAAGACTGCCGATCGGTAATGCCGCTTCCGCCCTCTTGCGAGGGCGGAATTTACTCCCCGCTTAACGCCTCAAACTCTTCGCAGCCGGTATCAAACCCTTCAGTACAGCTCAGATTAAACCAGTACAGCGCTTTCTGTTTATTTGGCGTGATAAAGCCTTTCTCTCCCTGCTGAAATACCTTCCCTGCCCAGTACTCGGCATAACCGGTGCGCGAAAGGGTAGAGCTGCGCTTAAACCAATCTGCAGCCTGAACATCATCCTGCGCCACTTCCACGCCGTTCGCGTAGATCAGCCCCAGCAGCAGTTGGGCATCCACGGCGGCGTCATCTTCGGTATTGGCTGCCGCTTTTTGCAGCAAGGTAAGCGCCTGCGGATAGTCGGGGGTTCCGGCTTCGGTATTGACCAGCAGGCGCGCCAGCATCACGGTGCCGGGCATACTGCCAGCCAGCATTGCCTGCTGGGCCAGCCCTTTTGCCTGCGGGTAATCGCCGTGCTTGAACTTGATCTGCGACAGCAGCGCCATGGCATCAACATCGCCGCCGGTGGCCGCTTTTTCGGCCCACACCTCAGCCTGTTTATCGTTACCGGAGCTGTACCAGGTCTCTGCAAGGAGATACTGGGCGCGACTGTCGCCCGCCTCGGCCTGAGCCTGGTACTGGCTACCAATCTCATCGGCGCAGGCCAGGGAAGAGGAGAGCAGCAGCAGGTAGAGAAGATGTTTCATCTGTTCATTTCTTTTAAGGAGATTGCGCGCAGTATAAGCGGGGTACGAGAAGAAAAAAAAGGGTGCGTTAAGGCACAACATCCCACAATCGGGCGGGAAACCCCGCCCGCTGAAGTTAGCCTGCACCGCAGGCTAATTTAGCCGCCACTTCATGTTGCCCACTCTTTATTGTGAGTTCGCATAATGCACCGCGATTAATAAAGGTGAATAACACAATTGTCAGGCAAATAATTAATATGATGCCCAACGCATACTTTAATGGCGTCATGCCTTTTACTCCTTGCAAAGAAAAGAATAAGAGGCTACCTTCAACTTGTTGGGAGTTGAGAGGTAGCCTCGGTTAATGGAAACATTACCGGGGCTTTTCACTTTCTGTCTCTCAACACGGCTTAAGACAGAAAGCCTTAAGCACCCGCCGTTATTCTTATTCGTATGAAATAAAAAGCAAAGATGTAAATACATATCGAGTTAATTACATTTTTCTGGAAGGAAGTCCGCAAAATAATATTCACAGAAATGAGTTTCTGTGAATATTATAAAAGCGGGATAAATAAATTATCCCGCAGCGTTTTCACGAAGTCGGTTTTTAAGCTGCTTATATTCCTCTTGTACATCGCGTTCGGCCGCCGCCTGATCGGCAATCGGCTCAACCCTTACGGCACAATATTTATACTCCGGCGTTTTTGTTATCGGGCTCAGGTTTTCCGTCACCAGTTCGTTGCAGGCCCCAATCCACCATTGATAGGTCATATATACCGCGCCTCGGTTTGGCCGTTCGCTGACCTGCGCCCGGGTCATTACGCGTCCTTTGCGCGATTGCACCCAGACCAGCGCCTCATCTTCAATGCCTAACCGGGCGGCATCGGCGGTATTGATCTGCACATAGCCGGGTTCATCCGCCAGGGCAGAGAGGGCGGCGCAGTTACCGGTCATGGAGCGGCAGGAGTAATGGCCTACCTCGCGTACGGTAGAGAGCACCATCGGATACGCAGCGCTCAGCGTATCTATCGGTGCCGACCAGTCGCAGGTGTAGAACTGCGCCAGCTCGTTCGGGGTATCGAAGGATTCGGCAAAGAGCCAGGAGGTTCCTTGATCGTGGGCGGACTCATCCCGGCACGGCCACTGGATATACCCCAGCTCGCCCATTTTTTCGTAGGTGGCGCCGGTAAAGTTGGGGCAGAGATAGCGCAGTTCATCCCAGATCTGCTGCGTGTTGTTATAGTGCATGGGATAACCCATTCGGGTCGCGATCTCGCTGATGATCTGCCAGTCCGTTTTCAAATCCCACTGGGGCTCCACCGCCTTGAAAAAACGCTGGAATCCCCGATCTGCTGCGGTGTAGACCCCTTCATGTTCGCCCCAGGACGTAGACGGCAGTATGACGTCGGCGGCGGCGGCCGTTTTGGTCATAAAGATATCCTGCACAATGACCAGATCCAGCGCCGCGAAAGCTTCACGCACCGCCGACAGTTCGGCATCAGTTTGTAAGGGGTCTTCGCCCATGATGTACGCGGCCCGCACCTCACCCTGCGCAACGCGATGCGGCAGCTCGCTTATCCGATAGCCGTGCCGCTCGGGCAGATGCTCAACGCCCCAGGCCCGGGCAAATTTTTCGCGATTTGCCGCGACGGTTACCGGCTGATAGCCCGGATAGACATCCGGCAGGGCGCCCATATCGCAGGCCCCCTGAACATTATTTTGCCCACGTACCGGATTAACGCCCACGTGCGCCTTGCCGAGATTGCCCGTCAGCATCGCCAGGCTGGTGAGGGCACGTACAGTCTCCACGCCTTGCCAGAACTGCGTTACCCCCATGCCCCACAGCAGGGTGGCGGTTTTTGCCCCGGCATACATCCGCGCGGCCTGACGGATATCCCGGGCGCTGACGCCGGTGATGGCTTCTACCGACTCCGGCGAATAGTTTTCGACAACGTTTCGATATTCGTCGAAACCTTCTGTTCGTGTGGCGATAAAGCTCGCGTCATACAATTTCTCGGTAATGATCACCTGCCCGATAGCATTGAGCAGGGCGATATTAGAACCATTTTTCAACGCGATATGCAGGTCGGCGATGCGGGCAGTCTCTATCCGCCGGGGATCGCAGACAATAATTTTCGCGCCGTTCTGTTTCGCCTGAATGATGTGATTCGCCACGATCGGGTGTGAATCGGCCGGGTTGTAGCCAAAAATAAAGACCAGATCGGTATTATCGATCTCATTGATGGCATTGCTCATGGCGCCGTTACCCACTGACTGGTGCAGACCTGCAACCGAGGGGCCGTGTCAGACGCGCGCGCAGCAGTCGACGTTATTGGTGCCAATAACGGCGCGGGCAAATTTCTGCATCACATAGTTGGTTTCATTCCCGGTACCGCGAGACGAGCCCGTCGTCTGGATGGCATCCGGCCCGTATTGTTCTTTGATGGCGCTCAGGCGCCGGGCAACATAGTCCAGCGCCTCGTCCCAGCTTACGGCGACGAGCTTACCGCCGCGGACAGGGCGAATCATGGGGGTTTTTAACCGCGGGGTCAGGATCCCGGTATCGTTAATAAAGTCCCAGCCGTAGTAGCCCTTCAGGCACAACGTTCCTTGATTGGTCTTACCCTGTGCGGGCTCGGCCCGAACGATTTTGCCGTTATCGACCACCAGCGTTAACTTGCAACCGGAGGCGCAATAGGGGCAAACCGTGATGACGTTTTTCATCGGTATCGCTCCAGATAATCGAATTCATGGTTATTATGCAGGCCCATAAGACCTATTTTTATTGTGGAAATACCCTGACTTTACGGCGGATCCCTGGTCAATACCCTGATAGAAAACAGTCATTCGACAAAATCCCCTGCGGGATGTGATGTCGCCTGAAATTTCGATACACAAAAGTCGAAACGGCTGGAGCCAGTGGCAGAATCGGCCAGACTGAAAGTGATCTCCCTGACGGAACTGTGCGATGAAACCCGCGATCCTGGTCGTCGATGACGATACCGCCGTGTGCGAACTGCTGCAGGATGTGCTGAACGAGCATGTCTTTACGGTGCATGTGTGCCATACCGGCCATGAAGCCCTGCGCCTGGCGCAGAGCGACGCCTCCATCGCGCTGGTGCTGCTGGATATGATGTTGCCTGACATCAACGGGTTGCAGGTTTTACAGCAGCTACAAAAACAGCGTCCGGCGCTTCCGGTCATCATGCTTACCGGCTTAGGCAGCGAATCGGATGTGGTGGTGGGGCTGGAGATGGGGGCCGACGACTACATCGGTAAGCCTTTCAATCCCCGGGTGGTGGTGGCCCGGGTCAAAGCGGTGTTACGTCGTACCGGGGCGCTGGCCGCCGAGCCGGTCGCCGTTCGTCACGGCGGTATCAGCTTTAACGGCTGGACGCTGGATACCCAACGCTGCGAACTGAGCGACGCCCAGCGCAGCGTAGTGCCGCTTACCCAGGGAGAGTACAGCCTGCTGCTGGCGCTGACGCAAAACGCCCGCCGGGTGCTGAGCCGTGAACAGCTGCTGGAGCTGACGCATAGCGAAAGCGCCGACGTGTTTGATCGCACCATCGATGTGCTGATTATGCGTCTGCGGCGCAAAATTGAGGTGAATCCACATCAGCCGCTGCTCATTAAAACCATCCGCGGGCTGGGCTATGTCTTTTCAGCCGATGTGCTGGATGGCGACCGCGCCGCTTAACCCCTGACGATGCTCATCAATAAACTGCTGTAACTCCGGCAACGTTTTCGCACCGTCGATAGCATTGGCCGCCAGCAGGCTGGCGCGAGCGCAGGCGTGGGCCAGCAGGATACTCTCTTCCAGCGGCTGCGACTCATGGCAACCGTATAAAAAACCGGCGCAAAACGCGTCGCCCGCCCCCACGCTACCGATGATCTCTGATTGCGACAGCCGCCAGGAGGGGATCCAGCGCCCCTCCTGACCGGGCTCTTGCCCCCATGCGCCTTCCGGGCAGTGAATTACCAGCCGCTCGTTGACCCCTGCCGCCAGCAGCCGTGCGGCCGCCCGGGCGATATTGGCCAGATCGGGCGTATCCTGGCTGTCGCGCATCTCCAGTCCGCTGAACTCCCCCGCTTCCAGCTCGTTAATGACCAGATAATCAACGTGACGCAGGGCAGGGCGCACCAGCGGCTGATAGCGTGGGTCGCCCTTACGGGAGACCAGGTCGAGGGAGGTTTTGAAGCCCCGATCGCGCATTTGCGCCAGCAAGCGAGCCCCGCGGGTGCCGAACGACGCGTCCGGCATGTCCAGGCTATCCAGCAGTAACAGATAGCCGAGGTGAAAGATTTTCAGGCTGTCGTCCAGCCGCTCGAAGGCCGGAAGATCCAGCAGACGATTGGCGCCAGGAGAGTGGAAAAAGGTGCGCTGGCCGCTGGGGTCGGTCATGACCTGCGACATGGATGTGGGGGCAAAGCTGGTGCGCTCTACCCGCTGGCGGTTGACATGATACTGGTCGAGCATCGCCATAATGTAATCGCCGTCGTTATCTTCGCCAATCAGCCCCACCGCCTGCAAAGGCAGACCTGTGTGCATTTTTGCCAGCGTAAGCAAGACATTGAGCGGAGCGCCTCCGGTGGCGCGCTCGCTGTGGGTGATCTCTGCCAGCCAGCCGCGCTCTGGCCAGTCGACGACCTGGTGAACATGATCCACCAGCATATTGCCTGCGGCGATAATGCCCTTGCGTTCCATCAGGCTTGCCCCGCGCTGCCGAAGATGCGCATCTGCTCAGCCACGGTGTCGGTGATCGCCTCTTCAATGCCCAGCAGCAACTCTGCGAACTCGTCATAAATCGGCTGTCGGTTGGCCATCCGCTGCTCTACCGAGGTCAACGCCGCCTGCGACATACCGGTATAGAAATTGATTTTATGAATACCCAGTTCGATGGCACGGCGGAAATCCGCATCGCTAATGCCGGAACCCCCATGCAGCACCAGCGGCAGACCGGTCTGCTGACGAATGGCGTCGAGCCGGGCGAAATCCAGCTTCGGCTCACCTTTGTATTTGCCGTGCGCATTGCCGATCGCCACCGCCAGGGCATCAATACCGGTTTGATCGACGAAATCACGGGCGAGCCGCGGATCGGTAAAGAACGCTTCATCCGCATGACCGTAGAGCGCGCCCCCTTCATCGCCTCCCACCGCCCCCAGTTCGGCCTCTACCGACACCCCAACCGCATGGCACATTTTCACCACTTCGCGGGTCTGGCGAATATTCTCCTCGTAGCTGAGGGTGGAGCCGTCGAACATCACCGAACTGAATCCTAAGCGCAATGCCCGCACTACCGCCTCAAAATGGAGGCCATGATCGAGGTTAAGTACCACAGGGATATCATGTCGGGCAGCTTCGAACCTCACCGCTTCCACCAGCGAGTCGAGGGAGAGATACTTAAAATGCACTTCGGCGATGTTGATGATAAACGGGGAGTTTTCTTGCCTGGCGGCGGCAAACAGCGCCCGCAGGAAATGGGAGTCGAGAACGTTAAACGCCCCCAGGGCATAGCGATGCTCACGGGCGTGAGCCAGCCCGTCGGCGAGAGAGATTAATGGCATGGTTCACTCCTTACAGGCGAAACAGGTTGTACTCGTTGCACAGCACCAGCACGGCGGGCTCGTCCTCTTCGACAGGGTTGTAGCGGGCTAATGGCTGCAAAAAGTGGTTATCGTGTTCATCGTCATTGACCGATGACACCTCGCCAACCAGCACATCGCCAAAGCCGCGCTCGCCCCAGAAGCTGTGATACAAACCCGGCGTCAGGCAGATGCTCTCCCCAGGCGTCAGGCGTAGCTGACTTCCCGGTGCATGAGTCTGGATGTTGCCGTCGATAACCACCGTCACGTCGGTGTTTTCGGTCTCTTCGTGCGCGTCCGCATTCCACAGCTCGATAATTAAATTTCCCCCACCGCGGTTAACGATGTCTTCGCGTTTTCGCCAGTGGAAGTGCATGGGGGTAACTTGCCCGTCGCGGACGTGCATGATTTTTTCGGCGTAGCACTTCTCATAAGGCACGCCGTTGGGTGAACCGTTGCGCAGGGTAAACAGCGTCAGCCCCTGGGCGTAAAAGTTATTGCTGCCAAAGGTCGTCACGTCCCAGCCCAGTTTCAGGTCGAATACTTCACGCCAGGCGTGGCGATCCAGCTGTTGCCACTGGGTGGGGGGGAAGCTGGCGAAAGGGGGTAAATGCACATTGTGCATAGAAAAAAATTGCCGCGTGTGGCCGAGGATTTCGTTTATGTCGGAGCGTTTCATGGGGACTCCTTGAATGATGTGCTGTCCCCCTCACCCCGACCCTCTCCCTCAAGGGAGAGGGAGGAAAGCTCCTGCGGCCTTCAGGCGGGAGAGGGTGAGGGGAAACAGGCCGTACAACGGTTACTTCACCGTCCAGCCTTTGTAATTACCCACACTGTTCTTATCAATCATCGTGACCGGGATCAGCACCGGCTCTTTTGGTGCCGGTTTGCCCTGCAGGATGTCATAGCCAATCTCGACCGCTTTGGCCGCCATCACCTGCGGGTCCTGCGCCGGGGTTGCCACGAACAGCGAGTTCTCCCGCTTCAGCGCCTCCTCCGCATCCGGGCTGCCATCCACCCCCACGATAAAGAACTCCTTACGCTGTGCCTGTTTTGCCGCCAGATCGGCGCCGATCGCCGTAGGATCGTTTATCGCGAAGACCCCATCAATCTTCGGATTAGCCGCCAGCAGGGAGGTCATCACCTCCAGCCCGCCTTCGCGGCTCCCTTTGGCGTTCTGGTTATCGGAAAGCACTTTGATATCCGGATGACGCTTGAACTCGGTCTGGCAGCCTTCCACGCGGTTTTGTACCGCAGAGACCGGCGGCCCGTTGATGATCACCACATTGCCTTTGCCTTTCAGGCGATCAGTAATGTATTTGCAGGCCATCTCCCCCGCCTGGGTGTTATCGGAGGTGATGGTCGCGTCGGCACCTTCTGCCGCCACGTCAACCGCGACCACAATAATGCCCGCCTCCTTCGCCCGCTTCACCGCCGGGCCGATACCCTTAGAATCTGCGGCGTTGAGAATGATCATGTCGACCTTCGCCGCAATAAAGTTATCAATCTGCGACACCTGTTGACCGAGGTCGTAGCCGCTGGAGACCAGCGTCACTTTCACGTTATCCCCCGCCAGTTTGCGCGCTTCCAGCTCGGCGCCTTTGGTGATCTGTACAAAGAACGGGTTGGCGAGGTCACCTACCGTCACGCCGATGGACTTCAGTTCTTTCGCCTGCACAAACGGCGTTGCGGCAAGCAGTGCGCCGGCACAGAGCGCGGTAACAAGAGGTTTTAAACGCATACTTTTTTCCTCGATTCGTAGGGTATTGTTGTTATGCACTTTGATGGTGTCGGGTACGGTATTTATCGATCAGCACTGCAATGATGATCACCGCCCCTTTAATCACCAGTTGCCAGAAATAAGAGACCCCCATCAGGGTCATGCCGTTATTGAGCGTGGCGATAATCAGCGCTCCCACCAGAGTGCCGGTGATGGTGCCAATGCCCCCCACAAAGCTGGTTCCGCCGAGGATCACCGCCGCAATGGCGTCCAGCTCATAGCCGGTGCCCAGGTTGCCGTTGGCGCTGTAGAGGCGGGAAGCGCTCATCACGCCACCCAGGCCAGAGAGCAGGCCGCTCATGCCGTAGACAAACAGCAGCACCATCCACACCTTGATGCCGGTTAAGCGCGCCGCCTGCATGTTGCCGCCGACCGCGTAGATGTGTACCCCCAGGGTGGTGCGGCGCAAAATAAACCAGCAGACGACGATCACCGCCAGCGCGATCACCACCAGCCAGGGCACCGGGCCGAGATAGTTATTGCCGATCCACTCGAAGTTGATATTGGAGTTGATCACCGTCGTACCGTCGGCCAGCAGATAGGCCGCTCCGCGCAGCGCGGTATAGGTACCCAGGGTGACAATAAAGGGCGGCAGTCCGGCGAAGGCCACCAGCGCGCCGTTAAACAGCCCCAGCACCATGCCGAGCATCAGCGCCGCCGGCACCGACAACATGGCGAACTCCGGGATTAGCGAGACCACCATCGCCGCCACCGCGGTGGTGCCCAGAATCGAGCCCACCGAGAGGTCAATGCCGCCGGTCAAAATAATGAAGGTCATTCCCGCTGCCAGCACGATGTTGATCGACGCCTGGCGGGTAATATTCAGCAGATTACTCTCGGTAAAGAAGTTGGGAGCGATAAAACCAAATACCGCCACGATCAGAATCAAAATCGGCAAAATGCCGATGGTTTGCATCAGATCGCCCATTAGCATTTTTTTGGCGGAGGCCGATTTGGCCACCTGCTGCGGAGTGTTGGAGTGCGTCATGGTTATACCGCCCGTTGATGAGAGTCGTTAACGCCGGTTGCCAGCGTCATGATGTTTTCTTGCGTGATATCCCCGCCGTGCAACTCACCCGCAATGCTGCCTTCACGCATGACATACACCCGATCGCTCATTCCCACCACCTCGGGTAGTTCGCTGGAGATCATCAGGATCGCCACCCCTTTGCGGGCCATCTGGTTCATGATCCGGTAGATCTCACTTTTGGCGCCGACGTCCACGCCGCGCGTAGGTTCATCGAGGATCAAAATGCGCGGGCCGATAGCGACCCAGCGGGAGATAAGCAGTTTTTGCTGATTGCCGCCCGACAGGCCACCCGCCCGCACCTGTGAGTGGGGGACGCGGATATTGAGCAGGGCGATGGCATCGTCCGAGATCGACTGGGCTTTTTTGCGGTTTAACATTCCCCAACTGGCATCGCGCTCGAGCGTCGCCATGGTGATGTTCTCCTGGGCTGCCAGTTCCAGGAACAGCCCCTGTTCTTTGCGGTTTTCGGTTAAAAAGCCGATGCCCTGGTCGATGGCCGCGCGAGGGGAGTGAATGACCACCGGCTCGCCGTCCACCTCAATCATGCCGCCGGTGGCCTTGCGCACCCCGAAGATCAGCTGCGCCAGTTCGGAACGCCCCGCCCCGACAAGCCCGGCCAGACCCACAATTTCTCCGGATCTTACCTGCAGGCTGCACGGCTGTACTTTGCCGCTGTCGGTCAGGTGATGAACGTTGAGCCGCGGGCTGCCGAGAGGGATATCCCGTTCTTTGTTAAACAGATCGCTGAGAGGCCGGCCCACCATCATGCGCACCAGCTCCGGGGCGTTAAGCCTGTCGCGGGTCAGGCTACCTACGTATTGCCCGTCGCGCAGCACGCTGACGCGGTCGGAAAGCTCGTACACCTCTGCCATGCGGTGGCTGATGTAGATGATCGCCATCCCTTCATCGCGCAGGCGCATAATGAGTTCGAACAGGCGGTGAGTTTCGCGTGAGGAGAGGGCGGCGGTGGGTTCGTCCATCACCAGGATGCGGCTATTGCGGTGCAGGGCGCGGGCAATCTCCACCTGCTGCTGCTCGGCGATGGTCAGCCTCATCACCAGGTCGGTGGCTTTGAACTGGGCGCCGAGACGGTCAATTACCGCCTGCGCCTGGGCGGCCATCTCTTTGCGCTGCACCAGCCCGCCGCGTGACAGTTCGCTGCCGAGGAAGATGTTTTCCGCCACGGTGAGGTTGGGGGCCAGCTGCATCTCCTGGTAGATCAGGGTAATGCCTGCGGCCAGCGCATCCTTCGGCCCTTTGATATGAAACGGCTGACCATCAATCAGGATCTCACCGCTGGTGGCGGTATAGGCGCCTGCGAGGATCTTCATCAGCGTGCTCTTCCCGGCGCCGTTTTCGCCCATCAGGGCATGGATTTCGCCGGGGAAGACCGTCAGATCCACACCCTTAAGCGCATGGAAGTTGCCAAAGGTTTTGGCAATGTTGCGCATCTCTAAGACCGGGGTCCTGCTCATGGCGGCTCTCCTGAGGGGGTAGATATCCGCACTTCATCACACCCTGATAAATGCAAAATGTCAGAAGCCATTCATATTTGTCATAGTTATGAATAAGTAATGTGGATCACATTTCCCCTCACCCTAACCCTCTCCCCGCAGGGGAGAGGGGACCGCACGGTGCATGCCTTTCCCCCTCGCCCCTCTGGGGAGAGGGCCGGGGTGAGGGGACAAAAAACGCCGAGGAACCTAACCCTATGTCATCACGCCGCCCCTCGTTTTTTGCCAGCGCCCGCGGCCGCCTGCTGATCTTCAATCTACTGGTCGTCGCGGTAACGCTGATGGTAAGCGGGGTGGCGATACTCGGGTTTCGCCACGCCAGCCAGATTCAGGAGCAGGTGCAGCAGCAGACGCTGGACGACATGACCGGCAGCATGAATCTGGCGCGGGAGACGGCGAATGTGGCCACCTCCGCAGTACGTTTATCGCAGGTGGTAGGCGCGCTGGAGTACAAAAGCGAAGCGGAACGGCTGAAGCAGACGCAAACGGCGCTGCGCCGCTCGCTGGAGACGCTGGCAGCGGCGCCGCTGGCCCGCAAAGAGCCTGCGCTGGTGGCGCGAATTATTGAGCGCAGCAATGCGTTGCAGCAAAGCGTCACCGGGATGCTGGAGCGCGGCCAGCGCCGCCATCTGGAGCGCAATGCGTTACTGAGCGCACTCTGGCAAAGCCAGAGTTATTTACGACACCTGCAGGATATTAACCGCCGCTTTGGCGGTAACCAGCCGGATGGGCAGTTACTGAGCGAGATGGCGCGGTTACTGATCGCGGCCATCGAAACCCCCTCTCCCCGGGCGACCATTCAGCAACTGGAGGCGGTGATGGCCTCGCTGCCGCACACCGCCGCGCAGCCTCTGGTTAATTTCGTGCTGCCGGACTTTAACGCCGAGTTACGCAGACTGGCTCCCTTATCCAGGCAACTGGAGGAGAGCGATCTGGCCATTAGCTGGTATATGTTCCACATCAAGGCGCTGGTAGCGATATTGAACAGCGACATTAATCTCTATGTGGAGCAGGTGGCGGCGGCCTCCGAACTGCGTACTCGCCAGAGCCACCAGGAGCTACGCTCAATCAGCCTGTTTATCACGGCGTTTGCCCTGCTGGCGCTGGTGATCACCGGTTTTGCCGGCTGGTATATCTATCGCAATCTGGGGTCGAACCTGACGGCGATCTCCCGGGCGATGTCACGCCTTGCTCATGGCGAGCAGGAGGTGTCGGTACCCGGTCTGCAACGCCGGGATGAACTGGGGGAACTGGCGCGTTCGTTCAGCGTCTTTGCCCGAAATACCGCGTCTCTGCAGCACACGACCCGGTTGCTGAAGGAGAAGAGTGGCCAGATGGAGATTGACCGTATCGAACGTCAGGGGCTGGAAGAGGCGCTGCTGCATAGCCAGAAGATGAAGGCCGTCGGGCAACTGACGGGCGGACTGGCGCATGATTTTAACAATCTGCTGGCGGTGATTATTGGCAGCCTGGAGCTGATTGACCCTGCATCGCCAGAGGCGTCAAGGGTGGGGCGCGCCCTGAAAGCGGCGGAGCGCGGGGCGCTCCTCACGCAGCGCTTGCTGGCCTTTTCGCGTAAGCAGTCGCTGCATCCACGGGCGATAGAGATGAAACCGATGCTGGAAAACCTCGGGGAGCTGATGCGCCACTCGCTGCCCGCCACGCTTTCGCTGGACATTGAAGCCCAGCACCCGGCATGGCCGGCGTGGATCGACGTCAGTCAGCTGGAAAACGCCATCATCAATCTGGTGATGAACGCACGCGATGCGATGGAGGGGCAGAGTGGCGTGATTAAGATCCGCACCTGGAACCAGCGCGTGACCCGTAGCGACGGGCGGCGACAGGACATGGTGGCGCTGGAGGTTATCGATCATGGCTGCGGCATGTCACAGGCGATCAAAGCCCAGGTATTTGAGCCCTTCTTCACCACCAAACAGACCGGGAGCGGCAGCGGGCTGGGGTTGTCGATGGTCTATGGCTTTGTGCGTCAGTCTGGCGGGCGGGTCGAGATCGAGAGTGCGCCGGGCCAGGGCACCGTCGTCAGGCTCCAGCTGCCACGGGCTACCCAGCAGGCAGTGATCCACAGCGAAACGACGCATGCTGAAGCGGCACCGCACAGTGACCGGCTGGTACTGGTGCTGGAGGACGAAGCCGATGTGCGTCAGACGTTGTGCGAACAGCTGCATCAACTGGGTTATCTGACCCTGGAGGCTGAAACCGGCCAGCAGGCACTGCAGATGCTGGAGGCCTCGCCGGATATTGAGATCTTTATCAGTGATTTAATGCTGCCTGGCGCGTTAAGCGGCGCAGAGGTGATCAACCATGTTCGCGTCCATTTCCCCTACCTGCCGCTGCTGCTGATGAGCGGCCAGGATCTGCGCCCAGCCCATAACCCTGCGCTGCCCGACGTGGAGCTGTTGCGTAAACCTTTTACCCGCGCTCAACTGGCACAGGCGCTGCGGAAGGTGACGCTGAATTGAGATTCCTCCGCTACTCGCGTTATCGGCCTTTCATTACCGTAAAGCCAGCCCCTTTGCGAGACTGGCTCTATGAAACGTTACTCTACCGCCCTGATATTTTGCCTGCTGTCTTTCACCAGTCAGCTGGCGCATGCCGATATTGTTGATGACGCCATTGGCAATATTCAGCAGGCGATCAACGACGCCTATAACCCTAATAGCAACCGCAACAATGATGACGACGATCGTTATGATCAGAGACGGCGTAGCGACAGCCGTCAGTATGACGAGCGCCGCAGGCAGCTAGAGGATCGTCGCCAGCGCCTGGATGAGCGTCAGCGCCAGCTTGATGATGACAGGCGTCGCTTAGAGGATGATGAGCGCAGGCTGGAAGAGGATTATGATCGGTGACATTGTGCGGTCTGATGCCCTCACCCCGACCCTCTCCCACGGGGAGAGGGAGGAAAACCGTTCCAACCCTCTCGTACGGGGAGAGGGAGGAAAACCGTTCCGACTCTCTCGTACGGGGAGAGGGAGAAAATCCGTTCCGGCTTTCCTGAAGGGAGAAAACTAGTCCAGCGCCAGCACCATCCCGTCATACCCTGCTTCAAACCCTTCCGGTAGCGGGTTATCCATCATCCACACGTCGAATTGATGATTAATGTGGGTGAGGATCACCTGCGGACAGCCAATGACCTCATTTAGCGCAATCACGGTATTTAAATCGCAGTGGTTGCGCGGCGCTTCATCGCGCGGTGCGTGGCTGCAGTCGATGATAATCACCTGCGGTTGGTTATTGAGTAAGAACTTGACCGTTTTCTCGGGCAGCGTGCTGGTATCCGAAAGCCACGCTACGCGGCTATGGGCGCTCTCCAGCAGGTAGCCAAACGTGAGTCTTGAGTGGTTAAGCGGCAGGGGCGTGACCCGCAGCCCCTGGAGTTCAAAAACCACAAAGGGCTCAAGCGTATGGCTAAAATCCAGCAGTCCAGGGTGTTTAAACAAATCGTCGCAGCCCGCGTCGTCCGGCGGGCCGTAGACCGGTATGGTCGCGCCCACGCCCCAGCGAAGCGGGAACAGCCCCTGAACGTGATCCATATGGTAATGGGTGAGGAGAAATTGCTGGAAGCTGCCCGCGGGCCAGTCATCCATCAGCTGCGGGATCCCCGCATCCAGCAAGGTCACTGCGTCGTTGAATTTGACCACCGCGCTACAGGGACGGCGGCGGTACTCCTCCTGCAAGCGCGCCCGACGACACGCCATGCAGTCGCAACCAAACACCGGTACCAGCTGGGCACCACCGGTGCCTGTCAACGTAATCGTCAAACTCATCACTCACCCTCTCTACAGCGGTTTGGTGAAGCGAAAATGGCTCTGCGTATAGCCTTCACGAAGGTAAAAACGGTGAGCGTCGGTGCGCTTCACGCTGGTGGAGAGCTCTGTCAGTTCCGCTCCCGCCTGGCGGGCAACCTCCTCGGCCCAGGCCAGCAGTTGACTGCCCACCTTCAGGCCGCGCGCCTGCGGCATCACCACCAGCTCCTGGATCTCGCCGATCCAGCGGGCGTGATGCAGATGAAACTGCATATGCAGGCCGATCATGCCGATGACCTGCCCGTCCAGTTCGGCCAGTTGATAGCGCATATTGTGATCCTGAAGATTGGCAAGAAAACCGGCGTGAAACGCCTGGTGATCGAACTCGGCCTGCTTCAGTTCGCAGATCAGGGCGTAAACCTTCTGGGCGTCGTCGGCGGCGGCGGGGCGAAGATGGCAGTCAGGCATGCAGTTTCTCCTTTTGACGGATAAGCGATAAGAAGGTACCGACTGACTGTAGCAAACTTCCGTCGTTATTGAGGAGATGGCAGTCCGCTGGGGTATAGCGCGCCGCGCGCGCCAGTCGCTGCTCTATCTCATGATCCGACTCGCGTCCCCGGCTTTGCAGTCGGCTACGCAGAATCTCTGGCGACACTTGCAGGCAGACGGGCATCAGCGCCGCTTCATAGCGGGCACGAGCCTGCGGCAGGTGGGCGCGTGAGCCATTGACCAGCACGTCAAACCCGGCATGTAGCCACAGGTCAATCTCAATACCGACCCCGTAATAGAAGCCGTTGGCGTGCCAGCTTAGCGCCAGCAGATTTTGCCCGGCGCGGGTAAAAAATTCCTGCTCGCTGAGGGCAATATGGTTTTCACTCCCGGCGTTGGCCGCGCGAGTAATGTAGCGATGCGCCACCAGCAGCTGGGTATGTTCTTGCTGCCGTAACGCCGACAATAAGCTGTCTTTACCTGAGCCCGAGGGGCCCATTAACCAGATAAGTCGTCCCATCAGAACACCCGTTTACCCTGACGCCAGACGTGGTCGATATGGATGTGCTCGCCCTTGCGATGCGCCAGCACCAGATCCGCCCGTTTGCCCTCGGCAATGTCGCCCCGATCGTGAAGATTGAGCGCCGTTGCCGGGTTTTTTGTCACCAGGCGAATGGCCTGAGACAAGGTGAAACTATTGCCTTCGTCATCCGCCACGCGAAAAGCCGCGTCCAGCAGGCTCGCCGGGTAGTAATCGGAAGAGAGAATATCCAGCAGGCCAAGGGAGGCCAGTTTGCTGGCCGCCACGTTGCCGGAGTGCGAGCCGCCGCGTACGATGTTAGGTGCCCCCATCAGCACATTCATGCCGTGCTGGCGCGAGGCGTCTGCCGCTGCAAACGTGGTAGGAAATTCGGCGATCACGCTGCCAAGTTGATGAGATTCGCGTACATGCTCGGGCGTGGCGTCGTCGTGGCTGGCCAACGCGATGTGACGATCCCGGCACAATGCGGCTATGGCGAGGCGATTCGGCTGAGACCACCGTGCTGCAAGCTGAAGCTGTTCTTCTTCGTAGCGGGCCATCTCTTCGTTGTTCAGAGAATATTTGCCCTGGTAGTACTCACGGTATTTTTCAATGTTGGCGAACTGGCGCTGGCCGGGCGAGTGATCCATCAGCGAGACCAGCGAAACCGGCTCGCGCTCTACCAGCTTTTCAAAGAGCGGCAGGGTGGTGTGGTGCGGCAGTTCGCAGCGCAGATGCAGACGGTGCTCGGCACGGTTGAGGCCGCGTTTCTGGGTCTCTTCCACGGCGTTGATCATCTTCTCCAGATTCTCAAGACGATCGCCACCGTCGCGCACGTCGCCAATCGCCACCGCGTCCAGCACCGTGGTGATGCCGCTGGCGACCATCAATGCGTCGTGGCTGCTCATCGCCGAATGGGCGGGCCAGTCGACTTTCGGGCGCGGGGTGAAAAATTTATCCAGATTATCGGTATGCAGCTCAATCAGCCCCGGCAGCAGCCAGCCGCCGTCGCCATCCATCGCCTCCGGGGAGCGGCTCTGGGTTTCGGCAAAGGCGCGGATGATGCCCTCCTGAATTTCAACCGAGCCATCAACGACCTCATTTTCCAGCACCAGTTTGACGTTATTAATAATCATGCGTGGGTCCCCATCGGGTGCAATCTGTCTGCGACGCGATCGCGTACGGCGTCGTCGTGGAAGATCCCGACGATCGCTGCGCCGCGCGTTTTGGCCTGTTCGATCAGTTTAATTACCGCTGCGCTGTTTTTGTTGTCGAGCGAGGCGGTGGGTTCGTCGAGCAACAAAATGGGATAATCGACGATAAACCCCCGGGCAATATTGACGCGCTGCTGTTCGCCGCCGGAAAAGGTCGAGGGGGCAAGGTGCCACAGGCGCTCCGGCACGTTCAGGCGCGTTAGCAGGCTGGCGGCTTTGGCGGCGCAGGTTTCACGCGGCACGCCCAGATCCAGCAGGGGCTGCATCACCACATCCAGAGCTGAGATCCGCGGGATCACCCGCAGGAACTGGCTGACCCAGCCGATCGTTGAGCGACGCACCTCCAGCACTTTGCGCGCCGGAGCCTGCACCAGATCCACCCACTCGTTGTGATGACGAATATGAATGTGGCCTTCGTCCGGCAGGTAGTTGGCATACAGGGAGCGCAGCAGGGTCGATTTTCCGCTGCCGGAGTGGCCATGCAGCACCACGCATTCGCCGTTGCTGACCTCCAGCGAGGCGTGTTGCAGTACCGGCAGGCGCACGCCGCTTTGCTGGTGGAGCACAAAGGTCTTACTCACGTTTTCTACGCGGATCATGTTGGCCTCTTAGTTCTGCAATACCGATGACACCAGCAGCTGGGTGTACGGATGATGGGGATCGTCAAGTACGCGGTCGGTTAACCCACTTTCCACCACCTGACCCTGTTTCATCACCAGCAGACGGTCCGCCAGCAGGCGCGCAACACCCAGATCGTGGGTGACAATTACCACCGCAAGGTTCAGCTCCACCACCAGGCCGCGCAGCAGGTCGAGCAGGCGCGCCTGTACCGAGACGTCCAGCCCGCCCGTTGGCTCATCCATAAACACCAGCTTCGGATGGGTCACCAGATTGCGGGCGATCTGTAAACGTTGCTGCATCCCACCGGAAAAGGTGGAGGGCAGGTCGTCGATGCGCGATGCGGGGATCTCTACCTCCTCCAGCCAGTGCTGCGCCGTGGCGCGGATGTTGCCGTAGTGGCGCGCGCCGGTCGCCATCAGCCGTTCGCCGATATTGCCCCCCGCCGAAACCTGACGGCGCAGGCCGTCCATCGGGTGCTGATGCACCACGCCCCACTCGGTGCGCAGCAGGCGGCGGCGCTCGGCCTCGCTCATGCCGTACAGCGAGGCGCCTTCGTAGAGAATGTCGCCGTTGTGCGGCGTCAGGCGCGCGGAGATCGATTTCAGCAAGGTGGTTTTGCCGGAGCCGGACTCGCCGACAATCCCCAGCACTTCTCCCGGCCACAATTCAAATGACACGTCGCTAAAGCCTTTGCCCGGCGCGTAAAGGTGGGTCAGGTTGTTAACCGAAAGCAGCGGTTTCATTGGCTTTTCGCCTCGCTCTGTTGGCGGCAGTAGTCGGTGTCGGAGCAGACAAACATCCGTTTGCCGGTATCGTCCAGCACCACTTCATCCAGATAGCTGTGCTGCGAGCCGCAGATGGCGCACGGCTCGTCCCAGGCCTGCACCGTAAACGGGTGGTCGTCAAAATCGAGACTCTCCACGCGGGTATACGGCGGGACGGCATAGATGCGTTTTTCGCGCCCGGCGCCAAACAGCTGCAGGGCGGGCATCATGTCCATCTTCGGGTTATCGAATTTCGGGATCGGCGACGGGTCCATCACGTAGCGTCCGTTCACCTTCACCGGGTAGGCGTAGGTGGTGGCGATATGGCCGAAGCGGGCGATATCCTCGTACAGCTTCACCTGCATCACGCCGTACTCTTCCAGCGCGTGCATGGTGCGGGTCTCGGTTTCACGCGGCTCGATAAAGCGCAGCGGCTCCGGGATCGGCACCTGGAAAATCAGGATCTGATCTTCCGCGAGCGGCGTTTCTGGGATGCGGTGACGGGTCTGGATCAGCGTCGCGTCTTCAGTTTTTTCAGTGGTGTTCACGCCCGTGACGCGCTTAAAGAAGTTGCGAATCGACACCGCATTGGTGGTGTCGTCCGCCCCCTGGTCGATAACCTTCAGCACGTCCGCTTCGCCGATTACGCTGGCGGTGAGCTGAATGCCACCGGTCCCCCAGCCGTAGGGCATCGGCATTTCGCGGCCGCCGAACGGCACCTGATAGCCCGGAATGGCCACGGCTTTCAGGATGGCGCGGCGGATCATGCGTTTGGTTTGCTCATCCAGATAGGCAAAGTTATAGCCGCTTAAGTTAGCCATTTCTGCGCTCCCGTTGCAGGCGTTTCAGCAGTTCCAGTTCGGCCTGGAAGTCGACGTAATGGGGCAGCTTGAGGTGCGAGACAAAGCCTGCGGCCTCGACGTTATCCGCGTGGGCCAGCACGAACTCTTCGTCCTGCGCCGGGCCGGCAGCGTGCTCACCGTAGTCCGCTGCCTGCAGGGCGCGGTCAACCAGCGCCATTGCCATTGCCTTGCGCTCGCTCATGCCGAACACCAGCCCGTAGCCACGGGTAAAGTGCGGGTCATCATTTTCCGGTGCGACAAAGCCGTTAACCATTTCACACTCGGTAACCAGCAGTTCGCCGACGTTCACCGCAAAACCGAGCTCTTCTGGCACGATCTCGATGTCGAGGTAGCCGCTGCGGATCTCCGCCGCGAACGGGTGGTTGCGCCCGTAGCCGCGCTGAGTGGAGTAGGCCAGCGCCAGCAGATACCCTTCGTCGCCGCGCATCAGTTGCTGCAGGCGCGACGATCGCGAGCACGGATAGACCGGCGGCGTACGGGTAATGTCGTCAGGTACCGTGCCGGAATCTTCTTCCGCTTTTGCGAGGCCCTGCTTCGCCAGCAGGCTAAAGACGTGCGGAGAGGCTTCCTGCGCGGCATCGGAGGTGGCAAGCGACGGTGCGTCGCCGTTCGCCAGCAGGGTGAAATCGAGCAAGCGGTGGGTATAGTCGTAGGTGGGGCCAAGCAGCTGACCGCCGGGAATATCTTTATAAACGGCCGAAATGCGGCGTTCCAGACGCATCTCCGGGGTACTCACCGGCTCGCTTACCGCCAGTTTCGCCAGCGTGGTGCGGTAGGCGCGCAGCAGAAAAATCGCTTCGACGTTATCGCCGCTGGCCTGCTTCAGCGCCAGCGCCGCCAGTTCGCGATCCGCGATGCCCCCTTCGGTCATCACCCGATCGACGGCGAGGTTTAACTGCTGTTCTATCTGGGCGACGCTCAGCTCGGGAAGCTGTTCATCACCCCGTCGTCTCTGCTCTTGCAGCATGTGGGCGGCGGCAATCGCCTTCTCGCCCCCCTTGACGGCAACGTACATCAGCACACCTCCACGTGGGTGGTTCGCGGGATGGCCAGCAGGCGCTCGCCGCAGGTGAGGATCAGGTCGATACCCAGCGGGAACGGGTGCGGACGCTCGGTCAGCTCATGAATAATGCACTCCGGCAGCTGAGGGGCGACCATGCGCTCCTCGGCAATGCCTGCCCCGGTCAGGCGCAGCATGCGGCCACCGCTCAGGCTGGTGACCTGCAAAATCAACGTGGCGCTGGCCTCTGGCGCCACGGCAGTGCCTTCGCTCAGGGCGTTGAGCTGCTCGTGGCTGATCTGCTCGTCGGCCACGGCGAAGACCGCCTGCTTGGGCTGTTCAACCAGTGGCGCGTTGGTGTGAAAACGCAGGTTCTGACAGGCGATGTCGTTGGTCAGCGCACCGGAGAGCCACACCGGGGTATCGTTGTCGGCCAGCGTCAGCAGCACGCTGGTGGTGGCGAGGTTCAGCGGCAACCAGCCCTGCGCAAGCTGATGCAGCGAGACGATGACGCCCGGCTCGCTCATGGCTTTCAGCAGGCGACGAAAACTTTGTTGGGCATCCTGGACGGCGAGGGTAAAAGCGGGTTGAAGCGTCATGCGTTATCTCCGCGAACGAGCGTAAAGAAGTCGACCCGGCTGGTGTTAACTTCAGCCTGACGCGCAGCAAGGCGTGCGGCGCGGTCAGCTTCCAGCGGGGTAATCAAGGTTTCCATCAATGACTGGAAATAGGGTTGTTCTTGCAGCAGGGCGTCGATAACGGCGCACTGCTCGGCATGATGTTTGTTACGCCCCAGCTGATAGCTGTAACCCAGAGTACCGCTGGACAGGCGCACAACAGCACGTGTGAGGGTGGCGTCACCGGCAAAAAAGCGTTCTCCGGTGCCGCCCATGCGCGCCTGGATCTGCACCAGGCCACTCTCCGGTGCGCGGATCAGTTCATAGGTCGGCGTGAGGGCAAGGGCAGAGACGCGCGCCTGCAACGCCCCGGGGTCGCTATGTGCCAGGACGCGCATCCAGTGCTGACGGGTGGCGGTATCGAAGTGCATTCAGTGCTCCATGGTGAATTCAATCATGTCGGCGCGGGTCAGGCTGACGGAGTACTCCGTCGCGTTGATCTCGCCGTCACGGTGGTTGAGGGTGCGCACGCAGAGCAGCGGAGCCATGTTGGGGATCTCCAGCACCTTGCTCTCTTTTGCCTGCGCGCGGCGGGCGCTGATGCGCGTCTGGGTGCGCTTGAGCGCGATGCCCGTGGCCTCCTGCAGAAAATCATGCAGCGAACCGCTGGCGAAATGTTGCAGCACCGGCCAGAGGGAGAGGTCGGCAAAGTAGTGGTCGATCTGGCACACCGCCACGCCGTTGACCCGGCGCAGGGTACGCAGGTGTACAACGTTTTCACCCTCGGTAATGCCCAGTGCGTCCGCCACGTGGCTGGAGGCCGGGCGTAATACTGAGAGCAGTTTTTCGCTGGTAGGGTGGTTGCCCTGGTCGAGCAGGTTCTGGCTAAAGCGCGCCTGCGCGTTAAGCGGGTAGTCGAACGGGCGCATCAGCACCAGCACGCCGACGCCCTGGCGGCGCTGTACCCATCCGCGCTCCACCAGTTGGTCAATGGCGCGGCGCAGGGTGTGGCGATTCACTTCGTAGCGGTCGGCAAGCTGCTGCTCGGCGGGCAGATAGTCCCCGCAGCGGTAGTGGGTGCGAAGTTCCACTTCGAGCTTTGCCGCAATCTCTTGCCAACGGGTTGGGTAGCTGGTCGGATGTCTGGATAAGTGCATAGAAATCAAAGCCTCGCTTCTCAGATGAAGTGCTTACGCAAACGTTGAGAGAGGAAATCCAGCAGGCTGACGGTGATGATGATGAGTACCATCAGGGCGCAGGTTTGCTGGAACTGGAAACCACGAATCGCTTCCCACAGGGTGACGCCGATACCGCCTGCGCCAACCATGCCGACCACGGTGGCCGAGCGAACGTTGGATTCAAAGCGATAGAGGGAGTAGGAGATAAGCAGCGGCATCACCTGCGGCAACACGCCATACAGAATCTCTTCAATTTTGTTGGCGCCGGTGGCGCGGATGCCTTCGACCGGGCCAGGCTCGATGGCTTCCACCGCCTCGGAGAGCAGCTTGGAGAGCACGCCGGTGGTGTGAATAAACAGCGCCATTACGCCGGCAAAGGGGCCGAGACCGACGGCGACCACGAACAGCATGGCGAAGACCATTTCGTTAATGGCGCGGCAGGCGTCCATCAGGCGGCGCATCGGCTGGTACACCCACCATGGCACGATGTTTTCGGCGCTCATCAGGCCAAACGGGATCGAGAGGATGACCGCGAGGGCGGTGCCCCAGACGGCGATTTGCAGGGTGATGGCCATTTCGCCGAGGTAGTCCTGCCACTGGCTGAAGTCCGGCGGGAAGAAGTCGGCGGCGAAAGTGGCCATGTTGCCGGAATCTTTCACCAGCAGCAGCGGGTCCATTTCCGCGCCCTTCCAGGAGATAACAAGCACCGCCAGCAGGATGGCCCAGCTGATCAGCGAGAACCAGCTGCGCTTTGGCGGTGGGAGAGTGATGGTTTGCATGGTGACTCCTTTATCTGTTCTCCCTCTCCCTGTGGGAGAGGGCCGGGGTGAGGGCATCAGCGTGTGCATTTCCCCCTCACCCTAACCCTCTCCCTCAAGGGAGAGGGGACTGTCCGGTGCGGTTTTTACCCTCTCTCACAGGGAGAGGGAGAAAAGATTTACTGCACCGCTTTATTCACGCTGGTCATCGCGCCGAGCGCGGCGGTCAGGCGGTCGAGATCGTCCAGCTGTGCCTGAATTTCAGACACTTTGCTGCTCTTCTCTTCCTCCTTCAGCCCCTTGTTGTCCTTCACGCCCTGCATCTGTTTAAACAGCGCCAGCTGGCGAATCGGGACCAGCTGCAGGTCGCTTGAGGCGCGGAACGGTGCCCAGCCCAGCTTCTCCAGAACGGCTTTCTCTTCCGGCGTTTTGCCGTAGGCCATAAAGAAGTCGTACACCTTGTCCTTGGTGCTTTCTGAGAGGTTTTTACGCCACACGATCGGGTCGCCCGGGATCAGCGGTGATTTCCAGATCACCTTCAGTTCTTTCAGCTTGTCCGGCGCGGAGGTCTTCAGCTTGTCGAGGTTTTCGGTGTTGTTAGTTGCCACGTCCACCTGCTTGTTGGCCACGGCCAGGGCGTTGGTTTCGTGCCCGGCGTTGACGGTGCGTTTGAATTCGTTGGTGGAAATATTGTTTTTGGCGAAGACGTAATAGCCCGGCACCAGGAACCCGGAAGTGGAGTTCGGATCGCCGTTGCCAAAGGTCAGCTCTTTGCGTTTGGCGAGCATGTCGTTGAGGTTATTGATCGGGCTGTCTTTGTTCACGATCAGCACGCTCCAGTAGCCCGGAGAGCCATCTGCCGCCACGGTCTGCGCAAAGACCTGGCCGTTGGCACGGTCTACCGCTTCCATTGCGGAGAGGTTGCCGTACCAGGCGATGTCGACCTTGTTAAAGCGCATCCCCTGGATGATGCCCGCGTAGTCCGGGGCGAAGAAGGCGTTCACTTTGATCCCCAGTTTGGTTTCCATATCTTTCAGGAACGGTTCCCACTGAGGCTTCAGGTTCTGCTGTGACTCCGTCGAAATAATGCCAAAGTTCAGCGCTTTTTCCTGCTCCTCGGCATACGCCGGGCTTAACAGGGTGCTGATGCTGAACAGGCTGGTGAAGGCCAGCGCGGCAACGGCTTTGTAGCTCATGTACTTTCCTCGGATCGGGTGAATTAAGCAGCCTGCGCGCGCTCTTCGACGCGGTTAATGCTGCGGTAGAGATGGTCAAAGCGTTCGTTATCGAACTGATGGCTTGCGCCATCAAAGAAGACATGTCCCTGACGCAGGGCGACGATGCGCTCGCAGTAGCGCAGGGCATAGTCCACCTGGTGTAGCGTGACCACCACGGTGATGCCGTCGTTCTGGTTGATGTCGCGCAGGGTCTCCATCACGATGCGCGCCGATTCCGGATCCAGTGAGGCGATGGGTTCGTCGGCCAGAATGATTTTCGCTTTCTGCATCAGGGCACGGGCAATGGCGACGCGCTGCTGTTGTCCACCGGAGAGGGTGGAGACGCGCTGGTGGGCGAAGTGGGTCATGCCGACGCGGGTCAGCGCCTGCAGGGCTTCTTGTTTCTGGGAAGGGGAGAACCAGCGCAGACAGGTGCGCCAGAACGGGGTGCTGCCGAGCGCGCCAATCAGCACGTTCTCCAGCACCGTCAGGCGGTTCACCAGGTTGAACTGCTGGAAGATGTAGCCTGTCTGGGCGCGACTTTTACGGATGTCACATGCCAGGCGGCCGGCGCGCTGGACGGTGTTACCCAGCAGCTCGACGTGGCTTTCCGGCGTTTTATCGCAGGTAATGAGGCCGCTTAAATGGCGCAGCAGGGTCGACTTTCCTGAACCGGAAGGCCCCAGCAGCGCCACCATTTCGCCCTGCTGGACGGTCAGATCAACGGCATGCAGCGCCTTATTATGGTTAAAAGACTTACTCAGTTTTTCGACGCGAATGACAGTGTGCATGTGTCGGGCCTCACGATAAATGTGGCCTCATGCTGGCGGATCAATGTGACATTTAGGTTAAGTACTGGTTGCGGGAGTTTGAAGAGTTGAAGCGATGGCGATGACAGGCGATTGCCTCTGCACAAGTGCCGGCGAAGGAGAGGGAGGGACGTAACGGCATAATCGTTACCTCAGGTAAGAGAAGCCCGTTACGTGTCGTTCTCGTCCGCCCGGTAAGCGAAGCCTCACCGGGCGGAGAAATCAGTTCTTTTTGACGAACTCAGATTTCAATTTCATAGGGCCAAAGCCGTCGATTTTGCAGTCAATGTTGTGATCGCCTTCAACCAGACGGATGCCCTTCACTTTGGTGCCGATTTTCAGCATGGAAGAGCTGCCTTTTACTTTCAGATCTTTGATTACGGTAACGTTATCGCCATCGGCCAGCAGGTTGCCGTTCGCATCTTTCACGATCAGTGCGTCACTGTCTGGTGCCGGTTCGGCATCGTTCCACTCGTGGGCGCATTCCGGGCAAATAAACAGACCGTTGTCTTCGTAGGTGTACTCGGAATTGCATTTCGGGCAATGAGGTAGCTGCATGATGGACTCCTGAAATAGTGCGAAGCGGCGGGAGTGTGCCCGCCAAAAACCGACGTATTGTCGAAAAAGGCGGCAAGTATAACGTAAAACCTTACTGTTGTCGGTGACATTGTTTTTATCAAGAAATTTAAAAAAAGTATGGCGGATGACATTTTCTGTCAGTCAATTAAGCGATGCTAACTCCCACATCCAACGGAGTAACGGCCATGATTGAATTAATCAGAATTTTATTGCGGCAAATTGCTACGTACTGCCATTTCGGATAAGGTAAGAGCAGTTTTGCTATTTTTTAGATTTCCCGAACTACCCACACTTTGTTTGGGTAGGGCTCTCCTCCCTCTCATTTTGGGTAGGGGAAATAATAATGATATATCCTGACCTTTCTTAAATTTGAGCTACGCTCTTACTCTTTCGGTTTCCCTGACCGAGGGGCTCGCTCCGTTGTTAATGCATTTTTTAAATATAAAATTTCAACAGCATCAATCGCTTATATTTTAGTGGGGATATTTTCCACATGTAATCAATAAAACCGATTCTTCATTATTAAAATTATTCGGTTTAATAAAATTAAGAAATTTGCGTTAAGGGAAGTTATTGCATGCACACACAAACAATATTTGAATTGAGCCAGGAAGCGGAACGGCTACTGCAACTCTCTTTGCAAAACCTTGAAACCTTAAAAGCGATGCCTGTCGCGGTAATGGACAGTACCACCACGGCGTTGACGGGTGAAAGCAATAATGTCTTGCCGCTGCATTTCAGCGCCCGGGGTTTAGACGCCCAGCAGTCGATGCTGAACAATGAACTGCGCAAAATTACCCGGCTGGAGATGGTGCTGGCGATTGTTGGCACCATGAAGGCCGGGAAATCGACCACCATCAATGCCATCGTCGGTACGGAGGTGTTGCCAAACCGCAACCGCCCGATGACGGCCCTCCCCACGCTTATTCGTCATACGCCGGGCCAGAAGGAGCCAGTGCTGAACTTTTCGCACGTCGCGCCGATCGATACCTTAATTAAGCAACTGCAAATAAAGCTGAGTAATTGCGATCGCGGCAAGCTGGCGCAACAGTTGGAAATTGATAAAGACATGAATGCCCTGCTGGGGCGTATTGAAAAAGGGGAGGCGTTTGAAAAACGTTATCTCGGCGCCCAGCCCATCTTCTATTGTCTGAAAAACTTAAATGATCTGGTGCGGCTTTCCCAGGCGCTGGAAACCGACTTTCCCTTCTCTGAATATGCGGCTATCGAACACATTCCGGTGATTGAGGTGGAGTTTGTTCATCTGGCCGGGCTGGATGCGCATCTCGGACACTTAACACTTCTTGATACCCCCGGGCCGAACGAGGCCGGGCAACCGCATCTGCAGAAGATGCTGGCAGAACAGATCTCCCGCGCCTCGGCGGTGCTGGCGGTGATGGATTACACCCAACTTAAGTCGATCTCCGACGAAGAGGTGCGTCAGGCCATTTCGGCGGCAGGGAGATCAGTGCCGCTCTATGCGCTGGTTAATAAATTCGACCAGAAAGATCGTAATAGCGATGACGAAGAGCAGGTGCGGGCGATGATCTCCGGCACCCTGATGAAGGGGTATATCTCTCCGGGGCAGATTTACCCGGTCTCTTCCATGTGGGGATATCTGGCAAACCGTGCGCGTCACGAACTGGATCAACGCGGTAAATTGCCGGATCACCAGAGCCAGCGCTGGGTACAGGATTTTGCCGAAGCGGCGCTTGGCCGCCGCTGGCGCACCGCCGATCTCGACGACATTGAGCATGTTCGTCACTCTGCCGATCTGCTGTGGGAAGATTCCCTGTTTGAACAGCCGATCCGCAAGCTGATTTATGCCGCTTATGCTAACGCTTCGCTGTATGCCCTGCGTTCTGCATCGCATAAGTTATTAAACTACGCGCAAAATGCCCGTGAATATCTCGATTTTCGCTATCAGGGGCTGACGGTAGCCTTTGATGAGCTACAGCTCAATATCACCCGTCTGGAAGAGGACATGGCCCTGTTACAGCGTCGTCAGGAGTCGGTCAGCGATGAGGTGAGGCATGAAGTCGAAGAGGCGCTCTGCACGGCAGAGGGGTTTATTAACGGGCAGAAGGGGCAAATCCAGCAGGCGATAAGTCAGGTCTTCAGCAGCGATAATCTGCGCGATCTAACCGGCTATGACCTGCGTTTGCGTAGTGATGATCCTGCAGCCGCGGAGCTACTGGTGCTGGAAGATGAAGGCCAGGCGCAGATTGTGCTCAGTAAAATCCGCTCCTCCTGCGAAATGATTCTGCTGGCGGCGCAAGAGCGTATCAGCCGTGAACTGGCTCTGCGTTTCGATCAGCTTGAATCCACCCTGGCGCGCTCGCTGAATGATGCCATGCGCCCCATTGAGACACGTATCAAAGAAGAGTTGAGCCACGCCGGTTTCCGGGCGCGGATCAGCTTCCCGGCCTTCCAGGCCAGCCAGCTTAACTTTAATACCCGCGGCCTGTTTAACGACGTGATTGCCCGTGAGAACCTTCCTGCGAGCCAGGTGGCAGGCACGAGTAGCGTGCGTGAAACGGTCTCTCGCTGGCTGAATAATCCTGGCTGGGGTTGGGATGACTACGTCGTGACACATACCCGTTACGTGATCAACGTGGCTGAGCTGCATGACAAAATTAATCACCATATTGCGCAGTTTTGTGCACAAATCCGTAAAGCTTTGGCCGCGCAGGTCGATGTCTCTGTTACGGCAGGCATGGCGACTTTCTTTGCGGAATTTTCGCTATGTCTTGCAGGATTACAAGAAAGCTTGCGTGATAGCCTCGCGGTGCGCCAGCAGAATGAGCATGCTACCCGGTCGCTCACTCAGCTGCTTTCACAGTGTATCTCCACCGCGACGTGGATTCAGGAAGATACCCGACTGTTACGCGATGATATTCAAACTCTATTCGCGGCAGAGCAACCATGACAAAACAACTACTGGACGGTCCCGGGCGGACGCTGGAGTGTATCCATCCCAAATTTATGGTCGATTTGGTGCAAGGGGTGGATGCCACGCGTCAAACCCCGCTCGTGCCACAGCAACAGCAGTTTCGTGAACGTTTAACCCAGGAGATCATGACGCAGACTCAGCTTCGTCCATGGGCGATGGCGGGAATGTTCAGCGAAAATGCTGCGCTGCGGCTTGGGCTGGCAGAGAAACTGGCGGGCATGTTTGACCCCGGCCATCTTGCGCTTACCCGCATGACACAGAAACTGGACGCATTACGCCAGCACACGGGTCTGCGCAATGCGCCCCCGCCAGGCTTGTTGCAGCAGTACGATACCCTCTCTTCTCATTTCCAGCAGCGTGCGGTCTGGAAAGTCAAAGCGTTAGGCCAGCGTGGATTAACGGTGCAGGCCGGTGAGCATACCGAACAGATCTTTACCCGCTGGCGGGCCGGCCATTACGACGGCTGGTCCCTGGCCGGGCGCGGTTATGTGGCGCTGGAAGAGTTGCGCTGGGGAGCGTTTGGCGACGCCTGCCGGCTGGCCAATGCCGACGTGAGCGCCATGCTGAAAGATGAGCTGCAAAATCAGGTGGCGAACTACCTGGCGCTGGGCATTAATGCGGCACCAGCCACGCGCCATTTTTACCATCAATGGCTTGCCACACCGGCGTCTCCGGGTCTGATCGATCATAAAGATATGCTGGGCTGGCTGGGCGACTGGTGTGATGTGGACCGTCATCCGGTCTGCTGGTCGGTGACGCAAAGCTGGCAAAACGTGGCGCTGGGGATGCCGAGACTCTGTTCGGCGACAAGACTGGCGAAAGCCATGGTAGAAGAGGTCTTCGCAGAGTAAAAACCCTCTCCCGTGGGAGAGGGTCAGTCACTTAGTGGTGCAGCGATTCCACTCTTTGTTCTTCAGCTTCCGGCGCCGGGATGTTACCGAAGCGTCTGGCGTACAGTGCAGTGATGATTGGCACCAGAATCGCGGTGACGATCACGCTGGCCGCAACCAGTGCGGTAGCGGATGCGGCAACCGGTTCAAAGGCTGGGTTAATCTGCGCGATGATGACCGGGTTAGCCACCGCAGCGCCCGCGGCGGATGATGCCGCCACCCCCGCAGTCCCGTTGCCACCGCCAATGACGCGGTCGGCAATAATCAGCGGAATACCGGTGATGATGATCACCGCCACGCCCAGCACGATACCCAGCAGGCCGGTCTGAAGGATCACGTTCAGGTTGATGGTGTTACCCAGGGCGAAACCGAAGAAGGGAATCAGTACCGGCGTTGCTTTGCTGAAGAAGTCACGCAGGTCGTGGTCCAGGTTACCGAGGGCGAAACCGATCAGGAATGGCAGGATGGCGCCAACAAAATGGTGCGCTTCAAACGAGGCCAGACCTGCAGAGCCGAGGATCAGCATGGTCATCAGCGGGCCGGACTCCAGCGACATCAGAACGAAAGCACCGGACTCCTCTTTGGTGCCATACTGGTTCATCAGACTGGCGTAGAGACCGCCGTTGGTCATGTCCATGGCAGAGACGATGGCAAGTACGGAGAGACCCGCAAAGAAGCCCGTCTGGATCCCATTCTCTGGGATGAACATCGCGCAGAGCATCGCCACAATCCATGCAACGGCAATTTTAGTCAGTACCAGCGTGCCGGACTTACGTAATACCGTTCCGGTTGCACGTAAATTAATGGAAGCACCGATACAGAAGAACCATACCGCCAGGATCGGCACCGTACCGGTAATCATACCTTTAGTGAATCCACCGAAATAAGCCCCGGTGTTAGGCGCTAAGGTATTTAAAATGGCACCCAGCACCAGCGGAACCAACATCATCCCACCGGGAATGCGCTCAATCGCGGCTTTAATTTTCATCGTGTACCCTCGCATCTCATCACGCATCGCCGGCGGACAAGTTAGAAACCAATAATTTAATGAATTCAACGCATTGAGGGCTTTGTGCGCCTGGCAATCCGTTATTCATACAGCAAACATAATTCGGTTTGGGTTTTGGCCTTCGACTGAAAGCATTTAAACCCTGTTGACCAGACTTATGATGCGATCGATGGAATGGCGATTCAATGAAAATAAAACAGTGTTTTAGTTATCTGGATCACATATTTTTCGGAAACCGATCGGCGCCCTTTTGATTATTAAAATTGCTGTAAATTGGATGTGAAGAAATGTCGTTTATTTTTTGTTTTCGTGTGAATAATAACTTAAGGAATGATATTTAAGAGGTGGGGGTTGAGACGTATCTCAATTGAGAAAATTGACCTTTCATTACGTAGGCTTAAGGTCGCTAAATATATATGTGAAGTTGATCACAAATATAAACGCTGGTAGGGTAAGGAGGTCATTAACTGCCCAGACAGGCGTCAACAGGTTCGGTTGTACTGACTTTGAACGTCAGTGTAAGTAAACCTGCTACGCTTGAAAGAGGAGAATGCGCACGATGCGCTTCCCGGGTCCACAAGGTGCTCTTAAAGCACTGTGGTAAGGACAGGGCTTAGTCTACGAGGTTAGCAATGCTTAAAAGGAAAAAGGTTAAACCCATCACCCTGCGTGACGTCACTATCATTGACGACGGTAAATTGCGCAAAGCGATAACCGCGGCTTCGCTCGGTAACGCAATGGAATGGTTCGATTTTGGCGTGTATGGCTTTGTGGCCTACGCGTTAGGTAAAGTATTCTTCCCCGGCGCCGATCCTAGCCTGCAGATGATTGCAGCGTTAGGTACGTTCTCCGTTCCCTTCTTAATCCGCCCGCTGGGTGGTCTGTTCTTCGGGATGCTTGGCGATAAATATGGTCGCCAGAAAATACTCGCGATTACCATTGTTATCATGTCCGTCAGTACCTTCTGTATTGGCTTGATACCGTCGTACGCCAGTATTGGTATCTGGGCGCCCATCCTGCTGCTGCTGTGTAAGATGGCCCAGGGCTTCTCGGTCGGTGGTGAGTACACCGGCGCGTCAATCTTTGTAGCTGAGTATTCGCCGGACCGTAAGCGTGGTTTTATGGGAAGCTGGCTGGACTTTGGCTCCATCGCAGGCTTTGTGCTGGGTGCGGGTGTCGTGGTCCTGATTTCCACCGTGGTGGGTGAAGCGAACTTCCTGGAGTGGGGCTGGCGTATCCCGTTCTTCCTGGCGCTGCCGCTCGGGGTGATTGGTCTCTATCTGCGTCACGCGCTTGAAGAGACTCCGGCTTTCCAGCAGCATGTCGAAAAGCTGGAGCAGGGCGATCGCGAAGGATTGCAGGAAGGGCCTAAAGTCTCGTTTAAAGAGATTGCCACTAAACACTGGCGTAGCCTGCTGACCTGTATTGGTCTGGTGATCTCCACCAACGTGACCTACTACATGCTGTTGACCTACATGCCGAGCTATCTGTCGCATAACCTGCACTACTCGGAAGATCACGGCGTACTCATTATCATCGCCATCATGGTGGGGATGTTGTTTGTGCAGCCGATTATGGGCCTGCTGAGTGACCGTTTCGGTCGTCGACCGTTCATTATTCTCGGCAGCGTTGCTCTGTTCGCGCTCTCGATTCCGGCCTTTATCCTGATCAACAGTAACGTGCTGGGGCTGATTTTCGCCGGTCTGCTGATGCTGGCGGTGATCCTGAACTGCTTTATTGGCGTGATGGCATCCACTCTGCCGGCGATGTTCCCGACGCATATTCGTTATAGTGCCCTGGCGGCAGCGTTTAACATTTCAGTGCTGATTGCCGGCCTGACGCCGACCCTGGCGGCCTCGCTGGTAGAGAGCACGCAGAACCTGATGATGCCTGCCTACTACCTGATGGTGATTGCGGTCATTGGTCTGGCGACCGGTCTGACCATGAAGGAGACGGCGAACCGTCCTCTGAAAGGCGCGACACCGGCGGCATCGGATATTGCGGAAGCGAAAGAGATCCTGCGCGAACATTACGATAACGTCGAGCAGAAGATTGAAGATATTGACGCCGAAATTGAGGCGTTACAGAAAAAGCGTTCTCGCCTTGTTGATCAACATCCGAGAATTAATGAGTAATAAAAAACCCGGCGCAAGCCGGGTTTTTTATTAGCAGCCAGCGGCGATAAAGTCGCCGTCCGCGCTGATAGGGATCACCGTTAAAAAGAGCACGACGGCAAACAGAATAAGCACCACGCCTCCGGCTATCCTGGCTGCGGGCGCCAGCCAGCGTAACGATGCAGGGCTATCAAACAGCGCCACGGTGCGCTCACGGGCATAACGTACCGCGAGGGACAGGCCCATAATGGATAACGCGGTACCAAGCGACATGGTCATGACCGCCGCCATTCCCCAACTGACAATCCCCAGCGCATTCGAGAACAGCAAAATCATGATGGCGCCGCTGCAGGGCCGCGCACCAATCGCCAGAATCACACCCAGACGCGTTTTCCAGTCGCCTTGCGTCATCCCGGCCCCTACGCCGTGATGGCCGCATCCGCACTGGTCACTGTGTTCGTGCAGCGGTTTGATGGCAAAGAGGGTCATTTTGCGGGGCAGCAAGCTTTTTAGCGCCTGATAGATGATGAAGGCACCGAATGAACCGATCATCACGGCGCTGATTTTCTCGACGTACCAGCGGCTGGTGCTGAGATCGCCAGACGCCATATTCAGGCCGACGGCGAGGATAAACACAAACAGAATGGCGCTGACGCCCTGCATCAGGCTCCCGAGAAACGGCACCACGCGAGATGCCCGCTGGCTCTCGGTATTGGTGCTGAGCCAGGTGGTGACGATAAATTTGCCATGCCCCGGGCCGATAGCGTGCAGCACGCCATAAAAAAAGGCCCCCGTCAGTAGCCATAGCCCGCCGCTGAACTGATGGTTATTCAGTTGCAGCAGATACATCACCAGATAACGATGCAGCGTGATTTGGGTGGCGAGGCACCACTGGATAAAATCGTTCCAGTGAGTGTGCAGCGTGAAGCCAGCAAAGAGGACTATCAAGGCCAGCAACCCTGCCGTGGGCAATCGCCAGTCGCGCGTTAGACGGTATGTATTCATAAGGAAGCCTGCGGGTGAGTGTGGCTGAATTATAGCAAGCGCAGAATGAGGGGAGGATGGGTATTTCGTGATGGCTTGCCAGGGACTTATGTAGAAAGCGTGGAATCGCGCGCCTGTCGCACTGGTTCCGAAGGGGAGAGTCCGCTTTCAGAAAGCAAAAAACCCGCCATAGGCGGGTTTTTCTAAATAGTGGTGCCCGGACTCGGAATCGAACCAAGGACACGGGGATTTTCAATCCCCTGCTCTACCGACTGAGCTATCCGGGCAACGGGGCGCATTAAACCGCAATCGCGTAACGCCGTCAACCCTATTTCGGGAAAAGCTGTTCAACTGCTTAAGATTACGGCAATCTGGCGGTTTGCGCGTCGCATTTGCACAAATCTTCCAGACAGGCGCGCAAGGCCAGGCAATGCTGGCGGTGAAAGAGGGGGAAGTATGGCGAAAGACTGGCTTGAGCTACGTCAGCATGCAGAAACGGGTATCGAAACGATTAAGGCGCACTTTGAAGGGCACGCCTTCGATCCGCACTGGCACGACAGTTATCTGGTGGGGATTACTCTCTCCGGCACGCAGCAGTTTCACTGCCGTCGCGAGCGTTATCATAGCCGTCCGGGCGATGCGTTTCTGCTTGAGCCGGGGGAGATCCACGACGGCGATGCGCCCGTAGAAGGCGGCTTTACCTACCTGACCTTTTATCTGGATGAACGATGGCTGACTAACACCCTGCAGGGGTTGTATGAATCTACGCCTGGCAGCTATTCGCTGCACTTTCCGCAGACGCTGACGCGCGAGCCACATCTGGCGCTCGCCATCGGTGAAACCTTCTCGAGCCTGCATAACGATGAGATGAAAATCGTGCAGCAGAGCAGCATGGATACCCTGCTGGCGCAAATCACCGCCCACTGCCACTGGCGTAAAAAAGTCCCTTCCCAGATACAAAGTGCCGCTATCGCTCACCGGGCGAGAGATTATCTCTTCGCGCATATGGGCGAAAATATCGGTTTAACCGATCTGGCACGTGAAACAGGCACTGACCGTTTTACTTTGACGCGCAGCTTTAAACGCGAGTTCCACCTGGCTCCTCACGCCTGGCTTATCCAGCTGCGTCTGGCGAAAGCGCGTCAGCGTCTGGCACAGGGCGAGCAGCCGGTTGATGTAGCCGCGGCGCTGGGCTTTTCCGATCAAAGTCATCTGGGACGCTGGTTCCAGCGAGCCTATCGCATCACGCCTGCCCACTACCGGCGTTTGTGCACAAACCTTCCAGATCTTTCTAAAAAATAGCGGCACAGTCAGAGCTCTATAATAAGGAGCCACCTGTGAATTTGATGCCATTTCTGCTATTTGCTTTCGTCGCCTCGATTACCCCCGGGCCGACTAATATTCTTGTGTTTACGCATAGCCAGCAACATGGCGTTAAATCCACGCTTCCTGCGCTGGTGAGCGCCTGCGCTGCGGCCAGCGCGATAGTCCTGATCTCCGGTGCCGGAGCCGGGGAGATCCTGCGTCAGTCTCCGCTGATACGACAGCTGATGAGCTGGGCCGGGGTGCTCTGGCTAAGCTGGATGAGCTGGCAGTTGTTTCGCGCGCCGGCGACTGATATTTCCGGACGCTCGCCTGTGCGGTTTACCCCGCGAGCGGCTGCGCTGCTGCAGGTGGTGAATCCCAAAACCTGGATGATGGCGCTGGCGGTGGTCACGCTTTTTGCCCCGGCCGGGCGGAATGGGTTGCACGATGTGGCGCTCATGGCCTTCTGGTTTTTACTGATTTCTATCGCCTGCCTGATGTGCTGGGCATGGCTGGGAAAGGCGGTGACCCGTCTCTTTCGCACCACCGTTGCGATGGTGCGCTTTCAACGGCTGATGGCATTGTGCCTGTTTATTTCAGCCTGGGCGGGAATACTGGCTTAAGTGAGCGCCCCGCCTTTGCGGCACTGAGCAAAGTGCAGGATATCCTCTGCCAGGCGTTGTGCGGTATCGACATCGGCCTGGCTACGGTTGACCATCATACGGCTCAGGCACCCCTCCAGCACCAAATCCATCTGCTTTGCGACCATCGCCGGATCGTCCACTTCCAGGGTGGTAAGCAGCTCATGAGTAAAATCATGGGAAGCGCGCTTTTGCTGATCGGCCAACTGATGGATAGGGTGGTCTGGATCCGGGAAGAAGGTACAGGCGGCAATAAACAGACAGCCGGGATAGCGGTGATTACGCACGCACTCAGCGAGCGCGTTATAGCGCGCCAGCAATTTTTGCTCGGCGCTGAGCTCGTCGTTGAGCCGCAATTGCGTGCGCCAGGTATCGACCTGCTGGCTAAGATAGCGCAGCGCATCGTATAGCAACGCCTCTTTATCAGGCCAGAAGCGCATCAGCTCATCCAGCGGATAATCCACCCGTTCGGCGACCATCTCCAGCGTCGTGCTGGCTATTCCCTGGATCTCAAGTAATTGCAGGGTTTCTCCCAAAACATCTTCGCGTTGCATGATTATCTCCTCTGCATACCGTCGAACGTCCCGTCTACAGTGTCGTTTACGGTTGTCGATCGCGCAAATGTGCGCTGAAAGCCGTGGCATCCATAAATCCGGTCACTCTCTGGGCCGCCTGCTCCTCGCCCTCTCCGTTAAAGAACAGAATTGTCGGCAGGCCAAGCACGTTTAATCTCTTCAGCAGGGCCTTATCTTCTGCGTTATTGGCCGTCACGTTTGCCTGAAGCAGAACCGTCCCTTTCAGCGCGTTTTGCACCTGCGGATCGCTAAAGGTGTATTTTTCGAACTCTTTGCAAGCCACGCACCAGTCGGCATAGAGATCGAGCATGACCGGTTTGCCGTTGGCCTGTGCCAGCGCGCGTTGCAGCTCATCTACGTTGCGTACTGGTGTGAAGTTAAGATGGGCCTGAGATTGCGTCACGTTGACGCCAAATGCCCAGTCCTGCAGAGGACGTACGCTTACCAGTGCGGCGGCCAGGAGGAGGATTTGCACCACGCGCATCCACGCTTGTTTTGCTGACAAACTGGTAATAAAGGCCCACAAGAAGAAGGCGACGCCGAGCATCGACCAGAGACGTAATCCCCAGGCGTCGCCGACAACGCGCTCCAGCAGGAAAACCGGCAGCGCCAGGATCACAAACCCGAACGCGGTTTTCACCTGCGTCATCCAGGGACCGTTTTTAGGTAATAGTCGGTTGCCGAACAGGGTCACCAGGATCAGCGGCAATCCCATACCCAGCGCGTAGAGATAGAGCGTGCCGCCACCGAGCCACAAATTACCGCTCTGGGCGATATAGAGCAGAATTGCGCTCAGCGGGGCGGTCGTGCAGGGGGAGCAGATGAGCCCGGCGATAGCGCCCATGGCAAAAACGCCTCCCGCTGAGCCGCCCTGCTGGCGATTGCTCATTAATGTTAAGCGGGTTTGCAGCGATGAAGGCAATTGAAGGCTGAAGAGACCAAACATCGACAGCGCCAGCAAAGTAAAGAGTACCGAGAGGCCGATCAGAACGTACGGATGCTGAAGCGCAGCCTGGAATTGCAATCCTGCCGCAGCCACGACCAGACCGAGGGCGGTATACGTCAGGGCCATCCCCTGCACATAGATAAATGCCAGTAGTAATGCCCGGCCCGTGGAGAGACGCGTTTTACCGCCAAGGACAATGCCCGAAATAAGCGGGTACATCGGCAATACGCAGGGCGTAAAGGAGATGCCAATGCCGATCAGCAGCGCCCACAGCGCGGAGAAGGGCAGCTCGCTTTTCGGCGCGGGGTCAGGCGCATTTGTGGCAGGTGCGGAAGGCGCTAAGGCGGCAGCTTGCACCTCACTCAGCGGCACCACTTTGGTTTCGGGTGGATAACACAACCCGGCATCGGCACAGCCCTGGTAGGTGACGGTGAGGGTCGCCCCTTTCCCGGCCTGGTTAATGGTCACCGGTACGGTGAGCTGTTGCCGGTAGATCTCACTTTTGCCGTAAAATTCATCTTCATGCCACTCCCCTGCGGGCAGCGTTGGCGCACCGATAGTGGCCTGAGCAGGGGTGATGCTGATCTGTTTGCGATAGAGGTAAAACCCCGGCTTCACACTCCAGTTCAGGTTCAGTTCATGTTGGTTTTGCTGAAAATCGAAAACGAACGCCTGGTCGGCAGGAACGAAGTTTGAACGGCCGGGTGCATCAAACAACCCGGCAAAAACTGAGGTGCTGCACAGCAGCAGGATCAGCGTAAGGAAGCGTTGAGCCATGATAGATAATCGTTATCACCGTGGGAGACTGGCAACACCAGTAACTCCGGGGTCTGGTAAGGGTGGTGAGACTTAAGACAATCGAGGAGCGCCTGCTGGAGTGAGACTCGGGATTTCAGCAGCATCTGCACTTCGTACTCCTGCTCCAGCTTGCCTTCCCAGTAATAGAGCGAGGTGGCGCCAGGCAGAATAGTCACGCAGGCGGCAAGCTTTTCAGCCAGGACTTTAGCGGCCAGATCCTGGGCAGTGGCTTCATCGGGTGCGGTGCAGAGAACAACAACAGCGTCAGACATGTTCACAGGTCGACCTCGTTATCGCGAAAAAAACCACTATAGCATGCCGGGCAGTGAAGAATTGATGAATCGGGCCGCTAAGCGGCCCGACTTTAATGATTTTTACAGCGAAAAGCCTTTTACAACAGCATGCCGCCGAAGATGAAACCGAGGATGACGCAGAGGGAAATCGCCACCACACCCGGGATGAGGAAGGCATGGTTAAATACATATTTACCGATACGTGTAGAGCCTGTGTCATCCATCTCTACCGCCGCCAGCAGGGTGGGATAGGTCGGGAGGACGAACAGCGCAGACACCGCGGCGAAAGAGGCGATAGCGGTCAGCGGAGTAACGCCCAGCATCAGCGCCGCGGGCATCAGGGCTTTGGTGGTTGCCGCCTGGGAGTAAAGCAGGGTGGCGGCGAAGAACAGAACGACCGCCAGCAGCCATGGATAGCTATGTAACAGATCGCCCGCTACGGTCTGGATATCACTGATGTGGGCTTTGACAAAGGTGTCACCCAGCCAGGCCACGCCCAGTACGCATACGCAGGCGCTCATCCCGGATTTGAAGGTGCTGGCATTGAGCACTTCGCTGGTATCGATTTTACAGGTAATACTGATAAGCGTGGCGATGGTCAGCATAAAGACCACAATCGCTTCGTTACGTGGCAGTACCGGATTCTCAATCAGACCTACGGTGTCGCTGATGGCGGTAGCGTAGAACATCACCGCCACGATCCCGATCAGGAACAGCAGTACGGAACGTTTTGCGTGCGGCTTCAGTTCAAAAACCTGGCTCCCGCGTAGTTTGACTTCCCCCTTCGCCAGGCGCTCCTGGTAAACCGGATCGTCTTTCAGTTCGGCGCCGAGGAAGTTACAGAGGACGGCGGTGATCATCACGGCGATCAGCGTCACCGGAATACAGATCGCCAGCAGGGTGAGATAGCTGACGCCCATTGGTTCAAGGATACCCGCGAAGAAGACCACCGCAGCGGAGATGGGTGATGCGGTGATCGCAATCTGAGACGCCACCACAGCAATGGAGAGCGGGCGAGACGGACGAATCCCTTGCTCTTTTGCCACTTCGGTAATAACGGGCAGGGTGGAAAAAGCGGTATGGCCCGTGCCGGCGAGAATGGTCATAAACCAGGTGACCAGCGGTGCCAGGAAGGTAATGTATTTTGGATGGCGGCGCAGCATACGCTCGGCGAGGCTTACCAGGTAGTCCATCCCACCGGCCACCTGCATGGCAGCAATGGCGGCGATAACGGCCATGATGATTTCGATGACGTCAAAGGGAATTGCGCCGGGTTTGATTTGAAAAATGAGGGTAAGAACAAGGACGCCGAGCCCACCGGCGAAACCGATACCGATCCCTCCAAGCCTTGCGCCAAGGTATATCGCCAACAGCACGATGACGAGTTCTGCTCCAAACATAGGTGCCTTCCTTGTTTATTAACAAGTTGATATTGAATTGTTGTGGTTTGGTAAACCCCAAAAAGAAAAAAGGCACGTCAATTGACGTGCCTTCATGAATTTTAACCTGAACTGTTATTGTTCACTTTCATCAGTATATCTTTTCGCTTTGTAGGCCGGGTGCATTAAGTTTTGCGCCGAGAAGATATCATCCAGTTCGGCTTCTGTCAGCAAACCACGCTCAAGTACGACCTCTCGCACGCTCTTACCTGTTTCAGCACAAATCTTACCGACGATATCGCCGTTATGGTGGCCAATGAACGGGTTGAGGTAGGTCACGATGCCAATGGAGTTATAGACGTAGCTTTCACATACCGCTTTGTTGGCGGTAATGCCGTTAATGCATTTTTCCAGCAGGTTATAACAGGCGTTGGTCAGAATATGAATGGACTCAAACATCGCCTGGCCGATGACCGGCTCCATTACGTTCAACTGCAACTGACCTGCTTCAGAGGCCATGGTAACGGTGATGTCATTACCGATCACTTTGAAGCAGACCTGGTTAACTACCTCTGGCACCACCGGGTTCACTTTAGCCGGCATGATAGAGGAGCCAGCCTGCAGCTCTGGCAGGTTGATCTCATTCAGACCAGCACGCGGGCCGGAAGAGAGTAGGCGCAGGTCATTACAAATTTTAGACAGCTTAACGGCCAGGCGCTTCAGGGCGCTATGCACCATGACGTAGGCGCCGCAGTCGGAGGTGGCTTCAATCAGATCTTCTGCCGGGCTGACCGCCAGGTTGGAGACTTCTGCCAGCTTCTGTACCGCCAGCTGCTGGTAGCCATCCGGCGTATTCAGGCGTGTACCGATAGCGGTGGCGCCCAGGTTCACTTCCAGCAGCAGCTCGGAAGTGCGCATCAGGTTTTTGGTCTCTTCGTTCAGCAGCACGTTAAATGCGTGGAATTCCTGGCCGAGGGTCATTGGCACCGCGTCTTGCAACTGGGTGCGACCCATTTTCAGAATGTCCTGGAACTCGACCGCTTTGTTCTGGAAACCTTCGCCCAGTTGATTAATGGCATCCACCAGTTTCACCACAGAGGCGTAGACCGCAATACGGAAGCCGGTAGGGTAGGCATCGTTGGTGGACTGACATTTGTTAACATGGTCGTTCGGATTCAGGTACTGGTACTCACCTTTCTGGTGACCCATCAGCTCCAGGCCGATGTTGGCCAGTACCTCGTTAGTATTCATATTGACGGAAGTGCCCGCGCCGCCCTGGTAGACGTCCACCGGGAATTGGTCCATGCACTTGCCGTTGTTCAGCACCTCATCGCAGGCGGCGATGATCGCGTTTGCAACGCTTTTAGGAATGGTTTGCAGCTCTTTATTTGCCAGCGCTGCCGCTTTCTTCACCATTACCATGCCGCGTACAAACTCAGGGATATCACTGATTTTGCTGTTGCTGATGTAGAAGTTTTCAATCGCTCTCAGAGTATGAATACCGTAATAGGCATCCGCTGGAACTTCCCTGGTACCCAACAAATCTTCTTCGATACGAATGTTGTTTAACATGTGAACCTTCTTTTCAAGCTGCCGATTGATTGCACTAAACACACAGTATATCTGTGGTTATGTCTATTTACTGACCGACGATTATCCCAATGAGCGACCAGATATCCGAGATCATATGCTGATGATAGCGAAATGCCGTAATCTGGATCACTTATTATCGACCCTGTTGCATGATAATTATCAATTTGTGAAATGAGTCACCGCTTTAATGTTTCCAAAAAAAATATCCGTGCAAACCGATTGAATTTTGGCTAACCGCCCTCATTTCGAACAGACGCGAATCGCGAAAATGTTCAGACAGGGGCCACAGGGCCTCTGCCACACAGGAGACGCCAGTGCGCTGGATACCGTTAGTTGCTATTTTTCTCTATGTTTATATTGAGATTTCGATTTTTATTCAGGTCGCCCACGTCTTTGGCGTCCTGCTGACTCTGATTCTCGTCATCTTTACGTCGGTGATTGGGATGTCTCTGGTACGGAACCAGGGTTTCAAAAATTTCCTGTTAATGCAGCAAAAGATGGCCGCAGGCGAGAGTCCGGCGGCAGAAATGATCAAAAGCGTCTCGCTGATTATTGCGGGCCTGCTGCTGTTACTGCCCGGATTTTTCACCGATTTCCTGGGGCTGCTACTGTTGCTGCCGCCGGTGCAAAAACATCTGACCATGAAGCTGATGCCGCACCTGCGCTTCAATCGTATGCCGGGTGGTGGTTTTAGCGCGGGGACGGGCGGGGGCGAAACCTTTGACGGTGAGTATCATCGCAAGGACGATGAGCGCGATCGTCTTGACCATAAAGACGACCGCTAAGAAAAGCGCCCGGCATTGCCGGGCGTTTTTTTATGCTGGGCGGCCGCGCACGGGTAAAAAGCACCACAGCCCCGCCAGCATGACAATGGCATACAAACTCTTCCAGCCCACCATCGCCAGCAACAACAGACAGAGCACGCCACCCACTACCGCCAACGCTTTATAACGTCCTTTCAGCAGCCGCGCGCCTGCCAGCATACAGAGCAGGTAGATCATAATGAAGATACCGTTGGCATAGACGATAAGGGCATCCAGATTAATGTTAAGCCAGTAGATGCCCAGCGTACTCAGCACACAGCAGCCCAGTACGGCATTGAGGGCATTCAGCGGTAGCTGACGCTGAGAAAGTCTTGCCAGCGGGCTGGTGGGTTTGTAGAGCGCCTGCGACCAGACCAGACGCGCAAAACTCTGGATGTAGATATTTAGACTGGCAAAGCAGGCCAGATAGCCAATCACGCAGGCGACCCACAACGCTTTTGTGCCAAACAACTGCACCACAATACCGGGCAGCGACGCCGCCGCCGCTTTATCTTCCCCAAAGGCGTTGAAGTGCAACACCAGCACCGTACAGGCCCAGTAGACCGTGCCGGCCAACAGCAGGCCGATCATCAGTGCGCGCGGGAAATCTCGCTCGGGCTGTTTAAACTCTGACGCCAGGTGGGCAAAGGCTTCCAGCCCGACAAAACACCAGAACATCACCGACAATGCGGCAAACAGCGGGGGCAATTCCACTTCGCCGATCGATGGGAAGGGGATTTCGTGCAGCTGGATATTGCCCGCCCACCAGATAGCGACAATCAACGCCACAATAAGCAGCGCAATCAACGTTTGTAAGTTAGCGCTGGAGCTGGCACCCCGTGAACCGACCCACCAGACAATCGCCAGCGTCCCCAGCTCGGCAAACAGCAACTGCTCATCGTGCCAGCCAAAGAGCGCCTGACCGAAACCGGCGGCGATGTGCAACGCAGCGGGCAGGCCTACCGGAATCACGGATAAGAATAGCCACCCCGTTACCCGTTCAAGACGAGGGCCAAACGCCATGCCGACAAAATGCGCTACGCCGCCGGCGCTGGGAAAGTGACGACCCAGAATCGCAAAGACAATCGCCACCGGGAACACCAGCACGATTAAGAGCGGCCACGCCCACAGGCTATTATCGCCTGCAACCAGCGCCGCAAGAGCGGGTACGGCAAAGACACCCGTTCCTAATAAAGAGGTCGAGAGCAAGCCGACGCCTTGCGCCAGGCCCAACTCCTGTTTGAGTCCACTCATCTACTTCGTCCTGCCACCATCAAAAGAGAGGCGATGGTAACACTTTCGCAAATTTTTTTTCGACTCCCCCTTGAAGGGGGAAAAACCTATCCCCATCTCTCAGGGCACTAGCCGGAAAACCGGATACGGGCCGGCGTCATCCATAACTGATAAAGACTTTCTCAAAGGAGAGCTATCAATGAGTATTCGTCCGTTACATGATCGTGTGATCGTCAAACGTAAAGAAGTTGAAACCAAGTCTGCAGGCGGCATCGTTCTGACCGGTTCTGCAGCAGCAAAATCAACGCGTGGCGAAATCATCGCTGTCGGTAAGGGCCGCATCCTGGAAAACGGAACTGTGCAGCCACTGGACGTTAAAGTTGGTGACATCGTCATTTTCAACGATGGCTACGGCGTGAAATCCGAGAAGATCGACAATGAAGAAGTGTTGATCATGTCCGAAAGCGACATTCTGGCAATTGTTGAAGCGTAATTTACGCACGAAACTGTACGAATTTGAGGAAATAAGAACATGGCAGCTAAAGACGTAAAATTCGGTAACGACGCTCGTGTTAAAATGCTCCGCGGCGTGAACGTACTGGCAGATGCAGTTAAAGTCACTCTGGGCCCGAAAGGTCGTAACGTAGTGCTGGATAAATCCTTCGGCGCGCCAACCATTACTAAAGATGGTGTTTCTGTTGCACGTGAAATCGAGCTGGAAGACAAGTTCGAAAACATGGGCGCGCAGATGGTGAAAGAAGTTGCCTCTAAAGCGAACGACGCTGCAGGCGACGGTACCACCACCGCGACCGTACTGGCGCAGGCTATCATCACTGAAGGTCTGAAAGCCGTAGCTGCGGGTATGAACCCAATGGATCTGAAACGTGGTATCGACAAAGCTGTCGCTTCCGCTGTTGAAGAACTGAAAGCGCTCTCCGTACCGTGCTCTGACTCTAAAGCGATTGCTCAGGTTGGCACCATCTCCGCTAACTCCGACGAAACCGTAGGTAAACTGATCGCAGAAGCGATGGACAAAGTCGGTAAAGAAGGCGTTATCACCGTTGAAGACGGTACCGGTCTGGAAGACGAACTGGACGTGGTTGAAGGTATGCAGTTCGACCGCGGTTACCTGTCCCCATACTTCATCAACAAGCCAGAAACTGGCGCTGTTGAACTGGAAAGCCCGTTCATTCTGCTGGCTGACAAGAAAATCTCCAACATCCGCGAAATGCTGCCAGTGCTGGAAGCCGTTGCGAAAGCAGGCAAGCCGCTGCTTATCATTGCTGAAGACGTTGAAGGCGAAGCGCTGGCGACCCTGGTGGTTAACACCATGCGTGGCATCGTGAAAGTGGCTGCGGTTAAAGCACCTGGCTTCGGCGATCGCCGTAAAGCGATGCTGCAGGATATCGCTACCCTGACCGGCGGTACCGTTATCTCTGAAGAGATCGGTATGGAGCTGGAAAAAGCGACCCTGGAAGATCTGGGTCAGGCTAAACGTGTTGTGATCAACAAAGACACCACCACCATCATTGATGGCGTGGGTGAAGAAGCGGCGATTCAGGGCCGTGTTGGTCAGATCCGTAAGCAGATCGAAGAAGCGACTTCTGATTACGACCGTGAAAAACTGCAGGAGCGCGTAGCGAAACTGGCAGGCGGCGTTGCAGTAATCAAAGTGGGTGCTGCGACCGAAGTTGAAATGAAAGAGAAAAAAGCACGCGTTGACGATGCTCTGCATGCAACCCGCGCTGCAGTAGAAGAAGGCGTTGTTGCTGGTGGTGGTGTAGCGCTGGTGCGCGTTGCCGCTAAACTGGCTAACCTGACTGCTCAGAACGAAGATCAGAACGTGGGTATCAAAGTTGCGCTGCGCGCAATGGAAGCACCTCTGCGTCAGATCGTGTCTAACGCCGGTGAAGAACCGTCTGTTGTGACTAACAACGTGAAAGCGGGCGAAGGTAACTACGGTTACAACGCAGCTACTGAAGAATACGGCAACATGATCGACTTCGGTATTCTGGACCCAACCAAAGTGACCCGTTCTGCGCTGCAGTACGCGGCCTCTGTTGCTGGCCTGATGATCACCACCGAGTGCATGGTGACTGACCTGCCGAAAAGCGACGCGCCTGACTTAGGTGCTGCTGGCGGTATGGGCGGCATGGGTGGTATGGGCGGCATGATGTAATTGCCCTGCACCTCGCAGAAATGAAGAAACCCCCAGTCAGAAATGGCTGGGGGTTTTTCTTTTGGTCATCTTTTTAGTATAAGGTTTACACAGGGCAACGGTTGTCCATCTTATTAAAATCGAGGAATAACATGCGCGTAAAAGTCTGTGCAGGGATCGTAGGGGCAGCGTTGCTGCTGGCGGGTTGCAGTTCCGGTAATGAGTTATCTGCGGGTGGGCAGAATGTCCGCTTCGTAGAAGATAAACCCGGGAGTGAATGTCAGCTGTTGGGCACGGCCAATGGCAAACAGAGCAACTGGCTTTCTGGGCAGCACGGGGAAGAGGGCGGCTCAATGCGTGGTGCGGCTAATGCGCTGCGTAACCAGGCAGCTGCAATGGGCGGTAACGTGATTTATGGCGTGAGCAGCCCGACGCAGGGGATGTTATCAAGCTTTGTCCCGACGGCCAGTGAGATGAACGGCCAGGTGTATAAGTGCCCGAACTGATATTATCAAAGCAAAAGCATTAATATCTTGTCTGGACGCTCTGGTTCGCCCTCTCATAAATGAGAGGGAAACCTGAGCAAACGGAGGGAAAGATTACCGTTTTCTACATCCCTGTAGACGCTCAAATTCTTATGCGTTGAGCATCGCCGCCTTCACTTCCACACAGAAATCATGCAGCGGCTGCATGCACTCCTCCATGGTAAGAAGCTGGTTTGGTTCTGACGGAATGATTTTGGCAAAAGTCTGGCATATCGGATGCTGATCCTGAAGCGCTTTCACGCCAGGCGACATCACCGCAACCCGATGAAGAATACTCTGCAATTGCTCCGTATTAGGTTCGGCCTCTGTTTTAAGTATGGTACCCGCCAATATTTTTTTGCCCTCTTCATGTTCAAAGCAAAACAGAACGGCAATATAGTGCGTGAACAAATCTAGCTTCCATTTCTCATGTTCAACTTTTCGGAAGTTAAGATTAGTCATATCTGACAGATCAACAAAATACAGCATGACAAAATCAAGCAATGAAGTAACCAGTTGTATGGTTTGCTTGTCATTTGTTGTATTGAGCGATTGTTGAATAGCGAAGACGATAAACTCAATTTGAGTATCATCTATTTCAATACACTCGATTTGTTCATTTTGCAACATAGCGACGAGCTCGAATTTTTCATCTTTCTGCTTCGGCGCCATAGACATAATGACTTTAGAAATGTCCGGGTTATTGACTTCCATGACATCAATATTGGGGACATTAGCCATCAAACTGTCTCTTTCAGCGATAAGCTTTTCTTTATAACTTTCCCCACGCTCAGCGAGGCGCTGCGATACTTTTGCTATACGAAAGCGTAGGATCAAAAGTAAATCGATCAACTGATTCAACTGGAAAAAGAAAGTATGTTCAACATTATCGATATCTCTGATTTTGAACGCCATGAGGGCAAAGCGTTCATTGCTTTTAATCGATCCTGTATTAATCCCTTTTACTTTTATCGTCATAGGTTGTTCCTTACCTGTGAATAGGGTTAATGTTTAGCCAGTTTACTTAAATCAATTACGCGGTCTGCTGATGCAATCGTCGATGGACGGTGGGCAACAATAACGCGGGTAATACTTAACGATGAAATAGACTGGTTAATGTTAGCTTCGTTGTTTAAATCCAGATGGCTGGTTGCTTCATCCATAAACAGAATGCCTGGTTTCCGGTATAAGGCACGAGCAATAAGCAAACGTTGTTTTTGCCCGCCTGACAAGCCTGTCCCTAATTCACCAACCAGCGTTTCATATCCCATAGGCATGTTAATAATCTCATCATGAATATTACAATGGCGTGCACATTCAATAATGAAATCCATATCGGCATTATCTTCAAAGCAGCTTATGTTTTCAGCGATGGAACCCGAAAACAGACGGTCCTCCTGAAGAACACAAGCCGTGCTGAGGCGATAATTATTTAAACCAATCTTCTCAATACTTAAATTGTTGGCCTTCACATCGCCGCTGGTAGGCGAAAGTAACCCGCACATCACCTTGAGTAATGTGGTTTTGCCCACACCTGACGGGCCGACCAACGCCAGTGATTCCCCTGGCTCGATGGTAATGTCGAGATTCGAGAATATAGGCTGTGAAAAGGGATCGTATTGATAGCTAAGGTTTTTGATCTCCAGCTTAATGCCTTCGTTTTCTGCAAAGACCCGACGAACCGGCATTTCAGCTTCTGGCTCGCTAAATGCAATTTCAGAAAGCCTTTCATTATGTAAGGAAAGCATGCGTAACTGCATGACCAGGTCGATCAAACTGGATGCGCGCTGCGAGAACTGACCGCGATAAGCATTAAAGGCCATAAACATACCCAGCGACATATTGTTGTCGATAACCATAAGTGCGCCAAGCCAAAGGATAACCACTTGATCAATTGACGAAATAAAAGTGTTTATTCCACCAAATAGCATGTCAAATCGCGTCTGTTTGATACCAGCGTTACAGGCATCGATATTCAAATTCAACCAGTTCTGTGAGCGACGCTCTTTTATATTGAGGGCTTTAATGGTTGCGATACCATACAAGGACTCCATAAAGTGCGAGTTTGCTCTGGCTCCTTTAATAACCTGTTCTTCCGATACGCGGCGATAGAAGCGATAAGTGGCTAAACGGATGATGGCATAACACACTGTAAAACCGACAACTACCCAGACTAGCCAGCCACCGTAAAGGGTGAGCATAACCAGGAGCCCGATAGTCATAATCGAGTCGATAACGCCGGTGACGATACTATTCGTAAAGGTTGAACGAATAGTGTCTAACGAACCAAAGCGCGACTGAATATCACCAAGCTGCCGTTTCTCAAAGAACGCCAGCGGCAGACGGACAAGATGATCAAATAACGTTGTTTTCCACTGAATACTTGTCAGTGTATTCAACGTTAATGATGTCCAGCCACGTAACATGCTCAGGAAGGTACGGAACAGTGTAAAGGTCACCAGACCGATACAGATGACTGCCAGCAGACTTTGATCGTGAGCCATGATCACATGGTCCGTAACCATCTGCGTACCAATCGGCAGGAGTAAGCCTATCGCTTCGATGACGACAGAGAAGGCGAAGAGTTTAATAAGCGTACTCTTAAGTCCGACAATATTACGCATTAAATCTAATAAGCGTAAACGGGACTTTGCTTTCTCCTGCTGGAAGTTTTGATCAGGCCATAACTCCATGGCAATGCCCGTGAAGTTATTAGACATTTCCTGGATGCCAATAATACGTTTGCCAAGAGCGGGGTCATGCACCACAAAGCTTGATCTACGTACTTTAGTCAGTACCACGTAGTGGTTCATTCCCCAGTGAATCACGCATGGCAATTTCAACTGATGAATTTCATCAAGATCCAGAGATAATGCACGGTTCTTTAAGCCAGCGCGATCGGCTGTGTGAGATAATGACAACAGACTCACACCCTGGGAGGGGCTACCAAAACGCTCACGGAAATTGAACAAGTCAATATTCAGGCCGTAGTAGCCTGAAATCATTGCTAAGCAAGCGATTCCGCACTCTGAAACCTCGGACTGCAAAATGACAGGGGTGCTTTTTCTGAACGAAAAATTCAGTTTGGATATAATATTTTCAAATAACGCTTTATTCATTGATCGGACCACTCACGCTTTGTGCAATTTTATAAACTGGGGTAAACATCCACATGTACAGTGGTCTTTCTTCAAGAAAAACAATCGCCTGGGCCTTAAGCCCATTAGAAAGTTCAAGTGTTTTGCCGTTGTAACTGATTTTCTTATCTTTGATTGCAACAACTGTTTTATAGAGCGCGAGTTCTTGTTGATTAGGGCCAGATGCAGTGTTCGTATATTCAGCCATTTCCTGTCGCGATGCAGGAACGGAAGATATAGAGACAATTTTTCCCGGGAACTGGCCAAATTTGTCCGAAGGGAAAGCATCATAACGAATATTTACAGTATCCCCGGTTTTGACATAGGGAATGCTGTTATTAGGCAGCCACAAAATTAAGTAATACTCAACGTTACCCGTTGGTTTTATTTGAGCAAGGCTGCTTCCTTTATCAACCATCTGGCCCGTGGTGACGGATATTGATTCTATCTTGCCGTCCGTAGTGGCTTTAACAACCAGATTTCCGTTTGCATTAGATTCCAGTCGTTGGTTTTTGTAATCGTTAATTTGGTTCTTTTGACTTGATATTTGGTTATCAAAATCTGAGCCTTTAGTCACAATATCGCTTTTAAGCTGAGTTAATTGCGATTCAAGCTGCATTTTTTGGCTGACCAGCGATTGATAAGTACTCTGCTGTTGAAAGAATAATGAGTGCTGGTAGTTATACTGATCTTTAGTGATCAACCCTTGCTTAAGATATTGGTCGTAACTCTGCAGGTTTTCTTTCATTTTTCGCAGACCACTCGAGGCATTGCGCAACATTTCGTTAGTCTCTTTTAACGAAAATTCATATTGATGCAGCTGGGTGTTTAATGCCTCTAATGTTTCATTCTTGTTAGATGCAATTTTGGCGATAATCTCTTCGCCATTACTAATTTTCTCAGTAATGACTGCCGTCATGGAATCGTTAACATTGCCGCTTGCGGTGGAGCGAGAGACATCCAGTTCATACAGTGGTGTTCCTTTAGTCACTATATCGCCTGGCTCCACGTATTTGTTAACAACAAAACCTTGCTGCGGAGAGAAGACGTTTACCGAATGAGGCAATGTAATGACCTCGCCGCGCACATCGATACGCTGCGTATAGCTACAGAAAATCAACGAAAAGATAAGCATGCAAAAAAAACACAGCGAAAGTATGCTTATTAACCATGCTGGCATGCCTGCTAATAAAAGTGCTTTCCCTTTCCAGTGATTCTTTTTGTATTCAATCGCTTCCTTGCGATAAAGTTTATTAGTCATGTTCAATCACTTTTATTTTATAGTGTTTAAAATCGTTAATAAAAAGAATGATTCTTTATCAGTAAATTTGAAATTATTATCCCTATGGGCGTGAATTTTAAAAAGAGAATGGAGAGCACATCGACAAGTGATATCGATGTGCTCTCCACGATCAATAAGAAAACTTAGTTTTTGAAGCCGCCGCCAGTACCAAATACTACGCTGTCAAAGAAGATACGGGTGCGATCGTCAATGGCAGCAGTACCTTCATAGGCACCAATGACGGCACCCCAAACGCCACCCTGAACTGCTGCCCAGATGGAACCAGTCCAGGCCATCACTGCGCCAACACCCAGCATACCGCCGCCAGTGCCGTTACCGGTCACACCACCTTGTAATCCGCCCTGAGCTGAAAGTACGACCGCGCCGTAAATACCACCTACTACGGCGTCAACAAGCGCTACACCAAGGCTTTGTTCACCATTCAAGAAGCTCAGAATACCGGCGCCTGAAATTTCATTCATTTCAATTGAAGTTAACTCTTTCATTTTTTATTCCTGTTTTAATATTGCTGTATTCGTTATTAACTAATGAATGAGGATAAACTTTATCCTGCAGTCATTAAATTTAAAAAAGTAAGCATTCTTTATGAATGCTCGAGGGGGAAACTAAGCGTTTAAATTAACAATCACGCTTATAGTGGCTTTATTTTTATTTAAACCACTGGATAGGTTTATAACCACCGATGGTGCCATCAGACAGGCCGTCTAACACCTGATTAGAGATAACTTGCGAATCAGCAACGCCATTGTAAGCGCCAAAACAGGCACCAAGAATGCCGCCATGAATGGCGCCCCAGATTGAACCTACAGCCATGGTAATAACGCCTACCCCAATGAAGCCACCACCTGCGCCGGTACCCGTTGTAGCGCCCTGCAGACCACCCGCTGAAGAACAAACGATAGCGGAAAGCAGGCCACCCAGGACACCGTCAACGACTGCGGCGCCAAAACCTTGCGTACCATTAATAAAAGCCTTAAGAGCCGCTCCTGACACATTCGCCATTTCAATTGAAGTTAATTCTTTCATTGTATTTCCTTATATAATGAGGATTTAAATTTGTATGTAATTAATCTTAACGAGTGCTTTACAGACAAAGTATGTCAGGAATCGGTGCCCTGACATTCTTTCGCAATAAGGTAAAACGATAAAATATCATTGCCAATACTTTTATTATACTTTGATGTTGAATTTTGATTGGTAAATCTAATAAAGAAACATACTTCACTTATGAAGTTAATCGTGAACTCTGTCTCATTTTATAATATCCAACTGAAAAAAAAGACTTTTCTAAGTTGCGTTTTTGATGTTTCCCTGGTTCGGTATGGCGCTTTGGCTGAGGTGTTAATGGCCATTATTAATTGATGTCTTTTCAGAGCGGACCGCAGAACTATAAAAAAAATCATCAGCCGATGGTTAGGCTGATGATGAAAAATTACAGAGGACTACTTAATGGACTGAAATACAGTGTCATTTTTCCTGCAGTATGACTTCAAATTGTCCCTTAACAGCCCCTGACGTGACATCATTGGACATTAAATAGTAGTCTGCTGTTAGATTTAACGATTGGTTATTTTAATGTTAGAAATTTTATATTTATTAAGATCATAGAATGTGATTGGTTTGTTTTCTTGTTTTATGATGAGACCAACCCCTCTTACCCCGTTCGAAATATCGTTCAGCAAAACACCATCTTTAGTGGGTGAGTTTTCACTAATTGGGTTGAACCAATAGAGATAATTTTTCCCAACCTCAGATGAAGGGCAGTCAATATCGAGCCTGATATTTTTTTGCTTCCCTGTATCTCCCCCCTGAGGTGTTGCTTTCAACTGTGCCGCAGTGATCTTATCAAGGATCACCGTATTTCCACTACGTGGTGTAATGTTGCAACTGGTTTGCTTAAATTTAATAGTAGATAAGTTAATACCAATCCTGAAGAGCTGCCCTTTGTTCTGAGCACCCGTACCCGCGGTATCCGTAGCGTTTCCGGCCAAATAATAAACTGTAATCATACCGCTTAAAGTTTGCGGTGTAATTGGGCCTGTTTTGACCAGCCAGACGGTCACTTGTTCTGGAATATAGGACTTAGAAAAGTAACGTGTGTCAGCGGGTACAGGTGAGTTGAACTCTGCAGCAATAGGTCGTATTTTCGTACCTATTGTGATGTCCGTTATTTGATAACCTATGCCGGGTATACCTGTATTATAAACAGGCATACCCTGAACACCTTTTATTCCGGAATCGACATCTTTGGTGGAATGTATAACATATACATCACTTGGATCGCAGTTTGAGAATGTTTTGACATCCGTTACGTTACCACCGCGAGTTGCGGCCGCTAATATTGCTCCGTTGGGCTGGCTTGAATCAGATAATATTTTCACATTGGTAAAGGATACGTTAATACCGCCACCAGTACCGCTGTAACTACATTCAGCCGCTACGTGCAAGCTTGTGGTAAATAAACTTATTAGTAAGAATAATTTTTTCATGGTGTTAACGATCCTTATTAGCGGCAAACCACTGTTGTTTGCGCAATACTTCCTGTAACTGAAGCTAAATTATATGATGCGGTACACTGTTGATCTGCATTTGTACCCCATTTAGCATAAACCTCACCCGTGTCTTTCAGACCTGACATGTAAACCATGCCTGCATCGGAAACGATACTGGCCTGGGCTTTAGGTATGGCAGAGGAGGTTACCATTGCACCATAAGGGACGTCTGCACCTGATAGCTGTTTCAATATGAGGAATGCCCGACGGCCGATATTACCCTCGAAATCTGCGCTTACGATTGCGCCTCGGGTAGGTACCACTTTTTTCGACGTAACAGGTAATTCCATATTGTCGGCTAATGTTGTGCTGTCGAGTGTGATACCCGTTCTGCGATAAGGGCTGACGTAAGGAACGATGGCATATCCACGAGAATCAGTTTCAATTGTTGAATCAGACTCCAGCCGAACATGACTGAGCCCGGGAGCCTTAACCAATGCTGCAGTGTCTGACATTTCCTGTCCAAAGGTGATCCCATTCTCATGGAGCAAGACACCGCCACTGGCGCCATAGTTGATCTGTTGGCTACTGCTACTGTAACTGTAACCACCGTTAACTGAGCCTTTTGAGCCTTTGTACGAGCTGTAGACGCCTCCACTGGTACTGTCGCGGTTGCTATAACCTTGCTGAACGTTCCAGTCCAGCTGGTTGTTTTCTAATGCAACGCCATTTAATGAGACAAATTGTTCAGTCGATCCCGGGTTACTATTATTCAATTGATACGAAGCATAAGTGTTCGGCAACCAATCGGCTAACGGTACGGAGATGTTCAAAGAGAAAAGATGGTTATCTTCTTTTATTTTATCGCTTTGGCTATTTTCCCAGCTATATCTGCTATAGCTGTAACCCACATAGTAGTTGATTCTTTTCCAGCCGCCATTATAGCCAATGCTTAATGACTGATTTTTACGGCTGCTATCCCAATAGTCTTCAAACAGACCGGTGACGGCAATATTCCCAAGGCCATCGCCGAGGCTTTGGTTTACCGTTAAGTTTGTTCTGTTACGCACTGAACGCGAAGTCCTTGATAGCGTGTCGCTTACGTAAGTATCAAGTACCTCTGAGAGGGTATTAAAACCTTTTGTAGAATAGCGGTAGCCGGCTACCGTGATATTCGTACCGGTTTCAATGATATTTTTACCATAACGAATACGCCACGATTGACCTGAAGTTTTATCTTCATCTTTTCTTTTTGACCAGGCTTGGGTGATATCCGCGGAGATTGCACCAATTTCGCCAAGGTTATGGCCAATGCCGAATACCAGCGACTTATATTTAGATGCCGCCTGCAAACCCGTATAGAAAGTGGTGTTACTGAATGCTCCATAACTGACAGTTGCCTGAGTGAAAGGCGTTTCATCTGTATTGTTGTCATAAGGGCGGTATTTACCGCTCGTCACTTCATACTCGACTTGCCCTTCACGAAGCATTAATGGCAGCGATGCAAATGGGACTATAAATTTTTGTTCTGTTCCATCTGCTTCTTCTACGGTTACATAGAGGTCTCCGTTACCACCCGTAGCATACATATCATTAATTTCAAACGCGCCAGGAGAGACAAATGCCTGATAGACCTGGTATCCGTTTTGTTTGACAACAACACGCGCATTGGTTTTTGCAATGCCTCGAATAACAGGAGCATAACCACGAACGCTTTCCGGTAACATATCGAGATCGGTACTTAATTGTAAACCAGTAAAAGGAACGCTATCAAAAATATTCGATAGGGATGAACTTTCACCTAATACCAGGGTGCTCTTCAATGGCACAATACTTCTTTGCGCATATAAATAGACAGAATCCCATTCTGATTTATTGCCATCAGTTTTACTCCATGCACCTAAATTACGGATTCGCCATGGACCGAGGTTCAAACCTGACTGCAGATTGAGATTGTAACTTTCATGCTCATTTTCAAAATCTTTACCACCGGTAAACTGGTAGTTGGCTAAAAGGCTAGTTATGCCTTCGTCAAATTCTTCAACAGGTATTACATCTTGCGCTATATGTGTTAAAGCGGCTTGAGGTATGGATATATTTAATTGTTGTGTATTGAAGTTGAATTCAGCTTTGAAATCAGGAATAATATTTGTATTAGTGCAACCTTTAGTATCTTCCTTCAGATCAGGAAATGCACTCAGACGTAAGCCATAGGCTGAAAGCTTAGTTAGGCTGAGACAAGGAACGAGCGCAATCCCATCGTTTTTAGCGACTTCGACGAAATGTACTGTCGTTGTTTCGATGTACTGATTGTTGAGCATGACTTCAACGCGATATTCCCCAGGTGCCTGGGCATTCTGGGTTGCATATATCGATAAATCCGGCAGTTTTGATGTGTCGTTTTGACCAACGCTTCGTATGAATGCAGGATCAAAAAAATCACGAGCAGCAACATTTCCACTGAAGCCAATCAGTAATGCTGGCATTAGTGCCACAAATTTTTGGGATACTCCTGCTAGGATGTGCTCCCTTTTTTTTATGAATGCAGACATAGTTTCACCCTAACCGGTCAGAATTTTTAAGTTATATTGATGATGAATATTCCGGACCCGCGCTCCCATATTCGGTTGCGACGCTCCATGTGACTTTTCCTCCAGTTATCCCTGCTGGCAAGTCTGCTTGTTTAGATTCAAATGCCTCAATATTAGGAATGTTATCGACCATTTCTTTTCCATTTATTTTTACTGATGTAAAATAAATGAAAAATGGAGTTGGGTTTTCAATGGTGATTTTCCCGTTATTTTTCCGCCATTTTATTTTCTTTGACTCTTCGATCACGGATAAATTTTGTATTGCTTTTGGACGATAGATCAATCGCATTCTGTGGCGAACCGCAAGCTGTAGCCTGTTCTGACTCTCAGCGTCGTCACTGTTTGTTGGCGGAATCGACATTACGTTGAAATAAAATAATGTATCTCTGTCTTTTGCTGCAGATGAGATATGTGCATTGGGAAAAATGCGGACAGTGTTTTTCTGTTTACCCTCTAATCGAAAAAGAGGTGGGGTCACCATAAAAGCGGAGACTGTACTTGTACCTGATGCTTCAACCCATGATTTCATCAGGTAAGGTGTATCATCTTTGTTATCTAACTGGGCGCTGATTTCACGCGAGCCCTCTTTATAAAGATAACGAGTGGACTCGACAACCACGCCGCCATTAGCTACGAAACTGGTGGAGCAAATTAACATTGCCACTAATTTTAATAATGACTTGCGCATAATGTATTCTCAAAAAAATAAAAGCAAAACAAAAGGGCCTGCCGTAGCAGGCCCCTCAAACGATCAATAAGTAATAGTAAAGGTAGCAACACCTTTTACATCACCAGCAGTTACGCCAGTTGCAGTTTTAACATATGCTGCTTTATAACTCAGGATGGTTGGGCTACCGGCTTTATAAGCAACGGTTTTTGCTTCAGTACCATCGAATTTAACGCGGGTAGAGTCACCATTGATCAATGCGATACCTGTTTTCGCTGCAGGATTTGCTGCTTCGTTAGTCAGAATCTGAGGCTGACCTGAAACATAGTTACCTGCAACGTTCACAGTCAGATTACCTGTGTACGCATTGCCACCTTTCTTACAATCTTCAATTTTGTAAGTGATATCTTTTGCAGAGGCTAATACCGGAACGTTGGCAGCAGCGGCTTCCAGTACAGTTGCTTTGACGTTGTCCAGTACCACGGTACCACCGCTGATAGCACCAGCACCTGGGGTAACGTTACAGGATTCATCAGAGTTAGACACGGTACCGTGAATAACCAGTTGAGCTGTGTTGCCAGCTGCAAATGCCTGAGCGCTCAGAACTGTTGTTGCGGCGACTAAAACGGCGAGAATATTCTTTTTCATTTGTTTGTTCCATTCATATAAAACGACAGCAATCCTATTTAAGTAGCGGCTAATGCATGCGATTAGGCCTACCCTTTTGCTCCTGGGCACAAACCTTTCATCTATCGCCATGCGATGGTAATCAGAGGTCTATGCAACGAGAAAGCTGAGTAAATGTATTTCTTTTTATGTGTGTGCGCATATGAATTTGGTTGAATTAAATATCATGTTGACAGAAGTAGGGATCATTTAGTTTTTTTATAGATGATAGATTCTGGTTATAGTCGCAAGATGAATTTAATTTTGTTGGTGAATTGTTTAGTTGTTAATAATCGGTCTTATCCTATTTGTATTAATTTTTATTAACTAAGAAGAATAATTAAACGTTGAATTAAGATATGTTTAGATGCAAGGCATTCTTCCCGCAAATAATTCATGTTCCAGTCATACTTTAGCGATGCGATAATGGAGGGCTTTAGCCACCTTATTGTTAGTTGTTTGAGTATCATAATAGGGTGCTTGTCGCCTTTGATGGATACGCTATTCAGAAAAATAACCTGCCGTAACCTTCATAAATTCATAACAACTATCAGCATTCTCTTCCCTCTGACATCACATTGCCTGGTAAGCATTAGAAATCAATAAATCAGAATGAAATAGAACTACATTCAAATTTTCCGAGCCACACATCAATGCTGGGTTTCCATGGGTTGCGGAGATTTGGATAAGACTTCTAAAGTATCCAACTACATGAATAGTATGATTTATTTATGTATTTGATAAACGGTAGCATTGTTTAAGCTAACTTTATTCTCATTTCAGTATAATCAAAGAGTTAAAAATGATCTTAGACATGTTTTTTGGCTGCGAGTGGTATCTTTCATCGAATACGAAAATTATGATACGATATTCAACTGTTGTTTGTAGGTCATCATGAATCGGTAGGATTCATACATCAAAATCGTTGTGATGAAATGATTTCACAGGTGGTTGGGAATAACCGCTACGTTTTAACCGTCTTGACAGTAAAGGAAGGCTGAAAGGTTATGGCATATAATTTATTTCTAATAAATAAAGAAATTATATTCGATGTCAATTCATGCGAATTGAGAACGCTTAAACCTGATGGTACAAAGGTGACTCTTAATGCGCCAACTGCGCGTTGCTTGCAGCTCTTAATTGAAAATGGCGGAAAGGTTGTTTCACGCGATGATTTCCTGGAGCGCGTCTGGATGGCTAGAGGTATTGTTGTGTCACAGAATACCTTTTATCAAAATATTTCGTTATTAAGGAAATCCCTTAAAAAAGCAGGTTTGACTGATGAAATCATTGTTACTGTGCGCCGAAATGGGTTTATTCTTGCCCCAGGTACGCATCTGGAGATCGTTGAGGAGAAGGACAGTGAGAATACTATCCCATCAACGTCTATCTCAGGACATGCTTCCATAAAAAGTCAGCCGGGTGCTCTCACAGGTTACAACGTTATGGACAATAACGCAGCGCCTTCAGGCTCTTCGGGCGTGATTTTGAAATTACCGAAATGGGTTATAGTACTTTTTGTTATTTTGATAGTCGCTGAGCTAATTTCCCTCATTATCAAACATTTTAAAATGTTATTTTAAGCTTATGGATATTTTAAGTTTAGAATTAGAGGGTTTTGGAGTCTTGTCCGGATAGAAAGGGATACCCGGACAACTATGATTTTAATGTTGCTTAAGGCCTAGATCGAGTGTCGTCTTACTAGGCTCTCCGCCTATTTCTCGCGTCAATTTGGGTACCAGATACCCAGAGATACTGGCCATCAACTCGCGCATTATCGCCCGCGCTTCACTATCACTCACCATAAAATGAGCCCCTCCCTGAACCTTGTCCAAAACATGGAGATAGTAAGGGATGATTCCGGCATCAAACAGTTTGTTGCTTAGGGCCGCTAGCGTAAACGCATTATCATTGACACCACGCAACAAGACGCTCTGGTTGAGCAGTGTCACACCCGCTTTTCGTAGCCGTGCCATTGCTTGACTGAATTCTTCATCAATCTCATTGCCGTGGTTTATATGGTTCACGAGCAAGATTTGTAACGATGAGGCTGCAAAGCGTGCAACTAGCGGTTCTGTAATACGTGCCGGGATAACAATCGGCAAACGGCTATGAATCCGCAGCCGCTTTATATGTGGAATACTCTCAAGCTGCGTCATCAGCCAATCCAGCTCATGGTCTTTCGCCATAAGCGGATCGCCGCCGGAGAAAATAATCTCATCCAGCTCCGGATGCTGGGTAATGTAATCCAGCGCACCTTGCCAGTTGCGCTTGTTGCCCTGATTATCAGCGTAAGGGAAGTGGCGACGGAAACAGTAGCGACAATTTACCGCGCAACCTCCTTTTACAAGCAGCAAAGCCCGATTGCGGTATTTGTGCAGCAAACCCGGCACGACGCTGTTCTGCTCGTCGAGGGGATCGGTGCTGTATCCCGGGGTAGAAATAAACTCTTCTTGAGAAGTAAGTACCTGTCTTAAAAGAGGATCGTTAGGATTGCCTTTCTCCATTCGCGCAATAAACGCGCGGGGGACACGCAGCGCAAAGAGGCGTCTTGCCTCTCTACCTGCAAGCAATGTTTCATCGGCGTCCAAATCTAAAAGACGAAGCAGTTCATCAGGACTGGTGATTACATCGGCAAGTTGCGATAACCAATCTTCTCTGGATGGGGTATTTAGGGTTACAATATGCGCCATTTTGTGGCTTAGCTACCAATTAACAATTTCAGAGGGCCTTATGGCGACTTACTATAGCAACGATTTTCGTGCCGGTCTCAAAATCATGATGGACGGCGAACCGTACGCGGTTGAAGCCAGTGAATTCGTTAAACCCGGCAAAGGTCAGGCATTCGCACGTGTTAAACTGCGCCGCCTGCTGACGGGTACCCGTGTTGAGAAAACCTTCAAATCCACCGACTCTGCAGAAGGCGCAGATGTTGTCGATATGAACCTGACTTACCTGTACAACGATGGTGAGTTCTGGCACTTCATGAACAACGAAACCTTCGAGCAGCTGTCCGCTGATGCAAAAGCTATCGGTGATAACGGCAAATGGCTGCTGGATCAGGCTGAGTGCATCGTGACCCTGTGGAATGGCCAGCCAATCGCTGTCACTCCGCCGAACTTCGTTGAACTGGAAATTATCGAAACCGATCCAGGCCTGAAAGGTGATACCGCAGGTACAGGTGGCAAACCCGCTACGCTGTCTACTGGCGCAGTGGTTAAAGTTCCGCTGTTCGTACAGATCGGTGAAGTTATTAAAGTGGATACCCGCTCTGGCGAGTACGTATCCCGCGTCAAGTAATGCACTCTTGATCGAAGGCGCAGCGTTTGCTGCGCCTGATTTTTTTGAGGTTCAGGGAAGATGAAACGTAAAATCGCTCTCGTCTTGATGATGACTATCGCAGGCACTTTGCTGTGCGGATGCAATACCGCGCGCGGTGTTGGTGAGGATATTCAGGGCCTGGGCCACATCATTTCTCGCGCTGCCAGTTAATCTCTTCTCATTTATTCCTAAAATTTTTCCCTTTTCCGTCGAATGGCGCGATTTTGGCTATGCTTAAGTGGCTATACAAAAATAACTTTGGCTTAAAAAGGAAGAAATTATGGTTAAGAAAACAATTGCAGCGATCTTTTCTGTTCTGGTGCTTTCATCAGTTTTAACCGCCTGTAATACCACCCGTGGGGTTGGTGAGGATATTTCTGACGGTGGCAGCGCAATCTCTGGCGCCGCAACGAAAGCACAACAGTAATGCTGAACGGTACGGGGCTTCAGGTCACCGTACCGTCCAGTTGATGTTCAGGTAGTGATAAAAACGGCGAATACCGCGTATCCATATGTAGTTTCATACGAATATTTCGTTTGTAGGTGTACACGGTTTTGCCGTTAATACTCAGCTTGCTGGCAATCTTTTGATTACTGTCCCCCTCCATCCATAGCGATAACACTCTCTCTTCCTGTTTGGTCAATAATGGCGTCACCATATACGCAGGCTCACATACTTCGTGAGTGGTGAGCGCGTCGTTAATGGTTTCGGATAGGGTGTCCAGAGCCGTGTTTTTTTGTAATGATGCCCAAACCGGAAAGCGCTGCATAAATGCAGACATCTCTGGCGCTTCGCCCGTATGCAAAGAGATAAAAGGAACATTTTCACTGGCCGCCATCAGAGGAGAGAGCTGCTCAAGATGGTGTATATCTGACTGAAAACCGTTTAAATCAGCAATAACCAGTGCCGGTTTCCACTGCAGGATATGCTCTTTGGCAAGAAAGAGGTTATTAAGACTGGTAACTAACAGGGAGTGTGGAAACAGCCCTGAATGATTGAGCCACTCTTCTAGCCCGGTGCGGGTGAAGTGACATCGGTCAATCAAAAGTATTTTGAACATATTATTTTCGCAATCGGTAAGAGGTGGCTACGATCTGCTCTCAGCAAGCCCCCCATCATAGGGAAGTCCGATGAGTGGTAAATGCCTGAACTTCGTAGCTAACAGCGCCTATTTCTTGCTTTTAAGCTCTCATTTATTCGCTGAATAAATATATTGAATTGTGAACCCATGCTCTTCACAATGAGAATGACCTACCTTTATGGGACGACCCATAAAGGCCTTATCATCGGGGACGGCCCCATACTGTTTTCTAAGTTAAGGAGCCCCTATGTCCTGGATTATTCTTTTTATTGCCGGCTTGCTGGAAGTGGTATGGGCCATTGGCCTGAAATATACCCATGGTTTTACCCGCCTGACTCCAAGCATCATCACTGTCTCCGCCATGATTATCAGTATTGTTTTGCTCTCCTGGGCGATGCGTTCGCTACCGGTAGGGACGGCCTACGCGGTGTGGACGGGTATCGGCGCGGTGGGCGCTGCTATCACAGGCATTTTGCTTCTGGGCGAGTCAGCGAGCCTGGCTCGAATTGCCAGCCTCGCGTTGATCGTTGCCGGAATCATTGGGCTAAAACTCAGCACCCATTAGTGTGGCTGTTCAATCCACATTAATTTGCTGACGTCGAAACCCTGACGGGTCGCAACATCGAGGAGCTGCTGTTTCATCTCTGCCGTGACCGTTGGCGTACGAGACAGCAGCCAAAGATAGTTGCGATCCGGTCCGCATATCAGCGCATGCTGATAGTCTCGATCCAGTCCAATGACATTATACCCACCATAGAAGGGGCCAATGAAAGAGACTTTCAGCGCCCCTCTGCTCGGCGAGCCAGTAAAATAAGCTTTCCCTTTCACCTGCTGCCACATTCCACGCTCAGCGTTATAGCCCCGGTTGATGACCTGGATACCGCCGTCGCGCATCGGGCTATAGTTTGCCGTCACTTTCTCTAATCCGCGTTCAAAACGGTGGTCGTAGCGGGCGATCTCATACCAGGTACCCAGGAAACGTTGGGCGTTAAAATTATTCACGACGGTGACGCCAGGCGGCGGGGTAGGGGTACTACAGGCAACAACCAGAAACGCAGCGGCAATAGCAGCGAAAGCAGGCAGGATGCGCATAGAGATGTCCTGAGAGGTTTTTTGTTAAGTGTAGAACCTGGCGAGAAATTTGCTCTCCTGCCGCGACAGGAGAGCGAGGATAATTACATAAATACGACAGCAACCAGCGTGACAACGGTCAGGATCGCCGCCAGACCATAAAATACCCACTTACCGTTTGGCACATGGATTTTCAGGTCGTGCATGGCATGATGGATACGGTGTAACCCACACCATAGCGGCAGAACGATCATCAGGAAGATGAAGACGCGACCGATGAAGCTGTGGGCAAAAGCGAGTACTCGCTCATAGCTCAGGGCATCACCAGGATACAGTCCCAGCGGCAGCATAATTCCCACCAGCAAGATGATCGCAGGCGCGATAATGGCGCACCACATGCCGCCTGCGCCAAATAGCCCCCAAAAGAGAGGTTCATCAGATCGTTTTGGATTTTGATTGATCATACTGGCCTCCTTACCAGAACAGGGCAACGCCAAGGATCACCACAGTCACAACGGCTGTGACTACCCAAAGCCCCTTGATTACAGGCTCTGGCCCCATTTTTTCGCCTTTGACGAAAATGTTGGCCGCTTTAGGCGCCAGCTCAAACCAGGTTTTGGTATGTAGCAGCGCGGCCGCCAGCACAATGATATTTAGCAGCACCACTATGGGGTTTTGCAGGAAACCCACAAATCCGGCCCAGGATTCCGGACCGTGCTTCAGGGCAAACAGGCCGTACATCAATTCAATGCTGAACCACACCGCGGGGACTGCCGTACCTTCGCGCAGCATGTAGAAGCGATAAAACGGCAGATTTTTCCACCAGGTGGACGGCACTGGCCGTATATAGGCTTTGCGTTTAGTCGTCATTACGCACTCCTTAGCGTGGTTTCAGGGTGGCGATAAGAAAGTCTTTCGAGCTTTCAACTTTACCCTGCTGGATAGCGGCGGCCGGGTCGACGTGCTTCGGACAGACTTCCGAGCAGTAACCCACAAACGTACAGGTCCAGACGCCGTTCTGGCCATTGAGCTGTGCCATACGCTCTTTTTTACCGCGATCGCGGCTGTCTTCGTTATAGCGGTGTGCCAGCGTGATGGCGGCCGGGCCGATGAACTCCGGGTTCAGGCCAAACTGTGGGCAAGCAGCGTAACAGAGGCCGCAGTTGATGCAGCCGGAGAATTGATGGTATTTCGCCATCTGTGCCGGCGTTTGCACGTTCGGCCCCTGATCCGGGGTGCGTGGGTTACCAATGATGTACGGTTTAATCGCCTCCAGGCTTTCGATAAAGTGGGTCATATCGACAACCAGGTCGCGCTCGATCGGGAAGTTGCCCAGGGCTTCTACCTTGATGCCTTTAGGGTAATCTCGCAGGAAGGTTTTACAGGCAAGCTTCGGCACTTTATTGACCATCATGCCGCATGAACCGCAAATCGCCATGCGGCATGACCAGCGGTAACTCAGGTCCGGGGCCAGATTATCTTTTATATAGCCGAGCGCATCCAGCAGGGAGGTTTGCTCGTCATAAGGCACTTCATAGAAAGCGCTGTGCGGTGCGGAATCCACTTCCGGGTTGTAGCGCACCACTTCAACTTTCAGCGTTTGCATCTCAGCCATTCGCCGTCTCCTTCTTATCGACTGCTTCCGCTTCTGCACCGTACACACGCTTCGCCGGTGGCAGCGTAGTAATCTTCACATCGCTATAGTCCAGACGCGTTGTGCCGTCTGCATCGCGATAAGCGAGGGTATGCTTGAGGAAATTGACATCGTCGCGCTCGGTGCAGCCTTCATCCAGACGCTGATGCGCGCCGCGTGACTCTTTGCGCGCCATTGCCGAGTGAGCCATACATTCGGCTACGTTAAGGCCGTGGCCCAGCTCGATGGTGTACAGCAGATCGGTATTGAACACGCTGGAGGTGTCGGTAATACGTACGCGTTTAAAACGCTCCTGGAGCTCCGCCAGCTTGTCGATGGTTTTCTGCATGAGTTCAGGTGTACGGTAGATGCCGCAGCCCTCTTCCATGGAGAGGCCCATCTCATCGCGGATCTTCGCCCAGTTTTCACTGCCTTCCTGGTTAACGAGCGCTTTCAGGCGTTTTTCGACATCCGCAGCCTGTGCATCCAGCGCGGCACTATTGGCCTCGCCTGAGGTTGCTGCTCGCGCCATCGCTTTTTCGCCAGCCATGCGGCCAAAGACTACCAGTTCGGCCAGCGAGTTGGACCCCAGACGGTTTGCCCCGTGCAGGCCTACAGAGGAGCATTCGCCCACGGCAAACAGCCCCTGAATACGTGTTTCACACTGCTGATCGGTTTCAATGCCGCCCATGGTGTAGTGTGCTGTCGGGCGTACCGGAATGGGCTCTTTCACGGGGTCCACGCCCACGTAGGCTTTCGCCAGTTCACAAATGAACGGTAGGCGTTCAAGTAACTTTTTCTCGCCCAGGTGACGAAGATCCAGCCAGACCACATCGCCGCGCGGCGTCGGAACCGTGTTGCCTTTACGCCACTCGTGCCAGAATGCCTGAGACACCTTATCGCGTGGGCCAAGCTCCATATATTTATTCTTCGGCTCGCCGAGTGGAGTCTCAGGGCCCATGCCGTAATCTTGCAAATAACGGTAGCCATCTTTATTGACCAGGATCCCGCCTTCACCGCGGCAACCCTCCGTCATCAAAATGCCCGAACCCGGCAGGCCGGTGGGGTGATATTGCACAAATTCCATGTCACGCAGCGGCACGCCGTGGCTGAGCGCCATACCCATGCCATCGCCGGTAACGATGCCGCCATTGGTGTTGTAGCGATATACCCGGCCTGCACCCCCGGTCGCCATCACCACCGCATTCGCGCGGATCTGCACCAGCGTGCCTTCCATCATATTCATCGCCACCAGGCCGCGCGCGTGCCCGTCATCGACCAGAATATCCAGCACGAAGTGCTCATCGAAGCGGTGAATTTGTGGGAACTGGAGGGAGGTCTGGAAGAGGGTGTGAAGCATATGGAAGCCGGTCTTGTCGGCGGCAAACCAGGTGCGCTCAATCTTCATGCCACCAAAACGGCGCACATTGACGCTGCCGTCCGGGCGGCGGCTCCACGGGCAACCCCATTGTTCCAGTTGCGTCATCTCGGTTGGGCAATGATGTACGAAATAATCGACGACATCCTGCTCGCAAAGCCAGTCGCCCCCGGCGACGGTGTCGTGAAAATGGTACTCAAAGCTATCATGATCCTGCGCAACGGCGGCAGAACCGCCTTCCGCGGCAACCGTATGGCTGCGCATGGGATAAACTTTGGAAATCAGAGCGATTTTGGCGTTCGGATTGGCCTGCGCTGCAGCAATTGCAGCGCGTAATCCTGCTCCGCCAGCGCCAACGATGGCGAGATCGGCTTGAAAGGTTTGCACGACATTCCTCCAGATATTGTTATTTCGCATCACGGCGACCATCAAGAGGGTTCTTTTCCGAATGGGCGGATGCAAAAACGATTCCACTGCTCCTTTATGGGTAAAGCAGTATAGCCGCACAGACGTGAGGGAAATTTGACGTGTTCGATTTTTTTGCGGTTCTACCGCGCGATTTATCATCGTGATTGATGAATTGCGACACGCAATTAATGTCCTAAATAAAAAATGGCTATTTCACTGTGCAAAATTTGTCTCCGCTCGGGGTAACGAGTAGACTTCGTCCCCTTGTCTGAAATCGGAGAAAATCTCATGAGCGAAACGGCCACCTGGCAGCCGAGCGCATCCATCCCAAACCTGTTAAAACGCGCAGCAATCATGGCGGAAATTCGCCGTTTCTTTGCCGATCGCGGTGTGCTGGAGGTGGAGACGCCCTGCATGAGTCAGGCGACGGTGACTGATATTCATCTGGTCCCGTTTGAAACCCGTTTTGTTGGACCTGGCCACTCTCAGGGGATGAACCTCTATCTGATGACCAGCCCGGAATACCACATGAAGCGCTTGCTGGCGGCGGGTTGTGGCCCGGTATTCCAGCTATGTCGTAGTTTCCGTAATGAAGAGATGGGACGTCATCACAACCCTGAGTTCACCATGCTGGAGTGGTACCGTCCGCATTACGATATGTATCGCCTGATGAACGAGGTGGATGATCTGCTGCAGCAGGTTCTGGAGTGTGCAGAAGCCGAAACGCTCTCTTATCAGCAAGCATTCCAGCGCTATCTGGAGATTGATCCTCTTTCAGCGGATAAAACCCAGCTACGTGAAGTGGCAGCCAAACTCGATCTGAGCAATGTGGCGGACACCGAAGAAGATCGCGATACCTTACTGCAACTGCTGTTTGCCTTTGGCGTTGAGCCACAGATTGGTAAAGACCGCCCGACGTTCGTCTATCACTTCCCGGCAAGTCAGGCCTCGCTCGCGCAGATCAGCACCGAAGATCACCGCGTTGCGGAACGTTTTGAGGTCTATTACAAGGGCATTGAGCTGGCGAATGGCTTCCACGAATTAACCGATGCTCGTGAACAGCAGCAACGTTTCGAGCAGGATAACCGCAAGCGCAATGCCCGCGGTCTTCCACAGCAGCCTATTGATACTAACCTGCTGGACGCATTAACAGCCGGTCTTCCGGACTGTTCCGGCGTCGCGCTGGGCGTAGACCGTCTGGTGATGCTGGCGCTAGGCGCCGAGCAACTGGGCGACGTGATTGCCTTTACGGTTGATCGCGCGTAATTCTTTTTCACCCTCTCCCGCAGGAGAGGGTGAAGGCGTTACAAACTTCCCGCCGGACGGGAACGCGCCGCCGACGTCAAAGTTCTTCCCGTCTTACGCCCATCCAGACTTTCCAGACGCATCTGGAAAGGCGGGAACGGCATTTCCAGGCCATGCTCACGGAAGCCAGCGAGAATCAGCTGGTGGATCTCATGACGCAACGGCATACGATGGCCCATTTCAGCGGCATAAATGCGCAGTTCGAAGATCTGGATCCCCTGCTGAAGGTCAACAAGGAAGACTTCCGGTTCCGGTGTATTGATCACCAACGAGCAGCGATCGGCCGCCGTATAGAGGATCTTCGTCACCTCTTCGCTGTCGGCATCGGAAGGAGCGGGCACGGTTAAGACCACACGCGTCACCGAATCCGACAGTGACCAGTTGATAAACTGCTCGGTGATGAACGCTTTATTCGGCACGATGATCTCTTTGCGATCCCAGTCGCTGATGGTGGTCGCGCGGGTATTGATCTTCGTAATACTGCCCGTCAAATCGCGGATCGTCACGGTATCGCCGATACGAATCGGTTTTTCGAACAGGATGATCAGGCCAGAAATGAAGTTGGCAAAAATCTCCTGCAAACCAAAGCCGAGCCCCACACCCAATGCGGCGACCAGCCACTGCAGTTTCGACCACTCAATACCAATCATCGAGAAACCGACCAGCCCACCCAGCAGCAGGATCAGGTATTTGGTGATGGTGGTAATGGCGTAGCCGGTGCCTGGCGTGAGATCCAGATGCTGCAGCAGGGCGAGTTCCAGCAGGGCAGGGAAGTTCCGTACCAACTGGGTGGTGATAATCAGCACCAGAATGGCGATCAGAACGGCGCCAAGCGTGATGGGCTCAAGGCTCTCAACGCCCTGGACGGTTGAGGTGGCATCCCACAGGGAGATGTTCTCAAGGAAGCCAAACGCCGAGTGAATTTCAGACCACAACACGATCACTGACAGCAGGGCAATCAGCATCAGAATGGAACGCACCAGACGCAGAGACTGGGTACTGATGGCATCAAGGTCCAGCTCAACCTCATCAATCTCCGCGGTGCCTTCAGTGCTGGTGGTGTGCTGCGGTTCGTCCTCACCACGGGCGCGCTGAGCAAGAATTTCCGCGCGGCGATGTTTAGCCCGATCGAAAGCCAGACGCCGCCGCTGAATCAGCATCCAGCGACGGATAATGTGATACACCACCAGCAGCAAGAACCAGATGGCGACCGAGGTCTCAAGACGCGCCAGCAGGGCCTGTGCGGTAGCCAGATAGCCTACGGCAGAGGCCAGAATGGCAACCAGCGGAGCGCTGAGCAGCATATTCCAGAGCAGACGGTTAAACATATTGTCACCGCTGCCGGTTTTATCGACATAGAGCGGGATCCCCGCACGCTTCAGGCTCAGGGTAACTATCGCCAGCGCGCCACAAATCAAAATAAAGCACAGGCGGCCAAGCGAGCCAGAGAACTCTCGGTCGCTCAAGTTATCGAACATGATCAGCGCCATGATGAGCGGCACAATCAGCCCGATGCTCATCAGGTAGTAGCGCATCGCTCGTGTGACGCGGTGACGCGGCCAGGCGAAGTGGGTAATAAAAAGCCCACTGGGTCTGGCAAATGTGGCGCAGATCATAACGACCCATAGCAGCGGTACCGTAGCGGTTACCCCATCGCCGATCGCTACGGCCAGCGGATAAGGCCAGGCTTCACGCAGACCATAACCCAGCGTCATCCACAGCACCGGCAAGGGTGACGCCACCAGGATAGACCAAAACACGGTACGCAGAGTGAGCCAGAAATGGTCTTGCGTCACTTTCCCAACTTTAGCGCTAGAACGTTCCAGGAAGCGAGTAAAGTGGCGGCGGGAGTAGATACTGCATCCGACCAGAATCAGCGCCCCCAGCAGCGGGAATATGGTCTCCTTGCTGGTCAGCATCATGATGCTGGCTTTGCCGAGTTGATTGACAGTATCCAGCGAGATGAGGCGCCGTAAATCCTGCACAATTTCAATCGGCCAGGAGATGGTCATCGGGCGTACGTCAGACGTCCAGAACAGATAGCGGTGGGTCGCCTCGTTCACCTCTTTCAGCGCATCTTCGAGCTGGCTGTTAGACACCTTCAGCTTGGTCAGCTCCAGAATCAGGGTATCACCACCCTGCAAAAGCGAGTTCAGCAGTTCGCGCTGAGTACGCAACTGGGCTTCCAGAATGCGGTTTTGCTCGGCTGTCAGCGGCGCGCCGTCGGCCTGGCGGATCTGACGTAGCTGCGGCTGTTTGTTGAGTTGATCCTCATAGCGCAAACGCTGCACTCGCAACTGCGCCAGCTCGGTATCAAGTTGCTGTGGTTTCGGCATCTCAGGCAGACGTGCCACCTGGGCACGCAGGGCTTCGCCAAGCAGATTCGACGATCCCAGCCACTGAGACTGTTCGCGCAGGGTATTTAGCGCCTGGCGTACCTGTAAGGTTTGATTGGTGGCCTGACGCTGCTGCGATGCGACCAGATCCATCCGCTGGGCCTGCTGGTTAAGGGCAGCCGACAGCTCACGGTTTACTTTGAACTGGGCGATCAGGTCCGGTGGCAAGTTGGCGCTGTTTTCAGCCAGCAGTTCTGTGCTCTCCAGCGCGCGTTCTGCTTCGCGCTGGCGCTGGCTGTTTAACTGATTACGTAGGGCCTGTAAGTAGCCATCAAGCTGTTGGCTCTGCTTCTGCGCAAGCTCAGAGCGCATGCGTGCCAGTTCCTGACGGTTATTCGCAGACAGCTGTGCCAGCTCAAGTTCATCCACCAGCGCTTTGAGTTTGGCGGACTCGGCCTGAATGGCGATATTTTGCGCCTGACTCTGGGCTGTGTTGCCGGCTTGTGTTCCTACGCGACGCTCAACGTCATTAAGCTGTCGGCGGGCGTCGGTTTGCTGTTGCGGCAGTTGGTTCAGGGAGTCGCCAATTTCACGGGCGCGCTCTTGCTCTTGCTGCGCCTGACGGCTTTTTTCCAGCAGTTGGCTACTGACCTGCAGGATCTCCTGATTGAGGGCGTCGGTGGTCATTCCCACTGGCACCTCACGCGGTTCATCGCGCAGATTATTCAGCTGAGAGCGTAACGTCTGAGAGAGTTTGGGGAAGTTATCGATAACCTGCTGATATTGCTGAGCGCGCTCGAGGGAACCTTTACGCTCCTCGAGGGCGTTCAGTGCGGTCTGGAGTGCCTCAACGGCTTCAGGCTGCGCGGGTTTAGCCGCTTTCGCCTGCTCCAGCTCCTGGGTTATCTGTTTGGCATCAGGGGCCGTCGCAGCGTACGCCCCCGTACTGAGGCACCAGGCCATCAGAAAAATGATAATCGGGCGCACGTCAGCGGTCCTTTAATTAGCTTTCAGCTTTCTTATCGTCAACAAGCGGGCTGGCGTCAAGTTCAGCGGCAATCTCTTCCTCAGCAAGCGGGGCGGGTTCCGCGTCCGGCGTAACGAAGGTCTCGGTAGAGAGGGCTAACGGTTGGCCAATCTTCGTTACGGAGAGGCTCTGCAACGACTCGACCAGATCCACCTTGCCCGGTGCGAACAGGTTGATAACGGTCGAGCCGAGCTTGAAACGACCCATCTCCTGGCCTTTCAGCAGAGCGACGGAACCTTCGCTTTCACCTTCAGGCCATGTCCAGCGCTTGATCACGCCTTCACGCGGTGGCGTGATGGTGCCAGCCCAGACGGTTTCAATGCTGCCCACAATGGTCGCACCGACTAAAATCTGCGCCATGGGGCCAAATTCAGTATCAAACAGGCAAATGACGCGCTCGTTACGGGCGAACAAATTCGGTACGTTCTGCGCGGTCAGGTGGTTAACGGAAAAGAGGTCGCCCGGTACGTAGATCATTTCGCGCAGAATACCGTTACAAGGCATATGTACACGGTGGTAGTCGCGCGGTGACAGGTAAGTGGTTACGAAAGAGCCATTGCGGAACTTGTCAGCTATCAGGTAGTTACCTGCCAGCAGTGCTTCCATGCTGTAGTTATGGCCTTTCGCCTGCAAAATCTTATCTTCTTCGATTTTACCTAACTGGCTGATGACCCCATCGGCAGGCATGACCAGGACATTTGGGTCGGTATTCAGTGGGCGAACTTCGTCGCGCAGCGGGCGAACAAAGAAGTCGTTAAAGGTGCGGTAGCTGGCTGTATCCGGCTTCTGCGCCTCTTTCATATCGACCTTGTAATATTTTACGAACAGGTCGATTACCAGCTTTGTCAGCCAGCCCGCTCGTTTGCTCGCGCCCCAGCCCGCCAGGCGAGTGAGCCACAGTTTTGGCAGAATGTATTGAAGCGAAAGTTTGAATGAGTTTAACAAGGTAGCCTCCAGGCCATTGTTTTGTCGTTCCTGATCCGGCTGTTAACAGCCGGAACCTGAAAATGGGGGACGATTTTAGCGACGCTAAGCTTAGTTGTCAGTCATCAGATTCAGAAAAGCTTTTACGCGTTTTTACCTGAGACATGCTTTCGAGAATGCGGTGATAGTTTTCGAAACGGGTTTCCGCAATGTCACCGTTTTCGACCGCTTCGCGAATTGCGCAGCCAGGGTCGTTATCATGCTTGCAGTCGCGGTATTTACAAGCGCCTAAATAGTCATGGAATTCGACAAATCCGTTAAAGATTTGTTCCGGTTCGAGGTGCCATAAACCGAATTCGCGCACCCCAGGCGAGTCAATCACGTCGCCGCCGTGAGGGAAGTGATACAGGCGTGAGGCAGTAGTGGTATGTTGGCCAAGTCCGGAGACATCAGAGACATCATTGGTCAGGATCTCTTTCTGCAGCCCCAGTAAGTTATTTAGCAGGCTCGATTTACCCACGCCTGATTGCCCGGCAAAGATACTGATGCGGTCAGTCAACGCTTCTTCCAGCGGTAACAGTCCATCTTTTTTATGGCTGGAGACCATCAGTACCCAATAGCCAATCTTGCGGTAAATATCCATTTGTTCGTTCACGAACGCCATGCCTTCGTCGTCGAGCAGATCGATTTTATTCAGTACGATCAACGGCTCAACTTGCAAGGTTTCGCAGGCCACCAGATACCGGTCGATGATATTCAACGACAGCTCAGGCAATATGGCCGAAACGATGACGATCTGATTGATATTGGCAGCGATCGGCTTAACGCCGTCGTAGAAATCAGGGCGCGTCAGCACCGACGTGCGCTCATGTACCGCCTCTACGATGCCTTTTACCAGCACCCCTTCCGCTGCCACTTTACCTGGACGCCAGACGACGCGATCGCCGGTAACCAGCGAACGGATGGTGCGACGAATATTGCAGCGGTGCACGCTGCCGTCTTCAGATTCCACATCGGCGTGCATACCAAAGCGGCTAATAACCGTGCCTTCAGCCGTATCGCCAAACAGGTTGTCATCGTAGTCGGCTTTCTCCGCAGTGGTTTTAAGACGACGCTGGTGATTGGCTTTCACCCGGCGCTGCTGCCCCTTGGAGAGTTTATTTTTACTCAATCGTGCTGGCTCCTGGTCGCCCGTAACGGGCAAAACCTCTATGATACACACTAATCAATACTAGTTAACCTGCCGCGGCGGGTTATGCGAGAAGGGTGGAAAATAACATGAGCGCGGATGAAAATAACCTGATTTGGATCGATCTTGAGATGACCGGGCTGGATCCCGAGCGCGATCGCATCATTGAGATTGCGACCCTGGTCACCGATGCGAACCTCAATATCCTGGCGGAAGGGCCGACCATTGCGGTTCATCAAAGCGACGAACAGCTGGCGCTGATGGATGACTGGAACGTGCGCACCCATACCGGCAGCGGGCTAGTGGATCGTGTCAAAGCCAGTAACAAGGGCGATCGCGAAGCGGAACTGGCCACCATTGAATTTCTGAAACAGTGGGTACCTGCAGGTAAATCGCCTATCTGTGGCAATAGCATCGGGCAGGATCGCCGTTTTCTTTTTAAATATATGCCGGAACTGGAATCGTACTTCCATTACCGTTATCTGGACGTCAGCACCTTGAAAGAGCTGGCGCGTCGCTGGAAACCTGAAATCCTGGATGGCTTCAAGAAGCAGGGCACGCACCAGGCAATGGACGATATTCGTGAGTCAGTGGCGGAGCTGGCATACTATCGCGAACACTTTATTCAGCTTTGATTCAGGGCGTTGCCGGGTAGTGCTTGTGCCTTACCCGGCCGTCAGAAGGGCTGCATGGTGTAAAAACGCGCAAAGCGATGAATATTCCATCACTTGAACTGAATTTCTAAAAAAACGCTTTGAGGGGGGTTGCAGCTAAAAGGATTTCTCGTATAATGCGCCTCCCGTAACGACAGGATTTATTCGTTACGACAGCAACAGATTTGCGGGAATAGCTCAGTTGGTAGAGCACGACCTTGCCAAGGTCGGGGTCGCGAGTTCGAGTCTCGTTTCCCGCTCCAAAATTTGTTCGCTACGCAGTAAGACCACCCAAGCGGGAATAGCTCAGTTGGTAGAGCACGACCTTGCCAAGGTCGGGGTCGCGAGTTCGAGTCTCGTTTCCCGCTCCAAAATTTGTTCGCTACACAGTAAGACCACCCAAGCGGGAATAGCTCAGTTGGTAGAGCACGACCTTGCCAAGGTCGGGGTCGCGAGTTCGAGTCTCGTTTCCCGCTCCAAATTTTCTCTCCTCTTAGATATCCACAGCGAGAACCCTCGCCGCGGGTGATTTGTATTGTTTCTGAAAAACTTTCCTCAACAGACTTATCCACAGGTTTGTTCGATTTGCGTCAATATGTAAAAACTTCGCCTGGTGAATAGTATCTTTATAACTCACTGAAATTTGGCAATAAAATTTCATTTCAAAATGTTATGGCGATCTCTTGACCTGTAAGCTACCCATGATGATTCCTCGGTTTTTAATTTTATTCACAGGGTGTGAATATATCACGCATCCCGCGGTAACCCTTTTTCGATCACCCTTACAAGGCGTTGTTTTTGCGGTAGCTGTACTTCGATAACGCACGCATTCCGCTTCTCAATCTGCTGCGCAATCGCCCATTCGATGTGTTCATCGAGAAGTGGGTGCTCACCTCTACGACTTTCCAGCGCCTGAATATTCGCCTCGCTCCACGGCGCATTGCCCAGCGCCACTGCGACATTTCGCAGCCAGCGTAAATGGCCGATGCGGCGAATAGCCGAACCTTCCGTTACCTTTAAGAACCAGGCTTCGCTCCAGGCAAACAGCTCGACAAGCGGTGGGGCATGTAGCGCCTTACGCGGGCTGAAATCATCTTCATCCGTTAACTGTGAATAGCGGTTCCAGGGGCAGATCAGCTGGCAATCATCGCAGCCGTAAATACGGTTGCCGATAAGCGGTCGGAACTCTTCAGGGATGGCCCCTTCCAGTTCGATGGTGAGATAAGAGATACAGCGGCGGGCATCCACCGTGTAGGGCTCAACAATCGCTCCCGTAGGGCAGATGGTCATGCAGGCCACACAGCGACCGCAGCCCTCTTCAACCGGGCTATCCACCGGGAGAGGGAGATCGATCAGTAATTCACCTAAAAAAAAGAACGAACCGGCATCACGGCTCAGGATAAGTGAGTGCTTACCAGTCCAGCCGAGACCGGCTTTTTCCGCAAGCGGGCGCTCAAGAATAGGCGCAGAGTCGACAAAGGGTCTAAAATTCAGCGAATCGCAATGCTGCTGAATGATCTCGCCCAGTTTTTTTAGTCGGTTACGCAGAAGCTTATGATAATCACGCCCCAGGGCATAACGGCTCACGTAACCTAATGTCGGATCTTTCAGCGTGCGGGCAAATGCCGCATTAGCGGGAAGGTAGTTCATGCGTACGCTAATGACGCGTAGGGTACCCGGTAAGAGTTCATGCGGACGGGCACGCATCATGCCGTGTCGCGCCATCCACTCCATTTCGCCGTGGTATTGTTTATCCAGCCATGCCTGCAGTTTTGGCTCGCTGGCAGAGAGATCGGTATCCGTGATGCCGACTTTCTGAAAGCCAAGCTCGGCGCCCCACTGTTTAATATTTAGCGCTAACTGATTGAGATCGAGGGGCTGTGACATGACGGACCATACTGTGAAGAAAAACCCCGCAAGTATACCACATTCCATCTGGCCTGCGGATGACCTCCGTCGCGCCGAAAAAGAGGCTGCTGATAGCCTTGGCATTACCCTTTATGAGCTGATGCAGCGCGCGGGCGAGTCGGCGTTTACCGTGGCGCGTGAAGCCTGGCCGGATGCAGCACACTGGCTCATCCTTTGCGGGCACGGCAACAACGGCGGCGATGGCTACGTGGTGGCCCGGCTGGCGCTTGCCGCCGGGTTTAGCGTCACGCTGCTGGCATTAGAGAGCGACAACCCTTTACCAGAAGAAGCCCAGGCGGCAAGGGACGCCTGGCTTAACGCGGGCGGTGTCATTCATGCTCCCGACGTATGCTGGCCAGAAGAGGTCGATCTGATCATTGATGGGCTGCTTGGTACCGGGCTTCGCAGCGCGCCGCGCGACCCGGTTGCCGCGCTGATTGACCATGCTAATGCGCATCCCGCGCCCGTGATGGCGCTCGATATTCCCTCGGGATTACTGGCTCAGACGGGGGCCACACCTGGTGCGGTCATTCAGGCTGCCCGGACGGTGACCTTTATCGCGCTAAAACCCGGTCTGTTGACGGGCAAAGCGCGGGACGTAGTCGGCAAGCTTCACCATAACGCCCTGGGGCTAGACGCGTGGCTGGCAGGGCAGGAGACGGCAATGACCCGCTTTGAGGCCAGTCAGTTGTCAGGTTGGCTGGCACCGCGTCGGGCGACTTCGCAAAAAGGGGACCACGGTAAGCTGGTGATTATCGGTGGCGATCACGGTACGGCGGGGGCGATACGGATGACGGGTGAGGCTGCCCTGCGTACAGGTGCAGGTCTGGTACGCGTGCTGACGCGCGCAGAGAACATCGCGCCTATTATCACTGCCCGGCCAGAGCTGATGCTGCATGAACTGACCGCGCACTCACTGGAAGAGAGCCTCGCCTGGGCGGATGTCGTGGTGATAGGACCCGGGCTCGGCCAGCAAGCATGGGGCAAACAGGCGCTGCAGAAAGTTGAAAACGTCCGGAAACCGATGCTCTGGGATGCCGACGCGCTGAACCTTCTGGCAATCAATCCGGATAAACGTCACAATCGCATCCTGACGCCACACCCCGGCGAGGCCGCGCGGCTGCTAAATTGTAGCATCGCAGAAATTGAAAGCGATCGCTTACTTTCTGCGCAACGTCTGGTACAACGTTACGGTGGTGTTGTCGTTTTAAAAGGGGCGGGAACCGTTGTAGCCTGTGAATCAGGCGCGCTGGGCATTGTTGATGCCGGCAATGCGGGGATGGCGAGCGGCGGTATGGGTGATGTACTCTCCGGTATTATCGGCGCGTTGCTCGGACAAAAACTCCCCCTTTACGATGCCGCCTGCGCGGGTTGTGTAGCCCATGGCGCAGCAGCCGACAAACTTGCCGTTCACTACGGCACGCGCGGTATGCTGGCCACCGATCTTTTTGACACGCTGCGGCGTGTTGTAAACCCGAATGTGATTGATGTAGAAAATGACTAATCGAGTGATTCCATTACCTGACGAGCAGGCCACTTTAGCACTGGGTAAGCGTCTGGCAGAGGCTTGCCAGGGCGCAACGGTGATTTATCTGTATGGCGATCTGGGCGCGGGGAAAACGACCTTTAGCCGCGGTTTTTTACAGGCGCTAGGCCACAAGGGTAACGTAAAAAGTCCTACTTACACCCTGGTTGAGCCCTACACGCTTGAAAATTTAATGGTTTACCATTTCGATCTGTACCGTCTTGCGGATCCCGAGGAGCTGGAATTTATGGGGATCCGCGACTATTTTGCCAACGACGCCATTTGCCTGGTGGAGTGGCCGCAACAAGGTGCGGGTGTCTTGCCTGACCCGGATGTCGAAATCCACTTAGATTACCAGGCGCAAGGGCGTGAGGCTCGCATCAGCGCAGTCTCCTCATCAGGCAGTTCCCTACTGGCGCGTTTAGCCGGTTAAGCGAAGGGATGACGGGATGTTTAATCGCGTTAAAAATTGGTTATTAGCAGCAACGGTATTGCTTTGTGCACAAGCCGGAGCGGCCACACTTTCGGATATTCAGGTGTCGAATGGCGATAGCCAGGCGCGGATTACCTTCAGTTTTATGGGCGATCCTGAATATGCTTTTTCACAGCCTGATAGCCGCAGCGTGGCGCTGGATATCAAACAGACGGGCGTGATTCAGGGACTGCCGCTGCAATTCAGTGGTAACAATCTGGTGAAAACCATCCGTTCGGGAACACCGAAGGATGCCCAGTCGCTGAGGCTGGTGGTCGATCTTACGGAAAAGGGTAAAACCCAGGCGGTGAAGCAGCAGAACGGTGCGAACTACACCGTGGTCTTCACCATCAAAGCCGATACGCCGCCACCGCCACCACCGCCGGTTGTCGCGAAACGCGTGGAGACCCCCGCTTACACGCCACGGCCCGCAGAGCCTGCCCGTAACCCATTCAAATCGGGCAGCGATCGTATCACCACCGTGACCAGCAGTAATACCGCGACCCGGCCTGCATCCAGTGCGCGTCGTGCCGTCACGGGCGATAAAGTGATTATTGCTATCGATGCCGGCCACGGCGGGCAGGATCCCGGGGCGATAGGCCCTGGCGGTACGCGTGAGAAAAACGTCACTATCGCTATTGCCCGTAAGCTGCGTACGCTGCTGAACAATGACCCGATGTTTAAAGGCGTGCTCACCCGTGACGGCGACTATTTCATCTCTGTGATGGGGCGCTCTGACGTGGCGCGTAAGCAGAATGCGAACTTCCTGGTCTCTATTCATGCTGATGCCGCGCCAAACCGGAGTGCGACGGGGGCTTCGGTGTGGGTGTTGTCCAACCGTCGCGCCAACAGTGAAATGGCGAACTGGCTGGAAGAACATGAGAAACAGTCCGAGCTGTTAGGCGGGGCGGGCGATGTGCTGGCAAACAGCCAGTCCGATCCTTACCTTAGCCAGGCGGTTCTCGATTTACAGTTCGGCCATTCTCAGCGCGTCGGGTATGATGTGGCCACTAACGTACTGAGCCAGTTAGACGGTATCGGAGCCCTGCATAAGCGTCGCCCTGAGCATGCGAGTCTGGGCGTACTGCGCTCGCCTGATATCCCTTCCATTCTTGTAGAGACCGGGTTTATCAGTAACAACGGCGAAGAGCGTCTGTTAGGCAGCGACAGTTATCAGCAGCAAATTGCCGAGGCGATTTATAACGGGCTGCGCAAGTATTTCGATGCCCATCCACTCCAGTCTGCGCCGCAGGGTGGTGTCGGACAGACCGCCAGTGCCGAACTACCGGGCGGGATAACCGCCACTAACTAAGGAGCATTCATGCCGATTCAGGTTCTGCCGCCGCAGCTTGCGAACCAAATCGCCGCCGGCGAGGTGGTAGAGCGCCCGGCATCGGTCGTGAAAGAGCTGGTTGAAAACAGCCTTGATGCGGGGGCCACCCGCATTGATATCGATATTGAACGCGGTGGGGCCAAGCTGATCCGCATTCGCGATAACGGCTGTGGCATCAAAAAAGAGGAGCTGGCGCTGGCGCTGGCGCGTCACGCCACCAGTAAAATTGCCTCGCTTGACGATCTTGAAGCCATAATCAGCCTCGGTTTTCGTGGTGAAGCCCTGGCCAGTATCAGCTCCGTCTCCCGCTTAACGCTGACCTCACGTACGGCTGAGCAGCAAGAAGCCTGGCAAGCCTATGCGGAAGGACGCGACCAGGACGTGACGGTAAAGCCTGCGGCTCACCCGGTGGGGACCACGCTGGAAGTATTAGATCTCTTTTACAACACGCCGGCGCGTCGCAAGTTTATGCGCACTGAAAAAACCGAATTCAGCCATATCGATGAGGTCATTCGCCGCATCGCGCTGGCGCGTTTCGACGTGACTCTCAACCTAAGCCATAACGGTAAAGTAATGCGGCAATACCGCGCTGTCGCACAAGGCGGACAGAAAGAGCGCCGTCTTGGTGCCATCTGCGGTACGCCATTCCTTGAACAGGCTCTGGCCATCGAATGGCAGCACGGGGATCTAACCCTGCGCGGCTGGGTGGCCGATCCTAAAGTAAGCAGTGCCGCGTTTGCCGAAATTCAGTACTGTTACGTCAATGGCCGTATGATGCGCGACCGGCTGATCAACCACGCCATCCGTCAGGCCTGCGAAGACAAGCTGGGCGCCGATCAACAGCCCGCTTTTGTACTCTATCTGGAGATCGACCCACATCAGGTAGACGTCAACGTTCATCCCGCCAAACATGAAGTGCGTTTTCATCAATCCCGGCTGGTGCATGATTTCATCTATCAGGGCGTATTGAGCGTGCTGCAACAACAGGCCGAGCCTGCATTACCGTTGGCAGACGAGCCCGTTGCACCCCGTGCGATACCTGAAAACCGGGCCGCCGCAGGACGTAACCAATTCGCCGAGCCGGTGGTGGCCAAAGCGCCACCTGCGCCGGGGTATGCGGCCAGCGACAGAGCGTCGCGCGCAACGGGAGCAAACTACCCGCATGCGCATACGGGATACCAGAAACAGCAGGGAGCCAATTATCGCAAGCTGTTGGAAACCCCACCGGTTGAAAGACGTAGCGCCGATGTCGCGCCGACGGCCGACACGCTGGAAGGACATAGCCAGAGTTTTGGCCGCGTGTTGACGATAGTCGCCCCGGATATCGCTCTTCTGGAGCGCGACGGTAAGCTGGCGTTGCTGGCACTGCCGGTGGCGGAGCGCTGGCTGAAACAGACGCAGTTAACCCCTGGCGAACATCGCGCCTGTGCGCAACCGCTATTAATCCCGGTGCGTTTAAAGATAACCCCGGAAGAAACCCGGGTATTACAGCGTTTCCAGCCCCTGTTGGCAGAAATGGGCATAGAAACGGCAGTAGAGGCCCAGCATGTGACCCTTCGCGCGGTGCCTTTACCCTTACGCCAACAAAATTTACAAAACTTGATTCCTGAACTGATAGGCTACCTGGCGCAGCAAACGACCTTTGATGCAGCCAATACGGCACAGTGGATCGCACGCCATCTGGCCAGCGATCATCCTGTGTGGAGTATGGCGCAGGCCATCACCGTGCTGGCGGAGGTAGAACGCCTCTGCCCGCATCTGGTGAAAGCGCCGCCGGGCGGTTTATTACAACCTGTTGATTTACAATCGGCGAAGAACGCCCTGAAAGATGAGTGATGTAAGTAAGACTGGCCTGCCTAAGGCGATTTTTTTGATGGGGCCTACGGCCTCGGGCAAGACGGCGTTAGCCATTGAGCTACGTAAAGTTTTGCCAGTAGAGTTGATCAGCGTGGATTCCGCCCTCATCTACAAAGGGATGGATATCGGCACGGCAAAGCCCAGCGCCGAGGAGCTGCGCGCGGCTCCACACCGTTTATTAGATATTCTTGACCCGGCCCTGGCGTACTCGGCGGCAGATTTCCGCCGCGATGCGCTGGCAGAGATGGCCAGGATCACCGAGGCGGGGCGCATTCCGCTTCTGGTGGGCGGAACTATGCTCTATTTCAAGGCGTTACTTGAAGGGTTATCGCCATTGCCGTCGGCAGACCCGGCGGTAAGAGCAAAGATTGAGCAGCAGGCAGCAGAGCAGGGATGGGGCGCGTTGCACCAACAACTGGAACAGATCGATCCGGTTGCTGCGGCACGTATTCATCCAAATGATCCGCAAAGGCTTTCCCGGGCACTGGAAGTTTTTTTCATTTCGGGTAAAACTTTAACGGAACTGACGCAAACGTCAGGAGAGGCTCTGCCGTATCAGGTGCATCAGTTCGCCATCGCCCCGGCGAGCCGTGAACTGCTCCATCAGCGAATTGAGCAGCGTTTTCATCAGATGTTAGCTTCAGGTTTTGAAGCAGAAGTGCGGGCGCTTTTTGCCCGTGGAGATTTGCATACGGACATGCCTTCCATTCGTTGTGTCGGTTATCGCCAGATGTGGTCATACATTGAAGGCGAAATATCTCATGATGAAATGGTTTATCGAGGTGTTTGCGCCACGAGACAGTTAGCGAAGCGCCAGATCACCTGGTTGCGCGGTTGGGAAGGTGTTCATTGGTTAGACAGTGAAAAACCGCAACAAGCGTTCAACGAAGTATTACAGGTTGTTGGTGCTATCACGGACTGAATGTGTACAATTGAGACGTATCGTGCGCAATTTTTCAGAGTCGCAAGATTCTAAGTACAAAACAAGCATATAAGGAAAAGATAGAATGGCTAAGGGGCAATCTTTACAAGACCCGTTCCTGAACGCACTGCGTCGTGAACGTGTTCCAGTTTCTATTTATTTGGTGAATGGTATTAAGCTGCAAGGTCAGATTGAGTCTTTCGATCAGTTCGTGATCCTGTTGAAAAACACGGTCAGCCAGATGGTCTATAAGCACGCGATTTCTACTGTTGTTCCGTCTCGTCCGGTATCTCATCACAGCAATAACGCAGGCGGCGGTTCCAGTAACTACCATCATGGCAGCAACGCGCAGGGTTCTTCAGCGCCTGCGCAGGACAGTGAAGAGACCGAATAAGGTTTCTGGCTGTTTTTTCCACGTCGGGGAGCCAGGTTTTCTGTGTTCCCCGCTGATCTTTTTTAAGGGGTTTACGCTTGTTTGACCGTTATGATGCCGGTGAGCAGGCGGTGCTGGTACACATCTATTTTTCGCAAGACAAAGATATGGAAGACCTCCAGGAGTTTGAATCTCTGGTCTCTTCCGCCGGTGTCGAAGCAATGCAGGTGATTACCGGTAGCCGTAAAGCGCCGCACCCAAAGTATTTTGTTGGTGAAGGTAAAGCAGTTGAGATTGCGGATGCCGTAAAAGCGACTGGTGCTTCAGTCGTGCTATTTGATCACGCCCTGACCCCAGCCCAGGAACGTAACCTGGAGCGCCTGTGCGAATGCCGTGTTATCGACCGTACGGGTTTGATTTTAGACATCTTTGCCCAACGTGCACGTACCCATGAAGGGAAATTGCAGGTTGAGCTGGCGCAGTTGCGCCACCTGGCCACGCGTCTGGTGCGCGGCTGGACACACCTTGAAAGACAGAAAGGCGGGATCGGTTTGCGTGGCCCGGGTGAAACCCAGCTCGAAACTGACCGTCGCTTACTGCGTGGCCGTATAACCCAGATCCTCTCACGGCTGGAAAGAGTCGAGAAGCAGCGTGAGCAGGGGCGACGTTCCCGAATGAAAGCCGATATCCCAACGGTTTCGCTTGTCGGTTATACCAACGCCGGTAAATCCACCCTGTTTAACCAGATCACCGAGGCCCAGGTTTACGCCGCAGACCAACTTTTTGCGACCCTGGACCCAACGCTGCGCCGCATTAACGTGGCGGATGTGGGGGAAACCGTACTGGCGGATACCGTAGGGTTTATCCGTCATTTGCCACACGACCTGGTGGCGGCGTTTAAAGCCACCCTGCAGGAGACGCGTCAGGCGACCCTGCTACTGCACATAATTGATGGCGCGGATGTCCGCGTGCAGGAAAACATTGATGCAGTTAATACCGTGCTTGAAGAGATAGACGCGCATGAGATCCCATCGCTGCTGGTGATGAATAAGATCGACATGCTGGATGACTTCGAGCCCCGTATTGACCGTGATGAAGAGAATAAGCCGATTCGGGTCTGGCTTTCAGCCCAGACCGGTGTTGGTGTGCCACTGCTTTTCCAGGCTTTAACAGAACGTCTCTCCGGTGAGGTGGCTCAGCATACGCTGCGCCTCCCGCCACAAGAAGGCAGACTGCGCAGCCGTTTTTATCAGCTTCAGGCGATAGAAAAAGAGTGGATGGAGGATGACGGCAGCGTGGGGATGCAGGTGCGTATGCCGATCGTTGACTGGCGTCGCCTCTGCAAACAAGAACCTGCGCTGGTGGACTACGTCGTCTGACCAGAAAAGGTTTACACAAGGCCTGAAAAAATTCGCCCTTGCATAACAAATATGGAGCATATACATGGCGTGGAATCAGCCCGGTAATAACGGACAAGACCGCGACCCGTGGGGAAGCAGCAATAATCAAGGCGGCAACTCTGGGGGAAATGGCAACAAAGGTGGTCGCGAGCAGGGGCCGCCGGATCTGGATGATATCTTCCGCAAGCTGAGCAAAAAGCTCGGTGGTCTTGGCGGCGGTAAAGGCACTGGCGGCGGTACTGGCCAGGGGCCGCGTCCTCATATGGGTGGCCGTGTGGTCGGGATTGTTGCCGCCGCTGCGGTAATCATCTGGGCAGCCAGCGGGTTCTACACCATTAAAGAAGCGGAGCGTGGCGTGGTTACCCGTTTTGGTAAGTTCAGCCATCTGGTTGAGCCGGGCCTGAACTGGAAACCCACCTTTATTGATAACGTCACTGCGGTGAACGTTGAATCGGTGCGTGAGCTGGCAGCCTCTGGCGTGATGCTGACGTCTGACGAAAACGTGGTGCGCGTTGAGATGAACGTGCAGTACCGCGTGACCGATCCGAAGAACTACCTGTTTAGCGTCACCAGCCCCGACGACAGTCTGCGTCAGGCGACCGACAGCGCTCTGCGTGGCGTTATCGGTAAATACACCATGGACCGCATTCTGACCGAAGGTCGTACCGTTATTCGTAGCGATACCCAGCGTGAGCTGGAAGAGACCATCCGTCCTTACAACATGGGTATCACCCTGCTGGACGTCAACTTCCAGGCTGCCCGTCCGCCGGAAGAGGTGAAAGCGGCGTTTGACGATGCGATTGCCGCTCGTGAAAACGAACAGCAGTACATCCGTGAAGCTGAAGCGTACACCAACGAAGTTCAGCCGCGTGCTAACGGCCAGGCACAGCGTATTCTGGAAGAGGCTCGCGCGTACAAGACCCAGACCATCCTTGAAGCTCAGGGTGAAGTGGCTCGTTTCGCGAAGATTCTGCCGGAGTATAAAGCTGCACCGGAAATTACCCGTGAGCGTCTCTATATTGAGACCATGGAGAAAGTGCTGAGCCATACCCGTAAAGTGCTGGTTAATGATAACAAAGGTGGCAACCTCATGGTTCTGCCGCTGGACCAGATGCTGAAGGGCGGTAACGCGCCTGCGGCGAAAGATAGCAATAGCGGTGCAAACAGCATGCTACGTCTGCCTCCGTCTTCATCAGGCAATTCCAGTGCGAATACAACCTCTACGAACGAGGGTGACATCATGGACCAACGCCGCGCTAACGCGCAGCGTAACGACTACCAGCGTCAGGGGGAATAACGATGCGTAAGTCAGTTATTGCGATCATTGTCATCGTGCTGGTCGTGCTTTATACCTCTATCTTCGTCGTGAAAGAGGGCGAGCGTGGGATCAAGTTCCAGTTCAGCAGCGTTGTGCGCGACGGCGACAAAAAGCCGCTGATCTATGAGCCAGGTCTGCACTTCAAGGTGCCTTTCATTCAGTCCGTTAAGACGCTTGATGCACGTATCCAGACCATGGATAACCAGGCCGATCGCTTCGTGACGAAAGAGAAAAAAGACCTGATCGTTGATTCCTATATCAAATGGCGTATTAGCGACTTCAGTCGTTACTTCCTGGCCACCGGCGGCGGCGACGTCTCCCAGGCGGAAGTGCTGCTGAAACGTAAGTTCTCTGACCGTCTGCGTTCTGAGATTGGTCGTCTGGATGTGAAAGACATCGTGACCGACTCCCGTGGTCGTTTGACCTCGGAAGTGCGCGATGCGCTGAACTCCGGCTCTGCAGGCACCGAAGACGAGGTAGAAACCCCGGCGGCGGATGACGCAATTGCCAAAGCCGCTGAGCGCGTTCAGGCTGAAACCAACGGCAATGTGCCGGTGATCAACCCGAACAGTATGGCTGCGCTGGGTATCGAGGTGGTGGATGTGCGTATTAAGCAGATCAACCTGCCGACCGAAGTCTCTGAGGCTATCTACAACCGTATGCGTGCTGAGCGTGAAGCGGTCGCCCGTCGTCACCGTTCACAGGGTCAGGAAGAGGCTGAAAAGCTGCGCGCAGCCGCAGACTATGAAGTCACCAAAACCCTGGCTGAAGCAGAACGTCAGGGCCGTATTCAGCGCGGTGAAGGCGATGCCGAAGCGGCGAAGCTGTTTGCGGATGCGTTTAGTCAGGATCCAGACTTCTACGCCTTTATCCGTAGCCTGCGTGCTTACGAAAACAGCTTTAAGAGCAACCAGGACGTTATGGTTCTGAGCCCGGATAGCGATTTCTTCCGGTATATGAAATCACCGGCTGCAAACTAACAGGTTCAGCAGCTGATGAAATAAAAATGGCGCCTCATTGAGGCGCCATTTTTGCTTAAGGTTAAATCTTAAGCGGTAGTGCTAACGTTAGCTCTGAAGAGCTTAGTGAAGAAAGAACCTGTTTTAGGCAGTGCAGACAACGAAGTTTCGATAAAACCGCCAATGGTTGAACCCAGAGACGTTCCCACTTCTGTACCCAGATCCGGCGCAAAAATACCCAGATTGACTCTACCGATCAGCGGCAGATCAACGTTGAGCATATCGCTGGCCGTTGACCACAATGCGGTGCCAAATTGCCCGCCCAGCGTTGCCAGACCATCCTGCAGCCAGCCTGCGCCGCTGACGAGTTCGAGCTCCATTACGGTTAATTCTTTCATGATAATCATCCTAATTATGTTGTTATTACGCGACCCTCCGGTTGCGCATGAGGGATGGTGACAACTTTTAAAATATCCAGCAATACGATGAGATTATGAATTTTATTTCACATCTTTAATCACATATTCCGGCGGTCACAGATAAAATAGCCGTACAGAGATGCAGGACAATACGATGCGCCTGAGTCTGACTAGTGATCAAAGCCAGCTGATTACACAACATATTGAGGTAATCGTTTAACTCTCTGCAAATCGGCCCATATCGCCGAAATTTGTATACAAAAAAAGCTGAACATCAACAAAACCGATGGTAGAATCCATTTTTAAGCAAACGGTGATTTTGAAAAATGGGTAACAACGTCGTCGTACTGGGCACCCAATGGGGTGACGAAGGTAAAGGGAAGATCGTTGATCTCCTGACTGAACGCGCTAAATATGTTGTACGCTACCAGGGCGGTCACAACGCAGGTCATACTCTCGTAATCAACGGTGAAAAAACCGTCCTCCATCTTATTCCATCAGGCATTCTTCGTGACAATGTGACCAGCATCATCGGTAACGGTGTTGTGCTGTCTCCTGCTGCCCTGATGAAAGAGATGAAAGGCCTGGAAGACCGTGGTATCCCGGTGCGTGAGCGCCTTCTCCTCTCTGAAGCATGTCCGCTGATCCTCGACTATCATGTCGCGCTGGATGTGGCACGTGAGAAAGCACGTGGTGCGAAAGCGATTGGTACTACTGGTCGTGGTATCGGTCCAGCCTACGAAGACAAAGTAGCCCGTCGCGGTCTGCGCGTTGGCGACCTGTTTGACAAAGCCACCTTCGCTGAAAAGCTGAAAGAGGTGATGGAATATCACAACTTCCAGCTGGTGAATTTCTATAAAGCTGACGCCGTTGACTATCAGAAAGTGCTCGACGACGTGATGGCGATTGCCGACATCCTGACCGGTATGGTTGTTGATGTCTCCGATCTGCTGGATCAGGCGCGTAAACGTGGCGACTTCGTGATGTTCGAAGGCGCACAGGGTACGCTGCTGGATATCGACCACGGTACCTATCCGTACGTCACCTCCTCTAACACCACCGCAGGTGGCGTGGCGACCGGTTCTGGCCTGGGTCCGCGTTATGTGGATTACGTTCTGGGGATCATCAAAGCTTACTCCACTCGCGTGGGTGCAGGTCCGTTCCCGACCGAGCTGTTTGATGAAACCGGCGAGTTCCTTTGCAAGCAGGGTAACGAGTTTGGCGCGACCACTGGTCGTCGTCGTCGTACCGGCTGGCTGGACGCTGTTGCAGTGCGTCGTGCAGTACAGATCAACTCCCTGTCTGGCTTCTGCCTGACCAAACTGGACGTCCTGGACGGCCTGAAAGAGGTTAAAATCTGTGTGGGCTACCGCATGCCAGATGGCCGCGAAGTGACCACCACGCCGCTGGCGGCAGATGACTGGGAAGGCATTGAGCCAATTTACGAAACCATGCCGGGCTGGTCCGAAACCACCTTTGGCGTGAAGGAGCGTAGCGGCCTGCCACAAGCAGCGCTGGACTACATCAAGCGTATTGAAGAACTGACCGAAGTGCCGATCGATATTATCTCTACCGGCCCGGATCGTAGTGAAACGATGATTCTGCGCGATCCGTTCGACGCATAAGACGCGTTTCTGCAAGCCTGTTAGGTAACCTGCAGGCTTGCAACCCCGGTTTTTGTCCTCTCTTTCCCGCTTTTCACCCCGCTTCAGTTTAAATAAATTAGCCGCTTACCATCTGGCTGGTTTATCATCAATAGTGAATATCTCTGCGGTTATACCGCGTTTTGCCCTTTTCCTGAGGTTGATGTGCAGTTAACAAGTTTCACCGATTACGGATTACGTGCGCTGATCTATATGGCGTCATTACCCGAAGGACAGATGACCAGTATCTCTGAGGTGACAGAGGTCTACGGCGTGTCCCGTAATCATATGGTCAAAATAATCAATCAACTTAGCCGTGCCGGATACGTTGCTGCCGTCCGCGGGAAAAATGGCGGGATCCGCCTCGGCAAACCGGCACAGAGTATTCGTGTTGGAGATGTGGTACGAGAGCTGGAGCCCTTGTCGCTGGTGAACTGCAGCAGCGCGTTCTGCCATATCACACCCGCTTGTCGCCTGAAACAGGCGCTTTCTACGGCCGTGCAAAGTTTTCTCAAGGAACTGGATAACTACACGCTGGCCGATTTGGTTGAAGAGAATCAACCGCTTTATAAATTATTGCTGGTGGAATGAAGAGAATATCCACCGGAGATGACAACGGAGGAACCGAAATGTCACAAGATCCTTTCCAGGAACGCGAAGCCGAAAAATACGCGAATCCTATCCCCAGCCGCGAGTTCATCATTGAACACTTAACTAAACGCGAAAAACCCGCCAATCGTGAAGAACTTGCCGTTGAACTCAATATTGAAGGTGAAGAGCAAATAGAAGCCCTTCGCCGCCGCCTGCGCGCCATGGAGCGTGACGGGCAACTGGTCTTTACGCGGCGCCAGTGCTACGCACTGCCTGAACGTCTCGATCTGCTGAAAGGGGTGGTCATTGGTCACCGTGACGGCTTCGGGTTCTTGCGCGTTGAAGGCCGCAAAGATGATCTCTATCTCTCATCTGAACAGATGAAGATGTGTATTCATGGAGATCAAATCCTGGCGCAACCGCTGGGTGCAGACCGTAAAGGCCGCCGCGAAGCGCGCGTAGTGCGCGTGCTGGTACCAAAAACCAGTCAGATCGTAGGCCGTTACTTTACCGATGCGGGCGTGGGCTTTGTCGTACCCGATGACAGCCGCCTGAGCTTTGACATTCTGATCCCGCCGGAAGAGGTGATGGGCGCGCGCATGGGCTTTGTGGTGGTGGTTGAACTTACCCAGCGTCCAACCCGCCGTACCAAAGCGGTAGGTAAAATTGTTGAAGTGCTGGGCGATAACATGGGTACCGGCATGGCCGTTGATATGGCGCTGCGCACCCATGAGATCCCTTACGTCTGGCCAACCGCCGTTGAAGAGCAGATCAAAGACCTGAAAGAACAGGTGCCAGAAGAGGCCAAGGCTGGACGCGTCGATCTGCGCGACCTGCCGCTGGTCACTATCGACGGTGAAGATGCCCGCGACTTCGATGATGCCGTCTACTGTGAGAAAAAACGGGGTGGCGGCTGGCGTTTATGGGTCGCTATCGCGGACGTAAGCTATTACGTCCGGCCGAATACGCCACTGGATAACGAAGCGCGTGGCCGCGGTACGTCGGTCTATTTCCCGTCGCAAGTGGTGCCGATGCTACCGGAAGTCCTCTCAAACGGTCTCTGCTCGCTGAACCCGCAGGTTGACCGTCTGTGCATGGTCTGTGAGATGACCATCTCCACGAAGGGGCGCCTGACAGGCTACAAATTCTACGAAGCGGTGATGAGCTCACACGCACGTCTGACCTACACCAAGGTCTGGCATATGCTGCAGGGCGACCAGGAGCTGCGCCAGCAGTACGCGCCGCTAGTGAAGCATATTGAAGAGCTTCATAACCTCTATAAAACCCTGGATCAGGCTCGCGAAGAGCGCGGCGGTATCTCATTTGAAAGTGAAGAAGCTAAATTCATCTTCAATGCCGAGCGCCGTATCGAGCGTATTGAGCAGACTCAGCGTAACGATGCGCACAAACTGATTGAAGAGTGCATGATCCTCGCTAACATCTCGGCTGCACGCTTTGTTGAGAAAGCGAAAGAGCCTGCGCTGTTCCGAATTCATGATAAGCCAACGACGGAAGCGATCACCTCTTTCCGTACCGTGCTGGCAGAGCTGGGCCTTGAGCTGCCGGGCGGCAATAAACCAGAGCCGCGCGATTATGCGGAACTGCTTGAATCTATCAGCGATCGTCCGGATGCCGAGATGCTGCAAACCATGCTGCTGCGCTCGATGAAACAGGCGATCTACGACCCAGAAAACCGGGGACACTTCGGCCTGGCGCTGCAGTCATATGCGCACTTCACCTCGCCGATTCGCCGTTATCCGGATCTTTCGCTACACCGTGCCATTAAGTATCTGCTGGCGCAGGAGCAGGGTCACAAAGGCAAGACCACTGAAACCGGTGGCTATCACTATTCCCTGGAAGAGATGCTGCAGCTTGGGCAGCACTGTTCTATGACGGAGCGCCGTGCCGATGAAGCGACCCGTGAGGTCTCTGACTGGCTGAAATGTGATTTCATGCTGGATCAGGTGGGCAACGTCTTTAAAGGGGTGATTGCCAGCGTGACTGGCTTTGGCTTCTTTGTCCGACTGGATGAGCTGTTCATTGACGGCCTGGTGCACGTCTCCAGTCTGGACAATGACTACTACCGTTTCGATCAGGTAGGCCAGCGTTTGATTGGCGAATCCGGCGGCCAGACCTATCGCCTTGGCGATCGCGTTGAAGTGAAAGTTGAAGCCGTTAATATGGACGAGCGTAAAATCGACTTCAGCTTGATCTCCAGCGAACGCGCGCCACGCAATGTGGGTAAAACCGAGCGTGAGAAGGCGAAAAAAGGCGGAAATGGCAAAGCAGGCGGTAAACGCCGTCAGGCCGGTAAACGTGTGAATTTCGAGCCTGATAGTGCCTTCCGTGGTGAGAAAAAACAGAAGCCAAAAGCGGCAAAGAAAGAGGCGCGCTCAGAGAAGAAGCCTTCCGCGAAGACGCAGAAAATAGCTGCTGCGACCAAAGCGAAGCGCGCAGCGAAGAAAAAGCAGGCGGAGTAATATTCCCCTCATCCTGACCCTCTCCCTCTGTGGAGAGGGGAAATGTACATTACGAGAACCATCAATGAGTGAAATGATTTACGGCATCCACGCGGTGCAAGCCCTGCTGGAGCGCGCACCGGAGCGTTTTCAGGAAGTTTTTATTCTGAAAGGACGTGAAGATAAACGTCTGATGCCGCTGATTCATGCCCTGGAAGCACAGGGCGTGGTGATCCAGCTGGCGAACCGTCAGTTCCTGGATGAGAAAAGCGAGGGTGCGGTGCATCAGGGCATTATCGCCCGCGTGAAACCGGGTCGGCAGTATCAGGAGAACGATCTGCCGGATCTGATCGCCGAGCTGGATAATCCGTTCTTCCTGATCCTCGATGGCGTAACCGATCCCCATAACCTGGGCGCTTGCCTGCGTAGTGCCGATGCGGCGGGCGTGCATGCGGTGATCGTTCCCAAAGATCGTTCAGCACAGTTGAACGCCACGGCCAAGAAAGTAGCCTGTGGCGCGGCTGAGAATGTGCCGCTGATCCGCGTAACCAACCTTGCACGCACCATGCGTCTGCTGCAGGAAGAGAACATCTGGATCGTGGGCACTGCCGGTGAAGCCGACCATACGCTCTATCAGAGCAAAATGACGGGCCGTCTGGCGCTGGTGATGGGTGCAGAAGGGGAAGGCATGCGCCGTTTAACGCGCGAGCATTGCGATGAGCTGATCAGCATTCCGATGGCGGGTAGCGTGTCGTCACTGAACGTCTCCGTTGCGACGGGCATCTGCCTGTTTGAAGCGGTACGTCAGCGCGGGTAATAAACAGCAAGGCCGTCCAGGGGACGGCCTTGCGTGTTTTCTTCCTCTCCCTGTAAGGGCGGGAGGGCATCAGACAGTGATCACCTCACTCCTCCAATGACCGCAAGTGGTCATCCTTCCTGAGCGTCATGAGAGCCGCGATACTCACCACCGCCGTTGCCATCACGTAATAAGCCGGAATATCCAGGTTCCCCGTCTCTTTAATCAGCCCGGTAATGATCAACCCGGCGCAGCCCGAAAAAATCGCATTCGACAGCGAGTAGGCCAGACCCAGCCCCGTATAACGAACGCGGGTCGGGAACATCTCAGAGAGCATGGCCGGCCCCGGTCCTGCCAGCATGCCCACCAGGCCGCCCGCAATCAGCACCACGAGAGCTTTCACCACCAGCGTGCTGGACTCCGCCTGCAAAATCTTCAGTAGTGGCAGGGCGAGAAGCAGTAACAGCACGGTGGCAACCACCATTACCGTCCGGCGGCCAATCCGGTCGCTCAGCATCCCAGCCGGGATGATGGTCAGGGCAAAGCCAATATTCGAAATCACCGCAATCAACAGCGCCTGGTTAAAGCCTGTATGCAGAGCGGACTGCAGATAAGCGGGCATAATCACCAGATAGGTATATCCCGCCGCCGACCAGACCATCACACGACCAATCCCCATGACAATGGCTTTTAGCGTGGCGCCGGTTTCAGCCTGCTGTACCTCCGCCTGCGCCTGCTGCTTCACAAAGCTTGGCGTCTCTTCCATGCTGACCCGCAGCCATAACGCGACGGCACCCAGCGGCAGGGCGATAAAGAACGGGATCCGCCAGCCCCAGTCGTACAACGCCTCGGGCGTAAGTAGCGCCGACAGCAGCGCCACAATACCGGCCCCCGCCAGCAGACCCAGCGCAACGGTAAACGACTGCCAGGCACCGTACAGCCCACGCTTGCCACGAGGGGCAAACTCGGTCATCAGCGACACCGCGCCGCCATATTCGCCACCCGCAAACAGCCCTTGCAGAATGCGCAGCCCGGTAATGATCAGCGGTGCGGCAATGCCGATACTGGCATACACCGGCACCAGGCCGATGGCCGCCGTCGCCAGGGTCATCATAATTAAAACGATGATCAGCGTAGGTTTACGTCCGATACGATCGCCAAGGCGTCCAAAAACCACCGCGCCCAGCGGGCGGAAGAAAAAGGCGATGGCGAAAGAGGCATAGGTAAGGATTAGGCTCGTCAGCCCGCTTTCCCCCTCCAGTTGAAAGAAGTTTTTCGCGATGACCGTCGCCAGGAAACCATAGACCGCGAATTCGTACCATTCGATAAAATTGCCAATAGAACCGGCAATCAATGCACGTTTATGTGCGTCCGGCGTATGTTGTGAAGCGTGCATAATCACTCTCTTCTGGAAGGTGGGAATAAATTATTCTATATAAATCGCGATTTGAAATAGTTTATTCGTACGTTATGTGAGCTGATTCACGAATGATTTCAACGATCTCCTTGCCTTGTGACCCTCCTCCCATGCAGCCGCGGCCAGCTCTGTCCATACTTAGCCTCACTTGCCATTGAAGGAGGGAGACACAATGCACTGGCAGACGCATACCGTTTTTAATCAGCCTTCGCCGCTGAGTAATAGCAACCTGTTTCTTTCAGATCGTGCCCTGTGCGAGGCGGTGAACCGGGAGGGGGCGGAGTGGGATGGGGAACTGCTCGCCAGTATCGGCCAGCAGCTGGGCACGGCAGAGTCGCTGGAGCTAGGGAGGCTGGCTAACGCCAATCCACCGGAACTGCTCCGCTACGATGCCACCGGCGCCCGGCTGGATGATGTGCGTTTCCACCCCGCCTGGCATTTGCTCATGCAGGGGCTGTGCGCCAACCGGGTGCATAACCTGGCGTGGGAAGAGGACGCGCGGCGGGGCGCGTTTGTGGCCCGGGCGGCACGTTTTATTCTGCATGCGCAGGTGGAAGCCGGGACCCTGTGCCCCATCACCATGACCTTCGCCGCCACGCCGCTATTGCAGCAGAGCCTGCCGCATGCCTTTCACGACTGGCTAACCCCATTGATGAGCGATCGCTACGACCCTCATCTGGCGCCGGGTAACCAGAAGCGCGGCCTGCTGATAGGCATGGGAATGACGGAGAAGCAGGGCGGCTCAGATGTGCTGAGTAACACTACCCGGGCGGAAAAGTGCAGCGACGGTAGCTATCGGCTGGTGGGTCATAAATGGTTCTTCTCGGTACCGCAAAGCGATGCCCATCTGGTGTTAGCCCAGGCGAAAGGGGGCCTGTCCTGTTTTTTTGTACCGCGTTTTTTACCCGACGGGCTGCGTAACCACGTGCGGCTGGAACGACTGAAAGAGAAGCTCGGTAATTGTTCAAACGCCAGCACTGAAGCCGAAATGCTGGATGCCACCGGCTGGCTGCTGGGAGAAGAAGGTGAGGGGATTCGCCAGATCCTGAAGATGGGCGGCCTGACTCGCTTTGATTGTGCGCTGGGTAGTCACGGTTTGATGCGCCGCGCCCTGTCGGTGGCGCTCTATCACGCCCATCAACGCCAGACCTTTGGCAAGACGCTAATAAATCAGCCTCTGATGCGGGATGGACTCAGCCGGATGGCGTTGCAGCTCGAAGGGCAGACGGCGCTATTGTTCCGTCTGGCTCGGGCATGGGATCGCCGCAGCGATGAGCAGGAAGCGCTGTGGGCCAGGTTATTTACCCCGGCGGCAAAATTCAGCGTCTGCAAGGCGGGCATTCCCTTCGTGGCAGAGGCGATGGAGGTGCTGGGCGGTATCGGCTATTGCGAAGAGAGCGAGCTGCCGCGCATTTATCGCGAGATGCCGGTTAACAGTATCTGGGAAGGGTCGGGAAATATCATGTGCCTGGATGTTTTACGCGTGCTGGCAAAACAGCCTGGCGTCATGGATCTGCTGGCCGACGATTTTGCTGAAGTAAAAGGGCAAGATCGCCATTTCGATCGTAGCTGGCGCCAGCTTCAGCAACGTCTACGCAAACCGCAGGAGGCGCAGGGCAGGGAGATAACCCGGCAGATCTTCCTGCTGGGCGCAGGGGCACAGATGTTGCGCCATGCCTCGCCGCCCATCGCGCAGGCATGGTGCCGTGAAATGCTCGATGCCCGTGGTGGCTCCCTGCTCAGCGAGCAGGTTCAGGACGACCTGCTCTTACGCGCCACGGGCGGTGTGGCCTGATAACTACAGACGGAACAGACTCACCAGCTCGCTGAGGTGTGAGCCCTTTTCCCGCAGGGTCTGGGCCGTCTGTTCGCTGCGCGAGACGCGATCGGCGTTGATATGGGATGCTTCGCCGATATGGGTCATCGCCAGGTTCACCTGGCCAATCCCTGCTGACTGCTCATGGGAGGCGTGATTGATCTCGGTGACCAGCTGGTTGATGTTGTCGATATGCGTAATGATGCTCTCCATCGCCTGGCGGGTCTGTTCTGATAGCGCATGCCCCTCGCTCACTTTACTGAGCGTATCGCCAATCAACTGCTCGATCTCCTTCACGGCGTTGGCGCTGCGTGCCGCCAGGGCACGCACTTCCTGCGCGACAACCGCGAAGCCTTTGCCATGTTCCCCCGCACGAGCCGCTTCTACGGCCGCATTTAGCGCCAGGATATTGGTCTGGAAGGCGATGCTCTCAATCACGTGGGTGATAGCTTCGATACGTTTCGATGCGTCGCGAATATCATCCATGGTTGAGACGGCGTTGCTGACGGTCTCGCCGCCCTGATGCACCGCGCGTGACGTTTCACCCACCAGTTGCTGAGTCTGTTCCATATTGGCGGCGTTTTGCTGCACGGTGGCGGCCAGCTGTTCCATGCTGGCGGACGTTTCTTCTACGCTGCTGGCCTGCTTGTTGATCTGCTCAGAGATCTCACCGGTATCAGAAGCCAGCGCAGTAGTGCCCTGGTGGATCTCTCCTGCGGCTTCCCTTACCTGGCGTACGATTTTTTGTAACCCGCCGCCGATGCCGTTGATGGCCGCGATCAGCTGGCCGACCTCATCCTGTCGCGTGGCGGGAAGCGTAGCGCGCAGATCCCCGGCGGCATATTGCTCTGCCAGGCCAATCACATCGCGAAGTGGACGCGAGAGCCAGCGGCGAATAATCATCACGAACAGCAGGGCGAACAGGGCGGAAAGGACAACGCCGGCGATTAAAAACTGATTGCGCAGGGTCGTGACGCTGGCCAGCAGCACGCGCTTGTCCACTTCACCTACAATCGTCCAGTTCCAGCCCGGTAGCGGGGTCCAGGCCATAATCAGGGTGCGTCCATCGGCACTCTGGCGCTCCAGGGTGCCGGATTGATCGCTCAGCAGTTGCTGTTGGATGCCATTATCCCACTCCGGCAATTTCCCCTCATTGATGCTATGGAAGAGATATTGGCCATGGTTCTTGCCATTACTACGATCCAGGACGAAGAAATGACCACTCTCACCCAGGCGGCGGCTGAGGATCTTTTCGCGCATGACGTTCCAGGAGTGCGTGATATCGACTCCGACGAAGAGGATAGCGATCACTTGTCCATCGGCACCCTTCACCGGTTGATACTGCGTGATATAGCGCTTTCCGAAGAGCAGGGCCAGGCCGCGATAGACCTCACCTTTGGTTACCGCAGCATAGGCCGGACTGGCGACATCCAGCACCGTACCCATCGCTCTGTCGCCATTCTCTTTACGCAGCGAGGTCGCCACGCGCACAAAATCATTTCCGCTGCGGACAAACAGGGTAGAGATAGCCCCCGTGCGCGCAAGGAAATCATCCGGCGTCGCGTTGTTTTCATGCAGCTCGGACTCACCACCCTTTAGCAGCGGCACGTTCAGGCCGTTAATGGTGCGGCTCTGGCTGGCATCAATGTTCAGCGGCTGGGGCAGAAAAGTTGTGAACAGGCGGGTATAGCTCTCCACCTCTTCGGTGAGGCTGGTATTAAACATCTGCACCATATCCACCACGCCCGTGGCCTGGTTATGCAGATCTTCAACAGCTAAGGTTTCGAGTTTTTTACTGGTGTTGTAACTCAGGAGAAAAGTGAACAGCAAAAAGAGTGTGGCAACACTCAGGCCGGTAAGCAGCGATAGCTTTGTGCCAAGGCCTGCACGGCGAAAAAAAGTGATCATAAATTGCTCAGCATTGAAAAGGTATGGCTCTTCAACGGCAGGGCAGGGCTAACATTTACGGGGAAGATGTAACAGGATGTTACGGAAACGTCTCAATGTAGTAACGACAAGGATAACTGATTTGTAAATATTGAAAAGCCACTAATTTTTAGTGGCTTTTCAAAGGCTTTATCACGCGTACAGAATGGCTTGTACCCGCCAGCGATCAACATGAACATCTTCCTGCATCCGGATGATTCGATACCAGGACGCGCCTTGCTCATCGGCTTTCAGGGCGATGACACGTTCGACGTCCTGCTGGCTTCCGGAAATATCATTCACGGAGATCAACCCAATTTCATTCAGTCCTGTCACACAATCTGCGCTGGCAAAATCCGCCGACTGTGCCGTCGTGCTCAACAGCCCTGCTGAGAGCAACAGTGAGGATAAAGCAAGAGTTCGTTTCATCGTTAGCTCCATTCTACGTGTCCCCGGTATCCGCCGGGCAATCCTTCGCAAATAAACTCACTTCCATTGTCACAGTCACGGAGTTTATTGTGGACAGGAAAACGTCTATGGACGCAAAGCAGTGTAAATGTCGTTTAAATACCTTCAGTTATTTACGATACAAAATGGCCTGCGAATACCATTGTCCCGTAATAACGGTTTCATCGACGAGGATGATGACGTAATAATCTGCTTTCGCTGCGGCGGCCTGGGCTTTAATTGCATTTTCCACATCCATCGGCGAACCGCGCTCAAGGGCGGTGATGGTTCCCATACGCTGTAATCCTTCCGTTTGATTACGGCGAATTTCCTGGGGGTGGTCAGCCACTGGCGGAGCGGGTTGGGGCGTGCCTTGTAACACGCTACAGCCGCATGACAGCAACACCAGCAATAAAGCGACAAACTTTCGCATAACCCTATCTCGTTTCCTGATAGCCATAGTGTAGATGCCCGGTAATTTCATTTTGGGGGAATGTTCCCAAACTGTTATCTGTAACGTAAATTTCGAATGAAAATGGTGTGAAAGCGTAATCCACTTCTCAACATTATGAATCACCCCGCGAGTAAAGGATCCTCAATGATTGAAGTTAAAACAGAACAGCCTGGAGATTATGAAATTTTACAGGCTTTTCCGGCAGGGTTAGGTGAACAGCCTTTGCCGACGATCATTTTTTATCATGGTTTTACCTCCTCTAAGCTGGTGTACAGCTACTTTGCCGTGGCACTGGCGCAGGCAGGGTTTCGCGTAGTGATGCCTGATGCCCCAGAGCATGGCGCACGGTTTAACGGCGATGAGCAGGCGCGTTTAGGGCAGTTCTGGTCCATTTTGCACGGCAGTCTTACCGAGTTCAGCGGGTTGCGTGACACGATCTGTCAGGCCGGGTGGGTCGCAGGCGACCGTCTGGCCGTGGCGGGGGCGTCGATGGGCGGGATGACGGCGCTGGGCATTATGACCCGCCATCCGGAGGTGAAATGCGTGGCCAGCCTGATGGGATCGGGGTACTTCACCACGCTTGCCCACACGCTCTTTCCACCGCAGGATGAACAGATTCTGGAGGCCGTGCTGGCGCCATTAGCCCACTGGGAAGTGACCCGGGCGCTGCCCCGGCTGGCAGACCGCCCACTGCTGCTGTGGCACGGCGAGGCGGACGATGTCGTGCCGGCTACGGAGACGTTTCGTTTACAGCAAGCCTTACAGCGCGATGGACTGGATGGCAATCTCACCTGCCTGTGGGAGACCGGTGTCCGTCATCGCATCACGCCCACGGCGCTGGATGCCACCGTCAGGTTTTTTGAAACGCACCTCTGAGTCTGACGAAGCAGTAAGCACGGCCTGAATACGTATCAAGGATAAAAATAAAAAAAGCCCCCGAACCGGGGGCGAATGAAAGGATGACGTTATTTTCGTTGTTGGCTTTCCTGGTGCTAGCGTTAATGCATTACTGATAGATGTCTGCGCTGGCGTGCATATTCCCGTTGCTGCCCGGCTCCCGGTTAAGTATGACGTGATAATAGCGGGCATTCTGCACATCGGCTTCTTGATTAAGGGCTTGATCTGCTTCACTTTCAGTGGCGAAGTTATGGTTGATATAAATCACGCCTAAGCTCTGCACATCATCCATGTTTCTGGCCTGTCGGCCGTCGATCTTAATGGCTGCCATGGCGTTTGCACTCAGCAAAAGCGCAGCCAGAACCGCTACAGTGATCTTTTTCATGATATGCGCTCCACGACGACATGCTGTGAATCGGTTGTTTCTCTCTCCTTCTGATCCTCGGTTGGGGTCTGATTAAAGTGTAATCTCTTCTGCGGGGGGCATTGACGACCATTTCTGATGCTGTTGTTCAAAAAAACGCCGTAATCGAGGCTGTTCAATGTTAAATCACCCACTTAGACCCGCTTTGCCCTTTGTGCGAATTATTTGTGCAATGACCTTGTGTTTAGCGGGGGTCGCAAGTATTATGACGCGTCAATTTTTCAGCCGACCTTTAACACGTTCCTTGCCTCCCCGGGCCTCGGCTGACCCAGACAGGAGGCTGAATAATCCGTAAGGAGCAATTCGATGCGTCATTACGAAATCGTTTTTATGGTCCATCCTGACCAGAGCGAACAGGTTCCGGGTATGATCGAACGCTACACTGGTGCAATCACTGCAGCAGAAGGCAAGATCCACCGTCTGGAAGACTGGGGCCGCCGTCAGCTGGCTTATCCGATCAACAAACTGCACAAAGCTCACTACGTTCTGCTGAACGTTGAAGCTCCGCAGGAAGCGATCGATGAGCTGGAAACTAACTTCCGCTTCAACGATGCCGTTATCCGCAGCATGGTTATGCGTACCAAAAACGCAGTGACCGAAGCATCTCCGATGGTTAAAGCGAAAGACGAGCGCCGTGAGCGTCGCGATGATTTCGCAAACGAAACCGCAGATGATTCTGATGCTGGGGATTCTGAAGAGTAATTTCTGATGACCAACCGTCTGGTGTTGTCCGGTACCGTGTGCAGGACCCCCCTTCGTAAGGTCAGCCCATCAGGAATTCCTCACTGCCAGTTCGTGCTTGAGCATCGTTCAGTGCAGGAGGAAGCCGGTTTTCACCGGCAGGCGTGGTGCCAAATGCCCGTTATTATTAGCGGACACGAAAACCAGGCCATTACTCACAGTATAACGGTCGGTAGCGCAGTAACCGTTCAGGGGTTCATCTCTTGCCACAAGGCAAAGAACGGCCTGAGCAAGATGGTTCTGCATGCCGAGCAGATTGATTTGATAGATTCTGGAGACTAGCCATATGGCACGTTATTTCCGTCGTCGCAAGTTCTGCCGTTTCACCGCGGAAGGCGTTCAAGAGATCGACTATAAAGATATCGCAACGCTGAAAAACTACATCACCGAAAGCGGTAAGATTGTCCCAAGCCGTATCACCGGTACTCGTGCAAAATACCAGCGCCAGCTGGCTCGCGCTATCAAACGCGCTCGCTACCTGTCCCTGCTGCCGTACACTGATCGTCATCAGTAATCGGGCACGGTCCATTAATACGACTTTAAGAGGATAAGGTAATGCAAGTTATTCTGCTTGATAAAGTAGCAAACCTGGGCAGCCTGGGTGATCAGGTAAATGTTAAAGCGGGCTACGCTCGTAACTTCCTGGTTCCACAGGGTAAAGCTGTTCCAGCTACCAAGAAAAACGTAGAGTTTTTCGAAGCACGTCGTGCTGAACTGGAAGCCAAACTGGCTGACGTTCTGGCGGCTGCTAACGCTCGCGCTGAAGAAATCAACGCACTGGGCACCGTTACCATCGCGTCTAAAGCTGGCGACGAAGGTAAACTGTTCGGTTCCATCGGTACCCGCGATATCGCTGATGCAGTTTCTGCAGCAGGCGTTAAAGTGGCTAAGAGCGAAGTTCGTCTGCCGAACGGCGTTCTGCGTACCACTGGTGAGCACGAAGTTGACTTCCAGGTTCACAGCGAAGTATTCGCTAAACTGGTTGTTAACGTAGTAGCTGAGTAATTTTTTACTCTGCTCACGTCGAAGCGCCGGCCTTGTGCCGGCGTTTTGCTTTTTAGCGTCACGTACCACGCTTTAGCGCTTTAAGGGTCGCTATTCTCTGCGCATTCTCAGATAATAAAATGAAACGCGATTTTATTTATGAGATCTGTCATGGATACCCCTCTGCCCACGCCCGTCTTTGCCCGCAAAAATGTTGCCTATGCCTGCGCGACCCTCTGCTGTCTGCTGTGGGGAAGCTCCTACCCGGCCATTAAAAGCGGCTATGAACTCTTCCAGATTGCGACCGACGATATCCCTTCTAAGGTGGTGTTCGCTGGCTATCGTTTTCTCTTTGCTGGCCTGCTGCTGTTGCTCTTTGCGCTGGCGCAGCGCAAACCGATCGCCCGCCTGAGCCCACGCCAGTTTGGACAGCTCTCTCTGCTTGGCCTGACGCAGACCACTATTCAGTACATCTTCTTTTACGTAGGGCTGGCGTTCACCACCGGTGTTAAAGGCTCGATCATGAACGCCACCGGCACTTTCTTTAGTGTGCTACTGGCGCACTTTATCTACCACAACGATAAACTCAGCTATAACAAGACGCTCGGCTGTATCCTGGGTTTTGCCGGGGTGATGCTGGTGAACTTCAGTAGCGGCCTGCAGGATTTTAGCTTCGTCTGGCACGGTGATGGTTTTGTGGTGCTGGCCGCCTTTATCCTCTCCGCCGCCACGCTGTATGGCAAACGCATCTCACAAACCGTGGATCCGACGGTAATGACCGGCTGGCAGCTGGCGATCGGCGGTGCGGTTTTGTTAGCGGGAGGGTATGCGACGGGCGGTACGCTGGAGTTACATAGCTTCAGTGCGCTGGCGATTCTGGGATATTTAACCTTGCTCTCCTCGGTCGCCTTTGCGCTCTGGAGCGTGCTGCTGAAGGTGAACCGCGTCAGTATGATCGCCCCCTTTAACTTTGTGGTGCCAGTGGCCGGGACGTTGCTCTCAGCCCTGTTCCTTGGGGAGAACATCCTGGAGATCAAATACGCCGTGGCGCTGGTGCTGGTCTGTTCGGGGATTTGGTGGGTCAACAAGCGTAGCGCATAAGGCGCTGGCGGCCGGGCGGCGAATTGCGCCCGGCCTGAGGCGTTATTTCACGCGTAAAAACGAGCCGTCCGGCTGGCGGGTAAACAGCACTTGCTGGCCATTCCCTGCGTCAATCGTCAGCCCTGTCACCACGCCGCTGGCGTTCTGACGAATCTGTACCATCTGACCATTCTGCAGGTTACTCAGCGGCTTACCTGCCCCCTCTACCTGTGCCATGGAATAGACATCGGTTGGCGGTAAATTATGGTCGCGGAATAGCTGCGCCAGGGTTTTACCCGGCTCTATCCGGTAGCTGCGCCACTGCTGATCAATGCCGGTCGCCTGCTGCGGCTGAGAGGTCGCCGGCGCTGCCGCCTGCTCCTGCGGCTGTTCTTCCTGAATCGGCTCGGGCTCTGCCGGTGCGACCAGCCCCGGATCGTTCGACGGCGTCACCAGCTGGGTTTGCATCGGCTGGCTCTCCGACTGAGGTTGCGATTGCGACTGCATATCAAGCTGTGCGTCCCGGCTCACTGGCGTTGTATCGCCATCGTCACCGGAGGGCAGCAGGAATCCGATAATCATCAGCAGCAGGCCGAGTATGATGCCCCGACGGTGCATCGGCGGCAGCGGGTCCATGAGGCGAAGATCGTCCGGCGCATGCCAGATCCTCGCCAGGGTAGGTTTCAGTTCAAATCGCCCGGGCATGGCTCTCCTCCTGCTCCGCGTCTTTAATCCTGTTCCGGGAAGTATAGTTTGCTAACTGCCTGAAGGGCGTAGCAAAGTGGGCTTCCGTGACACACATTCGGGAATAATCCTGATCCACGCTATTGTTTCTGTTTCGCCGCGATTTGTCATCTTTACTTAAGACAAAGTTTTACCCGTCGGAGCGTGGCTGCTATGCTGCCCGCTACTTTAAATGTGATGGAAGGAAAACCCATGACCACCCCGACTTTTGACACAATCGAAGCGCAGGCGAGCTACGGTATCGGTTTGCAGGTAGGCCAGCAGTTGAGCGAATCTGGTCTGGAAGGACTGTTACCTGAAGCGCTGGTGGCGGGTATTGCCGACGCGCTGGAAGGCAAGCAGCCTGCCGTGCCGGTAGATGTGGTGCACCGTGCGCTGCGCGAAATCCACGAGCGTGCTGATGCCGTACGTCGTGCGCGTTTCGAAGAGATGGCGGCAGAAGGCGAGAAGTACCTGCAAGAGAACAGCCAGCGTGAAGGCGTGAACAGCACCGAATCCGGCCTGCAGTTCCGTGTTATCACCCAGGGCGAAGGCGCTATCCCGGCACGCACTAACCACGTTCGCGTTCACTACACCGGTAAACTGATCGACGGCACCGTTTTCGACAGCTCCGTTGCCCGTGGTGAACCGGCTGAATTCCCGGTTAACGGCGTGATCCCCGGCTGGATTGAAGCGCTGACCCTGATGCCGGTAGGTTCTAAATGGGAACTGACTATTCCGCAGAACCTGGCCTATGGTGAGCGTGGCGCAGGCGCGTCTATTCCGCCATTCAGCACCCTGGTCTTCGAAGTCGAGTTACTGGAAATCCTGTAATCGTCATGCGTTTTTCCTCTCCCTCCGCGGGAGGGGAAAATAGCGTAAAAACCTATAGTTAGAACTTAATCAACATTTAATGTTGCAAACGCGAATTTTGAGTGTATTTTTGTGAGCTGTTTCGCGCTGTATGAGTGATATGACACTCACTTTCAACATATTATTAACATAATATCTAAATCATAGTATTCATCCCGCCGAATCTTACCTAATATCGATGAGTCCTTAACAAGGGGTCGTCGCATTTTGACGCAATAAAAGGCCAGAAGAGCCTAAACAACACAGACAGGCAATACAGGAAAATTACATGGTAGATCAGGCAAAAGTCATTGCTACAGAAGAGGCATCGACTGAACAATCGCTTCGGCGAAATCTTACAAACCGTCATATACAGCTTATTGCCATCGGTGGTGCTATTGGTACCGGGCTGTTTATGGGCTCCGGTAAAACCATCAGTCTTGCCGGGCCGTCGATCATCTTTGTCTATATGATCATCGGTTTTATGCTGTTTTTTGTGATGCGTGCGATGGGCGAATTGCTGCTCTCGAACCTCGAGTACAAATCTTTTAGCGACTTCGCTTCCGACCTGTTAGGGCCGTGGGCGGGCTATTTTACCGGCTGGACTTACTGGTTCTGCTGGGTAGTTACCGGCATGGCCGATGTGGTCGCCATCACGGCCTATGCGCAGTTCTGGTTCCCCGGACTGTCGGACTGGGTTGCCTCGCTGGCGGTGATTGTGCTGCTGCTGGGTCTGAACCTCGCGACCGTGAAGATGTTCGGTGAGATGGAGTTCTGGTTTGCGATGATCAAGATTATCGCCATCGTGGCGCTGATCGTGGTCGGGCTGGTGATGGTGCTGACGCACTTCCAGTCACCAACCGGCGTTGAAGCCTCCTTCGCGCATCTGTGGAATGACGGCGGCTGGTTCCCGAAAGGGATTAGCGGCTTCTTCGCAGGGTTCCAGATAGCGGTCTTTGCCTTTGTGGGCATTGAGCTGGTGGGTACCACCGCCGCAGAGACCAAAGACCCGGAGAAATCCCTGCCGCGCGCGATCAACTCTATTCCGATCCGTATCATTATGTTCTACGTATTCGCGCTGATCGTGATTATGTCGGTCACCCCGTGGAGCTCGGTGGTGCCAACCAAGAGCCCGTTTGTCGAACTGTTCGTGCTGGTGGGTCTGCCGGCGGCGGCGAGCCTGATTAACTTCGTGGTCCTGACCTCTGCGGCCTCATCCGCGAACAGCGGCGTCTTCTCCACCAGCCGTATGCTGTTCGGCCTGGCGCAGGAGGGGGTGGCCCCGAGCGCCTTCGCTAAGCTCTCTAAACGCGCTGTGCCGGCGAAAGGCTTGACCTTCTCCTGCATCTGCCTGCTGGGCGGCGTGGTCATGCTGTATGTGAACCCAAGCGTTATTGGCGCCTTCACCATGATCACCACCGTGTCGGCGATTCTGTTTATGTTCGTCTGGACGATCATTCTCTGCTCGTACCTGGTGTACCGCAAACAGCGTCCGGAGCTGCATGCCGCCTCCAAATACAAGATGCCGCTGGGCAAACTGATGTGCTGGGTCTGTATGGCGTTCTTTGTCTTCGTGCTGGTATTGCTGACGCTGGAAGATGATACCCGTCAGGCGCTGATTGTTACGCCGCTTTGGTTCATAGTTCTGGGGCTGGGCTGGATTTTCATCGGCAAGAAACGCATGGCAGGTGTGCGTTAAAAAAGGCCACCTGCGGGTGGCCAAACTAAACACTCTATCAAGGCGCTTTCAGGCGCCTTTTTTATTCGCCTGCGAGGGCACGCGGGAACAAGACGTTGTTTTCCAGACTGATGTGCTCCATCAGATCGTCAATCATTTCGTTAATACCGTTGTACATGGCGCGCCAGGTTGTACAGGCATCAGCAGGCGGCGTAACGTTATTGGTGGTGTGTTTGATCACTTCCAGCAGCTCGCCGGCTTCATCGTGTTCGCTCTCCATCACGCTGATTGGCCCCATCGCCTGGCTGCCCATCCCTTGTTTAATCATCGGAAAGAGGATCTGCTCTTCTTTCATCATATGGCTGGAGAGTTCCTGGTGCAGCATGGTCAGGTATTTGGCCAGCCCGCGCGGTACAGAGGCTTTGTCCGCATGCACGCGTTCTACTTTAGTTGCCTGCAGAATTAGCTCCGGCAGCTGTTCACGGTGGCGGTCATGGTATCGCACGATGATATGGTCGATGATCTCTGCCAGCGGGGCGCTGCGCCAGTCTTTATCGACAGGCTGCTCGGCCAGTTCCGCCAGCTCGCTCTCGATAACCTCCACGTCCAGCGCCTTACGGGAGGCGGCACGCGCCAGCGTTTGCTTACCGCCACAGCAGTAATCCATATCATATTTGCGGAACAGCGCCGAGGCGCGTGGGACTGAGAGCGCAAGCTCACCTAAAGGTTGGTCGCGGAAGGCCATGGAAGTTACCTCGTCATCAGGAATATAAGGTGCATTTTAAATACATCTTTTATCGCAGGCTATAACCCTTTAGAGGAAGGGGTAAAAAAGAGAGTTAGATCACAAAAAAATACCGGTTTTAACTCCTTGAATGAATGCAGGAAACCAGTTTAGAAACTTTTTAAAGGCGTAGAGAGCGTAAATAAGCGGCGGAGGTTGCCGATATACCCTCCCAGACAATACCTGCAAATATAAAGGCTACGCATGTTTAAACGAATAAAAGTCATTACCCTGCTGATTTCAGTGCTGCTGGCACTCGGGATCATACAGCTGATCTCTGCGGGCATTTTTATCAATGCCCTGAACAACGATAAAGAAAACTTCACGGTTTCTCAGGTCTCCAGCCAGAACGTGGCAGAGTTTACTGACGCGTGGATCAGCCTCAATCAGGCTCGCGTGACGCTGAACCGCGGCATGCTCCGTCTGCAAAGCAGCGTAGCGACGCAGATCAACGGCGGGCAGCTGAATGAGCTGGTCAGCACAGCGAAAAATCTGCTGGCAGATGCCCAGGCCCATTACGACAAATACTATGCGTTGCCGGAAACGCCGGGTCTGGATGACAAGCTGTCCAGCCAGCTGGAAGAGCAGTACCGCATCTACTCCGCGACTCTGGCGCAGATGAACGTTCTGCTGGCGCAGGGCAACCTGGAAGAGATGTTCAAACAAAACGCGGAGCAGAAGCAAACCGCGATGCAGAAAGTCTACCGTGAATGGCGTGAGGCGCAGGCCGCGCTTACCGACAAGGGAATTAAGGATAACGAGAGCGACTATAAGCGCATCCTGTGGATCCTCTCTACCATGATGGCGCTGGTCATCGCGACGATTATTTCCAGCTGGATTGCGATGCGCCGCGTGCTGTTGCTGCCGCTGCAGGACGTGATTGATCATATCCGTGCTATTGCGGCGGGTGATTTGACCCAGTCTATCGATCCGTCAGGTAAAAACGAGATGGCGGTGCTGGCACGCAATGTACACGAGATGCAGACCTCGCTCTCTCGCACCGTTGGTGTGGTACGTGAAGGTGCCGATACCATTTATACCGGTGCGGGCGAAATCTCTGCGGGCAGTAACGATCTCTCTTCCCGTACTGAGCAGCAGGCTGCCTCTCTGGAAGAGACCGCCGCCAGCATGGAGCAGCTGACCGCAACGGTGAAGCAGAACGCCGACAACGCACGTCAGGCTTCCCGACTGGCACTGGACGCCTCCTCTACCGCGAAAAAAGGCGGCAGCGTGGTGGAAGGCGTGGTGCGCACCATGGATGAGATTGCCACCAGCTCCAGCAAAATTGCGCAGATCACCAACGTGATTGACGGCATCGCGTTCCAGACCAATATCCTGGCTCTGAACGCCGCGGTAGAAGCCGCCCGTGCGGGTGAGCAGGGTCGCGGTTTTGCGGTTGTCGCCGGGGAAGTACGTACGCTGGCAAGCCGTAGCGCTCAGGCAGCAAAAGAGATCAAAGCCCTGATCGATGACTCTGGCGAGCGCGTCAGCGCAGGCTCGGCGTTAGTCAATGAAGCCGGCACGACCATGGCGGAGATCGTCAATGCCGTGACGCGCGTCACCGACATTATGGGCGAAATCGCCTCGGCGTCTGATGAGCAGAGCCGTGGCATTGACCAGGTAGGTCAGGCGGTTGCCGAAATGGATCGCGTGACTCAGCAGAACGCCTCGCTGGTAGAGGAGTCTGCCGCCGCCGCCGCCGCGCTGGAAGAACAGGCCGCACGTCTGAACGAAGCCGTGGCGGTATTTAAAATCGCCCGCGGTCAGACGCTGAAAACCCCAGCCACCAAAGCCGCTACGCCGAAGGCAAAACCGGTTGCCACGGTTTCTGAAGCGAACTGGGAAACCTTTTAATCGCTAATTAGCCTTGCGAAACCGGAACGACCGTTGGTTTTTCCGGTTTCGCGCTTACCGCAACCACCACGCCCACTACCAGCAACGCGATCCCGCCCAGCGTCAATAATGGCGGCAAACTCTGGCGCATCAGGAAGGTATAGAGTAACCCCGCCAGCGTCTCAAAAACGATTAACGGGCCGAGGATCACCGTTGGCAACTTCTGGCTGGCGACGTTCCAGCACAGCGCACCGACCCAGGAACAAAGCACCGCAATCGCCACCATTAGCCCTACAAACAGCCCCGGCCGGGGTCCAAACGGCAGGTCAAACGCCGGCAGTTCGACATTCAGCCACAGGCAAGCCGCGATATAGCCCAGCAATGAGACCGGTAGCGTCACCAGCGCCTGCGCAGTGGCCCACATCATCGGATGTTTATCCGGGTTCTCCCGCAGCCAGCGGGCATTGCGTAGGGCATACCACGCCCAACAGACCACCGACAAAAACGCCAGGATGATGCCAGAGACGTAACGCCAACCGCTGGCGTTTACCAGACCATGTCCCAGCTCGGCGACGTTGACACACACCAGCCCCAGCGCAATACAGATCAGCGCCGGCACCATTTTCGACCATGCCAGTTTGCCATCGCGCTGGCTATATAGAAGATTGGCGAAGACCGGGATCACCACCGGCAAGGTGCCAATGATCATGGTCGAGACCGGCGCCCCGGTGCGCTGAATGGCGCTTGCCAGGCAGAGGTAATAGATCAGGTTGCCCATCATGGTGAGGGCGAGGGCGGTGAGCCAGTCCCGGCGGGTAAGTTGGCGCAGGCGGGTGCGTCCCAGCCAGGCGAGCGGTAGGGCGATTAACCCCAGCGCCAGGTAACGCCCCATCGACTGCAGCATCGCCGGGTATTCGGGTACGATTAACGGGCCGACAAAAATCAGCCCCCACATCAAGCCTGCAAGCAGGGCATACAACACACCGCTAATCATTTTGTTATCCACATCTTAGAAACCTGCGGTAAGTGTAGAAAGGGAGGCGCGGAGAGTATTGTACGAGGTTGCGCATTAACGCCTCGCCACCTGCTTCTGATAGCGAACCGGGGTGATGCCATAACGGCGGGTAAAGGCCCGGGTCAGGTGCGATTGATCGGTTAAACCGGTGGCGGCGGCCACTTCAGCGGCGGGCATGCCGTGGGTAAGAAAAGCCTTGGCGCGCCACAGGCGAATGGCCATCAGCATCTGGTGCGGGGTGACGTGAAAATGGGCCTTAAACTGGCGCTGGAAATGATACGGGCTGAGCGCCACCACCTGCGCCAGTTCGTCCAGGGTCAGGGCGTGCATATAGTTGTCGTGCAGATATTCACGCACTCGCTCAAATCGGTGCGCCCCCTCCTGAATCTGCGGGGCATGGCGTGCCAGCGGCTGGAAGGTCTCAATCAGATCCAGCAGAAACCCTTTCTGAGCCAGCGGATCGTCGGTATGCCACAGGGCGTAGATAAGCTGGCCGATTTGCCGGGAGCGTAGCGGATCGTAACGGGTAACATCGCTAAACCACCAGTGACGTACGCCGGTTACCTCTTCCAGCAGGTCGGGTTCAAGATAAACCATACGGTAACGCCAGCCGCCATCGGTCGCGGACTCGCCGGTATGGATCTCATCCGGGTTCATGGTGACGACAGATTTCTCAGGGGCGAGGTAGTGGGAGCCGCGATAACGAAAGCGCTCGGCACCGGTTTCGATAGTGCCGATACCAAAGGCTTCATGGGTATGGGGTTCAAAGGCATAGCGGGAGATATGGGCATGGTAAAGCTCCACGCCAGGTAGCTGCGCCAGATGGCGAAAGCGGGCGCTGTCTCTCTCATCAATAAACTGTTCAGGTACGCCTTGCACAGCCACACTCCTCACGGGTCATCCTTTCATTATCAGAGATGACCCGTGGGGATGCTACAAAAAATAACCTGTCTTTAACAATTACAGAATCGCTTTGACGCTCTCCGCCAGCGGCGTGGTCGGGCGGCCAATCAGCGCACTCAGGGTATGGCTGTCGTCAAATAGGCCCCCTTTTGAAGCGCCTGTGTCAGAGTCTGCCAGCATCTCCGCCAGCCCGGCCGGAAGACCCACGCTCTTCAGCGCGGCAGAAAAATCGGCTTCGCTAAGATTCTGGTACTTCACGCTCTTCCCGCTCTGTTTGCTCAGTTCGGCCGCCAGTTCGCTCAGGGTCCAGGCGTTATCACCCGCCAGTTCGTAGACTTTTCCGGCATGGCCCTCTTCGGCGATCACTTTGGCTGCGGCCGCTGCGTAATCTGCACGGGTGGCAGAGGCGATTTTGCCATCGCCCGCTGAGCCAATAAACACGCCATGCTCCAGGGCAGGCGGCGCGCTGGCAAGATAGTTTTCGGTATACCAGCCGTTACGCAGCAGGGTGAACGGAATACCCGATTCGGCCAGCGCTTTTTCGGTGGCGACGTGCTCAACGTGCAGGCCCAGTGGGGAGGTGTCAGCATGCAGCAGACTGGTATAGGCAATAAATTTCACGCCCGCCGCTTTGGCGGCGTTAATGACGTTCTGGTGTTGTGGTGCGCGCTGGCCCACTTCGCTGGAGGAGATCAGCAGCAGCTTCTCTACGCCCTGCAGCGCGGAGGTGAACGCCGCCTGGTCGGCGTAATCTGCCTGACGCACGTCAATACCTTGCTGGCTCAGGACCCCGGCTTTCGCCGGATTACGCACAATCGCCACAATTTGACTGGCTGGAACGGTTTTCAACAGCTGTTCGATAACATGGTGGCCAAGCTGGCCGGTAGCACCGGTAATTGCGATCATGATGAAGATCCTTCGTTTCAGGAGAGTGTTATGGCACACTAGCATCAAAGCTAACTTTTAGTAAGTACGTACAAAAAGGTAAGTATCAAATGGGTCAACAAACGCTCACCGAGCAAATGCGTGATGGCAATCTGTTTGCCGAACAGTGTCCGTCGCGAGAGGTGCTTAAGCACGTTACCAGCCGCTGGGGTGTTTTGATTCTGGTGGCGCTGCGTGAAGGGACCCACCGTTTTAGCGATCTACGACGCAAAATGGGGGGCGTCAGCGAAAAGATGCTCGCGCAGTCACTGCAGGCGCTGGAGCAGGACGGCTTTCTCAATCGGGTGTCGTTTCCGGTAGTGCCTCCGCATGTGGAGTACAGCCTGACCCCGCTGGGGAGTGAGGTGAGTGAGAAGGTGGCCGCACTGGCCGACTGGATTGAGCTGCATACCCCGGAGGTGATCGGCAACCGGGAAGGGCGCGCAGCCTGAACCCCGGCAGCATAACGCTGCCGGGACAGGGCATTACTTACTTAAATCCAGCTGATAGAGGGCAAAGCCGATCTCGTCATTGCCGACTTTATACATCGGATACTGGGCTTTCTCTTTAATGAATGCCGCCGCTTTGTCCGACGGTGAGGTTTCAAAGCGAATATCCAGCTTCACATCGCTGTGAATCGGAGCCAGGCGCCAGTTGTTGTCGGCGGCCGGATGGATTGCACCCGACTGCTTCGACTGTTCGCCAATCCACGCCGCCAGTACCGAGCGATTCTCATCCGGTGAAGCAAAGGCGATATGGCTATCGCCCGTTCCGGCAAATTTCCCGCCGTAGGCACGGTAGTTATTGGTGGCGACCAGGAAAGTGGCATTGGGATCGATTGGCTTGCCATTAAAGGTCAGATGCGTAATACGCTCTGCCTGCGGGTTAATGGTCTGGCATTCGCCGTCATATTTCGCTGGCTGAGTCACATCAATCTGGTAATCCACCCCATCGATCACGTCGAAGTTATAGGTGCGGAAACCGTCCCAGTTAATCAGAGACTGCGGTTTTGTGCTGGTCGGGTCAATCTGGTTAAACTGCCCGGCAGAGCACTCCAGCCACTCCTTCACCTCTTTGCCGGTGGCTTTTACCACCACAAGGGTGTTGGGATAGAGATAGAGATCGGCGGCATTGCGGAAGGTGAGCTGGCCTTTTTCCACCTCAACGTAACTGGCCGGGTCGTTTTTACGCCCGCCCACTTTAAACGGCGCGGCGGCAGAGAGCACCGGCAGCTTCGCGAGGTCCGGGTCGCCCTGAATAAAGCGCTCGGTATAAGCTTTTTGCGCCATGTTCACCACCTGCACGGTGGGGTCGTCCTGCACCAGTGCCAGGAAGCTGTACATATTGTCGGAGGATTTCCCCACCGGCTTGCTAACGAACTCGCGGGTCGCGTCGTGATCGTGCTTCAGTACCTGCACCAGATCCTTATCTTCGCCTACCAGCGCCTTTTTCGCGGCGGCATCGTAGATGGGGCGCGCTTCCGCTTTCGAGGTGGTGACCTGCCATTTACCGCTGTCGTTATTCAGCACCAAATCCACCACCCCCAGGTGATCGCCCCACATCCCCGGCATGACGGCCGGAATGCCGTTCAACGTCCCTTTGGCGATGTCCGCCCCTTTAATACTGGCGAAATCTTTCCCCGGGAAGACCGCGTGCGCGTGACCAAACAGGATGGTGTCGACGCCCGGCACTTCGCTCAGGTAGTAAACCGAGTTCTCTGCCATCGCCTGGTACGGGTCGGCTGACAGCCCGGAGTGGGCGACTACCACCACCAGGTCGGCGCCTTTTTCGCGCATCTCCGGTACATATTTGCGCGCGGTTTCGGTGATGTCATTCACCGTAACTTTGCCGCTCAGGTTGGCTTTATCCCAGGTCATGATCTGCGGTGGGACAAAACCGATATAGCCAATCTTCAGGGTCTGCTTTTTGCCATCCTGATCGACCACCTCAGTCTCTTTAATCAGGTAGGGGGTAAACAGCGGCTTTTGGGTCTTAACATCGATGATATTGGCATTAACGTACGGGAATTTGGCGCCAGCGAGGGCCATATGCAGGTAGTCCAGCCCGTAGTTGAACTCATGATTCCCGAGGTTGCCTACGGCGTAATCAAGGGTGTTCAGGGCCTTATAGACCGGGTGAATATCCCCTTTTTTCAGCCCTTTTGCCGCCATGTAATCACCGAGCGGACTACCCTGAATTAAGTCTCCGTTGTCGACCAGTACGCTATTTTTCACTTCGCCACGGGCGGCGTTGATCAGGCTTGCGGTACGTACCAGACCAAATTTCTCTGTCGGGGCATCTTTGTAGTAATCGAAGTCCATCATGTTACTGTGCAGATCGGTGGTTTCCAGAATACGTAGATCTACCGTCGCTGCCTGTACACTCGCGGCAATCAGCGTCGCCAGGAGCGTTGCACTAAACTTAATCATTGAGGGGTCCTTTTTTTCGATCCAGGCCACAAAAGAATATGTATGTATATTTTTTTGCTTACAGAATTGTGAATCCTGCCAGAAAAAAGGACCGCGAAACCGGAATTGCTTCACAGATAGCGGATTTATTCACAATACGATATAAATAAAACAATGAGTTATACCCACTGTGATAACAAAGAGGTGGAGAATGTTAGATAAAATTTGTCAGCTCGCACGGGAGGCGGGGGATGCCATCATGCAGGTCTATGATGGCAAGGTGCCGCTCGATGTCGTGAGCAAAGTGGATGACTCGCCGGTGACGGCGGCGGATATTGCGGCGCATAGCGTGATTCTACAAGGCCTGCAGGCGCTGACGCCGGAAATCCCGGTACTCTCTGAAGAGGCACCGCAAAGCTGGGATGAACGCCAGCACTGGCAACGCTACTGGCTGGTGGATCCGCTGGATGGGACGAAAGAGTTCATCAAGCGTAATGGTGAGTTCACCGTCAATATCGCCCTGATTGAAAAGGGTAAAGCGGTGCTCGGCGTGGTATATGCGCCGGTGCTGAAGGTGATGTACAGCGCGGCTGAAGGCAAGGCATGGAAAGAAGAGTGCGGCGTGCGCAAGCAGATTCAGGTGCGGGATGCCAGGCCGCCGCTGGTGGTGATCAGCCGTTCGCACAGCGACAACGAACTGCAGGAGTACTTGCAACAGCTGGGTGAGCATCAGACCACGTCCATTGGCTCGTCGCTGAAGTTCTGTCTGGTGGCAGAAGGGCAGGCACAGCTCTATCCCCGCTTCGGGCCAACCAACATCTGGGATACTGCCGCAGGCCATGCGGTGGCCGCCGCCGCCGGCGCGCATGTTCACGACTGGCAGGGTAAGCCTCTCGACTATACCCCGCGTGAATCGTTCCTTAACCCGGGGTTCCGGGTGTCGCTCTATTGATCGAGCAACTTGTGCAGCAGGGCAGTGACCTGCTGCACCTCATCCTGGCTTAAGCCTCCGTCTTTTGCCCACTGGATGCGTCCCGCTTTATCCAGCACCACAACCGCCGAGCCCTCCTCCTCTAACTGCCACGCTCCGCGTACCACGCCGTTGCTGTCCACGATGAACTGTGACCAGGGGTAGAGCTTTTTATTGCTCTCCAGGCTGCTGCGCACAAACATGCCGGAGCCGGGAATGGCATCATCGGTGTTGACAATGGTGGTCGTTTGATAGCGGTCATGTGGCAAATTTGCGGTCTTGATCGCTTCAATAAGTGTGGCATTTTTCTCTTTTGCGGAGGTGCGACCGGCAATATGCATGACAACTCTCACTTTTCCTGCGAGCTGCGCGCTATTCCAGCTTTTATAGCTAAACTTATTATTGTCGAGGATCAATTCTCCCCGGTCGGCAACGCCCACCGGCGGCACACGTTGCCCCTTTTCAAAATTATGTGCACTGGCCATCAGCGGAAGCATCAGGCAGGCGACTGCCAGAACGTTACGTAGGGTCATGGTTTTTCCTTTTTTATAAATTGCAGGTGATCCGACCACTTGGTCATACGTTTTTAATGATATGTGCGATCGTCTCTGTTTACCCGCAATCCCGGTGCCAGATTGCGGTGGAACGCACATAACTGGACAAAAACGACGGCTTATACTGCCTGTAGGTAAGCTTTGCAAAGAAAATTCTGAATAACTGTCATCAAAAGGTAAATAAACTTATGCACACTGGGTATCACTGATTTTCTGGTCTATAGTCATTGGGCATCAAAATTTGCGCTCTGGAAAGTCGGGCTGAATGTGGCACCGCAAGGGCGTATGATTCGCAGGAGATATTAAAATGAAAATTTTCCAACGCTACAATCCGCTTCAGGTAGCGAAATACGTAAAAATCCTGTTCCGTGGACGGTTGTATATCAAGGATGTTGGCGCTTTTGAGTTCGATAAGGGCAAGATCCTTATCCCAAAAGTGAAGGACAAACAGCACTATTCTGTGATGTCCGAAGTCAACCGTCAGGTTATGCGTCTGCAGACTGAGATGGCTTAACCAACGTGCTATGCAGTAATAAAGAAACGGCTCCCGATGGGAGCCGTTGATGTTTCTGGGACAGCGTTATTCCGACACTTTCTCTTGTGCATCCGGCAGCTTCGGTACCAGCACGGTCGGTTTGTTATCGATGCGGGTGACCAGCAGCTGATCGATACGGTAGTTGTCGATATCCACCACTTCGAATTTAAAGCCTGAGAACTTCACCGAGTCGGTACGTTTCGGGATCTTACGCAGCATAAACATCATAAAGCCGCCGATGGTCTCGTAGTTACCTGACTGCGGGAACTCATCAATGTCCAGAACGCGCATTACATCTTCAATCGGTGTGCCGCCATCGATCAGCCATGAGTTCTCGTCACGCTGAACAATCTGCTCTTCCAGCCCCTGGCCCACCAGGTCGCCCATCAGCGTGGTCATCACGTCGTTCAGCGTGATAATCCCCACCACCAGCGCATATTCGTTCATGATGACCGCGAAGTCTTCGCCCGCGGTTTTGAAACTTTCCAGCGCTTCAGAAAGGGTCAGGGTATCGGGAACGATCAGCGTATTGCGGATCTGCACGCCGCTGTTCAGCGCCAGGCTCTGGTTCGCCAGCACGCGGTTCAGCAGGTCTTTAGAGTCCACGTAGCCGATGATGTGGTCGATATCTTCATTACAGACCAGGAACTTAGAGTGAGGATGTTCCGCTACTTTTTGTTTCAGGCTCTGCTCGTCTTCATGCAGATCGAACCAAATCACGCTTTCACGTCCGGTCATAGAGGACGGCACGGTACGGGATTCCAGTTCGAACACGTTCTCAATCAGCTCGTGCTCCTGTTTACGCAACACGCCAGCCAGCGCACCCGCTTCGACCACCGCGTAAATATCGTCGGAGGTGATGTCATCTTTGCGCACCATCGGCAGTTTAAAGATGCGGAAAATCATATTCGCCAGGCCGTTAAAGAACCACACCAGCGGACGGAACACATACAGACAGAAGCGCATCGGGTTGATGATACGCAAAGCCACGGCTTCAGGCGCAATCATACCGATGCGTTTCGGTGTCAGGTCAGCGAAGAGAATGAACAGACCCGTCACCAGCGAGAACGAGAGAATAAAGCTCAACTGCTCTGAGAGTTCAGGCGAGAAGTACTTTGAGAAGAGAGTGTAAAAGACCGGGGAGAAGGCTGCATCGCCGACGATACCGCCCAGAATTGCTACCGCGTTAAGGCCAATTTGCACCACGGTAAAGAACATACCGGGGTTTTCCTGCATTTTTAAAACGCGATGTGCATTGATGTTACCGTCATCGGCAAGCAGTTTAAGTTTGATTTTACGGGATGCGGCCAGTGAAATTTCTGAAACTGAGAAAAATGCACTCACGGCAATCAGACAAAGTATTACTAAAATACTGTTTAACATATCTTATCCGGCTTTTCGCCAGATCCTCGGAAGGGAAGTTAAGTTTCGTTTGAAGAGATAGTGAAAACCGGTCCGAAGCGGTAGGCCGGTTGTTTCAGCGGCTAGTATAGCGTAAAGCACTGTAAACCCGCCAGAGATCACTTTTTGACCCAACCTTGCAGCAGGCAGGCAAGGTCGGGTCAAAGCAGAACAGTTAGGCCAGCTGAGGAGGCAGGCAGACACCAATACCGCCGATACCGCAGTAGCCGTACGGATTTTTGTGCAGGTACTGCTGATGGTCATCTTCCGCGTAGTAGAACGGCGTGGCCGTCGCGATTTCGGTGGTGACATGACGGGTATCATGGGCATCGATCATCGCTTGCTGGAAGCGTGCCAGGCTGTCACGTGCCGCGGCATCCTGCTCCGGAGTCAGCGGGTAGATCGCCGAGCGGTACTGCGTACCGTGGTCATTACCCTGGCGCATGCCCTGAGCGGGATCGTGATTCTCCCAGAAAACCTGCAGCAGTTGTTCGTAGCTGATCACTGCAGGATCGTACACTACGCGCACCGCTTCAGCGTGCCCGGTCTGGCCGGAGCAGACTTCGCGGTAGGTCGGATTAGGGGTATAGCCACCGCTGTAGCCCGCTGCGGTACTGTAGACGCCGGGCAACTGCCAGAAGAGGCGCTCAACACCCCAGAAGCAGCCCATGGCGAAGATCGCGATCTCCATGCCGTCCGGGACGTTAGTCATGGAGTGGCCGTTAACGGCGTGCAGGGTGGCGACAGGCATTGGGGTGTTACGTCCCGGTAATGCATCCGCCTGAGCAACAAGGTGCTTTTTATCAAATATACTCACGGTGTGGCCTCCGGGGTAAAGGTGTTGGGGTTAAGGTTGTCACGACGCGTTTAATTGAACACAATAATTACGCTGAATGAGTCTAGATTTAAACATAAGAAATATTAGGGTGCTCAGCCATTTTTCAACCCACTAAACGGGTTTTGGGCTCTATGCCGTGATACGCCGCGGAGCGGCACTTCAAATGCTTCCAGGGTGGAAACAAGGATATTCAGGAGAAAACGTGCCAAAGATCCGCCAGTTATGTTTGGTCAGTTTATTGCTGACAAGCGGAGTCGCCAGCGCGGCGAATGTCCGTTTGCAGGTTGAAGGGTTAACCGGTGCGCTGCAAAAAAACGTGCGAGCGCAGCTTTCGACCATCGAAAGTGATGAAGTCACGCCAGACAGGCGCTTTCGCGCACGCGTGGACGATGCCATTCGCGAAGGGTTAAAAGCGTTGGGTTATTACGAACCCACCATCGAATTTGATCTTCGCCCGCCGCCTGCGAAAGGGCGCCAGGTGCTAATTGCCCGCGTCTCGCCGGGCGAGCCGGTAAAAATTGGCGGCACCGACGTGGTGCTGCGCGGTGGAGCGCGTGACGATCAGGATTACATTAAGTTATTGCACGATCGGCCGGCTATCGGCACGGTGCTGAACCATTCCGACTACGAAGGTTTCAAAAAAGATCTCACCCGTGTCGCCTTGCGCAAAGGTTACTTCGACAGCCAGTTTAATAAGAGCCAGTTAGGCATCGCCCTGGACCGGCATCAGGCTTTCTGGGATATCGACTATGACAGCGGCCAACGCTACCGTTTTGGCGATGTCACCTTTGAAGGGTCGCAAATCCGCGACGAATACCTGCAAAACTTAATCCCCTTTAAAGAGGGGGATTTCTATGAGTCAAAAGACCTGGCCGAACTGAACCGGCGTCTCTCCGCTACCGGCTGGTTTAACTCAGTGGTGGTGGCGCCCGAATTCGACAAAGCTCGTCAGAGCAAGGTGTTACCGCTGCACGGCGTGGTCTCACCCCGTACCGAAAACACCATTGAAACCGGGGTAGGTTACTCCACGGACGTCGGGCCGCGCGTTAAAGCGACCTGGAAAAAACCGTGGATGAACTCCTACGGCCACAGCCTGACCACCAGCGCCAGCATCTCGGCCCCGGAGCAGCAGCTCGATTTCAGCTATAAAATGCCGCTGCTGAAAAACCCGCTGGAGCAATATTACCTGCTGCAGGGCGGGTTCAAGCGTACCGATCTGAACGACACCGAGGCAGACTCCACCACCCTTGCCATATCGCGCTACTGGGATCTCTCCAGCGGCTGGCAGCGGGCGATTAACCTGCGCTGGAGCCTCGATCACTTTACCCAGGCGAACGTGACTAACACCACGATGCTGCTCTACCCGGGGGTCATGATTAGCCGTACACGCTCCCGCGGCGGCCTGATGCCGACGTGGGGGGATTCTCAGCGTTACTCGGTGGATTACTCCAATAGCGCCTGGGGCTCGGACGTGGACTTTGTGGTCGTGCAGGCCCAGAACGCCTGGATTCGCACCCTCTACGATCGCCACCGCTTTGTGGTCCGCGGCAATCTGGGCTGGATCGAAACCGGCGATTTCGACAAGGTGCCGCCCGACCTGCGTTTCTTCGCCGGTGGTGACCGCAGTATTCGCGGCTATAAATACAAATCCATCGCGCCGGAAGATAACGAAGGCAAGCTGATCGGGGCCTCGAAGCTGGCCACCGGCTCGCTGGAGTATCAATACAACGTGACAGGTAAGTGGTGGGGGGCGACCTTCATCGACAGCGGCGAAGCGGTGAGCGACATTCGCCGTAGCGATTTTAAAACCGGCGCCGGGGTTGGCGTGCGCTGGGAATCGCCGGTGGGGCCGATCAAGCTCGACTTTGCCGTGCCGATAGGTGACAAAGACAACCACGATCTGCAGTTTTATATCGGTCTGGGGCCAGAATTATGAGTTTATGGAAGAAGATAAGCCTCGGCGTACTGATTTTTATTCTGTTGCTGCTGGGGACGGTGGCCTTCCTGGTGGGCACCACCAGCGGCCTGCATGTACTGTTTAAGGCGGCGAACCGCTGGGTACCGGGGCTGGAAATTGGCCAGGTGACCGGCGGCTGGCGCGATCTGCATCTGAAAAACGTGCGTTACACCCAGCCGGGCGTGGCGGTAAATGCGGGCGATTTTCACCTTGCGGTGAAGCTGGGCTGTTTGCGCGACAGCAAACTTTGCGTCAATGACCTCTCGCTTAAAGACGTCAACGTGGCGATTGATTCGAGCAAAATGCCGAAATCGGCGCCGCCAGAAGAGGAGGACAGCGGCCCGCTGAACCTCTCTACGCCGTATGAAATCGCCCTTTATCGGGTGGCGTTGAACAACGTTAACGTCAAAATCGACGATACCACGGTCTCGGTGATGGACTTCACGTCCGGCCTGCGCTGGCAGGAGAAAAACCTGACCCTGACCCCAACCTCGTTACAGGGGCTCTTGATTGCCCTGCCAAAAGTGGCCGACGTGGCGCAGGAAGAGATTGTCGATCCAAAAATTCAGAAGCCGCAGCCGGAGGAAAAACCGCTTGGCGAGACGCTGAAGGATCTCTTCTCAAAACCGGTTCTGCCGGAGATGACCGACGTTCATCTGCCGCTCAATCTTAACATCGAAGAATTTAAGGGCGAGCAGCTGCGCCTGACCGGTGACACCGACCTGACCGTCTTTAACATGCTGCTTAAAGTCAGCAGCATTGACGGCAACATGAAGCTCGATGCGCTGGATATCGACACCAACCAGGGGAGCGTAAATGCGACCGGTAATGCGCTGCTGCGTGATAACTGGCCGGTAAATATCACCCTTAATAGCGCCCTCAATATCGATCCGCTCAAAGGCGAGAAGGTGAAGCTGAAGGTAGGCGGTGCCCTGCGCGACCAGCTGGAATTTGGCGTTAATCTCTCTGGCCCGGTGGATATGGTGCTGCGCGGCCAGACCCGCCTTGCCGAAGCCGGCCTGCCGCTCAATCTGGAGCTGGTAAGCGAGCAACTCTACTGGCCATTCACCGGTGAGAAGCAGTACCAGGCCGATGATCTGAAGCTGAAGCTCAGCGGCAAAATGACCGATTACACCCTGTCGTTCCGCACGGCGGTGAAGGGCGAAGGTTTACCGCCCGCGACCATCACCCTTGATGCAAAGGGTAATGAGCAGCAGGTTAACCTCGATAAGCTCACCGTGGCGGCGCTGGAAGGCAAAACCGAACTGACGGCGCTCCTCGACTGGCAGCAGGCTATCAGCTGGCGCGGTGAGCTGAAGCTGGCAGGTATTAACACGGCAAAAGAGTTCCCGGAGTGGCCATCGAAGCTCGACGGGCTGATCAAAACGCGCGGCAGTCTGTACGGCGGGACCTGGCAAATGGACGTGCCGGAGATCAAGCTGGCCGGCAACGTGAAACAGAACAAGGTCAACGTTGATGGTTCCCTGAAGGGCAATAGCTATCTCCAGTGGACTATCCCGGGGCTGCACGTGGCGCTGGGACGTAATAACGCGGATATCAAAGGCGAGCTAGGGGTAAAAGACCTCAACCTCGACGCCACTATCGATGCGCCCAATCTGGATAACGCCCTGCCAGGGCTCGGCGGTACGGCCAAAGGACTGGTGAAAGTGCGCGGTACGGTAGAGGCGCCGCAGCTGCTGGCGGATATCACCGCCAATAACCTGCGCTGGCAAGAACTCTCCGTGGCCCGCGTGCGCGTAGAGGGCGACGTAAAATCCACCGATCAGATTGCCGGTAACCTGAACCTGCGCGTTGAGCGCATTGCTCAGCCGAGCGTCAATCTGAGTCTGGTGACCCTGGAGGCCAAAGGCAGCGAGAAACAGCACGATCTCCAGCTGCGGGTGCAGGGTGAGCCGGTTGCCGGCCAACTGCATCTGACCGGCAGCTTTGACCGTCAGGCGCAGCGCTGGAAAGGCACGCTGGATAACACCCGCTTTACCACCCCAGTGGGGCCGGTGGCGCTCTCCCGCTCTGTCGCGCTGGATTACCGCAACGCGGAACAAAAAATCAACATTGGCCCGCACTGCTGGACCAACCCGAACGCCGAGCTGTGTCTCCCTCAGGCCGTTGATGCCGGTGCCGAAGGTCGCGCGGTCGTGAATCTGAACCGCTTCGACCTGGCGATGCTGAAACCCTTTATGCCCGAGACGACGCAGGCGAGCGGCGTATTCAGCGGTAAAGCGGATGTGGCGTGGGATACCACCAAACCGGGCCTGCCGCAGGGGAGCGTGACGCTTGCCGGACGAAACGTGAAGGTATCGCAGGAGGTCAATGGCGCACCGCTGCCGCTGGACTTCAGTACGCTCAACCTGCGTGCCGATCTGCACAACAACCGCGCCCAGCTGGAGTGGTTAATTCGTCTGGTCAACAACGGCCAGCTCGATGGTCAGGTGCAGATAAGCGATCCACAGGGGCAGCGTAATCTGGGCGGCAACGTCAATATTCGCAACCTCAACCTGGCGATGGTCAACACCATCTTCTCACGCGGCGAAAAGGCGGCGGGGATGCTGAATGCCAACCTGCGCCTGGCGGGGAATGCGCAGAGCCCGCAGCTGTTTGGCCAGATGCAGCTGAACGGCGTGGACATCGACGGTAACTTTATGCCGTTTGATATGCAGCCAAGCCAGCTCGCGATGAACTTCAACGGCATGAGTTCGACGCTTGCCGGGGTCGTGCGCACGCAGCAGGGGCAGATCAACCTGAGCGGCGATGCGGACTGGAGCCAGCTTGATAACTGGCGCGCACGGGTGGCCGCGAAGGGCAGCAAGGTGCGTATCACGGTGCCGCCAATGGTGCGGCTGGATGTCTCGCCGGACGTGGTATTTGAAGCGACGCCGAGTCTCTTCACCCTCGATGGTCGTGTGGATGTGCCCTGGGCGCGAATCGTGGTGCATGACCTGCCAGAGAGCGCGGTGGGCGTCTCCAGCGACGAGGTGATGCTTGATAACAATCTGCAGCCCAAAGAGGCGCAGAGCGCGGGCATTCCGATTAACAGCAACCTGATAGTCCACGTAGGCAACAACGTGCGTCTGGATGCCTTTGGCCTGAAGGCCCGCCTTACCGGCGACCTGAAGGTAGCCCAGGATAAGCAGGGGCTGGGGCTTAACGGGCAGATCAATATTCCGGAAGGGCGCTTCCATGCTTACGGCCAGGATCTGCTTGTGCGTAAAGGCGAGCTGCTCTTCTCTGGTCCGCCGGACCAGCCGCTGCTGAATATTGAAGCGATCCGTAATCCGGAGTCGACAGAAAATGACGTGATTGCCGGGGTGCGGGTAACCGGCACCGCCGACGAACCGAAAGCGGAGATCTTCTCTGACCCGGCGATGTCGCAACAGGAAGCGCTCTCTTACCTGCTGCGCGGCCAGGGGCTGGACAGCAACCAGAGCGACAGTGCTGCTATGACCTCAATGTTAGTTGGCCTGGGGGTTGCACAAAGTGGGCAGGTTGTGGGTAAAATCGGCGAGACGTTTGGCGTAAGCAATCTGGCGCTGGACACCCAGGGGGTCGGTGACTCCTCGCAGGTGGTGGTCAGCGGCTATGTTCTGCCGGGTCTGCAGGTAAAATACGGTGTGGGGATCTTTGACTCCTTAGCGACTCTCACGTTACGCTATCGCCTGATGCCTAAGCTATATCTGGAAGCGGTGTCTGGCGTAGACCAGGCACTCGATCTGCTCTATCAGTTTGAGTTTTAGCAATGCGAATATTTGTCTACGGCAGTTTACGAACCAAGCAAGGCAACAGCCACTGGATGACCAACGCCCAGTTGCTGGGTAATTACAATGTCGAGAACTACCAGTTGTACAGTCTGGGCCACTATCCAGGCGCGGTTCCGGGAAACGGAACGGTACAAGGTGAGGTCTACCGCATTGATAATGCCACGCTAGCCGAACTTGATGCCTTGCGCACCAGGGGCGGTGAATATGCACGCCAGTTAATCCAGACGCCATACGGGAGTGCATGGATGTACGTGTACCAACGTCCGGTCGAAGGCTTAACGCTGATTGAAAGCGGCAATTGGTTAGACAGAGATCAGTACTGACCCCGCTTGAAGATTGAAATGAACAACGCCACCCTCGGGTGGCGTTGTTTTTTTAATTCCCTTCCTGGCGCAGCTTAAAGATCTGCACCGTGTCCAGCAGCTGCTCCGCCTGGCGGTGCATGGCTCTGGCCGCGGCTGAGGACTCCTGCGAGAGCGTCGCATTCTGCTGCGTGGCGGTGTCCATATGGGTGACTGCCACGTTGACCTGGTCGATTCCGGTGCTCTGTTCGTGGCTGGCATGAGAAATCGCCTCGATCAGCTCGCTCACTTTACTCACGCTGTGCAGGATATCTGCCATTGCCGCGCCGGCCTCTTTCACCTGACCGTTCCCTTCGTCGATGCGACTGACCGAGCGGTCGATCAACACCCGAATCTCTTTCGCCGCAGCCGCGGAGCGTTGCGCCAGGGCGCGCACTTCGGCCGCCACCACCGCAAAGCCTCGCCCTTCGCTACCGGCACGGGCGGCTTCGACGGCGGCGTTCAGCGCCAGAATATTGGTCTGGAAGGCGATACTGTCGATCATGCTAATAATGGTATTGATTTCGCTAGAGAAGTTATGAATCTCGTTCATGGTCTGTACCGCGCGTTCCACCGCTTGCTCACCCTGCCGGGCTACCTGATGGGCGCTACGGGCGAGATCGCTGGCAGTCTGCGAATTCTCCGCGTTGCTCTTCACCACCGACGTCAACTCCTCCATCGAGGCGGCTGTCTGTTCCAGCGCGCTGGCCTGGGCTTCATTTCGCGAAGAGAGCTCATGGCTACCGCTGGCAATTTGTGCCGAGGCGGTGGCAATGGTCTCGGTGCCGCTACGCACCCCAGAGACAATGCGCGTCAGATTGACGTTCATCTCCTGCAGTGCGCGCATCAGTTCGGCGGTCTCATCGCGACCGGCAATGGTAAAGCGTGACTGCAAATCGCCGGCCGCCACGGTGCGGGCAATGCTCACCGCCTGTGCCAGCGGGCGGGTAATACTGCGAATCAGCCACCAGGTTACCAGCAGCCCCGCCGCGAGCGTCAACGCCATGGCCAGCAGGAGCATCCAGCGCGTCTCCTGAAAGCGCGCCTGGTTCTGGGCAATGGTGTGCTGGTGGAGCGCTTTTGCGTGGGCCAGCGTTTGGGCAACCACCTCGTCGATCCTTTTTGTCGGCTCGCGGTCAATGCCGGTCACCTGTTTATCCACCTCCTGTGCGCTGGTCACATCACCCACCCGATAGGTGTTCAGCGCCGACAGATACTGCTGCTGCAGCCCGGCGTGGATCGCCCGTGTCGCCAGCACCTGCTGGTTATCCATCCCGATTTTCGGCAGCAGTTCGCTCAGGTGCGTTAAGAGCGCCTGGGTGTTCTGGCTCTCGCGAATAAAGGCCGCTTTATATTTATCGAACGCCTCCTGTCCCTGAGCGCCGCGCAGCAGAGTGTTCTTCCACTCCTGAACCTGGATCTTGAACTGCACCTGCGCATTACGCGCGGTATCAATGCTCTCGGTAATGGTCTGTTCCATCGTCATAATCTGTTCATTCTGCGTCAGGCTGTTGCTGTTTATCGCCAGCCCACGCAAACCGATAAATAGCGTCGCAAGCAGGAGCAGCGAGGCCAGCAGCCCCAGTCGTTGGCCGATGGTGAGTGTGTTGAGTTTCATCTGTAGCGGGGATTCCCTGTAGGTAATAAAGCGATCGCGATCACGTCCCGAAGATATCGACCCGCCTCAGGCAGACTTTATGGCAGTAACCCGGCATTAGGGCAGGGGGAAAGCGCTATCTAATTAATACTGATAGGGAAAAGTGCTTTGTGACAATTTCGTGACATTTCACTTTGGCGGGGGGGCAGAGGCGAGGCTCAGGTATACAGGCAAAAAAAACCCCGACGTATCGGGGTCTTATAATCAGGAAAGCATTACTTCTTCGCTGCGCGCTCGAAGGAGGCAACGATCTCAGCTTTCGCCGCTTCTGCGTTGTCCCAGCCGTCAACTTTAACCCATTTGCCTTTCTCGAGATCTTTGTAGTGCTCGAAGAAGTGGGAGATCTGCGCTTTCAGCAGCTCTGGCAGGTCGTTCACATCTTTAATGTGATCGTACTCTTTGCTCAGTTTGGTGTGCGGTACGGCAACCAGCTTCGCATCTTCGCCCGCTTCGTCAGTCATTTTCAGTACGCCAACCGGACGGCAGCGAATCACTGAGCCTGGCTGCAGTGGGTACGGCGTAGGGACCAGAACGTCAACCGGGTCACCATCCAGAGACAGGGTGTTATTGATGTAGCCGTAGTTGCACGGATAGAACATCGCGGTAGACATGAAACGGTCAACAAACAGTGCGCCGGTGTCTTTGTCGATTTCGTATTTGATCGGATCGGCGTTAGCCGGGATTTCGATAACTACATAGATGTCTTCTGGCAGTTCTTTACCCGCAGGGACGTTGAGTAAGCTCATGTCTGTGTCCTATAAAATGATTGGCAAACAAGTGGCGAGTATTATAGCCAACTCACGCTGAATGTCTTTTCCTGTTTTTGTCTCTTCTGCCTGCTCAGGGCCCTTTTCAGCCTCTTCTCATGACAGGAATGTCCATAAACTCAGCCGCATTTTTAATGGTTCGATGAAAGCGATTACAAACTTGTGATTAACGTTTTATTCACTTTTCCGAAGTGTGATGTAACGCAATCTGTAACACCTGCCATTGGCTATAGTTTGTTCGCAGAACACCTTTTACCCAACAATAAACTACCCTACGAGGACGTTCTTATGTGGAAGCGCTTACTTCTCGTCACAGCAGTTTCGGCAGCCATGTCGTCTATGGCAATGGCCGCCCCTTTAACCGTAGGATTCTCGCAGGTCGGCTCTGAGTCCGGCTGGCGCGCCGCTGAGACCAGCGTCGCCAAAAGCGAGGCGGAGAAACGCGGCATTACGCTGAAGGTTGCCGACGGCCAGCAAAAGCAGGAAAACCAGATCAAAGCTGTGCGTTCGTTTATCGCGCAGGGCGTTGACGCCATCTTCATCGCGCCGGTGGTGGCGACCGGCTGGGAACCGGTTTTGAAAGAGGCAAAAGACGCTGAAATTCCGGTCTTCTTGCTCGACCGATCAGTGGACGTCAAAGACAAATCTCTCTATATGACCACCGTCACCGCCAACAACGTTCTGGAAGGACAATTAATAGGCGAATGGCTGATCAAAGAGGTCAACGGCAAGCCCTGTAACGTAGTGGAGCTGCAGGGGACCGTGGGTGCCAGCGTCGCCATTGATCGTAAGAAGGGCTTCGCCGAGGCCATCGCCAAAGCGCCAAACATTAAAATCATCCGCTCTCAGTCCGGCGACTTTACCCGTAGTAAAGGTAAAGAGGTCATGGAGAGCTTTATCAAAGCGGAAAACAACGGCAAGAACATCTGCATGGTTTACGCCCATAACGATGACATGGTGATCGGGGCTATTCAGGCCATCAAAGAGGCGGGTCTGAAGCCAGGTAAAGATATCCTCACCGGCTCCATCGACGGCGTACCGGATATCTATAAAGCGATGATCGACGGTGAAGCCAATGCCAGCGTCGAGCTGACGCCGAACATGGCGGGTCCGGCATTCGACGCGCTGGAAAAATTCAAGAAAGACGGCACTCTGCCAGAAAAAGTCACCATCACCAAGTCCACTCTCTATCTGCCTGATACTGCAAAAGAAGAGTTAGAGAAAAAGAAAAATATGGGCTATTGAGTCTTTACTTCCCTCTCCCCCGTTGGGGAGAGGGTGAGAGAACACTATGACAACTGACCAACATCAGGAAATCCTTCGCACTGAGGGGCTCTGTAAATACTTCCCCGGCGTCAAAGCGCTGGATGGCGTCGACTTTAGTCTGCGTCGCGGGGAGATCATGGCGCTGCTGGGTGAAAACGGCGCCGGCAAATCGACCCTCATCAAGGCGCTGACCGGGGTCTATCATGCCGACCGGGGTACCATCTGGCTGGAAGGGAACGCCATCTCTCCGAAAAATACGGCCCATGCCCAGCAGCTGGGGATTGGCACGGTCTACCAGGAGGTGAATCTGCTGCCGAACATGTCGGTGGCCGATAATCTGTTTATTGGTCGGGAACCCAGACGCTTTGGCCTGCTACGCCGCAAAGAGATGGAGGCGCGCGCCACCCGGCTGATGGAATCTTATGGCTTCTCGCTCGACGTGCGCGAGCCGCTCAACCGCTTTTCCGTGGCGATGCAGCAAATCGTCGCCATCTGCCGTGCTATCGACCTCTCGGCGAAGGTACTGATCCTCGACGAGCCCACCGCCAGCCTGGATACCCAGGAGGTCGAAATGCTCTTCACCCTGATGCGCCAGCTGCGCGACCAAGGGGTGAGCCTGATTTTCGTCACCCACTTCCTCGACCAGGTGTATGCGGTGAGCGACCGCATCACCGTGCTGCGTAACGGGAGCTTTGTCGGTTGCCGCGAAACCCGCGAGCTGCCGCAGATCGAGCTGGTAAAAATGATGCTGGGGCGCGAGCTCGACACCCATGCGTTACAACGCGCGGGCCGCACGCTGTTAAGCGATAAACCCGTGGCGGCATTTAAGGACTACGGTAAAAAAGGGACCATTGCGCCGTTCGATCTGGAGGTTCGTCCCGGTGAGATCGTCGGCCTGGCGGGGCTGTTAGGCTCCGGGCGCACCGAAACCGCTGAAGTGATTTTTGGCATTAAGCCTGCCGATAGCGGTACGGCCCTGATCAAGGGCAAGCCGCAGACCTTGCGATCTCCCCATCACGCCTCCTGTCTGGGGATTGGCTTCTGCCCGGAAGATCGTAAAACCGACGGCATTATTGCCGCCGCCTCGGTACGGGAAAATATCATTCTGGCGCTACAGGCCCAGCGCGGCTGGCTGCGCCCGATCCCGCGTAAAGAGCAGAACGCCATTGCCGAGCGCTTTATCCGCCAGCTAGGGATCCGCACCCCCAGCGCCGAGCAGCCCATTGAATTCCTCTCCGGCGGTAATCAGCAAAAAGTGCTGCTCTCCCGCTGGCTTCTCACCAAACCGCAATTCCTGATCCTCGATGAGCCCACGCGTGGCATCGACGTGGGGGCGCATGCGGAGATCATTCGCCTGATCGAAACCCTGTGTGCCGACGGGCTGGCGCTGCTGGTCATCTCGTCCGAACTGGAGGAGCTGGTGGGTTACGCCGATCGCGTCATCATTATGCGCGATCGCAAGCAGGTGGCAGAGATCCCGCTGGATGCGCTTTCCGTTCCGGCAATTATGAATGCCATCGCGGCATAAGGAGACCAGCGTGATGTCTCGTACAGTCCCCCAAACCGGGCAGCCCAAACGCCGTTTTTCCTGGCCCACCGGCATGCCGCAAATTATCGCGCTCCTGCTGGTATTGGTGGTCGATAGCCTTGTGGCGCCGCATTTCTTTCAGATTGTGTTGCAGGATGGCCGTCTGTTCGGCAGCCCGATTGATATTTTAAACCGCGCCGCGCCGGTGGCGCTGCTGGCCATCGGGATGACGCTGGTGATCGCCACCGGCGGCATTGACCTGTCGGTCGGGGCGGTGATGGCGATCGCGGGCGCGACCGCCGCCTCAATGACGGTGGCCGGACATAGCCTGCCGGTGGTGCTGCTGGTGACGCTGGGCACCGGCGTGCTGGCAGGGCTATGGAACGGTGTGCTGGTGGCGATCCTCAAAATCCAGCCCTTCGTGGCAACCTTAATCTTGATGGTGGCCGGACGCGGAGTGGCGCAGTTGATCACCTCCGGGCAGATCGTCACCTTTAATGCACCGAACCTGGCCTGGATCGGCAGCGGCTCGCTGCTCTTCTTCCCGACTCCGGTGATCATTGTGGTGGTCACGCTGATCGCCTTCTGGCTCTTTACCCGCAAAACGGCCCTCGGCATGTTTATCGAAGCGGTGGGGATTAACATTCGCGCCGCAAAAAACGCCGGGGTCAGTACCCGCCTGATGGTGATGCTGACGTACGTGCTGAGCGGCGTCTGTGCAGCCATTGCCGGGGTGATTGTCGCGGCAGATATACGCGGCGCCGATGCGAATAACGCCGGCCTCTGGCTGGAGCTGGACGCCATTCTGGCGGTGGTCATTGGCGGCGGCTCGCTGATGGGCGGGCGCTTTAACCTGCTGCTGTCGGTAATTGGTGCACTGATTATTCAGGGGATGAACACCGGGATCCTGCTGTCAGGATTCCCGCCGGAGCTCAATCAGGTGGTGAAAGCGGTGGTCGTGCTCTGCGTGCTGATCGTCCAGTCACCGCGCTTTATCAGTATAATTAAGGGGATGCGTGGTCATGATAAAACGTAACTTACCGCTAATGATCACCCTCGGCGTCTTTGTGCTGGGGTATCTCTACTGCCTGACGCAATTCCCCGGCTTTGCCTCTACGCGGGTCATTTGCAACATCCTGACGGATAATGCGTTTCTTGGCATTATTGCAGTGGGGATGACCTTTGTGATCCTCTCCGGCGGGATTGATCTTTCGGTCGGCTCGGTGATCGCCTTCACCGGCGTCTTTCTCGCCAAGGCGATCGGCTTCTGGGGGATCTCACCGCTGCTGGCGTTCCCACTGGTGCTGATCATGGGCTGTGCCTTCGGCGCTTTTATGGGGCTGCTGATCGACGCCCTGAAAATCCCGGCCTTTATCATCACCCTGGCGGGGATGTTCTTCCTGCGCGGCGTCAGTTATCTGGTCTCTGAAGAGTCGATTCCCATTAACCACCCGATCTATGACACCCTCTCCAGCCTGGCGTGGAAAATCCCCGGCGGCGGACGGCTCAGCATTCTGGGCCTGGTGATGCTGGGGGTGGTGGTGATCGGGATCTTCCTCGCGCACCGGACCCGCTTTGGTAACGAAGTTTATGCCATTGGCGGTAGCGCGACCTCAGCCAACCTGATGGGGATCTCCACCCGTAGCACCACCATTCGTATCTATATGCTCTCTACCGGGCTGGCGACGCTGGCGGGGATCGTCTTCTCCATTTATACCCAGGCGGGCTACGCGCTGGCGGGGGTTGGGGTGGAACTGGACGCCATTGCCTCTGTCGTTATCGGCGGTACGCTCTTGAGCGGCGGTGTCGGGACGGTACTGGGGACGTTGTTTGGCGTGGCAATCCAGGGGCTGATCCAGACCTATATCAACTTCGACGGCACCCTGAGTTCGTGGTGGACCAAGATTGCGATTGGCATTCTGCTGTTTGTCTTTATCGCTCTGCAGCGTGGCCTGACCGTACTCTGGGAGAACCGCCAGAGCTCACCAGTGACCCGGGTGGGCACCCCAGGAACCAGGCAGTAACCTGCTGAATTTGCGCAAAGTATAAACTTTTTCCGGTAGCGGCCGATAACCTTTCTTTCTGTCCAGATATATCTCGCTACCGGAAATAACATCATGCTTAAAACGCTATCGATTCGTACCGGCTTGCTTTCGTTACTGGCCGTTATGACCCTTCTGCTGCTGCTTGTCAGCGGTATTGGCATTTATGCCCTCACACAGAGTTCCTCCTCTTTGCAGCGCATCAACCACCTACAGGGTGAACAGCTAGTCCAGCTGAACGCGGGCTACACCCTGATCCTGCGCGCGCGCAACGAAGCGGGTCAGGCGGTTCGCATGATGGAGGTGGGGTTACTGGATGATGCCGCCAAATCGGTGAAGAACATCAACGCTGAATTCGCCCAGGCACAGAAAACATTAAAAGCCGTGATCGACGGTGGCGTGACCGATCCGCAGGGTGACGCGCTATTAAAGCGCGTTGCAGTGAGCTTTGCTGCCTATAAAGAGAAGGGGATCGCCCCGATGCAGGCTGCGCTGAATGAGCAGAGCGCCGATGCTTACTACGATCTGCTGGAAAACAGTCTGGTACCGGTGGCGCGTCAGTTTAATAACGACATGCAGGCTTTTCAGGCCTGGAGCGAAACCCGCGGCAAAGCTGAAGTGGCGGCGGTGCAGGCCAGTAAAAATCGGGTGATAATCCTCATCATCGTAGCCGCGCTGCTGACGGCGGGCATTATCGTGCTGGCCTGGCTGGCATTGCGTCATATGCTGCTGAAACCCCTCTCCAGCTCAATTGCCCAGCTGGAGCATGTGGCGGCAGGCGATCTGACCCACGCCCTGAATGCCCCGGCCAGCCAGGAGATTAACCGCCTGAATGCTGCCATCGAAATAATGCGTCAGTCCCTGATGGAGTCGGTACTGCGGGTGCGCGATGCCAGTGCGCAGATTGATACCGGCAGCCGCGAACTGACTGCGGGCAACAACCACCTGGCACAGCGGACCGAATCGACCGCGACCTCGCTGGAGCAGACGGCGGCCAGTATGGAAGAGATCACCGCCACGGTGCGGCAAAATGCCGATAATGCCGATCAGGCCCACCAGCTGGCGCAGACCGTCTCCGATACCGCTGACCGCGGTAGTGAGATGGTCTGTTATGTAATTGAGAAGATGCGCGATATCGCCGGCAGTTCTGACCGTATCGCCGATATTCTTAGCGTTATTGACGGTATCGCATTCCAGACCAATATCCTGGCGCTGAACGCCTCGGTGGAAGCGGCTCGCGCGGGTGAGCAGGGTCGGGGCTTTGCGGTCGTGGCGGGGGAAGTACGCAATCTGGCGAGCCGTAGCGCCGATGCTGCCAAAGAGATCCGCTTGCTTATTAGCGATTCTCAATCACACGTGAACGAGGGCAGCGAGCTGGCGCAGCAGGCGGGCGAGACCATGGATGAGATTGCCAACGAAGTGATGCGAATGACAAAGCTGATGCGCGAAATCGCCAGTGCTTCGCAGGAGCAGAGCCGGGGCATCGAGCAGGTCAATATTGCCGTTAGCCAGATGGATGAAACCGCACAACAAAATGCGGCGCTGGTGCAGCAATCCTCTGCGGCGACGCGCTCGCTGGAAGAGCAGTCCCGCGAACTTATCGAAGCGATGTCATCCTTTAAACTGTCGATGCAGCAGGCATAGTACGCAGGCGTTCCGCCGCGACAGGCGGCGGAACGCCCTCTACAGTTGCCACTTCCCCCGCCAGATTCTGGTGAATCAGGCTCAGCAATTTCTCCAGTTCGTTGGTCAGGCGCAGCGCTTCCGCGGTCGGTTCCAGAAACAGCCCTTTGCGCGTGAACAGCGGCTCGCTAAACAGCAAGCCAAACCGTTTTAATGCCAGGCTTACCGCAGGGCGGGACATTTTTAACCGTAATGAGGCCTTCGCCATGCTGCCGCAGCGAACCACTTCGATAAAAACAGGAATTAAATTCAGATCGATACCCGTCGATGAGCGTGAGAGATTTTTCATTAGCAGCCGGTTCCAACAAAGCGTATTTACCGGGGCAATAATGCGGGGAAGTTACCCGTAATAATAGCGAGATTTTTATATGTATTTATACTGGTTAAAATATAAATCGACGTGAAGAATTCACTCAACGCAAAGCGCGTTGTGTTTCTTTTACAGGGTAATCAAGGAAGTATCTGTTTATTGCGCGCGAAAGAAATCGCGCGGGGTGCTGACAAATAAAGGGGCTGTCGCCCCTTTTAACATTCTGCGTTACGCGTCCGGGAATTCCCGAATAAAGCGTTCAACATCGTCAACCATATGGTCATTACCCACGAAGAACGAGCGACGCTGGTGCAGACTCTCGGGTTGAATATCCAGAATACGCTCTTTGCCATCGCTGGCCTTACCGCCCGCCTGCTCTGCGAGGAAGGCCATCGGGTTGCACTCATACAGCAGACGCAGTTTCCCTTCCGGATGGCTGGCAGTGCTTGGGTAGAGGTAAATCCCGCCCTTCAGCAGGTTGCGGTGGAAATCCGCCACCAGAGAACCGATATAGCGCGAGGTATAAGGACGCTGCGTCGCTTTATCCTCTTCCTGGCAGAACTTAATGTACTTCTTCACGCCGTTCGGGAATTTAATGTAGTTCCCTTCGTTGATGGAGTAGGTGCTGCCTTTCTGCGGGAAGCGCATACGCTCCTGGCAGAGACAGAACACGCCCAGAGACGGGTCGTAGGTAAAGGCGTGCACACCGCAGCCGGTGGTGTAGACCAGCATGGTGGAGGAGCCGTAAACCACATAGCCTGCGGCCACCTGGCGATTGCCCGGCTGCAGGAAATCCTCTTCGGTGACCGGAGTGCCTACCGGGGTCACGCGACGATAAATAGAGAAGATCGTCCCGACGGAGACGTTAACGTCGATGTTGGAGGAACCATCCAGCGGATCCATCAGCACGACATATTTTGCGTGTTCACACCCTTCGAAGACCACGATCTCGTCTTCTTCTTCAGAGGCGATACCCGCCACGATGTCGCGCGCGCGCAGTGCAGCTTTCAGTTTTTCGTTCGCGAACAGATCAAGTTTCTGTTGAACCTCGCCCTGAACGTTTTCAGCACCGCTGGCACCCAGGATATCGACCAGACCGGCCTTGTTGATATCGCGATGGATGATCTTGGCGCCCAGCTTTATTGCCGACAACAAAGCAGTGAGCTCACCAGTAGCATGAGAGAACTCGTGCTGCTTTTCGACAATAAATTCACCTAACGTTTTCATAACACTTTCCCTGCATCATATGTTGAGTAAAGCGATCGGATGATGATAAAGCGGTAAAACTCCAACAATCTTAACAAATATTCAAATAGTAGCGCAGAGGTGAATCGCGCCAGCAAATTACAGATTTACCTGAAATGCGTTTCTCACCTGTTAGACATATGAGTAAAATGTGCGCCACATTGAAGAAGGATAGTGACGTATGCGCATTCATATATTGGGGATTTGTGGCACTTTCATGGGCGGACTGGCCATGCTGGCGCGCTCGCTTGGCCATGAAGTGACGGGTTCGGACGCCAATGTGTATCCGCCGATGAGCACGCTTCTGGAGAAGCAGGGCATTGATCTCATTCAGGGCTATGATGCCAGCCAGCTCGATCCGCAGCCGGATCTGGTGATCATTGGTAATGCCATGACGCGCGGTAACCCCTGCGTTGAAGCCGTGCTGGAACGCAACATTCCTTACATGTCAGGGCCGCAATGGCTACACGACTTCGTGCTGCGCGATCGCTGGGTAGTGGCCGTTGCCGGTACACATGGCAAAACCACCACCGCCGGGATGGCGACCTGGATTCTGGAAGCCTGCGGCTACAAGCCGGGCTTTGTGATCGGCGGTGTGCCGGGTAATTTCGACGTTTCTGCCCGCCTGGGCGAGAGCCCGTTCTTTGTGATCGAAGCGGATGAATATGACTGCGCGTTCTTTGATAAGCGCTCTAAGTTTGTTCACTACTGCCCGCGTACCCTGATCCTCAATAACCTTGAGTTCGATCACGCGGATATTTTCGACGACCTGAAAGCGATTCAGAAGCAGTTCCACCATCTGGTGCGCATCGTGCCGGGGCAGGGACGTATCATCTCGCCGGAGAGCGATATCAACCTGAAGCAGACGCTGGCGATGGGCTGCTGGAGCGAGCAAGAACTGGTTGGCGAGCAGGGCAAATGGCAGGCGAAAAAGCTGACCACCGACGCCTCCGAGTGGGAAGTGCTGCTCGACGGCGAAAAAGTGGGCGCAGTGAAGTGGGGCCTGGTTGGCGAACACAACATGCACAATGGCCTGATGGCGATTGCCGCCGCTCGCCACGTGGGTGTACTGCCTGCGGATGCGGCGAACGCGCTGGGTTCCTTCGTGAATGCCCGTCGTCGCCTTGAATTGCGCGGCGAAGCCAATGGCGTGACGGTCTATGACGATTTCGCGCATCACCCAACCGCGATCCTGGCGACGCTGGCAGCCCTGCGCGGCAAGGTTGGCGGTACCGCGCGTATTCTGGCGGTGCTGGAGCCTCGCTCTAACACCATGAAGATGGGGATCTGCAAAGACGATCTCGCACCGTCGTTAGGCCGTGCCGATGAGGTGTTCCTGTTGCAGCCGCAGCATATTCCGTGGCAGGTCGCGGAAGTGGCCGACGCCTGCATTCAGCCAGCGCACTGGAGCGCGGATGTGGATACCCTGGCAGAGATGGTGGTGAAAACCGCGCAGCCGGGCGATCACATTCTGGTGATGAGCAACGGCGGGTTCGGTGGGATCCATCAGAAGCTGCTGGACGGGCTGGCGAAGAAGGCGTCCGCTGAGTAAGTCACGGTAAAAATGACCCTGCCTCAGGCAGGGTCATCATAAATGACTTAAATTGAGCCAAATGCCTGACCCGCCGGACCAAAGGTCGCGCGATAGTCATGCAGCGTTTCCGCAATAACATCACGGCCCATCATAAATCCACCTACAACGCCAAACAGTGCGCCGCAGACAACACCAATGACCGCGGTTACCGCCTGGTTGATGCCACCCACAACTAATCCGCCGGCACCACTGACTTTTCCGCCAACGGCCACGCCAGTGGAAATGCCGTCAAAAATACCCCAGACAGCCCCTTCGAAACGCTGTTCAGCGGTTAATGCAGCCGCGGCGGCGCTGACGACCTGCATTTCCATAATATTAAGTTCACGCATTTTCGATCTCCATTAATAATTGATTTATTCCTGAGTAAAAAACAAATTACAAAGCATTTTTAGTGGACCCGGTAATTTGCGGCAAAAAGATTAACAACTACTACAAGGAATGAGAAGAGAGTAAGTATTGCTTCACAAATGAAATATGAATATGAAGTGGAAAAATTTATATTAATTTAGACATTTATCTTAGCAACGATAACCAAATGCACGGGGATGACCCCGTGCACTGAAAAACTAGACGCGCTTATATAGTACCGAATGCCTGACTCGCCGGCCCAAAGGTCGCGCGATAGTCATGCCAGGTCTCAGCGATAGCTTCGCGACCCACCATAAATCCACCGACTACGCCAAACAGTGCGCCGCAGACGACACCAATGACTGCACTGACGGCCTGGTTGATACCGCCTATGACTAATCCACCCGCACCGCTGACCTTGCCGCCTACTGCCACGCCGGTGGAAATACCGTCAAAAAACCCCCAGACAGCCCCTTCGAAACGCTGGTCAGCGGTTAATTCACCTGCGGCAGCACTGACGACCTGCATTTCCATAACGTTAAGTTCACGCATTTTTAATCTCCATTGATAATTTATTTCATCCTGAGTAAAACACAAATTACAGAGCGTCTTTTAATATACCCCGTAATCTGCCGAAAAATGGTAGCAACAAATGAACATGATGAGAAGGTGTGTGATTTTATTTCACGTATGAAATATGAATATGAAGCATAGTGGTGCAGAATTTATATGAGGAGTTCTTATGTTTATATTGCCTACAGAATATTTTTATGGAAGGATAACGCGCACTAATATTATTTTATATGGTAAGGCAAGAGGTAATAAACACTACTGGTCATTCTCATCCTTCCGTTAATTTTCCTGTCAATAAACCATATATGAAAAAAGTTGTCTGGGTCTTTTAAAAAAAGTCAGGGATTTATTCTGCAGCAGCGCTGACCGTCGCTATTTCCCGAAGTTTGGCAGATATGTTTTTTAAATATCAAGGCTGGCTCTTTTAAATTATTTAGACGAGAGGGAGAGAGGATGATTTTATTGGCGGCTTTCAACGATGAATTCTACTCAGACATCTGAATTCATCTCTGTATTTTTGGGTATATCAACTCATTGGAAAAATGCGTTAAGTCAGTGAATAAAGCGGTACAGGAAACGCCTGCACCGCTTTAATGCTTATCACTCTTCGTTTTCGGCCAGCTCGCGCAGATACTGGAAAATCAGACGCGCAGACTTCGGCGGCTTATTCCCTTCTTTCTCTTTCTTCGCGTTACGGATCAGCGAGCGCAACTGCTGGCGATCCGCCTCCGGCCACAGGTTCAGAACTTCCGGTACCGCGTCATCACCTTGTTCAATCAAACGATCGCGGATCTGCTCCAGTTTATGGAACAGGGCAACCTGCTGGTTGTGGCGATTTTTCAGCTTATCAAGAGCCTGGCGGATAGGATCAACGTCGCGCTGGCGCAACATTTTGCCAATCAGCTGCAGCTGGCGGCGACGGCCTTCTTTTTTGATTTTTTGTGCCAGTTCAATGGCGGCACGCAGGTCCGGGTCGAGCGGGATCTTATCCAGCGCGTTCTTACCCAGATCAACCATTTCTGCGCCAAGCTGTTTTAACTCTTCGGCGTCGCGTTTAATTTCACTTTTACTGACCCAGATGATCTCATCATCTTCGTCTTCGATGTCATCACCGGGAACGTCGTCGAGCCAGTCGTCGGGCTGCTTAGTCATGTCAGGCTCCTTAAAAAAAGAGGCTAATGTTACCAGTTAAGACGCGTACTGAGAAACGGTTCTCTGTTAGACTTCAGCTAACTACACCTTACATTATGGCATTTACGATGAAAGTGATCTCACAAGTTGCAGCGCAGCGTAAAGCACTGGAAGACGCAGTATCCACGGCGCTGGAGCTGGCTTCAGGGAAATCCGACGGGGCAGAAGTCGCCGTCAGCAAAACCACCGGCATCAGCGTAAGCACCCGCTATGGTGAAGTGGAAAACGTTGAATTTAATAGTGATGGTGCGCTGGGCATCACCGTTTATCATCAAAACCGCAAAGGCAGCGCCTCCTCTACCGACCTGAGTCCGGACGCCATCGCCCGTACCGTACAGGCAGCGCTGGATATTGCCCGCTACACATCGCCGGATCCTTTCGCCGGCGTCGCGGATAAAGAGTTACTGGCCTTTGATGCACCGGATCTCGATCTCTTCCACCCGGCAGAAATCTCGCCGGACGAAGCGATCGAACTGGCAGCCCGCGCCGAACAGGCCTCGCTGAAAGCCGATAAACGCATCACCAATACTGAAGGCGGCAGCTTTAACAGCCACTACGGCATTAAAGTTTTCGGCAACAGCCACGGCATGATGCAGGGCTATAGCTCGACGCGTCACTCCCTGTCGAGCTGCGTGATTGCCGAAGAGAATGGCGACATGGAGCGCGACTACGCCTACACCATTGGCCGGGCTTTCGGCGATTTACAGACGCCGGAATGGGTCGGTGAAGAGTGCGCTCGCCGCACGCTGTCTCGCCTGGCGCCGCGTAAACTTTCTACTATGAAAGCGCCGGTGATCTTTGCCAACGAAGTCGCCACCGGTCTGTTTGGTCACCTGGTGGGGGCGATCGCCGGCGGTGCGGTCTACCGCAAATCCACTTTCCTCCTCGATTCGCTGGGCAAACAGATCCTGCCGGAGTGGCTCACCATTGAAGAGCATCCACACCTGCTGAAAGGGCTGGCCTCAACGCCGTTCGACAGTGAAGGGGTACGCACAGAACGCCGCGATATCATCAAAGAGGGGATTCTCACCCAGTGGCTGCTCACCAGCTACTCGGCACGTAAACTCGGGCTGAAAAGCACCGGCCATGCGGGCGGCATTCATAACTGGCGCATAGAAGGGCAGGGGCTGAGCTTCGAGCAGATGCTGAAAGAGATGGGCACCGGGCTGGTGGTCACCGAGCTGATGGGGCAGGGCGTCAGCGGTATTACCGGTGATTACTCCCGTGGCGCGGCCGGTTTCTGGGTAGAAAATGGCGAGATTCAGTACCCGGTGAGCGAAATTACCATCGCCGGAAATCTAAAAGATATGTGGCGCAATATGGTCACGATCGGAAACGATATCGAAACACGCAGCAATATTCAGTGTGGTTCAGTACTGTTACCAGAGATGAAAATTGCTGGTGAGTAAAACAAGCGCGCCTGGCGCGCTTTTTTAATAACAAAAAAAAGGAAGTGAGCAATGCGTAAAAACCTGTTAGCTATCCTGGCGGCATCATCGCTGGTGTTGAGTTCATCTGTCTTCGCAGCCGATCTGGAAGACAACATGGATACCCTCGCTGAAAATCTGAAAGTGGTGCAAAAAACCGATAATGCGGATGAAATGAAAGCCGCATTAACGAAGATGCGCGCCGCCGCGGTCGATTCGCAGAAAGCGACACCGCCAAAGCTGGAAGACAAAGCTCCCGATAGCGCAGAGATGAAAGATTACCGTCAGGGTCTTGAGACGCTGGTCGGTCAGATCGATGGTGCACTGAAGCTGGCTAACGAAGGCAAAGTGAAAGAGGCGCGGGCCGCTGCGGATGCGTTTGCTGCCACCCGCAACGAGAACCACAAAAAATTCCGTTAAATGGGTGCCTGAGCTGTACGTCTTCTCCCCGTGTGCGGAGGCGCGCGAAACGCCTCCGCATGCTTGCTCCTTACTTACCGGAGCGACAATCCAGTCGCGCTACCACTTCGAAAGATCCGTTACGAAAACCGATCTCGCACAGTGTTTTCCTCGTTGCCAGTGTTAAGATGATTATTGTCAAAGAAATAATCATCAGAGCCCTGATAATGGGGTCTCTGCGTTTCATGGATGCCTCCTTGCTTTTATGCGGGCGAGGTAGCAAACGTCACGTGGTTGGACGTAATGTTTCGGGCCCCCGCCCTGATTTTATGTCAGGCGGGGCTTTCCACTTTCCGTCTCTTGCCTGAGACGGTCAGTCTCAAGCACCCGCAGCCACTCTATCCCATCCCCATAAGAAAACCTTATCTGCGTCACATTTCTACGAGGCTGCTCGTAAACTTTTCCACTTCGCTTTCCGTTATCTCCCGTTGAATAGCGTGATGCGCATCACGTAAACCCCGGGTTTTATCTCCAGTTCACCCATTTCTGTGGCACAGATCACTGGTGCCGCCCGCCTTTCCACTTCGAAGTGGAAAACAACTCGCTACAAACTCTCCACCTGCAACGTTAGTTTTATTCCAGAGCCATTAACGGGGTAAGACGAGTGATAAACGGAGCGGTAATGAACGACGTTGAGGACCAGGCAGCGAAAACTGAACAGCTCGCTGACACCATGCTAGAGCAGGTTTTTGCCCTGCTTGGCCGCCACACCATCATCCCCAATGACGTGCAAAAGCAGATGCTGACCTCCCACGTTCGCGCCATGGCGCACCGGTCAGTGACCGGCGAACCTTTGCCGGAGGTCGAAGCAGACCTGTTTGATGAAATTTCACCTGATTCAATGCGGCTTGCCCGTGAAGTGGTAGCGCAGTTTGGCAACCTTCCTGATGAAGAGGCCTGGCTACTCTCCGTTCACTTCGAAGTCGCGAAAGACAACCTTTAAGGAGCAACACAATGGAACAAATTACTGTGGTTATTGGCGATCGTCTGGGTAAAGGCCAAAAAGTGGCGGCAGGTGTAGAGAAAGCGGGCGGTCGTGCAGTGGTTGTGCCGGGCGTTGCGGCGGATATGAAGCTGGGCGATGTCATGAAAGCGGAAAACGCGACCTTCGGGATCTCTTTCTGCGGCAGCGGCGGTGCGGGTGCGATCACCGCGCAGACCAAATATGGATACAAAGCGAAATACGGCATGCGTTCCGTGGAAGAGGGCGTGACCGCCATCAACGAAGGCTGCAACGTACTGGGCTTTGGCTTTATGGATAAAGAAGAGCTGGGCGAGCGTCTGGTTCAGGCGTGGCAGAAGAAGCACGGCGCATAAACATGAAAGAGCAATTCACCACCACGGTGAGAGTGAAAGGCAAGGGCGAGGCCAAAGCGCGCGCCTTTGCCGACGCGCTGAACCACGTTCAGGCCGCGGTGATGAAAGCATCGCCGCATATCTTACTGCGTATTGAGCCACAGGACGTGCAGGTTGTTCAGGCGCAAGAAGCGGTGCGGAAAGAGGCGTTTCTGTTCTTCTTTCTGCGCCGGGAAAGACGCACCTACAGCGTGGAGCTGGATGTGACCGTCAACGTGACTGCCATCAATCTGGACCAGGTGGACTTTGTCACGCAACGCTGATTCTTACTAATAGGGCAGACTAATGTTCCTGATAATTTTAATAAAATCGCTCATCATCGGCGGCCTGGTTGGCGTCGGCGTAGGCGCCGGGGCTGCACGCATGTTTCATGCGCCTACCACACAGGGTATGGGCGCGTTTCGTACGTTGGGGGAACTGAACTCCTGTGAAGGAGATCCGGCGTCTCACTTCTCCTTTGGGTTAGGCTTCTTCTTTAACGCCTGGGCCTCTTCCGTCGCAGCAGGCTCCTTCACGCAGGACGTTGACCATCGCATCATCCCGAACTGGGGCGCGGCTGCGCTGATGATCAAAAACCGTAACGTCGGCGAGACGCTGCACGACCCACGCAAAATGGCGATTGCCTGCGGCGTGATCGGCATGCTCGTCGTGACCTTCCTTAACCTTACCGCCTCTTCCGTTCCCGCCGCGCTTCAGGTCACCGCCGTGAAGGTGCTGGTCCCTGCGGCCAACCTGCTGGTGAATACCGTGATGCCGGTGATCTTCTGGCTGGCGGCCATCGACGCGGGTAAAAAATCGGGCTTCTGGGCCACCGTGTTTGGCGGCGCGGCGCAGCTGATCATGGGTAACGCCGTACCGGGTCTGGTGCTGGGCATCCTGATTGGTAAAGGCGTGGAAGAGAGCGGCTGGAACCACGTCACAAAAGTGATGATGGTGGCTATCGTTCTGCTGTTTGTGCTGAGCGGCTTCTTCCGCGGCTTCGACATGAAGATGATCGAATCCTTCCATCTGACCGTGCCGAACTGGCTCGACATGATCCACAACTCGCTCAGCGGTAAATAACAGGAGCCTCGATATGGAACAGAATAAAGGTTTTTGGTATGCCGACTGGTCGTTCCCGATCTTCGTTGGCCTGCTCTCCTCCGGCGTCTTCGCCGGGACACACATGTACTACCTGTACGGCATCGGCGCCTTTAACGAAGTGGCCTTCGTGGCGATGCTGAAAGCGGGAATGGATACCGGCGTGTACGGCGCGGTTGCCGCGTTCGGCGCCAGCTTCCTGTTCGCGCGCATCATTGAAGGGTCGCTGGTCGGTATTCTGGATATCGGCGGGGCGATCCAGACCGGCGTAGGCCTGGGTGTACCGGCGCTGCTGCTGGGCGCGGGGATTATGTTCCCGGTGACCAACTTTATCGCCGCCCTGATAACCGGTCTGGTGATTGGCCTGGCGATTGGCTACGTCATCATTCTGGCGCGTAAGTTCACCATCAACCAGAGCAACTCCACCTACGGCGCAGACGTGATGATGGGCGCGGGTAACGCCTCCGGCCGCTTCCTTGGGCCGTTGATTATCCTCAGCGCCATGACCGCCTCCATTCCGATCGGCGTGGGTTCTCTGCTGGGCGCACTGCTGTTTTACATCTGGCAGAAGCCGATTACCGGCGGCGCCATCCTCGGTGCGATGCTGTTGGGCTGGCTGTTCCCGGTCGCCCTTTAATACCCGCGGGCGCTTCGGCGCCCGCTCCTTCAGGAGATACGCATGTTTGATTTACTCCTGCGCCGTGCGCGCCTTACCGACGATACCCTGACCGATATCGCCATTCAGGACGGGAAAATCGCGGCGCTGGGCGAAATTGACGCTCCCGCACGTAAAACGGTCGAGCTGAACGGCGATGTGTTTGTCAGCGCCGGATGGATCGATTCTCACGTTCACTGCTACCCGAACTCCCCGATTTACCACGACGAGCCGGACAGCGTTGGCATTGCCACCGGCGTCACCTCCGTGGTAGACGCAGGCAGTACCGGGGCCGACGACGTTGACGATTTCTACGCGATTACCCGCAAGGCCACAACCGAGGTCTTTGCCCTGCTGAACATCTCCCGCGTTGGGCTGATCGCCCAAAATGAACTCGCCAATATGGCGAATATCGACGCCGGGGCGGTAAAGGAGGCGGTAACACGCCACCCTGATTTTATCGTCGGCCTGAAGGCGCGCATGAGCAGCAGCGTGGTGGGTGAAAACGGCATTACGCCGCTGGTGCGCGCGAAAGCCATTCAGAAAGAGAACGGCGATCTGCCGCTGATGGTGCACATCGGCAACAACCCGCCGAACCTCGATGAAATTGCCGAACTGCTGAGCAGCGGCGATATCATCACCCACTGCTACAACGGCAAGCCGAACCGCATTCTGACCCCCTCCGGTGAGCTGCGCGCGTCTATCACCGCCGCCCTGAAGCGCGGCGTGCGACTCGACGTCGGCCACGGCACGGCGAGCTTTAGCTTTGAAGTGGCGAAACGCGCCATCGCGATGGGCATTCTGCCGCACACCATCAGCTCGGATATCTACTGCCGCAACCGCATCAACGGTCCGGTCGGCTCACTGGCGAGCGTGATGTCGAAATTCCTCGCCATCGGCATGTCGCTGCCGCAGGTGATCGCCTGCGTGACCGAAAACGCCGCCGACGGCCTGCGCCTGACGCGCAAAGGGCGCATTCAGCCGGGTCTCGATGCCGACCTGACGCTCTTCACCGTTAAACGTCAGCCGACGCTGTTGACCGATGCTGAAAACGACAGCCTGCAGGCTGAACATATTCTGGTGCCGCTTGCCGCCATCCGCGCGGGCAAGGGCTACATGACCGAACAAGGGAGCACGGAACATGCCTTCGATTTTTGAAAAGTACAATTTAAAGCAGGTTATCAACACCTCTGGCCGTATGACGGCGCTGGGTGTCTCCACGCCGCGCCCGGAGGTGGTGCAGGCGGCGATGGACGGCATGAATCAGTACTTCGAAATGAAAGACCTGGTGAACAAAACCGGGGAGTACATCGCAAAGCTGCTGGACGTGGAAGGGGCGACGGTGGTTTCGTGTGCGTCTGCGGGTATCGCGCAATCCGTGGCAGCGGTGCTGGTCAAAGAGAGCGACTGGCTGCTGGAAAACCTGCACATCACCCCGATTGAGAACAATGAAATCGTCCTGCCGAAAGGGCATAACGTCAACTTCGGCGCGCCGGTCGGCACCATGGTAGCGCTGGGCGGCGGCAAGCTGGTGGAAGCCGGCTACGCGAACGAATGCTCTGCCGACCAGCTGGCGGCGGCGATCACCCCGCGTACGGCGGCGATCCTCTATATTAAATCTCACCACTGCGTGCAGAAAAGTATGCTCAGCGTCGAGCAGGCGGCGGTGGTCGCCCGTAAACACGATCTGCCGCTGATCGTAGATGCCGCCGCGGAAGAAGATCTGCATGTCTATTACCGCTCCGGCGCGGACCTGGTGATCTACAGCGGCGCGAAGGCAATCGAAGGCCCGACCAGCGGCCTGGTGATCGGCAAAACCCAGTACGTCGAGTGGGTGAAACGCCAGACGGCGGGCATTGGCCGCGCCATGAAGGTGGGTAAAGAGGGGATCCTCGGCCTGACCTGCGCCATCGAACACTACCTGACGGCGACCAAAGAGAGCGGGGCGGAGATGGTGGCGAAGATGACGCCGTTTATCGATGCGCTTAACACCCTGAACGGCGTCACGGCGCGTGTAGTCTGGGACAGCGCCGGACGTGATATCGCCCGCGCAGAAATTAAGTTTGACGAAGCCACCACCGGCGTCGGCACCGGTGACCTTGTGCACGCCCTGAAGCAGGGCGAATACGCCATCTACTTCCGTGGTTACAAGGCCAACGAAGGGATTATCGAGGCGGACGTGCGCAGCGTGAATGCTGACCAGCTGAATATTGTGTACCGCCGCATTAGCGAAGTAGTAGGACAGGAGAAAAAGGCATGAAACTGACCCCCAATTTTTACCGTGACCGTGTCTGCCTGAACGTGCTGGCAGGCTCCAAAGCCAACGCCAGCGCCATCTACGAGGCGGCGGAAGGCCACGTTCTGGTGGGCGTGCTCTCCAAAAATTATCCGGACGTAGACAGCGCGGTCGCCGACATGCGCGAGTATGCCGCGCTTATCGATAACGCGCTTTCCGTGGGGCTGGGGGCGGGCGATCCGAACCAGTCTGCAATGGTGAGCGAAATCTCCCGTCAGGTGCAGCCGCAGCACGTTAATCAGGTCTTTACCGGCGTCGCCACCAGCCGTGCGCTGCTGGGGCAGAGTGAGTCCGTGGTAAACGGCCTGGTCTCGCCAACCGGCACCGTCGGCATGGTCAAGATCTCCACCGGCCCGCTGAGCAGCGCGGCACCGGACGGGATCGTCCCGGTTGAAACCGCCATTGCCCTGCTGAAAGATTTCGGCGGCAGCTCCATCAAATACTTCCCGATGGGCGGTCTGAAGTGCCGCGATGAGTACCAGGCGGTGGCGCAAGCCTGCGCCCGTCACGACTTCTGGCTCGAGCCGACCGGCGGTATCGATCTGGAAAACTTTGAAGCGATCCTGCAGATTGCCCTGGACGCGGGCGTGAGCAAGATCATTCCGCATATTTACAGTTCGATTATCGATAAAGCCAGCGGCGATACGCGCCCGGAAGATGTGCGCACGCTGCTGGAGATGACGAAGAAGCTGGTGAAATAAAAACTGCCCCTCACCCTAACCCTCTCCCAAAGGGAGAGGGAACCTTTACCCCCTCTCCCTTTGGGAGAGGGCCGGGGTGAGGGGCACAAACCGCACAAACCCAAAGGAGCCACCATGCACACCCGCAATCTGCTCGTCGCTTCACTCTCGTTACTCGCTACTACCGCCGTCGCCCAGACGCAGTACGCCTGGGTGGGAACCTACAACCCGAACGGTGAAGGGCTGTACCGCTTTACCCTCGACCCGCAAACCGGCGCGCTCGCGAACAAAACGCTGGTGAGCAAACTGCCGAACGCCGCGCAGCTGACCGTCTCGCACGACGGCAAAACGCTCTATCTGGCAAGCGAGGTGGAGCAGGGGGTAGTGCAGGCGCTGCGCATCGGTGATAACGGCGAGCTGAGCGAGTTAAATCAGGTGGCCTCCGGCGGCGCGGGGCCGGTCTATCTCGCTCTGACGCCGGACGGTCAGCATCTGCTGGTGGCGAACTACGTGAGCGGGTCAATCGCCGTTTTACCGGTGAAGGCGGACGGCAGCCTGGGCGAGGCCACGGATACCCACCAGGATAGCAGGGAACCGGGCGCGGCCAAACCCGAGGCGGCAGTGGAGGGCAGCTTCGCCATTAGCGATCACAATGGTCCCCATGCCCACATGATCGCCGCCGATCCGAGCGGGAAGTACGTGTTTTCCACCGATCTGGGGCTGGATCGGATCTACCAGTACCGTTTTGACGATCAAACCGGCAAGCTGACGCCCAACGATCCGCCGTTCATTAACGCCTCCTCGAAAGGGGCCGGGCCGCGCCACTTCGTCTTCACACCAAAAGGCGATGCCCTGTGGTTGATTAACGAAGAGGCCTCGACGCTGACCCATTACGCGGTGAACAGCGACGGCCAGCTCAAAGAGGGCAAAACCCTCTCCGCCCTGCCGGAAGGTTACAAAGGCACCAGTTTTGCCGCCGGGCTGGCATTAAGTGCTGATGGAAAGCAGCTCTACGTGGCTAACCGATTGCATAACAGCATCGGGCACTTTACCGTAACAGCCGATGGCACGCTGACGCATCAGGACGACGTCTGGACGCGGGGTGATTATCCGCGCACCCTCACGCTTGATAAGCAGGGACGCTGGCTGTACGTCATGAACCAGCGCAGCGATAACATTACCCGTTTCCGCGTGGCGCAGGACGGCAAGCTCCGCTTCGAGCCGGACTATACCCCGGTCGGCAGCCCATCCCAGATGGTCATTTCACCTTAAGCTGTAAGAGGACATCCCCGTGCGATTCCCGAACCAACGTTTAGCGCAACTTTTCGACCTGTTGCAAAACGAGACGCTGCCGCAGGACGAACTGGCGCAGCGGCTGTCGGTCTCCACGCGAACCGTCCGTGCTGATATCACCGCCCTGAACGCGCTGCTGGCGAGCCACGGCGCGCAGTTTATTCTGAGCCGTGGCAATGGCTATCAACTCAAAATTGACGACGCCGAGCGTTATCAGCAGCTGCAGTCATCTCACCCGCGCGCGCTGCGTATTCCGCGAACCGGGCCGGAGCGGGTGCACTACCTGGTGGTGCGTTTTCTTACCTCGGCTTTTTCCCTCAAGCTGGAAGATTTGGCCGACGAGTGGTTTATCAGCCGTGCCACCCTGCAAAGTGACATGGTTGAAGTTCGGGAATGGTTTACCCGCTATAACCTGACGCTGGAGACGCGTCCGCGCCACGGTATGAAGCTGTTTGGCAGCGAGATGTCCATTCGCGCCTGCCTGACCGATTTGCTGTGGGAACTGGCGCAGCAGGACGGCCTGAATCCGCTGGTCACCGAGGTGGCGCTGAACGCAGGCGTTCCGGAACAGCTGGTGGCCGTACTCCACGATACTCTAACCCGCCATCACATCCGCCTTACCGATGAGGGGGAGCTGTTTGTCCGCCTCTACTGCGCGGTGTCGGTACGTCGCATCAGCGAAGGCTACCCGCTGCCGGAGTTCAGCGCGGAAGATGTGGAAGAGAACGTACGGGATGCCGCAAAGGATATTGCCGCGGCGATAGCGCTTCTGGCGGATAAAGCGCTGGCCCCCTCCGAAGAGAACTGGCTCTGCGTGCACCTTGCGGCGCGCCAGATCCAGGATATCGCCCCCAGCGCCATCAATGCCGACGACGACGAAGCGCTGGTTAACTATATTCTGGGTTATATCAACACCCACTATAACTACAACCTGCTCAGCGATGCCCAGCTGCATGCGGATCTGCTCACGCACATCAAGACCATGATCACCCGGGTGCGTTATCAGATCATGATCCCCAACCCGCTGCTGGATAACATCAAACAGCACTACCCGATGGCCTGGGATATGACTCTGGCCGCCGTGTCGAGTTGGGGCAAATATACCCCCTATGTCATCAGCGAAAACGAAATAGGTTTTCTGGTGCTGCATATCGGCGTGGGGCTGGAGCGTCACTACAATATCGGCTACCAGCGCCAGCCGCGGGTGCTGCTGGTGTGTGATGCCGGTAACGCGATGGTGCGAATGATCGAAGCGGTGCTGCAGCGCAAATACCCGCAGGTGGAGGTGACCCGCACCGTGACGCTGCGCGAGTACGAGCAGAGTGAGGCCATCGCCGAAGACTTTGTTATCTCTACCGCGCGTATCAGCGAAAAGGCCAAGCCGGTGGTGCAGATCGCCCCCTTTCCGACCGATTATCAACTGGAGCAGATTGGCAAGCTGGTGCTGGTGGACCGCACCCGCCCGTGGATGCTGGAGAAGTATTTCGACGCCGCTCATTTCCGCATTATTGACCAGCCCATCGACCAGCAGACGCTGTTCCGCCAGCTGTGTGAACAGCTTCAGTCAGAAGGCTTTGTAAACAGCGAATTTCTCGACTCGGTGATTGAACGTGAAGCCATCGTCAGCACCATGCTGGGCGATGGCATAGCGCTGCCGCACTCGCTGGGTCTGCTGGCGCAAAAGACCGTGGTCTATACGGTGCTGGCCCCGCAGGGGATCCAGTGGGGGGATGAAACCGCGCACGTTATCTTCCTGCTGGCCATTAGCAAAAGCGAGTACGAAGAGGCGATGGCGATCTACGATATTTTCGTCACCTTTTTACGCGAGCGGGCGATGGCGCGGCTGTGCGGCTGCGGTGATTTTGCGGCATTTAAAACGGTGGCGGTGGAGTGCCTGAGCCGCTTTTAACGCAGATGATGAACGACCTGATTGCTGCTGCCGCGCCAGATCAGCGCCGGGTCTTTTAAATCCTGCACAAATTTGCCGTCCACCAGCACGTTAATTAGATCCACCACTTCCCGCTGGGCGTCGTTCAGCTCATCCAGCTTATAGCCCGTCCAGACCCAGATGTCTTTGCCGCTGCAATCGCGGTGGATTCGCTTCACCAGCTTCAGGATCTCCGGCACATTCTGCGGGTGAAGGGGGTCACCGCCGGAGAGGGAGATCCCCTGGCGGTGAATGCGTGTGTCGTTCAGATCCTTGATGATCTGATCTTCCATCTCTGCCGTAAATGGCATGCCTGAGTTCAGACGCCAGGTGCTTTTGTTGTAACAGCCGGGGCATTCGTGAACGCAGCCTGCCACAAAGAGCGTGCAGCGGGTGCCGGGGCCGTTGACGATGTCGACGGGGTAGTACTGATGATAATTCATAGGTTTAACCTGATGCTCTTACCCCTCACCCCGCCCTCTCCCACAGGGAGAGGGAGAAAACCGGCGACAGGCATAACAACGTGCTCGATCGGTCCCCTCTCCCTTGAGGGAGAGGGGTAGGGTGAGGGGGAGAACCCGGTAAAAACTCAACCGAGCTGCCCATTCCCCAAATGCTTCACGCGGCGCTTCACCTCTTCCTGCTTCCCGGCGTTGAACGGACGCGCATCCGGGCTGCCAAGATAACCGCACACACGACGGGTGACGGACACCCGGGCGGCATCGTGGTTACCGCATTTCGGGCAGGTGAAGCCTTTGCTGGTGCACTCAAACTCACCGGTGAAGCCGCACTCATAGCACTCGTCGATTGGCGTGTTAGTACCGTAATAGGGCACATGCTGATAGCTGTAATCCCACACGTCTTCCAGCGCCTTCAGGTTGTGCTGAATGTTCGGGTACTCGCCGTAGCAGATGAAGCCGCCGTTGGCGATGGGCGGGTAGGCCGCTTCGAAGTCGATCTTGTCGTACGGGTTCACCTTCTTCTCCACGTCAAGGTGGAAGCTGTTGGTGTAATAACCTTTATCAGTTACGCCGTCGACCACGCCAAACTCCGCGGTATCCAGGCGGCAGAAGCGGTCGCAGAGGTTTTCGCTTGGGGTGCTGTAGAGGCTAAAGCCGTAGCCGGTTTCGTCTTTCCACTGGTCAACCGCGTCGCGCAGACGCTGCACAATCGCGACCCCTTTGGCGCGCAGGGCCGCGCTGTCATACATGTGCTTGTCGCCAAACAGCGCGTTAATGGTTTCGTGAATGCCGATATAGCCCAGCGAAATAGAGGCACGGCCGTTTTTGAAGATCTCCGCGACGTCGTCATCCGCTTTCAGGCGCACGCCGCATGCCCCTTCCATATAGAGAATGGGGGCGACGCGGGCTTTTACCCCTTCCAGACGGGCGATACGGGTCATCAGGGCCTTACGCGCCAGGGTCAAACGGCTCTCCAGCAACGACCAGAACGCCGCTTCATTACCCTTCGCCTCCAGCGCGATGCGCGGCAGATTAAGGCTAATCACGCCCAAATTGTTACGCCCGTCGTGGATCTGCTCGCCGTTTTCATCTTCGTACACGCCAAGGAAGCTGCGGCAGCCCATTGGCGTTTTGAACGAGCCGGTAACCTTAACGACCTGGTCATAGTTGAGGATGTCCGGGTACATGCGCTTACTCGCGCACTCCAGCGCCAGCTGTTTGATATCGTAGTTGGGATCGCCAAACTTATGGTTCAGGCCGTCGCGAATGGCGAAGACCAGCTTCGGAAACACCGCCGTTTTGCGGTTCTTGCCAAGGCCCGAGATGCGGTTGCGCAGAATCGACTGCTGGATCAGGCGCGACTCCCAGCTGGTGCCGAGACCAAATCCGAAGGTGACAAACGGCGTCTGACCGTTAGCGGTGTGCAGGGTGTTCACCTCATATTCCAGCGACTGGAAAGCGTCGTAGCACTCTTTCTCGGTGCGGGAGTGCGCGTAACCCTCTGCATCCGGGATCTGCCACTCCTGGGCGACTTTGCGGTGCTTCTCAAAGCTTGCCGTTACGAACGGGGCCAGCACTTCGTCAATGCGGTTGATGGTGGTCCCGCCGTAAATATGGCTGGCCACTTGGGCAATGATCTGTGCGGTGACGGCGGTGGCGGTAGAGATGGATTTTGGCGGCTCAATCTCGGCATTGCCCATCTTGAAGCCCTGGGTCAGCATCCCTTTCAGATCGATCAACATGCAGTTAAACATCGGGAAGAAGGGAGAGTAATCGAGATCGTGATAGTGGATCTCGCCGCGCTCATGCGCCTGCACCACGTCACGCGGCAGCAGGTGCTGACGGGCATAGTGTTTGGCCACGATCCCGGCCAGCAGATCGCGCTGAGTGGGGATCACTTTGCTGTCTTTGTTGGCGTTTTCGTTCAGCAGGGCCGGGTTGGTCTGCTCCACCAGGCCACGGATCTCCTGGTTCAGGCGGCCACGCTTCTCGCGCTGGATATCACGGTCATGGCGATACTCGATGTAAGCGCGCGCCAGCTGCTTATAGGGGCCGGACATCAGCTGGTTTTCCACCGCCGTCTGAATCTCATTGATATCGACCTGGCTGCGGCCGTTCATCTGGTTACAAACGACGTCTGCGACGGTGGCGCAATAATCTGCGTCATCGACTCCCGCTGCTTTAGCTGCACGCAGAATAGCTTCCTGAATGCGCTCTGATTTGAACGGCACTTTACAGCCATCACGTTTCATCACATGCGGTGTCATGATCACTCCATTTTATCTATTTATAACTACCGGTTATCCACAGAGGTGGAGAAGTATGCACTGGGCGCAATGGCACAGGGCCCAGCGACTTCCCGCGTTACCCACAGTTGTTATCCACAATTTCTTGTCATCTCGTTGTTGAAAGCGTAGACGCCTAATACAAGATGTTGGGTTGGCGTGCATTTTAAGTGCTACATATAGTGATTTGCATCAAACATGTTTGCGATTTATTTGATTCAGGACAAAGCAAAAAGACGAGCGTACAAATGGCGGGCGTTAGGACGATTGTAAATATGCAGAGAATAAAGCTGATTAAATATTCAACAAAAACAGCATAATAAGCCGGGGTAATTATTACGCCCGGCCTTCTGGTTTATGACTGCAGCCACCATACCGCTTCAAACGGGCGCAGCGTCATGGCAGCAGGATGGCTGGCCGTTTCGCTATAGTTGCTTATCACCGTCTGCCATTCCCCCTCTGCGGCCTCGGGCTGCCAGGACTGGCATGTCCGGCTCAGGTTGGCGACCACCATCAATGTTTGTCCCTGCCACTGACGGCGATAACACCAGAGGGAGGGATGTTCGGGCAGCAGGTCCTGATAATCGCCCCAGGTCAACACTGGAATCGCTTTGCGCAGGGCGATAAGCCGCTGGTAGGTATAAAACACCGAATCGGGATCGTTAAGCGCCGCCTGCACGTTGATGTCGCGGGTGTTATTGCACAGGGCAATCCAGGGTTCGCCCCCGGTAAAGCCCCCATTGAGGCTGGCATCCCACTGCATCGGGGTTCGGCTATTGTCGCGGGATTTGCTCGCCAGAATCGCCAGCAGCGCGTCCGCATCGTGTCCGGCGGTGCGCAGCCCGGCAAACATATTGTGGCTCTCTACGTCGCGATAGTCGGTAATGCGGGTAAAGTGCGGGTTGGTCATCCCAATCTCTTCACCCTGGTAGATGTATGGCGTGCCCTGCATACCGTGCAGCACCATCGCCAGCATCTTCGCCGCCGGGACGCGATACTCGCCCTCGTCGCCAAAGCGGGAGACGATGCGCGGCTGATCGTGGTTACACCAGAACAGCGCATTCCACGCCCGGTTGTGCATTCCCTGCTGCCAGTGACGGAAAAGAGCTTTGAGCGCCACGTAATCGGGTTGTGCCAGGGTCCACTTCTCGCCGTTGGGATAATCCACCTTCAGGTGGTGGAAATTAAAGGTCATGGACAGTTCGCGCCCGTCCAGCGCGGCATACTGCTGGCAGTGCTCCAGCGTGGTGGAGGACATCTCACCCACCGTCATCAGGTTACGCGGCGTAAAGACGTCGCGGCTCATCTCCTGCAAGTAATCATGAATGCGCGGCCCGTCGGTATAGAAACGACGCCCATCGCCCACCTCGTCGTCCGGGAAGGCCTGGTCCTTCGACACCAGGTTAATGACGTCGAGGCGCAGCCCGTCCACGCCGCGATCGGCCCAGAACGCGCAGACTTTTTTTAGCTCGTTACGCACCGCCGGATTTTCCCAGTTGAGATCGGCCTGCTCAGGGGCAAACAGATGCAGGTAGTACTGCTCGCTCTCCGTATGCCAGCGCCAGGCATTGCCGCCAAATTTAGAGCGCCAGTTATTCGGGAGCTGATCCGGGGTGCCGTCGCGCCAGATATAAAACTGTCGGTACGGGCTCGCTTTGTTGAGCGACTCGCGAAACCAGGCGTGCTGCGTGGAGGTATGATTGAAGACCATATCCAGCACGATGCGAATGCCGCGGGCGTGGGCGCCGGCGACCAGCTCATCAAAATCATCCAGCGTGCCGTAAGTCGGGTCGATGGCGGTATAGTTCGCCACGTCGTAGCCGTTATCCACCTGCGGGGAGATATAAAACGGGGTGAGCCAGATGGCATCAACGCCCAGCGTTTGCAGATAGTCGAGACGCTGCGTCACCCCGCGCAGGTCGCCGGTGCCGGAGCCGGTGGTGTCCTGGAAGCTTTTTGGATAGATCTGGTAGATAACGCCGTTTTGCCACCAGTGGGGAAGGGTAGTCATAATACGTTCCTGCAAATGCGAAGGGGCGCAAGGGCGCCCCGAAAAGAGTTAAATAATCTGCAGCGTGCCCTGGCGGAACTTGCGCTGATACATCACGGTGGTTAAAGCCATTGGCACGATGATGGCCACCGCCATCGCCAGCGCGAACACCTGCCAGAAGTCTGGCTGAATGGAGAGGATACCCGGCAGTCCGCCCACGCCGATGCCGTTCGCCATCACGCCGTTCAGGCCGCACAGCAGCGCCGCCAGACCTGAGCCGATCATGGCGCACAGCATTGGGAAGCGGTACTTGAGGTTGATGCCGTACATCGCCGGTTCAGTGACCCCCAGATAGGCAGAGATGGCCGCCGGAACCGAGATTTCGCGTTCGTTATGTTTGCGGCTCACCAGAATAATGCCGGTCACTGCCGAAGCCTGTGCGATGTTCGACAGGGCAATCAGCGGCCACATCGGGGTACCGCCCATGCTTTGAATCATCTGCATATCAATAGCGAGGGTGGTCTGGTGCACGCCGGTAATAACCAGCGGTGCATACAAGAAGCCAAACAGCGCGGCGCCCACCGGCGCGAAGCTGCCGATCATCAGGTGACGCATCGCCCAGGCGACGCCGTCGCCGATCATCCGGCCAAACGGGCCGATAAAGGCATGCGCGAGGAAGACCGCCAGAATCAACGACGTGACCGGCACCACCACCAGATAGAGGTAATCGGGCACTATGCGTTTTAAACGGGCTTCAATCATGCCCAGCGCCAGACCAGCCAGCAGTGCCGGGATCACCTGCGCCTGATAGCCTACTTTGGCGATGGTGAACAGGCCGAAGTTCCAGACTTCCGGCACCTGCTGACCCAGTAAGTAAGCGTTCATTAACTGCGGAGAGACCAGCGTGATGCCCAGCACAATCCCCAGAATGGGCGTCCCTCCCATCTTGCGCACCGCCGACCAGCAGATGCCCACCGGCAGATAGAAGAAGATGGCTTCGCCGATCAGCCACAGGAAGTCATTGATGCTTTGCAGCGTCGGGTAGAGCTGCACCAGGGTCTTGCCGTCGCTCATCGGCACATCGCCAATCACGTTGCGGAAGCCCAGAATCAAGCCGCCGCTGATTAACGCAGGCAGCAGCGGGAAGAAGATTTCGGCGAAATGTGAAATGAGCTGTTCATGCCACTTCATATTCTGTCGCGCCGCTTTTTTGGCCTGCTCTTTATCCGCTGACGCGTGGCCGGTCGTGGCGAGCAGGGCTTTGTAGTAATCGCCCACCTCGGTACCAATCACGACCTGGAACTGCCCGGCGTTAGTGAAGCACCCTTTCACCATCGACAACTCTTCAATGGCCTTCGGGTTGGCTTTGGCCGGATCGTTCAGCACGAAGCGCAGGCGGGTAATACAGTGGCTGACGGTGGCGATGTTTTCACGTCCACCAACCAGTACGATCAGCTGATCAATATCGTCTTGTTTTACTTTACTCATCATGAAGCCTCATGACACAGGTGTAGGGAAGGAACTGGACGCAAGGCTACTCTTTAAGCAGACGCACGAAAACGGGAACGTTCCCGAAACCCGGCGAAGATCACAATAAACCGTAACGGAAGGGATCAGGAGAGGGTGGCGGGAATGGTAATTCGTCGGGGTTCGCTGCGGCCGGTGATCTGCTCGATCAGCTGTAAAGCAGCCTGACGACCCGATTCGGCGTAGCCGGGATCGACGGTGATGATCTCCGGGTGCAGGAACTTCATCAAGGGGGTATTACCCACGCTGGCCAGCTGCAGGTTATCGATGCGCTGCTCTTGTAAGTACTTACTTGCTCCCAGCGCCAGGGTATCAGTGGCGCAGACCAGGGCGGTGGTTTGCGGCGTAAGCACGGCGGCCACCTGGTCATAGCCCTGCTTCATACTCAGCCCCGGCAGCGAGGCCACGGCAGGCAACGCCCGTTTTTTACAGAAGGAGAGATAAGCGTCATACCGGCGCTGGCCGGTGGTGATATCGCTGTGCGGCACCCCCAGATAGCTAATGTGGCGATGGCCGCCCTCATACAGGCGCTGCATCAGCGTCAGGATCGCCCCTTCGTCGTCATAGCAGACCGAGGCAAACCCGGCGGCATCGCGCGCCATCAGCACCAGCGAGGATTGCCACGGCGCGAGCATCTGCTCTTCTATGCCGGAAAAACCAAACAGCACCACGCCGTCGATATTGCGGCGCTGCAGCATGCCGAGGTGCTCTTCCACCATCTGCGGCGAGAACTTACTCTCCATCATGATGGGGTCGTAACCCTGCTCATAAAAGGCCGGCAGCATGGTCTGCACCGCCAGGTTTTCCGAGAGAGAGTCGAGACGCGTGACGATGATCGCCACCACTTTATCGCTCTGCCCACGCATGGCGCGCGCGGAACGAGAAGGGGAGAAGCCATGCTGTTCCATCACCGCCTCGACGCGTTCACGGGTACGCTGGCTGACACCGCTTTCGTTATTCAGCACGCGTGAAACGGTCGATTTGCCCACGCCGCTTAAGCGCGCGATGTCTTTGATGGTCAGGCGGTTCTGCATGCTCTGTTCCCTGTAATACGACAATGAAGTGATCAATAAGCCTAACAGTCTACCCCATTGGGCTCGTTTAATGGCCTGTTTGGGTCCGGACCGCGTTGTGCGTCTCCAGACTGGCCGTAATAAGTCGGCCCTGTGGAATAGGTTCTAATTCGGGCAGGGGGATCCGCAATGGGCAAAGTCTGGTTTACGTTTGGTTTAGTCCCCGGCGATTATCATACCGCCCGAAATGTCACTCACGGTATGGTTAAAACCCTATACTGCGCGTCGGCTTACTTTTTTTCTTACCGGAGGCTTTATGGATCCCGATCCCACCCCTCTCCCCCGACGGAGAGCCCCTTCACGCCGGTAAGCCTGTTTTCACTGCCTTACCGGATGCGTAAGGCAGTGACGTCCAAAAACGTCCCTGCATAAAACAGATCGCCTCTCAGGCGCGGCCTTGTCACGTCTGAAGGATATTCTGCACCCGCTGTTGCGGGTGCGGGGGACTGACTATGTTCAAAAATTTAACCCAACTGCTGCTCAGCCAACTGAGCCGCCACCTGCCGCGTCGTCTGGTACAGCGCGACCCGATGATGACTGGCAAACAGCTGGCCGATGCCACCCTGCCAGATAGCCTTTCTGCCCACTGCCTGCGCGTGGCGGCGATGGACGAAGAGACGCTGTGGCACACCTTTGGCAGCCACCCGGAAGGGCTGAATCCTGCCGAGGTGGTCGCCGTGCGCGAAGCCCATGGCGACAACCAGATCCCGGCGCAACAGCCGGCCCCCTGGTGGCGGCACCTCTGGTCCTGCTACCGCAATCCGTTCAATCTACTGCTCACGCTGCTGGGGGTCATCTCCTACGCCACGGAAGATCTCTTTGCCGCCGGGGTGATCGCCCTGATGGTGGCCATCGCCACGCTGTTGAACTTTGTGCAGGAGGCGCGCTCGACCAAAGCCGCCGATGCCCTGAAAGCGATGGTTAGCAATACCGCCACGGTGTTGCGCGTCATTAATGATAAAGGCGAGAACGCGTGGTGTGAGTTGCCCGTCGATCAACTGGTGGCCGGGGATATTGTGAAGCTGGCCGCCGGGGATATGATCCCGGCGGATTTACGCCTGTTGCAGGCAAGGGATCTGTTCGTGGCCCAGGCTTCGCTCACCGGGGAATCGCTGCCGGTAGAGAAGGTTGCCCGCAGCCGCAACCCGCAGCAAACCCATCCGCTGGAGTGCGATACCCTCTGCTTTATGGGCACCACGGTGGTAAGCGGTACAGCGCAAGCGATGGTGATCGCCACCGGCGGCAATACCTGGTTCGGCCAGCTTGCCGGGCGCGTCAGCGAGCAGCAGAGTGAACCCAATGCCTTCCAGCAGGGGATTGGCCGCGTCAGCATGCTGCTGATCCGCTTTATGCTGGTGATGACCCCCATCGTGCTGGTGATCAACGGCTACACCAAAGGCGACTGGTGGGAGGCGGCGCTGTTTGCTCTGTCAGTAGCCGTGGGCTTAACCCCGGAGATGCTGCCGATGATTGTCACCTCCACGCTGGCGCGCGGGGCGGTGAAGCTCTCAAAGCAAAAAGTGATTGTTAAACACCTCGACGCCATTCAGAACTTTGGCGCCATGGATATCCTCTGCACCGACAAAACCGGCACCCTGACGCAGGATAAAATCGTGCTGGAGAACCACACGGATATCTCCGGCAAAAGCAGCGAGCGCGTGCTGCACAGCGCCTGGCTGAACAGTCACTACCAGACCGGGCTGAAAAACCTGCTCGACGTGGCGGTACTGGAAGGGGTGGACGAAACCGCCGCGCGGACGCTCTCTGCCCGCTGGCAAAAAGTGGACGAGATCCCCTTCGACTTTGAACGCCGCCGTATGTCTGTGGTGGTCAGCGAGCAGGAGGATGTGCATACGCTTATCTGCAAAGGGGCGTTGCAGGAGGTCCTCGCGGTCTCGACCCACGTGCGTCATAACGGCAACGTAGTGCCGCTGGATGAGAGCATGCTGCGCCGCATCGCCCGGGTGACCGATACCCTGAACCGTCAGGGGCTGCGGGTGGTGGCGGTGGCGACAAAACGGCTGCCTGCGCGCGAGGGGGATTACCAGCGTATCGATGAATCGGATCTGATCCTCGAAGGCTATATCGCCTTCCTCGATCCGCCGAAAGAGACCACCGCTCCGGCGCTAAAGGCGCTAAAAGCCTCCGGCATCACGGTAAAAATCCTCACCGGCGACAGCGAGCTGGTGGCCGCCAAAGTGTGCCGCGACGTGGGGCTGGACGCGGGCGACGTGGTGACAGGCAGCGATATCGAACGGCTTTCAGACGATGAACTGGCCGCACTGGCCAAACGTACCACCCTGTTTGCGCGCCTGACGCCTATGCACAAAGAGCGCATCGTTACCCTGCTGAAGCGCGAAGGGCACGTGGTGGGCTTTATGGGGGATGGTATTAACGACGCCCCGGCGCTACGGGCGGCCGACATCGGTATCTCCGTGGACGGCGCGGTCGATATCGCGCGGGAAGCGGCTGATATTATCCTGCTGGAAAAAAGCCTGATGGTGCTGGAAGAGGGGGTCATCGAGGGGCGCCGCACCTTTGCCAACATGCTGAAATACATCAAGATGACCGCAAGCTCCAACTTCGGTAACGTCTTTAGCGTGCTGGTTGCCAGCGCCTTCCTGCCGTTTTTACCGATGCTACCGCTGCACCTGCTGATTCAGAACCTGATGTATGACGTGTCGCAGGTCGCGATCCCGTTCGATAACGTCGACGAGGAGCAGATCCGCAAACCCCAGCGCTGGAATCCGGCGGATTTGGGACGCTTTATGCTCTTCTTTGGCCCGATCAGTTCGATCTTCGACATCCTGACCTTCTGCCTGATGTGGTTTGTGTTCCATGCCAACGTGCCGGAAGCGCAGACGCTATTCCAGTCCGGCTGGTTTGTGGTCGGGCTGCTGTCGCAGACGCTGATTGTGCATATGATCCGTACCCGCCGCATCCCGTTTATCCAGAGCCGTGCGGCCTGGCCGCTGATCCTGATGACCGGGCTGGTAATGCTGCTGGGCATTGCGCTGCCGTTCTCGCCGCTGGCGAGTTACCTGCAGCTACAGGCGCTGCCGTTGAGCTACTTCCCGTGGCTGGTGGCGATCCTGGCCGGGTACATGGTGTTGACCCAGATGGTGAAAGGGTTCTATAGCCGCCGCTATGGCTGGCAGTAAGCGTTTTAATAATAAATGGCAACCCCGGTTGTAATGCCGATCAGTTAGCACAGTGGAATCGTTCCGTTCACCTCATGTTCAGCAGAATATGGCATTACACCACCCGTGAACGTGATAAGGGGGACCGCCGGGCCCCCCTTATCAATCCCCGCGGCCCCGCGACGAAATCGGTGCTTCGCACTGCGCTCACCTCCCGACCTCCTGCCTGCGGTCGGCTCAACTCGACGTCCCTGTCTCGCTTCGCCTCTGGCCGCCATCCATGGCGTCCAGCCCTTGTCATCCGGTCTCCGGTTCGCCGATTTCAGCGGGGAGTCAACACCCGTGCCCCGGTCAGGCCGCAGAGTCGCGGGAGGGAGGGGACCAGTCCGGCAGAAAATCGCCGAGGCGTTGACCGCAGGCCGGGGCGAGGCGCAGGGATGCGCCGAGAGGGCGTGACCTACAGGGATGTAGGATCGCGCCCGACCCGATAGCCGGAGGGAGAAAGCCGAGGGTACCGCGAAGCGGCGATTTTCATTGCCGGGAGCCGGGGTAGCCAGGGGGGCGGCGGCGAGCCCCCTGGCACGTTCACCGCAGCGGAACCGGCATAAAGCAGAGATGCCATAGTGAACGGAAACTTTCCACTTCAGTGACATAGAAATACCGGATTGCTTAACTGACTGGCATTACAACCCCGGTTGCCATTTTACTCTCTCCACGCAGCGCATTGCGGTAAGCACTCCTCAAACAGACCCCTATTTTTTCCTAAATTAGACAGGCTGTGATCTACGTCATCCTGTTAGCTTGACCCCTAATATGGGGCATGTTAACAAAATGTTTTACTTTTTTTGGCCCGTCAAATAAGGAACTTTCATGTTACGGTACAGCCTCTTAACCGCCGGGCTTATGCTCGGCGCGTCTGCGTTTGCCTCCCCGGTGGGCGATCTTCCCCTGATGCCCTGGCCGGCAAAGGTAGAGCATCCCGGCACGCAGGGCGCGCTGGTGCTGACCAATCAGGTCGCGGTCAAGGTCAGCGGAGACGATCTCAGCGATGCCGTGACCCGTCTGCGCGATCGCATTGCGCTGCAAACCGGCTGGACGTTACAGCCGCAGCCCGCCAACCCGGATAAGCCGACCATCACCATTACCGTTGCCCGCAAGGTGGACGCGCTGCCAAAGCCGGACAGTGATGAGAGTTACAAACTGACCGTTAACGCGAATGGCGTGGCTATCACCGCGAATACCCGCTTCGGCGCGCTGCGGGCGATGGAAACCCTGTTGCAACTGATTCAGAACGGCCCGGAAAACACCGCGCTGCCGTGGGTCTCGATTGAAGATGAGCCGCGCTTCCCCTGGCGTGGCCTGCTGCTCGACTCTGCCCGTCACTTTATTCCGCTGGAGGCGATCAAACGTCAGATCGACGGCATGGCGGCGGCGAAACTTAACGTGCTGCACTGGCACCTCACCGACGATCAGGGCTGGCGCTTTACTTCGAAGCGTTATCCAAAGCTGACCCAGCTCGCCAGCGACGGGCTGTTCTATACCCCGGAGCAGATGCGTGAGGTGGTCAAGTACGCCGCGGCGCGGGGGATCCGCGTGGTGCCTGAAATAGACATGCCAGGCCACGCCTCGGCAATTGCGGTGGCCTATCCTGAGCTGATGAGCGCCCCCGGCCCGTATGAGATGGAGCGTCACTGGGGCGTGCTGAAGCCGGTACTCGATCCGACCAAAGAGGCGACTTATACCTTCGCGGCGGCGATGGTCAGCGAACTGGCGGCGATCTTCCCCGATCCTTATCTGCACATCGGCGGGGATGAGGTGGACGACAGCCAGTGGAAAGCCAATGCCAGGATCCAGCAGTTTATGCGCGACAATAAGCTGGCCGACAGCCACGCGCTGCAGGCGTATTTCAACCGCAAGCTGGAGACCATCCTCGAGAAAAATCAGCGCCAGATGGTGGGCTGGGACGAAATCTTCCACCCGGATCTGCCAAAAAGCATCCTGATCCAGTCCTGGCAGGGGCAGGACGCACTGGGGGAAGTGGCGAAGCAGGGGTATAAGGGCATCCTCTCCACCGGTTTTTATCTCGATCAGCCACAGAGCACCGCTTATCACTACCGCAACGAAGTGGTGCCCGAGGGGCTCAATAATGTGGATGTGATTACCGACAACGACAGCGCCCAAAGCTGGTCATTTAGCATGCCGCGTCTGAAAGGCAAGCCGGTAGAGGGCAGCTTTACGCTGGTGACCGGCGAGAAAGGCTGGCGCGGATTTATCGATTTCAACGGTAAATCCCGTCGGGCGGTAAACGACATTGAGTGGCGCGCCGACAATCAGGTGAGCTTCACGGTGGATACCTGGATGGGGGAAACCCGCCCGGTCATCACCGTCACGGATGATAAGCTCAGCGGCTACTTCCTCGTGGGCAATGTACGCTATCCGGTGACCGGTGCCCGCCTGGATGCGGTGCCGAAGGGGATCATGCCCGCCGTTCCGGATACCGCGCAACAGGCGAACCTGCTGGGTGGCGAAGTGGCGTTGTGGGCCGAGAACGTGGCCGCGCCGGTGCTGGATATCAAGCTCTGGCCGCGGGCGTTTGCGGTGGCGGAGCGGCTATGGTCGGCGAAAGAGGTGACGGACATCGACAACATGTACACCCGCCTGCAGGCGATGGACACCTGGAGCACCGTCTCTGCAGGTCTGCAGCAGCATAGCCAGCAGCAGACGCAGTTTATCCGCCTGGCAAATAATACCGATACCGTGGCGCTGCAAATTCTCGCCCAGGCGCTGGAGCCTGCGCAGTATTACACGCGCCAGCACCTGAAGTTCCAGGCAGGCAACTACCATCAGTTCGAGCCGCTGAACCGCTACGCGGATGCCCTGAGTGCGGAAAGTCATACCGTGCGTCAGATGAACAAGTGGGCGGAACGTCTGGTGAGCGATGCCGAAGACAACGAAAGCGCCGACGCGCTGCGGCATGTCTTTACCCGCTGGCAGAACAACACCAGCGATGCGCTGGCTCTCAGCGAAAGCAACTATCAGTTAAAAGCGCTGAAGCCGGTGATTCAGGAGGTGGATAAGTTGTCGTCCATTGGCTTGCGGCTCACCGATCTTGTGGCGCGACAAGGGACGCTGGATGATGCCGAGATTGCCTCAATTCAGCGTGAGCTGGACGGTGCGGCACAGATTCAGGATGAGGTGGTGATCGCGGTGGTCTATCCGCTGGAAAAACTGCTGCGCGCGACGCGCAATCAGTAAAAAAATCCCTCTCCCGGGTGGGAGAGGGAAGGGGTGTTATTTTTTCAGCACCCAGGCCTGCTGCCAGTGTGAACCGACACCCGGTTCATACTGGTTAGCCGCTTTCTTGTACTGTACGCAGTAGCCGCTATATGGGAACGGTTTGCACTGGTAGGTTTTGCCATTTTTCGGCTGCAGAACAACGGTGCCCGCAGTGTAGCTGCTCAGGTTTTCCGGGAAGCGGTAGTCATACTGGCCCGCAGTACCGGTATCGGCGCTGGCTGAATCCTCTTCCAGCATCATGTTGATAACGTCCTGCGCAAACAGGGTGCCGTCTTTATTGGTCGCGTAGTATTTCAGCATATGGTGGCCAGCCGTCACGTTAGTCAGGTTCATGGTGACATCCTGATTCGCGTTGTTCATATCCTGCTTCAGATAGCCTTTCTCCGCGCCCTGATGGTTCATCACGTGCGCTTCCAGATTCACATCACCCTGAGTGTTAACGTGGAAGGAGACGGTCGCGTTGCCGTTAACGATTTTGCTGTACTGGACATTGCTCACGGCAATGCTTTCGTCCACCTGAGCCTGCTGCTCTTCATAAGAGATGGCTACGGATCGCAGGGCGCTGCCCTCTCTCACGTACACGCTGTTTGCGCCGTGAACCGGGTTCACATCGCCGCCTTCATCTTTCATCCCTACGCGGACATCGTTCTGCTCAGCGTTGATTTTCTGCGCCAGGTCGTAAGACCACTGGTTAGCATCGCCCTGGGCGTCAGAGGAGATGGTCATTTCGGTGCGCATGGAGACCACTTCACCGTTGGCATCGAAGAAGCGGGCAATCACTTTATCGCCAGCGTTCAGGTTATTGCCGGAAATTTGGCCGTTGAGGGTTTTTGCCCACTCAGACACGACCGCTGGGGTTTCGTCCGGCGTCTGGCTGCCGCCATTACCGAAATCAACGTCGATAGCCTGGTAGAAGCTATTTGTGGTATCGGCAATTTCCCATACCGCGTAAATAACCTGGTAACCCGTACGTTCCGGAACATTACAATTCATATTCTGGGTAACGGCTGGCGCCTGGCCATTTCCATTAACGGTACAGAATGGCGTAGATTCAAATTGCGCGCGGGTCAGTGGCTTATTTGGATCCCAGTTTTGTTTGGTGATGTAATAACGCCAGTTGGTGGTTTTATGCGGGGCGGTGTGATACCAGGTAAAGGTATGCGCGCCGGCGGTCATTGGGGTTTTGGTCCAGGCGTTCAGGCTCTGGCGATCCAGCTGAGAGTACTGGGAGATGCCCGCACTGGCGAGCTGACCATCAGGCGGCAGGGTGCCGTTCGGGAAGCCGGAGGTGCGTTCCACGCTCTGCGGTTCATATTGTACGGTGCCACAGTCAACGTTCTGACCCAGTTTGCACATATAAGCACGACTGGCCGGAGACTGGACATAACCGTGAGCTAAAGCCGATGAAGCAACCGTGAGTGTGGCAAGTGCCAACGCAATTTTAGACAGTTTCATTTATTATTCCATTAAAAGAGAGTAATGCTTTTGGGCGCAGTTAGTGTTGCGCGGAATAAAAATGAAGTCATGGAATGGCGGGACGAAAAATAATAGTGAAAAAACTTGAAGGCTATTTTGGGCTGTGTATCGGGGAAATAAAAAAAGGCAGCCTGGGCTGCCTTAATATTAAAAAACAAGCGTTAGCGGCGTACGGCGATCGCTTCGATCTCGATCTTCACGTCTTTCGGCAGACGGGCCACTTCTACACAAGAGCGCGCCGGGAAGGTCGCATTGTGTTCGGTGAAGAAGGCTTCATAGGTGGCGTTAACGGTAGCGAAATCGTTGAGATCTTTAACGAAAACGGTCGTTTTCACGATATCGCCCACTTTCAGGCCTGCGGATTCAACAATCGCTTTCACGTTTTCCAGCGACTGGCGCGCCTGCGCGGCCACGTCTTCCGGCACTTCGCCATTTTTCGGGTTCACCGGGATCTGGCCTGAGGTGATGATCATGCTGCCCAGATCAACGCCCTGAACATACGGGCCGATAGCGGCTGGTGCATTTTCCGTCGCGAGTACTTTGGTCATGTTTTCTCCTGAATAACAGCGTGATAAAAACGGATTCCCGGCCATTATACACGTCATTGCGGATTAACCGGCCAGCACCACCGTATGGGAAAACTCTTTTTCGCAATATTTGCACTTCAGCGCGATATCGTTGGCGCGTTTTTTTACCGCAAAGCTGGAGTTGACCGGCTCCGCGTGGCTAATGCAGTTGCTGTTCGGGCAGACCAGTACGCTCTCGATACGCTCTGGCAGGCTCGGACGGGATTTGCCCACCACTTCGTAGTCGTCGATACGGTTCACCGTGGCGTCTGGCGCATACAGCGAGAGCTGGTTGACCTGCTCGTCGGTGAGGAAGGTGTTCTCGATTTTTATCAAATCCTTACGCCCCATCTCGCCGGACGGCAGGTTCAAACCGATGGTGATGCGCTGGTCGGTTTCGGTCAGCTTGAACAGGGTCAGCAGCTTAAAGCCCACCTGCGCGGGGATGTGGTCAATCACGGTGCCACGCTTGATGGCTTCAACCTGGAGTTTGTTATCGTGTGTCATGGTCGTCTCCCCTTACAGAGCTAAATCGCGATTCAGAACCAGTGCCAGTAACGCCTGGCGGGCAAAGATGCCGTTGCCGGCCTGCTGGAAGTACCAGGCGTGCGGCGTTTTATCGACGTCGGTGGTGATCTCATCAATGCGCGGCAGCGGGTGCAGCACTTTCATGTTGGCGCGTGCGCCCTCCAGGTCGCTGGCGCGCAGAACAAACTGCGCTTTTACGTTGGCGTATTCGGAGGGATCCAGGCGCTCTTTCTGCACGCGGGTCATATAGAGAATATCCACTTCGCCCATCACCTCTTCGATGCTGGCGTGCAGGCTCCACTTAATGCCTTTCTCGTCGAGCATATCCAGAATGTACTGCGGCATCGCCAGCGCGTCCGGGGCGATAAAGTAGAAGCGGTTGCCGGTAAACTTCGCCAGCGCCTGGGTGAGAGAGTGGACGGTGCGGCCATACTTCAGGTCGCCGACCATGGCGATGTTCAGATTTTCCAGCCGCCCCTGGGTCTCCTGAATGGTGAAGAGATCCAGCAGGGTCTGGGTGGGGTGCTGGTTAGCCCCGTCACCGGCGTTCAGCACCGGAATACCGCCAGAAAACTCGGTTGCCAGGCGCGCGGCCCCCTCCTGCGGGTGGCGCATCACGATGGCGTCCACGTAGGTGCTAATGACCGAGATGGTATCGGCGAGGGTTTCGCCCTTTTTGCCCAGCGAAGTATTACTGCTGTCGGAGAAGCCCACTACGCTGGCACCCAGGCGGTGGATTGAGGTCTCGAACGACAGGCGCGTACGGGTGGAGGCCTCGAAGAAGCAGCTGGCGATGACCTTATGCTTTAACAGCTCCGGCTGCGGGTTGGCTTTCAGTTTTGCCGCGGTTTCCAGCACCAGCTCCAGCTCTTCGCGGTTAAGGTCGTTTATGGAAATGATGTGTTTTTGATAAAGCGGATTCATGTTTATCTCCTGACGCCGGGCAAAAAAAAGCCCCTCAAATGAGGGGCTCTGGGAATAGGGATAGCTGCGGGAAGAAAAACGGCAGGCCAGCGTCTGTTTTGAGACGCGGTAAGACATTATGTCGTACACACTGAACCATGCTTCCTCCCGGCAAATTGTGGGGCATTATACGCAGCCTGAAGGCGGGATCAAGCGATAAATTCACGCTTTAAGCAAAGCAAACGGTTTGCATTGCATGGTTATGCGCTGCGGCAAATCCCGGCCAAAAAGTAGTGGTATGGCAGCCAAATTTCTCGTATAAAAGTTTAAAATGAAACGGTGTTTTATATTGAGGATTCAACCATGATCGTTGGCAATATTCACAACCTCCAGAGCTGGCTGCCTGCGGAACTGCGTCAGGCGATTGAGCACGTAATAACGCACGTTACCGGGGCGACCCCGAACGGTAAACATGATATCGACGGCAACCGTCTGTTCTTCCTGGTCTCGGAAGATATGACCCAGCCCTTTGCTGAGCGCCGCGCGGAGTATCATGCCCGCTATCTGGATATCCAGATTGTCCTGAAAGGCCAGGAGGGGATGACCTTCAGCACCCTGCCAAACGGCACGCCGGATACCGACTGGCTGGCGGACAAAGATATCGCTTTCCTGCCGGAAGGGGAGCAAGAGAAGACGGTAGTCCTGAACGAAGGGGATTTTGTGGTCTTCTACCCTGGTGAAGTGCACAAGCCGCTCTGCGCGGTGGGCGCGCCGGGGCAGGTGCGTAAGGTGGTTGTGAAGATGCTGGTGGGGTAATTCTTTTACCCCTCACCCTAACCCTCTCCCCAGAGGGGAGAGGGGATTGTACCGAGCCGTCTTTCCTTCCTCGCTCCTTTGGGGAGAGGTTTTAAAAGTTCCCTCTCCCTGTGGGAGAGGGTTAGGGTGAGGGCACCAGACCGCACCCTTTAGAATGTGATCCAGCTTAAATTTCCCGCACTCCCTCATCTCATCCCATTGTCCTGCGCTTTTTCTGCGTCATAGTATGATCGTTAAATAAACGAACGCTGTTCTATAATGTAGAACAAAACGATTAAGCAAGGAGATCCCATGCAGCAGACCGCGCAGTTTTCGGGAATTATTCCGCCTGTCTCCACCCTTTTCACCCCGGACGGCATGCTCGATAAAGCGGGCACTGCCGCGCTGATCGACGACATGATCAACGCCGGGGTGGATGGCCTGTTTTTCCTCGGCAGCGGCGGGGAGTTTACCCAGCTCAATACCAACGAGCGCAAAGCGATTGCCGAGTTTGCCATTGCGCATGTGAACGGCCGCGTACCGGTACTGATTGGCACCGGAGGCACCAACGCCCGCGAAACCCTTGAGCTGAGTCAGCATGCCCAGCAGGCAGGGGCGGACGGGATTGTGGTCATCAATCCCTATTACTGGAAAGTGTCAGAAGCCAACCTGATTCGCTACTTCCAGCAGGTGGCAGACAGCGTCACCCTGCCGGTGATCCTCTACAACTTCCCGGCCCTGACCGGGCAGGATCTCACTCCTGCGCTGGTGAAAACCCTGGTGGACTCGCGCAGCAATATCGTGGGGATCAAAGACACCATCGACTCCGTGGCCCATCTGCGCAGCATGATCCTTACCGTGAAGGCGGCCCATCCGCACTTTGTGGTGCTCTGCGGCTACGATGACCATCTGTTCAATACCCTACTGCTGGGGGGCGATGGCGCCATTTCGGCCAGCGGTAACTTTGCCCCGCAGGTGTCGGTGAACTTGCTGCAGGCATTCCGCGATGGCGATCTGGCCCGGGCGGCGCAGTACCACCAGACCATGCTGCAAATTCCGCAGATGTATCAGCTGGATACGCCGTTCGTGAACGTGATCAAAGAGGCCATCTCCCTCTGTGGTCGCCCGGTATCAACTTACGTGCTGCCGCCTGCCGGGCCGCTGGATGAGGCGCGCAAAGCGCAGCTGAAATCACTGCTACAACAGCTCAAACTCTGCTGAGCCGGACGGTCACGATGCCGATTGAAACGATTTTTACGCCGCAGGATCACGCTTTCTACTCGGTGAAAACCCACGCAGCCGGGCCGCAGGGGGCGCTACCGCTGACCCCGCAAATGCTGATGGAGTCACCCAGCGGTAACCTGTTCGGTATGACGCAAAACGCCGGGATGGGGTGGGATGCCAATAAGCTGACCGGCAAAGAGGTGCTGATCATCGGCACCCAGGGGGGGATCCGCGCGGGCGACGGACGCCCGGTAGCGCTGGGCTACCACACCGGCCACTGGGAGATTGGCCTGCAAATGCAGGCGGCGGCGAAAGAGATCACCCGTAACGGTGGCATTCCGTTTGCCGCCTTTGTCAGCGACCCCTGCGATGGCCGCTCGCAGGGCACCCACGGCATGTTCGACTCCCTGCCATACCGTAACGATGCCGCTATCGTCTTTCGGCGACTTATCCGCTCGCTGCCCACGCGCCGGGCGGTGATTGGCGTCGCCACCTGTGATAAAGGGCTGCCCGCCACCATGATTGCGCTGGCCTCTATGCACGATCTGCCCACCATTCTGGTGCCGGGCGGGGCCACGCTGCCGCCGACGCACGGGGAAGATGCCGGTAAGGTTCAGACCATCGGCGCGCGCTATGCCAACCACGAGCTGTCGTTGCAGGAGGCCGCCGAGCTGGGCTGCCGCGCCTGCGCGTCACCGGGGGGCGGGTGTCAATTTCTTGGCACCGCAGGCACCTCGCAGGTGGTGGCCGAGGCCTTAGGGCTGGCGCTGCCCCATTCGGCGCTGGCCCCCTCTGGCCAGGCCGTCTGGCTGGAGATATCCCGCCAGTCCGCCAGGGCGGTGAGCGAGCTGGATACCCGCGGCATCACCACCCGCGACATCCTGACGGATAAAGCCATCGAGAACGCGATGGTGATCCACGCGGCCTTTGGCGGCTCCACCAACCTGCTGCTGCACATTCCGGCCATCGCCCACGCGGCGGGCTGCACCATTCCGGATGTGGAACACTGGACGCGCATCAACCGTAACGTCCCGCGGCTGGTGAGCGTGCTGCCGAACGGCCCCGATTATCATCCCACGGTACGGGCGTTTCTTGCCGGGGGCGTGCCGGAGGTGATGCTCCACCTGCGCGCGCTGGGCCTGCTGCATGAAGATGCGATGACGGTCACCGGCCAGACGGTAGGCGAAAACCTTGACTGGTGGCAGGCCTCCGAGCGCCGGGCGCGCTTCCGCCAGTGCCTGCGTGAGGAAGACGGCGTGGATCCGGATGACGTGATCCTGCCCCCGGCGCGTGCCAAAGCGCGCGGCCTCACCTCGACGGTGGCCTTCCCGGTGGGCAACATCGCCCCGGATGGCTCGGTAATCAAAGCCACGGCCATCGATCCCTCTGTGGTCGGGGAAGACGGTGTTTATCGCCATACCGGACGGGCGCGGGTGTTTGTCTCGGAAGCGCGGGCCATTAAAGCGATTAAAAACGGCGAGATTGCCGAGGGCGACATCATGGTGGTGATAGGCGGCGGCCCTTCCGGCACCGGGATGGAAGAGACCTACCAGCTCACCTCGGCGCTGAAGCATGTCTCCTGGGGTAAGACGGTCTCGCTGATCACCGATGCCCGCTTCTCGGGCGTTTCAACCGGGGCCTGTTTCGGCCACGTGGCCCCCGAGGCGCTGGCGGGCGGGCCGATTGGCAAGCTGCGCGATAACGACATCATCGCCATCGAGGTCGATCGCCTTCGCCTGACCGGGAGCGTGAACTTTATCGGCACGCTGGAAGATCCCCTTACCCCGGCGCAGGGGGCGGCGGTGCTGGCCCTGCGCGCGCCGCATCCGGAACTGCACGCTCACGATTTCCTGCCGGACGATACCCGCCTGTGGGCGGCACTGCAGTCGGTGAGTGGTGGCACCTGGAAAGGGTGTATTTACGACACAGATAAAATTATCGAGGTTATTAACGCCGGTAAAAAAGCACTCGGACTTTAGGTTCTGAAATAAAAAAGGCTGTCTGCGAAGAGAAATTCGCGGACGGCTTTTTGCTGTCTGAAATATATTTAGATTAACGCAATAAGAATTTAATAACTCACTAAAATATAAGATAAAAACATTCTACCTGGTGCGTTGATAACGACCGGAATCACAAAAGCAAAATATCATAATTCATAAACCAGAAATGACCATTGCCGGAAAAATAAGCCTCTTATTACACTTTATTAACACGATTTTGTAATTAATCAGATGACCAAAGGGTGTATTCCTGTCGATGCGCCGGGGCGCTTTTTCCCTGGCTCAGGTCCCTGACGTCGGTACCGTTCCACTTTGCGTTGGGGGTAAAGATGCAGTTAACCATGAAAGATAAAATTGGCTACGGGCTGGGTGACACCGCCTGTGGTTTCGTCTGGCAGGCCACCATGTTCCTGCTGGCCTATTTCTACACCGACGTGTTTGGCCTCTCGGCGGGAATAATGGGCACGCTGTTTTTAGTCTCTCGCGTGCTGGATGCCGTGACCGACCCGCTAATGGGGCTGCTGGTGGACCGCACCCGCACGCGCCACGGCCAGTTCCGCCCGTTTCTGCTGTGGGGGGCGATCCCCTTTGGCCTGGTCTGCATGCTCACCTTCTACACGCCTGAGTTTTCGGCCAATGGCAAAATCATCTACGCCTGCATTACCTACATTCTGCTGACGCTGGTCTACACCTTCGTTAACGTGCCCTATTGCGCCATGCCGGGGGTGATCACCGCCGATCCGAAAGAGCGCCATGCCCTGCAGTCGTGGCGCTTCTTCCTGGCGGCGGCGGGATCGCTGGCGATCAGCGGTATCGCGCTGCCGCTGGTGGGGATCATCGGCCGCGGTGACGAACAGCTCGGCTACTTCGGCGCCATGTGTGTGCTGGGGCTCTGCGGCGTGGTGCTGCTCTATGTCTGCTTCTTCACCACCAAAGAGCGCTACACCTTTGAGGTGCAGCCGGGGGCATCGGTCTCGAAAGATCTTAAGTTGCTGCTGGGCAACAGCCAGTGGCGCATTATGTGTGCCTTTAAAATGATGGCGACCTGTTCCAACGTGGTGCGCGGCGGGGCCACGCTCTACTTCGTGAAATACGTGATGGACCATCCGGAGATGGCGACCCAGTTTCTGCTGTACGGCAGCATCGCCACCATGTTTGGCTCGCTCTGCTCATCCCGGCTGCTGGGCCGCTTCGATCGCGTTAAAGCCTTCAAGTGGATCATCGTGGCCTACTCCCTGATTAGCCTGCTGATCTTCTTTACGCCAGCCGAGCATATCGCGCTGATCTTCGCCCTGAATATCCTGTTCCTGTTTGTCTTTAACACCACCACGCCGCTGCAGTGGCTGATGGCCTCTGACGTGGTGGATTACGAAGAGAGCCGCAGCGGCCGCCGTCTGGATGGGCTGGTGTTCTCGACCTATCTCTTCGCCCTGAAGATTGGCCTGGCCATTGGCGGCGCGCTGGTAGGCTGGATCCTGGCCTGGGTGAACTACTCCGCCAGCAGCAGCGTGCAGCCCGTGGAAGTGCTCTCCACCATCAAAATCCTGTTCTGCGTGGTGCCGGTCACCCTCTACGTGGGCATGTTCATCATGCTCTCTTTTTACAAGCTCACGGACGCGCGCGTGGAGGATATCAGCCAGCAGCTGATCAAGCACCGGGCGGCCAGAGGCGACGATCTTCCGGCGGCCACCACCGCAACATCGCATTAAGCAGGAGGCACCATGTACACCATTACCAACCCGATTCTTACCGGCTTTAACCCGGACCCGTCGCTCTGCCGGCAGGGCGAGGATTACTACATCGCCACCTCCACCTTCGAGTGGTTCCCTGGCGTGCGCATCTACCACTCCCTGGATTTGAAAAACTGGCGGCTGGCGAGCACCCCGCTGGACCGCGTGTCGCTGCTGGACATGAAAGGCAACCCGGACTCCGGCGGGATCTGGGCGCCGTGCCTGAGCTACGCCGACGGGCAGTTCTGGCTGCTCTACACCGACGTTAAAATTGTCGATTCACCCTGGAAAAATGGGCGCAACTTCCTCGTCACCGCCCCCTCCGTCGAGGGGCCGTGGAGCGAGCCGATCCCGATGGGCAACGGCGGCTTTGATCCGTCCCTGTTCCATGACGACGATGGACGCAAATATTACCTCTATCGCCCCTGGGGGCCGCGCCACCACAGTAATCCGCATAACACCATCGTGATGCAGGAGTACTTCCCCGGGACCCACACCCTGTCGCCGGAGCGTAAAACGCTCTTCACCGGCACGCCGCTGGGCTACACCGAAGGGGCGCACCTTTATCGTAAAGAGGGCTGGTACTATCTGCTGGTGGCGGAGGGGGGCACCAGCTACGAGCACGCGGTGGTGGTGCTGCGTTCCCGCACGCTGGAGGGGCCGTACGAACTGCACCCGGAGGTCTCAATGATGACCAGCTGGCACCTGCCGGAGAATCCGCTGCAAAAAAGCGGCCACGGCTCGCTGCTCCAGACCCATACCGGAGAGTGGTTTATGGCCTATCTCACCAGTCGCCCGCAGCGCAGGCCGGGCATCCCGCTGCTGGCAAGCGGTGGGCGCGGCTACTGCTCGCTGGGGCGCGAGACGGGCATCGCCCGCATCGCATGGCGCGACGGCTGGCCGTATGTGGAAGGGGGAAAACACGCGCAGCTCAGCGTGCCGGGGCCGCAGATGGCAGAGAGCAACGTGGCCGCGCCCGCCACCTGGCGGGACGACTTTGACCACGCGACCCTCGACCCGGAACTGCAGACCCTGCGCATCCCGTTCGATGCCTCGCTCGGCTCCCTGAGCGCCCGCAAGGGCTGGCTGCGGCTGTACGGCAACGACTCCCTGAACTCGACCTTTGTGCAATCTACCGTCGCACGCCGCTGGCAGCATTTCACCTTTACGGCCGAGACGCGCATGGAATTTTCGCCGCGCCACTTCCAGCAGAGTGCCGGGCTCACCTGCTACTACAACAGCAAAAACTGGAGCTACTGCTTTGTCGATTACGAGGAGGGGCAGGGGCGCACCCTGAAAGTCATTCAGCTCGATCAGAACCAGCCGCTCTGGCCGCTGCACGAGCAGCCCATCCCGGTGCCGGACGATGCGCAAAGCATCTGGCTGCGGGTGGAGGTCGATCGTCTTGAGTATCACTACAGCTACTCCTTCGACGGTGAAACCTGGCACAGCGTGCCCATCACCTTCGAGGCGTGGAAGTTGTCAGATGACTATATTGGCGGGCGCGGCTTCTTTACCGGGGCCTTTGTCGGGCTGCACTGCGAGGATATCAGCGGTGACGGTTGCCACGCTGATTTCGACTACTTTAGCTATACGCCAGAAGAGGCGTAACGCCTCAGGCCGGGCAGCCGAGGGCACGTGACAGCTGCTGCCCGGCCTCCTGCAGTTGCTCGCGGAAGCGGGCCAGCTCCGCGTCGTCCACCCGGGAGGTGAGGGTAGAGAGGCTTAGCGCGGCAATGACGCGTGATTCATGGTTGCGCACCGGCACCGACACGCAGCGCACGCCTTGTTCGTTCTCTTCGCTGTCCAGGGCGTAACCCTGCGCACGGGTTTCGGCCAGCGCCGCCAGCAGCGCCTCGCGGCTGGCAAGGGTCGCCGGGGTAAAGGTGGCGTAGTCGTACCCTTCCAGCAGGGCATTCAGCTCCGCCTCGCCGAGCCAGGCAATCAACACTTTCCCGATGGCGGTGGCATGCACCGGCAGGCGACGGCCAATGCGCGAATAGGCGATGGCCGCGAGTTTGCCTTCAATCTTCTCGATATAGACCCCTTCGCGCCCGTCCAGAATCCCCAGGTGGGTAGTCTGCCCGGTGCGATCGGACAACGCCTGCAGCCAGGTTTTTGCCTTCTGGCGGATGTCGATTGTGCTCACCACAAAATGACCGCGCTCGACCAGCTTCATGCCGGGGCGATATTTACCGTTCTCCGGGTTCTGATCGATATAGCCATGCAGTTGTAGGGTTTTGAGCAGCGAGTGAAGCGTGCTTTTACTCAGCCCCATCTGTTTGCTGATATCAGTGATCTTCAGTTCCGTGGCCTGCTCGTTAAAGAGGTCGAGGATCTGTAAGGCACGTTCAACAGATTGAATAATAGGCATAATCAGGCATCGCTCGCGCTGGAAACAGGCGAAAAAAGTACCTGTTTTTCGCTGAAAAATCAATCGAATGGCGCTTTCATGCCCTGGTTTGCAGGGACATGAGCGTTATACGCGGAAAGAGAAAAAAAGAGGCTGAAAAATTTGACTTAAGTCATTCTTTGGACTTATTCAGTTTTATTGCATAGATAGGCAACGTCTATTACTCAGCGTTTCATTCTTCTTTTACACTTTCTTACAGTAGGGCTTTTCAGTGTAATTGCGTGATTCGTTTAAAAGGTATTTTAATGACGTCTTCAAAGATATGGATTTGTTTAGGTTCGATTGCCAGCCCGGCCACGGGAACATTATTCGCCAAAATCCTCACTCCACATAATCACAAATATATACTCTGGTATCGTGGCGATCGGCTGATAAAAACGGGCGATCAGGTCAAAGTATTAACCAACCGCCTGTTTATCGATGACGCGTTATGCGACATCAATATTCTGCAAATAGACAAATACCAGCACAGCCTGTGGCGAGTCATGCACAATATGTCCAGCTGTCCCGGCCATCGCGAGCCTCTGGAGGCGCCCTGTGTGGCCCCCGCGAAATGTATTTTTACTACCTGCCCCTATGGCAAAACGCGGATTGTAAAAAGATAAGGATGTTGAGTGGACTAAAGGCATTACGCCAGGAGTATCCTGGCGTTTTTTTTATTATCGCGAAAAAGATTAATTGCCGAGGGTGGCGACCATCACCGCCTTAATGGTGTGCATGCGGTTTTCCGCCTGGTCAAACACGATACTCGCCGGAGATTCAAAGACCTCATCGGTCACTTCCATGCCGCCGTGTAGATCAAACTCCTTCGCCATCTGCTGGCCCAGGGTGGTCTGGTCATCGTGGAAAGCGGGCAGACAGTGCAGGAACTTGACGTTCGGGTTGCCGGTCAGCGCCATCATCTGGCTATTCACCTGATAACCGCGCAGCAGGGCAATCCGCTCCGCCCACTTCTCCTTCGGCTCACCCATCGACACCCAGACGTCGGTATAGATAAAGTCGGCCCCTTTCACACCGGCCGCCACATCTTCGGTGAGGGTGATCTTACCGCCGTTCTTCTCGGCCAGGACGCTGCACTCGGCTATCAGGCTCGCTTCCGGCCAGCAGGCTTGTGGCGCCACCAGGCGCAGATCCAGCCCGGTGAGGGCCGCCGCTTCGAGCATCGAGTTACCCATGTTATTACGTGCATCGCCGGTATAGACCAGCACCATCTCGTTAAATGCCTTGCCCGGCAGATGCTCCTGCATGGTCAGCAGGTCTGCCAGCAGCTGCGTGGGATGGAACTCATTGGTCAGCCCATTCCACACCGGCACGCCGGCAAACTGCGCCAGGGTTTCAACCACTTCCTGGCCGTGACCGCGATATTGAATGCCGTCATACATGCGGCCCAGCACCCGCGCGGTATCTTTAATTGACTCTTTATGCCCAATCTGGCTGCCGCTTGGGCCGAGATAAGTGACGCGAGCACCCTGGTCAAAAGCGGCAACTTCGAAAGAGCATCGGGTACGGGTTGAGTCTTTTTCGAAGATGAGCGCGATGTTTTTGCCAGTAAGCTTTTGTACTTCAGTCCCTTTTTTCTTGTCGGACTTTAACTGCGCCGCCAGGGCGAGCAGCCCGGTAAGCTGGGCAGGGGTAAAGTCGAGCAATTTCAGGAAGTGTTTTTTAAACAGTTCAGACATTTTATCCTCACATGGCAGAGGCCACTTATTGAATTAAAATTCAATTTATCTATATGAATATTCATTTGCAACCCTGTTTCACAAATCTTTCGTCGAAAGGTGGAGGCAAACACATCCGTGTGTGAAAATAGAAGTACTGCCGCACTTTAAAGAGGATTGAGCCATGGCAAACCCGGAACTACTGGAAGAGCAACGCGAAGAGACGCGCCTGATTATTGAAGAGCTGCTGGAAGATGGCAGCGATCCGGATGCGCTGTACACCATTGAGCACCATTTCTCTGCGGATGATTTTGAAGCGCTGGAGAAGCTGGCGGTGGAGGCGTTCCGTCTGGGTTATGAAGTGACCGAGCCGGAAGAGCTGGAAGTGGAAGAGGGCGACACCGTCATCTGCTGCGATATCCTGAGCGAAGGCGCCCTGAAAGCCGAGCTGATCGACGCGCAGGTAGAACAGCTGATGGACCTGGCCGAGCGCTTTGAAGTGGAGTACGACGGCTGGGGCACCTACTTCGAAGATCCGAACGGCGAAGAGGGTGAAGAAGGCGACGACGAAGACTACGTCGACGAAGATGACGACGGCGTGCGTCACTAATAGCGTATTAGCGGCAGTGCACACTGCCGCTTTCAAGGTTCAAACATGGATTACCCGCAGATACTTGCTCCCGTTCTAAACTTCCTCCCGTGCCCCACCCCGCAAGCGTGGATAGATAAAGCCCGCGACCCGGCCAACCTGCCGCTGTTGCTTACCGATCATATGGTGTGCGAACTGAAAGCCGCCCAGACCGCGCTGTTATTAGTGCGAAAATACGTCGCCGATGAAAGCGGTGCCGACGCGCTGCTGGCGTGGCTTAAGCCCTACGAAGCCTTCACCTTTCGCGACGGGCCGGAACCCGACTTTATCGCCCTGCATAAGCAGATAAGCAAAAGCGTGATGCCCAAAACCGACGACCCCTGGGGCCAGGCGCTTATTGACAGCATGGTGTTGTTAATTAAAGAAGAGTTGCACCATTTCTGGCAGGTGCGCGAGGCGATGGTCACGCGTAACATCCCGTACGTCAAAATCACCGCCAGCCGCTACGCTAAAGGGATGCTGAAAGCCGTGCGCACCCACGAGCCGCTGACGTTGATCGACAAATTGATCTGTGGGGCCTATATCGAGGCGCGCTCCTGCGAGCGCTTTGCCGCGCTGGCCCCCTTCCTCGACGACGACCTGCAGAAGTTTTACCTGTCTTTGCTGCGCTCTGAGGCGCGCCATTATCAGGACTATCTGCACCTTGCGCAGCAGGTGAGTGACGAAGACATCACCCCGCGCATTAAGCACTTTGGCGACGTCGAGGCTACGCTTATCACGTCTGCAGATAGCGAGTTCCGCTTTCATAGCGGCGTGCCGGTTTAATTGATAAGGACAAGTGATAATGAAAAAGGGGTTAGGTATTGCGGCAGCCGTCGTGCTGGGCATGGTAGTAGCGGGCTGGATCTTTCGCGACCAGCAGCCCACCACGGAACAGCAGCTCGACACCGCGCTGGGCAGCATGCCGGTGTGGCAGGTGATTAAAGAGCAAGACCCGGCGTTCCGCAAAAAAGTGCAGGACGAGATGATCGCCCTGCAAAAGGCAGGCAAGAACGAGCAGCAGATTATCGACACCATCCAGCCGCAGATTTTGCATCTGCAGATGGCGCGCCTGCAAAACGCCCCGGATGCCAACGTGGTGGAGTATATGAAGATCAATATGGAGCAGACCGCCGCCATGCAGAAGGTGAGCGACGATAGCTGCTTCCGCTTCCTGTACCCGGAGGTGAAAGGAGGCGTGAACCCGATGCGCCTGCTGAGTAAAGAGCTGATGCAGCGCCGCATGGAGGCGGATGCCACCATGATGCGTGCCGCCTTCGGCCCGAACAAGCACACCGTGACCCCGGAAGAGGTAAAACGCGCCGAGACCGACGTGGTGCCGATTGTGCAGAAGCTGGCAGAGAAGTACGGCCAGGATTTCGAACTGCTGCAGGCGCCGAACAAGGCGGTGGGCAAAGAGAAAGTAAGCTGCGAGCTGGTGCAGGACCTGTGGAACAACGTGCTGACGCTGCCAGAGAAGAACGCCGCCGGGCTGATCCGCTATGCGGTGTCGGACCTGTAAGGGCGGTTACGCTGGTTTTTTCAACACTTAGCGCAGGTTTAGCGCGCCGCCGCTTGCATGGCGGCGCGTGACAGGTATAATCCACAACGTTTCCGCATCCCCTTCAGTGCCGAAGTGGCGAAATCGGTAGACGCAGTTGATTCAAAATCAACCGTAGAAATACGTGCCGGTTCGAGTCCGGCCTTCGGCACCATCGGAACATCAATAGACGTCAATGGACGTCTTTTTTTGTGCCTGAAATCCAGTATCCGCAAGGCTTTCCTCGCTTTTTCACTCAACCTAAGTCAACCTGATTCAATCTACATCAACTAACTGATGCGGGTACAACTGCGGGTATATCGCGGTTCGATAATGTTTGTACCCACACAGAACCCTTGAAAGGATACTCATCATGGCTCTGAGTGATGTAAAGGTTCGTTCGGCTAAGCCTGAAGCAAAAGCCTATAAGCTGACTGACGGTGAAGGCATGGTTTTGCTGGTTCACCCTAACGGCTCCAAATACTGGCGGCTTCGTTATCGTTTCGGCGGTAAGGAGAAGATGCTGGCGCTGGGTAAATACCCTGAGGTTTCACTGGCGGATGCCAGGGCTCGCCGGGACGAAGCTCGTAAGCTGTTAGCTAATGGTGTCGATCCCAGTGAGAACAAGAAGGTCGTTAAGGTAGAGCAGGAGCAAGAAGCGATCACGTTTGAAGTGGTCGCCAGAGACTGGCACGCCAGTAATCAGAAGTGGTCTGCATCACATAGTGCCCGTGTATTGAAAAGCCTTGAAGATAATCTCTTTGCTGCTATCGGTAAACGGAACATTGCGGAACATTGCGGAACATTGCGGAACTGAAGACTCGGGATCTTCTTGTACCCATCAAAGCTGTGGAATCATCCGGACGACTCGAAGTCGCCGCCCGTTTACAGCCACGTACTACTGCCATTATGCGGTTTGCTGTGCAGAGTGGTTTAATCGACTACAACCCTGCACAAGAAATTGCCGGTGCAGTTGCTACAGCGAAAAGACAGCATCGCGCTGCACTTGAGCTTAATCGCATTCCTGAACTACTTCATCGCATTGATCACTACTCTGGCAGACCGTTAACTAGGTTGGCAGTGGAACTCACTTTGTTGGTCTTCATTCGTTTGAGTGAACTGCGTTTTGCTCGCTGGTCAGAAGTGGATTTTGAAACGGCTATGTGGACGATACCAGGTGAGCGCGAACTGCTGGAAGGAGTTAAACATTCTCAGCGTGGTTCAAAGATGCGGACTCCCCACTTTGTTCCTTTGTCGCGGCAGGCTCTGGCTATTTTTGAAAAGATCAAAAGCATGAATGGGAATCGAGAGCTGATCTTTGTGGGCGATCACGATCCGCGTAAGCCGATGAGTGAGAATACGGTTAACAAGGCTCTACGAGTGATGGGCTATGATACGAAAATGGGAGTCTGTGGGCATGGTTTCAGGACGATGGCTTGTAGTTCTCTGATAGAGTCAGGGTTGTGGTCGAGGGATGCTGTGGAGCGGCAGATGAGCCATCAGGAGCGTAGTTCTGTACGGGCAGCTTACATCCATAAGGCGGAACATCTAGGAGAGAGGAGACTGATGCTGCAGTGGTGGGCGGATTATCTGGATGCGAATCGGGAGAAGGGGGTGAGTCCGTTTGATTTTGGGAATAATGGTAATATGTTGAAATGATTTAATTATTTATCGATTTTATAATTTAAAAGTGCGCTCGATATGGTCAGCTGACTTGCTTGAAGAGTTTGGGTTTTTTGTGTTTAGTACAGCACTACAAAATAGACGAACCCTTAAGAATTAGTCAGTTGCTGTGACGTTGGTCATTGCCCGGGAATATGTAGAAAGCTAAGATAAAGAGTTATGAGCCTTAAATATACGGATAGGCTTGCACAGCGATGGATTAAAACTTAATGATGACTAAATCCAATTTTGAGTTCCTTAAGGGCGTCAACGATTTCACCTATGCCATCGCCTGTGCGGCGGAAAATAATTACCCGGATGATCCCAACACCACGCTGGTGAAAATGCGTATGTTTGGCGAAGCGACGGCTAAACACCTTGGCCTGCTGCTGGATATCCCCCTCTGTGAGAATCAACACGATCTTCTGCGTGAACTGGGCAAAATTTCCTTTGTTGATGACAACATCCTTTCTGTATTCCATAAATTGCGCCGAATTGGTAACCAGGCCGTCCACGAATACCATAATGATTTGGATGATGCCCAGATGTGCCTGCGCCTGGGTTTCCGTCTTGCCGTCTGGTATTACCGATTGGTAACCAAAGATTACGACTTTCCTGTGCCGGTTTTTGTGCTGCCTGAGCACGGTGAGGATCGCTACCACGCCGAAGTTCTCACCCTCAAACAGCAACTGGAACAGCAGACACAGGAAAAAGTACAAAGCCAGGCAGAACTGGAAGCTCAGCAGCAACGATTAATTGCACTCAACGGCTACATTGCCGTTCTCGAAGGCAAACAGCAGGAAACCGAAGCACAAACCAAAGCACGCGTGGCCGCACTGGAAGCGCAACTCGCCGCCAAAAACGCCGAGTTAGCAAAACAAACCGAACAGGAACGCAAGGCATATCATAAAGAGATTACCGACCAGGCTATCAAGCGCACACTGAATCTCAGCGAGGAAGAAAGCCGCTTCCTGATTGATGCCCAACTGCGTAAAGCGGGCTGGCAGGCCGATAGTAAAACGTTACGTTTCTCCAAAGGTGAGCGTCCAGAACCGGGTGTAAATAAAGCCATTGCCGAATGGCCAACTGGCAAAGATGAAACCGGGAAGCAAGGTTTTGCGGATTATGTTCTGTTCGTGGGCCTTAAGCCTATCGCAGTGGTCGAAGCAAAACGTAAAAATATCGATGTTCCCGGCAAACTCAACGAATCGTATCGCTACAGTAAATACTTCGATAACGCGTTCTTACGCGACACATTGTTAGAACACTACTCTCCTGATGAAGTACATGAAGCGGTACCTGCTTACGAAATTAGCTGGCAGGACACCAGCGGCACACAGCGTTTTAAAATCCCCTTTTGCTACTCCACCAACGGGCGTGAATACCGCGCGGCAATGAAGACCAAAAGCGGTATCTGGTATCGCGACGTCCGCCACACCACCAATATGTCGAAAGCGCTGCCGGAATGGCATCGCCCGGAAGAGCTGCTGGATATGCTGGGCAGCGATCCGCAAAAACAGAATCAGTGGTTTGCCGATAACCCCGGAATGAGCGAACTGGGTCTGCGTTATTACCAGGAGGATGCCGTTCGCGCGGTAGAGAAGGCCATTGTTAACGGCCAACAAGAGATCCTGCTGGCAATGGCGACCGGTACCGGTAAAACCCGTACCGCCATCGCCCTGATGTTCCGCCTGATCCAGTCGCAGCGTTTCAAACGCGTCTTGTTCTTGGTGGATCGTCGCTCGCTCGGCGAGCAGGCGCTGGGATCGTTTGAAGATACACGGATTAACGGCGACACTTTTAACAGCATTTTCGATATCAAAGGATTGACCGATAAATTCCCGGAAGACAGCACCAAAATTCACGTCGCCACGGTTCAGTCGCTGGTTAAACGCACGCTGCAATCAGATGAACCGATGCCGGTCGGCCGTTACGATTGTATTGTCGTCGATGAAGCACATCGCGGCTACATTCTTGATAAAGAGCAGACCGAAGGCGAGCTGCAGTTCCGAAGCCAGCTGGATTATGTTTCCGCCTACCGCCGCATTCTCGATCATTTCGATGCGGTAAAAATTGCGCTGACCGCCACGCCAGCGCTGCACACGGTAGATATTTTCGGCGAGCCGGTTTACCGCTACACCTACCGTACGGCGGTGATCGACGGTTACCTGATCGACCAGGATCCGCCTATTCAGATCGTCACCCGTAACGCGCAGAATGGGGTCTATCTTTCCGAGGGTGAACAGGTGGAACGCCTGAACCCACAGGGCGAGCTAATCAACGACACGCTGGCTGACGATCAGGATTTTGAGGTCGCCGATTTTAACCGCGGCCTGGTGATCCCGGCGTTTAACCGCGCGGTATGCGGCGAGCTCACCAAATACCTGGATCCCACCGGGCAGCAAAAAACGCTGGTATTCTGCGTCACCAACGCCCATGCCGACATGGTGGTTGACGAGCTGCGTACCGCGTTTAAGAAAAAATATCCACAGCTGGAACACGACGCGATCATCAAGATCACCGGCGATGCCGATAAAGATGCGAAGAAAGTGCAAAGCATGATCGTCCGCTTCAACAAAGAGCGACTGCCCAATATCGTAGTCACCGTCGATCTGCTGACCACCGGCGTGGATATCCCGTCTATCTGCAATATTGTGTTCCTGCGCAAAGTCAAAAGCCGCATTCTCTACGAGCAGATGAAAGGCCGCGCCACACGTCTGTGCCCGTCGGTGGGGAAAACCAGCTTTAAGATTTTCGACTGCGTGGATATCTACAGCTCGCTGGAAAGCGTCGACACCATGCGCCCGGTGGTTGTGCGTCCGCAGGTGGAGCTGCAAACGCTGGTCAATGAAATTACCGACTCAGAAACCTACAAAACCATCGAAGCTGATGGCCGCAGCTTTGCCGAACACAGCCATGAACAGCTTGTCGCCAAGCTGCAGCGGATTATCGGTCTTGCCACCTATAACCGCGATCGCAGCGAAGCGGTGGATAAGCAGGTTCGCCGTCTGGACGAGTTGTGCCTGGATGCTGCGGGCGTTAACTTCGGCGGACTGGCTTTGCGCCTGCGGGAAAAAGGACCGCACTGGAGCGCCGAGATTTTCAATAAGCTTCCCGGCTTTATCGCGCGCCTCGAAAGGCTGAAAACCGATATCAACGCCCTGCGCGATGCCCCCATATTCCTCGATATTGACGATGAGGTGATGAGCGTCAAATCGCTGTATGGCGATTACGACACGCCGCAGGATTTCCTCGAAGCGTTTGATGCGCTGGTGCAGCGCTCCCCGAACGCCCAGCCCGCGCTGCAGGCGGTGATTAATCGCCCGCGCGACCTCACCCGTAAAGGGCTGGTGGAATTGCAGGAGTGGTTTGACCGCCAGCATTTTGAAGAGTCCTCCCTGCGCAGCGCGTGGAAAGCGACGCGCAATCAGGATATCGCCGCCCGGCTGATCGGCCACATCCGCCGTGCGGCGGTGGGCGATGCGCTCAAACCGTTCGACGAGCGTGTCGATCACGCGCTGACGCGTATCAAGGCCGAGAACGACTGGAGCGATGAACAGCTAAGCTGGCTCGACCGTTTAGCGCAGGCGCTAAAAGAGAAGGTGGTGCTCGACGACGATGTTTTCAAAACCGGCAATTTCCACCGCCGCGGCGGTAAGCCAATGTTACAGCGTACCTTTGACGACAACCTCGACAGCGTGCTGGATAAGTTCAGCGATTACATCTGGGACGAACTGGCTTAAGAGGGTATCATCCCCGTTTTCGCCGGATGGCGGCGATGCCTTATCCGGCCTACAGGGTTACGTGTAGGCCGGATAAGCGAAGCGCCATCAGGCATCCGAAACGCTCAATCACTTTTGCGACCCACAATGGTGGTCGCCATGTCAAATGGGATCTTCAATGAACAATAACGATCTGGTCGCCAAACTGTGGAAATTGTGCGACAACCTGCGCGACGGCGGCGTCTCCTATCAAAACTACGTGAATGAACTCGCCTCACTGCTGTTTTTGAAAATGTGTAAAGAGACCGGCCAGGAAGCGGACTACCTGCCGGAAGGCTACCGCTGGGATGACCTGAAATCCCGCATTGGCCAGGATCAGATGCAGTTCTACCGTAACCTGCTGGTTCAGCTTGGCGCGGATGACCAAAAGCTGGTGCAGGCGGTGTTTCATAATGTCAGCACCACCATTGAACACCCCAAACAGCTGACTGAACTGGTCAGCTATATGGACGCGCTGGACTGGTACAACGGTAGCCACGGCAAGTCCCGCGACGACTTCGGCGATATGTACGAAGGCCTGTTGCAGAAGAACGCCAACGAAACCAAATCCGGCGCGGGCCAGTACTTCACCCCGCGTCCGCTGATTAAAACCATTATCCACCTGCTGAAGCCGCAGCCGCGCGAAGTGGTGCAGGATCCGGCCGCCGGGACCGCGGGCTTCCTGATTGAAGCCGACCGTTACGTGAAGTCACAGACTAACGATCTGGATGACCTTGATGGCGACACCCAGGATTTCCAGATCCACCGCGCGTTTATCGGCCTCGAACTGGTGCCCGGCACCCGACGTCTGGCGCTGATGAACTGCCTGCTGCACGATATTGAAGGCAACCTCGACCACGGCGGCGCCATCCGTCTTGGCAACACGCTGGGCAGCGACGGTGAAAACCTGCCGAAGGCGCATATTGTCGCCACTAACCCGCCGTTTGGCAGCGCAGCAGGCACCAACATCACCCGCACCTTCGTGCACCCGACCAGCAACAAACAGCTGTGCTTTATGCAGCATATTATTGAGACCCTGCACCCCGGCGGCCGCGCGGCGGTGGTGGTGCCGGATAACGTGCTGTTTGAAGGCGGCAAGGGTACCGATATTCGTCGCGACCTGATGGACAAATGCCATCTGCATACCATCCTGCGTCTGCCAACCGGCATCTTTTACGCCCAGGGCGTTAAAACCAACGTGCTGTTCTTTACCAAAGGCACGGTGGCGAATCCCAATCAGGATAAAAACTGTACCGACGACGTGTGGGTGTATGACCTGCGGACCAATATGCCGAGCTTCGGCAAGCGCACGCCGTTTACCGAGCAGCACCTGCAGCCGTTTGAAACCGTCTACGGAGAAGATCCGCACGGCTTAAGCCCGCGTACCGAAGGCGAGTGGAGCTTTAACGCCGAAGAGAGCGAGGTTGCGGACAGCGAAGAGAACAAAAACACCGACCAGCATCAGGCCACCAGCCGCTGGCGTAAGTTCAGCCGCGAATGGATCCGCACGGCAAAATCCGATTCACTGGATATCTCCTGGCTGAAGGATAAGGACAGCATCGACGCCGACAATCTGCCGGAGCCGGACGTGCTGGCGGCAGAAGCGATGGGCGAACTAGTGCAGGCGCTGGGTGAGCTGGATGCGCTGATGCGCGAGCTGGGCGCGGGCGATGAAGCGGATGCGCAGCGTCAGTTGCTGGAAGAAGCGTTTGGTGAGGTGAAGGCATGAGTGAGGGGAAATTGCCAGAGGGGTGGGTAAACACAACCATTGGAGACATCTCGGTTAAATGTTCACAACGAGTGCCTGAAGAAAACGAGCAATTCATTTATGTTGATATTGGTAGCATAAACCGTGAGCTCAAAATAATTGAAAATCCTCAATACCTTATTGGTAAAGATGCTCCAAGCCGGGCAAGAAAAGAGATTAAAGCCCATGACATCATTGTTTCGCTAACAAGACCGAATTTAAATGCTGTTGCTTTAGTGAGCGAAAAATATGATGAACAAATTGCCTCAACTGGCTTCGAGGTTATTCGACCAACTCTGGTAGAAAGTCGTTATATTTTTGCACTGGTTCGCTCACGTCATTTTATTGACTCAATTTCAGGATTAGTTCAGGGAGCATTATACCCAGCTGCAAAGTCAAGTGATGTTCAATCCTATGAGTTTCCACTACCACCGCTTGCTGAACAAAAAATCATCGCCGAAAAACTCGATACGTTGCTGGCGCAGGTAGATAGCACCAAAGCACGTCTTGAGCGAATTCCACAAATCCTGAAACGTTTTCGTCAGGCGGTGCTTTCAGATTCTATTAGCGGTAATTTAGCAGGGCAAGGACAAAAATATAAATCTATTCATGTAGATGATTTTTGGTCACATGATGTTATAGGGTTAGAACATTGGAAAGAGTATAAATTCAGTGAAGTAGTGAAAGTTGTCGGTGGAAGTCAACCACCTAAATCTGATTTCAAATATGAAATGCAAGATGGTTACATACGCCTAATACAAATTCGTGATTATAAAAATGATAAATATAAAGTATTTGTTCCATTAAAGAAAGCCAAAAGATTTGTTGAAAAAAATGATGTCATGATAGGACGTTACGGACCTCCTATTTTCCAGATATTAAGGGGTTTGGAAGGCGCTTATAATGTTGCGCTTATGAAAGCTGTTCCCAAAGCAGAATTACTGGACAATGATTATCTTTACTGGTTTTTACAGAATTATAAATTATATAATTTTATCGAAGCTGGTTCTGATCGAACTGCGGGTCAATCCGGGGTTAATAAAAAGCATTTGGAATCATATCCAGTACTTTTACCTCCAATACATGAACAAACTGAAATCGTCCGCCGCGTCGAGCAACTCTTCGCCTACGCCGACACCATCGAAAAACAGGTCAACAGCGCCCTGACCCGCGTCAACAGCCTTACCCAATCGATCCTGGCAAAAGCCTTCCGCGGCGAGCTTACCGCTCAGTGGCGGGCTGAAAACCCGGATCTGATCAGCGGTGAAAACAGCGCCGCCGCCCTGCTGGAAAAAATTAAGGCCGAACGCGCCGCCAGCGGCGGTAAAAAAACCTCGCGTAAAAAAGCGTAATGGTGGTCATCGTCCATCGCTGACTCGAGTCGTTTTAGCGCTCCCAACTCTTTATTGGGAGCGCTAATGCATTAAGACGGCATCACCTCTACCAACACATCCGTTGCCCAGCTTTCCTCGCTATTAAGTACTTTGCCCTCCTGGCAGGCTTGCGCCAGTTTCACTAGCTGATAAGTCACATCATCAGTAAAGTCAAAGTTACGCCATGCATACGGGAAGTCGATACGCCAGTATCCCATTCCCTGGTCGAAGCGAATCTTCAACATCTGGCTATCTTCAAAGGTCACCGTCAGCTTACGATGATGTGGAATATCACGTGGCGAATCGAACACCGTCATTTCTACCGCTCTGCCCATTGCCGCAGTAAACCACTGGTCGGCGAAATCCTTAAAATCCGCATCGCTCATCCAGTCATGGAACGGCCGGTTGCCGGGACGATCTTTGGGCTTAAACAGAGTATCAAGCTCAAGCTCCGCGTCATCGGTTAACTTTGTTTTTAGCGGTTTCAGTATCGCCCCCAGCAGCGCCAGCGCAACCGGGTTTTGCAGATAGCGATCGGTATAGTGAACGCTGGTGATTCGCTGGTTTTTCATCAGCGACTGTGCTTCTTCATGGCTGTTAAACAGCGCGTCCCAGAAGCGTTGTCCGAACTGCGAAAGTGGACCATTTAACTGTTTATGAATCTCTATGTCTTTGACACGCTCAACAGCGTTCGCTGCTTTCCCCGGTAGAACAAACTCGTTCAGTTTTACCGTCTTATAGCCGAGACTGCGAACGACCAGTTCGTCATTCAGGTGCCAGCCAGGCCCCGGGATAGTTGCCTGCGGGCTGCGAGAAGCCAACGTCATTACGCGATCGGCAAAGTCGATTTGCGCAACAATCGGTAATTCCAGAGCCTGTTCGCTATGACACAAACGCACGCCCAAAGCAGTAAACTGCGAAAGCTCATGCAACAGCTCCGGATTATCGATGCCAGCTGGAATGACAAGGTCGACCGCAACATTGTCTTTTACCCGGTAGTTCTGAATAGCCGCCCGGAATTGACGGGCATAAAGATCCCACTCATTGAGTGGCCCATTCATCCACAGAGTGAGTTTTTCAGCCCCCTCGTTAATCGCCCGACGAAGGGTATCGCTAATCGCTCCCGGACAATATCGGGCATCTGGTAGCGAGAATGTCTCTTCATCTGGTAAACCAATGTAGAAACTGAAGTCATCTCCAAGCCAGGTCAGCGCCGCTTTACGGTCTAGCAGATCGTGATCGTGGCGGGTTTGGGAATCGAGCAAACATTCACTGCAGGCGGTATCACAATGATTGCAGCCCAGCTGTTTCACCATCCCCAGCAGAATGGTCTCAATGTGCAATGGCGCACTGGACGCAAAACCCGCGCCACCGCTAATCACATCGTAAAGTTGAACGGCTAAAACCGATTGTCCATCTTCCAGTCTGACCGGACGCACGGCGTAGCCCAGTTCTGCGGCAGAAATACCCAGTACACCCGCCAATGCTTGACGCAATGCAACCGCCAGAGTCATGGCGACAAGCCGACCTTCCTCCGTATTATCCGGCAGGTATTCACCGTTTTGCGGCTTGCGCAGAACTATTTCAAATACATCCGTTCGCGCTAATGCCCCCAGCGTGACGTTTTTCATAAGTGCCGTCGAACCTGGACAAATCAGCCGCTGATTCTGGCTATCGCGGTCCGCTTTTCCCGGACGAGGTGGGTAGTGAGCCTCCATACTTCTCGGTGCATCATTTTCATTCAGCATCGACTCCGCACGCCCACAGCTCAGGCATAACGCGTAACCATGGCCACCTTCTCCGAGACTTTGCTGGAAAACATGACCATCTGCACCAGATGTCATATATCCCATTGTCGGGTTAGGCAGCGGTACGGACTCTGCTTTAACAAATACCCAGGCAGGGACAACCGGGATAAATTTCATGGTTTCAATGTTATTTGTCACCGGCGCATGCGCATCGGTCACAAAGCCAGCAGGCTGCAGCACCTGGCGGCGATTATCCATGATGATTTTTTCACCACAGGCGCTATTGGTGCAGCATAATACCCCGGAACTGCTCATACCCTCCTCATAGCCGATGGTCCCGCATTTTTGGCAGCGCCAGGCGCAATCCAGACGCTGCGCTTCATTCGTATCGGCATTAATATTGTGCCAGTGCAGGGAGACGCCGGCAGAGCGGAACACACGGCCATCAAGAATAATTTCTGCACCTGGTGCATATTCACGGATGGCAACTCCAAGGTTTCGGGAGGGGAGTCCTTTATAGCGCGACACGTTATCTTCGCGATCTTTTTTATCCCGGCTTTTCTGCGATTTTTCGCGAATATAATCTTCCATTGTGAAGTTATCAAATGTCACAACATCTGTCGGGAAGCCGTATCCGGGAAGGAAAGTTCTGGCCGCCAGGTCACGCAGCAAATACTCGCCACAGTGTCGTTTTTTCTCCAGTTCTATGCGCTTGCGATAAGGTGTTAGTGGCTGCGACTCTCGCTCCTGGGCCACAAGATCGCGATAGACAGAAAGCCATCGCTGCTGCAGGAACGTAATCGCATGGATTGTTTTATCCCGCAGCAGGTCGGGTCTGGCTCCATTTAATGCTGTGCCTTTCACCAGCCGTTCTAGCGCCGCATCGATATCAAGGACCGGACGCTCCAGCCATACTTTAAAACGTTCACATTTTGATTGCCCGTCGTCGTCACCGAAAAACCAGAGGCTGTCGAGGCTGGTTTTTTCTTTGTCCGTTTCGCCAATAACGTGACATAAAAAGTCAGAGAGCAATAACGCATTGACGTGGCGTTGCACCAGCCGGACTGAGTTCATCGCCACCATAGGTGCCGGGATCATGGTTTCAAATGGCCACAGCGGGTTAGCAAAAACCTGCTGGTCGTGCGGGTTCCCTTTACATAGCGTGTAAGAGATTGCACGTGATTCCTTACTACGCCCGGCTCGCCCGGCGCGCTGTAAATAGTTTGCCGGATGCGGCGGCACGTTGTTCATCACCACGGCAGTAATGCCGCCGATGTCGACCCCCATTTCCATGGTAGTTGAGCAGTTGAGAACATTAAGCTGCCCATTCTTGAACATCTTTTCATAGCTTTGCAGGCGTTCTGACGACTGCTGGGCAGAGTGCTCTGCAGTGCGGTAGTAGAAGCCGCCTTCAACGACACGATCGTTGATATCCGTCCAGACATTTGCCGAACGCAATTGCGCGATCAGCGGCTCGTTGCTGACCCAATCACGTACTTTCGCCAGACCCGGAGCGTAGTCTTCTTGTGAACGCTCCAGCTTCCAGACCTCTGGCATTGTGACCTGCTGCGCGACAAAAGCATCGTATTGCGCCTGGGTGAGTTGTTCAAAGGAAATGTGAGTGGGTAGATAGGGGGTTAACCCTTTAAAAGTAGTGTCCAGAATTTTATTGGTGACCGGACAAATCCAGGCGTCCGCGATTAAAGAGAAGGTCAAATGCTCTTTCGGCAAATAGAAACGGTTACCATCAGGCTTCAGTACTGCAAGTGACCCGGTAAGCTGGTTCCATGCTTCTTTTAACCATGTATTGATAATATCTATCGTCGCCGTATTTACTTTTTTAAAGCCGGCACCAAGCATTAGTAACTTCACTAAACGATGAGATAAATTGCCATTACGAATTTGTGGCCAGCGTCTGTTCTGATTATCTTCGGGATCTTTCGTTTCCGGGTTACGGACGAATTTTGACGAAAAACGACTACCAATCCAGTTTTTTAACTCATCGTCCAGTTGTGTGAAGTTGCTTTCACGAACGTATAGATCCAGCGTAACCTTAAGAAAATCCTTCCAGTCATCCAGGGTCAGCCCTTTCTCCTGCCAATGCACCGGAATCTTATGGATCTTTTCCAGCCCCTGATAACCAACCCGTACTAGTCCTTGCGTTTCCAGGCTATTAGTTCGTTTAGGCCGACGCATGAATTCCCGGAAAAGCAACATTTCCGAAAGCTTCAGCGGCCCGCCGTTTTCGTTGAAAATTTCAGGCTTCAAATAGTGATTGTATTGCAGAATAGGGCCGCTAATATCGGCTTTCTCTCTAAGCTCATTGACTATTTCTGTCCAGGTTCGGGAAATCAGAATGGGCGCTACGTTACCTCCGGTCGCAGCCTGAAAAGCTTGTTCAAGCTGTTCAGCCTGTACTTCTGCCAGCTTCGCTTGTTCAGGTAATCCCCAGCTTCTAAATTCTTCGGCCTGTGCGCGTGCCTGTTTTGCCAACGCTAATAACTTTTCCAGATCTGTATTGGCATTGGGGGGGGGGGAAGTCTGTGTTCGTTGATGCCAGCCCAATATTTCTACTACGCTGCCCCGTAAGCGACTGCGTTCAGCCTCTTGCTGCATGCGTACCGCCATGCGCGCTGTTCCTTGGCGGCTGTCGGTGAAGGTGATGAGACGGCGGCCTCTTCCTGGCAGTGAATCAGGGCCCACTCCCTCCTTTCCTTCTTCACTGATAAAGTCCTGACAATACTCCAGAACGGTTGGCACAATATTGGTGACATAAAACGGTCCACCCAGCAATGCGCGGCGAAAAGGTTGTTTTCCACTCGTGCCTCTGTAGCCGCAGCCACTGGCACTACATACCTGTTCAATATCGTTAATGATCAATTCAATGCTTTCATTACCAACGACACCAATACGACGAGTCTGGCGATCGAGTCGCTGTAGGATATAACCTGTTTCGCTGGTCTTTTCTGCCGCAATAATAAGCGGAGGGCGGTAACTACTTTCTTTCTCAACTTTTTCTTCAGTGGCGTCACTTTCAACATTCACCTCATCCTGCAAAGAAAATTCATCGCCACCTTTATTTTCCCATTGGACAAGTTTGCCATTTTTATCCCGTGCCAGAAGATGCGGTTCGTTACATTCATTACAGAATGCCAGTTCGTAGACCGGGCTCCCGCAGTCACAATTTTGTCGTTGATTCACGTATACATAACCAAAGGGCCAGCCCTTTTCCAGCGGAGTGCCATGCTTTTGTCTGCAATCTTTATCAACACAAGCCCACACTCCCTGGGTATTGCGTTGGAAGATATGCGCTCTTATCTTCAGGAATGCCGGATCTTTAGGGTTAGGTTGTGTACCAGAGCAGACGTCGATCCAACGAAGCACATCCTGTTGGCTATAATGCTGCTTGGTCAGCGTATTCAACCGCTGCGTCATCGTATCCAGCTTCATAGGATCTGGCTGAGTAACTAACATTTCACGCAAGTAATGTGCTTCAGGTGAATGCGTAAGAGCATCAAAGCGCTCTGGGCTTACGCCCTTCATGTCTGTATCAGGGATTTGCTCAATTTCTTCTAACGGAACATAAACGTGTTTGCATGGTTCCAGTTCCGGAATAACCCGGCTTCCGTCTAGTACGTCGATGCGCTCCTGCGGTATACCGGATAATTCAGAGAGGAATTTCTTCAGTTGTTTTTCGGCATCGCTTCCGGCAATAGTTGCAGAGGTTGCTACAAAGCGAACATCATCTGGAGTCACACCAAAGGCCGTCATAACGCGGCGTAACTGCAGCGCTAGTTCAGCGGCCTGTGAGCCGACGTAGGTATGCGCTTCATCCAATACGATCCAGCGTAATGATTTCTGTGATTTAGATTGCTGGATAATTGGAGCGTCGATCTGACGGACCATCATATATTCCAGCATCGTGCCGTTGGTCACCAGAATTGGAGCGGGTTCTTCACGCATTTTTTCGCGCGAGAGTACTTCATTCGGTCTTTTTACCTGTTCGCTTTTCACTGCGGCGTGAAGATTTTCGGTATTTCCGTTGTAGAGGCAGTATCGGATTCCGGAACCAAAACCTCGTGTCCAGGCGTCCAAGCGCTCACGTTGCGAATTAATTAAGGCGTTAAGTGGATAGAGGAAAAGGGCTCTGACACCGATCAGCGGATTGTTGTCATTATCATGCAATTCCCGGTAGAGGTCTTCCAGCACCGGCACCATAAAACATTCGGTTTTGCCTGAACCCGTACCGCTGGTCACTACCACTGAATGTTTTTTTTCCAGTAGAGCCTTCCAACTGGCTAGCTGGTGAGTAAAGGGTTTCCAGTCAGCACCAAAACGGTAGCGTCCATTGCTCTGATCATCCAGTGAATCAACCACAGCTTTACTGAGCAATGCGTTGCCTTCCGTCAGGCTGCGCATCGTTTTGTTTGACGCTTTCCAGCCAAACATTTGTTGGAAAACGGGAGAAGCGAGGAATGAGCCTGATTTCCCACAATCGGCGCCCATTTGCTGCGCGAGGTGCTCACGCAACTGCGGGTTTGTGACCCCCATGATACTCAATGTTGCTTCAGTTGAACGAGACAACGATTGTTCAATAAGTGACGAAAAATAGCGTGTAGTCATTCTTATTCCTTTTTATTTTTGAGCAAAATAACGCAACAGGCTGCACTGGAAGATGGCCTTAAACCAGCGGGAATCGAAGTCCCTGACCTGTCTCAGGAAAAATACAGCACCCGGTTTGCGGTCAAATACGGTTTCAAAAGAGGTATTACCGCTTGCTACAGCTGCGGCGAAGACGGGTAACAAGGCAACGGAATAGCGGTATTCTGCGTCTGGATTAATGCTGATCACTGGATTTTTTTGTGATGTCATCCAGCTATGGAGCCGCTTGCTGCCGTACTCTGGCCAGCGAGCTTCACTATGCTCACGTAAAAGCTCCTGATACCACTCGCGAACGAAGAACTCTGGAATGGGCGGAGGGAATTGTCCGTAACTTAACCATTTCTCAATTTCGTCGGCATATGTCGGAAAAACGAGCCCCAATCGCTGATACATGCTCTTCACCAGTAAATTCTGGGTTTCTTCCGGTGCACCCTTTTGGCTCAGGAACAATTTAAATCGATCGGCTGCGGTTTTGATTTCGAAGATGGGGAAGAACTCCCATAAAATAGGGAACTCATTTTCAATGCGGCTCAAATACTCAGCTGACATCTCAAATTTAAATAGCGACATCGCCAGTGCTCGTGGATGCTGTACTAGCGCACGCCAAACTTCAAAGGTTGCCAGCGGCAGATAACCAAAGTGTTAGTACAGGCAACGCATAAACTGCCAGCCGGAATGTGCGGGATCGTTAGCCATCTGTTCAAGTACCAGAGTAATGGTATTAACTTCAGACTGGGGATTAAAAAGCTGGGTCGCTTTCTGCAATGAACGAATACTACTTTCATCCACGGGTAACGATGGTTCCCCACGAATGAAGTAGGGGCGAAACGCCATTTCCTCACCCTGTCTGGGAACTACTAACCACGGCCCATTTTTGTTAATAACCGAACTCAGTTCATATTCACCTGTCGGTACACCTTCGCTCATTCTTGATGATAATAAGGTGATTTTTCTCTCCGGCTCACTCAATAACATGATGACAGGTGAAGACATTTGCCCGGTACGATAATGGGTTGACTGGCTGATGAGCAGTTTTCTTTCAAAATCATAGCGTAAACTGTATTTATAGCGGCGAATCTGCCAGCTCATCACAGTACCTGCGCCTTTGATTTTCATCTCTACAACCTGGTCAATTCCTGTCTCAAGAGACAGTAAGTTTTCAATATGTTCTCTCAGACTATATAAATTGAGTTCGACGGGGTTTTCCCCTGCGGTATAACACCATTCATGCCAGGCCTGTAACCTGTTTTTGGAACGTAGATGTAATTCCAGTGAAAAACGTGTCGGATCGCCATTTTTACCAAATAAAAAGGCTCTTGAACCCAGCAAATCATGCAGAGTAATATTTTTATCCAGAATGCATCCATTTGCATCAAGGGCCAAGCAACCTTTTGCAGGGAAAGGTAGAGTCATCTCTATTGGGGCAGCTCCCAAATTTGGATAGATCTGCAAAGAGACAAACGCAGGAGGTATTCCTTCTGCTTTAAGTAATATTTCTGTTCGTCCTGCTGAGCGTTTACGAGTAACCTCAAGTGTTTTATCTTTTAAGACAGACATGCAGGGATGTTGTGTTGAGATAACAATGGAACCTTCATTGGCTAGCCCACTCGCCTTTATTTCAATGTTAAAATCTGCCGGCAAGATCCCAATTTTTCGACGCAGTAGAGTTTCATTTTGAGTGTTTCTGACAGAAACATATTGCGTACCCATCATCTCTTGTACCTGACATTCATCTAACGATATGCCACTCAGGTAACGTTTGAATTGTATATCTTCAGCATTCAGGTTTTTCGCCGTAACTTTAGGTACACCAAGGAATGTTTCATCAGGATGGCAATTCCAGGTCACATGTTTTCCATAAAAATGAAATCCGCTCTGATAAGATTGTTCTCTCCCGGTGCGGATCCTATATGTTTCATCTCCGGAAATGGTTATATCTTGGCGTCCTTTTACGGACAGTGTTCTGAGTCCTAATAATGATGCTGTACCTGGAAAGCCTTCATACCCTGAAAGAGTGGCTTTTTCTTGAGGTAAGGCAATAAGAACATTGCTATTATCTACTGTACAAGAAGCTTGCCCTTGCAATAACCATAGTTCCTTATCATCAACAAAAGTAAGTGGTACCTCGCCAACGGCGATTTCACTATCTTCAAGTTTTATGGTGCCAACAATCATTCCTCCGGTTCGTGCAACAATCGTTAAGCTCGCAGCTGGTTGGCGTCTGAAAAATCTCGATTCAATTTTACGCAGGCGAACTTTGGCATGGGCGTTCTCCAGGGAGGCATAGACGGGGCCGAGACAGGCGACTTCTTCACCATCTTCATAAATGGCAAGTTCAAATCGCGTCGTTGAGGGGGCGCTGATGATTGGGAAGGTGAGTTCATCAGGCAGCGAAATTATCGCTTGGATTTGGTCGGGATGGTTTTCCGACCAATAGAATTGACAACCGGAACCCTTATTTTTTTGTAGTTGGGATTTAGTTTCTACCGAGGCAGTACATAGCAACCCATTAAGAAAGCGGGTACCTGTTTCATCATCCAAAGGCATAGGAAATTCATCGCGCCATTTTGGATGTACTTTATCAAGTTGCTTCACGGGTTCGGCATGATTGCTCAGGTTGTACATTAGAACCAGCGAGCTGAGTTTTTCCGCTATATGGCTGATGAGTTCTACAGAGGTGTCTTCGCTAAAAACAGTCGGCAGGGCTGATTTTTCTATGACAGTTCTTACTAGAGAATGTATGGAAAATTCTGCCAGTTGTGTCTGCCCATATTGATTGAGAATCCGGGAGAATACATTCTGAAAATGGCTATCCGATTCTTTCAGTAAGCGGAATGGTAACCCTCCCTCACTGAATAATGTTCCGAGAAAATTACGTCGTTCCGATTCGTAAAATCGGATTGGGCGGTTCCAGTAACCTTCCATCCCTTTAGGGATAATAATCCTTAATTCAGTCGACGTTAATGATACACCTAATGCTTTATATATAGGGTCCCAAGTCCAGCCACAATGGCGCTCATAATCTCTGCGATACCATTCAGAGCAAAAAAGGACAAAACAGGCAGCGTAACCTTTATCATCGATATTACTTTGTACTTGACCAACCGCACGAAGTAGTTGTGTTAGATTATTATATTCATCATTGGTCGCATGATATTCATATAGGGGACGGCTATCAGGTTGTCTCAATCCTCTACGATTAAGAAAGTTACTTAGCCAGGAAGTACATTTTACCCAAGAAATGCATTCTGATTGACTCAAGGCAAACTCCTTACAGACAAGCGAAAAAACCTCGTAGTTTTATTTAAAAAAACAGATTAGGCTACTCTTATTTTTATGTGGCTTCAACCACTAATTTTTGTGGGTAAACCTGACAAATGTTTTTTATTTAAATAATAACAAAAATTTATTGATTTCATCCCATTTATTGAGTTGTCTAATTATTTCAAATGGAATGAAATTTCGATTAGGCGTCGTTATGCACAATGACGAATGTTTTATCTTCTATGATATAGAGCAATTGAGAGAACTATACAACCAGGAGTAATGAAAGTTGGATCATCAGTCAAAAATACATGGGGTTGATGTTTACTATGTATGCAGCGCACAATATGTAGTTCAGGAGTAATTTTCATTCTTAATCAATGAGTTAAATAGAGGTGCGTTTTTAAACGTGCAGGGGAAGGGGTTACTGAACTAAAAATTAGAGGCATCATGTAGAAAAACCTATGTATCACTCTTAAAATCAAACTTTGAGGGAGAGTTTAACACTAGGAGAGAGGAAGCTAGGTGTTAACAAAAACCCAAGGTACGCTCGACGGGTTACTCAGTTAAAACAATAGTTTTGGTAGCGAGGCTGGATAAGCTGCTCGGTTTCAGAGTTGACAATCATAGATACTCAGCAATCATAAAGTGTTTCTTCATATTCTTCAGCCTGTTGTCGGTCCGCTTACACCGCTGCTTGAGTGACCGCGTAATGATTTTGGATAAAGGAAAAGCTTCGAGGGCCTTGCTCCATTTCCTTTGGAAGCGATCTACTACTCGAAAAATGCCGCAATACCGCGAATCTGAGCGGCGCTTAGATAGCAATTCTCAATAACAACTCATTCTGATGTGGCATGCTGCGATACAAACGGTTGTTCAATTTACTTCTCTTTTTTTACAACCCATTACGCCCGCAAAAGCTACGACTTTGCCGCAGCACTCTGGTTTGAACTCTTTTCTCTGGCGCTTATAGCTCAATATAATTGCTTGCTCCCCACGATTTCCGGATTAACCCCCTATGCCCAACGGACCATTCTCCGGGCTATCAATCTGCTGGATAAATATCTGCGCCAGCCCGGTATATCCTTTACCTCTAGTACTGCTGCCTGTGACTGGCTTCGGTTACAGCTGGCAGGACAAGAACGGGAAGTGTTTATGGTGCTCTATCTCGATAACCAGCACCGTTTATTGGAGAGTGAAACGCTATTTTCCGGTTCGATTAATCATGTCCAGGTCCATCCTCGAGAGATTGTGAAGTCAGCGCTTCGCTTCAATGCTGCGGCTGTTGTGCTGGCGCATAACCATCCATCCGGTGATCCGGAGCCCAGCCAATGCGATCGCAACATACGAGCAGGCTTAAAGAAGCCCTGGCACTGGTTGATGTGAACATACTCGATCATCTGGTTGTCGGTTCAGATGGCATTGTGTCGTTTGCAGAGCGAGGTTGGATGTGAGGATACTTCAAAGAAATATACTGAATTAGAGAACGATTCATTTCTAAAGTGGGGTCTGAATCGTAATGTGACACCTTGCTTTGGCGCTCGTCTGGTTCAGGAGGGAAACTGGCTGCACTATCTGGTTGATCGGGCCAGCATTACCGGTGAATTCAGTAACGCAGAATCTTTGAAGTTGGATGAAGTATTCCCACATTTTATCAGCCAGATGGAGTCGATGTTGACCACTGGTGAAATGAATCCTCGCCATGCCCACTGTGTCACCCTGCACCACAATGGTTTCACCTGCGAAGCCGATACCCTTGGCAGTTGCGGCTACGTATACATCGCCGTTTACCCCACTCATCGTTAGCTACTTTCACAAGAGCAAATATGAAAATTCTACCTGCAATAACTCCGCAGGCGGCGACGCGATGTCTGTCGCCTGTGGCAGTCTGGCAAATGCTGCTTGCTCGCCTGCTGGAACAACATTATGGCCTGACGCTAAACAACACGCCGTTCAGTGATGAAAAGGTAATTCAGGAACATATCGATGCCGGTATATCTTTGGCCGATGCCGTTAATTTTCTGGTGGAAAAGTACGGGCTGGTTCGTATTGATCGCAGGGGATTCGACTGGCTAGAACAGTCCCCATATCTGCGGGCAGTCGATATTCTGCGGGCGCGACAGGCAACTGGTTTATTGAAAAGAAATCGTATTAGCGCGGCACGGTGAACATTGGGAATAGCCTTCCTGATTCACACTGCAGCTTTCCTTACTTATTTACTCATTCCAAAAAGCACCTGCCGATGCTGGTTGGTGCTTTTACTTATATGGACGAAATATCATGCAAATAGAAGCTGTAATTTTTACTGGGCACATTATCGCAAGTACAATCCGGGAATGCTGGGCCGTCGTTGTTGATGGTTTTGACGCATGCGGCGAACAAGCTTATGATCCAGCTTAATTTCTTTTCCTCATGAAGGGACGGGTATGGGCAACAGAATGTGGATGATCCGCGGTGACGGCGGCAAGCTCTATGACGATTTTCGCGATAAGCAAATTGTAGGCATCGGTTGGTCTCAGCTGGCTCCATTAGTCAAACCCGGCCTGTCCCGAGCTCAGTTACTCGCCTTATACCAGGAGGCAGATCCATTAGCAAAGCTGGGAACTGCGCGTTCTGGTGCATCGCAGGTCTGGCGTTTTGTGAACGAAATCCAAAAGGGTGATTGGGTTATTACCTATTCGCCAGCCAACCGTACTTATTTGCTAGGCAAAGTTACTTCAGATTTCCAATATCATCCTGAATGGGTGGAAGAGGGGATGGGAATCGCTCGACAGGTTAAATGGAATACTCAAGAAATTGATCGCGATCGACTGTCTGTTGCTACCAAAAATACATTGGGTTCTACGCTGACGGTTTTCCAGCTTCCAGAATATGCGCTCGAAGAGCTTTTGCAGGATAAGAAACCCACTGTAGATGTGATTACACAGAATCCAATTGCGATGGATGAAGATGAGGTCGTTTCTGATCCGCTTCGCGATGTGGAGTCGTTGGCGCGTGAAGGTATTAAAGATCGAGTTAATGGACTCGATCCGAAGGAGATGGAGTATCTGGTTGCAGGAGTTTTACGCAGCATGGGATATAAAACACAGGTGTCTCCTGTGGGGCCAGATCGTGGGAAGGATATCATCGCATCACCTGATGGATTTGGATTTGAGAATCCACGTATCGTCGTTGAGGTAAAACATCGCAGGGAGCAAATGGGGAGTCAGCAGATTCGCAGCTTTATCGGCGGTCGCCATAAAGACGATCGCGGGCTTTATGTCAGTACGGGGGGCTTTACGAAAGATGCTCGCTATGAAGCCGATCGTTCGACGATACCTCTGACGCTCTGGACGCTTGATGATCTCGTCCGTGCGCTTATTGAGAACTATGAGCAAGTCGATATCGAGACCAAACTTTTGGTGCCTCTGAAGAAAACTTTCCTTCCTGCCTGAATTTTGCTTTGATAGCCATATCGGTGTTCTACTGGTATGGCTTTATAACCACTTGCAATGTCTATTTTTCGTACGGATTTTAACTTGTGGATACAAGTGCGGGTATGACTATTTATTCCTGTTTATAAACATCATTGATATCAGTCTATTAGGTGTGAAATTCGAGTCCGGCCTTCGCAACAATACATTTCTACGATTATATTTTTCCCAGAGCCTGGCATCTGCAAGGCTATGCGAATTTTTTCCGTTGCACAGGGACAATCGAATAAAATTTTCTTTAATATACTATTGCGAATGTTATTTAAGGCGGCTTCAGCAACTTTTAGCTTTTATCCGTTGTAGTTAAATAACATAAAAAACATTTTCATAGCCATTTCTATAAAATTTGTAAATAATCATGATGTTATTTGGTAGGAATTAATCAAACGTACAAATCTTACCCAATATCATTTCAGAACATATGATGAATGATTAACTGTCAAGGAGCCCACCCAAACTCCAAGCGAATAAGGCCATTATACAAACGACCTTATTCATTAGAATTACGTAAACGTTCTTAATAGTTAAATCAACCTACCTGGACCAGAAACAACGATAAAACACCGCCCTAAAATCATACCGTCACCCGATGATTCCATGCGTCTTTGAAGACGATATTCCCGTCACAATGCTTCCACGTAATAGCCTCATATCTTAACTGAATAGTCTCACTGTGGGTGCCTGTCCCTGAACCAGTAAATAAATTTGGCGTGATTCCTGTTACTTTGACGTTATCTAAAATGATATTGAAACATTCACTTTCAACACCTGCATCAAGGATCTGATACATCTTTATTGTCGCTGATTTCAAAGTTATATTTTTGCTTAACGCCATATATAAAAATGGCGTTGTTTTATCAAATTCTTTCTGCACAGTTATTGGCGTATGTATACGGGTACCAGTTAATCTACCGGTATATCCATCCACGGGGACGGATAAGTGATGCGTTACGGCCTTTCACTCAATTGCGCCCCTACGTCCTGTAACTAAAGAATTGCCATTGATAGGGTAACCATTAGCATCAGTCAGCTAAAGGTATGCTGGATTAGACATTGTTACTCCTTATATCTGTTTATATAGGAAGGCAAGATCACCATAATGACGAGCCACAAAATCATGGTAATAACTTTAACAGGCCACAGCTCAAAAAAAGCTAAGCAAGCAATAACGCCAATAATGAGCAATGGGCCATATATTAATTCAAGCATCCCACCTAATATGCGCATGTTGGTTTTGAAGAATCTATTTAATAATAATGCTATAAGATAAGTGCTGCCGACAGTAATGATTATGGCGATTAATCTGACTGGCCATGTATCAAGTGCATTCAGCAGGATCAGACATGTAGTAATAATATATGAGCAAATAAAGGTATTAATGATGGCTGTAATATGGCTTTTCATGTCAGCCAGCCTCAGCATTCGTATTCAGGTATTGATCTACGCGTTCCATTATCCTGTTGAATACCGATTGTCTCTCTGTATACCCGGCATTGATGGCATCCAATAATGGCTGCACCGCATCGGCAAACAATAAGTAAAGCAGACCGTAATTCCGCGATCTGAGCAGAGCATATACCTCGGTTGCATCATTACTCAAGCTGTCGGACACTTTGAGAGAACGTTCTGTTTCACGCTGATATCTTGACCCGGTATCGAATATACCGTAAATCAAATATCCATAATCTAAAGGTACAGACAATCCGCCATTGATAAGTCCGGTCACTGTCTCTGGCGAAATTATGATGTCATATATCCTACGGGCGATCCCTTCAATATCTGCCATGATGCTATCCTTGCTTATAATAAGAAGGATAAAAATAACACCTTTTCAATATTAAATAGTAACAACGGTCACGGATGAGGAAATAAACCAGGTGCGCTTTCACACCAGGAGAAGAGGTGGAGGTTTGTTATTATTTTGTCATTATATAAATGACATTAACTCATTCACATAATTAATTATGTGTTTTCTCTTATCTCTTTAATAAAATCCCATTCAACCAAACCTCATCTCTCCCCGGACGGACGTCACGGGTCATCCATAACGCCTGAATCTCAGTATCAGGCACAGCCTCCACCAACCTCCTTAACCCCACCTCATCCATATCCGTAAACCGCCTTCCATCCACCTCCCGTTCCCCATCCCCATGCTTAAACGACACATACCAAACCCCCCCAGGCTTAAGCGCATCCGCAAGCTTCTGCATCACCCCCGGCAACTCCACAGCCGGAACATGCAGCAGAGAAGCACAGCACCAAATCCCGTCAAACTCCGCTTTCCAGGCCACATCCGCAAACGTCATCAGCTGAACCGACAATCCGGTATGCGCACGCGCCATCTCAACCAGGGCAGATGAGGCATCAAAGGCTTCTACCTGGTAGCCCATTTCCATAAACGCTTTGGCATCACGCCCTGAGCCACACCCGGCATCCAGCACCCGCGCACCGGGCGCAAGAGAGCGGGTAAAGGTTTCGTAGAGTGAAGACATATCAACATTCACCGTGCCGTCGAAAAATGTCTGTGCGTTGTTCTGGTAGTAATTAAGCGTCATTAGAATGTGGCCTCGCCTTCGGCGTTGGGTTCCCAGATATGGAAGAGCATTACTTTGGCAGCATTCCAGTTCTTTTCAAGAAAGTCTTTTCGCACGGCGGGATGACGCCCTGTTTGTTGGACGATCGTCTCATGCAGGGGAAGTTTGCTCTGAATAAAATACTCGTTGCGCCGGTTTAATCTTTCCAGAAGTTTAATCCCCGGCAGATGCGCGAACTTGCCTGCGGCACCACGGTTACAGCATTTGCAGGCGAGCACCAGGTTCCAGACGCCATTGATATTGGCGACCCCCTCACGGGCGGCCCAGGGGATAAAGTGGTCAACGTCTGCCAGTTCGGCATCGCCGGGAATCAGGCTGATTGGCCTGTAACAGTAAAAACAGCGGCCTTTCTGGTAACCATTCAGGCTGTCGCAGCAGCTGGTGATATCAACGCGTCGCGCATTCACTTTGGCAAACAGCATCTGATTACTTTCATCGAATTCGACACCAACCAGATTACGTGACACGCCCATCGCCCAGGCTTGCTCCACCAGATTCCAGCGCGCCGTCGTTTCAAAGGCCAGGTTTTGATATTGCTGGCGTTCACCCAGCAAGTAGAAATTATCCGTTAGCCGTATGCCTTTATGCGTTTTGCGCTCATCGATGAAAAAGCGTTTGTCGATCTCGGCGGCATTCACATTATGGAAGGCGTCCAGTACCACGCCGAACCCACGGCGAACAGTGCTGTCAATCAACTGGCTCTGTGAGACCTCACCCTGATTAAAGCCAGCGCAGGTATCCAGATACTGGCTTTTGCTGGATGTGATTTGCTTCGGGGCGTGCTTCAGGTGCTCGCAAAGATGGCGGCTGAAGGGGACAGCGAGTTCCTCCAGCGTGATCAGGTCGCTGCCTGTTTTATCCACTTCATAGAGCGCGTGCGCAAGCGCAAACTTGTAGGATGCGACGTTCCTTCCAAAGAGAATCACCCCGCGCCAGTAGTTCTCCAGCGTAGGATCGGCCTGGTAAAATTCCATCGATAAGGGTCCTGTTACGTGGGTAAGGTTGTGGGCAACCGAAACCTGTAACGGGATCACATAACAAATTGTGGGTGATGTAAATCGTAAATTGATAGATGTAGTGAATTCTTGATGGGGGGTATTGAAGCTTGAATTTCATACTTCAGCCCGACTCAAAAGATGGTGAAGTCGATTGTCCCGGGCATTTCCATTCTTCACCCTGGCGATACCGTTATCTCTCAAACCCCTTTTCCCTTGCTTCTGCACAATTGCATCGCTGGCTGCGATTATTCCGAAAGCTTTTATTAGACGTATAAACAGTGCGGTGATAATTTAATTGCGCCCAGCAATTATCTTTTGTACAAAAATGTCCAATCGCGTCGAAATAGATAACGCATTCCCCGAAGTGCTGTCGAAAAATGAAGGTTAAATCACGCCGAATTACGCCTGAGTGCCATTTTACCGTGTAGACTTGGCATAACTAATGTTGTTAAATGGAAACAAATAAGATGCAGGTGAATGTTAATAACGAGATAAAAAGCTATACAGTGACGCATGAACAGAAAGCGCAGTAAAGAAAATGAAAATTAACTGTTCAATATGGTGATAATATGAAAGTTCTGCAAAGCCAGGAATTTTTCTTATCAGATAGGCATGCCTTCTGCCTGTTTATGCTGGGAAAGCAAAACATGGAGGAAGTGCATGGACATGATTTTGATGAGATTGTCATTGTAAGCGAAGGAAGTGGTTTCCATATTATTAATGGCAGCGTCGAATTTATCTATAAAGGTGATTTCTTTTTTGTATCAGTGAACGATACCCACAGTTACCTTTCTACCAATAATTTGTCAGTGATTAACGTATTAATTCATAAAGAACGCAGCTTTTTCTTTCTGGCAAATATCGCTAAGTTGATCGACATTCTTAAACAGAACAACAGTCTGAGATGCACCTACGATACTTCATTATCGGAAGAGGAACTGGATAAAATCCTTGGTTTTACGCAAATCATAAACCAGCTCCAGGATGATGAATTTGATGAGCTTTACTTCTCTACGGCAGAGACTGCCATACTGGGCATCCTTGACACCTTGTGCCGCCGGGCGCGGAAAAAAACCTTGCGGCAGCAGGCCGAAGCCTGTGGACGGAAATATTTGATCAATGCCCTGAAGCACAACTATCTACGGCATATCAACTGGGAAGGGCTATGTGATGAAAGTCGGATGACGAAACGGACCATGTTCCGCTTCGTCAAGGATGTTACCGGCTATACCCCCGCAAAGTTTCAGCTGCTTTTTCGCTTATTGAAAGCTCAGGAGCTTTTACGCACCACAGATAAAACGATTAATGAAGTGGCAATAAATTGCGGTTTTATGAATACCGTTAGATTCACGGAGACCTATAAAAGACAATTCCGCTATACGCCCTCTCAGGAGCGGAAATTGGTGCGCTAATCCAGTAAGGGATAATTACATTTATCAAGCATCGCTTTTTCCAGTGTAGGGGAGGGAGGTATTGGCAAAAAGGTAGTGAAGAAATAAGACAGGAACCCGGTTTATTCAGTGGGCCTGTTATTTATGTGGTTGACGTAGAATTTCCTCTGATAAAACAAATAAACCCTACACAGGATAAATATTATGTCAATGAATAAAACTGCCAACCCCTGGTATATAGGGGTGGTGTCAGGGATGGCATCTTATATTGATTCCGCTGCCATTATATCTAATGGCACTGCACTGGTTATCTATCAAAAAACGATTGGTACAACCTCAACCGAGATAGGTATTCTCTCGGGGTTGCTCACATTATGTATTGCCCTCGGCGCGTTTACGGGGGGGCGGTTGGGCGATCGAGTAGGCCGTCGTAAAGTGTTTATTATTACCATGGCGATGATCATAGTCGGAACACTGTTGTTAGCGTTCGGGCTGTCATTTATCACCTTGTTAATGGGCACGCTACTGATTGGTTTGGCAACAGGCGCAGATTTGCCGGTTTCACTGGCCACTATCTCTGAAGCGGCATCCGACAAAAACCGCGGCAAAATTATCGCCTTCTCCAATTTACTCTGGACCGTCGGGATCGGCGTCACCATGGGCATTGGCGCGGTTGTTGGGGAATGGGGCCGGGTCGGCGCGCAAATCATGTATATGCATGTTGGCCTGGTCGCGCTGATATTGCTTATTCTGCGTTGGTTTATTCCAGAATCCCCTCTGTGGCTTGTTGCACGCGATGAACTGCGTCGCGGCGTTGCTACCGTGCGGGCTCAAAAATCATCCTTTAAAGATCTCCTGCAGGGGAAATACCTCTGGCCATTTTTGACCCTATGCGTTTTTTACACTTTCACCAACCTTGCAGCTAATACCGGCGGGCAATTCGGCACCTATGTCGCCGTGAATGTGGTGGGCATCTCTGTCAGTACTAACTCGCTATGGAATTTGCTGATCATGCCCGTAGGCATGGCATCCGGCATTCTGTTTATGCGCATTGTTGATACCTCAAAACGTATGCCGTTCTTTATTCTGGGCGCGGTGATGCTAACGGGCGGCTATGCGCTACCGATGCTTTTCAACTTTGCTCCTGCGGCCTGGTTCGGCTGCATGTTTTTGACCAATATGGGCAATGGCCTGGCGTTTGAAGGCATCATGAAAGTCTGGTCCCAGGAGTCCTTTCCGACCATGTTGCGCTCGACCGCTCAGGGGATCATTGTTGCCGTCGCACGACTCTCCTGCGGTGTGCTCGCCTTTATCACTCCCGTACTTCTCGATGCCGGCCCGATGGTGCTCTACGCCATGCTCACCTCTACGGTAGGAGTCGGCCTGTTTCTGGCCTGGCTCTGCTTTCGCGGCAAACAACGCAATGAATTTGACGCCGAAGCCAACATGGTGGCGTCCAGTAATGACGATCCAAAGCTGAACAACCGATTTGTAGGTGAAAATTAACAGGAGCATTAACATGTTAGCAATTCAAAACGTCACGCTAAACTATGCGTCCGCACTGTACGGCGTCGAGTCCATGCCGGTTGTCGGCTGGGTCATTAGCAGCGATAAAAAGGGTGTCGAACAGACTCACTGGCAATTACAGGTCAGCGCTGATGCGGCATTTACATCCCTTATTTTCGACAGCGGAACCGTTGCCAGCGATACATCGCAAAATATTACGCTGAGTGGAATCGAACTCGATCATTCAACACGTTATTACGTCAGAGTAAAAATCAGCGATAACCATGGTCAACACAGCGACTGGAGCGATGCTGCACACTTTATAAGTGGCCTGCCTGCGCCGAAATGGCAGGCGGAATTTATTAGCGCTGAGGGGCCAGAGGAGCAAGCCTCTTCAAAAGGCTCATTGCTCAGAAACACTTTTGCGATTACGGATGCTGATGAAGTCGCCTCGGTTATCGTTCACGCAAGTGCTCTGGGCCTCTACAAACTGTATGTGAATGGCCAGAAAGTGGGGGAGGATGAGCTCGCCCCCGGCTGGACCAGCTATCACCACCACCTCCTTTACCAGACCTATGATTTAACCGATCTTGTCTGCGCAGGTGATAATGCTATTGCCGCGAGCATCGGTGCGGGCTGGTACAAAGGCGATATGAGCTTTAATCGCTATCGTAATTATTATGGCGAACGTACCGCCTTTATCTGCCAGATCGTGGTCAATTATCAAGACGGACGGCAGGTGCTTTACGGCACAGATACAGCATGGCGTGGTGCGGACTCCCCGGTACTTTTTTCTGAAATCTACGACGGCGAAATCTACGACGCGCGGCTGGAAATGCCGGGATGGAACCGCGTGGATTGCGACCTTTCCTCCTGGCGTGATGTAACCGTTATTCCGGCAGACAAAAAGGTTTTACGCGCGCAGGGGGCCAGTACGGTTCAGGCCATCGAAACGCTCACTCCGCGGGCGCTCATTACCACGCCGCAGGGCGAGCGGGTTATCGATTTTGGTCAGAACCTCACGGGCTGGGTCGCGTTTCGCGTTAGCGGTAAGGCGGGAGACAAAGTCATCTTGCGCCATTTTGAAGTGCTGGATGCTGACGGGAATGTCTATCTCGCAAACCTTCGCTCTGCGAAGCAGCGTGTCGAATACATTCTCCGTGGCGATGAAACGGAGACTTACCATCCTAACTTTACTTTCCAGGGTTTCCGCTACGTTAGCGTAGAGGCATGGCCCGGCGAAATCGTCCTGGACGATATTAAGGCGGTGGTGGTGCATTCACAGATGGAGCGCACCGGGGAATTCTTCTGCTCAAATCCGGACCTCAATCAACTCCATCACAATATCCTGTGGGGGCTTAAAGGAAACTTTGTCGATGTACCGACAGACTGCCCGCAGCGGGACGAGAGACTGGGCTGGACTGGGGATGCGCAAATCTTCTGCCGTACCGCGAGCTATCTCATGCAGACGCGAAATTTCTTCGCCAAATGGCTAACGGATTTGCACTATGACCAGACCCCGGAAGGGGGGGTACCACATGTGGTACCAGACATTCTCACCGATCGTTGCGATAACGACCGTTTTCTCTCGGATGGTTGCACCCACTCTGCGGCGGCGTGGGCAGATGCGGCAGTGATCAATCCCTGGACGTTGTATCTGATGTATGGCGACAAAGAGACGCTGCGTAACCAGTACTCCAGCATGAAAGCGTGGATTGATTTTATGCGTGCCCATGCCGTGGACAATAAGTGGTCTTATAAGTTGCAGTTTGGCGATTGGGTGGCGCTGGATGCCAAAGAGGGCAGTTATTTTGGTGCCACGCCCAACGATTTAACCTGCATGGCCTATTACAGTTGGTCGACGCTGCTCTTTGCCAAAGCGGCAAAAGTGCTTGGGCATGAGGACGATTACGAAACCTACTTCGCGCTGCACCGCGATATTGTAAACAGTTTCCAGCAGGAGTTCTTTACCCCCACCGGGCGGTTAGCGGCCCGGACGCAAACTGCGCACATTCTGGCGTTGCATTTTGATCTGGTACCGGAGCAGTTCCGTGAGCGCACCGTCAATACCCTGGTGGAGTTGCTGGCTGAACAGGATGGGCATCTTGTGACTGGTTTCGTCGGCACCCCCTATTTCTGCCATGCCCTGAGCAACAATGGTCGTGCAAAAGAGGCCTGGCAACTGCTGTTGAAGGACGATTTCCCGTCCTGGCTGTATCAGGTCAAAGCGGGGGCCACAACCATCTGGGAGCATTGGGATGGTATTAAGCCAGATGGAACCATGTGGAGTCCGGATATGAACTCATTCAACCACTATGCCTATGGTGCGATTGGTGAGTGGTTATATCGCGCCGTGGCAGGGATTGATGTTGATGAGGCAGAGCCCGGCTTTAAACATACGCGCATTCAGCCGGTGGTCGGCGGCGATCTTGAGTGGGTGAATGCCCGCTACCGTTCTGGTTATGGTGATATTGCTGTTAACTGGCAGGTTGAGGCTTCGGGTGATCAACAGCAGCATGTGGTCTTAAGTGTTATTGTGCCACATAACACCCATGCAACCGTTATTCTGCCAGCGGAAAGTCATATTGTTGATGCAGATAATATCGCCTTCACACTCCGGGATAATACCTGTCAGGCCAATATTGGATCGGGTAAATATCGTTTTGAGTATCGCTTTTAATAACGTCTAAGTCGTTACGTTATCAATAACGCCGGAATATCAGATGCGTTAATGCGGGTCTGATATTTTGGGCGTACTTACGCCATAAAAAAGAAAATACCTTTTACCCTACGTAATGGACAATATAATGAAAAAGACACTTATCGCCCTCTCATTAGGGATGGCACTGGCTGCGCCTGCGGCCTGGGCGCAAACAACGACGCTGGAGCAGCGTATGCAGCTCCTTGAACAACGTTTACTGGCAGCCGAAACGCGGGCGCAGAAGGCGGAAAGTGAGATACGCCAGTTAAAACAGACGCAGCAACCTGTTTCGCAAGCGGCGCCGCCAGACACACCCGCTATAGCCGTTGTCAGTGCGACGCCTTCAGAAGAGAGCAAAAATAATGTGGCGGCCCCCACGTTGAAACTCAGCGGATTCGGCGATCTGAAACTCTATGGCGATGTCGAATTTAATATGGATGCCGAAAGTCGCAAAGGCTCGCTAATTAGTGACAGGGATAATGATAATGAAAAATGGGATATTAATGGTCGTATTTTACTGGGCATCGATGGTTATCGGAATCTGAATAACGGCCATTTTGCCGGATTTACTGCCCAACCGCTGGCCGATATGACGGGTTCGATGAATCTGGATGACGCTGCCTTTTTCTTCGGTAGAGAAAATGACTGGAAAATTAAAATCGGTCGATTTGAAGCCTTTGATATGTTCCCGCTCAATCAGGATACCTTTGTCGAGCACTCGGGCGATACGGCGAACGATCTTTATGATGATGGCCACGGTTATATCTACATGATGAAAGAGGCACGTGGACGTTCGGATTCCGGCGGTAACTTCCTGCTCAGTAAACAGCTGGATAACTGGTATTTCGAACTGAACACACTGATAGAAAATGGCAGTTCGCTCTTTGTTGATTCGACCTATCATGGTCGGGAACTGGTCAATGACAAAAACGTGGTGTATTTACGTCCGGTGATCTCCTGGACCCAGGATGCCTTAAGTCTCTCTGCGGCTATGGAGTCCAATGTCGTCAATAACGCTTACGGGTACTACGACCAGCAGGGCAAGTGGGTCGATCAATCGCAGCGTAACGGCTATGGCGCGGTCATGACATGGAACGGGCTTAAAAATGACCCTGAGAATGGTGTCGTCCTGAACCTGAGTACCGCCTACCTGGATGCGTCGGGCGAGAAAGATTTTTCTACCGGGATCAATGCGCTCTGGAAACGCTTTGAGCTCGGTTATATCTACGCTCACAATAAAATTGAACAGTTCGATCAAAACTCGCTGGTCGGCTGTGAAGATGATTGCTGGATAACGGATACGGGCACGTATGATATTCACACTCTTCATGCCTCTTATCAGATACCCAATATTATGGATATGAAGAACTTCAACATCTATTTGGGTACTTACTGGTCATGGCTGAATGAGAAGGGTGGGAACGAGGAGGCTCAGGACCGGTACGGCGCGCGCGTTCGCTTTAAATATTTCTTCTGACTGGCCGTCTTCTCACACAAGAGCCTGCAACAGGCTCTTGTGTGATACTTCCGTAAAATTAGTGCTTAGTGAAGGAATACAGGACAACCAATAGGTCGCGTTGGTTTTTGTTATCGCAGCGTGGGGGTATAAATCCCGGGCGCGGAATGCGTTACATCATCGCGATGCTGCCTACAAAACATGGTTAATTAACAGGCCCGCCCGCATAACAAAAAAGGCGCCATCAGCGCCTTATTCATCACCCGCATTCAGAGCCTCAGCGGCTTTTCCCCGCAATCACCCCAATAAACTCCACCACCTGCTTCTGCTTGCGTTTCGACAGCTTACACGCCTCGCGCACCGCCAGTTCGAACTCCGACATCTCTTCCCGCGCCGTCAGCACAATGCAGCCCTGCATCACTTTCGCATCCACTTTGGTGCCAGTACCAAACCCAGCCTCTTCAAGCCACTGGCCCTTTATTGTCAGCGCCGGCAGGTGAAGATGATCGGGGTAACGACTCGCATAGCCCACGGTAAAGTGGCGGCTCATTGCATCAAACACTTCTGGATCAAAACAATCTGCAATACAATCTGGCTTAGTCATGATTACTATTCCCTTAAATAGTGATTGTGATTAGCGGTGCGGGTATGTTGGCGCATATCCGCATCGCGTAAATAACAGCACCTGTAAATCTACCCAGTAACAAAAATAAAATCCACTTGAATATAAAACGTAATAAGTATAATTTTAGATGCTTTCGGAATGCTTATTTGGATGGGTGGTGAAATATTTGATTAATAAATATCTTGCCGCGTGTACTGAACGGAAACTTATCGTTGAGGAACTGGCGGAGCGTGCAGTTGCATCATGATGGCTTGTTTATCATGCAGAAGAAGAGGGTATGGGGAGTGCAATTGGCGCAGTATTTGAATTGGTCACTATTGTCGGTATTCCAATTTTTACGCCTAAACAGACTTTTCAGTTATGGTCTCAGCTATCTGAGGCGGTATAATGCGACCCTGTTCTTTGAGCCTGAACCGCCTCTGGTTAGAGGCGTTATTTTACCTGCTCTGTGGGGGATTTTCTCGATACCCGCGCGGCATGGTATTATGAGCCGCATATCATTAAAAGATATACAATTTCTACTGCAACCCTATCAATAACTAAGGACAAGATTGGCGATGGTGTATTTTAATTATGTAGTTGAACATATCGAACAGATAGCAAAATTGCTGGCATATATAATTTTACCTTGTGCTGTTTTTACCAATTTTATCAAAAGACTCTACTTTAATTATAGATTTAAGCCTCCTAAAAAAACCCTTAAGCTCATTATGTATCTCAAAAAGTATGATAACTATCTGGAGGAGGATGATAAAACTTATATAAATTATCTCATCAATGATGAAATTATACGTGATGCAGCGAAAATCCCAACGGCATTTAACAGGAAAGAACTTATTTATATCGCGAATAGGTTAGAGAAGAAAGGATATATTAAGCAGCTTTATAAGCTTCAGAATTATATAGAGCAAAAGAATGGGCATTATTACATCAAAGCTAAGTTTTATGACGTTGGGTGGTTTCTAAGTAGGGGCTTGTCATTATTGATGGGAATTCTTTTCTTTATTTTCATTATGCTGGGTGTAATGTCCATAATTAATGATAAATCTGGGTGGGCTCATCTTATACTGCTGTTTTTAGCGATGTTTATGGAATTCTTCGGGTTATGGATGTTTGAAACTTTTCCTACAAAAAAGACTATTGATCAGATCAATATTGAATTGGAAAAAATTGAGGTGCTTGAATAAATTTGCTGATTTATAACAGAGGTTATCTGTAAATTAGATTCAGATGTAATATTACTTCATATCATATATCACTTAGGCCAATAAAACCATGCTCCAGGCCCTAAACCATCTTACCCTCGCCGTCAACCATCTCCCCACCAGCATCGCCTTCTGGCGCGATCTTCTCGGCCTGCGCCTGCATGCCAAATGGGATACCGGGGCGTATCTCACCTGCGGCGATCTCTGGCTCTGCCTCTCTTACGATGACGCGCGTCAGTATGTTCCGCCGCAGAACAGCGACTATACCCACTATGCCTTCTCCGTCGCGTCGGAGCACTTCGACACGCTGGTACAAATGCTTACCGCCGCCAACGTCACCGTCTGGAAAGACAACAAAAGCGAAGGGGCGTCGTTCTATTTTCTTGACCCGGACGGGCACAAGCTGGAACTGCACGTCGGCGATCTCGCCGCGCGGCTGGCGGCGTGTCGGGAGAGGCCCTATGCGGGCATGATCTTTACTGCAGACGACAACTAACGCGAGCTGGAGGCGCGCACCTTCAGCCTGCCTGCCAGCGTCACGTGGGTGGCGGCATCTTCCTGATTACACAAATACTCCACCGCCAGTCGCCCCAGCTCGCTGTAGGGTAGCTGGATGCTGGTGAGGGGCGGGGACATCTGCTCGGAAATCTTCTGATCGTCGTAGCCTGCCAGCAGAATATCATCCGGGATCTTCACCCCGGCGCCAGCCAGGGCCTGATAACAGCCAATCGCCAGCCAGTCGCTGGCGCAGAAGATAGCGTCCGGACGTTCTTCCTGCCCAATTAACGACGCGGTAGCGGTAAACGACTCGCTAAACTGCCAGTTGGTCTGACGCACCAGGCGCTCATCGCACGCTAACCCGGCCTGCTGTAAGGCTGCCTGATACCCTGCCAGACGCTGGCGCGACGCCTCCATCCAGCTCTCACCGGTAATGTGGGCAATGCGCGTTGCGCCGCAGGCAATCAGGTGTTTGGTGATCTGAAAAGCGTTGGCATAGTCATCCGGAATAAACGAGGGCAGCAGCGGCGAGCCAGGATCGCGCTGGTTCAGCAACACCAGCGGAATGCGCGAGCACGCCTCAAACGCCGCCATATCCACCAGCGTCGTCACCGGGGAGGCGAGGATCACCCCCACGCAGTTGCGCTTCTCCAGCTGGCGGATAATGTTCAGCGCCAGCTCCACGTCGTCGCCGTAGTCATACACGGTGAGCAGCGCTTCGTTGCGCCACGCCGCTTCCCGCGCCTGGCTAATGGCATCGATAAAGGGATCGTAACTCTGCAGGGAGCTAACCAGCAGGGCAATCTCTTCCTGGTTGCGCGGAGCATGGATGGCGGGCAGGCGGTCGTAACCCAGTTCGGTCGCCACGCCAATCACCCGCTGGCGGGTCTCGTCGCTAAGCTTAATGTTGCGAGACTGGTTAAGCACCAGCGATACCGTCGCCTGCGACACCCCGGCCGCCCGCGCAATATCGTTCATCGTGACTTTATTTTTCCGCTTCATCCGTTCTCTCCCTCTCCCGACACCGCATCATACCCTACCTGCCCACCTTAGCGCTGTCGATCACGTTTCTTCCTGATGCCGCAACGATCTTTGTGATTACCGTCGCTTTTTTGGCATGGCGATTTGCTCATTTTTGCCGCTACTAATATTTATTAGCTAAATATTATCAGCAGGAGGAACAGCGATGAAACAGCAATGGAGCAAGGAACAGGCGCAGGCGTGGTATCAGCAGCAGGGATGGCTGTGTGGGTTTAACTATCTCCCTTCTACGGCGGTGAACTGGACCGATATCTGGCAGGAAGAGACCTTCGACCCGGAGACCATCGACCGGGAGCTGGGCTGGGCGGGGGAGGCGGGCTATAACACGCTGCGTATCAATCTGCCGTTTATCGTCTGGGAGCACGATCGCGACGGGCTGATGGCGCGTATCGACCGTTTTCTGACGATCGCCGATCGCCGTGGCTTTAGTACCATGCTCACGCTAATGGACGACTGCGGCTTCTCGGGGGATGAGCCCTATCTGGGGCCGCAAAAAGCGCCGGTGCCAGGTAAGCACAACAGCCAGGCGGCGGCGAGCCCCGGCCGGGATAAAGTCTGCGATCGCGACTGTTGGCCGCAGATTGAGCGTTATATCCGCGATGTTGTTCGCCAGTTCCGCAAAGATAAGCGCGTGCTGCTGTGGGATCTCTATAACGAGCCGGGTAACCGGGGCATCTTCGCCACCGGCACCGAAGAGGTGTTATACGACGAAAAACTGGAAACCTGCGCCCATGAGTTGATGAAGCTGGCGTTCCAGTGGGTGCGGGAAGAGGATCCCGTCCAGCCGCTGACCGTCTGTGCCTGGCGTCTGCCGGCGGAAGAGGCGGGGGAGACCTTCTATCAACATCCACTGGATCAAACTGCGCTGGATCTGTCGGACGTGGTGAGCTATCACGCCTACACGAACACCGCCCGCATGACGGCCATTATCCAGCAGTTGCAGACGCTGGGTCGCCCGATCTTCTGCACCGAATGGCTGGCCCGGCACGTGGGCGGCACCATCGAAGAGCAGCTACCGCTCATGTACATGGCGAAGGTTGCCCCGTATCAGTGGGGGCTAGTGCGCGGCAAGACCCAGACCTGGCTGCCGTGGCCGGTGGTGATGACCAGCTCCACTGACTACTGCCGCCTGTGGTTCCACGACGTGTTCGAAGAGAACGGCATCCCCTTCTCCCGCACGGAAATCGCCCTGATCCAAAAGCTCCGTCACATTGCCCCGCAGCCGCGGGCATAAAAATAACGACCCGGCGCTGCGGCGCCGGGCAGCAAGGTACGCACTATGGCAACGACAATGAAAATACCGTCTCGCGAGTTGTGGTCTTATTTTGGCTATGGTTTAGGTCAGTGTTTTAGTTTTGGTTTAGTGGGTTCATTTATTAACTACTTTTATACCGACGTGCTGGGGATCTCGGCCCTGGCGGCCAGTACCATCTTCTTAATTGCCCGTGCGTGGGATGCGGTTCACGATCCGCTGTTTGCCAGCATAATGGACACCATTAACACCCGGTTCGGTAAGTTTCGTCACTTTTTACTGCTTGCCCCGCTGTTGATCACCGGCGTCACGCTGCTGTCGTTCTATAAAATCGAAGCGGACATGACCACCAAAATCCTCTACGCCGGGGTCACTTACATCCTGTGGGGAACGTTATACGCCATCTCCGATATCCCGTTCTGGTCGATGTCGTCGGTGATGACCAACGACTCCGGTCAGCGTACCCGCGCGGTCACGGCGGCGATGCTGGGCGTTAACGCCGGTATCGCCTGCGCCAATATCTTCTTCCCAAAGCTGACGGCCTTCTTCGCCCAGTACAGCAATGACAAAGGCTACTTTATGGCGGCGCTGGTGATGATGCTGGTGGGCCTGCCGCTGATGCTGAACGGCTTTATGCAGATTAAAGAGCGCGTGCCGCCCAGCCCGGAAAAGGTGACGATGCGCGACACCTTCCACAACCTGCGCCAGAATAAGCCGCTATTTATTATCCTGCTGTCGTTCTTCTTCTGCGTGTTTCATAACGTCGCCAACGGCATCTACATCTACTTCTTCATTTACAACATGGGCGACGGCGGCCTGCAGATGGCGATAGGCGTGATGGGGATCGTGGCGGCGGTGGTGTGCCTGGTTGCCCCGATGCTGACCCGCAAAATGCAGAAACGGAAGCTGTTTATGATCCTCTGCGGGCTGGATATCGCGGTGCGCGTGGTGATGTGGTTTGCGGGTTATCACCACACGGCGCTGCTCTTTATCCTGCTGGGCCTGAGCACGCTGTTCGTGATGATGAGCAATATCCTCACCTCGTCGATGATTGCCGATACCATCGAGTACGCCGAGTACCACACCAACAAGCGCTGCGCGGCCATCACCTTCTCCGGGCAGACCTTCACCGGCAAGATGTCGGTGGCGGTGGGGGGCGGGCTGATTGGCGTGTTCCTGACGATCATCGGCTATGTGCCGCAGGCGCAGGCCCAGAGCGACAGCGTGCTCACCGGGCTGTTCTTCGGTATCTGTCTGCTGCCCGCCATCGGCTCGCTGATCCGCCTGGCGGTCATGTCGCGCTTCACCTTTACGGAAGAGAAGCACGCGGAGATCTGCCGCCTGCTGGCGGAGCGCCGCAACTCCGGCGACAAGGGGCCGCTGGAGACGCCAGCGCCGGTCAACTGATCTCACCCGACGCCTGCCCTGCGGGCGTCCTTTTTCCCATGTTTCACTATATGAAACATTTTTTCCGCCCCTTCTTTGATGCTCTTCACGCTCCCGCACCCGCCGCTCGCCAGCCTCTCTGCTTTCTCTACACTCAGCCCATTCATAACAAACACAACACACACCTTGCCTGACACCGGGAGGTTACATGGCTAACACCGATTCTGAATACGCGGGTGGTTACGCGTCTGCCGGGCCGCGCGCACCCGCCCAGAGCAGAACCAAAATGATGCTCTCGGCGGGCATTGGGCATTTTATTGAGTGGTTCGACTTCGGCCTTTACGGCACCCTGGCGGCGATTATCGCCAGCAACTTCTTCGCCAGCGGCGATCCGGTTATCGCTCTGCTGAAATCCTTCGCCGTTTTTGGCTCCGGCTTTCTGATGCGTCCGCTCGGCGGGCTCTTCTTTGGCTCGATGGGCGACCGGCTCGGGCGGCGCAAGGTGCTGGTGACGGTGATCGTCATTACCTCATGCTCGACCTTTGTGATGGGGATTTTGCCCACCTGGCATCAGGTCGGTATTCTCGCCCCGGTGCTGCTGGTGCTCACCCGCCTGGTGCAGGGCTTTGCCGCCGGGGGCGAAAGCTCCGGCGTCATCACCTACCTGGCAGAGAGCGCCAAACCCAACCGTCGCGCCACGCTTACCTGCTGGAGCGAAAACTTCAGCTTTATGGCCTTTGTCTGCGGCTCGGGGCTGGTGCTGATCCTCACCCACACCCTGGGCGAAACGGCCATGAACGAGTGGGGCTGGCGCATTCCGTTTCTGCTGGCCGCCCCGCTGGGGTTAGGCGGGCTCTATATGCGCCGCAATATGGCCGACTCGGCGGAGTTTCATAAGCTCAAGGCCACCGGCAAGCTGGAAAAATCGCCCCTGCGTAAATCACTCTCGACCTCCTCGCGCGCTTTGCTCTTCTGCACCGGCTTCGTGGTGGTGAAAGCGGTCAGCAGCTGGGTGCTGCAATCCTTTATGCCGGGCTATCTCTCCACCCATTTGCACTACAGCAAAACCGACGCCTACCTCATCACCACGCTGGGGTTGCTTAGCGTGGCGGTCTGTATGCCGATTACCGGCTATCTATCGGATCTCTGGGGGCGGCGGCCGATGATGTTACTGGGCTGCGGCGGCTTTATTTTGCTCACCTGGCCGGCGATGCTGGTGATGAGCCAGGGCTCGGTGGGCACCTCCATTGCCGCCATGAGCATGCTGGGGGTCTTTGTTGCCATGTTTAACGGCGGCTGCGGCGCGGCAATGGTCGAACTCTTCCCCACCGCCATTCGCTACGGCAGCATCGCCATCGCCTACAACCTCACCGTGGCGGTGTTCGGCGGGGTCACGCCGCTGGCCTCTGCCAGCCTGATCTCGTTAACCGGCGATCCGCTCTCACCCGCGTGGTATGTGATGTTCGCCGCGCTGATCTCCTTCATTGCCGTGTGGCTGGCGAAAGAGACCGCCGGCAAAGTGCTGGATTAACCTCACCCGGAGTTGTCATGAAGATCCAAAATGTTGAATGTTTTCCACTGAAGATCACCCCCGCGCAGGCCTATCTGGGGGGCAGCGCCGAGGGGCACGCCAGCGATTACTACTATCGCCCGGAGTACCGCTGCGTCTACTCGCGCAAAATGGAGACCTGTCTGGTCAAAATCACCACCGAAGAGGGCTGCGTCGGCTGGGGCGAGGCGCTGGCGCCGGTGGTGCCGCAGGTGATCGCCGAGCTGATCACCCAGCTCTTCGCCCCACTGCTGAAGGGGCAATCCCCCTTCGCAAGCGGGGTGCTGAACTCCCGCATGTACGATGCCATGCGCGATCGCGGCCATATCACCGGCTACCACATTGATGCCCTGGCCGCCGTGGATATCGCCCTCTGGGATCTGAAAGGCAAGCTACTCGGGCTGCCGGTCTGGCAACTGCTGGGCGGCGCGTACCGCGACACCATTCCCTGTTACGTGTCGGGGCTGCCGGAGCCGGATCTGCCCGCGCGCTGCGCGCTGGCGAAACGCTGGCAGGAGAAGGGCTTTAACGCGGTGAAGCTGGCGCTGGGCTACGGCGTGCGGGAAGACATCGCCAACGTGCGGGCGATCCGCGAAACCCTGGGGGCAGAGGCGCAGATCTTCCTCGATGCCCACTGGAACTACAGCGTGGCCGAGGCCGCCGAATTGGCCGGGGCGCTGCGTGAATTTGGCGTCGGTTTTCTCGAGGCGCCCTTGTTACCGGAGGACGTGGCCGGACACCGGGAGCTGCGGGCCAAAAGCCCGGTGGCGATTGCGCTGGGCGAAACCGAGCGTACCCGCTACCAGTTCAAACCCTTTATCGAGCAGCGCGCCGCCGACATCCTCCAGCCGGACGTGGGCCGCACCGGTATTAGCGAACTGATGCACATCGCCTCGCTGGCAGAGACCTGGAACCTGAAGGTCGCTCCGCATCTCAGCGTGGGCCTGGCGCCGTGCATCGCCGCCTCGCTGCACGTCGCGGCCGCTATCCCCAATCTTTACATGCTGGAGTATCAACCTCTGGTCTTTGAGATTGCCAACCAACTGCTTACCACGCCGCTGCGCTGCCAGCAGGGGGCGTATCAGCTACCGCAGGGGCCGGGGCTGGGTATCGACATCAATGAAACCGCCGTCAGGGAGGCGACATGTTAAAAGGCAACGTACCGATTCTGGCCACTGCGTTTGATGCGCAGGGCAACGTGGATTTCACTTCGATGGAGCGGCTGGTGAAATTCCTGCTGCAACAGGGCATCGATGGGCTGGCGCTGTTTGGCAACGCCTCCGAGGGCTATGCCCTGACCCAGGACGAAAAAGAGGCGCTGTTCGCCTGCGTGAAAAATCTCACCGGCGATCTGCCGCTGGTGGCCGCCGCCGGGGGCGCCGCTGCGGCGGTCGCTATCGAAGAGATTACGCGGGTGCAGCGCTGGGGGGCGCAGGTGGCAATGGTTAACCCGCCTGCCGTCGTCAAGCCCGGTCCCGAGGAGATTGTCCATTTCTACCGGGATATCTGTGAGGCCTGCGACATCGACATCATGATCCAGGACGCGCCGCTGATGACCGGGGTGAACATCCCGGTGCCAACCCTTGTGACGCTCTGCCAGTCGTTTGCCGCCATCAAGTACATCAAGGTGGAGCAACCGCCCACCACGCTGAAAATCACCGCCCTGAAGCAGGCGCTGGGAGACAGCGTCGGGCTGTTCGGCGGCCTGAACGCCGGTTTTCTCTATGAAGAGCTGCGGCGCGGAGTGATCGGCACCATGCCCGCCTGTGAATTCCCGGAGGTCATCAATATGATTTTGCAGGCCTGGCAGCACGACCCGCGTGAAGCGCAGTCGCTCTTCTACCGCTATCTGCCTTTCCTGCGCTATGGCGTGCAGCCGGGGATTGGCGTGGCTATTCATAAAACCGTGCTCTACCGGGCAGGGATTTTCTCCACTGACGTGGTACGTGAACCGGCCAAAGGGCTGGATGCGGTCACCCGGGATGAGCTCCAGGATCTCACCGACGCGCTGCCGCTGGCCGTCTTTGGAGCGCGGGTATGAACTACATCGCCGTCGACTGGGGTACCAGCAACTTTCGGGCCATCAGCGTGCGTGATGGCAAGGTGATCCGCACGGTGCAGGCGAGTTGCGGCGTGGCGACCTGCGAGCGCGCCGCGCTGCCCGCGATTTTGCGCCAGCAATTACAGCGGCTGGAGGAGGCCTGGGATCCGCATCTGCCGGTGCTGCTGTGCGGCATGATCGGCAGTAACATCGGTATTGCCGATGCGGGCTACATGACGTTGCCGCTCAGCTTTGGCGATCTGCTGGGCAAGGGGCGCGAGTTACCCGGCATCCTGAGCAATCCGCTCACCCTGCGGCCCGGCATTAGCGATCCCCGGGTGAACGAAATCTGCCGTGGCGAAGAGATGCAGTTGGCCGGGGGCATTGTCCTGACGGATGCCAGCACCTTTGCCGCCGTGGGCACCCACAGCAAATGGATGACCCTCAACCGCCAGCAGCAGCAGGTGACGGGCCTGCGTACCCTGATGACCGGCGAGCTCTATCACCTGGTCCTGAACCAGTCGGTGGTGGGCAAAGGGCTGCCGACGCAGATAACCTCCGCCACCGCCTTCAGCGAGGGGGTGGCCGTGGCGCAGACGATTGAGGCCGGGCAGGCGGAGCTGGCCAGCGAGCTGTTCCGCTGCCGGGGGCGTTACATTCTGGGCGAGCTTGATCCGGCCTTCGCCGCCAGCTGGCTCTCCGGCCTGCTGATTAGTCATGAGATCCTGTGCGGTCATCCGGTCACCCAGCCTGTCTGCTTTATCGGGAGTTCCGCTTTGCTACCTCTCTACCAACAGGCGTGCGAGCAGACCGGACTCCCCTGTACCACGCTGGCAGCCGAAACCGCGCTAATCGCCGGGCTGAACGAGGTATTTCGTCATGATGGCTGAGGCGCGCATTATTGCCATTTTGCGCGGCATAACCCCTGCGGAGTGCGTGGAGCAGGTGGCCTGCCTGCGCGATCACGGCATCTCCACCATTGAAATCACCACCAATTCGCCGGAGTGGGTCACCAGCCTGCAACGGCTGGACGAGGCCTTTGGCGACGAGGTCACGGTGGGGGCGGGCACGGTGTTAACCCCTGAGCATGTGAATATCTGCGCCGCCGCCGGGGCGAAATTTATCCTCACCCCGAACCTCGATCTGCGGGTGATTGGTGCGGCCAAACGCCATGGACTTGCTGTATGCGCCGGGGTGATGACCCCCAGCGAGATCTTCACCGCCTGCGAGGCGGGAGCCGACGTGCTGAAAATTTTCCCGGCCAGCGCCGTGCCGGAAAACTATCCGCAGATGATCAAGGGGCCGCTATCGTTGCCGGTGCGCTTTTCAGCGGTAGGGGGTGTGGACATGGACAATGCGGCCGCCTACCTGCGTTATTACGACAGCGTGGGGATCGGCAGCGCGCTCTACCGGCCGGGGCAGCCGGTCACCACCACGGCCGCGCGCTGTGCGCGATGGCTAGAGAGCAGGCCGTGAGGCGCCGCTGATTTTACGCGCGGCGGAGATCAGAAAATGGCGTAGTTTGTCGATATCCAGCTTATCGCCCTGAATGTTGGACAGGGCGATGGCGGCCTGCATACCCGGAATAATGCAGGCCATCCGGTAATCCGTTTCATTGAAGGTTTTACCAAATACCTGATGCCGCCGGGCCTCTTCGATGTCGCGTTTCAGCAACTGATAGTCATGCACCCCAAGACGCGCCACAATCTCTTCATCACTCATCGCCGACAGCAGCTTGATGCCAATGACCGAGTCATGCACCGGATAGGATTCATAGTTTCCGATAGCGCGGGCAATGCTTTTTCCCCCGCGGGTATGGATGAGATAGACCACGTTTTTACCGCTTAACACGCCCACCACAATCGACACCGAATGGCTGCCGGTCTCCTCCAGCATCTCCAGCACGGCGGTGTAAAACGCAGAATTATGGATCGCATTCGCCGAAAGCCGGTGGATGCCCATCCCCAGGCTGTACTTGCGTCGGGCATCCTGCTGCACCATCTCCAGCGCCAGCAGGGTCTGCATCAGGCGGGAGATCTTTGCCGGATCCAGATCCAGCGCGCGGCCAATTTCGCGAATGCCAAACGCACGGTTGCCCGTCGCCAGCAGATTCAGACAACGGAATGCGTCAAAGACGGTGCTGTTCATGTCACCTTCCGGGGAAACTTTTCAAAGCGTTAAGTGTAAGGGGGGCGGGGCGGGAAGCCTGGCGTCGGGTGCGATAAGTGTGAGGGCGGCAGGAAAAAAAAGAACCGGATCCCGGTCAGCACTTACAGCAACCCTGAGCAATGGGATGTCCCTCATTCTCCGTTTAGTGCCGCTATTGTTCTGTACGCCACGCCCCAGAACGAAAACATCATTTTCTTTCCCCTTGAAAGGATCAACGGTCCGTATATGTCGTTACTGCCCTTCTTTAATCGTTTTCGTTTCGGGCGAGGGGCAGCCTGTCACCATATTTTTTATTTGTGATGGCTATATTACGTAGAAATGAAATCGCTTCCGAGAAGGAACTCTAGTTTAACCACTATATTCAGGGCCGGGTTAAAATCCTAATCATCAAGTCTGGCATAGACAAAGATAAATTAGCCTGAGTACCATCAGATTTTTACGCTTATAAGGACATTTATCGTGAGCTCAAGGGAAGATATAAGGGATGATGCTGTGAGTGCATTGGTTTATAAAAATGTGCTTACTCCCTGGGTTGATTTTATCTCTGATATCGTCAATGCACTGACAGAAAATAATACAGCATTCGGCTAAGCAGGAACTGAATAATGCTCTCCATTTTTGCGAAGTTCTTTATGAGTGCATCTTTTACAGCATTAATTTTATGCGGGCTATTTGTCTACCTCATCGCATCGAGTATAAATACGGCGACTGTTTATAAAGAAACCGAGCGTTATAATTATTACTCTCTCACCTACAAGGAAATTAAAAACGCACCGAGAATTTCTCAACATTATTATTTCGAATCTCAACCCGGCGACGGAAACGCACCATCAAATGCTATTATATTTAAACAGGCTACTTATCCCGAACCGCTTCGAGCCTACCTGGGAAGTTTAGGGTATGTCAGAGAGCAGCGCAGGCTGCGTGGAATGGAAGTGTGGTGCCAGCCGAACAAAGAGGGCAAACATCGCTTTTATTTGTACGTTAATAAGCAGGCTAAAGAAGTGACACTAACCTCTATAAAAGACCACTCCCCATGTTCCACGCCTGCAGCCACCTGACCTTCGCTGTCAGCTACCTGATGGCAAACATCATCTTAAGGCGCGGGTAATTTGCCCGGCAGCGCTGCGCTTGCACGGGCCGACAAAATCGCCTGGCCGGGATCGCTCAGCATCACCCGGCCTCAACAAATTTACAGTGACTGCACAAACGCCAGCAGATCTTCGTTCAGCTGGTCCTGATGGGTCAGGGCAAAGCCGTGCGGGGCGTTGTCATACACTTTCAGCTGGGCATTGCTAATCAGTTCTGCCGCCACTTTACCGGTGGTATCGAACGGCACGATCTGGTCGTTGCTGCCGTGGATCACCAGCGTAGGCACGTCGACTTTCGCCATATCAGCGCGGAAGTCAGTCTCGCCGAAAGCGGTCACGCAATCGATGGTGCCTTTCAGGGAGGCCAGCAGCGCAATGTTCAGCGTCTGGGTCAGGGCGCCCTGAGAGACGGTCTGCCCGGCGTTAGTGCCGTAGAACGGGGTGGCGAAGTCGCTGATAAACTGAGCGCGATCTTTACGCAGTCCGTCGCGAATACCGTCGAATACTGACTGATCCACACCCTGTGGGTAAGAGTCCGATTTACCGAAGATCGGCGTAACGGCACCCAGCAGCGCCAGTCCGGCCACGCGGTCGGTGCCGTAAGTGCCGATATAACGACTCACGTCGCCGCCGCCCATTGAGAAGCCCACCAGCGTCACGTCGCGCAGATCCAGCGCGGTGATCAGGTCGTTGATATCCGATGCAAAGGTATCGTAATCGTAACCTGTCCACGGCTGATCCGAACGGCCAAAGCCGCGGCGGTCAAAGGCGATGGCGCGATAGCCACGCTCGGCCAGATAGTTCAGTTGGCTGTCCCACATATCCGCATCCAGCGGCCAGCCGTGGCTGAACAGAATCGGTTTACCCGCGCCCCAGTCCTTGTAGTAAATCTGCGTGCCATCTTTCGCTTTAATCGTCGCCATAGTCTTATCCTCACGTGTGGTTGTTTTTTTTATACCGGCGCCACCAGGTAGCGGGTCGCCGGAGGGGTATCGCCCTGATGGAAAGCCAGTACACGGCTTTGCAGCAGGTGGTCGTTCATGGTGTGGCGCTCCTGCAGGCGCAGGTGTTCAACCCAGGAGCCCAGCAGCCAGGTCTCGATATAGAGGCCCGGTCGGTCGATATCCTCATACACGGCCCAGCTCATGGCGCCCGCGCGGCGGCGCACCCGGCGCAGCTCGTGGACCGCCTGCAGGAAATCGCTTACCGCTTCAGGATCGATCTGGTATTCACAGGAGACCAGCACCGGGCCGCGTTCGTTGGGAATACGTTCCCGCGCGTCGTCGGCAATCAGGCCGCTGGTATCGAGGTTCAGGTTCGGATCTTTCTCCAGCTTCCAGCGCAACACCGTGGCGCTCGCCAGCAGCATGCCGATTGTCGCCACGCAGAGTGACGTGGCGGTGTTGGTGTGCGAAGCAATCTGTCCCCAGATGGCGCTGCCTGCGGTCATCGAGCCGAAGAACACCGTCAGATAGACCGCCAGCGCCCGGGCTTTTACCCAGCGGGCGGCGCTGCGCTGCGCGCCCAGGTTCAGGGTCGAAAGCACGGCAATCCACGCAAAGCCGGTGAAAAACTCAAACAGGTTCAGCAGCCAGAAGTGGCGCACAAAGGCCAGCGCCAGCATGGTGAGGGCGAAGACCAGGCTTGCCGCCACCATCAGCCGATCGGCGTTCAGACGCTGGCGCAGGCGCGGCAACAGCACCGCCCCGGCAATCGCCCCCAGCCCGATGCAGGCCAGCATAATGCCGTACCCCGCCGGGCCGAGGCCCAGCTCCCGGCGTGCCACCAGCGGCAGCAGCGCCCAGCCCGCGCTGGCAAAGACGAAGAAGGCCACGGTGCGGATCAGTACGTTACGCAGCACCGGAGCGGCATGGACATAGCGCACCCCGGCGCGCACCGCCGAGAAAAAGTGCTCCGGTGGCAGACGCTGCACGCTGGCGGCAGGCTTCCAGCGCCACAGTACCCAGGCCACCCCCAGCACCGACAGGGCGTTAAGCAGAAATACCATCCACGGCCCGGCCAGCGAGAGCAAAAAGCCCCCCAGCGCCGGGCCAATGGCGCGACTGATGTTCACCCCCAGCGAGTTAAGCGCAATGGCCGGGCCCAGCTCGGCCTTGCTCACCAGATCCGGTACTACCGCCTGGAACGGCGGTGAACTCATGGCGCTGCCGACGCTCAGCAGAAACGCCGCCACCAGCAGCACGGTCGGCGTCACCTGGCCGGTAAACGACAGCACCGTCAGCCCCGCCGCCGCGATAAACACCCACAGCTGCGAAAAGAGCAGGTATTTACGCCGGTCGACGATATCGGCCATCACCCCGGAGGGGAGGGCGAAGAGGAACATCGGCAGGCTGCTCGCCGCCTGCACCAGCGCGATATCCAGCGGATCGGCGCTCAGCGTCAGCATGCTCCAGTTGACCCCCACGTCGCTCATCCATGAGCCGACGTTCGATACCACCGTGGCGATCCACAGCATGCGGAAGACCCGCTGGTGCAGTGGCTGCCAGGTGGAGATCGTCGGGGCAGGCGGATGCTCAATGTGCGCGTCGGTCACCTGCGTCATGCGAACCTCTCGCTCACGCGCGGGCGGAGCCGCCAGCCGCCAGGGCCGGTGATCGCCAGCGTGGTGAAGATGATCAGCAGCAGCCAGCCGAACTGCCCCTCGGCAATCGACCAGCCCGGATGCACCACCAGCATCGCCACCAGCAGCACGGCGATAATCGGCAGGCAGGCCAGGCGCGTCGCCACGCCGAACAGGATCAGGATTGGGCAGATTACTTCCGCTACGATCGCCGGGATCAGGCTGAAATAGGGCCCAAAGCCAAAGGGATCTTCAATACGCGTCAGCTCTTCGCTGAAGTGCAACACTTTCGGCAGGCCGTGAACATAGAGCAACAGCAGGCTACCGGTGATGCGCAGGAAGAACAGCCCCAGGTCTAACCGGGGCAGGGTGTCTGTTTTTGAATTGATCATGATTAAAACGCGAAGCAGCTGCAGCCCAGCGCCCCCCAGAATGCGTTATCGTCGGCCACCGGCATCTCTGCCGTGCGGGCAAAATCATGGGCGTGGTTGTGCACGCCGCACGGGCCGCTGCAGTGGTGCACAGCGCTCATTCCTACACGGGCCGCCTGCGGCGGCGCGGAGCGGTAGTGACCCGGCACCTTCACCACCGGTGACCACTCTGGCAAGACCGGGATAGCCGGCGGAGCCAGTGGGCCGAAGCTACCTGCGGCATAGACGATATTGCCATCCACCACCGTCAGCACCGACTCAATGCCCTTGATCTCCTCTTCCGGGACGCGGAAGAAGTCTTTGCTCAGCACCGCCAGGTCGGCGAGCTGGCCTGCTTTGATCTGGCCTTTTTGGTTCTGCTCGTTCGAGAACCATGCGCTGCCCTGGGTCCAGAGCATCAGGGCGGTGTCGCGATCGAGGCGGGCGCTGTGATCGTACATCTGCATGCCGCCAACGGTACGGCCAGAGACCAGCCAGTAGAGCGCGGTCCACGGGTTGTAGCTCGCCACGCGGGTGGCGTCGGTGCCCAGGCCCACCGGTACGCCGGTCTCCAGCATACGGGTCACCGGCGGGGTGTGGCGCACCGCTTCCATACCGTAACGCTCGGCAAAATACTCACCCTGGAAGGCCATACGGTGCTGCACGGCGATGCCGCCACCCAGCGCTTTGATACGATCGATGTTGCGCTGGGTCACCGTCTCGGCGTGGTCAAAGAACCAGTGCAGGCCATCGAACGGGATCTCGCGGTTCACCTTCTCAAAGACATCCAGCATACGGCTGATGGACTCGTCGTAGGTGGCGTGCAGGCGGAATGGCCAGCGGTGTTCGACCAGGTGACGCACCACGCGCTCCAGTTCGTCTTCCATGCCGGGGGCCAGATCCGGGCGCGGTTCGAGGAAATCTTCGAAATCCGCCGCCGAGAAGACCAGCATCTCCCCCGCGCCGTTATGGCGGAAGAAGTCAGTGCCCTGGCCCGGCTTGAGCATATCGGTCCATTTCTCAAAGTCTTCCAGCTCGTGGCCCGGACGCTGGGTAAAGAGGTTGTAGGCGATACGGATCGTCATCTGCTTTTTCTCGTGCAGCTCGGCGATCACCTCGTAGTCTTCCGGGTAATTCTGGAAACCGCCGCCCGCATCGATGGCGCTGGTCAGCCCCAGACGGTTGAGCTCGCGCATAAACTGGCGGGTGGAGTTCACCTGCTGATCCAGCGGCAGTTTTGGTCCTTTGGCCAGCGTGGCGTACAAAATCATGGCGTTCGGACGGGCAATCAGCATCCCGGTCGGGTTGCCGTTGGCGTCGCGCTGGATCTCACCCCCCGGCGGATTCGGGGTATCTTTGGTGTAGCCCACCACCTTCAGCGCCGCGCGGTTGAGCAGGGCGCGGTCGTACAGGTGCAGGATAAAGACCGGGGTATCCGGCGCAGCCTCGTTGATCTCATCCAGGGTCGGCATCCGGCGCTCGGCAAACTGGAACTCGCTCCAGCCGCCCACCACGCGCACCCACTGAGGCGACGGCGTGCGCAGGGCCTGCTCTTTTAACATCCGCAGGGCATCTGCCAGCGAGGGCACCCCCTCCCAGCGCAGCTCGAGGTTATAGTTCAGGCCACCGCGAATCAGGTGCAGGTGAGAATCGTTCAGGCCGGGAATGGCGGTGTGGCCCTTCAGATCGACCACTTTGGTGGCGTCGTCGTGGTACTGCATCACCTCGGCAACGGTTCCCACTTCAAGGAATTTACCGTCGCGGATAGCGACCGCTTCGGCAAGGGGGTTTTCACGATCGACGGTATGAAACTGACCATTGACCAGAATCAAATCTGCTTTAGCAGAGGAAATCATAACGGCTCCTGACTGAGAGAGGAAATATCAGGATTATTGGAACCAGTTACTGAAAAAAACCAGTTATACAATGGGATAGGTATACCAAAGTATAACTATACCCGCGTATAGCTATACGAAAGGGTAGTTATACCAAGAGATAATTACGCCAGACGAGAGGGAGGAATAGGATGCAGCCAGCTTCCCGTCACATCGCGACGGATTTCACCTGCAAACCTCACTGGATACCATTATGTCTAACTCAAAACTCGAAGTGTTAACCCCGGATAACTGCCAGATGATCTTCATCGACCAGCAGCCGCAGATGGCGTTTGGCGTGCAGTCTATTGATCGTCAGGTTCTGAAAAACAACGTAGTAGGGCTGGCTAAGTCGGCCAAAGTCTTCAACATCCCGACCATCATCACTACCGTTGAAACCGAAAGCTTCTCGGGTAACACCTTCCCGGAGCTGCTGGACGTCTTCCCGGGGAAAGAGATCCTTGAGCGTACCTCTATGAACTCCTGGGATGACCAGAAAGTGCGTGATGCCCTTAAAGCTAACGGCAAGAAGAAGGTGGTGGTATCCGGTCTGTGGACCGAAGTGTGCAACAACACCTTCGCTCTGTGCGCCATGCTGGAAGGTGACTACGAGATTTATATGGTGGCGGACGCCTCGGGCGGCACCTCTAAAGAGGCGCACGACTACGCGATGCAGCGCATGATCCAGGCCGGTGTGATCCCGGTAACCTGGCAGCAGGTGATGCTGGAGTGGCAGCGTGACTGGGCGCGTAAAGAGACCTACAACGCGGTGATGGATATCGTGCGTGAGCACTCCGGCGCCTACGGCATGGGCGTGGACTACGCCTACACCATGGTGCACAACGCGCCATCTCGCCAGAAGAGCGAGCACGAAACCCTGGCGCCAGTACCGGCTCCGGTTCGCTAAGTTTTCAGCGGCAGGCTGGGCCCTCATCCGGCCTGCTTCTGACCTCTCTGGAGTTCATCATGAGTACTGGGTTAATTTCCCTCGCGGCAGGCGTGCTTATCGGCCTGCTGTACGCGCTGCTGAAAGTGCGATCTCCCGCGCCGCCCGCGCTGGCGCTGATTGGCCTGCTGGGGATGCTGGCAGGCGAGCAGGCGACCCGCCATTTTCTGCATGCCGATGAGACGGCACAAAAAGCGCCCGTTACCCTCTCAACAGGAGCCTCGTCATGAAAGCCTGGGTTGTTTCCCTGCTGTGTGGAATGTTGGCAGGCGTGATTTATGCCGCTATTGATGTACACTCCCCGGCGCCCCCTGTTGTCGCGCTGATGGGGCTGTTTGGCATGCTGGTGGGTGAACAGCTGATCCCGATCGGCCGCCGTCTGCTGAGTCGTCAGTTGACGTTGACGTGGTTTCGTCATGAGTGTGTACCCAAAATTAGCGGCACTGCGCCTCCTCCGCGTCCCGGCGACGGTAGCGAGGGATAATCACGTCCAGTTTGAGGAAAGCGAGCATGCCGCAGCGCATAGCTATCATTGATGATGAACGCTCTGTCCGCAGCGGGTTAAGCAACCTGCTGCAGTCTGAGGGGTATGCCACCGAGACCTTTGATTCCGCAGAGGGGTTTCTCAGCCATCCTACCATTCTGGCGGAGATCGCCCTGGTGGTTGCCGATATCCGGCTGCGGGGCATGACCGGCATCGAAATGGTAGAGAAGCTACAGCTGATCGCCTCCGTCCCGCCTCCTGTCATTCTTATTTCTGGTCATGCAGATGACAACATGCAGCGCTACGCTATGCATTCAGGAGCCGTGGCGTTTCTGCCCAAACCGATAAACATTGATGTTCTGCTGGCGCACATTGCGCACGCCCTGCAGACCTGAAAACTCTGTACCGCACCCCCACGAGAACCATTAATGAAGAAAAATAAGGAACGTGGATGAACAACCCATCGCTGCCTGCCCCTGAGAGTCTCTCTGAGGGGCAGGCTTTTGTGCTTAAAGAAGACGTCATTTTTACGCCGCTGGGGCAGGAGGGTAGCCTCTGCTGGCTGAACGCACGCCTGCCTGCCTCCGGCGGCGCGTTTATCATCGCGACCGCCGTCAGCGATGAGGAAGAGGCCAGCGCAACGCGCCTGCTGCGCAATGAGTTTGCCCTGCGTGAGTACCTGAGCGACGACTGGGCCGTGCGCCCGGTGGCCAGCACGCAATATCACGGACGCTTTGCCCTGGTTTATGCCCCCTTCGCCTTTGTGCTGCTGACCCGCAGGGTCGGCACGCCGATGGCCGGCATGCAGCACTTTCTCGATCTGGCGATCCGCATCTGTCTCCCCCTGCGCCTGATGCACCTGCGCAACCTGGTGCACGGGGATATCAAGCCCGGCAATATTTTTATCGATGACGAACATCGCTGCCGGCTGGGGGGCTTTGGCCTGTCGTCCGGTGGCGCAGAGGATCTCAGCCAGACGCGGCTGTCGGTGACCGGCGGCACCCCCGCCTATATGTCACCGGAGCACACCACCCGCACCCACAGAGCGGTGGATAGCCGCAGCGATCTCTATAGCCTCGGCGTCGTGCTCTACGAACTGCTGACCGGCAGCCTGCCCTTTGAGCTGGGGGGCCAGGATCAGGGCAAGTGGGCTCACTACCACATCGCCTCTGAGCCCCGGGCGCCGGGGGCCGTCTTGCCCGGTATTCCGGCCATGCTCTCGGCTATCGTCCTTAAGTTGCTGGCGAAAAGACCCGAGCACCGCTATCAGACCGTGGACGGGCTGATAGCCGATCTGCGCCGCTGCCAGGCGACCCTGAGCGACGACGGGGATATCGCGGCCTTTACCCCCGGCCTGCAGGATCGCTCCCCGGCCTTTTATCTGACCGATACCCTCTACAATGCCCATCCCCAGACGGCGGAGCTGCTTAACGCCTTTGATCGGGTGTGCCGCGATAACCTGGCCGGGCTGGTGACCATCAGCGGCCCGTCGGGGATTGGTAAATCGTCGCTGATCGCCTCGGGGCTGAAGGCGCTCCAGCACCGCAATGTGCTGCTGGCGGTAGGCAAGGTGGATCAGTTTTCTCCCGCGCTACCCTATGCGGCGCTCACCTCGGCGTTTCGCGCCCTGGCGCTGCATCTGCTGGGCTTGTCCACCGAGGAGGTAGCCCAGTGGAAAGTTCGCCTGTCGCGCGATCTGGAGGGCTACGAAACCTTAGCCGTCGGCCTGGTGCCGGAGCTGGGCCTGCTGCTGGATAACAAACCGCGTTTCTCCAGCGATACCTTCTCGACCGATGCCCGGGCGCGCTTTAGCCAGATGGTGCTGGCGCTGGTGAAATCTTTTGCCAGCCAGGGCTGCCCGCTGGTGCTGCTGCTGGATGATATCCACTGGATAGATCCCGCCAGCCTGCAGATCCTGCAGGACCTCCTGACCAGCGGCAGCACCCTCCCCATGCTGATGGTGGTGGCGTATCGGGATGACAGCGCGCATGAGCTGTCGCTGGCCAATTTGCAGCGCGCATCGCGCAACACCGTCGAGCTACGCCCGGAGGCGCTGTCGGTGAAGGCGGTCTCGCGCTGGCTGGCCGATATTTTCCATACCCGCTCGGCCAGCACCGCCGATCTGGCGGGGCTGATTCACGAAAAAACCGGCGGTAATCCGCTGTTTGTACATGAGTTTTTCCGCCGCATCGTTGATGACGGGCTGGTGACGCACAATAAGTACCAGGACCGGTGGTGCTACGATCTTGAGGCCATCCGCGCCCGCCACTACACCGAAAACGTGGTCACGCTGGTGTTACAGCAGCTGGAGGAGATGCCGGAAGAGACCCGCCATCTGCTGGGGAGTATCGCCTGTCTGGGCGGCAGCGGCGAGCTGGAGATGGTCTGCCGCGTGGTGGGGATGTCTGTCGCGGAGATCCGCTATGCCCTGCACCCGGCGGTGACCGCGCAGCTGATCGCCCTCAGCGACGGGGACTACGCCTTTATTCACGACCGGGTCCAGGAGGCCGCGTTTGCGCTGCTGGATAACGAAGAGAAGAGCCGCCTGCACCTGACCACCGCCTGCGTGCTGGCGGAGTCGGCACGCCAGGCGGCAGGCAACGAGATCCTGTTCCGCGCCGTCCACCACGTCACGGCGGCGCTGGACTGCATTCAGCCCGCCCCCGAGCGGCAGAAGTTCCGTGAGCTGAGCCTGCTGGCTGCCCGCCGCGCCAGGCGCTCGGGCGATTACCGGTCGGCCCTGAGCTATATTCAGACCGCCCGCGCGCTGGGTAACGCCGGGAGCGTGCGCGATGTGGCGCTGGATCTCGAAGAGGCCGGGTGCGAGTTTGCCCTGGGCAATCTAGATATCACCCGCAGGCTGTGCGATCGCATTCTGGGTGCCCCGGGCGGGTTAACGGAAAAAGCGCTGGCGGCCAACCTGCTGGCGGAAGTGTATATGCGTCAGTCCGACAACCGGCTGGCGCTGGAGGCGGCGCTCTGCTGGCTGGCGGTCTTTGGTATTCACGTTAGCCGCTATCCCGATGACGCCGAGTGCGACGAGGCCTGGCATAGCCTGTGCCGCCGCGTGGGGGACAATCCGGATCGCCATTTTCGTGGACTGGCACGCAGGGATGACGACGAAACCGACGCGGTGATGAACCTGCTCAATAGTGCCAGCCTGTTCGCCAGCTTTACCCACCCGCGCCTGCACTTTCTTTTACTGTGCCGGATGATGACGCTCACGCTGGATCGCGGTATTACCGGCGCCTCTACCACGGCGATGGCCTGGTTTGGCGTGCTGATTGGCCAACGTTATGCGGAGTATCGCCTTGGGTTCCAGTACGGCACCCTGGCGCGGGAGCTGGTCAACCGTCACGGCTACGACGCCTTTGAAGCCAAAACCCTGCTGGCGCTGGACCAGCTCAGCGTCTGGACGCAGCCGCTCTCATACACCATTGAGTGCGCCAAAGCCTGCTTTACCTCTGCCGTGACCCACGGTGACATGACGATGGCCTGCTTTGCCGCCTGCCATCAGGTGATCAACTTCCTGACCCGGGGCGATCACCTCGACGCCGTGCTGACCAGCATTGAGCGTGGCCTTGCTTACGTGCGCAAAACCCATTTCCAGGATGTGGAAGCCACCCTGCTGATTCAGCGCCACTATGTGGAACATCTGCGCACCCCGGTGGAGGGGCAGTGGAGCGCGGCGCAGGTCTTGCCGGAATCTTTGCTGCCCGCCACGCCGGGACAGGCGTCGGAACAGACCTCAACTATGCTGTTCTGGTTCTGGCTCTACCGGGGCATGGCCCATTTCGCCTGTCGCGAATACCCGCAGGCGGCGGAAAACCTCGAAAAGGCCGGGCAGTTTGCCTGGTCTGCGCCGGGGCATATTCACCTGCTGGATTACCACCTCTACAGCGCGCTGGCGCTCTCGCAGCAGCTGACGCCGGAGACCTTCTCGGCCGATCTTCGCCGCCAGATCCATCTCCACTATGACAAGATCGCCCTCTGGGCACGCATCAATCCGGGCACCTTTGCCGATAAAGAGGCGCTGATCTACGCCGAGATCGTACGCCTTGATGGCATGAACAGCATCGCCCTGGAGCAGTATGAGAAGGCAGTGCGCCTGTCGCGCGAGGCGGGTTTCAGCCCGTACAACGCCATGGCCCACGAGCTGGCAGGGCGATTTGCTCACGCCTGCGGTTACCCGACCGCCGCCGACGCCCACTTCCGTGGCGCGTTAACGGCCTGGGGGCGGGCCGGGGCGCAATCCAAAATGCGTCAACTGGAGCAGGATTTCCCCTATCTGCTCGCCCCCGGACAGGCGAACGCCTGGGACACGGTGGCCTTTGCGCGCAATGAAGAGATCCGCGATCTGCAAAGCGTAATCAAGGCGTCGCGCGCGCTGTCGGAGGAGATCAACCTCGAACGGCTGATCGAAACCCTGATGACCATTCTGCTGGAGCGTGCTGGCGCCCAGCGCGGCTTGCTGATCCGCGTGGGCGAGAACACCATTCCGGAGATCGAGGCCAGCGCCATCACCTCGACGGACGGCGTGCGGGTGCGGATCATGAAAGACGTGCCGACGGCCTCCGATATGCCACTCACGGTGCTGGCGGCGGTGATCCGCACCGGCCAGGAGATCCACACCGGCAAGCCGGAAGCGTTTCACCCCTTTAGCCAGGATCCTTATCTGGTCACCTCTGGCGCGGCGGTGATGTGCGTGCCGATGTTTAAACAGGCGCGGCTGGTGGGGGTGTTGTACCTGGAAAACCGCCTGATGCCGGAAGTCTTTACCGTTGAACACTCCCGCGTGGTAAGCCTGCTGGGGGCGCATGCGGCCATCTCGCTGGAGACCGCCCGCCTGTACGCCGAGCTGGTGGAGGAGAACATTCAGCGCCGCCGGGTCGAGAAGGAGCTGCGTGCCAGCCAGACCTCACTCATGCTCGGCGAGCAGATTAGCCACACCGGAAGCTGGCGCTGGGAGCTGCAGCAGGATCTGATGTTTATGTCCGAAGAGTATGCGCGCATCCTCGGCCTGCCTGAAAAGCAGAAGATGATCTCGATGGCAGAGTTCCTGACCTTTGTTCATCAGGATGACTATCCGCGCATCAGTACCCTGGTCACCGAGAGTGTGCGCGACGGCCTGACCATGCGCGCCGAGTTTCGTATTATTCGCGCCGACGGCGCCACCCGCACCATTCTGGGGATTGGCGATCCGGTGGGCGTGGGGAGCGAGGTGAACGAATATTTTGGCATCATCACTGATATCACCAGCCAGCGTATGGCCGAAGACGCCATGCGCGTGGCACAGGCCGATTTAGCCCGCGTCTCGCGTGCCACCACCGTCGGGCAGTTGTCCTCCTCTATCGCGCATGAGATCAACCAGCCGCTGATGTCTATCGTCTCTAACGCCGGGGCGAGCCTGCGCTGGCTCAATCGCGATCCGGCCCGGCTGGATAAGGCGCGGATGGGGCTGGAGGAGATCATCTCCGAGGGGGAGCGGGCAGGGGAGATCATCCGCAGCCTGCAATCCCTTACCCGCCGGCAAGATCCCACCTTTGCCCGCCTCGATCTGCACCATGCGATCCGCCATATCATCACCCTGTCGCGCAGCGAACTGGAGCAGCGCCGTATCAACGTCAGCTATGAACTGGCGGCGGAAAACAGCTTTATCATGGGCGATAGCGTGCAGATCCAGCAGGTGTTATTGAACCTGGTGATGAACGCCGTGGAGGCGATGGCGGACGTCACGGAGCGGCCGGGCACTCTGGTTCTTTCGACCTCGAACCCCGAGGAGGGGCTGGTGAGATGTGAAATTGCCGACAGCGGGACCGGTATTGAACCGGCGCTGATGGAGCGCATTTTCGACTCATTCTGGTCCACAAAAGCGCAGGGGATGGGGATGGGGTTGACCATCAGCTACAGCATTATTGAACGCCACCGGGGCAAGCTGACGGCCCGTCACCGCGATCCCCACGGCAGCGTGTTTGCCTTTACGCTGCCCTTGGCAAGCGGCGAGGCGTTACTCTGACGGCAGGCTTATGGTCAGGCGCTCTGCGGCCCTGACCAGGTCTGCCAGCGAGCGGGCCTGCATCTTATCCATTACCCGGCGGCGGTGGACTTTGACCGTGATTTCGCTCACCCCCAGCTCGGCGGCAATCTGCTTGTTCAGCATGCCGCTGATGGCCAGCTGCAGCACCTCTTGCTCGCGCGGGGTAAGGGAGAGATGGCGCTGCTTCAGGGAGTACTGCTCGCGTAGCTGGAGCGCGTTGTCCTGCGCCAGCTTTAGCGCGTCGCCAATCGTATTCAGCAGGTCGTTCGATGCCACCGGCTTGGTGAGGAACTCATAGGCCCCGCCTTTCATCGCCTTCACGGTCATCGGGATGGTGCCATGGCCAGTAAGATAAATAATCGGAATTTCGCGCCCGCTGGCCTTCAGGGCATCTGCCACTTCAAAGCCGCTGATGGCGGGCATCTGCATATCCAGCACCACGCAGGAGGGGAGATCTTCGAAAGGGTGTTGCAGAAAAGATTCCGCCGAGGAGAAGGCAATCGCATTCAATCCGGCAGATTCCAGCAGCCCGACCACGGACCGCCGGACAGCATGATCATCATCGACGACGTAGACAATGTGTTCCATTAATAACCCCAATGTTTCAGCCTGATAAAGATGAGAGGATTTCGTACAGCGTGAAAACCGCGCCTTTATCGATGCTGGTCAGGCGGCAGTTTTATGAACGCATTAATTTTAACACATTAATTATCATTATCATTTAACAATATGATAACCGTATGAATGTCGGGGAAGAGATAATTTTGGCGTGTAAAAAAGGGGGAATTACTCCCCCACCAGCTCAATTCTGTTGCCGTCCGGGTCGGCGATAACCGCTTCATAAAATCCGTCGCCGGTCATTCGCGGAGGGCTGAGCAGGGTCCCGTTAAGACGCGCCTGCGCCGCCATCCGATCCACATCGGCTTTGCTGCCCACGTCCAGGGCAATATGCGCCCAGCCGATAAACTCCGCATGCGGCGGAGCATCCGGCAGATCCGGCACCGTCATCAGCTCAACGGTGGGACCGTCGGCCAGAGTAATAAAGTGCGAGGCAAATCCCGGCCGATTTTTACTGAGATAGCGGTCGTTGCTGCGCCCGTTAAATACCTGCTGCCAGAAGGCGACCTGAGCCTCCAGGTTGCGGGTCCAGAGTGCGACATGTGCAATTTTCATCTTATCCCTCACGTTGCGCGTGTTGACCTGAGGTGACCGTCAGGGAAAGCCCTGCCACGACCAGCATCAGGGCCATAATGATCATAAAGGCCTGAGTTAACGAGGTGGCGTGGGCGACATAGCCAATTACCGCCGGCCCGGCCAGGACGCCGAGATAACCCAGGGTGGTGATGGCTGGCACCGCCACCGACTGCGGCATCCGGTTCTGGCGACCCACGGCCGAGAACATCACCGGCACAATATTGGCGCAGCCTGCGCCAATCAGCACGTAGCCCAGCAGCGCCAGCTGCCACACCGGCACAAGGGTCACTATCGCGAAGCCGAGGGCCGCGACGAGGGCGCCGCCCACCACCGCACGCGGTGCGCCAATGCGGGCGATGAGCTTATCCCCGGTTAAACGCAGCAGGGTCATCGCCACCGCGAAGCTGGTAAAGCCCAGCCCACCCAGCGACTCCGGTACGCGACGCACCTCCGTCAGGTAGACCGCGCTCCAGTCGAGCACCGTCCCCTCGGCGAGAAAGACCGCGAAGCAGACGGCGCCAATCAGTAACACCACGCCACGCGGTATCGCAAAGGCCGGGCCAGAGGCCGGGTTAGCCCAGGGTAATAACCCTTTCAGGCTGGCGGCGAGCATGATCACCACGCTCAGAATAATGATCAGGCAGGCGAGCGGCGCGCTGGCCCCGAGCGTCAGCAGCAGGGTCATCGCACCGGCGCCTGCGATACCGCCCACGCTGTACATCCCGTGAAAGCCCGACATCACCGGGCCAGGCGCGTCGCGCTCAACGATAATGGCCTGAATGTTCATTGCGCAGTCGGTTACCCCCACCCCCACGCCAAACAGCAGCAGCGCGGCGGCCAGCAACGGCGGACTGGTGATCATCGCCAGCAGCGGCGTGGTCAGAATCACCATAGCCAGCGCGGTCACGATCACCTTGCGGCAGCCGTAACGGCTGGTGAGCATCCCGGTAAGCGGCATCGCCACCAGCGCCCCCATCCCCAGGCAGAGCAGCAGGGAACCCAGGGTGGCTTCGTTAACGCCGGTATTGGCTTTGGCATAGGGCACCAGCACCGCCCAGGTGGCGGTGACGTAGCCGGCAATAAAAAAGACGATCCGGGTGGCGAGGCGGTGAACCGGGCCTGTGGTCTGCAAACTCATTTAACATCCTTATTGGGTCGGGGGAGGGCCGGGCTGGCGCTACGTAAAAGGGGGGAGCCGGACGCGTCGCGCCCTACACGCTGTTCGGCGCGGGCACCGGGGGCGGCAGGCTCAAAAAAGAAGCCATCGTGCGGCCTGGTGGCGGGCACTTGTTGACGGTAATCATCATCGCGCTTCATGGTGACGCTCCAGTGATTGACAGGGTGAGCCTCTATGCAACATCATGCTCACTATTGCTCGATTTAAAAAATTAACAAGGCTATTTATGCTCGATTATGCAGCTTTTCCGGAACAACGACAAGATCGGATCCGCCAGATCCTGCAACAACAGGGCAGGGTGGTATGCGCCGAGCTGGCGAAGCAAATGAAGGTCTCTGAGCACACGATTCGCCGGGATTTACAAGAGCTTAGCAAAGAGGGGATCTGTAAAAAGGTTTACGGCGGCGCGGTATTACAGCTGGCCGACGCAGGCACGTTTATCAGCCGCGAGCAGCAGAATCATGCCAAAAAAGAGCAGATCGCGCAGAAAGCGGCAACCCTGGTGAAGGCGGGAGGCTGCCTCTTTATGGATACGGGCACCACCAACCTGGCGCTGGCCAGAGCCCTTCCGGCCGATCTGGCCCTGACCGTGGTGACCAACTCCCCGGCCATTGCTGCCGAACTGCTGCGCCACCCCCTGTGCGAGGTGATTATCACCGGCGGGCAGATCCAGCGCGCCTCAGGCGGAACGGTGGACAGTACCGCCACGCGCCAAATCCAGGGCATGATCTTCGATCAGGCTTTTATCGGCGGCTGCGCCATGGATCCGGAGATGGGGCTGACCGGCTTCGATTTTGCGGATTGTGCGTTTAAAAAAGCGGTAATCGCCCAGAGCAACCAGACCCTGGTGGCACTCACCACCGATAAAATTCCGGGCGTAGCGCGCTTTGTGGTGGCGACATGCAGCGATATCGACGTGCTGGTGGTGGAGGCGGATCTGGATAGCGACGTCATCGCCGCGTTTGCCGCGCAGGAGGTGCGGATCGTCAGCGCCTGATGCCATGCGACACGAAACGGGCTACACTCAGTTTTTAGCGCTAAAAGCCGAGGAAGAGAGCCATGTATTACGCACAGAATAAAGATCATGATGAGACGACCAAAGAGAACGAAACCGGCAGCAGCGCGCTGATTCAGCAGAAGATGTTGGCGTCACGTTCGATCGTGATCTCCGGGGAGATCAACCAGGCGCTGGCCGAGAAAGTGGTGAGCCAGCTGATCCTGCTGCAAAGCATCAATAACGATCCGATTAAGATCTACATCAACAGCCAGGGCGGCCACGTGGAGGCGGGAGATACCATCCACGACTTCATTAAATTTATCCGCCCGGAAGTGCACGTGATTGGCACCGGCTGGGTCGCCAGCGCGGGCATCACCATCTTCCTTGCCGCTAAAAAAGAGCATCGTTATACCCTGCCCAATACCCGCTTTATGATCCACCAGCCGCTGGGTGGAGTACGTGGGCAGGCAACGGATATCGAGATCGAAGCGCGGGAGATCATCCGCATGCTGGAGCGCGTGAATAAGCTGATTGCCGATGCCACCGGGCAGCCGCTGGAGAAGGTGAAAAAGGACACCGACCGTAACTTCTGGATGTCGCCGTCTGAAGCGCTCGATTACGGCATAGTGGGTAAGATCATTACCCACTTTGATGAGCTGAAGCTGGATTAACCCTGCTTATCCGCCTGCGTATTGATAAGCCTGAAGGGCTTAAAATCGCGGATCTGCAGATCGCTCAGCGGTAGCGGCTGTTTCTGCTGGCCAGAAACCCGCGCCAGGGAGGTGAAGCGTACGATGAGGTCATCTTCACACACGGCTTCACCTTCCAGAAAGGTCGTCTGATAGCGGGTGGCTTCGGCATCGCCGAAGGCATCCACATTCAGCGTATCGGACGCGATGACCACCCCCTTCGCATTGACCAGCTCGACGCCTATCTCCAGCGGGCCTGTCTCCTCCATGCCGCTATCCAGCATAAAGGTGGCGCTGCACATCCCCTGATTTGCCCAGACGGTGTTTGAGTGCCAGATTTCCAGCGCGCTGGCGGGCGCCGCGGTGACCAGGCAGGCGAGCAGGGCACCTACTTTCAGTTGTTGTTTCATAACCTCTCCCGTCATTCGTCGGCAAAGCCGTAGGTACCGTCGTCGCCCGTGTCTGTTTCCTGCACCAGATTTTCACCCCGGTAGGTCTGGGTTATGAAGCCGCCGTTGGTACAGGCTTTTCGCATCAACAGCCTGGCGTTTTTATAGACCTTCAGGCCGGTGAATTCCCAGCCTTTGCCCATGCCGCTGTACACCACGTAGCTGTAAACGCCGTTAATGAAGCGGTAGTAGAAGGCGCCCCCGCCTGAGAACGGGATCTGTCCTGCGCGAACCTGGGTTTTATCGCCTTCGATTTTTGGGAGTGTCATTTCGACTTTTTCAATCGACCCATAATAGTAGGTGGGCACGTCATTATTAAGGCGCACGACAACCCCTTTGCCGTTGGATAAGTCACAGTTGAACAGCAGCTCCGGGTCGGGCGGCGCCGCAACGGCAGAGTTCATCAGCGTCGCCGTAGCCAGCAGGGAGAGGGCAATCAATTTTGTTTTCATGGCGTTGTCCTGGAAAGGAGAAAACCTGCCGGGTGATACCCGGCAGGGGCGCATTACTGGGTTGCCAGCATGGCTTGCAGATCGGTCAGCTGACCCTGCAGTTTTTGCAGCTCCATCTGTTTTTGCATTTCAGAGTCACTCGGACGGTTTTGCGCCGCTTTGATGCTTTTTTCCAGGTCGGCGACCTGCTTCTGCGCATCCGCACGACCGGCGGTTTTGCTTTTCAGCTGCGCCACCAGATTATTCAGCGAGCGTTGTAACGCCTGTTGAGACTGACGTTTGCTGGCAACGCTGGCGTTGCTCTGCGCTTTCTCTTTCTCAATGGCTTCGTTAACCGCTTTGAATTCCGCATTCAATACCTGTTCGTGCGCCAGCGTGCTCTGTTTCGTATCCACGCGCTTATCCCAGGTGCCGGAATAGTTGCAGTTGAATTTGGTGATGATACTGACATCGCCCGTGGTCGGGTCACAGTCACGCGCGTTGGTCGCACAGCCACTTAGTAGCAGCGCGCCTACGGCCAGCAGTAGATAACGCATCACTCTCTCCTTAACCCACTTTCAGCGCGGTACGCTGGGTATACAGACTGTCCAGCTCACCCTGCAGAGAGCCGATCTTGTCGCGCATCAGCGCAATTTTGCTGTCCAGGTTTTCGGTGTCGCTGCCGGATTTACTCATGCTCGCAGAGACGTCTTTCCACTGTTTCTCATGCTTTTTCATATCCGTGATGGTGTTCCGCAGGTAGGCGATATTGGCATCCACCCCTTTGATTTTTTTCTGCACTTCGTCTTTTTTCACGGATTTAGCGGCCATCTCTTTTTCGATGCTGGCCAGCGTCTGCTTGTCGGAAGCGATAACCGATTTCGCTACGTTCGTGGCGCTCTGGATACGGGCATTTTCGCTTTCCACATCTTTGATCGCCGCGTCTAACTGCAGCTCTTTCGAGGCATACTTTTTACGCTGATTGTCCAGATAGGCGTTGGCACCCATCCCCACGCCGCAGCCTGCTACCGCCGCCGCCGCCATACACACAGCTTTGTTACTGGAGTTACTGACGGCACACGCCAGCGCACCCAGCGCCGCGCCGCCGGCGCAAGCCTGCCAGCCAGATTTGTTAAAGAACTCCACATCCTGGTTGTTGGCGAGACGTGGATCGACGCCGCCACCGCTGCTGCCTGTGCTCTGACAACCCGCCAGTACCACCAGAAGTCCGGCAACCATTGCTGTGCGTAACGCTTTAAAAGTGATCATTAACTGCTATCTCCTTGTCAGAATTATTTATTTTTTTTACATGCCATCAACCACGCATCACGCGCGACTTTGCCATCTTTCCAGTAGCCCTGAAGGTTCTGCCAGTAGGTGTCCAGGTAGCCATTCAGGTTTGTTTTTCCGCGTGCAGCCATCTGCTGCTGGACCACAGCGATTTGCGGGTCAATGAGCGATTTGTTGTAGGTCGTGCCCATATCGACCAGCGTGTCAGCGTAATAACTGGAGATGAAATCCAGCGCTTTTTGGTGCTGGCCAAGCTGTTCCTGCCGGCGTGAGCAGTTAGCGTCCAGTTGGCTGTCTGCGGCGCAGGTTTTGCTGTAGAGCTGATTCAGACGATCAAGAAACTCCCCATCATCTTTCATCTTGGTGCAGAGGAACGCGCCCAGCTGCAGCGAGGTGCGAATAGCCTGGTCGCGCTGTTCATCGCGCAGCTGACCGTTGGCGCGCAGTTCGGCACGCAGCTTCTCCAGCTCCTTTTTCAGCCCGTCATCCTGCACTTTGGCAGAGAGGGCGTTCAGGTTTTGCAGTGAATCCGGTGCCTTACCTTTCGTGTCTGTTTTTTGCTCGCTGCCCAGCGCCTGCCACTCTTTCTCAATCTCTTTCACACGATCGCGGGAGGTGAGGGTGGTCGAGACCATTACCAGGCGCACGCCGGTGGTTTTACTGACGTTCTCGCCGCTTTCGCTGTAATAAGGCTCTTCACCGCGTAGAGCGCTGCGGATATCCCCCTGGGTCGTGACGTAGCTACCGCCGCGCACCACATAGCCGCCCGCCTTACCATGCAGGCGATCCAGCTTGTTCAGGCGGAAGGGTTCAAACATCATCTCCGCAACGTTACCGAGGATGTCATGCAGGCCGAGCGGGTTGGGTTTTAACAGGCCCGTCAGCTGCAATTTGCCGTTGGCCGACTGCGCTCCCGCATACCAGACGTAGCCATTCAGCCCCTCCGGCATCGGGAAATGCACATCGCGAAATTCTGAGGGTGAGACCGCCAGCCCGCCACGGGCTGCAAATTCCCACTCGGTTTCGGTTGGCAGGCGCAGGAAGCCCGGCTGGCCATCGTCTTTTGGCAGCGCGGCGAGTTTCTCTTTCCGCAGCCAGAGGTTGTATTGATTGGCGAAGGCCATTGCGTCCATCCAGCCAATGTTCACTTTTGGCAGGCGGCCTTTCATGTCGGCCTTTGGGCACTCCCCTGAGAGGGCGCGGAACTGAAGGTCGCTCAGTTCATACTTTGCCATCAGGTAATAACGGCCTTTGTTCTTCTGGTCCGGGAAGCTGCCGGCAATATGCTCCTGGCGCGCTTGCTCTACGTAACCCCACTCATCGCCCTCCTGACCGAGGGTGATGTTGTAATCTTCCAGGGGCTTGTTCTGCGGAATGGCGACCTTGCGGAAAGCCATCGCGCCATCGCACGGCATGGGCAGTATCACATCGTCTGCCAGCGGCTTCGGGTTCCAGAATTTTTCATCCCAGGTGGCCTGCACGGCGCAGGAGTAACCCAGGCCCATCAGCGTCAGGCCCAGTGCCAGTTTAAATTTCACGTAAACTCTCCGCAGGTTCAATCTTCAGGGCGCGTATGGCCCCGATAGCGGCAACGCTGAGTGCAACGACCAGCACGCACAGTAGCGCTGCCAAAAAATGAAGGGGTTCGAGGTGGCAGACAAACGCCCGATCGGGTAACGATGCGCCAAGCACCCGGTTAAACAGCGTGCTGCCCAGCAGGTAGAGCACCAGCCCGGCACCGAAAGCTACGCCCGTCAGGCACAGGGCCTGAATCACAATGAACAGTGTTACCGCGCGTCGACGGAAACCGAGCAGCCGCAGCACCGCCATGTCTTTACGTTTGCGATCGATGTTGGCAATAAAGGCGCCGATCAACGAGGCGATGCAGCCGGTCGCTGAGATCCAGGCGATCACCCCAAAGATGACGCCCAGCACGCGATCGATGGCACGTACGGCTTCGATCTGTGCCGACTGGGTGACCGCTTCAATGTGTTGTGCTTCCAGCCAGCGAGCCAGCGCGGAGACATCATCCAGTGAGCGGGCGTAAACGCGGGCACGCGAGAAGCGCGTGCGCTCTCTGGGCGGCTTGCCTGCGCTTACTTGCAACAGCGGTACCTGGTAGCCGTCGCGGTAATCCTCCAGCGCGACCAACAGCGGCAGGGTGATAAAGGCGCCAGCCCGGGCAAAGCGGGCGTCATCCAGTATGCCGCTAACCGTCAGGGCGAAGGCGGCACGCTGGTTTTGACCGTCAATTTTACGGCTGACCATCAGGCGAAATGTCTCTCCAGGCTTCAGGTCGAGCCGACGAGCGGCGCTGGCGCTGAGCACCACCTCACGATCCTGACGCGGTACGGCAACGCCCGCCAGCAGCGGATCTCCGGCGCCGGTGGGGATCACCTCGGCGCCGGCCACAAAGTGCTGCCCATCGCGCACCAGATCCGCCTGGGTATTCAGCGATCGGGTCAGTGGGATCGAAAAGCCCACTTCCGGGCGTTCAGCCAGCCGTTCCAGCCAGCTAAAATCGTAATTACCGTTGCCGGTGATCCGCACCTCCCGGGTACGAGGATCCTCCAGAAGCTGGTGGCGTAGCTGGCTGACGATGCCATTTTTCAGCCCAAAAAGCAGAAGCAGCGGGGCAATCACGGCGATAAGCGAAAAGATGATGCACAGGGCAACTTTACGATCGTGGATCAGATCGCGGAACGCCATGCGCCATAGCAGCCCACGTTCAGGCGGCCGATCAAGCGGGCAGGAAGACACTTTTCCCCTCCTCAATGCTGGCGGTATAGCGTTTAAGGCCATAGTGATCCACGCGTTGCCAGTCGTGACTGACGACGATCGCCGTCATCTCCAGGCTGTGCACCATTTCGACGATCAGCGCAAACAGACGGCTGGCGTTATCGGGATCCAGCGCGGCGGTCGGTTCATCTGCCAACAACAAACGCGGCTGGTGGGCGATGGCGCGAATAAATGCCACGCGCTGGCGCTCACCGATAGAGAGCCGGGAAGGCAGGCTCTTTAGCAGGTGACGCACGCCAAGGGTGTCGATGGCTGTCTCCAGCCAGGGGGAGTGGGTGGCCATGCCCGCCAGCCGTCGCGCCAGAGTGATGTTCTCCATCACCGGTAGCCACGGCAGCAGCCCGCCATGTTGCAGCATAAACCCCAGTTCGTTGGCACGAATGGCAGCCAGCGTGGGCTCGTCCTCGGCCAGCAACGGGGCAGCAATATCTCGCTCACCCAACTGATAAACCCCAAGGGAGCCCGGACGCAAAATTGCGCCGGTCATCTCCAGCAGCGTGCTTTTACCACAGCCGCTGGGACCAGTGAGCGCCGCCACTTCACCGGGCCGGAGCGTTAGCGCCGGCAGCGAGACGTAGAAGCCCTGCGGCCCGCCCCGGCGGATGTCCATATCACGAATGTGAAGCATCAGGGCAGGTTCTCCAGCGGAACCGGATAGACGTTATCGCGCGGGTCGCTGTCGGGTGCCAGGGCAACCCAGCGATCGGCATCTTCGTTATAGCGCTGGTAGTAGTTGAGCTTGGTATTCAGGCGGCGGATAAAGCGCTCCTGTTCCAGTCCATCCCAGCTCTTCCAGGTCTCTTCATCCAGGCTCAGTACTTCACTCAGATACGGCAGGCTTTCGATGTATTCGCCCAGAAGGCCCATTTCACCAAGGCGGGTCGCATTTTTGCCTTTTGCCTGGTTAGGATCGTTGCCCATGGTGGCGGCCAGCGATCGCAGGCTGGCGAACATATCGTCCGGGGAGATCATCCCTTCGTTGGCGGCGTTGACGATCTTCTTCATCACGTCGCTCAGATCGCTCAGCTCGCTTTTGGTCAGCAGGACGCGCACTTCGGTCGCGGGGATATTCTGATTTACCAGATCGCGATCGCTGATCCAGGATTTGAACACCGGCGGGGCCTGCGTCCCCTGTTTTTCGCCCAGATAAGCCAGACGCATCGCTTTACTCAGCTTCTCGGCATCGCTTAGCAACGGATCGGCTTTCTTGCCCGCGTATTCCGGGCTGGCACCCAGGGCGCTGCCTGCCGTCTCTTCACCACTCCAGGCCGTTTTGATCTGGCCGGCGATGGCGCTGGAAAGACTATCCACAATGGTGCCAAAGCTATTCACGTCGCCGGAATCGATCGGGTAATAGAGCGGCTTATGCAGGAACGGATTGAGGGTCAACTCCTGATACTGGGCCGCGGCGGAAGCGTGGTTTTTCTTACCGCCCGGTGTTTTCAGGTGCAGGGTATAAAGCGCCACCCCGCGGTATGCTGCCTCCTGGCGTACCTGCTCCGCACCCAGGTGGGTGGAGGAGAGGCTGTCGGTACCGTCGAGCGCACCCGCATCGGTGATTAACACCACATAGCGTGCGCCGAACTGCGTCCAGTCCACTTTATCCAGCGCGGTCATCACGCCGCCGTAGGCGTCTTCATCAACTTTGCTGCTGGAGACCGTGGCCTGCTTTAGGTCATGCACTTTGGCGAGGAAATCTTTGCCATCTTTTACCGTGTTCGGATCGACATACATTTTGGCGTCATATTCCAGACCCGGCACCGCTTTTACGCTGGAGCGGTAGGCAACCAGGCCAAATTTCACTTTGTCCTGAAGTTTCTCTTTTTCGATCTGTTTGTAGATCTTGTCGATCGCCTCTTTGGTGCGATCAATGTACGGCCCCATTGAGATAGTCGAGTCAATTACGAAGACCACCGATGCCGAGAAGCCCTTCATCATGTTCTTCTCATCGGTCGCTTTAGCCGGCGCGGCGGTGCTCGCTTTCTCAGTGACCGAGGCCACGTTCAGCACCCGCACCTGGAAACCGGTATCGGTAAAGACATCATCGGAACCAAGCACCGGCAGCAGGTAGAAGTTTTTCAGCTGATCGACCATGTAGTCGGGTTCACGAGCCAGCACCTGCGGCACCGGCTTATGCTGATTCAGACTGGCGACCATCGGCTCCAGCGCTGCCGCGGGTTTAGGGTTGTTCAGCAGCGACTCCACGTCGCTTTTCTCTTTGAAGAACAGCATCGGGTGGCGCCCGGCGGGGTTGGTAAAGGCCAGCGTGAGCTGGACTTTCCAGTCGACGGTGCAGGCGGCTTTCATCCAGCCAGAAACATGGCCGAAGCTGTCTGGCCCAACCTGCAGCCACTCGTCCTGGCCCTGCTTTTCACGTTGATAGACATAAAAGCGGCTGAACGCGGGCTGCTCTTTGCCTGCTTCGCCCGCTTTAGCAGCCAACTGGCAGCCCGGATAAGTAAGCACGCGCTGGAACAGGGTGTGTTTCCCTTCCTGCAGCAGCGGCTGCGTGTCGGCGCCCCAGGCGGGCAGACTTAACGCCGCCGCGCACAGCAGGCCGCTGAACCCATGACTTTTTCTCATTATTTCGTCCTATTTTTTCAGCTCAGCTAAACGGGCTTTCGCTTCGGCGTTTTGCGGATCCTGATTCACCACCGCTTCGTACCAGTAGCTGGCCGTTTGCGGGTCGGGGCTGAAGCACCCGTCCGCCTGGGCGGATTTCGGGTCATACTCCTGGGCGTAGCGCATCGCCATCTGCGTATCGCCAGACTGCGCTTTATAGGCATACAGGCGTTGGGCGATATCGCAGCGTTTGTCGGCTTTGGCTTTGGTAATCACATCCAGCAGTTGGGCGCTGCTTGGCTGGCTACGCAGGCAGCCTTTTACGAACTCCATGTCATTGCCACTGCTCATCTGCTCATCCCCACAGGGACCGCTGATTTTCGCTACCGGGGCGGCGGCAGGTGCGGGGGCGGAGGCGTCGGCAGTTGCAGGTTTATGCATAAACCACCATCCGGCAGCAGCGGCGGCCAGCAGCAGGGCAACCACGGCGAGGATAATGGCGATCGGCGCTTTCCGTTTTGCCGGGGCCGCGGGCGGTGCGTCGACTACCGGTTCTGGCGCCGGCGCTGGCGGCTCGATCGCCGGCTCGGGCTGAACCGGTGGGGCAACGTCCAGGGTTTGGCTATTCTCTGCCAGCGGATTTTCTCCCCCTGCCTGCGAGCTCAGCAAACCGTCTGTGATAGCCAGGATACCCATATCCCGGGTACTGCTGTCTTTAATGGCGATACGATACGCCGCCTGGCGGTTAGCCAGCAGCGGGTCAATAAACGACGGACCGACCTGCACGGCAGGAACGTCGTCCATCACGCTCAGTGCAGGCAGGCCGAGGAACATTTCGCTGCTCACCCATCCGCCGCGGCTGTCGAGATACAGGTTGTCCTGGTTACGCAGGATGGAGATCTCAACGCCCTCGGTGCCCCCTTTCCAGCCTTTAAGGAGCAGAGTGGCGTAGCCAGGGTTGACGGGCTCTAAGGGTTTTAGTTCGGGTTTGATCACGTCCGGTTACTCCTGTGAACGCTGAATAAGGTGAAGAATGGCTCCCAGCTTTTCGTTCTGCGCCACGCTGATTTCACGGCCGGCGGAATGTCCGGCATTCTCGGTGATGAGTGCTTCCAGACCGATCAGCCAGTCGAGGATGAAATAGCCGCTGTAGTTCAGCTGCTGCGGCGTGAGGCTGACCAGCCGCTCGTCATCCTTCCACACTACGCTGTCGCACTGGGCAGGGCGGGTGAAGATAGGCTGATCGGGCTGGTTCTGGCGGGTCGGGCGCTTCTTCTCCGGCACGCTTTGATAGCCGAGCCAGGTCATAAAGTCGCTCATCACGTGCAGCACGCGAGAGACCTGGCGATCCACCATCCGATCGCGACGCACGCCGTCCTGCTCGGTGTTCTGCATCACGCTAACCAGCGCGTCTTCGGCACGCAGGCGCAGCAAACCGGTGATCAGTTCATCCACCAGCTCCTCGGCGGTGGCGCGCGGCAGGCCTATATAATTGAGCATCGCCGGGGTTTCCGGCAGGCCGCGCAGGTGATTGATCCAGTGCTGCACGCTCTGACGGGCAAAGGCAACTTCGTGGCTATGGGTCTTAATGCCCGAGATACCGTCATCAAGGCCATCTCCAAGACCAATATCAAAGATATCTGCCTCTTCCTGGACTTCAGGCAGGGTGACCTGCTGCATGTACAGCGCATGGAGTGAGCGGCGAGTCGGCACCAGCCGTGCCAGCAGTTCACCGTGCATGCCGTTGCGTTTTTTCACCGCCGCCACAATCTCCTGCGCGATGCGGGCTTTCTTCGCTACCTCTTCTTCACCATCGGGCTGATACCAGTTGCCCAGACCGCCTTCCACCAGATCGTGACGGCTCTCTTCGAGCTGCTCGGCAATGCGTTCAAGCTTGTTCTCCGGACGCGCAACCTGGCTCAGGTAGTTCGCCATTCGGCTCATCCCACCGTCGTTGAGGTTGAGCATCGCGTCCCAGGCCTCGGCCGGTGAGGCGATGTAGCGATTTACGGCTTCGTCTTCGAGGAAGGTTTTACGCATCAGCGTCAACTGATCGGCATTCTCGTCGCTGAAGGCGACTTCGCTACCGCCGCTCACCCGGATAAACGGCGTTTGCATGCCCGGTTTACGCACCAGGAAGGTGTTGTTGAAGGTTTCACCCTTCTTCCACTCGGACATCCAGCTGTATTTGCCGAATTTCTCCAGCATCGCCATTTTGATCATTCCGCCCTGTCCCCAGTACTGACGAAGCAACGCTTCTTCGTGAGACAGTGCGCTGGTGATGCGGTTATCGAACATGGTTAAAGCCCAGACCAGCCCCGGTAAGCGGCGGCTGCGCACATCGGCATCGGCGCCCTGGGTGCGGCAGATCCACTCGTCCAGCGCATCGCCGACGTCCTTCACGTCAGACTGCTTGGCGGAGGCGGTACAGAGCACCAGAACGTTCATCTCCTGGTTTTCGGTATAACGCTCAAAGAGGTAGGCCACTTTACCGCGCAGGATCAGCTCAGCCAGACGGCTACCGCCTTCGCTCTCTGCCGACTGGGCACCGAAGGCATCGATCGACATACGGCCGCGATAACCCGGGAAATCAAGCAGATCCACGTGATCAAACAGCGGTTCGGTAGTCGGTGCGGAGAGTGGAACGTGCAACTCGGCCGTGAGCACTGTCAGTTCGGCCAGCGAGATGGCAACAGGCGAGGCCAGTTGGCCTTCCTGCACGGGGCAGACTTCAATGCGTTGGTCGTTCGGCTGATTAAGGTGTTCCAGCATATCGACATTCATGATGCTGTTTTTCTGGATCAGCAGGCCGTTCTCTTCTACCACCAGCGTGCTTAGCGGCGCGCGTACTTCCTGTACGCCACCCAGACGTTGCAGCGTCTGGGCAAAGTGGCCATACGCCTGAGTCAGTTCGGGCACCTCTCCCCAGAGCACCGAGAAGAGTTGCGCGCGATCGTCAGTGGTCAGCCACGGCGCAAGATTCACCGCCTGTGGCCAGTAATGCAGGGCGAAGCGGCTTTGGGTTTTTCCAGCATGGCGGATGAGGTAGTCCCAGAAGGAGACGACGTCATCTTCTGTAACGCCCGGAACCCGCGTTGGGCGACGACGTTTTTCCAGCGTTGCCAGCAGGTCACGGATCCGTCCTTCGTCATACTCCCAGTCGAACTTCTCCTGGTTGAAGTCATGCACAAAGGCGTTGGCGAGGATTTTCGCCATCTCCACTTCGCTAAAGAGCTGCAGTTTGACCGGCCAGTTTTTATCGTCTTCGTGCTTCAGACGACTAAAGCGTGTTACCAGACCGGTTGCCTCTTTCCCGCCGCCTGGCGGGTTAATATGGGTCAGAAAGTCGAGCTGATGTCCGCCGAGCTGGGTGCCCAGCTTGCCATTCTCACCTGCGGCAAGCGCCGAAATCAGGTATGACTTGCCCGCCTGCGACAGGCCAAAGAAGCCGATAGTCATCGGTCGCGCCGCCGCCTGCGCCAGTCGGCGCGCTTTGTTGCGACTGCGGCGCAAATTTAGCGTCAGTCGGTCGGCTTCGGTGTTCAGACGTGGTGCGTCATGGCGGACGGAAGCAATCCAGTCGATAGCCTGACCGGCGCCTTGCTCAACGCCCTGCCAGCCCTGAACGATCTTTGCAGAATTAAGGGTACTCATTAGCTTTTGATACTCCCGCTATCCAGCCAGTAGTGCGTCTCGCTGAGACCGTTACCGACCATTGTGTTCAACTGGAATGCCACGTCTTTGCGGTTATAGTTGCGACGGGCATTTTCCATCTCGAGGGATTCAATACGGAATTTCTCCGGACTGACCGCCTCGACGCCGTTGCGTGGGCGACCCTGCTCGGCGGTGAGTTCGATACGCATCATGGCGTCGCCTGCCAGCTCGCTGGCGAGGTTAGGGTTGGTAATTTTCAGCGTATAGAGTGCAGACGCCGGCCAGCGCTCGTTATCAAGCTGACGGAAACCAATACGCACTTCGCCGCGCGCTTCAAAACCCTGCCCCTGCGGCAGCTGGAACTCCGGCGCATCCAGGTCGATATCCCGATAAAAGACGTTGCTGTCCTTGATCAGGTTGTTACCGTCCAGCATGCCGAGATAACGAATGGTGGAGTACGGCACAAAGTTGGCGGTGCGGAAGAAGAAGTTGCTCAGGCGAGAGTTCTCGGCCAGCAGATACAACATCGCCCCCACGGACGCGGTGGATTTCGGATCGTCGATGCAGCCTTTCTTGTTGAAGGGATACCAGCCGCCGGTTTCATAGCCATGCAGCGGCAGAACGCGCGATGGCGGCACCGGCTGGAGCTGGCGAATCAGCGCCTGAATTCCCGGCAGGCGTGACGGTCGGCCCGTCAACAGCAGCACGTCGCAGTTGTAGTGCCAGAGCACTTCGCACAGGGCGCGCAGGCTGTGGCAGATATTCATGCGGCCACTGCGTGGGTTGATGAATTCGTTGTGCAGGCTGGCCAGATCGATCTCCAGCGCCACGTCCAGAATGGAGAATGGCGCTTCGCTGGAGAGCTGGCCCAGGCGTACCACATCATTCACGTAATCCTGGACTTTCTGCGTTGGCGTGTTCTCTGTCAGTAGATCGCGGAAGGTGTAATTAAGCAGCTCACGGCCGTTTTCCGGCGAGTACTCTTCGTAGCGATGCAGGATTGCCAACGCCAGCGGGGCAAAGATCTGCAGCGTCAGTTGCTGGCGCAGGACCTGCTTGCCGGCCTCGATGGATTCGCTGCCAAAGAGTTGCGACATCATCGACTCTGCCGACAGATCGCTATGGCCTACCTTCATCATCGCGGCTTTTACCGCAGGCTGCAGGTACAGGCGAATGACATCCAGCAGGATATCGTCCCCCGCGACCTTAAAGCCTTCGCGGAAGAGCTGCTTCGGCGTGATACGCACGTTGATCCCTTCGCCGTCATCCAGCATATAACGGGAAATCACCAGGTCGGTGGTGCCGCCGCCAATGTCGATGGAGGCCACCTTCAGGCTACGGGCTTCGTTGGCGGCCTGTTGGTTATCCGGGCGACGGGTCGCGGCAAAGAACTCGTCGGTTCGGCCGCCGAAGTAGGTCTGGGTTTCGTTGTAGAGGTAAACCAGCTGTCCGCAGGTGGCTTCGTCCCATTTCACATGCACGCCTGGGCGCGGATGTTTTAGCTGTGCGGTCTCTTCACTTTCGTCATCCATCTCTTCCCAGCCCAGCGCTTTCCACACCAGGCGGATGGCGTCCAGCATGCACTGTTCAAAGATGGCTCGCTCAGGTTTTGGCATCGCCGGTGGCACGGTCATGATGACATTTCGCAAGCGGCGTGGGGTGCTGGCGTGGTTCATCTTCAGACGCTGCGCCGGGCTGTTTATCTGCATTAGCGCCTGGCTCAGCACTTCGGAGAGCATCATGGTCATGAGCGAGCTGCGGCTGTAAACCGGGGAGAAGACCGGCATCCGTTCATCTTCTGGCAGGCGAATCAACAGCTTGCCCTGATCGTTGAGCATGTACAGCAACGGCGCTGCGGTTGCGAGCGGCTCACGATCGGATTTCACAAAGGCCTGGCTAAAGCGCCAGCCGGGAGAATAGGGCTGATCGTCCCAAAGATAGCGTTTTGGACTGGAGATCCCGGTTGAGCCCTCTGTCCCCAGGCGCTGCGCTGCCATGCGGAAGGCTTCGTCCCCGACGCGGCCAATGGTCGGCCATGTGAAGGCGTCGCTGCGCCCGCTTTTTAGCGAGAAGTCCTGCTTACCGAACTCGGCCTGGGCGAACTCCAGACGGCTGTCGAAGGGTTCGTTATAGACATTTTGCGGATGGCTCAGGTCACGAAGTTGCAGCTGATAGAGCTGAGATAGCCCTTTATTGTCATCCCGATGTTCTTCTATCAGGATGCCGCAGCTGCGGGAGTTGCCGATGTCCAGCACCAAATCCACCGGAATGGCCGAGTCGCGGATCTTCACGTCGTTGACCTGCACTTCCGGGATAGCGACAGTGGCACTCAGGATATTCAGCAGATTGAGATAGTGCGCCTGATGCTCTTTCTGCAGCAGTTTTTCATCAATGTCTTCCGCGTGCTGGCGCAGCACATCGCGCGCCTGGGTACTGAACACCTCACGCAGCCACTCATCTATCCAGGGGAGCGTCAGGAAATCGCCCATCTCATGGGGATGCAGTGCCAGGGCAAAACCGGCCCCGGTGCGCACATCATCTTCGCTCGGTGCCAGGTACTGGGTGTTCTCACGATCCGGGAAAATTTTAGTATCGAAGATCAGGATGGCGCGCCAGGTGTTGCCCTTCTCGTCGGGCTCTGCCAGCTCGTGGAACTGGACCCGCGCCCAGTTGGTTGGTCCGTGTGCAAAGGCACGTGGCGGATTGAAGCGGAAGAAGGGCAGCGGTAGCCATAACCCCTGGTAGAGCCGCAGCGACTCTTCTGTCGTCAGGGAGTAATCCGATTCGGCAAAACGCGGCGCGGCGTTATCTGCCGCCGGGATTTGAAGCTTATCTTCACGTTCGTTATAGACCAGGCGCAAAATGGCGCCATCGCCATTCTGGCGCAGAAATTCACCGTACTCTTTACGGGCAGGCAGCGTAAAAGCGAAGTCCAGGAACTGGATGCCGCTGTCACGAATAAGTTTGACCTGTTTTTTAAAATCAGTAAGTTCAGCGAGCATTTACTTACTTGCCTCCTGCTTCATCGAAATAGGGAAAAGGGTGTTGGCGTCGTAACGGCCCTTACAATCCGCAATGTTCTGCGCACCAGGCGCACACTGGACTTCGGGCATTTGATATACCGATCCATCGGAGCACTGCGCTTCACCCTGGTTGTTGATGGCCAGATTGCCGGACTGGATGGCCGCGTTGACTGCACCGCGACAGGTCACCCCATCGCCGCGCACCATCTGTACTTCGCCCTGACCATCTTTGATCTGGTAATTCAGGCTCAGCGGCTTACCGGTGCGCTGGTCCTGAATGCCAGCACCGGCGTGCCAGCGGCCGTTTAAGAAGTCGGTACTCCCCTGTGCCAGTGCCCCGGTTGGAATGGTCAGCGGCGCATTGACACCCGGCTGGCCATCTCCTGAGGGAACCTCCGGCGGGGTAACGCCCGCAGCGGCGTCCGGGGTAGGTGGCGTGGATGGCTCACCTGCATTATCAGGTGCGGCGGGATTTACGGGCGGCGCGTTTTCTGTGGGGGCGCCATCGGGCAGAGCCGGTGCCGTCGGTGTTTCACCGTTAACCGGCGCCTCGCCGTGAGTTGGCGTCTTCATCGCCGGGAGTGAAGCATCTGGCAGACCCGTGCCATTGCCGTTCAGGCTCAGGCCGCCCCCCTGCGAGCTGGTGGTTCCGTGCAGGCCGGTCTTGACGGTTGGCGTGTTCAGATGGGCATCCGGCAGGCCAGGCAGCGTGGCGGAAAAACCAGGGATATGCACGCCCGGAACACAGCTACGCAGCAGCAACAGGATCAGCAACGCCAGAAGCAGCAAAGGAAGCAACCAGCGTAGCCACGCAGGTAACGTCCACCACCACCCCCGACGCGTTACGCGACGCTCGGTAACCGGCTCCGTTACCAGAGGCGCCGACGCCGCAACCGGGGCGGTAGTGGTAGGGGGTAATGGAACCGGTGGGCGCAGGCAGTCGAGCGGGTCGATACGTGACTGATGACGGGCATTAACGAAACCCCAAAAGCTGATGACAGGTTTGCCGCCCACCAGCCAGACCTGATTCTGGTCGGGAAACTGCATTGCTTTTTCAAGCAATTGGCCGAACAGGCGTTGTTCCGGATTGGCATGCTGGCTGTATTCAGCGCTGAGCTGGCGTAAGACAGCGTGGCTCTGCTCCAGTTGGCCGAGGGCAGCCTGACGCTCGCTCTCGGTGGCGGCAGACCAGGGGATCACATCTCCGGCGGCAGGGGCGTACCAGTCGATACGATCGCCGTGCTCGTTAACCTGCGGAATTGCCAGCGTATCGGCAACGGCGCTCTGTTTTCTCAGGCGCAGCGTCTCGCGCAGTTGCAGCGCAGAAATATGTACTGCCTGACCGTTCTCACCCATTGACTGGTATTTATCGAGCCTGTCACTGCACAGGAACATCTCTTTCACGTTGGCATACCCTTGCTGGTAATTATTCGGGTTAACTCTGCTTTTATTGGTACGTACGGCATTCTCGGCGATAACAAATCGTCAGCGACCGTAATCACATTTGAAGGTATAAATTGAGCAGAAAAATTATCGGCAGGTGACAGAAAACGTTTAGCCATAAATTAAATTTTTGGCGGCGGTTACGGTCAAATGCGCGAAAAACATTTTTGGTTTCTCGCCGAAACGCTGCTGGCATTCATTAATGTTTTTGATGAATTAATCGCAGCCCTCCGGGATATATTCTTTTATTGCCTGGCTCATCATTTCATTAAATTCGTGGGTATTATTGACGGCATAAACAGCACCGCCAGTATTGCTGGCAATACAGTTTCCGGCACCGGTATTCATAATATCGACCACGTTTACCTGCAAACGGGGCTTCTTCAGCTTGAGCTGACGCGCGACCTCACAGGGATCGCCGCCGCAGGTCTCTTCCCCATCGGTTATCAGCACAATAATGGCATCGCGATCTACGCCATCAACCAACTTGCCGGCCTTTTCCAGCGCTTCGGCCAGTGCGGTTTTGCCCACCGGCTGAATCTTATCAATAGCTTGTTTCAATACATTACGCTGGGCAAAAGGTAAGGCCGGAGAAACGAATACTTGCTGGCAGGTTGCTGCCGAGACCAGGCTAATATCCATATCTTTGGGCACTTCATCGATCACCTGTTTTGCCGAGCGGTGTGCAAGGCTAATACGGCGTGGCTCACGCTCAATATTCTTCACCGGCTTGTCCTGCATCAGGCGGCGTAGTTCATCCGGTGTGGCATCCATACTGATAGCCATTGAGCCTGAAGCATCAAAAATTAGCACCATTTCAGGGGCTTGCTGCTTGGTCCTCTCTGCCGGGCAGATCTGTTTTACCGGCAGCGGAGCGGGTGCAGCAGGAGCGGGCGGTTTAGCCGCAGGCACGCAACCGCGCAGTAAAAATAACGCCAACAGCGCTAACAGCAATAACACTAACAGCAGTAACCACAGCCCGCGGCGACCCTTGTTGACCACCGGAGCCGCTGGCATAACGGGAGCGGTGGGACTTTCGCTCCAGGCCGTAATCACCGGCTGACCATCAATCACCCAGACGCCGCGTTCATCGGGCTGACGAGCGGCAAGAGAGAGGACCTGCATAACCTCGGCAGGCGCCGCGTTAGCCGCCGCAAGCCGGTGATAAAGCTGCTCTATCACCACCAGTTTTTGCTGCAGCAATGCCTGCGCTTTCTCTTTTTCTGCTACGGGAAGGGCGGTGAGTGATACAGGTTGACCATTAATATCGCTGTACCATTCAATTGCCCCATCTGAGGCCTGATGCGGACGTGCAAAAAGATTTTTGTAGCCAGACGGGAGATGCTGTTCGACCAGAGAAATTAACGCGGGGTAGAGGTTGATATAATTTTGCCCAGAGGCGCTATGCTTAACCGTCCTTGTTATTCTGATCATGGAAATCGCTGCGCCATCTGCACTAAATCACAGATTAAAATTATACAGATGAAAAGATAATTCTTAATTCTAATTATGATTGCTGCGATAAATAACTACTAATATTTATAGGCATTGGGGATCATTTTATTAGAAATAAAATTTACATGTGTTTTGCAACCCCTAAATTATAAGGGGGTGGGGCGACCTTTAATTTGGCTTTAGGTCTAAACCAGGAGGTCTGTCGCCCATCATGCGTTCTCCTTTAAGCGTGCTAGCGCACCTCAAACACCACCGCCATCCACTTCACTTTCGTGCTTTCCGGGAAATCCGGACAGGGATCGAGCCGCGTACAGGCGCCCGTCCAGACAAAGATATTCTCGTCGATACGGTACCAGTGGGGGTTCCCTTCAACCGCATCACCCACGACCGCAGCGCACACGTCGATACGGCTGCCAGCGGGGAGGTCCAGGGCCACCGGCGCATAGACGGAGGGGGTGCCCAGACGGGCATACACTGGCATGGTGGTTTTCACACTACCTGTTACGGCGACTTCAGTGACATCACTCATCTCAGACCTCCTGACAACGTAAGCATCTTTAAACGATATAAGCCGTGGTAAACGGGGGCGATAACCATAAAGCGTGAAGCTGTCAGGATGTGTCATGTAAAAGGCTGACACAGAGTTTCGTGCGTCATTGACCCACGACAAGGCAGCCAGCCGCCACCTCTTCCTATAATCAGGCCCGTTTGTCTATCACTGGTGCGACGCATGGCTTACCAACTCAACCTGAACTGGCCGGAATTTTTAGGAAAATACTGGCAGAAACATCCCGTCGTTCTGAAGAACGCTTTCCCCCACTTTATCGACCCGATTACCCCGGATGAACTGGCCGGGCTGGCCATGGAGCCGGAGGTAGACAGCCGTCTGGTGAGCCATAAAGAGGGAAAATGGTCTGCCAGTAATGGCCCCTTTGAACACTTTGATGGCTTAGGCGAAACCGGCTGGTCGCTGCTGGCGCAGGCGGTTAACCACTGGCATCTGCCTGCCGCCGAGCTGGTGCAACCGTTTCGCGTGTTGCCGGACTGGCGTCTGGACGACCTGATGATCTCCTTCTCGGTGCCGGGCGGCGGCGTGGGCCCGCATATCGATCAGTACGATGTGTTTATCATCCAGGGGATGGGCAGCCGCCGCTGGCGCGTGGGCGACAAACTGCCGATGCGCCAGTTCTGTCCGCATCCGGCGCTGCTGCATGTGGATCCCTTCGAGCCGATCATTGATGAAGATCTGGCCCCGGGCGATATCCTCTATATTCCGCCGGGCTTCCCGCACGACGGCTTTACCCACGAAACGGCGCTGAACTACTCGGTAGGCTTCCGGGGGCCGAATGGTCGGGATCTGATCAGCAGCTTTGCCGATTACGCCCTGGAGAACGATCTGGGCGGGGAACACTACAGCGATCCGGATCTGACCTGCCGCGAGCACCCGGGCCGGGTTGAAGCCTATGAGCTGGAACGCCTGCGCCAGATGATGATCGAGATGATTAGCCGGCCGGATGATTTTACCCAGTGGTTTGGCAGCTTTATCTCTACGCCGCGCCATGAGCTGGACATTGCCGCCGCAGAGCCGCCTTACACCCCGGAAGAGGTGCTGGATGCGCTGCAGGGGGGCGAGACCCTTACCCGTCTCAGCGGGCTGCGCGTACTGAATATCGCCGACCGTTTCTTTATTAACAGTGAACAGCTGGACACCGTCGATGCTAAAGCCGCTGATGTCCTGTGCCGCTATACCGGGTTCGGCAAAAAAGAGCTGGGAGAGGCACTGCATAACCCGGCCTTTATCGCCGAGCTGACCGGGTTGATTAACCAGGGTTACTGGTACTTCGACGAGTAACCCCACCGGGCGTTTGACACCGGCGGCGCAGGCTGCGCCGCCGCTCAGGTTACACAAGGATATGACACGCCTTCCAGTAACTCAGGAGACGATCGTCATCGTTCTCCTGCTCCGCTTTTCTCCGCATGGCTCGCGCCAGGTTAGCCCGGGAGATCTCCTGGTTTTTTTGTACGACATCGATTACCGCTTCGCCAAGCGCCAGGGATATTTCGGTACGATTTTGCTCAATTACCATATATGTCTCCATGTCGTGTGCGAGTAATTAATTATGCGACATAATCACCTGCCTAAAATATTTATCAGGGAATTCTTATCTTGCTGAGGCGGAATATTGTTTCGAGATGCTAATGGCGCTGTTAATACCGTTTTTATGGTCTACAGTTATTAGCGTGACACAACCCGCATAAACATGATGAGGAGAATTCAGAATGGTAAATAAGAGCGAAATCAAGGATCATGCACAGGTTGTCGCCAGCTGTGGTACCCACGTAGGCGTAGTGGACCATCTCGACGGCGAGCGTATTAAACTGGCAAAAAGTGACCCGGAATCCGGTGGCAAACACCATTACATTCCGCTGGAGTGGGTAGCAAAAGTGGATGATAATAAAGTCGTCCTGACCCAGGATCATAAAGCGGTCTTTGCCGGCTGGCAAGAAGCTTAATTAATACCTCGCACGCCAGTGTGATATTTTAGCCCCGGTTTAATCCCGGGGCTTAATATATTTTATAAGCTGTTAAAAACGGCCTGCATTGCCGTTACGTTGAAGGAGTGATACTGTTTTACTTTATTATCTTCCTTCAGGCGCAGGTATGTCGAAAACAACGCTCAAGAGCCCAGGCCCGATAGGGGGAAAAACATTTTCCGTTGCCGACTTTAACGTCTTTGGCGAGCGCTATGGCATTGACTACCACTTCCCCCTTCTGACCGACGTCAGCGCCAGCGCCAGCCCTGTCCTGCATGGAAACGTGGAAGAGATGGTCTTGCCGTCCGGTATCTCTCTTACCCACTCTGATGTGCGCGTACTGCAACCTTATGAAACCACCTCCCGCCACAGCAGCCCGCTGTATGTCCTGGTGGTGCTGGAAGGGTGCGTGACCCTGCGTCTCAACGATGAGATTTTTAGCCTGAGCCCCGGCATGGCCTTTAGCGCCACGCTCAGTGAACAGCAGGTGATGACGGCCCGCCACGACGCTGATATTACGCTCAAAACGCTCTCTTTTGGTGTCTATCCCCATGAAGCCCTGCGCGAAAGCCTGCTGGCTTCGCTGCTGGAACAGTGGGCGCGCCTGAGCGTACCGGCCTTCGTCTGGCAGGTGCCCGAGTTCGTCCTGACCGGTATCCAGCATGCTCAGCAGCGTGAACGCAGTTCCCTGTCTCGTCATCTGCTGCTGGAGGGGGTGATGTATCAACTGCTGGGCCATGGCCTGCACCTGCGGGAACAGCAGGGAAGGGTGGGCCAGGCCCCAACGCACGGGGAGCAGGCCCGACTGGAGCAAGTCCGCCGACGCATTGAACAGGCGCCCGAACAGGAATATACCCTCGCAGCCCTGGCTAACCAGGCGGCAATGAGCCCCAGCAGCCTGCGTAGCAAATTCCGCCAGACCTATGGCTGCACGGTGTTCGACTACCTGCGCGACTGCCGCCTGGCGCTGGCGCGTCGCTATCTGCTGGAAGGGCATAGCGTGCAGCAGGCGGCGTGGATGTCCGGCTATCAGCACGCCACCAATTTCGCCACCGCTTTCCGCCGTCGTTACGGCATCTGCCCCGGCAGTGTGCGCAGCGGCTGTTAATCCGCTTTTCTCCCAATCGCAAACGCTTTAGGTGCGTTTTGTCATTGCGCATACATAACCTGGCAGCGCGCATAGCTGTTTGCGAGATGAAAAAGGTAATAATTCTTATTAACAATTAGAAATGCCTTTGGAGATTTTCATGTTCGCTAAATCGCGCTTAGCCCTGCTGGTGGGATGCGTTACCGGCAGCGTTGCTTTCCCTTTACTTGCTCAGGAGACGCCGAAAAACGATACCGTGGTGGTCACCTCGCAAATGCAGAGCGGCGCTACCAAACTGGAGACCCCGGATATCGAAACCCCGCAGGCGGTATCCATTGTCACCCGCGAACAGTTTGAAGAGCAGGGAGCCACCAGCGTCCGTCAGGCGGTGAGCTATACGCCGGGGGTGTACAGCAACCAGATTGGCGCCTCTAACCGCTTCGACTACATCGTGCTGCGTGGTTTCTCCGACGGCAGTCTGGATAACGTCTATCTCGACGGGCTGAAGATGATGGGCGATACCAACTCCCACAGCTCGCTGGTGGTCGACCCCTGGTTCCTTGAAAATATCGAAGTGGTGCGCGGCCCGGCATCGGTGCTGTATGGTCGTTCATCGCCGGGCGGGATTGTCGCCCTCACTTCACGCAAACCCTCCTTCGATACGGGTGGGGAGGTGAAACTCTTCGCCGGGAACAATAACCAGCGTGGGGCGATGTTCGACGTCACCGGTCCCCTGGACGACAACGACCGCGTGGCGGCGCGCCTGAGCGGTATGACCCGCTACGCCGACTCCCAGTTCGATCCGCTGAAAGAGGAGCGTTACGCGCTGATGCCGTCCGTGACCTGGCGGATCACCGATAACACCCGTCTGGATCTGATGGCCTATCTCCACCGCGACCCGGAAGGGGGCAGCCACTCCGGCCTGCCTTATGACGGAACCGTGGTGCCGCACGCCGGCCAGCGCATCTCAAACACCTTCTTCGAGGGTGAAGACGACTACGACAAGTACGACCGCCGCGAGAACATGGTGGGCTACAACGTTGAGCATCTGTTTGATAACGGCTGGACAGTGCGCCAGAAGCTGCGTTATCTGCACACCAAAGTGAAGCTGAATCAGGTCTATGCCTCAGGCTGGCTGAACGATACCGAGCTGAACCGCGGCTACTCCGGCTCCGACGAGAAGATGAACGCCATCACCCTGGATAACCAGGTTGACGGCAGCTTCGATACCTGGGCGCTGAACCACCGCGTATTGATTGGTCTCGACTATCAGGATCGCAGCAACAATACCACCGGCTACTATGGCAGCTTCCCGCCGATCGACGCCTTTAATCCGGTGTATGGCGCGGGCCCGATTGACATCTCCATGTATAGCCAGGAGAAGCATAAGCTGCGTCAGACTGGCTACTACCTGCAGGATCAGATTGCCCTCGATCGCTGGCGCCTGACACTGGGGGGCCGTTACGACCAGGTGAGCGTGTCGAATATCGATAAGCTGAACAACACCCGCAGCAACCTGGATAAGAACAACTTCAGCAGCCGCGCGGCGTTGCTGTACCTGTTTGATAACGGTGTTGCGCCGTACATTAGCTATTCCACCGCCTTCACCCCGACCAGCTTTGCCGACGAGAACGGCAACGTGCTGGATCCGATGAAGGGCAAGCAGTGGGAAGCGGGTGTGAAGGTGGAGCCGGAGGGGATGAACAGCCAGTTCAGCGCCTCGGTATTCCGCATCAATCAGAAAAATATCGCCACCAAAGAGGAGCCAACCGATCCGTACCGCTCCATCGGCGAGATCGAATCTGAAGGGGTGGAACTGGAAGCGGTAGGGCAGATCACCGACAACCTGCGCCTGCAGGCGGCTTATACCTACACCGATATTCGCTACAAGAAGAGCAGCCCGGAAGAGGAGGGCAAACGCGCGGTCTACGCTCCACGCAATATGGCCAGCACCTGGCTGAGCTATGACGTGAAAAGCGGCCCGCTGGATGGCCTGACCCTCGGCTCTGGCGTGCGTTATGTGAATGGCGTCACCAGCGACCGTCTGAACACCCATACCTTACCCTCGTATACGCTGGTGGATATGGCGGTGGGTTACGACTTCTCGAAGCTGGGGTTAAAAGGCTTTAGCGCGCAGCTAAACGTCAATAACCTGACGGATGAAGACTACGTGGCGGCCTGTAACTCGCTCTCTTATTGCTACTTTGGCGCCGAGCGAAGCATTGTGGGTAGCGTCTCCTGGAAGTTTTAACCGCCTGACGCACCGATCTGAGCCCCAGGGATGGGGCTTACTCCTCCATCGCCATATTCACCGCCTCACCCATCTGCTCGACCGCCATGCGATGCTTCTCGTTCGGCGGCAGGGCGCAATTGATGCGCAGGCAGTTACGGTACTTACCCGACGCCGAAAAGAGGGACCCTGCCGCAATCTGAATATTAAACCGGCTAAGCTCGCGGGCGACGCAGACCATATCCACGTGTTCTGGCAGCTCTACCCACAGCATATAGCTCCCCTTTGGCCGGGTGACGCAGATCCCGCACGGGAAAAATTGCCGCACCCAGCAGGTGTAGGTCTCGATGTTTTGTTGATAAATCTGGCGCATCCGGCGCACGTGGCGATGGTAGTACCCCTCGCGGATAAAGGCGGCCAGCGCCAGCTGGCTTGAGGGGACATTGGTGCCGCTCGCGGCATATTTCATGTGCATCACCCGATCGTAATAGCGACCGGGGGCAATCCAGCCCACGCGCAAGCCAGGCGCCACGGTTTTGGTAAAGGAGTTGCACAGCAGCACCCGGCCATCAATGTCAAGAGAGTGAATCGAGCTGGGGCGCGGGTACTCGTATGCCAGCTCGCCGTAGATATCATCTTCAAAAATAACAATATCGTGGCGCTGGGCCAGCGCCAGCAGCTGGCGTTTACGGGCCTCCGGCATGATAAAACCGAGCGGATTGTTGCAGTTGGGCACCACAATCACCCCTTTGATCGGCCACTGTTCCAGGGCCAGCTCCAGCGCTTCAACGCTGATCCCGGTCTCGGGATCGGTGGGGATCTCGATGGCTTTGATACCGAGTCCCCGCAGCATCTGCATCGTGCCGTAGAACGAGGGAGATTCAAGGGCCACGATATCGCCAGGCTTGCAGATCGTCAGCAGCGCCAGGGAGAGCGCGCTATGGCATCCGCTGGTGATGATCAGATCGTCGGCGGTCACGACCGATCCGGCATCCAGCATGAGCCGTGCGATCTGCTCGCGCAGTTCCCGACGCCCCGGTAGCTCGTCGTAACTGAGGATCTCGTTGACGTTGTGCTGAACGACCCGGCTGAGCTCTTTCCACAGAGGTTTGAGGGTTGGCTGGCTCAGATCCGGCTGCCCGCCGCCAAACGCCGTGATACCTGTTTTGGTGCGCCCCTCCATCAGGGTCAGTATCTCATCCCAGTGGGTCACCTCTACCGGGCGCTGCACCGGACGAGACATGGCCGGAACCGGGGGCTGCGCTTTACGGTGGGCAACAAAATAGCCTGAGCGCGGCTGGGGGGTAATCAACTGCAGATTTTCGAGGATCTGGTAGGCCTGCTGCACGGTGCTAATACTGACGCCATGCTCCTGGCTCAGGGCACGCACCGAGGGCAGGCGCTCGCCGCTGCGATACAGCCCTTGTTCAATGCGTTCTGCCAGCAGGTTGGCCAGGTGTTGATAGCGCGTCATAGCTGTATCCTTTGTTATCACCATACAGAATTCAATAGCAGTACAGATCGGGGCAAAAATTGCCATTCAGATCCTGTTTTAACGGATCTGTATGTTAAACAAAAGTTATTTTTGAATCTGTATTGCCGGGTGTGAAATCCGTGATGATAACGGCTCTGACAACCTGAGGAGCGCAATATGGAATTCTATGAAAACCGGGCAAAAAGACCGTTCTACCTGTTCATCTGGATGGGAAAGTTGCTCGTCCGCTGGTATCGCATTAACCAGACGCGGCGCATTCTGAACCGGCTGAGTGATGAACATCTGCGGGATATTGGTCTGTCGCGGGCGGATTTGGGACGTTATGGGCAGGATGGCCGGATGAAGTGACATCTCATCCGGCAGGTCACAGCATTACTCGGCGGTAGGTTTACCGGTATTTTCAGCAATGCGGCGCAGGTATTCGTTATTTTTGAACGCGACCATAATCAGTTCAAACGTGACGCGGCAGCCGATCAGGCTAAACAGCATGCCGAAAAAGCCGGCAATCAGGCTGCCGGTGAACATGGAGTAGAGCCCGCCGATCAGGATGAACAGCATGACGATCCAGTAGAAGAAGACCAGTACGCGCGGTGTGAGCAGGTAGTCAAATCCCAGAAGTTGTTTCATTTTTAATCCTTGATAATGTTTATTTTGCGCGCTGATTATAAAGTCCTTCGCCGTGATGTACAGGCCTGATATCCCCTTAAAATAGTGCGAAATCAGGGGGTTGCTATTTTAAAAGTTCGAGTGTTTGCGCCCTGGGCCGCGAAATTAACGCCACCGCCTCGTCCCAGGAGCGCACGTTGTTATAGCCCATAACCAGTCCGTAGCGCTTGCCCGAGCCGCGATACCACTCCGACAACGCATTCACCTGCAGCTGCTGCTCTTGCCAGCAGCGGGCGATCTCGCGGTCGTTATTGCCTGCGGTGAGGAACGCCACGATGTGCATCCCGCCGTCATTTTGCTCGGTGAAAAAGCGATCGCCATACACCTCCTGCAACGCTGCGATCATCCAGTCGCGCCGCTGTTGATACAGGGCGCGCATCTTTTTCAGATGGCGAAAGAAATGGCCATCACTAATAAACGCGGTGAGGATCTTCTGCGTCAGCACCGGCTGACCGCTGGCGACAATATCCGCGCAGTCGGTAAAGGCGGGTACCGTACTGGTGGGCATCACCACGTAACCGAGACGCAGCGAAGGCATCACCGTTTTGCTGAACGTGCCCATAAAGATCACCCGATCGTGTCGATCAAGGCTCTTCAGTGAGGGCAGCACCTTGCGGGTATAGTGAAACTCGCCGTCGTAGTCATCTTCGATGATCCAGGCATCGTTTCGGGTCGCCCAGTCGAGTAACTGCTGCTTGCGCGGCAGCGACAGCGTGACCGCCAGCGGGCTCTGATGCGAGGGGGTGACGATAGCAAAGCGGGCATCCGCATGATGGCGCAGCAGATAATCGGTATCTATACCCGCGCGATCCACCGGCACGGTATGCAGGTTTGGCACAATACGCTTTAGCAGTTGTTGGCCCATAAAATAGCCCGGATCCTCAAACAGCACCTTATCGCTACGGCTGGCAAGCGTGTCGAGGATCAGACGCAGGCTGCCGCTGTAGCCGCTGGTGATCAGCACCTGTTCGGCACTGCAGGAGAGTCCCCGGGAGATATTCAGATAGCTGGCAATCGCCTGGCGCAGTGGATACCAGCCCATCACCGGCGGATTCAGCATCTCTTCCTGGCGCATGGCGCGGGTCGCTTGTCCTGCCAGCAGCAACCACTTTTTATAGGGAAAACTGTCCAGCGACGGGATGCCGGGGCGTAAAAAACCGGCCCGTTCGCGCTGGGCAATAAGCGAGGCGGGCAGCGTGCCGGTTACGGCCTCTGACGACGGGGACGGGCTGGCGGGCAGGATCAGATCCGGATTCACCCGCGTACCGCGTGCCCCCTGGCTCACCAGATACCCTTCGCCGCTTAAAATGGCGTAGGCGGTTTCAACGGTTTTACGCGCCACCTTCAGCTCTGCCGCCAGTACGCGGATAGCCGGAACTTTATCGCCAGGTTTCAGGATACCGCGCGTAATATTGTCCCGGTAGCGGGTATAAATCTGCTGATATCCCGGCTTCATGTCCTACCTCTTTTAACGGTTTTTGTATCTTTTGACTATGTCATAAACGGCGTACATTTGCCTCATCGCAATGACTATGCCGCCCCAAAAAGAGGAAAGAAAATGAGCACTCGCGTTAATCATCACACAGCCACACCTGCCCTCAGTAAAGCCCTGTCCGATCTGAGCATGGCGGTGGCCAAAACCTCGCTCGACCCGGCCCTGAAGCATCTGATTGATATTCGTGTTTCACAGCTGAACGGCTGTACGTTCTGTCTGGATATGCACTCGAAGGAGGCGAAAATCGCCGGTGAGCGCGAGCTGCGCCTTTATCACCTTGCCGCCTGGCGTGAGTCTCCGCTGTTCAACGCCCGCGAAAAAGCGGCGCTGGCCTTTACCGAAGCGCTGACCCAAATCAGCGCCCACGGGGTGAGCGACGCGCTGTACCGCAGCGTGGCGGAGCACTTCTCAGACGTGGAGATTTCCGAACTGAATTTCGCCATCGTGGCCATCAATGCCTGGAACCGCTTAGGCATCACCTCCCGCATGGTGCCCGGCGCGCTGGATGAGGCCTATGGTCTGAAAAAGGCTAACCTGTAACCCCGCATTCGCGGATCATCGCCACCAGCGCCCGCAATCCCGGCGGGATATGGCGATGACCGGGATAGTAGAGACGCAGCCCGGCGAAAGGCTGCGTCCAGTCGTTTAGCGCGGTGATCAGCTCACGGCGGTTCAGCTCTTGCTGAATATAGAGTTCCGGTAAAAATCCCACCCCCAGCCCTGCTTTTACCGCCCGGATCGAGGCAAACAGATCCGAGGTGGCGAAGCGTGCCGGCACTGCGAGGGCGAGCTGTTCTCCGCGTCGCGCCAACTCCCAGCGATAGATCCCGCCGTGGGCCATGCGCATACCAATCCCCTGATGCCGCAACAGATCGTCCGGCACCGTTGGGGTACCGTGGCGGGCGAAATAGTCCGGCGTGGCGGTCACTACCTGGCGAATATCGGCGGTAAGGGGGATAGCGATCATGTCCTGGGGAACCGACTCCGCCAGGCGGATGCCGGCATCGTAACCCTCGGCCACGATGTCGATCATTCGCGCTTCACTTACCGTTTCGACCCGCATTTTCGGGTAGCGTTGCATATAGTCAATCAGCAGGGCATCAAGAAACAACGCGCCCACGTTGTTCGGCACGTTCAGGCGCAACGTACCGGCGGGTTCACCGGTATCGCTATGGATCTCCTCGCTGGCCTGGCGAATTTCCTGTAACGCCGGGCCAATGCGCGCCACATAGCGCTGCCCGGCGTCGGTAAGCGCCACGCTGCGGGTCGTGCGGTTGAAGAGGCGGGTCTGCAGGCGGCTCTCCAGCCCGGCCACTGCATTGCTTACCGCCGTGGCGGACATCCCCAGCTCCTGTGCCGCCGCGCGAAAACTGCCGCGACGGACAACCGCCATCACCACTTCCAGCTCTGTCAGTCCTGAACGATGCATACATTATCCTGAAAATCGAAATAACCTTTGCAGCATAGCGTGGATTATCGAAACGACGTAGTCGTGCCAGACTGGCTTTACACCGTCTGAGGAGGTTTTTATGCGCAACATCGAACAGATCTACATTAACGGCGAGTTTGTGACCCCGCACGGCAGCGAACGGTTTGATCTCTGGAACCCGGCCACCGCCCGGGTGTTCGGGCAGGTACGGCTTGCGGACAGTCAGGATGCCGAACGCGCCATTGCGGCGGCAAAAGCGGCGTTTCCGGCGTGGGCAAACACCCCTAAAGCGACGCGGATTGCGGCTCTGCAGCGGATGTACGCCGCCGTGACGGCCCGACATGACGCGCTGCTGGAGGCGGTGATCGAGGAGTATGGTGCCCCTGCCGCCCGCTCGGCCTGGATGGCGCGCTACCCGGCGGAGGTCATCGCCCAGGCCATCGAGGCGCTGGAGGCGATTGATTTTACCACCCGCGCCGGGGCGGCCACCGTACAGCTGATGCCGCTTGGCGTGGCAGGACTGATCACCCCCTGGAACAGCGACGCCGGATTTATCTGCGGCAAGCTGGCGGCGGCGCTGGCCGCCGGCTGTACGGCGGTGATCAAGCCGAGCGAGATGAGCGCCTGGCAAACGCAGATTGTCACCGAAGCCCTGCACGAGGCCGGCCTGCCGCCGGGGGTATTTAATATCGTCACCGGACGCGGCGACACGGTAGGTGACACGATAAGCCGCCACCCGGACGTGGCAAAAATCTCCTTTACCGGATCGACGCAGACCGGCAAAGCGATCCTGCGTAATGCGGCCGACAGCTTTAAACGGGTGACGCTGGAGCTGGGAGGCAAATCGCCAACGTTGATTCTGGAGGATGCGGATCTGGCGCAGGCGATCCCCCTGGCGGTGCAGGCCGGGTTTATGAACAGCGGGCAGGCCTGCGTGGCGGGTACGCGTATCCTGGTGCCCGCGTCGCGTAAAGCGGAGATCGAAAGCGCGCTGGCGCAGGCGGTCGCAGCGGTAAAATCTGGCGATCCGCGCCATCCCGATACCGAAATCGGCCCGATGGTGAGCGAAAAGCAGTGGCTGCGGGTGCAGGGGTATATCCGCAAGGGCATTGACGAGGGGGCAAGGGTGCTGGTGGGCGGTGAAGGACGCCCGGAAGGAACAGAAGAGGGCTGGTTTGTGCGTCCGACGCTGTTTAGCGACGTTCATAACCAGATGACGATTGCCCAGGAGGAGATCTTCGGGCCGGTGCTCTGCATTATTCCTTATCGCGATGAGGCTGAAGCGATCGCCATAGCCAACGATACGCACTATGGCCTGAGTGCGATGGTGCTGGGCGGCGCGCGCGCCGGGTCGGTGGCGCAGCAAATAGAGGCGGGGCGGGTGCTGGTCAATACCCTTACCCATGAACCCAAAGCCCCCTTCGGCGGGTTTAAACACTCCGGCGTAGGGCGTGAGATGGGAACCTGGGGAATACGCGCCTATATGGAGCCGAAATCAATTTTGGGATAAGGGCTTCCCCCGCCAGGGGCAGGATAGATGCCCGTCTGTTTATCCCGCGCCCCTGCATTTCAGCGTGCTATCATCCTCCCCGGCTTTGCGCAGTTAAGGCCAGTAGGAAATCGTTATTACGCAGAGGGGGAGAGATGATTAAAAGCAGAATGGCATTTTCTTTTTCGCTGTCCGTTTTAGAACGGACCCGCGCCAGTCAGCTCATTAACGCGCATAAAGACGAACTGATTTTGCCCTATGACCGCGTTTTTCTTATTAAGCGGGCGGCCATACTGCTGCTGGCTGCCGCCGCGCTATTGACGCTTCTTCTGCTTATCACGCTCAGTATAACTCGCTCACCAGACACAGCATTTATGGAAAGGATGAGACACAGCAGCATGGTGCTTCTCGGCCTTTTCTGCACCGGGGGCCTGTTACTGAAAATTTATGAACTGCTCATTAATAAAATCATGGCCAGCCGTGAGCCGCAGGAGCAGGAAGATGACGAAACCCAGCATAAGGTTAAGCTAAACCGCTATTTCATCGAACACATTACCCGGGTGGCGAGCGGCAAAACCTACTGGGAAAATATCAAGGAGAGCTATAGAAAAGGGGGCTTTATTTTCATCCATTTGAGAAGTAATCAATGCGTAGTGATACCTGAGCGCATTTTTGCCTCCCCCGATGAGGCCGCACAAACCTACGACTTTATTGCGGCACAGATTGCACGCCACCGGCAACGGCTTATGACGCCGTAACTCCCTGAATCGCTATCACTGGTTCGCAATTCCTGCGCTTATCAACCTCGTTTCTTGATACTTACCCTGATAACCATTATCGTGGCGCGGTGTGAAGCGAGGTTCCCCCCATGAGTGAAGAAGATCTGTTCTGCCGTCGGCCTATGGGCATGCGCATGGCCATGATTGTGCGTCAATGGCGCGCAGTGATTGACGATGCCATTCTCGAGACCGGGTTAACCCAGTCAAGCTGGACGGTAATGATGCAGCTAAAAGAGCTGGGGGATAACGTCTCGGTAAGCGAACTGGCGGAGGTACAGGGCATTGAACTGCCGCCGCTCATGCGCACCCTCACACAGCTGGAGAAGCAGGGTTATCTGCTGCGCGTCACATCGCCTTATGACAAGCGCATCCGGCTACTGACGCTGACACCCGAGGGGAAAGCGGTTCTGGTCACGCTCAGCCAGGTGATCGAAACCTTTCAGGCGCGCGTGTCACAGAACATTGCGCCAGAAAATCTCGACATTTTCAGCGCCACACTGAACCAAATCGCCTGCAATTTGCGGACAATCCGCGAAGAAGAGAACAAGACTGAAAAATAATGACTCCTGAACAAAAGTTTGCCCGCTGGGTAAGGGTGAGTATTGCCTCTTTCCTGCTGATGTTTGTCTATTTCATCGTGGCGGATATCTGGATCCCGCTGACGCCAGACTCCACCGTGATGCGCGTGGTGACGCCGGTCTCTGCCCGCGTCCCGGGCTACGTGGCGGCGGTGCATGTCCACAACAACAGTCAGGTGAAGAGAGGCGATCTGCTGTTTGAACTCGACCCAACGCCGTTCCGCAATAAAGTGGAAGCGGCGCAGATTGCGCTGGAGCAGGCCCGCCTTGCTAATCAGCAGCTGGATGCACAAATTGTCGCCGCCCAGGCCAGCCTGAAAACGGCGCAGCTCACTGCGCGTAACGACAAGGTGACCTTCGATCGTTATCAGCGGCTGAGTAGCATGCAGAATGTGTCGCAGTCGGATCTCGATAAAGTGCGCACCACCTGGCAGAGCAGCGAGCAGTCGGTTGCCAATCTTGAAGCCACCCTCCATCAGCTGCGCATTGAGCGCGGCGAACGCGATGAGGCCCGCAACGTGACGCTGCAAAAGTACCGTAACGCACTGGAAGAGGCCGAGCTTAACCTTGGCTGGACGAAGGTCTACGCGGAAAACGACGGGACCGTCAGCAACCTGCAGCTAAGTCCGGGGTATTACGCCTCGTCCGGCTCGGCGGCGCTGGCGCTGGTCAACAACCAGACCGATATCGTGGCCGATTTTCGCGAGAAAAGCCTGCGTCATACCCACCAGGGGACCGATGCCGCAGTGGTGTTCGATGCCTTTCCGGGGCAGGTGTTCCGCGCCCACGTAACCAGCAGCGATGCCGGTATTCTGGCGGGGCAGGAGGCAGTTAACGGTGAGCTTTCCGCGCCGGAGACCTCTAACCGCTGGGTACGCGACGCGCAACGTATGCGTATTCACGTGGCGCTGGACGAGGCCTTGCCAAAGCATCTGCCCACCGGCGCGCGTGCTACCGTGCAGCTTTATAACAGCGAAGGGCCGTTTGCGCGCTTCTTCTCTGGCGTGCAGATTCACCTGGTAAGCTTGCTGCACTATGTCTATTAATACCCTCGCGCGGGTTTTCACCCCGCACGGCAACATCGTTTACACTGCCAATGATTTTCGTCAGACGCTACGCGTCGTGCTGGCGGGGGTGATTGCCCTTAGCGTGTCGAGCTTTTACAACACCAGCTATGGCGTCTTTTTTGTGGTCTACCCGATCATGTTGCTGTCGCTGGTGCCGGTCTTTAATCGCCACGTTGCGAAACAATTTATCTTCAGCGCCTCGCTAAACTGCGTCGAAATGGTACTGATTATCGGCTATCTATCACAATGGCCGCTGATCATGACCGCGGTCGTCTTTGCGCTGTATGTGATGCGATTTCGCTTTATGAGTAAGGGGCCGCTGTTCCTGTTTGGCTCAATGGGCGTGGTGTGCCAGAGCGTGATGCTCAACTTTATGAGCTATCCCACCACGGACTGGCATACGCTGCTCTTTTCCAACATCGAGGCCAGCGTGATGGCGGTGTGCCTGAGCGCGCTGATGAACTACCTGCTGCCGGACGTTGAGCCACGCAAGCCGCCACCGTTGATCGAGAAAGACGACGCTCGCGTGCGCCATGAGTCCTTGCTTTCCGGCACCGTGGCGACCCTCATTTTTGTGGTGTTTCAGATCAGTGACCTTAGCGACTCTCTCTCCGCGCTGATGGCGGGTATCTTGATCCTCTTTCCGATGAACTATCGCGGCGCGGTGATGAGCTCCATCTGGCGCGTGGTGGGCGTTGTAATGGGGTGTCTGTACATTCTGGTGGTGCAGCTGGTGCTGTACGATCACAGCAGCCATATGCTGTTGATGATGCCGCTGATTGCCCTCGGGCTGGCGTTTGGCGCCCGGCTGCACGTGATGGAGAAGGTGGGGGCGGGGGTCGGTTTCTCCATTACCACCACCATCGGCATTATGTTTGGTCAGAACATGCACCCGGATAGCGATCTGGTCTTCAGCGACCTCTACCGCATCGTCTCGGTGACCGTGGCGCTGGTGGTGACCCTGACGCTGGTCTTTCTGGTGCACCGGGTTCTGAACTGTTTCGCCCCCACCCGCTACGTGATTCAGGGTTGATACAGTACGCCGCCGCTGAAGCTCCAGTCTTCAGCGGCCGTAAACTGTATCACGACCATCACGTCGGCTTCTGCAATGCCCATCTGCTGGCTCAGCTCCGAGGCCAGCTGGCGATAAAAGGCGGCTTTTTGCGTCTCACTTCGCGGTTTTCCCGCCACGATATTAAACAATAGCGCCTTCTCCGTTCGCCCTGCGCTGAGATAGTCAGGGTCGATGTAGCGATCCCCTGGCGCAAAGCTTTCAAAAAAATGGAAGCGATCCTGCGCGGGCACGGCGAAGGTCTCGTTTAATGCCCGCTGCAACAGAGCGGAGATGTCCCGCTTTTGCATTTCGTTGTAGCTCGTACCCGTCATGATGCGCACAAATGGCATTAGGTGTTCTCCTCTGCCAGGCAGCTTAGCGCGCTGACCGCGGCCGGCCAGCCGGCGTAAAAGGCCAGATGGGTAAAGGCTTCGGCTATTTCGTCCCTCGTCACGCCATTTTGTTGGGCAAAGGCGATATGCCACGGAAGCTGTGCCGTTCGTCCAAGTGCAGCCAGTGCCGCGAGGGTAATCAGGCTGCGCTCGCGCGTGGGAAGCTGGGGGCGTTGCCAGATGTCATCAAAAAGTACCTGCTGGCTAAGCTCCGCCAGCCTGGGGGCAATCTGAGCAAGGGTGTCGCGGTTCAGGGATTGGGTCATGGTGTCCTCCGTTTGTCTGGATTTCACTTTCTCAGGCTGTCACCATAAAGAAAATCACAACCTTTGGGATGAAACGTCCTGAAAATGAGGATGGTATGGATAAGCGTCTGTTAGCCCTCGATCTGGATGCGCTGCGCAGTTTTGTTGAAGGTACCGACTCGACCAGCTTCGCCGAGGCGGCAGGGAAGCTGTGCCGCTCTACCTCGGCCATCAGCGCGCAGTTAAAAAAGCTGGAGCAGCAGTGCGGCAGCCCGCTAACCGTGCGGCAGGGCCGTACGCTGGCGTTGACCCCGGCCGGAGAGATCTTGCTGAGCTATGCCCGCCGGATGCTGGCGCTGAACGATGAGGCGCTGCGTGCTATTAAGGGGGAGCTGCTGCAGGGAGAGGTGCGGCTGGGCATGCAGGAGGATTTCGGGGAGTCGCTGATGCCGGGCGTGCTGGGCCGCTTCAGCCAGCAGCACCCGGGCCTGCGTATCACCGCGCGCGTAGACCGTAATCAGGCGCTGCTGCGGGGCGTCGCCCTGGGCGAGCTTGATCTCGCGCTGGTCTGGCAAGAGGAGCGAGGCGGCGAGGTGGTGCGCAGTGAACCGCTGAGGTGGGTGTGCCGCACCAGAGAAGAGCTGGAGGCGTTTCTGCTCAGGGGCGAGCCGCTACCGCTGGTGGTGTTTGACGCGCCGTGCCTGTTGCGCAGCAGGGCAATTGCTGCCCTCGACGCCGCGGGGATCCCCTGGCGCATCGCCTTTACCAGCCACAGCCTGAGCGGGCTGTGGGCGGGCGTTAGCGCCGGGCTTGGCGTGACGCTTCGCACAGGTATTGGCCTGCCTGACGCGCTACAGACCGACCGCGGCCTGCTGCCCGACGCCGGAGAGCTGGGAATGGCGCTGCATACGTGCGACCGATCCGCCAATGCCGCGGTGAGCAGTATGCGCGCGCTGATCCTCAGGGCGCTTAATGGATAAACGTCGGTATTTGCGAGAGAAGGAACAGGATAAGACCAATGGTCCCGCCCACCAGGGTGCCGTTGACGCGGATAAACTGCAGATCTTTGCCGATGTTTAACTCAATCTGGTGCGACATGTCTTTGGCATCCCAGCCTTTTACCGTGTCGCTGATATGGCGGGTAAGGAAGGTGGCGAACTCTGGCGCCACGCGGTGCGCGGCCTGTTCCAGATGCTCATTGAGCGAGTTGCGCAGGTTGCTATCGGCAACCAGGGTCTCACCAAACCACAGTCCGGCGTTGGCGATGCGCTGTTTAACCCGGGAGTCCTCGCTCTGCATGTCGCTCTTCAGCCACTGACGCAGGTCGCCCCACATCTCACCCAGGTAGCGGTTAAAGGCCTCGTCGTTCTTGAGATAGGTTTTGATGTTCTCGGCTTTGGCGGCGGTTTCCGGGTCGTTTTTCAGGTTTTCAACCAGCTTCAGCACCGCCCGGTCAAAGGCCTGGCGGATCTGGTGGGTGCGGTCGTGGCTCACGTCATCCAGAATGGCATTGACCGCGTTCGATACCACTTCGGCGCTCTGATCTCCCAGCCACTCGGTAGGGAGAACCATCGCTTTGCGCGGATGTTCGGTCTTCAGCCAGTGGACAATTTGCGCGGCGATAAAATCTCGGGTGCTGTCGCGCTGTAACAGGGTGATCAGGCGATTAATCACCGCATCCAGCAGCACCTGGTGGCGGCCATTCTTCGTCATGCTCTCCAGCATGGCGGCGCTGGTTTCGCTGAAATCGACCTTATCGAGCGCCTTATGGACGGCGCGTTTGAGCATCCGCTGAATGCGCCCATCATCGGTCAGTTCCAGGAAACCGCTCATCACCTGCATGATATGCAGCCCCACGCGCTGCGCGTTATCCGGCTGGCTGAACCAGTTACCAATCAACAGGGCCGGTTCGTGACGGCGAATGAGGGTGATGAGCGACTGGGTATCGAGAAACTTCTCCTGCACGAACTGCCCGAGATTGTCGCCGATCCGGTCCTTATTGCGCGGAATAATGGCCGTATGGCGGGCAATAAACGGAATGGGCACCCGGCGAAACAGGGCGACGACCGCAAACCAGTCTGCCAGCGCCCCCACCATCGCCGCTTCAGCAATGGCTTTGACGCCGCGCACCCAGAAAGTTTGCGGCAAAAAGAGGGTGGCGATAAAGGTCGCGGCGGCGATCAGCAGCAGCGACAGCGCCAGCAGCTTGGCGCGTTTGAGTTCAGCTAATTTTTCCATAGGGTTAAGGATAGAGTGAAGCGGGAAGAAGATGCAAAAATCGGACGATAATCCCGGCGCCGAAGAGCAGCAGTATCGCGCCCGCCGTACGCTCGATTTTCCATACGTTGTTGCACAGACGCGCTTGTACCGCAGGCAGGGCGAGACAGGAGACCAGGGTCAGATCCCACGTCAGCACCACCATGACCATCCAGATACCGCTCACCGACTGCTGCACCAGGGTGACATCTGGCCCCAGCAGGGCGGTCATGAGTGCCAGATAGAAAAGGGCATTTTTCGGGTTTAACAACGCCGACCCCAGCCCCAGCAGGAGCTGCCTGCGCCAGGAGGGGTAGCGTTGCGCTGTGCTGGATAACCTGAGTGGCCTCGCCGGGCTACGCACCAGCAGCCAGCCGAGCCACAGCAGATAAAGCGCGCCCAGTAGCTCAATCAGCGTAAAGAGCAGCGTGAACTGACGCAGCGCGTGGGATCCCAAAATCACCAGCAGTATGTACAGCCCATTGCCTGCGGCGATGCCTACACATAACCCGGCGCTACCGCGCAGGCGGTGGCGGGCGGCAAACCCTATCAGTAAAAAGAAATCAGGACCCGGGCTTAACAGCGCTACGAAATGGGCCAGCGCCAGGGCGAGAAAAGCGGAGGGAAAAAGTGTGCTAAGCAGTTCCATCATGACCTCATCAATAAAAACTAAGGTCATCCTGGAGTGAGGCGCGAGTTAATTATTGTCGGATATTGATCGACCCGTCGCGTACTGGCGCGGCGTGGCGGCGGTATAGCGGACAAAAGTTTTATGGAAATGACTCTGATCGGCAAAACCGCTCTGGTAGCTGACGTCGGCAATGTCATCTCCGGCACGTAGCCGCGCTTTGGCGAACTCAATACGTGAAACGTTCAGAAAGGCGCCGGGCGTCAGGCCGGTATCCTGCTTAAAGGTTCTGATTAAAGTCTCTTTGCGTAGCGAAAAGCGCCGGGCGAAGGCGTCCAGCGAGGACGGGGCGTGCAGGCTGTGGCGCAATGCGTCTTGCAACGCAAGGCTGGTAGGGCGCAGGGATCCGCAGGCGGTGGGCTGTGTGGCAAGGGTTGTTAGCAGGCGCGTAATGGCCGTGGGCGATAGCGTATTGACGATCTCGAGATAGAGGCTGAACAGCGCGTCGCTGCGGATCACCTGCTGCCGCGGCTGGATGTCGGTATCAAGATAGAGCATGTGGTAGCTGCGAGGCTGTCCCGCCAGCGGATTGCAACTGTGCGGCATATGGGCGGGGATGACAATCAAATCGCCAGGCTGCAGGATTAACGCTTCACCCTCGCACGTGCAGCAGGTCTGCCCTTCAAGGATGGCGCCAATGGAGAGTTGCGCATGGCTGTGACTTTTATAGGCCTGGGTGCTCTGCCAGGTGCTGCGCAGCTCAACGCCGGGCCGGCGGAGGAAGGTCTGATTGACGTGGCGAGTCTGAGTCATAAAGGGTGCCTGTGCGGGGGCGTAGAGGGGTGTTATAGCATGGGAGGGGGGAGGTGTCCTGCTGTCCCTTGTTCTTTGGCGTTGCCAGCCGGATATTTTTGCGAGCACGCTTTGGGATTTGCGAGGTCGTTAAAAACGCAGGCCTCGGTGCGTATCGATGCGCAGATCAGAGCGTGGTTAAAACGTCCCGGAAAAGGGTACCACACCCGGCTTAACGCGGTTTTACGCGACACGATGCTGGCCAAAATAACCCACGCCACCTCGATGTAGCGCTGCGAATATACCGAACTTTACCTTCAACTCCAGCCATTTTGACTACCCTTATAAGCCTATGCGTTAAAAAAGGAGGCAATAATGGCTTATCAAACAGTGAATCCTGCTACCAACAAGCTCATCAAGGAATACCCCTCCCATACCGATGCCGATATCGAAGCGGCGCTAAAGACGGCGGACGCGCTTTATCACTCCGAGTGGGCGAAAGGCAGTATCGATAAACGCCTGCCGGTGCTGCATAAACTGGCGGATCTGATCGATGCGCGAACCGAAGAGCTGGCGAAGATTGCCAGTACGGAGATGGGTAAACTCATTGAGCAGAGTCGCGGCGAGGTGAAGCTCTGTGCGCAAATTGCCCGCTACTACGCTGATAACGCGAAGCAATTTCTTGCACCGGTGAAATACCCTTCCGAGATGGGCGAAGCCTGGGTTGAGCATCACCCGATTGGCGTGGTGATGGCCGTGGAGCCGTGGAATTTCCCGTTCTACCAGCTGATGCGCGTGCTGGCGCCGAACCTGGCGGCCGGTAACCCGGTGCTTGCCAAGCATGCCAGCATCGTGCCGCACTGTGCCGAAGCCTTTGCCCACCTGGTGCGCGAAGCCGGTGCGCCGGAAGGGGCATGGACTAACCTCTTTATCTCTTCAGATCAGGTGGCGAACATCATCGCCGACGATCGTGTGCAGGGCGCAGCGCTGACGGGCTCGGAAAAGGCCGGTAGCGTGGTGGCCGCTCAGGCGGCGAAGCACATCAAAAAATCGACCCTCGAACTGGGCGGTAATGACGTGTTCGTGGTACTGGACGATGCGGATGTGGAGAAGGCGGTGAAAATCGGGGTTAACGCCCGTATCGCTAACGCCGGGCAGGTCTGTACCGCTGCTAAACGCTTTATCCTGCACGAAGGCATCGCTGAGCAGTTCCTGCAAAAATATACCGAGGCTTTCAAACAGCTGAAGGTTGGCGACCCGCTTGACGAGAGCACCACTCTGGGGCCGCTGTCGTCCAAAGACGCGCTGGAAACCCTGACCAAACAGGTGGACGAGGCGGTGAAAAATGGCGCGACGCTGCATCTGGGCGGTAAGCCCGTATCGCGCGAGGGCTGTTTCTTCGAGCCGACGATCCTGACCAATATTACCCGCGATAACCCGGCGTACTTCGAAGAGTTCTTCGGCCCGGTGGCGCAGATTTACGTGGTGAAAAACGACGACGAGGCGGTTGCCCTCGCCAACGATTCCCACTACGGCCTGGGCGGAGCGGTGTTTAGCAAAGACACCGAGCGCGCTAAAAAGATGGCTTCGCGTATCGAAACCGGGATGGTGTGGATCAACTGGCTCACCGATACTGCGGCCGAGCTGCCGTTTGGTGGCGTGAAGCGTTCCGGTTACGGGCGCGAGCTGTCGGACCTGGGGATCAAAGAGTTTGTGAACCAGAAGCTGGTGGTCATTCGCCGGTAAGGCATCAGCCAAAAAAAACCTGCCATCCGGCAGGTTTTTTTTGTTTTTAGGGCGCTTTAGAAGCTCACGCCGCCGCCGACATAAGCGCCGTCGATCAGGGTGTGGCCAGGGCGGCCATCTTTGCCGTCAACGCTCACGTGGCGATAGCCTACTTTCAGCGTGACGGGTTTGATTGGCGTCCAGCTTACGCCACCGTTGGCTTCAACGTAGTTCTTCACGCTGTTGTTCAGCCCTTCCGGTGCGGCATACCCTTCACCGAAAACGTGGATGCTGTCAGTCAGCGCCACGTTTACGCCACCGCCAATCGGGAACGCAACGCCGTTATCGCCTTTTTTCGGGCCGATGTAGATCGCTTTTGCGCCTGCGTTCAGCATGACCGGACCCAGTTCCAGGTTATAACCTGCACCTACGCCGCCGGTCTGGGTGCCGTCGTCAGTGTTTTTCAGCCAGTTGCTTTCGGCATAGAGGCCGGACGAGGATTTACCCATTTCCAGATTGAGGTTGGTGTAGTTTTTACCCTGCTCAATGCTGCCGCCCATCGCCAGTGCGGAACCCGATACCGCAGTCATCGCGGCAAGAATAAAGATATTCAGTTTTTTCATGTGGTTTTCCTCATCATCAAATTAATCTGAGGGCACCTTAGCAAGCGATGTTTATGACTGCAAATGTGATGGGGATCGAGGTTTTATGCTGGTTTTGTTAATGGATTTACCTTTTCATGTTTGTAAAAGGTTGGTTTGTTCTGGCGTCAATGGTTAATCTTTCGGCGTTTAGTCCAGGTTTAATTTTTTTTCTAAACGGACCCTGAACAGGGAAGGAATAGTCATTCGGGACGCATTAATGAAGCCGCTAATAATTTCACTAAAGTGTTTCATTTGTCATATATAACAACGTAAGTTTACATTTCTTTGGTTAAAATCAACTCACTATTTTGTCACCTCTACGTATAGATAGTGCGAATATTGGACGCAGATTTCATTCGGCCAAAATTTGCGTGTAAAACGTTTGTGAGTCTTAGGTTGTATAAGCCGGTTTATTGTCTTTTTAAATTCTGATCGCGATCGCAAATGAAACTCTCCTTATCCATTTACTCGAAAACAGGCAGTACATACACTTTTTGCAGGATGTCATTATTGGCAAGGAGCGTCCATTCTATATGGCATTGTTCAAAAAGCCGCCGATAGCGCTCGTAGACTCGAATTCTCTTATCCCTCTTATTACGCTGTAATATATATGCAAGAATTAGAAATGATGTATTTCTTGATTGAACCTCTATTTCAGCGTGCGGGTGCATTAAAAGCACATTGGGCTTCAGACGAGGAAGTTGCAGATATCATTGTAAGGATGATTCGGTAGGACAATGATATACATTAAAAGAATGCTCCTTTGGTTAGGTCGACAACTGTTTGCATTATATGCGCCACAATTATGTGTGATCGTGTTTGCATTGTCATATATACATTTTTTTCGCGAGGGCCCACTCTGGCCTATTGGTCTCTTTGCGATTTTAATAATTTATATATTTGCACGTTATGTAAAGTGGTAAAGCGTTAACCTTCAACATTTTACTAAGGAAATAATATGTCTGCCCCGCACACTTATGGCTAGAAGATGAAAACGGCTCTCCCATTGTCGGTAGCTGTTTAATGCCTCTGCGCTTAGGCTCCATTGAATTAAAGTCATTCTCTCACAGCGTAACCATTCCCGTAGATCCCCACTGGGGCAAGCTCACCAGTACACGGGTTCACAGCCCTATTATCGTCGTCAAAGAGTTCGACCAGACAACCCCGATCCTTTATCGCGCGGTATGTGAGGGGCGCACGTTGAAGAGAGCCACCTTCAGGATGTACCGTATTCTGGAGTCCGGCATTGAGGCCGAATATTTCACTATCACGCTGGATAACGTAAAGCTGATAACGGTTTCGCCGTACCTGTCGCCTAATGGTCTGAGCAGCACGCACCTGGAGACGCTGGAATTACGTTATGAGTCGATAACCTGGAAGTATACGGAAGGCAATATTATCTATCGCGATAGGTGGAACGCTCAATGTATAAGCTAATGCCCCTCTGCAAAGGGAGAAGGGCACTAGTGTGTTTACTTACGCAGCCCCGCAAATGCCGCCCGAATCTCCTCTTCCGGCAGCGCAATGCCAATAAACACCATCACGCTGTGCGGCGCTTCTTCGCCCCAGGGTCTGTCCCAGTCGGCGCTATAGAGCCGCTGCACGCCCTGGAACAGCAGACGGTTCGGCTCCCCGTCGATCCATAGCATGCCTTTATAGCGCAGCAGCTTGTCCGCGAACGACAACAGCAGGTTCTCCATCACCCGGGAGACTTCGTTGATATCTACCGGGTAATCCAGCTCCACCACAATCGACGAGACGTCATTTTGCTTGTCGCCCATAAAGTGGAAGCGCGGCTTCGAGGTGACGTTCTCTTCCAGCATAAAGCCGTTGGTGTTGAACAGTTGTGCCAGGTCAATATCGCCGTGCGTCACGGTATAAATCGGGGCGCGTGAGTTAATGCGCGTCAACCGCTCGCGCAGTTTCTCGCTGTCGCCTGCCATGTCGGTTTTGGTGAGCAGGATACGGTCCGCGTAGCCTACCTGCGACTGGGCGATGGTGAACTGGTTCATCTGCTCGTCGGCATGCACTGCATCCACCAGAGCGATCACCCCGTCGAGCAGATAGCGCTGGCAGAGGATCTCATGCGAGAAGAAGGTCTGGATAATCGGGCCGGGATCGGCCATGCCAGTGCACTCAATCACCAGGCGGTCGAAGTCGATCTCCCCGCGATCGCGGCTATCGAGTAGATCCAGCAGAGCATCTTCGAGTTCGTTAGAGCGGGTGCAGCAGATGCAGCCGTTGGTGAGGGTTTTGATCTGGGTGGCGCGATCGCCAATCAGCTGATCGTCAACGGACACTTCACCAAATTCGTTTTCGATGACGGCGATTTTGAAACCGTGCTGTTCGTTGAGGATGTGGCGCAGCAGGGTCGTTTTACCGGCGCCAAGAAAGCCGGTGAGCAGGGTAACGGCAATCGGGGTCATGGTCTCTCCTTTAGCAGCAGCGAACGCCGCCTTCTCCACTTCCGCCGTAGCGCGCTTCTTGTCGCTCGCGGAAGAATTCGGTGTAGGTCATGTACGGCTTATCCGGGTGGTTGGTCTTCATATGTTCAACGTAGTTGTCATAGTCCGGAATGCCAATCAGCATTTTCGCCGCCTGACCAAGGTATTTTTTTGCTTCGCCTAAATTACCAAACATTATGCCTTCCAGACAAAAAAGCCCGGCGAGGGAGAAAAGAGCGCGCCGGGCAGTCCCCTCTCCCTTGAGGGAGAGGGTTAGGGTGAGGGGGAAGGTTTAATGGTGTGAAGAGGTCTTCACGCCGCCTTCCGGTACCGGCACGTATGGGGTTTCTTTATCCGTACGACCGTCGGTATTACGCACTTTCATCCAGGTTTTGATGCCGTAGAAGATAATGCTATACACCACCACCAGGAACAGAATACTCAGACCTGCGTTGGTGTAGTTGTTCACCACGATATGGTTCATGTTGGCAATCTGCTGCGCGGTCAGATCCGCGCCGCCAGCGGCAATCTTCTCTTTGTACTGGTTAGCCATAAAGAAGAAGCCTTCCAGCTGTGGGTTGGCGCTGAAGAGCTTCAGGCCCAGCGCCCAGGTCGTGCAGAGCAGCAGCCAGCAGGCCGGTACTACCGTCACCCAGATGTATTTGGTGCGCTTCATCTTCACCAGTACCACGGTGCCAAGCACCAGCGCCACGGCTGCCAGCATCTGGTTAGAGATACCGAACAGCGGCCACAGGCTCTTCACGCCGCCCAGCGGATCGACCACGCCCTGATACAGCAGGTAACCCCACAGACCGACGCAGCCCGCGGTACCCAGAACGCCCGCCACCAGGGAATCGGTTTTCTTCAGGAACGGCACGAAGTTGCCGAGTAAATCCTGCAGCATAAAGCGGCCCGCACGGGTACCCGCGTCCAGCGCGGTGAGGATAAACAGCGCTTCAAACAGAATACCGAAGTGGTACCAGAAGCCCATGTCCGCCCACGGCAGCACTTTGTGGAACACGTGGGCGATACCCACAGCCAGCGTCGGTGCGCCGCCAGCACGGTTCAGTACCGATGGTTCGCCGATGTCTTTCGCGGTCTGCATGATCTGCTCAGGCGAGATCACAAAGCCCCAGGAGCTGACGGTTGCCGCCGCATGTGCGCTGGCCTCTCTCAGCTGCGCCATGATCATTGCGGTATTTTCGCCGCCCATCTCATGCAGGTTTGGCATGGTGATGCCCAGACCGGCTGGCGGGGTGTTCATCGCAAAGTAGAGACCCGGTTCGATAATGGAGGCTGCAACCAGCGCCATGATCGCCACAAAGGACTCCATCAGCATCGCGCCATAACCGATAAAGCGCGCGTCAGTTTCGTTAGCCATCAGCTTCGGCGTGGTGCCGGAAGCGATAAGTGCGTGGAAGCCAGACACGGCGCCACAGGCGATGGTGATAAACAGGAACGGGAACAGCGCCCCCTTCCAAAGCGGACCGGTACCATCGATGTACTGGGTGACCGCCGGCATTTTCAGCTCAGGGTTGATGATCACAATCCCGATCGCCAGGCCCACAATAACGCCGATTTTCAGGAAGGTGGCCAGATAGTCACGTGGGGCGAGGATCAGCCAGACCGGCAGCAGGGCGGAGATGAACGCATAGCCAATCAGCGCAAAGGTGATGGTGGTGTCTTTGAAGGTCAGCGCCGGGCCCCAGTAAGGGTCGTGGGCGATGATGCCGCCAAAATAGATTGAGGCCACCAGCAGCACGATACCAATCACCGACACCTCGCCTACGCGGCCAGGGCGCAGGAAGCGCATGTAAATGCCCATAAAGAGCGCAATCGGTACGGTAGAGCAGACGGTAAAGACGCCCCACGGACTTTCAGCCAGCGCTTTCACCACGATCAGAGCCAGCACCGCGAGGATGATGATCATAATCAGGAAGCAGCCGAACAGGGCGATAGTCCCCGGCACGCGGCCCATCTCTTCTTTGATCATCTCACCCAGCGAGGAGCCGTTACGGCGCGAGGAGATAAACAGCACCATAAAGTCCTGCACCGCGCCTGCCAGCACTACGCCTGCGAGCAGCCACAGGGTACCCGGCAAGTAGCCCATCTGCGCGGCCAGTACCGGGCCGACCAGCGGACCCGCGCCGGCGATCGCGGCAAAGTGGTGGCCAAACAGCACGTAGCGGTTAGTTGGCACGTAGTTCAGGCCGTCATTATTAATGACCGCCGGGGTAGCGCGCGTAGGGTCGAGCTTCATGACCTTCTGCGCGATGTATAAGCTGTAGTAGCGGTAGGCCACTAAATAGACAGAGACGGACGCGACCACGATCCACAGGGCGCTAACGTGCTCGCCCCGGCGTAGTGCAACCACTGCCAGACAGAAAGCGCCGAGGATCCCGAGGAGCGCCCAGGGCACGTGCTTAAGTAGTTTTTTGGTATCCATAATAAGACCTGGTTTTTTAGCTGAAAAAAGGGTCAGGGTATGTTGTAGATGTAGTGAGTAATGCTACGGCGATCGTGCCAGATCCCCGCGCGCGTAAAGGACGGTAAATGCGTGAGTGGTTAAATGGGGCGATGAACGGTCAAAAAAGAGGGCGAGCGGTTGAGGCTCGCCGTGTGGGAAGGAGAGAGTGTGATAAGGATCACGCAGCCTGCGGGTCAGGTTTCGGGCGTCAGATAGCTCTCCAGCGTTTTGACCATCTTTTGCTTAAGCCACGCGGGCTCCAGTACCTGAATATTGGGCAGCCAGTAGAAAATCAGCGGCAGGATCTGATTCTCGTGTGCCGCCATGCAGCGAATAGTGGTGCCCTGGGCGTGATCTTCCAGAATCTCTTGCTGCGGCAGCAAATTGCGGCGGCGAAAGTAGTGCGAGATAGTATTGTTAATAAATATTTTCACTTCGAAAGTATCTTCCGAAACCCACGGGCTAAGGTTCTTTTCCAGCAGCGCTATCGCGTGTTCTTCAGGGCTAAAAGTGGCATTCTGAATATCGAGCCATTTAATCTGGCTTAAAGAAAACGATTTCAAACGGCCATTTTCAGTCGCCTGCAAATACCAGATGTTCTTTTTGTTAATCAGTTTATAGGGGTGAACAGTACGATTTTTGTCTTTATAAACGATCTTGCAAACATTACGATTTTTAATCGATTTCTCAATCGACGGTAAATATCGACGGATATCGTTTTCGACCGAATGTTCGGCATCATTGTTAAGGATTTGAATATAACTCTCGTCGACGCGTGACTCCAGTTTTTGCCAGAACTCCGTGCCTCTGTCCGGGAAAAAGCTATCGGCATTCAGGAAGTTAGCAATGGTGTGGTGCAACCCCTGTCCGGCTGAGTTTTGTACTGCGTGGATTAAGCGGTATTGTCCGCCTCCGGTATGTTCAACAATAGGGGAGAGCGCATTGAGGTCCCGATAGACTGTCCGCTCGGTAATATTAAATTTGTGCATCAGGGCATGTCGGCTAACCACACCGTGTAAATGCAGCTCCATCAGAATATCGACCAGCCTCTCCGCTGATCGACTCCTGCTCGGAATTGTCATAATAAAGTTCCCGTAAACTAAAGCATTGCTGTGAATTATGCCCACGCTGCTGACAAAATATGTCAGCCGTGTCAATGACATGAAAATTTCTCTTATGGATATATATAACGGCGTGATTTGCGATAAACATTAATGCTTTTTGTGCAGGAGAGGAAAAGAGAGGAAATTTTGCGCTGGTCATCAAAGAATGCCAGCGCAGAGAGGGTTAAAGCGCGGCTTCCAGTGCCATCATGACCGGGTGGAAACGGCGTTTAAAGTAGATGAGCCCGTGGCCCTCTTCAGCCAGGACAATATTTTTGATCGCCACCAGATAGACCAGATGGGTACCGATGGTCTGTACCTGGCTGATTTCGCCTTCAAGGCTTGCCAGCGCCCCTTTTAGTAGCGGCTGACCCAGCAGCCCTTTCTGCCAGCAGGAGAGGCTGAACCGCTCTTCCATCGCCATGCCAGTCATCCCGGCGAAGTGGCGGGCCATCAGCTCCTGTTCATGGTTTAGCACGTTAATGCACAGTTTGCCGTTACCCTGAAAGACCGGGTTCATGGCGCTGTTGACATTGAGGCACACCATCACGGACGGTGGCGTATCGGTAACCGAGCAGACCGCCGTCGCGGTGATGCCACAGCGTCCCGCCTCACCCTCAGTGGTGACAATGTTGACCGCCGCCGACAGGCTGGCCATGGCATCGCGAAAACGCAGGCGTTGTTCATCTAATTGCATTGAAACCTCCCGCTGCGTTATTTCAGCAGCTTGTCCAGCATGTTGATATCGGTGTTGTTGTACAGGTGCGGCACGGTCCAGCCGTGCTGGTCGTACTCGGACATGCAGCGGTCGACCATCGCCATCATTTTGTCCATGTTGCCGGAGCTTTGCGCCTGGCGCAGGCACTGCAGGCGGATCTCATCCTGGCTGCCGGAGTAGTTGATCTCATACAGCTCGTGGCGGCCACCGAACTCGCTGCCGATGGCATCCCACATCAGTTTCAGGATCTTGATGCGCTCGACGTGATCCATGCCGTTGGAGCCGCGCACGTACTTCGCCAGATACTGGTCGATCTGCGGGTTGTTCAGATCCCGGGCGCTGGACGGCAGGTAGATCAGGCCGCTGGTGACGTTGCGCTCAATAATATTTTTGATTTTGGCGTAGGCCATTGGGGCCATCACGCGGTAGGTCTGCAGCGCCGCGTGGTCCGGCAGGTACGCACCGTTGACCCACGGGGTCGCCTCCGAGCACATGGAGTCGCTCAATGCCCAGAACATGTTGCGCCAGGCCACCACTTCGCCAAGATCGGCCTGCACGCCGCGAAACTCCAGGGTACCGGTACACTCCAGCGATTTTTTCAGCAGGGCGGTGATGAAATCGAGCTTCACCGCCAGACGTACGCAGGCCTGCAGCGGGTACATGCGGGCAAATCCTCCCTCCATGGTCCAGCGGCGGCAGCGATCGAAATCGCGGTAGATCAGCACGTTCTCCCACGGGATCAGCACATGATCCATCACCAGGATCGCATCGTTCTCGTCGAAGCGGCTGGAGAGTGGATAGTCATAGGGTGAGCCGGTGGCACCGGCCACCATCTCGTAGGAGGCGCGGGAGATCAGCTTCACACCCTCGGCATCCATCGGCGCGACGAACATCAGCGCGAAGTCCGGGTTTTCGCCCATCACCTGCGCGGAGCCAAAGCCGATCATGTTGTAGTGGGTCAGCGCCGAGTTGGTTGCCACCACTTTCGCGCCGCTAACGATGATCCCCGCGTCGGTCTCTTTCTCCAGCTTGATGTAGACATCTTTGACCTCGTCCGCCGGTTTGTGGCGGTCGATCGGCGGGTTGACGATGGCGTGGTTAAAGTACAGGCCGGTCTCCTGAATGCGGGTGTACCAGTTACGGGCGTTCTGCTCGAACTGGCCGTAGAACGCCGGGTTGGCTCCCAGGGCGCAGCCGAAAGCCGCTTTGTAGTCAGGCGTGCGGCCCATCCAGCCGTAGCTCAGGCGAGACCACTCGGCGATGGCATCACGCTGCTGGCGCAGGTCATCGGCGCTTTTCGCCACCCGGAAAAATTTGTGGGTGTAACCGCCGCTGCCGGTGTCGGTGCCCCAGCAGAGGGTATCCTGCATCTCAGGCTTGTGCAGCGCGTCGTACATCTGCGCGATAGACGCCGCCGCGTTACGAAATGCCGGATGGGTGGTGACGTCTTTAACGCGTTCGCCGTAGATATAAATCTCGCGGCCATCCTGCAGGCTTTTTAAATACTCTTCGCCGGTGAGCGGGCGTTTGGCATCGGCGCGGAAATCTTCAGGCTTCATAGGGACCTCGTATCGGAAGATGATTGTTAAATTTATGTTTTGTTTTTGTTGTTTAATTGAAGCTTGAGAGGAAGGGAACGTGAAGGGACGATTGGGACAACGGCGGGTACTTTTCGGGTGAGATCGGGTTTTGTGATCGCTGTCCCCTCACCCTAACCCTCTCCCCAAAGGGGAGAGGGAACAATTACACCCTCTCCCCTTTGGGGAGAGGGCCGGGGTGAGGGGTAACCGGTACTTTCTGCGCCCGATACGCGCTCGGCGAACACCCCACTAACCGGTTAAAAAAGCGGGCAAAATAGGCCGGGTCTTTAAAGCCGAGCTGCCAGGCCACCTCGTTCACCGCGCTGTCGGAAAAAAGCAGCAGCCGTCTGGCCTCGCGTAGCTGACGGTCAAAGATCAGCCGTTTTGGCGGGCGGTTGGCGAAGCGGCGGCAGATATCCGTCAGGCGCGATTCGGTGAGATGCAGCTCGCTGGCGTATTCCGGCACCGTCCAGTGCTGGTGGTAATGCGCGTCAATCAGCTGGGTAAAGCGCTGGAACAGCTTTAGCTCGCCCCGCATGCCGCTTGAAGCATGGTCGTCGAGCTTCGCGTTGCGCAGCAGCAACGTAAAGACCGCCTGGGCTAAAAGTACCAGCGTATGCTCGCGGCCGGGCAGCTGCGCGGTGGATTCGCGCTTTATCAGCTGCCAGTAGTGTTTTAGCGCCAAAAGCTCGTCCGGTTTATCGGCCAGCGAGAGGCAGATCCCCGGCAGGCCGAACGCCTCCCGGGTGCCGGGATAGAGCACCTCCAGCAGCGGCCAGATCAGATCCTCGCGTACCGTCAGCACGTGGCCGTCGCTGTCCGATTCGGTGATGAACGCGTGTGGCACCGACGGCGGCGTGAGGACAAACAGCGGGGCCTGCACCGAGTAGCGGTGATCGTCAAGTTGCAGCTCAATCTGTCCGGTATCGAGAAAGTGCATCTGAAAATACTGGTCGTGCCGGTGCGCCTGCATGTCGCGGCCAAAGAAGGCCGCCATGCGAGAAAACGACTGATAGTGCACATCGTCGGTGCCCAGGCTTTCGTCATACTCTTTGCTGATATCAATGTTGGCGATAGGGCTCTGGCACATGGTCGTTCCTCTGTTGATCCTGCTGCGTCATCGGAATACGGGTCAGCACGAGCGCGCCAACCACCAGCAGCCCGGCGACAAACCACAAACCTGAGCTAAAGCTGCCGGTCGCGTCGCGCAGAATGCCGATCAGCAGCGGACTGACTGCCGATCCGACGTTGCCGATGGCGTTGATCACCGCCAGCGCCACCGCGCGGGACTGCAGGCTAATGACCCGATCCGGGGTGGTCCAGAAGATCGCCATAGCGGTAAAGGATCCGGTTGAGGCCATAATGATGCCAAGCAGCTGGATCACGCCGTGATCCGTTGCGGAGGCCAGCATCCAGCCCGCCGCGGCGAACAGGTACGGCAGGATGGTGTGCTTTTTTCGCTCTTTCAGCCTGTCGGAGCGGCGGCTCCACCAGATCATCCCGAGGATGGTACAGAACTGCGGGATCGCCGCCAGCAGACCGATCACGATATTGCTGCTGCCGGTGTTGAAGCTCTGGAGGATCTGCGGTGTCCAGATGTTGATGGCGCTCAGGGTGTTGGTCAGACAGAAGTAGGCCAGCGTGTAGAGCAGCACCGCCGGGGTTAACACCTCGCGCAGCGTCGAGCGCGGCGTGGAGGGGCGCACGATAGCCAGCTCCTGTTCGCGGGCGATCATTGTTTTCAGCGCCCGCTTTTCGTCCTCGTCCAGCCAGCTCGCCTGGTCCGGCGTGTCGTTAAGATAAAACCAGGTCACCACCCCGAGCACCACGGAGGGCAGCCCCTCCAGCAGGAACAGCCACTGCCAGCCCTTCAGGTTCCACAAGCCGTCCATCGCCAGAATATAGCCGGAGAGGATCGAGCCGAGCATCATGGTGACCGGCATAGCGATCATAAACAGCGCGTTGGCGCGGGCGCGATGGTATGCCGGGAACCACCAGGTGAGATAGACCAGGATCCCCGGCAGGAAGCCGGCTTCGGCAATCCCCACCAGCATGCGCAGAACGTAGAGCGTTTCCGGGCTGGTGGCGAACATCGTACAGGTGGAGGCGATACCCCACACCACCATGATGCTGGCGATCCAGCGGCGCGCACCCACCTTCGCCAGCATGATGTTGCTCGGGATCCCGCACAGGACATAGGTGACGTAAAACAGCGTAGCAGCCAGGCCAAACATGGTAGAGGTCAGGCCCAGATCCTTGCCCATTGTCAGCCCGGCAAAGCCGATGTTGATGCGGTCAAGGAAGGAAAAGACAAACAGAATAAAGAGAAACACGATCAAACGACGGAACAGCTTGTTAATGGCACGATGTTCAACAGCTTTTTCATCTTGCAGGGTAGAGGTCGTCATGCTGCGCTCCTGATCTTACCTTTAGTAGACGGATTTATTGTTATTTACTGACGTAACCGGTTTATCGATAAAGCGTGCGGCCAGCGCCTCGGCGCTGCGGGCGAGTAGGGTGGTGTCGACCCCGACCGCGACGAACAGCGCCCCGAGTTCCAGATAGCGTTTCGCCAGCGCCTCGTTCGCCATCAGAATGCCGGGGGCTTTCCCCGCCTCGCGGATCTGCACGATGGCCCGTTCGATGGCGGCCTGCACCTCGGGATGTTGCGGGTTACCGGCAAATCCCATATCGGCACTGAGATCCGCCGGGCCAATAAACACGCCGTCGACGCCTTCCACGTCGAGGATCTGCGGCAGGTTTTTCAGCGCCTCGCGAGTTTCAATTTGCACCAGTACGCACATGGCGTCGTTGGCCTGTTGCAGGTAATCCGGGATGCGGTTCCAGCGTGATGCCCGCGCCAGCGCGCTGCCGACCCCACGGATACCCGCAGGCGGATAGCGGGTAGCGCTCACTGCCAGACGGGCTTCGTCGGCGTTCTGCACCATCGGCACCAGCAGCGTTTGCGCGCCCACGTCCAGCAGCTGTTTGATCTGCACCGGATCGTTCCATGACGGGCGCACCACCGGCTGGCTGGCATAGGGGGCGATGGCCTGCAGCTGGGTTAAGACTGTCTGCACGCTGTTCGGGGCGTGCTCTCCGTCGATCAGCAGCCAGTCGAAGCCTGCGCCCGCCAGCAGTTCCGCGCTGTAGCTGCTGGTCAGTCCCAGCCACAAACCGATTTGCGGTGTTCCGGCTTTCAGTGCCGTTTTGAATGCGTTTTGCATGGTCGTCTCCTAGACAAAGCGGCAGCTGATGGACCCCATGTTGCCGTAGTCCACGTGGAAGGTGTCGCCCCGGCTGGCGGCAACCGGGCGGGTAAAGGAGCCGCCGAGGATGATCTGGCCGGGTTCAAGCTGAACGTCATACGGCGCGAGCTTGTTCGCCAGCCACGCCACGCCGTTCGCCGGGTGGTTAAGCACGCCCGCGGCGACGCCGGTTTCTTCGATGACGCCGTTGCGATAGAGCAGGGCGGAGATCCAGCGCAGATCCAGTTCGTCGGGCTTAATTGGGCGGCCGCCGAGGATCACCCCCGCGTTGGCGGCGTTATCGGAGATGGTGTCGAACACCTTGCGCGGGCGCTGGGTTTCAGGATCAACGTTGTGACAGCGAGCGTCGATCAGTTCCAGGGCGGGGATCACATAGTCCGTGGCGTTGTAGACGTCGAAGATCGTGCAGTTTGGGCCGCGCAGGGGTTTTGCCAGCACGAAGGCCAGCTCCACTTCGATGCGCGGGACGATAAAGCGATCGACGGGGATGTCGCTGCCATCGTGGAAGAACATATCGTCCAGCAGCGCGCCATAGTCCGGCTCGCTAATCTGCGAACTGGCCTGCATCGCTTTGGAGGTCAGGCCGATCTTATGGCCCTTCAGCACGCGGCCCTCGGCAATTTTCAGGCTCACCCATTCGCGCTGAACAGCGTAGGCGTCTTCTATGGTGATCTCCGGATACTCCAGCGAGATCGCGCGGATCTGCTCCCGGGACTGTTCCGCCTGATGCAGGCGGTGGGCGATCAGGGTGTGGGTATGTTTGTCGAGCATGGCGATATCCTGTTGTATTGTTTTCTCCCTCTCCCTGTGGGAAAGGGCCGGGGTGAGGGCGTCAGGCCGCAGAGATTTCCCTCACCCTAACCCTCTCCCAAAGGGAGAGGGGACAGATCGAGAGGTACTACTTAAACAACGCGTGCACGTTGTTTTGCTTGTAATTGAGCGTCGGATGCAGCTCCTCTATCTCAAACGACAGCGCCAGATAACGGTCCGCCATCAGCGTCGCGAAGTGCGTTTTAATCAGCGCAAACAGCATCTCGCCCACCTGCTGACGGCTCTCCAGGCTGCGCCCCGCGCCAATCTTCAGCGTCATGTGCACGAAGGCATAATCGTGTTTCCCGTCGGCCATCTGCCAGGTGTCCAGCCAGTGGGCGCGGCTGCGGATACCGCCGATCGGAAAGATCCCCGTGGCGGCCAGCGCCGCGTTCACCCTGGCAAACAGCCCCGGCAGGTCGGCCTGCTCGCGGATGTTGTCGGTACATTCAGCAATAAAGTGCGGCATGATGGATCCTTACGCGGGCAGCGGGAAAACGGCGTTAACCTGACCGGTACCGGAGCTGGCGAACAGCTCGGTAAGGAACTCCACTTTGCCGTCGTATTTGTCCCAGCCGAGCATCCCCAGCAGCATCACCGTGTCGTGCATGTTGCCCTCGCCGTAGCAGTAGTCGGCGTACTCCGGCAGCATGCTGCAAAACTCTTTGAACTGGCCCTCGCGCCACAGCTTGACCACGCGCTCGTCCATCTGACGGTCAAACTCGCGGGTGTAGCTGTTCATCCCTTCTTCCGCGCGCTGGTCGTCGATAAAGCGGTGCGAGAGTGAGCCGCTGGCAAGTACCGCCACGGTGCCGTCATATTTTTCGATGGCGCTGACGATGGCCTCGCCGAGCCTGCGGCTGTCGGCGAAATCGTGAACGGTGCAGAACGCCGAAATGGAAACCACTTTGAAGTGCTTATCCGCGTTCATGTAGCGCATTGGCACCAGGGTGCCGTACTCCAGCTTCAGGCTCGGGATGTTGTGCGCTTTGGCGCGCACGCCGAGCTTCACCGCCTCGTCGGCGATCAGTTGCCCGAGTTCCGGGTTGCCGTCGTAGTCGTAGGTCATGTCGCGGATAAAGTGCGGCAGCTCGTTGCTGGTGTAGACGCCGGAAAAATGGTCCGCACAGTTAATGTGATAGGCGCTGTTCACCAGCCAGTGGGTGTCGAAGACGATAATGGTATCGACCCCCAGTTCGCGGCAGCGCTTGCTGATCTCTTTATGCCCGTCGATGGCCGACTGGCGGCAGCCAAAGTTTTTGCCGGGTATCTCGGAGAGATACATCGATGGCACGTGGGTGATTTTTGCCGCTAACGCTAAGGTGCCCATATCAGATACCCCACTTTGGAATCGGATGGTTGCCCATCGAGATGCAGACGTTTTTCATCTCGGCGAACACTTCAAAGCTGTACTCGCCGCCCTCGCGCCCGGTGCCGGAGGCCTTCACGCCGCCAAACGGCTGGCGCAGGTCGCGCACGTTCTGGGTGTTGACAAACACCATGCCCGCTTCGATGTTGCGTGCCAGGCGCAGCACTTTGCTGACGTCCTGGGTCCAGATATACGACGCCAGACCGTACTCCACGTCGTTGGCCAGGCGCAGCCCTTCCGCTTCGTCCTTAAACGGCAGCAGGCAGGCTACCGGCCCGAAGATCTCCTCCTGGGCCACGCGCATCCGGTTATCGACATCCGCCAGCACCGTCGGGCGCAGGAAGTTGCCGCCCTTCAGGTGAGCAGGCAGATCGGTGGGTTTATCCGGGCCGCCCGCCAGCAGGGTCGCCCCTTCCTCAATGCCGAGGCGGATATAGCCGGAGACTTTTTCCCAGTGCTGGGCGCTTATCAGCGCGCCAACCTGGGTGTTGGGATCGGTCGGGTCCCCCACCCGCAGGCGGCTGGCGCGTTCGGCGAAGCGTTTTACGAATTCCGGGTAGATGCTCTGCTGAATGAAAATGCGCGAGCCGGCGGTGCAGCGCTCGCCGTTGATGGAGAAGATGGTGAACAGGGCAGCGTCCAGGGCGCGTTCGATGTCGGCATCGTCAAAAATCAGCACCGGCGATTTGCCGCCCAGCTCCATAGAGTATTTTTTCAGCCCGGCGTTTTTCATGATGTTGCGCCCGGTGGCGGTGCCGCCAGTGAACGAGACGGCACGCACGTCGTGATGGCGCACCAGCGCATCACCGGCCGTCGCGCCATAGCCCTGCACCACGTTCAGCACCCCCGCCGGGATACCCGCCTCCAGCGCCAGCTCGCCTAAGCGGTCGGCGGTCAGCGGGGAGAGTTCAGACATCTTCAGTACCGCAGTGTTACCCAGCGCCAGGCACGGCGCGACCTTCCAGGTGGCGGTCATAAAGGGCACGTTCCACGGTGAGACCAGCGCGCAAACGCCCACCGGCTGCACCAGGGTGTAGTTGAGCATGGTGTCGTCGACCGGGTAGGTTTTGCCGTTCATCTGCTGGCACACCTCGGCGAAGAACTCGAAGTTGTGCGAGGCGCGCGGGATCAGCACGTTTTTGGTCTGGTGGATCGGCAGGCCGGTGTCGGCGGTCTCCATGGCAGCGATCGCCGGGACGTTCTCGTCGATCAGCTCCCCCAGCCGGCGCATCAGGCGAGCGCGCTCTTTCATCGGCAGGTTGGCCCATTTCGGGAAGGCTTCTTTCGCGGCGGCGACCGCCTGATGGATCTCCGCTTCACCGCCGGAGGCCACTTCCGCTAAGACCTCCCCGGAGGCCGGGTTGGTGGTGTGGAAGTAGTCGCTACCCGCCACGTTTTTGCCGTTGATCCAATGGTTTATCTTTTTCATTTTGTCGTCTCCTCGCTGACAATCCGGTTGACCAGGCGACCTACGCCTTCCACTTCCACCACCACTTCATCGCCCGGGACCACGTCGGAGAGCCCCTTCGGCGTGCCGGTGGCAATCATGTCGCCCGGCTGCAGGGTCATAAATTCACTCAGATACGCGATCAGGAACGGGATACTGAAGATCAGATCTGCCGTTGTGCCAAGCTGTCGCAGTTCGCCGTTGACGAAGGTGCGCAGGGTGAGATTGTGCGGATCGGGAATGGCGGCTTTCGGCACGATGTTCGGGCCGATCGGCGTTAGCCCGTCGCGGCTTTTCACCCGCAGGTTGGGGCGGTAGTAGTTTTCGAGATAGTCGCGGATGGCGTAATCGTTGCAGAGGGTGTAGCCCGCAACAACGTCCATCGCGTCGGCCTCACTGACCTTACGCGCGGTTTTGCCGATGACCACCACCAGCTCCGCCTCATAGTGCATGTACTCGACGTTGTTCGGGCGCACCGACGTCTGGTTATCACCGTTAAGGGTGTTCGGCGCTTTAATAAACACCAGCGGCTCGGTGGGCGGGGTGAAGGCCAGTTCGCTGGCGTGATCGGCGTAATTCAGCCCGAGGGCAAACAGCGTGGCATGCGGGGGTGTGGCCGGTGTAATGGCGACGTCGCGCTCATCCACTACCGGGTTTTCCAGCGGCGGGAAACCTTCAGCCTGAATGCGCACGCGATCGCCGGGACGGATCTCGGCGCGGGTGTGCGGGGTACCCAGCAGAATGGCGTCACCGGGTTGGAGGGTGGCGAATTCGCTCAGGGCGCTCAGCAGTTCGGCGGCATTGCGCTCGAGATCGCCGGTGTTCCAGTGGTCAGCTTCGCGGCCATTGATTTCGGTGATGATGTTCAGGTTATCGATATTATCAACGTCGGCCAGTTCACCGAGCGGGCAAAAGCCGTCGCGGCATTTCGCCTTGATGGCCGGGCGGTAAAAGCTCTCTTCCGGCAGGCTCACGTCGTTCGCCAGCGCATAACCGGCGATGTAGTGCTGCGCCTCGTCTACCCGCACGCGGCTGGCGGTTTTGCCAACAATCAACGCAACCGTCGCCCCGCTCAGCACCTTTTCACCGGCGGGGTGGGGGATCGGCTCACCGGCCTGAATCACCGTATTGTGCGGTTTGATAAACCATACCGCTGTTTTAGGCGGCGTGTTGTAGGGGGGCTGTCCAAATGCCTCTTGCCAGGCGGCAAGCTGGCTGCGGTGGTTGAGGGCGACTGCGAAAACCGTACCTTTCATTACTCTCTCCTCAGGCTCTGTTGCCCGGCTTTGAGTTCGTTAATATATTAATGAATAGGTTTTAGGCTTTCGTTCGGACATTGGCAAACGGAAGTGAAATATTTGTGATATCAATAACAATAAATTTACATATTTATAATAATTTTGTTTATATACAGTGAGTTAATGTTTCTATCTGTTTTCTGGTAGACTTTTTTCTTCACGTGAAGGCGGCAGTCAGAGTCCGTTTGAAACGATTGTTAGCTTGTTAATGATTTTAAGGGAGGTGCTATGCACGACTCACTCACCATTGCTTTGCTTCAGGCCAGGGAAGCGGCGATGGCCTGGTTTCGCCCCATCGTCAAACGCCATAATCTGACGGAGCAGCAGTGGCGCATCGTGCGCGTGCTGGCTGAAAACCCGAATATGGATTTCCACGATCTTGCCTTTCGAACCTGCATTCTGCGCCCCAGCCTGACCGGCATCCTCACCCGGATGGAGAGCGTAGGGCTGGTGTTGCGATTAAAACCGGTAAATGACCAGCGCAAACTCTATGTTTCGCTTACCAAAGAGGGGCAGGCGCTGTACGCCCACGCCCAGGCCGAAGTGGAAGAGGTGTATCAGCAGATCGAGGCGGAATTTACCGCAGAGAAGATGCAGCAGTTGACCGGACTACTGCGGGAGTTTATTGCGCTGGGTCAGCAGCGCTCCGCCAGGCAGGATGAAGAGTAAATTCCGCTAACGATCAGGACGATTTTCGTAAAGTTTTCCCTTACCAGGCCGAAAATTCTGTTATCTGTCTGGTGGAAAGAGAAAAAATGTTAAATCGTATTAAGATTGTTACTAGCTTGTTGATAGTGTTAGCTATTTTTGGCCTTTTACAACTCACATCCGGTGGTCTTTTCTTTAATGCCCTGAAGCATGACAAAGAAAACTTCACCGTTCTGCAAACCATTCGTCAGCAACAATCCACGCTTAACGGCAGTTGGGTCGCGTTGCTGCAAACCCGTAATACCCTGAACCGTGCGGGTATCCGCTACATGATGGATCAGAATAATATCGGTAGCGGCGCGACCGTTAACGATCTGATGCAGATTGCTGCGGCTTCCCTGAAGCAGGCGGAAAAAAACTGGGCTGACTACGAAGCTCTGCCGCGCGACCCGCGTCAGAACGACGCCGCAGCGCTGGAAATTAAACGTAACTACGACATCTATCATGGCGCACTGGCCGAGCTGATCCAGCTGCTGGGCGCGGGTAAAATTAACGAATTCTTTGACCAGCCGACTCAGGGTTATCAGGACGCTTTCGAGAAAGAGTACGTTAACTACCTGCAGCAGAATGACAAGCTGTACCAGACTGCGGTTGATGACAGCAACAGCTCTTACAGCCAGGCAATCTGGGTGCTGATTAGCATTCTGGTTGCGGTGTTGGTGGTGATTGTTGGCGTGTGGCTGGGTATCCGTCAGGCCCTGATCTCCCCGATGAACCGTCTGATCGACAGCATTCGTCATATCGCCAGCGGCGATCTGGTGAAGCGCATCGATGTGGAAGGGACTAACGAGATGGGTCAGCTGGCTGAAACGCTGCGTCATATGCAGGGTGAGCTGGTGCGTACCGTCGGCGACGTGCGTAATGGCGCGAACGCGATTTACAGCGGCGCGAGCGAAATCTCCATGGGTAACAACGATCTCTCTTCCCGTACTGAACAGCAGGCCGCTTCTCTGGAAGAGACCGCCGCCAGCATGGAAGAGCTGACCGCCACCGTGAAGCAGAACGCCGAGAACGCCCGTCAGGCGAGCCATCTGGCATTGAGCGCCTCTGAAACCGCGCAGAAAGGCGGCAAAGTGGTGGATAACGTGGTGCAGACCATGCGTGATATTGCCGGCAGTTCGCAAAAAATTGCCGACATCATTAGCGTGATCGACGGCATTGCCTTCCAGACTAACATCCTGGCGCTCAACGCCGCCGTTGAAGCGGCGCGTGCGGGCGAGCAGGGTCGTGGTTTTGCGGTTGTTGCTGGCGAAGTACGTAACCTGGCTCAGCGCAGTGCGCAGGCCGCGCGTGAGATTAAGAGTCTGATTGAAGACTCCGTGAGCCGCGTGGATCTGGGCTCTACCCTGGTAGAGAGCGCCGGTGAAACCATGGGTGAAATCGTTAATGCCGTAACCCGCGTTACGGACATCATGGGCGAAATTGCTTCGGCCTCTGATGAGCAGAGCCGCGGTATCGACCAGGTAGGTCTGGCCGTTGCGGAGATGGATCGCGTGACTCAGCAGAACGCCTCGCTGGTGGAGGAGTCCGCCGCCGCCGCCGCCGCGCTGGAAGAGCAGGCGAGCCGTCTGACGCAGGCCGTAGCGGTCTTCCGCATTCAGCAGGAGCAGCAGAAAGCGCGCGCTAACGCGTCGCTGAAACCTGTTGCTGCCCCGGCGATGGCGCGTAAAACCGCAACCGCTGATGCTGGCGACAACTGGGAAACCTTCTGATAAACCACGCGCCCCGTTCCGGGGCGCGTATTTCAGACTTACGCCTGACGAGGATCGTCGATCGGTTTGCGAACCAGGAAGATATAGGCCAGCGCCCCCAGTGCGGTGACGCAGCCGCAGATGATAAGCGCCAGGCGGAAGGAGTGGGTCGTATCCACGATAAATCCGGTCACGATGGGCGCAAAGGACGCACAGATAAAGCTGGCAAAGTTTTGAATGCTACCTACCGAGGCCGTCATGCGCGAAGCGACGGCGACATGAATCAATCCCCAGCACGATGTACCCGCAAAGTGGATGCAGAACAGCGCCATCCCAATCAACAAAACAGCACTCATCGGCGTGGTTGCCTGCGGTACCACGAAAGTAAAGGCCGCTGAGCAGAGCATACCAACAACAATACTGATTTTACGGCTCCGCACCGGCGCCATTCCCCGCTTGACCAGCCAGTCGGTGGCGAAGCCGTTAGTTAACATCCCTGCCGCCCCAAAGATAAACGGAATGGCCGCCATCAGACCGGTGCTTTTCAGATCGAGGTTATAAGCGGTTTGCAGGTAACCTGGCAGCCAGGCGAGGTAGAGCCAGGCGGTGTAGTTGATGCCGCTGAAGCCGAGCATCATCCCCCACATGGTGCGGTTGCGGAACAGGCTACGCCACTCAGCGAATGTGAGCGGATCGCGGCGAGCGTTGACGCTGCCCGCGTTCAGGTAAGCCTCTTCCTGGCCGCTCAGCGATAACTCTTCACGGTTGCGATAGAGCATGTACCAGCCGATGGCGAGGAAAATCCCCAGCACGCCGATAGTGATAAACATACCGCGCCAGCCCATGACCAGCATCATCGCGGCCAGGATAGGTGGGCTCATGGCCACGCCGATAGTGGATGCGGCATTGAAGATGCCCATAGGGCGGCCACGCTCGTTGATGTTAAACCAGTCGTTAATCACTTTAACGCCGCAGGGGTTCATGGGCGCTTCGCCAATCCCCATCCCGATGCGTACCAGCACGAACTGGGTAAAGTTCTGCACCATGCCGGAGAGCGCCTGGAAGAGCGACCAGAAAAACATCCCTATCCCCAGCATAAGCCGTGGGCCCTTGCGGTCCAGCAGCGGGCCGCAGGGTAACTGTGCGATACCGTAGGCCAGCGAGAAAATGGAGAGCAGGGCGCCGATTTCGGTCGCGTTTAGCCCCAGCTCTTCGCGAATGGTGAGGTTTGCCACCGACAGCGAACTGCGGTCAAGGTAGTTAATCACCGCCGCAAAAAATAATAACAGCATGGCGGTCGTCTGAATGCGTTTAATACGCGGAGAACGCGCTACGGCACCCACCGGCGGTACGGGAATATCCCGCGTTTTTTCTTTGTCGAAGGTGGTTTGCGGGTCGAGAGTAATATTGTTTTTTTCCACACCTGACTCCTGAAATATTTTTGATTATTTCTCTTTTTTTATAAATAAGAGGAATATTGATAACGACAAGTGATGTAAATTTAAATTCACTGTCACTCACGGGAAATAACACCAGGTCGACTTCTCGTGAGCATAGGCAGCCTTTTTATTCTCGCGCAGGCCTTTTATCGGAAGCGTGCTGCCCTTAATAGTTTGTCGTTTTTAATCGGTACTTAATAAAAGACCGTCGCGCTCTGTTGCAGGGAGCGAATCATGGACTGTTTTGCGGTAGAGAGGTGGTTACGCAACGCCAGGTTGGCATCCAGATCGTTGCGGCAGATAAGCGCGCTGAGAATGGTCATGTGCTCGTCAATGGCGATGATGTTGCGCTGTTTGAGGTCGCTTTCATCCCACTGGTAGTGGAAATGGAAGATCACGGAGATGATCTCCAGCGACTGGTTGAAAAAGATGTTATTGGCGGCGCTGAGCAGCAGCGAGTGAAAGTCGCGATCCAGCAGGGAAAACGTGCGAAAACTGTCGCCAATACTGTCGCGCAGGGCGCGGTGCTCCTCCAGCAGGGTTTTCGCCTGTAGCCAGCGCGGATCGTTGTCTGGCAGGTTGAGAAAGTGCTGCAGGGCGTGGGTTTCCAGCATCTCGCGCAGTTCAAACAGCTGCTCGGCATAGGACCGGTCGAACTGCTTCATACTCCACTGGCCGCGTTTGTCGCTCTCAATCAGGTTGTAGCGGCTGAACTTAAGTAAGTACTCCCTCACTACCATAGGGCTGACTCCGGCGGCACGAGCAAGTTGCAGCTCGGAAAAGGATTCACCTGCGCGCAGCTGGCGCTGGTTAATCATTGAAAAAAATGCCTGCTCAAATAATCGGTTTTGTTCGGCCAGCGGGGCCGCGTCGCAGGTGAAGCCATCCTCGCTGGTGGGCTGACGGATAATCACATAGTCATGGTTCACCTGGGCCAGTACGCCGCGGGTGCACAGGTGAGACTGGATGTGGCGAACGGTGGTGCGGCTGATGTTATACATCTCTGCCAGCGCGCTTTGCGACGGCAGCGGCGAGGGAATGTGCCCCCGTGACATATCATCGATGACCTGGTTAATCACGTTATGACGCAAATTTTGTGAGCGGCTCATACGGGCTCCTTTTGCCGGTGGAGGGGCATTAAAACCCTATTTAAAACGGCTTTGTGCGCGTGATTTCACATTTCAGCTTTTTGCCTGCCCGTTATTTCTTATTTTCATCAATATCTGAATCCACAAAAAAACGGGAGGCAAAAAAATGGCAACAATGAATACGCTGGTGTGTCAGGAACCAAAAAAACTTATTTGGGCGCAGCGAGACATTCCCGTAGCGGGCGAAAACGAAGCGCTAATAAAAATAAAAACCGTCGGGATTTGTGGCACCGATATTCACGCCTGGGGGGGGAATCAGCCCTTTTTTAATTACCCCCGGGTGTTAGGCCATGAAATATGTGGCGAGGTCATTAGCGTGGGGGAAAATATTCGTACGCTGCGCCCGGGGCAACAGGTGGCGGTGATCCCCTATGTGGCTTGTCAGCGCTGTCCCGCCTGCCTGAGCGGCAGGACCAACTGCTGCGAGGCGATTTCGGTCATTGGCGTGCATCAGGATGGCGGCTTCTGCGAGTATCTCGCCGTACCCGTTACTAATTTGCTGCTGGCAGAGGGTATCGACCCCGAAGCGGCGGCGTTGATTGAGCCTTTCGCCATCAGCGCCCATGCGGTCCGCCGTGCGGCCGTAAAGCCCGACGATGCGGTGCTGGTGGTGGGGGCCGGGCCCATTGGGCTGGGGGCGGCGGCGATTGCCCATGCGGATGGCGCCCGGGTGGTCGTTGCGGATACCAGCGCTTCCAGGCGTGAACATGTTGCCGGGTCTCTTGGACTTTCGACGGTTGACCCTGCGGCGGCGGACTTTACCGAGCAGCTACGGGCGCACTTTGACGGGGCGCTGGCGCAGACGGTGATCGACGCTACCGGCAACCCGCACGCCATGAACAACAGCGTGAACTTGATTCGTCACGGGGGAAGCATTGTTTTTGTCGGCCTGTTTAAGGGCGATCTCTGTTTTTCGGATCCCGAATTTCACAAGAAAGAGACCACCCTGATGGGCAGCCGGAATGCCACCGCAGAGGATTTTGCAAAGGTCGGCAGGCTGATGGCGGAGGGCAAGCTGAGCGCAGACATGATGTTGACGCACCGCTACGCTTTTCACGAGCTGGCAGAGAGTTACGAACCGGGGGTGATCAATAATCGTCAGCTGATTAAAGGGGTGATTGCCTTTTAACGTCTTGCCATACAGCGCCCGGGGTGGTGTTGGGCGCTGTTTTTTTATTGCCGCGCAGGAGAGGCAGCCCTCTCCTGCGGTTAGCCTTCGGCGTTGACGATTTTGATCTCCACCATTCCAATCCCCAACTGGCGCGGAGAGTGACCGAGGATATTGCCCTCGTTAGTGGACTGCGGATCCGGCGGCACAATGACCAGGGTGCTGCTGCGTGAAGGGTTGTCGAAATGCAACGTGGTGGTGGTCACCTCGTTGCCGAGCTTCAGGGTCTGCTCGCTCTGGCCAATCCTCACCGGGATAGGGCGATTAGCATTGGGGCCAAAGGCCTTGGCGGTGATGACCAGGTCAAACTTCGCCGGCAGGGGCTGGTTATATTCAATCTTCACTTCGTCGCCCAGTTGGGCATTAGACCAGCGGCCCCAGGATTCCGGACGCGAGATGCCGCTGAACTGCTTCACCTCTTCTGGCGCACCGGCGACGTTAAAGACAAAGCTGTCGGCTTTGTAGCGAATGTCGTTATCGGCCACCTTCAGCATCTCGACGTTGCGGTTATAGCGATCGGTGCTGATGACCGTATCCTTAAACGCCGTTTTACCCTGCCATTGAGGCTTGTCCACACGCTGAATGTTCTGCTCCCCACCCAACTGGCCCTGGGAGACGCACCAGTCGGTAGAGAGCGCCAGCGGCTGTGACCAGAGCTGGCCCATCTTGTAGCAGCGATCGACCCAGACGAAGTTATCGCGCGGAGCAAAATCTGCCAGCTGGTAGCGTAGCGGTGCGGAGTATTCGCTCTCTGGCAGCGGCTCGACGCGCTTATCTGAGACGCGCAGCAGCAGCGGCAGGCGGAAATGGCTGCCGGAGAAGGCCATCATATTTTTATCGCTATCGACGGTGAACGCTTTTAGCTCTTTCGGGAAGTTCCACAGGCGGATGACATCCGGTTTCCAGGCCAGCACTTTCTCTTTCATATTAAGGAAAATTTCTGACAAGGATTGCCCTGACAGGCTGCTGCGGCCCAGACCGATGAAGTTATCGCCGCCGAGAATATCCAGCACCGTAGCGCCGTTATCCATGGTGTTGCGCTTCACGGCGAGCGTCTCCTGCTGCGGCTTATCGCCGCGCAGCACGAAGAACAGATTGCTGCGATCTTGTTTATTCAGCTCGTCCCAGGCGGTATTTTTCATCGCCAGATGATCGGAAGAGACCACAATCACCGTGTTTTTAAAGTACGGCGAGGCTTTGATTTTCTCGATCAGCGCTGCAATGTGCTCCTGGCTACAGCCAACGGCACTAAACGACTGGTTCGGTTTGCCATCAATGGCATAGCTCTTGCGCTGGCAGGTGCGGGAGATAAAGCCATCCGGGTGATGGGTATCCACCGTCAGGGCGAATAGCGAGAAACGCTTACCGGACCTGGACAGCGCTTCGAATTTTTTCCAGGTCTCGTCCAGGACCGTATCATCGTAAAAGCCCCAGTCGTTGCGATAGCTCGGGTCGGCGACGGTGGTTTTTAACTCCTCGGCCCCGTAGAGATGGTCGAAACCGTGAGATTTCAAAAAGACATCTTTCCCGGCAAAGCGCAGGTTGGCGCCCTGCATAAAATAGTTCTCATAGCCGGAGTTTTTCAGGATGTCGCCCAGGCAGATATTTTGCGGGAAGAAACTCGATACCGAGGCCGAGGCATTGCCCTCAAACGGGGCGAACAGCGGGATACCGCACTGGGAGGCCACCATGCCCGCAATGGTGTAATCGGTACCCGGCAGCTGAGCAGTATGGCTGAAATCAATCCCTTCATTTTTGATCGCCCCTAACTCCGGCGCCAGATTCGGGAAGGCGTCGTTGTCAAAGTAGGTGCGCTCCAGGCTTTCACCATAGATATAAACGAGGTTCAGTTTGGGTTTGGGGATGGTTTTCGCGGGCTCTTTGTACCAGGCGGCAAAATCGGGGTCACCGTCGCGAGACTGGGATTTTACCAGCTCGGTGATCTGATTAAATGCCGGGCTGGCATCCACAGAGCCCAATGCCAGTATCAGCGCCAGCAGACTATAGCCAAGATGGTGCGGATGGTGGCGACGACGGCGCAACACCCAGCCCAACAGACCAAACACCAGCACCAGCGTGGTAGCGATCCCTATACCGGGAAGTATGTACTTACTAACCCCCGCGCCTGTAAGACTATTGGTCAGGGTATAAAGAACGGCATCGTTAATGCCATCGCCAGTAAAGTAATCGCTGGCGTACAGGGTAATATTTAAAACAACAAAAAGCCCCAGCACCAGCAGCGTGGCAATAAACCACCAGGTGTTGCGACCCGCTTTCCAGGCATAAACCATTACCGAAGCGAGAAACAGGGTAAAAGAAAGTAACTCTGACAACAGCTTATCCTCAACGATTGCAGCCGCGGGTTAACAAACCAACTGTCTATTTTTTGGGTAATACAATGTAATTGCGATGCCATGTAGCTGCAATTCTAGTGTCATCAAATTGTGCTGTTGTTAGGATTTGGTTTAGATATTGCAAACTTTGAGCGCCGTCTCATCCCTCGATACGGGGGCTCAGGCAATGTCAGGCAGGGGAAATAAAGCGTGCACGCCGCGAGGTGAACGTAAGCTGTTAATCGCGGCGTGATGTCGTCAAAAAGGGGGAGGTTCAGGAGAGGAAGTTAAGTCCCTGCTTCAATACTAAATCGCAGGCTTTGGTTTTGACCTTTTTACCCAGCGCGGAGTCGCCCAGCGTGTTCAGATTCAGCTGCTGACCATTCTGTGCATTCAGTAGACCCTGAATACCGTCCATAAAATTGGTATCTTCTTTCTGCTCTTGCGTATCCAGACCCAGCTTACCCAGAACCTGGTTTTTAATATTCTGCGTGTCGGTGACCGACGCCAGTTTCTGTTTCGCACAATACTCCAGGATCCCGGCGGCGTTGTTCATGGTACCCGCGCTCAGGCTCTGGTTACTGTTGCCCAGCAGGCCGGTCAGGGTACCGGCTGAGAGGCCGCCGCTTTCTGAACCGCTGCTTTTGGAAAGTTCGCTGGCGGCACTGGAGAGCGAATCCTGCCAGGATGCGGCGTGGGCGGAACCCAGAACTAACGTGGCGCTTAATACGGCGCTGAGAAGAGATGCTGTTTTCATAAGACTTACTCAAAGAGTTGGGGCGGAAGTGGGGCCAGTATAAACCCCACGGCCAGACACTTCCCGGGTAGATTTCTTAATACTCCTTCCCGGTGACACGGCTACGGTAACTCTCCCAGTCAAATATCACGTACAGGCTGTTGCCGAGCTTCATACGATCCATAACGCGTTCACCCAGCAGACGGGTCATCTCATCAATGTTGTGGTTGGTCAGCATGCCGGTGGGGCGCTTGGAGGAGGAGCGGCGATCAACAATCTGGTTGATGATCACTTTCTCATAACGGGATTCGGTCTGGACGCCGATTTCATCAATGACCAGCAGGTCGACGTTGCTCAGATCGTTGAGTAACTGCTCTTCACTGGTTTCGCGATTGCTGAAGGTGTCTTTCATTGCCGACATAATATCGGCTACGGTGATGATCAGCACCGACTTACCGCGCAGCAGCAACTCGTTGCAGATGGCCGCGGCAAGATGATTTTTGCCGGTGCCGGGTTTGCCGCTAAAGATAAAACTCGCGATATTCCCGTCGAACTCTTCCACGTACTGACGCGCCTGCGTCAGCGCCGCCAGTTGCCCCTGGCTCTCTACCTTGTAGTTTTCAAACGAGCAGTTCTGATGCAGCGGGCGAATGCCGGAGCGGTTAAAGGTGCGCTGCATTTTCATGGCCCGGTTTTCGCGGGCCAGCGCCGCGGCGCGGATCTCACCTTGCTCTTTTTGCCACGCCAGAAGCTCTTCGCCGGTGGTAAACGCCGGTTTCACGTTCGCCGGCATGATCTTCTGCAGGCGTTTCATCAGTTCGCCGAACTCTTTCATTTGGCACCTCGGAATCCGTGGGGGATCTGTTTATCCGGTTCTGAAAATGAATTGATATCGCGTCTGGCCTGGCCGCCATTGCTGGCGCGGTTGATCTGTACGCTGCGCGCCAGTTTTTGTTGCCATTGAATATGGTGAAAAACTTTGCCTTCAGCCTGCCAGTAAGCTGTAAACGCCGCCAGCTCTTCCGGCGTGACGGGTTGGGTGAGGGCAATGCCCCACAAGGCCGCCTGACGCTGAAAATCGGGATCCGGCTGCCAGCCGGCATACATGGCAAATTTGCCCATCGGTACGGCGACCGGGGCGCTGGTAGGTTCTTCGAAAAATTGCGTATCCAGGGTGACATCGCTGGCCGGGCGGGCAACCCGCGCTTCGGTTTCCAACAACTGCGCCAGACGTTCCGGGGTAATGGCGTAAAAAGCAGGCGCATTATCGACAAAGACCGCGATGGCGCCGCCTTCGGCATTGGCCAGCACGCCACGAGGATCGTGAGTGAGGGCATCAAGGCCAGTGACGCGGGTTGTCAGGATTCTGGAGGACATAGCACTTTCTCAACTGGATTACTGCGGGCGTGATTGCAGCACATAGTAGCACAGAGAGAAGGGGGGATGAATGTGCCCTTATCCAGAGGATAAGGGCAGCCAGCGGATTACGCGATGATGTTGAGAGTCACATCAATGTTGCCGCGCGTTGCGTTGGAGTAAGGGCAGACAATGTGGGCCGCATCGACCATTTTTTTCGCTTCTGCCTGATCCATACCTGGCAGGTGAATGTTCAGTTTGGCTTCAATCCCGAAACCGGTCGGCAGCGGACCGATACCCACTTCGCCTTCAATAAAGGCCTCTTTCGGCATGCTGATTTTGTCACGACCCGCAACAAACTTCATGGCACCGAGGAAGCAGGCGGAGTAACCCGCAGCAAACAGCTGCTCTGGGTTGGTGGCTTCGCCGCCCGCGCCGCCCATCTCTTTGGGTACGCCCAGTTTAACATCCAGAACGCCATCGGAAGAGGTAGCACGGCCGTCACGGCCTCCGGTAGCGGTCGCTTTGGCGGTGTAGACAACTTTTTCTAAAGACATGGCAGGTTCCTTATCTTGTGTTTTGCTTGCTATTTAATAGCGAGCGATTTAGTTACGTGTGACAAACATATAAACTATAGCTTCACGCGCGGTGAAGCTGATGACGTAATTGTTCCAGCTGCTGTTTCAGGACGGACAGCGTGTCGACATCACACTGGGCTGCACAGCCTACGGCATTGGGAATACCCAGCGCCTGCTGTTGCAGGGCAGTACCTGCTTCAGTAAGGGTGACGGCCACCTGACGCTCATCCTGGCGCGAACGCTGGCGAACGATTAAGCCCGCAACCTCAAGACGCTTTAACAGCGGCGTTAAGGTGGCGGAATCCAGAAAGAGACGTTCACCAATATCCGACACGGTAATGTCATCCTGTTCCCACAACACCAGCATCACCAGATATTGCGGGTAGGTGAGATTAAGCGGCGCCAGCAGTTGCCGATAGAGCTTGTTCAGCGCCAGGTTCGCCGAATAGAGGGCGAAACAGAGCTGGTTATCCAGCAACAGCGCAGCGGTGTTATCAGTGGGTGTCGTTTTCATGTCTTCAATATAGATAGTGCGCAATTTAATTGCAAGCGATTTTATGGGCAGGTATAACGCAGGGCGACCTGGACCGCCATCTTACGGTAGTGCTCACGTTGGGCCTGCTCGTCTGCCCCCTCTTCAAAGAGTAGGGTAAAGGTGTAACTGTTCGCCACATAATGAAAGCTAAAACTGCTGATCAAACGGTGCAGATCCCGGGCATCCACGCTCTGGTTAAACAGCTGTTTTGCTTTGCCGCGCGTGAGGATGGCCTCCAGCAACTCCAGTGCGCTGCGGTTGACCTGCCGCAAATAGCTGGATTGCTGCATAAAGCGGCCACGCTGCATATTCTCCATGCAGATGATGCGAATATAGTCCGGGTGATCGGCGTGGTAATCGAAGGTGGTCTCCACCAGATGCACCAGCGCTTCGACGGGAGGCATGCCATCGAGGCTCAACTGTCTTTCACTGGCGCGGATCTGGGTATAGACATACTCCAGCACCAGCAGATAGAGATTCTCTTTATTTTTATAATGGTAAACCACCATGCGCTTGGTGGTACCTGCCTTCTCGGCAATCTGCTCCATACGCGCGCCGTTCAGGCCGTATTCGGCGAACAGGGCGATGGCGCTGAGGAAAATTTTGTCTTTCAGGCTGGATTCGTCAGTGATTTCGCCAGCTTCGCTGTCAGGGTATGCCACATCGCTTCCTTTTATTGCCGGGTGGGTCAGGCGATTATCTCTGGGGCCGACCGGGAACACAAATTTCATACCCGAGGGCGTTTGCGATATAGCCACAAACCGGGGATCGACAGACCAATGGAGAGCGCGCCGACAATTGAGGAGGCCTTCAGGAAGTTTGTCAGCAACATAATCATCTGGGGCTCGCTGTAACCGAGATGGCTAATTTTGACCGCCGAGATCATCGCCGTGTAGGCCGAAATGCCGGGGAACATCGGAATGACCGCGGCGACGGTGAATACCTTCGGATGGGCCAGATACCAGCGCGACCACTGGATGCCAATGCTGCCGACCAGAATCGCGGCGATAAAGGTTGCCCATTCAATATTGAGTCCGGCTGTCATCATCACCATTCGTGAACCATGCCCGATAGCCCCCAGTAAGGCGCACCAGGCCAGCGCACGCTGGGGAACGTTAAAGACCATGGCAAAGCCCACTGCCGGAATTGCCGCCAGCAGCATGTCCTGCACTAACGCCAGTAAAAACGTGATTACGCCCATCCGCGAAGCCCCCATAAGGTCATGGCCGTCACGACGCCAATACAGGTGGCAAGCGTGAGTAAGCTGGCGATAGCCCAACGGGCAAGTCCGGTATTGATATGGCCTTTGAACATGTCGGCCACGGCGTTGATCAGCGGAAAGCCCGGCACCAGCAGAAGCACGCTGGCGGCCATCGCGATAGTGGGCGTACTGGCGAAGCCGGGTAGCCGCAGCAGCAGGCCGGAGACGGTTGTCGCTACAAAGGCGGTGATGCAGAAGTTGATCTGCGGGTGAATCTGTCGGTGGGTAAGGACCTGACGCACATACATCGCCAGCGCGCTGGCGGCAAAGGTAATGGCAGCCCCGTCCCAGCCGCCTTTATTGAGCACGCAGAAACAGGCGCAGGAGAGCCCCACCATCAGCACTACCAGCCAACGGGGGTAGCGGAGCGGTTTAATTTGGTTAAAGCGCTTTTCAACATCTTTGCCATCCAGCAGCTTGTGCTCGGCCATGATGACGATATGTTGTACCTCGGTCACCACGTGCATGTTGATTCCACGATCGTGATTTTTGCGCGTAGAGGTGAGGCAGTGCCCCTCTTTGATGGTGGTCAGCACAATGGCATTGGAGGAGATGGCGCTTTCGACGCTGTCCATGCCCAGCGCCAGCCCCAGGCGGGTGGACAACTCCTCAACAAGCGTGCTTTCCGCACCGTGCTGTAATAAAAACAGACCGCACTGAATACACAGCCGCGTCGTTGCGCGCTGCGATGACTGATCTACCTGCATGGATTACCCTGACGATGGTGATGCCTGAAAGCCCGTAATGGTTACTTTTACAACACATCGCTGTAACGCCGGTGCTGAGGCAGATCAAACTTTCGGCTATCGGTATTTTATTTTTCGCGTTATTAATGGCGTTATTAATTCTGGATTTTTATATGATTAATCTATCCATTCCGATTTTTGTTATATTTAGAATTTCTAACTTCACCTTTTTAAAATGATCAGTGATAGTACATTATCAAATTCGGCAGGGTGTGCGATATTGTAAGCGACTTTTGCGGTGTATAAAAACAGGATGCACTACTTTATCGAGGATGCGATAAAGATAACGGCGTTTGATCAACGTCAGGAAAGGACTCAAAACAAAAATGACGCCAATAAGTTGTCAGCACGCAATTATTATCAGTAAATTACCGGTAATGCAAACGGGCTTAGGTTGTATTATCTCACGTAATTTGCCTGATTATGAAGTTTCCTATTGCCGCTCTCAGGAAGAGCTTACACTTCTTCAATTACGTCGGGCGAATGTTGTTATTGCCGATATCTCCGGGGATCAACGTAACCCGCGTCGAATTTGCGAAGAATATTATTCTTTGCAGAATCATTACCGTGATATTCACTGGATATTTTTAGTTTCACGTCGGGTCTATCCCTGTGCGGTAGAGCTTCTGCTACGACCAGAGAGTTCATTGCTTTCAGATATCGAGCCCATTGAGGGCGTGATTAACGCCATTCGTGGCGGAAGCCAGAGTGCAGAACGCATTAGCCAGACGCTGCTAAAACCGGAGCTGGAGGAACTCGACGAAAGTCGGGATGAAGTGATGTTGACTCACTCTGAACGCAAGGTGTTACGCCTGCTTGGAAAAGGCTGGGGCATAAATCAAATTGCCGCCTTGCTTAAAAAAAGCAACAAAACGGTCAGTGCCCAAAAAAATAGCGCCATGAGGCGACTGTCATTACGCAGTAATGCCGAAATGTACGCGTGGATTAACAGTAACAAGGGAATGAAAGAGCTGAATCTTTTTTCAGCCTATGGAGAACAGGACGAATGGAAAAGAGCGCCGTTAAGAGACCTATCGCTATCGTCGAAAAGTGCACAATGAGTGCCGTTGGTCTGGAACATCTGTTTTCCAGCCCGACTCTTAAAAATTATCATCCCTCTATTTTCAGCGATATTGCGCAATTTAATGAAGCACTTGAGACTATTCCATTTTCAGCACTTATCTATTCGCTTTCCGATTCGCGAAATGAGCGCCGTTATTGTCTGGAATGTTTAAAGTCGCTGGCCGCCAATCATAGCCATATTCAGCGTATTGTTCTGGCGTCTGATACCAAAGAGGCCAGTCTTATCAACCATCTCTCCCCGTCGCATTTGCACGGTATTGTGATTAAATCGGAATCGGTCAAAGCGTTACAGGAGCAGTTGGGTGCGCTGTTAAGCGAAACGCGGCGAAGCAGTGACAGTATTCATAATCACTGGAATCTGCATCGTGGACGCTTACTGAGCCCGACAGAGCGCGCCATTCTGCAATTTATGTCCAGCGGATATTCAATCCCGGAGATTGCCACGCGTCTGGATCGCAATATCAAAACCATTCGCGCACATAAGTTTAACGCCATGGTTAAGTTGGGTGTTCACTCCGACATGGGATTGCTGAATGCTGCCGACATCCTGAGCCACTTCCCTATGCCGGATCGTCGTAATCCACAAAACTTTATGCTTTATCACTCCTGAACATGACGCCAGAGGTTTCTCTGGCGTCCTGCTTACTGACAGACGTCCACCCAGGTTGCATCCGTCAGCGTGGCCATTCTCTCCGGTGAAATGCGAACGGCACTGTGAATGGCCCCCGCAGCGGGTAACACCTCTTCAAACTCCCGCAGAGAGACATCGCAGTAGACTGCCAGCGGATTTTCCAGCCCAAAAGGGCAAACGCCGCCTACAGGATGGCCGGTTACGGTCACGACTTCGTCGCTGCTGAGCATGCGTGCTTTGGCGCCAAAGGCCTCTTTTAATTTTTTGTTATCCAGGCGGGCGTCACCTTTTGCCACCACTAAAATCACCTCGTTTTTAACCTTCAGTGAAAGGGTTTTGGCGATCTGGCCGGGGGCAACGTTGTGTGCCGCCGCAGCCAGCGCAACGGTAGCGGTACTCTGGCTGAGCTCGATGACTTCAATGTCCGGAGCATTGTCGGCAAAAAATTGCCTTACAGACTGCAAACTCATTGTTTTCTCCTGCGAAATAGTCTGCGTAATCTTTCATATCAAATTATGCTCTGTAAATATCCCTTAAGTAACAAAAATCCCGTATCAGTGATTTCTGGATCGCCTTCACATTCACGGAAACCGGTTACAGTAACCGGTTGCAGTTGCCGTATGCAGAGATTAATACTGAATACGTAACTCCCCCTGTATCCAATAATAAGAGCCGACTATGAAACCTATCCGTTTGAGCAGTACCGCTGGTAGACGAACCAGCAAGGTGGTGAAAGTGGTTTATGGAACACCGTGCGGCGCGCAGGCGCCCGAAACGAACCTGTGACAGGAGAGCCGTTATGTCTGCCAACCATGCTGCGTTTAACCTGATATTCCGTTTTGTCGAAAATTATGTCAGTCCTGTTGCCGGGCGTATCTCTGCCCAACGCCACGTTATGGCCATCCGCGACGGCTTTATCTCAGCCATGCCGTTTATGATTGTGGGTTCGTTCCTGCTGGTGTTTGCCTATCCGCCATTCTCGCCAGATACCACCTGGGGCTTTGCCCGCGCCTGGCTTGATATGGCAAAACAGTTTGAAGGCCAGATCCTGACCCCGTTTGATATGACCATGGGCATTATGTCCATTTACATTTGCGCGGCCATTGCCTACAACCTGGGCAAGCATTACGTTAACTCGCATCAGCTTGACCCGTTCATGTGCGCCATGCTCTCCTTAATGGCGTTTTTACTCATCGCCGCGCCTAAAACGAAAGGAGCGATGCCGGTAGACAGCCTTGGCGGGACGGGGATTTTTACGGCCATCCTTGTCGCGATTTACTGCGTGGAGATGATGCGTTTCCTGAAAGCGCACAACATTGGTATTCGCCTGCCTGACCAGGTGCCGCCAATGATCAAAAACTCCTTCGATCTGCTGATTCCCGTCCTGGTGGCGGTGTTAACTCTCTATCCGCTGAGCCTGTTTATTCAGTCGCAGTTCGATATGCTCATCCCGCAGGCCATTATGGCTATCTTCAAACCGCTGGTGTCGGCTGCCGATTCGCTGCCTGCCATTCTGCTGGCGGTGCTGATTGGGCACCTGCTCTGGTTTGCAGGGATCCATGGGGCTGCCATCGTCTCTGGCATGCTGCAGATGTTCTGGCTCACTAACCTCGGGATGAACCAGACGGCGCTGGCACAGAGCGCACCGCTGCCGCACATCTTTATGGAGGCGTTCTGGACCTTCTTTATCGTGATTGGCGGCTCGGGCGCAACCATGGGGCTGGTCTTCTGCTACTTACGTAGCCGGTCTGCGCATTTACGCTCTATTGGGCGTCTGAGTGTGGTGCCAAGCATCTTCAACATTAACGAACCGGTGATTTTTGGCACCCCTATCGTAATGAACCCCGTTTTCTTTATCCCCTTCCTGCTGGCACCTATGGTCAATGCGGTACTGGCATGGGCGGCAATGAAACTGGATCTGATTGGACGCGTGATATCGGTGGTCCCCTGGACGGCCCCGGCTCCGGTTGGCGCGGCATGGGCACTGGGCTGGGATTTCAGGGCCGCCGTACTGGTGATACTGCTGGCGCTGGTTTCTGCCATTATTTATTACCCGTTCTTCAAGGTGTACGAGAAACAGCTGCTCGCGCAGGAGGCTGAAGAGGCGCAGCGCGCGGAAGAGGAGAGCCAGCAGGTGGCTTAGGTAAAAGCAAACCGGCAACTGAGGTTGTAATGCCGATCGGTTAGCACGGTGGAATCGTTCCGTTCACTAAGGCATCTCTGCTTTATGCCGGTTCCTCTGCGGTCTGACCGGTGCACGGGTGTTGACTCCCCGCTGACATCGGCGAACCGGAGACCGGATGACAAGGGCTGGACGCCATGGATGGCGGCCAGAGGCGAAGCGAGACAGGGATGTCGAGTTGAGCCGACCGCAGGCAGGAAGTCGGGAGGTGAGCGCAGTGCGAAGTACCGATTTCGTTGCGGGGCCGTGGGGAAGGGCATCCGCCCTCAAAAACCTACTTCAGCGTGCAATCGCCGCACTGCTGCACATCGGGCAGGCGGTTACGCTGACAGCATGTACGACGCACCAGCAAACCGTCGCGCAGAACAACGGTGCGGAAAAGGGGGTTATCGCTGCCATCAGAAAGCGAGCGGTCCATGAAACAGGCGTGACGCAGAGCGTCAACGTTCTCTTCCCCCAGCAGCGGTTTCATCTCATTCAGATACCAGTTGATCAGGTAACCGGTATTGCTCCAGATGAGTTTCGCGTTTATCTGCCCGGTCTCTTCCAGCGCCTCAATGACCGGAACCAGCGCCCGCGTAATCAACACTTCCATTCGCTGCTGAGCTGAAAGCCGCGACGTCTGCTTATCCTCATGGACGTCGATCCAGAAGCAGGCGGCACGCCCGGTTTCATGGAATTCCACATGGAAATGTTCGGGAGAGACATCCAGCGCCGTATCCTGCGCAAGCAGCGCTAACATCAGCGGCGGCACCATCAGTCCGACATACCACTGCGCCCACAAAGAGAGGAGCGGCTTGTTTTCGCGCGTCAGGCTGGGTTGATTACGGTAGATGTGATCCGAATAGGCGGCCAGCAGCGATTGCAGCTCAACCGGACGGCGCCACTGCGCCAGGGTCATACTGTTGTGCGGGGGAGCTTCATCCAGTTTAATGAACTCCAGCAGATGTTCACGCATCTGGGCGATGGTGTTGTGCAACGCATCCGCAAGCGCCGACCTCCCGGTGGGGAGAGGTGCGCGCCAGAGAATATTTTCAACGGCTTGTGCGGACTGTATGACCATAAGCGGATTGGATAAAAATCTAAATGATAATGATTGCCAATCCTAACTATAGATAAAACCGATCGCAAGAGATTTTACTCCCGCCTGTGCTGACAAATGAGAAATATTAACATATGATATTGGTTATCATTATCAGTGTGCGGGACAGACTATGTTAAGCAGAGCATTGGGGAGTGGGTGGGGGATATTACTGCCGGCGATGATTATCGCCACGCTGGCCTTTGTCGATCTGCCTATGGCGATCTGGAAAGGGATTATCGTCACTGGGTTACTGCTGACATCGGTCATGATCTGGCATAAAACATTACGGCACTTTGTGTTGCTGCCATCGTGTGTTGCGCTAATCAGTGGGATGTTGGTGCTGATGATGAATCTGAAGTGAAGGGTACTGCAAGAGAGAAGGTAAGATTTGGTGCGAGGGGGGGGACTCGAACCCCCACATCCTAAGGACACTAACACCTGAAGCTAGCGCGTCTACCAATTCCGCCACCTTCGCACAGTCATCTTACTTTTTTTGATATCGCCTCGTTGGTGCGAGGGGGGGGACTCGAACCCCCACATCCTAAGGACACTAACACCTGAAGCTAGCGCGTCTACCAATTCCGCCACCTTCGCCCAGTGCGAGCAATATCAACGTGATTTATGGTGCGAGGGGGGGGACTCGAACCCCCACATCCAAAGGACACTAACACCTGAAGCTAGCGCGTCTACCAATTCCGCCACCTTCGCAAACCATCGATACTTTAAAAGTATCGTAACCACGGAGGCGCATTCTAGATGTTTTAAGAAGGACGTCAACAGAAAAATGCGTAGGGGCAGCGTGAACGGTGCAAAAATGGGCTTTAACGGTGCCCGGCTAACGCCGGGCAGGAGACGTTATTTTTTCGCCTGGCGGGTCATGATGGCGCGATAAATTTTAAACCGGCCGGTCTGGGCTAACACTTCATGGAAGCCAAAGGTTTCGTCCAGGATTTTTGGGTAAGGCAGGAAGGCGTTCGCGACGATACGCAGTTCGCCGCCGCTGTTCAGATGGCGCACCGCACCACGAATCAGGGTCTGGGCCGCTTCAAGACTGGTTTCGATACCATCGTGGAAAGGCGGGTTTGAGATGATCATATCGAAACGACCGTTCACGTCCGAGAAGACGTTGCTGGCAAACACTTCACCTTCAATACCATTGGCGGCAAGCGTCGCACGGCTGGCTTCAATGGCCGGCGCGCTCACGTCACACAGGGTTAAGCGCACCTTCGGCGAATGGCTGGCAAGCACCGCGGAGAGCACCCCTGCACCACAGCCCACGTCCAGCACTTTACCTTTGGTATGTGGCGTCAGGGTTGAAAGCAGCAGTTTGCTTCCTACGTCCAGATCGTCACGGCTGAAGACGCCCGGCAGGGTTTTGATGGTGAGCGTATCGAGGGCGTATTCCCCCCAATATTTTTCGGCATCGAACGCCGGTTTTTTGTCCAGACGGCCATGATAGAGGCCGCAACGACGGGCGCTGTCGACTTTAGTCAGCGTGACGTACTCTTCCAGCATCGGTTCGGCGCTACGCACGCCGCTGCGGTTCTCGCCGACGATGAAGATATCGCAGCCCACCGGAAGCAGTGAGAGCAGGTTCATCAACTGGAACTGGGCTTCCGGCTTATTTTTTGGCCAGTAGTAGATCAGGGTGTCGCAGTCAGCCACATCGTTCTGCTCCGCGACCAGGCTAAAGCGCGCACGCTCGCCCATCTGACGGCTTAAAACCTGCCAGTGGTGGTACTGCTGAGTGTGTGCTCGGCTGTCGGCACAATCGAAACGGGCAGGCAGGTCATCCTGCATATCTCCGGCAAACAGAATACGGCTTTGTTCGAAATCATCACTGTGACGCAGCAAGACTTCACTTGCCGGGGTAAATGCAGACATAGTTGTTCCTCAATAATCAGTGGCGGCGATTATAGTTGTTTGTTGGCGCAGATTCGACGAGTTTGGTATATTTGCGCGCCTGACAGACAGGAGTTTTCGCAATGACATCCCGACGAGACAGGCAATTACAGCAGCTGGGCATTACCCAGTGGGCGCTGCGCCGCCCGGCGGCATTGCAGGGCGAAATCGCCATCTCCCTCCCTGCGCATGTGCGCCTGGTGATGGTGGCAAATAACCTGCCCGCGCTGAGCGAGCCTTTCGTGACCGATGTCCTTCGCGCCCTGAAGCTGACGCCCGATGAGGTGCTACAGCTCACCCCGGAGCGCGTGGCGATGTTGCCAGAAGGGAGTCGCTGTAACAGCTGGCAGCTCGGCGTGACGGAAGCGATGGCGCTTAACGGCAGCAATCTTGCTACCCCAGCGCTGGACGAACTTAAAGCCAACCCGGCCGCCCTCAGCGCGCTGTGGCAACAAATCTGCGAACATGAACACAATTTCTTCCCTCACGACGACTGATTTAGCGCAGGCGTTTGCCATTGAAAAACGCGCCCACGCCTTTCCGTGGAGTGAAAAAACCTTCGCCAGCAACCAGGGTGAGCGGTATCTGAACTATCGCATGGATGTCGATAGCACTATGGCGGCTTTCGCCATCACGCAGGTTGTTCTGGATGAAGCGACGCTGTTTAACATCGCAGTCGATCCTGCTTTCCAGCGCCGTGGCCTGGGCAAGGCGCTGCTTGAGCACCTTATTCGCGAGCTGGAAACACGAGACGTATTCACGCTGTGGCTGGAAGTACGTGCATCGAACGTCGCCGCCATCGCCCTGTATGAAAGCTTAGGCTTCAACGAGGCGACGATTCGCCGTAACTATTACCCCACTGCAGAAGGACGTGAAGACGCCATCATCATGGCTCTACCGCTTGGATAACTAAAAAGGTTGTAAAATGAACTGGGACTGGATTTTCTTTGATGCCGACGAAACGCTGTTTACTTTCGATTCGTTTGGCGGCTTACAGCGGATGTTTCTGGATTACAGCATCACCTTTACCGCTGAGGATTTTCAGGATTACCAGGCGGTGAACAAACCTTTGTGGGTCGATTACCAGAATGGCGCCATCACTGCGTTACAGCTGCAACATCAGCGTTTTGACCTCTGGGCCGGCCGCCTGAACGTCAGCCCTGGCGTACTGAATGATGCCTTCCTTAATGCGATGGCTGAAATCTGCGCTCCGCTGCCGGGTGCCGTCTCTTTGCTGGATTCGTTGAAAGGCAAAGCGAAGCTGGGGATTATCACCAACGGCTTTACGGCACTGCAGCAGATCCGCCTCGAACGCACGGGTCTGCGTGACTACTTTGATGCGCTGGTGATCTCAGAAGAGGTCGGCGTACCAAAACCGGATCCGCGTATTTTTGACTATGCGCTGGAGCTTGCCGGTAATCCGGATCGCACCCGCGTACTGATGGTGGGCGATACCGCAGAGTCTGATATTCGCGGCGGCATGAACGCCGGGCTGGCTACCTGCTGGCTAAATGCGCACGGTCGCGCGCTGCCTGAAGGCATCGAACCGACCTGGACCGTTACTTCGTTGAGCGAACTGGAGCAGCTCCTGTGTAAACACTGATTGCCTCCCCCCCGTTGATGGGTAAAATAGCCGCAATTTTTCGTATTCATCATGCGTGGCGCTTCGCCGTGCTTACTTAGAAGATTAATTATGACGTTGTCTCCTTATTTGCAGGAGGTGGCCAAGCGCCGCACTTTTGCCATTATTTCTCACCCGGATGCCGGTAAAACCACCATCACCGAAAAGGTGCTGCTGTTCGGACAGGCGATCCAGACCGCCGGTACCGTAAAAGGTCGTGGCTCTAGCCAGCATGCAAAATCTGACTGGATGGAGATGGAAAAGCAGCGTGGTATCTCTATTACCACCTCCGTGATGCAGTTCCCCTATCACGACTGCCTGGTCAACCTGCTGGACACCCCGGGCCACGAAGACTTCTCCGAAGATACTTACCGTACTTTGACGGCGGTGGACTGCTGTCTGATGGTGATCGACGCCGCGAAAGGTGTTGAAGACAGGACCCGTAAGCTGATGGAAGTGACCCGTCTGCGCGATACGCCGATCCTTACTTTCATGAACAAACTCGACCGTGACATCCGTGATCCAATGGAGCTGATGGATGAAGTGGAGAACGAGCTGAAGATCGCCTGTGCGCCTATCACCTGGCCGATTGGCTGCGGGAAGCTGTTCAAAGGGGTGTATCACCTTTATAAAGACGAAACCTACCTCTATCAGACCGGTAAAGGCCACACCATCCAGGAAGTCCGTATCGTGAAGGGGCTGGATAACCCGGATCTGGACGCGGCGGTTGGCGAAGAGTTGGCAGCGCAGCTGCGCGATGAGCTGGAGCTGGTCAAAGGTGCTTCTCACGAGTTCGATAAAGAGCTGTTCCTGAGCGGGGATATCACCCCGGTCTTCTTTGGTACCGCGCTGGGTAACTTTGGCGTAGACCATATGCTCGACGGCCTGGTGGAGTGGGCGCCGAAGCCGATGCCACGTAAAACTGACACCCGTGAAGTGGAAGCGCAGGAGGAGAAATTCACCGGCTTCGTATTTAAAATTCAGGCCAACATGGATCCGAAACACCGTGACCGCGTCGCCTTTATGCGCGTGGTGTCCGGCAAGTACGAAAAGGGCATGAAACTGCGCCAGGTACGTATCGGTAAAGACGTGGTGATCTCCGACGCGCTGACCTTCATGGCGGGCGACCGTTCGCATGTAGAAGAGGCGTATCCGGGTGACATCATTGGTCTGCACAACCACGGTACTATCCAGATTGGCGATACCTTCACCCAGGGTGAAATGATGAAGTTCACCGGTATTCCGAACTTCGCTCCGGAACTGTTCCGCCGTATTCGTCTGCGCGATCCGCTGAAGCAGAAACAGCTGCTCAAAGGGCTGGTCCAGCTCTCCGAAGAGGGTGCGGTACAGGTATTCCGCCCTATCGCCAACAACGATCTGATCGTAGGGGCGGTGGGTGTACTGCAGTTCGACGTGGTGGTTGCCCGTCTGAAGAGCGAGTACAACGTGGAAGCGATTTACGAATCGGTCAACGTCGCGACCGCCCGTTGGGTAGAATGTGCCGATGTGAAGAAATTCGAAGAGTTCAAGCGCAAAAACGAAGTTCAACTGGCGCTGGATGGAGGTGATAACCTCACCTATATCGCGCCAACTATGGTGAACCTGAACCTCACTCAAGAACGTTACCCTGACGTACAGTTCCGCAAAACCCGCGAGCACTAATCCCCTATCAGAGCACGGCTGTCGCCGTGCTCTGCTTAATTCCCTGCCTTATTAACTCCTTGCGGAATGTTCTTAAATCAGCGCGATTTGCTTTTGGTTGTTCATTTTTTCCTCGATTCTGAAAGCGGCGTTAAAATTGTGATCTATATTTAACTCAGTGTTTAACACCGGGTGTGGATGAAAGCTCTGTTCAATGCGTGTTGATAAGTCTCTCATCCTCACCCTGTGTTCTCTCACAATATTAAAGACTGAATCTAAGGGATATTCGTCGCTCGAATAACGAGTAGATAACAGGAGTACATCGATGAATATGAAAAGTGTGAAGATTTCAAAAACCCTGCTGGCCGTTATGTTGGGCAGTGCCCTGGTAAGTGGTTCCGCGCTGGCGGAAGAGACCACCACGGACAAGGCGCAAAACAGCGCGAGCAGCGCAGGTGAAAAAATCGATAGCTCTATGAATAAAGTCGGTAATTTCATGGATGACAGTGCTATCACGGCTAAAGTTAAAGCGGCATTGGTGGATCACGATAATATCAAGAGCACCGATATCTCCGTGAAAACGGAAAAAGCTGTCGTCACCCTGAGTGGCTTCGTTGAAAGCCAGGCACAAGCCGAACAGGCTGTGAAAGTGGCGAAAGAGGTTGAGGGTGTCTCCTCAGTCAGCGACAAACTGCATGTACGTGATGGTAAAGAGCAGGGCGTTAAAGGCTATGCAGGCGATACTGCAACCACCAGCGAAATCAAAGCTAAACTGTTAGCAGATGACATCGTTCCGTCACGTAAAGTGAAAGTTGAAACTACCGATGGCGTGGTTCAGCTCTCCGGTACGGTTGACTCTCAGGCGCAGGTAGACCGCGCTGAAAGCATCGCGAAAGCGGTTGATGGCGTGAAAAGCGTTAAAAACGACCTGAAATCGAAATAAAAAATCTAAATTCGCCCTTCTGGCTGAGGCCAGAAGGCGAGATCAGAATTACACCTGTAGATATCGCGTGAGCATCTGAGCGCTCAGATTTAGCGGTCGACATTAACTATGGTAAAGGAGAGGCTTATGTTTCGTTGGGGCATTATATTTCTGGTTATCGCGTTAATTGCCGCCGCTCTTGGTTTTGGCGGACTGGCGGGTACCGCGGCTGGCGCGGCGAAAATTGTCTTCGTTGTCGGTATTGTTCTGTTCCTGGTCAGCCTGTTCACCGGACGACGCCGTCCGTAGCAACAGCTAATCCGTAGCACGGATATACCGGAGCATCTTAAAAGCCAGTCCTTGCGACTGGCTTTTCCCGTTTGAGGAACAGGCCACGTTTGCGTTACTGTGTCCTGACACAATAATTAAAAACAGGAAGGCAGAGGTGGGTCAGCGAATTCCCGTTACGCTCGGCAATATTGCGCCGCTGGCGATAAAACCCTTTCGCCCCGGGCAGATAGCATTAGTCTGCGAAGGCGGGGGGCAGCGTGGCATCTTCACAGCAGGGGTGCTGGATGAGTTTATGCGCGCGCAATTTAACCCCTTCGATCTCTATTTCGGCACCTCTGCGGGTGCGCAAAATCTCTCTGCCTATGTCTGTAATCAGCCCGGTTATGCCCGCAAGGTCATTATGCGCTACACCACCTCGCGGGAGTTTTTTGACCCGGTACGTTTTGTGCGGGGAGGAAATCTGATCGACCTCGACTGGCTACTGGACTCTACCTCTCGTCAAATGCCGCTGGCGATGGACACCGCCGCGAGGCTGTTTGAGACCGGTAAATCTTTCTGGATGTGCGCAAGTCGCAGCGATGACTATACGCCGGGCTATTTTTCCCCGCTGAAAGAGAACTGGCTGGATATTATCCGCGCCTCGAGTGCCATACCGGGTTTCTATCGTAACGGCGCCACGCTGGATGGCATTAATTATCTGGACGGCGGCGTTAGCGATGCCATTCCGGTGCAGGAGGCGGCCCGGCGTGGAGCACAGACAATCGTGGTGATCCGCACGGTTCCCTCCCAGATGTACTACACCCCCCAGTGGTTTAAGCGCATGGAGCGCTGGCTTGGTGAGAGCAGCCTGCAGCCGCTGATGAATCTCGTACATCATCATGAGACGACTTATCACGCGATCCAGCAATTCATCGATAAGCCGCCGGGAAAGGTGCGCGTCATCGAAATCTATCCGCCCAGGCCTTTGAGCAGTATGGCGCTGGGCAGTCGTCTGCCCGCGCTACGGGAAGATTACAAAACAGGGCGCCAGTGTGGGCGTTATTTCCTGGCCACCCTCGGCAAGCTGCTGGCGGAAAGTCCACCGCTGCGCCGCCATACGCGGCTTGTCCCCCCGGCTACGGTGGTGGTACCGCCTGCAACCGTGGCCAACGATGCCGTTACCACGCCGCTGGTGGATATTCCCCAGGCGAACGATACGCTGTTTGATAACGAGGATTTAGCGTGAGTTACCGCTTTGTAGACACCCATTGCCATTTCGATTTCCCTCCGTTTACCGGCGATGAGACGGCCAGCATCGAGAGGGCGGCAAAGGTGGGCGTGGAGGCGATCATCGTGCCCGCTATTCAGGCAGCGCGCTTTGAGCAGGTATTGCAATTAGTAGGCGAGCATCCGGCTCTGTATGCTGCCCTCGGCCTGCATCCTATCGTGATCGAAACCCATCAGGAGCGCGATCTGGAGGCGCTGGAAGCGGCGCTTCAGGCCAGGCCTGAAAAGCTGGTGGCCATCGGCGAGATCGGCCTCGATCTGTATCGCGCTGATCCCCAGTTTGCGCGTCAGGAAGCGATCCTCGAGGCCCAGTTAAAACTGGCAAAACGCTATGAGCTACCAGTGATTCTTCACTCCCGCCGTACTCACGATAAGCTGGCTATGCACCTTAAGCGGCAGGATCTTCCGCGTACCGGGGTGGTGCACGGCTTTGCCGGCAGCCTGCAGCAGGCGCAGCGGTTTGTCGACATGGGTTACAAAATTGGCGTCGGCGGCACCATTACCTACCCGCGTGCCAGTAAAACGCGTGATGTGATGGCGCAGCTGCCACTCTCCGCGCTATTGCTGGAGACCGATGCGCCTGACATGCCGCTTAACGGTTTTCAGGGGCAACCGAATCGCCCCGAGCAGGCGGCCCGGGTCTTTGCCACTCTCTGCGAACTGCGTAATGAACCCCCAGAGGTGATCGCCGGGGCGCTGCTGGATAATACCCGCGCGCTCTTTGATCTGCCGCTCTAGAAAGGGTGGTTGCCGTTATACTCATGAGCCTCTTCTGCCTGCGGATGCTGAGGGGGCTGGCGGGTTTACAAGGCGATGTTTTTGTTAGCGATTGCGTTCAATCTCTCAGCCCAGCCGCTAATAATAAGAGCGTGCCAGCCGTCACCACGATCAGAGAAATAAAAGCGTATTTCCCGCGACCAAGCCCGCAAAAAAGCGATACCGAGCCACCCATCAAGAGTGTGCCTGCGATTGCATAAAGCACTTCTCCATATTTTCCCCAACCCCGCAGACACAACAGCGCAGGAATAATCATCGACCAGCCTGTTCTTCGCCAGGAAAGTTCGGTCCTTTCCGGCTGAAGGCCGGGATCGCCAGTCGTCATGGTTTTCCCTGCCAGAGCAAGATCCCAAGTGAAACAGAAAGCACAACCATCAAAGCAGAAAGGATTACGAGTGCACGGGTATAAGGTAAATTTGTCGCCAGCCGCATGGCATACTCATTACGTCGCCAGCGGCGCCATGCCATAAATCCCATCAGGGACGCACTTAGCAGAAGCGTTGTCGAGATAGCTATACGTAACTCTCCGGATGAGAGTTGAGGAGAAAATTGTTCAATTCCTACGGCGCCAGCCATCAGCGCAAGTGCCGTGCGGATCCAGGCAAGAAAAGTTCGTTCGTTTGCGAGAGTGAAGCGGTAGTCTGGCGTTTTACCCGCCAGCCACCATTTACCTCTGGGTCGTACGGACGAGACGTTATCCTGTTGACTCACGTTTAATCCTTTCTTTAATTAGCAATTCTTTTATCGACAGTCCGGTTGATGCACTGTCTCGTAGGTTATGGCGTGTCACTTCAGTACATAAGAATTCAATGATGAATAGCTGCGAAATACGCGTAGCAATGGAGTCGCCCTGATAGGGGCCTGCACTGCCGCAGGTTAATAGCCAGGTTTCTGCAAGTTCAGTCAGCGGTGACTGGGGGCTATGCGTGATTGCCAGACGCTGTGCTCCCGCTTTCTTTGCCAGCCTGAATGCGTTGACCACTTCCGGCGTTTCACCGGAATGGGAGAAGGCGATGACCAGATCGTTGGGCTTCAGGTTGGCAAGCTTTAGCGTCATGGTGAAGCGATCGGTATAGGCTTCAGAATCAATACCTTGACGGTTCATTTTGTCTCTCGCTTCCATGGCTGAAAGCCCTGAAGCGCCAAATCCGACAAACAGAACGCGGTTGGCCGTCAATAAGCGCTCCACCACTGGATTAACGACTTTCATATCAAGCAGGCCGATAGTCTCATTGAGGGTGGTTGCCACTGTCATTGAGATCTTCTGCGCTACGTCATTGCGCGTGTCATCCAGAAAAATATCCGGTGAGGTGGGCAAAAGCTGGTCGGTCTCTTCCAGCAACTCGCGCTTCAGGGCTGATTTCAGTTCCAGCAACCCGGTATAACCGATCTTCTTACAAAAACGCACGATCGTGGCTTCGCTGACTGAGATAGCTTCTGCCAGTTTACGCACCGGCATCTGTGCCACCGCTGCGGGCTGCTCAAGAATAAAGCGGGCAATATGTTGGTCAGTTTCACTCAATCCCGACATGATATTGCTGATATAAACCCGAACATTCTCGCGATTAGCGCTCATCGCTACACCTGACCTTAAGCATGATGAATAAGCGGATATTTTGGCAATACCCCGCTCATGCGTCCACCGCAAAACGTAGCTTCACTCTGAATGCCTCGTTTTCATTCGGCTTAAGCTGTCGTATCCCACGCTTGTGAGTTATATCCCCTTTGAATCCTGGGCAATCGGTCGTACCCGCCAGGGGTTCAATGCAGAGTAAATCGGCACCGGGAACTCCCCACAGTGCCAGCCAATCTTGTGTGCCCGTCTCCAGCGACATCACCACGTTACCTTCAGGATTACGGATAAAAATCTGTCGCTGCTGGCAGTTCCCGAAGTAAACGGCCCCTTCGCGAAATGAGGACGGCTCAAGCGGAAAGGTCCCGGTGGTCTGGAATTGCTCTTCTGTGATTAGCGTTCTGTTCCGGGTAAGGAATGGCCCCCGCACCGGATTATCTGCAAACTCAACATGCCAGCCAGGCTGGCTGGCTATCGGTAAGGCAAAGCCCGGATGCCAGCCAATGGAGTACCAGAAAGGGCGATCGTCATCATTAAAAACCTGCTGCGATACGCAAACCCTCTCCCTTTCAAGAGTAACTTCATACCTGATACGCCATCGCCAGGGCCATTGTCTCATTGTTTCGGTCGTTGCCATGGCCTCGAGAAGAACATGGTTGTTACCTTTACTGAGACAGGAAAATGTCTGGTGACGTAAAAAACCGTGCGGCGCTAAGGCCAGGAAGTGCCCGTTAACCCTGATTCCGCCCTGAACAAGTCCTCCTACAACAGGAAAAAGCTGTGTGGCGGAATGATTCCAGACGTCAGCTTGTGGTTGCCACAGCCATTCCCCCCCTGTCTGTTTATCACGCAGGCTGCAAAGTTCCCCGCCGAGTGCATTGACTGAGACCTGAAAGCGGTCATTGCCAATCGTCCAGACATTCATGGTTATTCCGTCCTCAACAGCAACCGGGCCTGATAAACCAGCGCCTTATGACGATCGCCCGTAAAGCAGGCATCTATGAGCGCAAACAGATCCTGTTCAACCAACACATGCCCTGCCGGGAAATGGGTGAGTATGGCTTCGGCAGCCAGACCCTGTTCCTTTGCCGCAGTAAGGATGAAGCGCAATGCTTCTTCCACACCATGATGTTCACAGCGATACTCTTTGCCAGTCCATAAGGTCTGCTTTGCCCAGCGCTCGGCAAAGGCGCGTTCTCGCTCAGGCATTAATGGGTCTAACTCAAAACGCGTGTAAAGCTCAGAGGGTGCGTCATGACGCCGCATCTCTTCAGCAATGGCGCTGGCAAACTGAAGCGTCCGTTTCTCGTCGTGCAGAGAGTGCATCTGTCGGGGATCGTTTTTCAGATCGAAGAACTTATCTCCAAAACGCCATGGGTTAAGGTAGCCAAAGGTTGCAGGGATCTGCATGACCTGAGCCCCCAGGGTGAAATCGAAACCGGGATGGATACGGATATCAGTGAGTTCGCTAGTTTTAAACATGCTGTCGATACGCGTTGGCATCAGGGTATATTCGTACAGGTTCTCCTTGCCGGCCTCGCGAGGGCATCGCATGTAAACGTAATTGCCATCAGTAATGTTGATGTGCCCACCGAAATAGCCAAACATTGCATAATCCCTGATCGGGGTATCATCTTGTACGGCAGGAAGAAGAGGTTTACCGGTCATAGATGGCGGACGGGTAACGTCAAAGTAGTCCAGCAGGGTAGCCGGGATATCCACGGTTTGCGCCAGCGCGCTACGGCGTACGCCCTCTGCCTTACAGCGCGGATCGCGTATAAAGAACGGCGTATTGGCGATTTCATTGTAAACCGGCATGATATTTTTGCCCCACCACTGGTGTTCACCCAGCAGGAAGCCATGATCGGTGCAGACGATAAATAGGGTATCTTCCCAGAGATTGAGCGCCTTAAGCTTATCCATCACCTGCCCGAGGTAGTCATCACACATTGTGATGAGCGCCTGGTAAAATTTTCGGACCTTATCGTCGTCTTTACCGCCTGGCGAACCGCAGTAGTAAGGCACCCAGCCATCGAACTCATCCGGCGTGCAACCGTACTGCGCGAGATATTTTTCGGGCACAAAGAATGGCTCATGGGGATCGAAACACTCTATTTGCAGGAACCAGTTATCCTGGTGCTGATTCACATCGAGGAACTCCAGGCCAGCGCTGATGGTGCGATGCGTGAAATGCTCTTCCTGCGTGGGCATTGCGGCACGATTGATAAGATCCTGAGTCATTCGGCCACTGCGGCGGCGAAGCGTCTCTTCATCCTCCATGCCCTGCCAGTTAATCGCCGGTTTCTCAACCTGACCTTTCCAGCAATCGCCTTCCTGACCCCGGATAAATTCAAAGGTGGAATAACGCGTATGGTAGGTTGCGCCGCCATCACGCCAGTAATGTTTGTGGTCGGTTACCATATGGGTGTGGACACCGGCCTGCTTCAAAGCCTGAAACGTCGAGAAATCGAAGGGCTCTATAGGACCCCAGCTGCGATGAAGGAAATTGTAACGGCCAGTGTGGAGTTCACGCCGGGCAGGCATACAAGGCATGCTGCCAACGTAGAAATTATCAAACTGTACAGATTCGTTTGCCAGCCGGGTAAAGTTAGGGGTGATGGCATCGCCCCCATAGGGGGCGAGATGGTTACGCGTCAACGTATCAAACATTAACATTACAGCTTTCATAAGACGTCTCTTCTTTATGAACCGATAAACTCTTCTACTTCATTCTTAATCAGGGTTACATGCGGGCCGTAGACTACCTGTACCCCCTCTCCACGGACGAAGGCGCCACGGCTACCTAACTGTTTGAAGGCTTCTACTGTTACCCGCTGCGGATCTTTTACCGTGATGCGCAGGCGCGTAGCGCAGCAGTCCACATCCACAATATTTTCACGTCCACCTAAAGCCTGAACGATGCCTTCAGCTCTCTCGTTACCGGCAAGCGTGGATGCCGGTTGTTCCTCTTCCGATTCCTCTTCACGGCCCGGCGTTCTGAGCTGTAACCACTTAATCAACGCGCGGAAGCTGAAGTAGTAGAGACAGAACATGACGAGCCCAAGCGGCAGCATCAGTACCCAGTTTGTCTTTGCATTGCCCTGCAGTACACCAAACAACAGGAAGTCAATGAGCCCACCAGAGAAGGTCTGACCGACGGTAATTTGCAGGATATGCGTCAACATAAATGCCACGCCGGTCAGAACAATATGTACGCCATAGAGCAGTGGCGCACAGAACATGAACGCAAATTCAAGTGGCTCGGTGATACCGGTGACAAAGGCAGTCAGCGCAGCAGACAGCATCAGGCTGGCGACCTTTTTTTTGTTCTCTGGACGTGCGGAATGGTAAATAGCCAGCGCTGCACCCGGTAAACCAAACATAAAGTCGGCGAAGCGGCCCGCCATGAAGCGTGAAACGCCGATGTAATATTGCGTGACAGAAGGATCGGCCAACTGAGCAAAGAAGATTTTCTGCGTGCCTTGTACTAGCTGCCCGTTGACCATTTGTTCCCCACCTACGCTGGTTAGCCAGAAAGGCAGATAAAACAGGTGATGCAGACCAAGCGGAATGAGGCATTTGAGGATCATGCCGTAGATGAGTGTACCGACGTAGCCAGTCTTTTCGACCAGCCCGCCAAGGTGGGTAATGCCCATCTGAATATGCGGCCAGATCCAGAAAAGAGCCACCCCGAGGAAGATGGCGAAGAAAGAGGTTACGATAGGGACGAAACGTGAACCGCTAAAGAAGGCCAGCAGATTAGGAAGCTGCGTTTTCCCGAAGCGTTTCTGCACCCAGAACGCCAGGAGCCCACTCAGGATACCTCCCATGACCCCAGTCTGTAAGGTCGTGATACCCATTACGCTTGCCTGACCTGCCGCCGCCAGATTCTCTGTCGCCAGTGTGCCTGACAGTAACAGTGAGGCATTGATCGCCTTGTTCATCACGATAAAGCACAGCACTGCAGCAAGACCGGCGGTGCCTTTATCACTTCGGGCCATACCTACGGCTATCCCTACAGCAAACAGCAGGGACAGATTATCGAAGACCACGCTGCCGCATAGCTTCATGACCGTAAAGATCGCCTGAATAATCTCGCTGTTCAGTACGGGATAGGTAGCTATGGTAACCGGATTAGTGAAAACGCCGCCGAACCCCAGAAGCAGGCCTGCCGCGGGCAGGACAGCAATCGGCAGCATAAACGATTTACCCAGATTTTGTGCTCCGGCAAACAGTTTGCTCATAAAGACCCCTGATGTTGGTGTTATGAAGTTTATATTTCATGTTATATTTGTTTTTGAGAAATATATGTTTCGATCCTTTTTGTACAAAGTCAAAACACGTCAGCAAAACAGTGAACTCTGTCACTAAATTTCCCGGCGTGATTTTCAGGAGTGCGTATGAACAAACCCTTTCACCTTATGGCTAAGTCAGTTAGTTTTCAGTGCAATATCGCCTGCGACTACTGTTTTTATCTGGAGAAAGAAGAGGGAACACTCAAACCTCGTAAAGCTGCCCGTCATATGGACGATAGCACTCTGGAGGCTTATGTCCGGCAGTACATCGAATCAAACCCAGCCCCGGAAGTAGAGTTTACCTGGCAGGGGGGGGAGCCCACCCTTGCTGGTATCGCCTTTTATCAAAAGGCTCTGGAATTGCAAAAAAAGTTTGCTGGCACGAAACGCATTACCAACAGTATTCAGACTAACGGCGTGCTAATTGACGAGCAGTGGGCTGAATTTTTGGCGAGAAATCGCTTCCTGGTGGGACTCTCCATAGACGGGCCGGCATGGCTACACGATCGGTATCGTAAGACTCGCAGCCAGCAATCGGTCTTTGATAAGGTGCTACGCGCTATGAGGCTGCTACAAAAGTATCGTGTTGAGGTGAATGTACTCACAGTCGTGAACAATGTAACGGCCGAGCACCCGCAAGAAATCTACGATTTCCTGACTCAGGAGTTGAAAGCGGAATTTGTTCAATTCATTCCTGCCGTAGAACAACGCGCTGTTGATAAAAAATATGGTGAATTATTGTATCCGCAGACGCTCAAAGGTTCTGTCACCGAGTGGTCGGTCTCAGGTGAACAATACGGACAATTTATGAAGGGGGTGTTTGATCGCTGGGTGCGAAAGGATGTCGGTCGGGTGTACGTTCAGATGTTTGACAGCGCTTTGGCTGCCTGGCTTGGAGAGAAACCGTCGTTGTGTGTCATGCAGTCATCGTGCGGGTTCGGTCTGGTGGTAGAGCAAAACGGTGATGTCTACAGCTGCGACCACTATGTCTATCCTGAACATCGGCTGGGAAACGTCAGGCGAGATAATCTGGCCAGGATGGTCGCCAGTAAACAACAGCGCAAATTTGGTCTGGCAAAAACAGAGGTTAGTGCAGAGTGTATGCGTTGTGAGTGGCGCTTTGCCTGCCATGGCGGCTGCCCAAAACACCGTATCCATAAGAGTGGAGAGCGTTGGCACAATCATCTTTGCGCGGGCTATAAAGCCATTTTTAGCCACATGGATCCTTACATGCGGTATATGGCTGATCAAATAAAAGCTCAGCAACCACCGGCCAGGGTTATGCAGGTTATTGATTCGATTAGCGCCTCTGAATCCATATCGAAATAATCAATTCTGACGAAGAGGAGCGTCTCACTCTTATCTCTGTAATGTCACGGAAGAGGTTATTTTAACGTGCCGGGTCGGTCACCTTTGTGGATAAAATAACAGCCCCTTCATTTGTGTAGCCCGTCGGGAACAGTCTCTTTACACCTGCGAACACGAACGACCAGTAACACGGCATCGACTACTTCAACGTCCCGACTACATGGCAACGCGTCCCGAATATTACCCGCTTGCTCTCAGCGAGACGGGTTCCATAACATTCATTTTATAGCCAGTCGGGCCGCTCACCTTTTCCAGAACGCTATTATCAATAAAGCCAGCGTGTGCGTAGAGATCAACACTGCGCACCGGTGATTTTAGGGTGCAAAGAACAGCCGTACGACAGCGAGTTGTAACAAATGACGGTACTGGCGTGTTTTTTGTGACTATTTTACCATTTTTCGACATCAGGGGTGTCATGTTTGCTGGCTACACAAAGATGGTTGCCCGCATCCCGTCGTCAAACATTCGCGGCGTTCTGCCGATAATTATCTTCTGTCAAAGTGGACGTTAATGGCTGGGTGTCCGCTTCTTACCGTATTTTTTCTCTGATGTAAGGTCTGTTTTCTCTACCGATCTTCATGCCTATAAAAGCTTTCGACAGCATCAGAACGGTACAAGGTTTAAGACGACGATAGATTGTTTTTTGTGTTATAATTATAACATTCTGTTCGCCGTCGTTTACCAGCATGTTAGATGGAAGAGGCTGCTAAAAGCCAATGAGCCGCGAGAAGGCATAGTCAAAGCTTCCTCCTTCCGGTTCCAGCTATTTTGGCCGTTATAGAAGGCTTGTCACACTTAGCTGGCAACGTTATTGCAGGCCACTGAATAGGATGAGGGGCATATCTGCATCCTTAATCTGACTGTCTGGCATGAGCCACCTGGAGAGAGCGTGTGGCGGCTGGTTTTTAAAAACTACGCGTCTGCCTGACGTCGTCCTCAGCCGTCAGGGTGAGATTGTTTGAACTGGATCTCATTACAGTAATGCAAATTTGTATGCAGTTTTCATTAACTGTGATGAATGTCGAAGTGTATGTGCGGGCGGATGTTAGAATATTCACAGACCCGCAAGGTGAAATTTTACGGCAAAGCCGTTGGAGACTGATATGACCGATTTAACCGCAAGCAGCCTGCGCGCGTTGAAACTGATGGATCTGACTACCCTGAATGACGACGACACTAATGAAAAAGTGATCGCCCTGTGTCATCAGGCCAAAACCCCGGTGGGGACTACCGCTGCCGTCTGTATCTATCCACGTTTTATCCCGATTGCGCGTAAAACGCTGAAAGAGCAGGGCACGCCGGAAGTTCGCATAGCGACCGTTACCAACTTCCCGCACGGGAACGACGACATTGAGATCGCGCTGGCCGAAACCCGCGCTGCCATTGCCTACGGTGCTGACGAAGTGGATGTGGTCTTCCCGTATCGCGCGCTGATTGCTGGCAACGAGCAGGTCGGTTTTGACCTGGTGAAAGCCTGTAAAGAGGCCTGTGCCGCGGCAAACGTGCTGCTGAAAGTGATCATCGAAACCGGCGAGCTGAAAGAAGAGGCGCTGATTCGTAAAGCGTCTGAAATCGCGATCAAAGCGGGCGCCGATTTCATCAAAACCTCTACCGGTAAAGTGCCGGTGAACGCAACCCCGGAAAGCGCGCGCATCATGATGGAAGTGATCCGCGACATGGGCGTGGAAAAAACCGTCGGCTTCAAACCGGCTGGTGGCGTGCGTACCGCAGAAGACGCCCAGCAGTTCCTCGCCATTGCCGATGAACTCTTTGGCGCAGAGTGGGCGGATTCCCGTCACTACCGTTTCGGCGCATCCAGCCTGCTGGCAAGCCTGCTGAAAGCGCTGGGTCATGGCGATGGTAAGAGCGCCAGCAGCTACTAAGTATGAATTGCCGGGTGACGCGTTGCGCTCCCGGCCTATTTTCGGGAGGTTACCGTGTTTCTCGCACAAGAAATTATTCGTAAAAAACGTGATGGTCAGGCCTTAAGCGACGAAGAGATCCGCTTCTTTATCAACGGCATTCGCGATAACACCATCTCTGAAGGGCAGATTGCCGCTCTCGCGATGACCATCTTCTTCCACGATATGTCTATGCCTGAGCGCGTGTCGCTGACCATGGCGATGCGGGATTCAGGAACGGTGCTGGACTGGAAAAGCCTTAACCTTAACGGCCCGATCGTCGATAAACATTCCACTGGCGGAGTCGGTGACGTCACCTCCCTGATGCTGGGCCCGATGGTGGCAGCCTGCGGCGGTTACATCCCGATGATCTCCGGGCGTGGCCTGGGTCATACCGGCGGTACGCTCGACAAACTGGAAGCCATTCCAGGCTTCGATATCTTCCCGGATGACAATCGCTTCCGCGATATTATTAAAGACGTTGGCGTGGCGATTATCGGCCAGACCAGTTCGCTTGCGCCAGCGGACAAGCGTTTCTACGCCACCCGCGACATCACCGCCACCGTGGACTCCATCCCGCTGATTACCGCCTCTATTCTGGCGAAAAAGCTGGCGGAAGGGCTGGATGCGCTGGTGATGGACGTGAAGGTGGGTAGCGGCGCCTTTATGCCAACCTATGAGCTCTCTGAAGCGCTTGCCGAAGCGATCGTTGGCGTCTCCAACGGCGCGGGCGTGCGCACCACGGCACTGCTGACCGATATGAACCAGGTGCTGGCCTCCAGCGCGGGTAACGCCGTCGAAGTGCGTGAAGCGGTGCAGTTCCTGACCGGAGAGTACCGTAACTCACGTCTGCTCGACGTGACCATGGCGCTGTGCGTCGAGATGTTAATCTCCGGCAAGCTTGCTAAAGACGATACAGAGGCGCGGGCGAAGCTGCAGGCGGTGCTGGACAACGGCAAAGCGGCCGAGATCTTTGGCCGGATGGTTGCCGCGCAAAAAGGGCCAACCGACTTCGTCGAAAACTATGCCAAATACCTGCCGACGGCGACGCTCAGCAAAGCCGTGTATGCGGATACCGAAGGCTTCGTCTCAGCGATGGACACCCGCGCGCTTGGCATGGCGGTCGTCTCGATGGGTGGCGGTCGCCGTCAGGCCTCGGACACTATTGATTACAGCGTAGGTTTCACCGACATGGCCCGCCTGGGTGACAGCGTTGACGGACAGCGTCCGCTGGCAGTGATCCACGCGAAAGATGAAGCCAGCTGGCAGGAAGCGGCGAAGGCGGTGAAAGCGGCAATTTCCCTTGACGATAAAGCGCCGGAAACCACGCCGACGGTCTATCGCCGTGTCACTGAATAGCGGTATACTGATCTGATCACTCATTTTTGAAGCACTACGTACGGAGAACAATTATGAAACGTGCATTTATTATGGTGCTGGACTCATTCGGCATCGGCGCAACCGAAGATGCAGAACGTTTTGGTGACGTGGGTTCCGATACCCTGGGTCACATCGCTGAAGCCTGCGCAAAAGGCGAAGCGGACAACGGTCGTAAAGGCCCTCTGACTCTGCCAAACCTGACCCGCCTGGGCCTGGTGAAGGCCCACGAAGGCGCGACGGGTAAAATCGCCGCCGGTATGGACGGTAACGCGGAAGTGGTGGGCGCCTACGCCTGGGCGCACGAGCTCTCTTCCGGTAAAGATACCCCGTCAGGCCACTGGGAAATCGCCGGTGTGCCAGTTCTGTTCGACTGGGGCTATTTCTCCGATCACGAAAACAGCTTCCCGCAGGAGCTGCTGGATAAACTGGTTAAGCGCGCTAACCTGCCGGGTTACCTCGGTAACTGCCACTCCTCCGGTACCGTGATTCTGGACCAGCTTGGCGAAGAGCATATGAAAACCGGTAAGCCGATTTTCTATACCTCCGCTGACTCCGTGTTCCAGATTGCCTGCCACGAAGAGACGTTTGGCCTGGATAAACTTTACGAGCTGTGCGAAATCGCCCGAGAAGAGCTGACCGAAGGCGGCTACAACATTGGCCGCGTCATCGCGCGTCCGTTTATCGGCGACAAAGCGGGTAACTTCCAGCGTACCGGCAACCGTCACGATCTGGCCGTTGAGCCACCGGCACCGACCGTGCTGCAAAAACTGGTCGACGAGAAAGACGGCCAGGTGGTTTCCGTGGGTAAAATCGCGGATATCTACGCCAACTGCGGCATCACCAAAAAAGTGAAAGCCACCGGTCTGGACGCGCTGTTTGATGCCACCATCAAAGAGATGAAAGAGGCGGGCGATAAAACCATTGTCTTCACTAACTTCGTAGACTTTGACTCCTCCTGGGGCCACCGTCGCGACGTTGCAGGCTACGCCGGTGGGCTGGAGTTATTCGACCGTCGTCTGCCTGAGCTGATGGAGCTGGTGGGTGAGGACGACATTCTGATCCTGACCGCCGACCACGGCTGTGACCCGACCTGGACCGGTACCGACCACACCCGTGAGCACATTCCGGTGTTGGTGTACGGCCCGAAAGTGAAACCAGGCTCTCTGGGACACCGTGAAACTTTCGCGGATATTGGCCAGACCATCGCGAAATACTTTGGTACGTCCGACATGGAATATGGCAAGGCCATGTTCTGATGTGACAGGGGGGCGGCCTGATGCCGGCACCCCGGCCCTCTCACATAATAAACAAGGGTGCGGTCTGATGCCCTCACCCCAACCCTCTCCTACAGGGAGAGGGAAAATCTCAATGAAAAGGAACTGAAAGATGGCAACTCCTCACATTAATGCAGAAATGGGTGATTTCGCTGACGTCGTATTGATGCCGGGCGACCCGCTGCGCGCTAAACACATTGCTGAAACTTTCCTGGAAGATGTGCGTGAAGTGAACAACGTTCGCGGCATGCTGGGCTTCACCGGTACTTACAAGGGCCGCAAAATCTCTGTTATGGGTCACGGTATGGGCATCCCATCCTGCTCCATCTACACCAAAGAGCTGATCACCGATTTCGGCGTGAAGAAGATCATCCGTGTGGGCTCCTGCGGCGCAGTGCGTATGGACGTTAAGCTGCGCGATATCGTGATCGGTATGGGTGCCTGCACCGACTCCAAAGTCAACCGTATGCGTTTCAAAGATCACGACTTTGCCGCTATCGCGGACTTCGATATGGTGCGTAACGCGGTAGACGCGGCGAAAAACCTGGGCGTGGATGCGCGCGTGGGCAACATCTTCTCCGCAGACCTGTTCTACTCTCCGGACGGTGAAATGTTCGACGTGATGGAGAAGTACGGCATTCTGGGCGTGGAAATGGAAGCGGCGGGCATCTACGGCGTCGCGGCTGAGTTTGGTGCAAAAGCGCTGACCATCTGCACCGTGTCTGACCACATCCGTACCCACGAGCAGACCACTGCCGCTGAGCGTCAGACCACCTTTAATGACATGATTAAAATCGCGCTGGAATCCGTTCTGCTGGGCGATAAAGCCTAATCATCTCGTCCTCCCTCTCCCTTTGGGAGAGGGCTGGAATGCGGTTATCAGACCGCCCGTTACCGTACTGCCCTCGCAATCCACGTCGATAACTCCCGCAACTCTTTCTCTTGCTCCGGGAAATCCCCTAACAACGCATCGCACGCCTGCTGCAGGATATCGGCCCGGTACAGACAGCCCTGTAAACGCGCCGCCAATGCTTCCAGCGGGGCCGGATTCAGGCTATCGGTAAAGACCTGCGTGCGGGTGATATGCCCTTTTTCAACATCGAAATGCAGCTCTACGCCGCCCCAGGTAAAGCGCTCATCCAGCAGATGTGAGAATGCCGGCGCCTGGCCGAAATTCCACTCCCAGCTGCTCTGGCGCGCAAAAGTCTCAGCGAAATTGGGCAGATCCGGCGTTTTGTCTGGTGAGATCACCTCTGCTTCCACGCGCTCGCCGTAATAGGCGAAAAACGCCTCGCGCACGGCGTCGCAAATCTGCTGATGAGTGATCCCCGGCAGTAGCTCCACCAGATTCGCCACGCGGCCACGCACCGAGGTAATCCCCTTAGCCTGTAGCTTTTTCTTGTCCGGATTGAGGTAATTTGCCAGACGGCTCAGATCGGCATTCAATAGCAGCGTGCCGTGGTGGAAGCCCCGATCTTTGGTCTCCCGGTAGGCAGAGCCGGACACTTTTCGGTCGCCCTCCGCGGTTTTCACCACCAGATCGTTACGACCCGAGGCTTCTGCTGTCACGCCCAGCGAATTGAGCGCATTGAGCACGATGGCGGTCGAGATCGTTTTGTCATACTCCGGTTTACCCGCCATAAAGGTAAAGCAGGTGTTACCCAGGTCGTGAAACACCGCGCCGCCGCCGCTGCTCCGGCGCGCCAGGCGCACGTTGTCCTCTTCCATGCGCCGGGTGTTGCACTCCTTCCAGGGGTTTTGCGCCCGACCAATGACCACCGTATCGGCGTTACGCCACAGGAACAGCACGCGCTGGGTGGCGGGCATCTGGCGGAAGATGCACTCTTCCACCGCAAGGTTAAACCAGGGATCGTATGAATCTGAGATAAGCAGGCGTAATGTAGACATGCAGATTTCCTTTTCTGAAAGGGGAGTCAACTGTACCACTACTCTTTCTTTTCGCTCTCTTCCTCTTCCGGCACCGATTTACTGGCGGTCAGCAGGAAGGGCGATTGTTGCCAGCGGGTACGTTTCCCTTGCAACAGGGTTCGCGTCAGCACCACGCCGATTGCCAGCGACAGCAGCAACATCAGGCGCAGAATGTTAGTGGTGTTATCCACCTGCTTGGCCTCGGTTGCCAGCGTGTGGGTATCGAGGGTCAGGCGCAGGTAACCCAGCGGACCGTTTTTCCCCTGGATCGGCTCAACAATCTGCTGGTTAAAATATCCGCCCGCTTTTTTGCCATCCAGCGCCAGTCGGTCACGCACCTCGACGTGCTCGCCGGAGCGGGCAACCAGTTCGCCAGATTCGTCGTAAATGCTGGCATCCAGGATGCGGCTCTCTTCGGTTAACACCCGCAACACCTGGCTGATACGTTTTTCATCGGGCGTTTCGGTACGCATCATCGGGGCGACATTCAGTGAAACCTGTCGCGCCAGCGTGCGGGCCAGCTCTTCAAGCTGGGGATTCCGTTGTCGTTGGTGGTTCTGGCTGAACCACGACGCTCCCTGCATCAACGCCACTAACAGGGCGAGACAGGAGAGGACGATCACGGCACGGTGAAGCCGGAATTTCAGTTTTGCGCGAGCCATATTCCACCTGCTGAAAATTTTCGGCTTAATGTTGCCAGAAGTGATGGTTACAAGGTAGCCTCATGCGTTATTTTCCCCCTGGATGATTCCCGGCGCGAACGATTTTACAGGAGCTTTAATGCCAAACATTACCTGGTGCGACCTGCCTAATGATGTCTCTCTCTGGCCAGGATTGCCGCTCTCTCTCAGTGGCGATGAGGTAATGCCACTGGATTACCATGCTGGCCGTAGCGGCTGGCTGCTGTACGGACGCGGCCTGGATAAACAGCAACTGACGAAATATCAGCGCAAGCTGGGCGCGGCGATGGTTATCGTTGCGGCCTGGTGCGTAGAAGATTATCAGGTCATCCGTCTGGCGGGCTCCTTAACGCAGCGCGCCACGCGCCTGGCACATGATGCCGGGATGGACGTTGCGCCGCTGGGGAAAATCCCGCATCTGAAAACGCCGGGCCTGCTGGTGATGGATATGGATTCAACGGCTATCCAGATTGAGTGTATCGACGAGATCGCCAAACTGGCGGGGACCGGCGAAATGGTGGCAGAAGTCACTGAGCGCGCGATGCGCGGTGAGCTGGACTTTACCGCCAGCCTGAAACAGCGCGTAGCCACCCTGAAAGATGCCGATGCCAATATCCTGATGCAGGTGCGTGAAACGCTGCCGCTGATGCCAGGGTTGACGCAGTTAGTGCTCAAGCTGGAGACGCTCGGCTGGAAAGTAGCTATCGCTTCTGGCGGCTTTACCTTCTTCGCTGACTATCTGCGCGATAAACTGCGGCTTGACGCGGTGGTCGCGAACGAACTGGAGATCCGGGACGGTAAACTCACCGGCCAGGTGATCGGCGATATCGTGGATGCCCAGTACAAAGCGAACACCTTGCTGAGTCTGGCAGAGAAATACGCCATACCCTTCGAGCAAACCGTGGCTATCGGCGACGGCGCGAACGATCTGCCAATGATTAAAGCGGCAGGGCTGGGCGTGGCATACCATGCCAAGCCGAAAGTTAATGAAAAGACGGAAGTGACTATCCGTCATGCTGACCTGATGGGGGTGTTCTGCATCCTCTCCGGTAGCCTGAATCAGAAATAACGAGGTAAACCGTGGCGAAAGCTCCAAAACGCGCATTTGTCTGTAATGAATGTGGTGCGGATTATCCGCGCTGGCAGGGGCAGTGCAGCGCCTGTCATGCCTGGAACACCATCACCGAAGTGCGTGTGGCCGCTTCGCCAACCGTTGCCCGCAACGAGCGCCTGACGGGCTATGCGGGTAATGCGGGCGTTTCGAAGGTCCAGAAGCTGTCTGAAATCAGCCTGGAAGCGCTGCCGCGTTTCTCTACCGGTTTCAAAGAGTTTGACCGCGTCCTGGGCGGCGGCGTTGTGCCGGGAAGCGCCATTCTGATTGGCGGAAACCCGGGCGCCGGGAAATCCACGCTGCTGTTACAGACGCTGTGCAAACTGAGCGAACAGATGAAAACCCTGTACGTCACCGGGGAAGAGTCGCTGCAGCAGGTGGCAATGCGCGCCCACCGTCTGGGTCTGCCCACCGGCAACCTGAACATGCTGTCGGAAACCAGCATCGAGCAGATCTGCATGATCGCCGATGAAGAGCAGCCTAAGCTGATGGTGATCGACTCCATTCAGGTGATGCACATGGCCGATGTCCAGTCCTCGCCGGGCAGCGTGGCCCAGGTGCGTGAAACCGCAGCCTACCTGACGCGCTTTGCCAAAACGCGGGGTGTGGCCATTGTGATGGTGGGCCACGTGACCAAAGATGGCTCGCTGGCCGGGCCAAAAGTGCTTGAGCACTGTATCGACTGTTCGGTACTGCTGGATGGCGACGCCGATTCCCGTTTCCGTACTCTGCGCAGCCATAAAAACCGCTTTGGCGCGGTCAACGAGCTGGGGGTCTTTGCCATGACCGAACAGGGGCTGCGTGAAGTGAGCAACCCGTCGGCCATCTTCTTAAGCCGCGGCGATGAAGTAACCTCTGGCAGTTCGGTAATGGTGGTCTGGGAAGGGACCCGTCCGCTGCTGGTGGAGATTCAGGCGCTGGTGGATCACTCCATGATGGGCAACCCGCGCCGCGTGGCGGTGGGGCTTGAGCAAAACCGCCTGGCCATTCTGCTGGCGGTGCTGCACCGTCACGGTGGCTTGCAGATGGCGGATCAGGATGTCTTTGTCAATGTCGTGGGCGGCGTGAAGGTCACTGAGACCAGCGCTGACCTGGCATTGTTGCTGGCGATGGTCTCGAGCCTGCGCGACAGGCCGCTGCCGCAGGATCTGGTGGTCTTTGGTGAAGTGGGTCTGGCCGGGGAGATTCGCCCCGTACCGAGCGGCCAGGAGCGTATCTCCGAGGCTGCAAAACATGGCTTCCGTCGGGCCATTGTGCCGGCAGCCAACGTACCGAAAAAATTGCCTGAAGGGATGAAAGTCTTCCCGGTTAAAAAACTCTCTGATGCGTTAAGTGTTTTTGACGACTTATAATTATGCATTCGATGTTGCAGGAGGCACCGTAATTTATGTCGTCATTTGACTATATCAAGACCGCGATTCGCCAGAAGGGCTGTACGTTACAGCAGGTGGCGGAAGCCAGCGGCATGACCAAAGGCTATCTAAGCCAACTGCTTAACGCCAAAATCAAAAGCCCCAGTGCGCAAAAACTTGAAGCGCTACACCGTTTTCTGGGGCTCGAATTCCCGCGCCTTCAGAAGAACATCGGGGTGGTGTTCGGCAAGTTTTACCCCCTGCATACGGGCCATATCTATCTGATTCAGCGCGCCTGTAGCCAGGTGGATGAGCTGCACATCATCATGGGCTACGACGATAAACGCGACCGTGAGCTGTTTGAGGCGAGTGCGATGTCCCAGCAGCCGACGGTGTCGGATCGTCTGCGCTGGCTGCTGCAGACCTTTAAGTATCAAAAAAATATCCGCATCCACGCTTTCAACGAAGAGGGGATGGAGCCGTATCCCCACGGCTGGGACGTCTGGAGTAATGGCATCCGGGCGTTTATGGAAGAGAAGGGGATTCAGCCTAATTCGATCTACACCTCTGAAGAGTCTGACGCATCCCAGTATCTGCAGCATCTGGGAACCGAAACGGTGCTTATTGATCCTAAACGGACGTTCATGAACATCAGCGGCGCGCAGATCCGCGAAAACCCGTTCCGCTACTGGGAGTACATTCCCACCGAGGTTAAGCCGTTCTTCGTGCGTACCGTAGCGATTCTGGGCGGTGAGTCGAGCGGTAAATCGACGCTGGTGAACAAGCTGGCAAACATCTTTAACACTACCAGCGCATGGGAGTACGGGCGGGATTACGTCTTCTCACATCTGGGCGGTGACGAGATGGCGCTGCAGTATTCCGATTACGATAAAATTGCGCTTGGGCATGCCCAGTACATTGATTTCGCGGTGAAATATGCCAATAAGGTCGCTTTCATCGATACCGATTTCGTTACTACTCAGGCGTTCTGTAAAAAGTACGAAGGGCGCGAGCACCCGTTCGTACAGGCGCTGATTGATGAGTATCGCTTCGACCTGGTGATCCTGCTGGAGAACAACACGCCGTGGGTTGCAGACGGTATGCGTAGCCTCGGCAGTTCCGTGGACAGGAAAGAGTTCCAGACCATGCTGGTGGAGATGCTTAACGAGAATAACGTTGAGTTTGTGCACGTTGAAGCGTCGGATTACGACACCCGTTTCCTGCGCTGCGTAGAGCTGGTGAAGGCGATGATGGGAGAGCAGGGGTAGATTGCCACCCCTCACCCTAACCCTCTCCCACAGGGAGAGGGGATCGTTCAGAGTTGTCTTTTCACCTTCGCTTACAGGGTGAGTAGCCTATCACCTCCCTCTCCCTCTGGGAGAGGGTTAGGGCAGCAGACCGCTCAATACGCCACAACCACTTTTCCGCGCATATGCCCTTCCAGCACTTTACGGTGCGCCTCGGTGATGCTCTCTACGTTCAGACCATGCAGCGTCTCGCTGAGGGAACTCTCCACCACACCTTCATCCACCAGCTTCGCCACTGCGTTTAAAATCTCGCCCTGACGTGCCATATCTGCGGTCTGGTACATGCTGCGGGTATACATAAACTCCCAGTGCAGAGCAGCGGATTTGGACTTCAGCTTGTCCTGATTCAACGGATGCGCGTTCTCAACGATGGTACAGATATGCCCCTGCGGCGCAATCAGCTCACTGACTGCATCCCAGTGGCCATCGGTATCATTAAGAATAAAGATGTAATCGACGAAGTTAATCCCCTGTTTCGCCAGCTCACCTTTTAGATCGCGGTAGTTCACGACCATATCCGCACCGCGATCCCGACACCACTGCGCGGAATCCTCACGCGATGCGGTGGCAATCACCTTCACCTTGCTGTTGTGCTTCGCAAACGGGATCGCCAGCGAGCCGACCCCGCCCGCGCCACCGATAATCAGCAGGGTTTTATCCGCGTCGGCATCCTGTACGTTGAGTCGTTCAAACAGTCCCTCCCAGGCGGTGAGCGCCGTCAGGGGCAGGGCGGCAGCAGCGGCCCAGTCGAGGCGGGTGGGTTTATGGCCAACAATGCGTGCATCAATCAGCTGGTGCGTAGTGTTGCTGCCTGGACGGGTAATATCGCCGGCATACCAGACCTCATCACCTTCTTTAAAACCCGTGACGGCGCTTCCTGCGGCTTTGACTATGCCGCTGGCATCCCAGCCGAGAATACGCGGTTCCTGTAGGCCGTTTTTAGCTATCCAGGCATGGACTTTGGTATCGACCGGGTTAATGGAGACGGCCTTCACTTCAACCAGGAGATCGTGCTCACCCGGCTGCGGCATTGGCGGGGTGATTTCAATAAAAGCGGCGGGGTTCGCTGGGTTAACGGCAATGGCTTTAACTGACATGGTGTTCTCCTCATTGGAATGCGCTGTGTTGAGGCTAGTCTATTAAGCCATCAGTTGCGTGATAAGATGGACAATCAAGAACGAAGTGTTCGCATAAGGTGAACAATCATGTTTAAACAGCTGCAGGATATGGCGCTCTTTGCGCTGGTAGCGGAGTTGGGCAGCTTTACCTCGGCTGCGCTAAAGGCGGGTCTGCCGAAGTCGAGCGTCAGTCAGCGCATTAGCCAGCTCGAGCAGCAGGTAGGGATCCGCCTGCTCAACCGAACGACCCGCAAACTCAATCTGACGTTTGCCGGGGAGCATTACCTGATTCACTGTCGGGAGATGCTTGCCGCCAGTGAACGCGCCGAGTATGCCATTCAGCGGCTACGGGATAACCCCAGTGGGCGACTGCGCATCACCTGCCCGGCGGGTCTCGGCGCGACGTTGCTGGCCCATTTGAATGCCGAATTTCAGCGCCGCTATCCGGACGTTTCGCTGGATGTGTCCATCTCTGATGACGTGGTGGATTTGGTTGAGTCGGGCTTTGACGTCGCGTTGCGCACCGGCAAGCCGCAGGACTCCTCCCTGATTGGCCGCATGATTGGCCACTGTCCTCGTTACATGCTGGCCTCGCCGGACTATCTGGCGAGCCGGGCTCCGCTCACCCATCCCAGCCTGCTTGTAGAGCACCGCTGTATTACTCATAAAGCCTGGTCAGAGTGGTTGCTGCAAAGCGAGAGCGAGGATTACCGCTATCTGCCGGATAATGCCCATCTGACCGATAACCTGGTCTACGCCCGGGAGTGTGCTATCGCCGGGGCCGGGATCACGCTGCTCCCCGCGTTCCTGCTGGAAGATAAGATTGAGACAGGGGCGCTGGTAAAAGTGCTGCCGGAGTGGAACGTCGAGGGGAACGACCTGTGGCTGGCCTATCCGAGCCGCAAACTGAACTCGCCTGCGCTAATGAGTTATATCGAGTTTGCAATGCAGTTTGATGAGGTGAAGCGGTTTTACGTGGGAGTGTGAAAAGACGGCCTGATGCCCTTCCCACGGGGAGCCGGAACAAATATAAAAAACGGCAACCGAAGTTGCCGTTTTGCTTTTATTTCGCGATACGCTTGTACTTGATACGCTTTGGCTCCAGCGCATCAGCGCCCAGCGTGCGTTTCTTGTACTCTTCGTATTCGGTGAAGTTACCTTCGAAGAATTCCACTTTACCCTCGTCCTGGTAGTCCAGAATGTGGGTCGCGATACGGTCGAGGAACCAACGGTCGTGCGAGATAACCATCGCGCAGCCCGGGAACTCCAGCAGGGCGTTTTCCAGCGCGCGCAGGGTTTCGATATCCAGGTCGTTGGTCGGTTCATCGAGCAGCAGCACGTTTCCGCCTACCTGCAGCAGTTTCGCCAGGTGCAGACGACCACGTTCACCACCGGAGAGCTCGCCCACGCGTTTACCCTGGTCGGTGCCTTTGAAGTTAAAGCGGCCAACGTAGGCGCGGCTTGGCATCTCGGTGTTGCCGATACGCATGATATCCAGACCGCCGGAGACTTCCTCCCACACGGTTTTACTGTTATCCATCGCGTCACGGAACTGGTCAACGGAGGCCAGCTTCACGGTCTCACCCAGGGTGATAGAGCCGCTGTCAGGCTGTTCCTGACCGGACATCATGCGGAACAGGGTGGATTTACCCGCGCCGTTCGGACCGATGATGCCGACGATCGCCCCTTTCGGCACGGAGAAGCTCAGATCGTCAATCAGCAGGCGGTCGCCGTAGGATTTACGCAGGTTGCTGACTTCCACCACTTTATCCCCCAGACGTGCTCCAGGCGGAATAAAGAGTTCGTTGGTTTCGTTACGTTTCTGGTATTCGGTGTTGTTCAGCTCTTCGAAGCGTGCCAGACGGGCTTTGCCCTTAGACTGACGGCCCTTCGCACCCTGACGCACCCACTCCAGCTCTTTCTCGATAGACTTGCGACGCGCCGCTTCAGCAGAGGCTTCCTGCGCCAGACGCTGGTCTTTCTGCTCCAGCCAGGAGGAGTAGTTACCTTCCCATGGAATACCTTCGCCACGGTCCAGCTCCAGGATCCAGCCCGCCACGTTGTCGAGGAAGTAACGGTCGTGGGTAATGGCCACGACGGTACCTTCGAAGTCGTGCAGGAAGCGTTCCAGCCAGGCCACGGATTCTGCATCCAGGTGGTTAGTTGGTTCGTCGAGCAGCAGCATGTCTGGTTTTTCCAGCAGCAGGCGGCACAGCGCCACGCGGCGGCGTTCACCACCGGAAAGCTTCTCGACCTTCGCATCCCAGTCTGGCAGACGCAGGGCATCTGCCGCGCGCTCCAGCTGCACGTTCAGGTTATGGCCGTCGTGCGCCTGAATGATCTCTTCGTACTTGCCCTGCTGAGCAGCCAGCTTGTCGAAGTCCGCATCGGGCTCGGCGTATTTTGCGTACACCTCGTCCAGCCCTTTGAGAGCGTTAACCACTTCGGCAACCGCCTCTTCCACGGATTCACGTACGGTGTGTTCCGGGTTCAGCTGCGGCTCCTGCGGCAGGTAGCCGATCTTGATGCCAGGCTGCGGACGGGCTTCGCCTTCGATGTCTGTATCGATGCCGGCCATGATGCGCAGCAGGGTGGACTTACCGGCACCGTTGAGACCCAGAACCCCGATTTTCGCGCCCGGGAAGAAGCTCAGCGAGATATTTTTGAGAATATGACGTTTCGGCGGTACGACTTTGCCGACACGATGCATGGTATAAACGAATTGAGCCACGTTGGACTTCGCCTCTTTTATCGTGATGAGAATAGCTGCGAAGTGTAGCCTTTTTCCCGCCCTAATCCCAGCCACTGACGCCTGGAGTGTTAAAACGCGCAGAAAAGGTAAAAAAGTGTCCGCAACGTGGCGCGCTGCCGGATGCCTGGTTAGCATAAGTGGGTGACGCTTTTACGCGGCAAGATGCTGCATTTAATGATGAATCAAGAGGAAGAGCTTGTGGAAAAAGCCAAACAGGTGGTCTGGCGTCTGCTGGCTGCCAGCGTATGCGTGATGACGATAAACCACGTGGCTCGCGCCGATTCACTGGATGAACAACGTAACCGCTATGCGCAGATCAAGCAGGCCTGGGACAGCCGCCAGATGGACACCGTCCAGGCGCTGATGCCCAGCCTCAAAGACTATCCGCTGTACCCCTACCTGGAATATCGTCAGCTGACTGACGATTTGATGAACCAGCCGACCGTCGCCGTCGCCAATTTCATCCAGGCCAACCCAACGTTGCCGCCTGCGCGTACCCTGCAGTCACGTTTTGTGAATGAACTGGCGCGCCGGGAAGACTGGCGCGGATTGTTGGCTTTCAGCCCGGAAAAACCGGGCACCACAGAAGCACAGTGCAACTACTACTACGCCAAATGGGTTACCGGTCAGCAGGACGAGGCCTGGGCAGGAGCGAAAGCGCTGTGGCTGTCCGGAAAAAGCCAGCCAAACGCCTGTGATTCCCTCTTCGGCGCCTGGCGTGCCTCCGGCAAACAAGATCCGCTGGCCTGGCTCGAACGCATTCGCCTGGCAATGAAAGCTGGCAACACCCGTCTGGTGACCACCCTTGCCGGGCAGATGCCGTCGGAGTATCAAACTATCTCCTCTGCGGTTATCCAGTTAGCGAACAATCCAGACACGGTGATGGATTTTGCCCGCACGACCGGCGCGACCGATTTCACGCGTCAGATGGCGGAGGTGGCCTTCACCAGCGTGGCGCGGGAGGATGCGGAAAACGCCCGCCTGATGATCCCGTCGCTGGCAGAGGCACAGCAGCTCAACGAGGAGCAGACGCAAGCGCTACGGGACATCGTCGCCTGGCGTTTGATGGGCAATGATGTTACCGATGAACAGGCACGTTGGCGTGATGATGCCATCATGCGCTCGAACTCTACCTCGCTGGTGGAGCGCCGTGTCCGTATGGCGCTGGGAAGCGGCGATCGCCGGGGATTGAATACCTGGCTGGCGCGTCTGCCAATGGATGCGAAAGAGAAAGACGAGTGGCGTTATTGGCAGGCCGATCTGCTGCTGGAGCGTGGCCGGGAGGAAGAGGCGAAGACGATCCTGCATTCCCTGATGCAGCAGCGCGGTTTCTATCCGATGATCTCCGCTCAGCGTCTTGGTGAAGAGTACACCTACAAGATCGATAAAGCGCCGACAACGATCGACCCGGCGCTGGTGCAGGGGCCAGAGATGGCGCGCGTACGCGAGTTAATGTACTGGAACCTGGATAATACCGCGCGCAGTGAGTGGGCCAATCTGGTGACCAGCCGTACCCAGGATGAAAAAGCGCAGCTGGCCCGCTATGCCTTTAACAATCACTGGTGGGATCTTAGCGTGCAGGCCACGATCGCCGGCAAGCTGTGGGATCATCTCGAGGAGCGTTTCCCGCTGGCCTATAACGATCTCTTTGCGCACTACGTCACTGGCAAAGCGATCCCACAGAGCTACGCGATGGCGATCGCCCGCCAGGAGAGCGCCTGGAATCCAAAAGTACGTTCGCCGGTAGGTGCCAGTGGCCTGATGCAGGTGATGCCCGCCACGGCGACGCATACGGTGAAGATGTTTAATATCCCGGGTTACAGTAGCTCTGCGCAACTGTTGGAGCCGGAGATGAATATCAATATCGGCACCAGCTATCTGCAGCATGTTTATGAGCAGTTTGGTAACAACCGTATCTTCGCCTCAGCGGCCTATAATGCCGGTCCTGGACGCGTACGCACCTGGCTGAATAACAGCGCGGGGCGTATTGACGCGGTCGCCTTCGTTGAAAGCATTCCGTTCTCTGAAACCCGAGGCTATGTGAAAAACGTGCTGGCTTATGATGCCTACTATCGTCACTTCATGGGGCAGAAAGATACCCTGTTGAGTGAGAGTGAGTGGCAGCGACGTTACTGATCGCTGTGGGTTATGTTATGCTTGTACTCGTTTAAGAGTACAACAGGCGGCATAACATGACCCAGCATTCCCCGTATTCCTCGGCAATGGCCGAACAACGCAACCAGGAGTGGCTTCGTTTTGTGGAGCTGCTTCGTCAATCTTATGAGCAAGACTTGCACTTACCGCTGCTGCAGTTAATGCTCACCCCCGACGAGCGCGAAGCGCTGGGCACGCGGGTGCGTATTATCGAAGAGCTTCTGCGCGGTGAAATGAGCCAGCGCGAGCTGAAAAGCGAACTTGGCGCCGGTATTGCCACCATCACCCGAGGCTCAAACAGCCTGAAATCGGCTCCCGTAGAGCTTCGTCACTGGCTCGACTCTGTTCTACTGGGCGATCAGCGATAGATAGCGTTGTGGAACGGACTCAACGCCAGGATCACCGCCTGGTGATAGACGCTCGCGCGCGTGAGTGCCCCGGCAGTAAAGACACCGATCGCCCCCTCTTTACGACCAATCTCATCGATGCCGGTGTAGTGCGACATCACCGGCCCGAGCGCTTCACCTTCTTGCACTTTTCTTAAAATCTTCTCGGGTAACGGCAGGGTTGCCGAGCGGGCTTCGCCGCGCTGATCCCGGCTTTCGATCACCACCCAACTGAATGTCGCCCCTTCGTCGATACCGGCTTCAATGGCGACCCAAAAATCGGCATCCGGTACCGCGGCTTTGGCATTGGCAATGCGATTACGTGCGCCAGCCCGTGTTTCTTCACTGCCGAAAGGCTGTTCCGGGACGCCGCTCTCGACGCTGACGGCGTCAATGTGGCACGATCTTTCGCCGTAGATCTCTTCAAAAGCCTTTAGAATTGCCTGAATTTTGGCAGGATTAGTGGTAGCAGAGACAACATGGTGCATAATTGAACTCGATTCAAAAAAAACTCATCGCAGTATAACGGAAAATAACATGTTACAGGTTTACCTTGTTCGCCACGGTGAAACGCAGTGGAACGCCGAGCGACGTATTCAAGGCCAGTCAGACAGTCCTCTCACCTCCAAAGGGGTGGAACAAGCGTGGCAAGTAGCGGAGCGTGCAAGAACGTTGGGGATCACCCATGTCATTGCCAGCGACCTGGGCCGCACTCAACAAACGGCGCGCATTATCGCAGATGCCTGCGGATGCGAGATCACCCTGGACTCTCGCCTGCGCGAACTGGACATGGGTGTGCTGGAGCAGCGTCACGTCGACTCCCTGACAGACGAAGAGGAGAGCTGGCGTCGAACGCTGGTTAACGGTACGGAAGATGGACGTATTCCTGAAGGTGAGTCCATGCTTGAGCTGAGCCAGCGTATGCACGCGGCGCTGGCAGAGTGCCTGAAGCTGCCGGAAGGCAGTCGTCCTTTGCTGGTAAGCCATGGTATGGCGCTGGGCTGCCTGGTGAGTACCATTCTTGGACTGCCGGCTTACGCTGAGCGCCGCCTGCGTCTGCGCAACTGCTCGCTTTCCCGTATCGACTATCAGGAAAGCCCGTGGCTGGCGTCGGGATGGGTAGTGGAGATGGCAGGGGACATTTCGCATCTGGATGCCCCTGCACTGGACGAACTGCAGCGTTAACGACGAATCGGAATCAGGTATTCGCAGCGCAGGTCGATTGGGCGTTCGTCCGGCTTCACATCGGTGGCCGGGTAGTAACGCTCAATGTCCTGCCCTTTACGGCGGTTCAGATTGAGCATAGGCATGCAGGTGCCGTAAACCGTCAGAATGAAATCCTGCACCCCGGTTCCCAGCCCTTCATAGGTGAACATCACATACTCACCGCCTTCCACTACCACCGGTTTGGCATCATGGACATGGCCGTTGGCCATCTCTGGCGTCAGCGCGGTAGTGTAGAACACCTCTTGTTCGTCATCTTTTTCCTGGCTCGGACGCGTTTCGTTCAGGCCATACAGCAGCGGCGGGATGGCCGGAGCATGGCTCAGGAAGTCACGCCAGAACTGTACGCGCATCTGATGACGAAACTCTGAAATCTGCTCCAGTGAGCAGGAGTAGCTCTGCGTCGTGCCGATAAGGTGCGTTTCAGGCAAGGTAATGAATTCATGTTTAGGCATAGTGAATTCACCCATGCGCAGCGGCGGTCGCATCCCAAAGGAGTTCCAGTCCGGCGAGCGGCGATAGAGCGCCGGCGTGAGCGAGAACTGCTTTTTAAAGGCTCGGGTAAAGGTTTGCTGCGAGTCGAAACGGTATTGCAGCGCGATGTCCAGAATCGGACGCGCGGTAAGGCGAAGCGCGACGGCTGATTTAGAGAGCCGACGAGCGCGGATATAGGCACCGATAGCGTGGCCGGTGACATCTTTGAACATCCGTTGTAAATGCCACTTGGAATAACCCGCTTTTGCCGCCACATTATCAAGTGACAAAGGTTGGTCCAGGTGGCCTTCCAGCCAGGTAAGCAGATCGCGAATAATTCCAGACTGATCCATATACTATCCTCATCCTTAAAACAGCAAGAGCCCTGCTAACAGGTTAGCGGATAATAGCATTTTTTGATGTTTAAGCATTCGGTGTTTTTTTTGCGCATTGATGCGTTTTGACCAGTGGATATGAGAACTATTTTCTAATCCTGTGATCTTGCTACCTTTTTCTGCTCACGTGTTGAATAATTACGCAACGCAATTTTCTGATATGGTAACAATATGAAATACAAGAGTTTGATCGCTTTCACGCTCCTTTTTGCTGGCGCTCATGCCGCGCAGGCCGAGCAAATTGGTTCCGTTGACACCGTTTTTAAAGTCTTTGGCCCTGACCACAAAATCGTGGTTGAAGCCTTCGACGATCCTGATGTGAAGAATGTGACTTGCTACATCAGTCGGGCGAAGACGGGCGGCATCAAGGGTGGCCTGGGGCTGGCTGAAGATACCTCCGATGCGGCCATTTCTTGTCAGCAGGTGGGCCCTATTGAGCTCAGCGACAAGATCAAAAAGGGCAAGACAGAAGGGGATGTGGTCTTCCAGAAACGCACGTCATTGGTCTTCAAAAAACTGCAGGTCGTGCGTTTTTACGATGCAAAACGCAACACGCTGGCCTACCTGGCTTACTCCGATAAAGTGGTAGAAGGATCGCCGAAAAACGCGCTCAGCGCGGTGCCAATTATGCCGTGGCATTAATATAAGGACGCAGCATGCAGCAACCGTTGATATGGCTGGTTGAGGATGAAGCCAGCATTGCCGACACCCTCATTTATATGCTTTCGCAGGAGGGGTTTAGGGTCAAAGCGTTTGCCAGGGGTCTGCCTGCGCTGGAGGAAGCCTGGCATCAACTTCCGGCGCTGGCAATCCTTGACGTTGGTTTGCCTGATATCAGCGGTTTTGAGCTGTGCCGCCAGTTGCTGGCGCAGCATCCTCTGCTGCCGGTGTTATTTCTCACTGCCCGCAGTGATGAGGTGGATAAGCTGCTGGGTCTGGAGATGGGGGCCGATGACTACGTGGCGAAGCCCTTCTCACCACGTGAAGTGTGCGCCCGGGTCCGGACTATTCTGCGGCGCTTGCAGAAATCTTCCACACCTGCAGAGATCGTACACATCGGACAGTTTGCGCTTAATGAGCCCGCGGCGCACATCAGCTGGTGCGGCAAACCGCTGCAGCTGACCCGCTATGAATTTTTACTCTTGAAGACGCTGCTGCGTGCCCCAGGACGCGTCTACTCACGGCAGCAGCTGATGGACATGGTCTGGGGAGATGAGGGCGACAGTTTTGACCGCACCGTAGATACTCACATCAAAACCTTGCGCGCCAAGCTGCGGGCTATCAATGGCGATTTGTCACCCATTTGCACCCATCGTGGGCTCGGCTACAGTCTGGGTCTGAATTAATGCGCATCGGAATGCGGCTGTTACTGGGTTATTTTTTGATTGTGGCGATCGCCGCCTGGTTTGTGCTCTCCATCTTCGTACAAGAGGTCAAACCCGGGGTGCGCCGAGCCACCGAAGGGACGCTCATCGACACCGCCACGTTACTGGCCGAAGTCGGGCGCGACGACCTGCTGTCGGGCGACCCGCTAAACGGCAAGCTGGCCCAGGCATTTTCCCGGCTCGCTGCGCGCCCGTTTCGCGCCGATATTGGCGGGATTCATAAAGTCCGTAACGAGTATCACGTCTACATGACCGATGCCCAGGGGCGAGTGGTGTTTGACTCCGCTGGCAAAGCCGTGGGGCAGGATTATTCGCGTTGGAATGATGTCTGGCTGACGCTTCGCGGTGAATACGGCGCCCGGAGCACGCAGAGCAACCCCGGAGATCCCGAAAGCACAGTAATGTATGTGGCCGCTCCGGTAACGGAGAACGGCAAAATTATTGGCGTACTGAGCGTTGGCAAACCCAATAGCGCGATGGCACCGGTGATCAAGCGCAGTGAGCGCCGTATTCTGTGGGCCGGTGGCGCTTTGCTGGGTATTGCTCTGATGATTGGCCTGGCGGTGGCCTGGTGGATTAACCGTTCGATAAGCGCGCTGTCACGCTATGCCGATTCCGTCAGCGGCGACAACCCGCTACCGCTGCCCGATCCCGGAAGTAGCGAGCTTCGCAAACTGGCGCAGGCGCTGGAGAATATGCGTATGCGTCTGGAAGGTAAAAATTACATAGAGCAGTATGTTCACGCCCTGACCCATGAGCTGAAGAGCCCCCTAGCCGCCATTCGCGGCGCGGCAGAAATCTTACGGGAATTGCCCCCGCCGGATGTCGCTGCGCGCTTTACGGATAACATCCTGGTGCAAAATGCGCGGATGCAGACGCTGGTCGAAAAGCTGCTGGCGCAGGCGCGGCTGGAAAACCGTATCGAAATCAGCGCTACGGCTGTTTCGGTGGATGCACTGTTCCGCCGCCTCCTTGATGCCCGTGCTGCACAGATTCAGGCGAAAAAGCTTAACGTCATCTGCCCGACATCATCGCTGATGGTTCAGGGTGATGAGGAGTTGCTGGAGCAGGCGCTGGGGAATTTGCTGGATAACGCGATGGATTTCTCGCCGCCAGAAGGAACCCTTGCGCTTACGGCCCGCGAAGCGCATCAGCGGGTTATGCTGTGCGTGACGGACAGCGGCAGTGGGATCCCAGACTACGCCCTGCAGCGCGTATTCGAGCGCTTTTACTCCTTACCGCGGGAAAACGGCCTTAAGAGCAGTGGGCTGGGGCTGGCCTTTGTGCAGGAAGTGGCGCGCCTTCATCAGGGAGAGATCCATCTTCACAACCGCAAAGAGGGTGGGGTAGAGGCCGTACTGGAACTTCACCGTCCCTTCACATAACTTCAAATTACCCGCACAGAGCTGCCGTACGCTTTCTCCATCACAAAGGAGAAGGTCATGAAAAAATCCCCCCTGTTCTGGAAAGTTACTACCCTTATCGGCTGCATTATGCTGCTGCTCGTTCCCTTGCTACTGGTCAGTAACCTGACCGATGAGCGCGCCAGCTATCGCGAGGAGGTGGAGAGTGCGCTGCGCCAGAGTACCAGTGGTTCACAGCAGCTGGTCGGCCCGTTAATCGCTATACCGGTTACCGAGGTCTTTTACAAATTCGAGGAGGATAAAAAAGTTGAGCATAAGCGCAGCTTCCTCCATTTTTTGCTGCCGGAATCCCTGGTGGTTGACGGAAATCAGCAGGTTGAGTCCCGGAGTATCGGCATTTATGACGGTCAGATTTGGCATACCGATCTTAAGCTTCAGGCGCGGTATAACACCGAAAAACTGACGCAACTGACAGGCGAAACGCTGACATTAGGGCAGCCGTTTATTGTGGTCGGCGTAGGGGATGCCCGAGGTATTAGCGCGGTGAAAGTATCGCCCGTCAACGGCGAAACGCTCACCGTTGAACCCGGCTCGGGTGTGGCCGGGCAGCTGCCGGGCATTCATATTCCCTTGAGCGGTAAAATTCTGGAAGAGAAAACGATCGCCCTGGAGATGTCACTCAGTCTGAACGGTACAGGAAGCTTCTCGGTGGTGCCCGTAGGGCGCAATAGCCAGCTTAACCTGACGAGTAACTGGCCGCATCCCGGCTTTATGGGTGACTACCTGCCTGTAAAGCGTGACATCACTGCCTCAGGGTTCCAGGCACACTGGGAAAGTAGCTGGTTTGCGAACAACCTTGAAAGCCTGTTCAGCGAGAAAGCCCTTCCCGAATGGCACAACGTCCCTGCGTTTAGCGTCACGGTGGCGACGCCGGCGGATCAATATCAGCTGACGGACCGTGCCATCAAATATGCGATTTTGCTTATTACCCTGACGTTTATGGCCTTTTTCGTCTACGAAACCCTGACCAGGCTGCGTCTGCATCCGATGCAGTATCTGCTGGTTGGCCTGTCGCTAGTGCTCTTTTACCTGGTTTTGCTGGCCTGCTCAGAGCATGTAGGATTCACGCCGGCATGGGTCATTGCCAGCCTGCTGGGAGCAATGATGAACGGCATTTACTTACAGGCGGTGCTTAAAAGCTGGAAGCGCGGCGTCGTTTTCGTCATCGCGTTATTGATGCTGGATACGGTGATGTGGTTCCTGCTGCGTTCTGAAGACAGCGCGCTGCTACTGGGTTCAGGCGTACTGGTACTGGCGCTGTTTGCAGTGATGTACCTGACGCGTCATCTGGACTGGTATGCGTTTTCAACTGTAAAACCGCGTGAGCCAGATGAGGATTCAATGCGGCTATGGAAATAAAAAAAACGGCGCGAGATGCGCCGTTTTTACGTCTTTTGCTGGATTATTCCTGCAAATCACCGCAGAAACGGTAACCTTCACCGTGGATAGTGGCGATGATTTCCGGGGTATCCGGCGTGGATTCGAAATGTTTACGAATGCGACGAATAGTGACGTCGACGGTACGGTCGTGCGGCTTCAGCTCACGGCCGGTCATTTTCTTCAGCAGTTCTGCACGAGACTGAATTTTGCCCGGATTTTCGCAGAAGTGCAGCATAGCGCGGAACTCACTGCGTGGCAGTTTATACTGATCGCCATTCGGGCTAACCAGGGAGCGGCTATTGATATCTAATTCCCAACCGTTGAACTTGTAGCTGTCTACGCTGCGGCGCTCTTCGCTGATTGTGCCCAGGTTCATGGTACGGGACAGCAGGTTGCGCGCACGAATGGTCAGCTCGCGAGGGTTGAAAGGTTTGGTGATGTAGTCATCCGCACCGATCTCCAGGCCGAGGATTTTATCCACTTCATTGTCGCGGCCTGTCAGGAACATCAGCGCCACGTTCGCCTGCTCACGCAATTCGCGCGCCAGCAGAAGGCCGTTTTTCCCGGGCAGGTTGATGTCCATAATAACCAGGTTGATATCATTTTCAGAAAGGATCTGATGCATCTCTGCGCCATCGGTCGCTTCAAAGACATCGTAGCCTTCTGCTTCGAAAATGCTCTTTAACGTGTTGCGTGTTACCAACTCGTCTTCAACGATAAGAATGTGCGGGGTCTGCATGTTTGCTACCTAAATTGCCAACTAAATCGAAACAGGAAGTACAAAAGTCCCTGACCTGCCTGATACATGTCGCAAATTAACATGACCGGCGTAACGTGACTAAAGTACGTAATTGCGTTCTTGATGCACTTTCCATCAACGTCAACAACATCATTAGCTTGGTCGTGGGTGCTTTCCCTCTAGACCCGACAGTGTCAAAAACGGCTGTCATCCTAACCATTTTAACAGCAACATAACAGGCTAAGTGACACCGGACACCCAATAAAACTACGCTTCGTTGACATATATCAAGTTCAATTGTAGCACGTTAACAGTTTGATGAAATCCTCGTAGCGGATTGCTAGCCTTTGTCACAAATTTTCAATAAACCAACTAGTTGCGCTGATTGATTGATAAACGAGGCGAATCCAATGTCCTGCAACATCTTGTAATGATATTATCATTAATAAACATGAGGATAACCAGCTTTTTTTAACATTATCGCTGAAGTTTCGTCCATAAATAGTTTAGCGATTTTAATTTGTTATGAAACGCTATTTCGGTGATTCGTGTTGCAATTTTGTAAATTCGTGCTGCGTAATATGTTGATGGACATCACAATTTTACGCGCTAACTGCCTAAAAAGAGAGCATTAATGCATTTGTCTATCGTGCTGGTAGCCCCGGCAAGAGCGGAAAATATCGGCGCTGCCGCACGCGCTATGAAGACCATGGGGTTTACCGATCTGCGCATCGTAGCCAGCGAAGCGCACCTGGCAGAGGGTGCCCGTCGCGTTGCCCATGGTTCGGGGGAAATACTCGACAATATAACTACTTACGAAACGCTTGAAGCCGCGCTGCACGATGTTTCCTTTACCGTCGCGACCACCGCACGCAGCCGTTCCAAATTCCATTACTATGCGACGCCCGCCGAACTGGTGCCGCTGATGCAGGAAAAAAGCCAATGGATAAATCGGGCGGCGCTGGTCTTTGGGCGGGAGGATTCAGGTCTCACTAATGAAGAACTGGCGCTCGCCGATGTGCTGACAGGGGTGCCTATGGTGGCCGATTATCCTTCACTCAATTTGGGTCAGGCGGTGATGGTTTACTGTTATCAATTAGCTTCCCTAATGCAAATTCCCGCAGCGCCTGTCGACAAGGCAGATGAAAATCAACTTAAGGCATTGCGTGCCAGGGTAGAACGTCTTTTATCGACGCTGAATGTGGCAGATGATCAAAAAATGGCTGACTGGATAGCCCAGCGCATTGGCTTGCTTGAGCAACGAGACACGGCAATGTTGCACCGATTGCTGCACGATATTGAAAAAAAACTGGCAGAGTAAAATTCTGTTATCACTTTTTGTTATGGATAAAGCTCCGGGTTTGAGGAGGTATTTCGGTCCGATCTGGAATGAAATAAACCCATCAGCAGCGAGACGTAAAAACTCCCTGTCAGGGGCTTAAAATAGAAATTCGTTGACTTAGCCGCCCGGATACTTTAACCAATATAGGGATACAGCACAGACAGATAATAATTACAGAGTACACAACATCCATGAAACGCATCAGCATCACCACCATTACTACAACCACCATCATTACCACAGGTAACGATGCGGGCTGACGCGTACAGGAAAAACAGAAAAAAGCCCGCACCTGAACAGTGCGGGCTTTTTTTTCGGCCAAAGATCATGAGGTAATACCATGCGAGTGTTGAAGTTCGGCGGTACATCAGTGGCAAATGCAGAACGTTTTCTGCGGGTTGCCGACATCCTGGAAAGCAATGCCAGGCAGGGGCAGGTAGCAACGGTGCTCTCTGCCCCGGCCAAAATTACTAACCATCTGGTGGCGATGATTGAAAAAACCATCGGTGGCCAGGACGCGCTGGCGAATATCAGCGACGCCGAACGCATTTTCGCCGAGCTGCTGCAGGGCCTGGCCGATGCCCAGCCCGGTTTTCCCCTCGCGCAACTGAAAGCGTTTGTTGAGCAAGAGTTCGCGCAGATCAAACACGTACTGCATGGTATCAGCCTGTTAGGGCAATGCCCGGACAGCATCAATGCGGCGCTCATCTGCCGTGGTGAAAAACTCTCTATCGCTATCATGGCAGGCGTACTGGAAGCGCGTGGCCATAACGTCACCGTGATCGATCCGGTGGAAAAGCTTCTCGCCGTAGGTCACTACCTCGAATCTACCGTTGATATTGCCGAATCGACCCGTCGTATCGCTGCAGGGAAAATTCCTGCCGACCACATGATCCTGATGGCGGGCTTCACCGCCGGAAATGAAAAAGGCGAGCTCGTCGTGCTGGGGCGAAATGGCTCTGACTACTCTGCCGCGGTACTGGCCGCTTGCCTGCGCGCCGACTGTTGTGAGATCTGGACTGACGTCGATGGTGTCTATACTTGCGATCCGCGCCAGGTGCCGGATGCGCGCCTGCTGAAGTCGATGTCTTACCAGGAGGCGATGGAGCTCTCCTACTTCGGCGCCAAAGTGCTCCACCCGCGTACCATCTCTCCGATTGCCCAATTCCAGATCCCCTGCCTGATTAAAAATACGGGTAATCCGCAGGCGCCTGGCACGCTGATTGGGGCGAGCAGCGATGAAGATGGCCTGCCGGTGAAAGGCATTTCTAACCTGAACAACATGGCGATGTTCAGCGTCTCTGGCCCCGGAATGAAAGGTATGGTCGGGATGGCGGCCCGCGTGTTTGCCGCCATGTCGCGCAATGGCATCTCGGTGGTACTGATCACCCAATCCTCTTCTGAGTACAGTATCAGTTTTTGCGTCCCTCAGAGCGACTGTCTGCGTGCACGCCGGGCGCTGGAAGAGGAGTTCTATCTGGAGCTGAAAGAGGAGTTGCTTGAGCCGCTCTCCATTCAGGAGCGTCTGGCCGTTATCTCGGTTGTAGGCGATGGCATGCGTACCCTGCGCGGCATCTCCGCGAAGTTCTTTGCCGCACTGGCTCGCGCCAATATCAACATCGTGGCCATTGCGCAGGGCTCTTCTGAACGTTCAATCTCCGTGGTGGTGGATAATGACGATGCGACGACCGGTGTGCGCGTTACCCACCAGATGCTGTTCAATACCGACCAGGTGATCGAAGTGTTCCTGATCGGCGTAGGCGGCGTTGGCAGCGCGCTGTTGGAGCAGGTCAAGCGCCAGCAGACGTGGCTGAAGAACAAACATATCGATCTGCGCATCTGTGGCGTGGCGAACTCAAAAGCGCTGCTGACCAACGTGCATGGCCTGAATCTGGAAAACTGGCAGGCTGAACTGGCCGAAGCCAAAGAGCCCTTTAACCTTGGGCGCCTGATCCGCCTGGTGAAAGAGTACCATCTGCTCAACCCGGTCATTGTCGACTGTACGTCGAACCAGGTTGTCGCCGATCAGTACGCCGACTTCCTGCGGGAAGGCTTCCACGTGGTCACCCCGAACAAAAAAGCCAATACTTCGTCGATGGCCTATTACCATCAACTGCGCCACGCAGCGGCAAAATCGCGACGCAAATTCCTTTACGATACCAACGTCGGGGCAGGGCTGCCGGTTATCGAAAACCTGCAAAACTTGCTGAATGCCGGCGATGAACTGCAACGTTTCTCCGGGATCCTCTCAGGCTCGCTCTCGTTCATTTTCGGTAAACTCGACGAGGGCATGAGCCTCTCTGAAGCCACCCGATTAGCCCGTGAGATGGGCTACACCGAGCCGGATCCGCGTGATGATCTTTCGGGTATGGATGTGGCGCGTAAGCTGCTGATCCTTGCCCGTGAAACCGGGCGCGAACTGGAGTTGAGCGACATAGTGATCGAACCTGTGCTACCCGCATCCTTCGATGACAAGGGCGACGTGGCTGACTTTATGAGCCGGTTGTCGCAGCTGGACGATCTCTTTGCTGCTCGCGTAGCGAAAGCCCGTGATGAAGGTTGCGTATTGCGCTATGTTGGCAATATCGAAGAGGACGGCGTTTGTCGCGTGAAGATTGCAGAAGTGGACGGTAACGATCCGCTGTTCAAAGTTAAAAACGGCGAGAATGCGCTGGCATTTTACAGTCACTATTATCAGCCATTGCCGTTAGTGCTTCGCGGTTATGGCGCAGGGAATGATGTGACAGCGGCGGGGGTGTTTGCCGATCTGTTGCGTACCCTGTCATGGAAGTTAGGAGTTTAAGATGGTTAAAGTTTATGCCCCGGCTTCCAGCGCCAATATGAGCGTCGGGTTTGATGTTCTGGGGGCGGCTGTTACGCCAACCGAGGGCTCTCTGTTGGGCGATATCGTCACTGTCGAAGCGGCTCAGACGTTTAGCCTGCAAAATGTAGGGCGTTTTGCCAGCAAGCTGCCAACGGAACCGCGTGAAAACATTGTGTACCAGTGCTGGGAACGTTTTTGTCAGGAGATAGGGAAAACCGTTCCGGTGGCCATGACCCTTGAAAAGGGGATGCCGATTGGCTCAGGTCTGGGCTCCAGCGCCTGCTCCGTCGTTGCGGCCCTGGTCGCGATGAACGAACACTGCGGCAAACCGCTGAACAATACCCGTCTGCTGGCGCTGATGGGCGAGCTGGAAGGACGCATCTCTGGCAGCATTCATTACGACAACGTGGCCCCTTGCTTCCTGGGCGGCATGCAGTTGATGATTGAAGAGAATGGCATCATCAGTCAGCAGGTCCCCGGCTTTGATGAGTGGCTATGGGTGCTGGCCTATCCGGGCATTAAAGTTTCGACCGCCGAAGCGCGTGCCATTCTGCCGGCGCAGTATCGTCGCCAGGACTGCATCGCGCATGGTCGTCACCTGGCAGGCTTCATTCATGCCTGTTATACCCGTCAGCCTCAACTGGCGGCGAAATTGATGAAAGATGTGATAGCCGAGCCGTACCGCACCAGGCTGCTGCCAGGGTTTAACGAGGCGCGTAGCGCCGCCCTGGAGATCGGCGCGGTCGCGTGCGGTATTTCCGGCTCCGGTCCGACGCTGTTCGCACTGTGCGATAAGCCGGATACCGCGCAGCGCGTCGCGGAGTGGCTGGGTAAAAATTACCTGCAAAATCAGGAAGGCTTTGTTCATATTTGCCGTCTGGACACGGCGGGCGCACGAGTACTGGGATAATCGATGAAACTCTACAATCTTAAAGATCACAATGAGCAGGTCAGCTTCGCGCAGGCGGTGACTCAGGGGCTGGGTAAAAACCAGGGGCTCTTCTTTCCGCACGAGCTGCCTGAATTTAGCCTGACCGATATTGATGCGATGCTGGAGATGGATTTTGTCAGCCGCAGCACCAAAATTCTCTCCGCGTTTATTGGCGACGAAATTCCGCAGGAGCTACTGGAAGAGCGCGTTCGCGCGGCGTTTGCCTTCCCGGCGCCGGTGAGCCAGGTGGAGCCGGACGTAGGGTGCCTTGAGCTGTTCCACGGCCCGACCCTGGCATTCAAAGATTTCGGCGGCCGTTTTATGGCCCAGATGCTGACGCACATCAGCGGCGACAAGCCGGTAACCATTCTGACCGCGACCTCCGGTGATACCGGTGCGGCCGTGGCGCATGCGTTTTATGGTCTGAAAAACGTCCGCGTAGTCATTCTCTATCCGCAGGGTAAAATCAGCCCACTGCAGGAAAAACTGTTCTGCACCCTCGGCGGCAATATTGAAACTGTTGCTATCGACGGGGATTTCGATGCCTGTCAGGCGCTGGTAAAACAGGCCTTCGATGACGAAGAGCTGAAAACGGCGCTGGGCCTGAACTCGGCAAACTCCATCAACATCAGCCGTCTGCTGGCGCAGATCTGTTACTACTTCGAAGCCGTGGCGCAGCTGCCGCAGGAAGCGCGTAATCAGCTGGTGGTCTCTGTTCCGAGCGGTAACTTCGGCGACCTGACGGCAGGCCTGCTGGCAAAATCGCTCGGGCTGCCGGTGAAGCGCTTTATCGCCGCCACCAACGCCAACGATACGGTGCCGCGCTTCCTGAAAGAGGGCAAATGGACGCCAAACGCGACGCAGGCGACGCTCTCGAATGCGATGGACGTTTCCCAGCCTAACAACTGGCCACGCGTGGAAGAGCTGTTCCGTCGCAAGATCTGGCGTCTGGGCGACCTGGGCTACGCCTCTGTCACCGATGAAACCACTAAAGAGACCATGCGCGAACTGAAGCAACTGGGATACACCTCCGAGCCGCACGCGGCGGTGGCGTATCGCGCCCTGCGCGATCAACTGAACCCGGGTGAATATGGTCTGTTCCTTGGCACGGCGCATCCGGCGAAGTTTAAGGAGAGCGTGGATGAAATTCTGGGTGAATCGCTGCCGTTGCCAAAAGAGCTGGCGGATCGTGCCGATTTACCGCTGCTCTCCCACACGCTGCCGGCAGACTTTGCCGAGCTGCGTAAGTTGATGATGACGCGCGCGTAGAAGCCCTTAGCAGTGACACAGGCCCGGAAAGGCGAGATCGCCTTTTCGGGCTTTTTTGTGAAGAAATTATGGAGAAAAATAGCAGTAAAAAAGCAGAAATTCCCAATAAATGCGGTAACTTACAGAATAGGATTGCAGAGAATAACGTCCTCTTAACCCCTCGCGTAATCTCCTTACATCGGCCCACGCTGGGCAAGCTGAATAAGGAGTCACCCATGTCTACACTGAAACCTGCTCTCATCGCGCTTTCACTGATGCTGGTCGCTCCCATGGCGGTACAGGCATCGGAAATCACGCTGTTACCTGCGGTAAAACTGCAGATTGGCGATCGGGATAATCACGGACACTACTGGGATGGCGGCCACTGGCGCGACCATAGCTGGTGGAAGTCACATTACGAATGGCGTGATAACCGCTGGCGCGCCCATGACGCGCATCGTGACCACCATGATCACCATGACCACCGGGACGATCGCCGTCCGGGACCGGGCTGGAAGCACCACTAACAAGAACCCCGCCTGATGGCGGGGTGTGTTATTACTGTTCGTGACGCTTAAAGATTAACTCACCGTTTTCGGAAGCCTCTTCATCGAAGAAGTACCCTTCGCTATTGAACGCGGTCAGCTGTTCCGGTTGTGTCAGGCGATTTTCAATGATGTAACGGGTCATCAGCCCACGGGCTTTTTTGGCGTAGAAGCTAATGACTTTAAACTTGCCGTTCTTCTCATCAAGGAAGACCGGTTTGATGATCCCGGCATTCAGCAGTTTTGGCTTCACAGATTTATAGTATTCGTCAGAGGCCAGGTTAATGACGACGTTATCGCCTTGCTCTTTAAGCGCGTCATTCAGCGTCTGGGTAATGGTCTCGCCCCAGAAATGGTAAAGATCTTTGCCTTTCGCATTCTCCAGACGAATACCCATCTCCAGACGGTAGGGCTGCATCAGATCCAACGGGCGCAGCACGCCATACAGACCCGAGAGCATGCGCAGGTGCTTCTGTGCAAAATCGAAGTCAGCTTCGCTAAATGTTTCCGCCTGCAGACCGGTGTAAACGTCACCTTTAAAGGCGAGAATCGCCTGGCGGGCGTTAGCCGGTGTAAAATCGGGATGCCAGTCGTGGAAGCGGGTAGCATTTAAATCCGCCAGTTTATCGCTGATACTCATCAGCTTCGCGATTTGCGGGGCACTGAGTTTGCGCGCTTCGCGAATCAGTTGTTGTGAGTAATCCAACAGCTCAGGCTGGGTATAGCGCTCGGTGGCAAGCGGGCTCTGGTAATCGAGCGTTTTGGCAGGTGAAATCAGAATCAGCATATCCAGTCCTTGCGGGAAATTTGGTGCGATTTTATCAAATAAACCGTTACGGTTGATCAATAGCTGTTATTGACGCGGCAAATCATCCCAGGCACCTGGGGCGATTTGCGCCTCGATGTCCGGGTAGCGGGCTGCATCAAAGACGGGCTGGATGCCAAGCTTCCGCTGGCGCAGATAATCCCGGGCGATGAGCAGCACTACCGGCGAGAGCAGGAGGATAGCGGTCAGGTTGGTGATCGCCATCAGCGCCATGATCACGTCAGCCAGTTGCCAGACCAGTGGCAGGCTCAGTAACGATCCCATCACCACCATGGCGACTACACTGCCGCGCAGCAGCCAGCGCGATTTGCCGGCCGTGGGGTGGAGAAAGATTAAGTTATTCTCCGCATAGATATAATTCACCACGATGGAGCTAAAGGCGAAGAGGATGACAATCAGCGCCACGAAACCGGCGCCCCAGCTGCCGGCGAGGTTCATGAGCGCCTGCTGTACCAGCTGGATGCCAGCCACGTTCTGCTCATCATCAACAGGCCCGGCCAACAACACAATCATTGCGCTGGCGGTACAGATAACCAGGGTATCCACAACAACGCCAATCATCTGCACGATCCCTTGCGCAGCCGGATGCGGCGGCCAGGAGGCGGCAGCCGCAGCGGCATTGGGGGTAGATCCCATCCCGGCCTCGTTTGAAAACATGCCGCGCTGGAAACCCGCAGCCAGCGCCTGGCTCAGGGTATAGCCCATTACTCCGGCGCCCGCTTCGCGCCAGCCGAAGGCGCTGTTCATGATAAGCGTGAAGATATCGGGTAGTTGCTCAATATTGAGCGCGCTCACCACCAGGCTGGCCGCCACCCACAGCAGCGCCATGACCGGCACCATCCACTGCATTATGCGGCCAACCCCTTTAATACCGGTGACAATCACCAGCAACGTCGCCAATGCCATCACGCTGCCGGTGACAATTTCCGGGCAATCAAAGGCAAAACGCAGGGCGTGAGAGACCGAGTTAGCCTGAACGGTGTTAAAAATTAGCCCATAGGCGATGAGAAGCAAGATGGAGAACAGCACGCCCATCCAGCGCATGCCCAGGCCGCGTGCCATATACCAGGCCGGGCCGCCGCGAAACTGTCCCTGCTTGTCCGGCTCTTTATACAACTGAGCCAGCGAGCATTCGGCAAAGGCGGTGGCCATCCCGAAGAGCGCGGTGACCCACATCCAGAAAACGGCGCCAGGGCCACCGATGCTGATGGCCAGCGCCACGCCGGTAAGATTACCGCTGCCGACGCGCGCCGCCAGGCTCGTACAGAGCGCCTGAAATGAGGTTAATCCCCCCGGCTGCGGGGAGAGGCTGTTTTTCAGACTTTTTCCGAGGTAGCGAAAGGCGCGAAATTGAATAAAACCGCATCGAAAGGTGAACCAGATACCTGCCGCAGAAAGCAGGTAGATCATCACCGAACCCCAGAGAATTTCATTAATAAAGGATAAGAAATCAGGCATTAACGTCCCTCTTGTTGATGCCGAAGTGCATAGATAAGGGCTATGACTGATTGAACAACCAGGCCATTGGCGAGCAGATAATCTCTTGAGTTTATCATACTCTCCGTAAGCGCATTGTCTGCGGTTGCGCTGTCATTCCGTCGTGTTATCATCAGGGCAGACCGGTTACATCCCCCTAACAAGTAAACCTGTCATTTTTCCGTTTCTGGCATCCTGCCGGTTACGTGAATTATCCAGGGCAAGTAAAGAGAAACACTATCATGACGGATAAATTGACCTCCCTTCGTCAGTTCACCACTGTCGTAGCTGACACCGGAGATATCGCGGCAATGAAGTTGTATCAGCCGCAGGATGCCACCACCAACCCTTCTCTGATCCTTAACGCCGCCCAGATCCCTGAATACCGCAAGCTGATCGACGACGCTGTTACCTGGGCGAAAGCGCAGAGCAACGACCGTGCGCAGCAGGTTGTGGATGCCACTGATAAACTGGCTGTTAACATCGGTCTGGAAATCCTGAAACTGGTTCCAGGTCGTATCTCTACTGAAGTTGATGCCCGCCTGTCCTACGACACCGAAGCGTCAATTACCAAAGCAAAACGTCTGATCAAACTGTACAACGATGCGGGTATCAGCAATGACCGTATCCTGATCAAACTGGCTTCTACCTGGCAGGGTATCCGTGCTGCCGAGCAGCTGGAAAAAGACGGTATCAACTGTAACCTGACTCTGCTGTTCTCCTTCGCGCAGGCGCGTGCATGTGCGGAAGCGGGCGTGTACCTGATCTCTCCGTTCGTGGGCCGTATTCTGGACTGGTACAAAGCCAACACCGACAAGAAAGAGTATGCCGCTGCTGAAGATCCGGGCGTGGTTTCTGTTTCTGAGATTTACGAATACTACAAACAGCACGGTTACGAGACCGTCGTTATGGGCGCAAGCTTCCGTAACGTTGGTGAGATTATCGAACTGGCTGGCTGTGACCGCCTGACCATCGCCCCTGCGCTGCTGAAAGAGCTGGCAGAGAGCGAAGGTGCCATTGAGCGTAAACTCTCTTACACCGGCGAAGTGAAAGCGCGTCCAGAGCGCATTACCGAGTCTGAGTTCCTGTGGCAGCACAACCAGGATCCAATGGCTGTAGACAAGCTGGCGGATGGTATCCGTAAGTTTGCCATCGACCAGGAAAAACTGGAAAAAATGATCGGCGATCTGCTGTAATCACTCTGCGTGACCGGGCTCCCGGTCACGCGTCTTCTTTTGTCTCCTGTCTGAATTCCTCCTCTGCGTGTATCATTCACTTCAATCAGTATTGTTTGAATGGAATGAATATGAATACCTTACGCATCGGCTTAGTCTCGATCTCTGACCGCGCCTCCAGCGGTGTTTATCAGGATAAAGGCCTGCCTGCGCTAGAAGCGTGGCTGGGCAGCGCACTGACGACCCCATTTGAAATAGAGACCCGGCTGATCCCCGACGAACAGGCCATCATCGAACAGACACTGTGCGAGCTGGTGGATGAGATGAGCTGCCACCTGGTATTAACCACCGGCGGCACCGGCCCTGCACGGCGCGACGTGACACCGGATGCCACCCTCGCCATCGCCGATCGCGAAATGCCGGGCTTCGGCGAGCAGATGCGACAAATTAGCCTGCACTTTGTGCCGACGGCTATTCTCTCTCGACAGGTTGGAGTGATTCGTAAGCAAGCACTGATCCTTAACCTGCCAGGCCAGCCAAAGTCGATTAAAGAGACGCTGGAAGGGGTAAAAGAGGAAGATGGAAAAGTGGTCGTCGCCGGTATTTTTGCAAGTGTACCGTATTGTATACAGCTGCTGGATGGTCCTTACGTCGAAACCGATCCGCAGGTGATAGCAGCTTTTCGTCCTAAAAGCGCGCGACGCGAAACAATCTCCTGAAATTAGTGCTTTTGTGACATAAGCTGCAGCGCTGATAGCGTGCGGTTGGTTTTTCGGTATAGTAATTTTTTCTTTACGATCGCTGTAAAAATAAATCAACAACACAGATAAACAGGTTCGCTATGTCACATTACACCCGGCCTCTGAATCGTCAGGATTATAAAACGCTTACGCTCGCTGCTTTAGGTGGCGCGCTGGAGTTTTACGACTTCATTATCTTCGTCTTTTTTGCGGCCGTGGTAGGAGAGCTCTTCTTCCCGGCTGATATCCCGGAATGGCTGCGTCAGGTTCAGACCTTCGGCATTTTTGCTGCAGGCTATCTGGCGCGTCCGTTGGGCGGCATTATCATGGCGCATTTTGGCGATCTGGTGGGGCGTAAGAAGATGTTTACGCTCAGTATTCTGTTGATGGCAGTACCGACGCTGGCGATCGGTCTGCTGCCGACCTATGCCTCAATGGGTATCGTTGCTCCGCTGTTGCTGCTGCTGATGCGCCTGCTGCAGGGTGCAGCCATCGGTGGCGAAGTCCCCGGCGCCTGGGTCTTTGTGGCGGAACACGTTCCGGCACGCCGCATTGGTATCGCCTGCGGAACCTTAACCGCCGGGTTAACCATAGGGATCCTGCTCGGCTCAGTGGTCGCTACCCTTATCAATACCAGCATGACGCAACAGGCTGTGCATGACTGGGGTTGGCGTATCCCGTTCCTGCTGGGCGGCGCATTTGGCCTGGTGGCGATGTATCTGCGCCGCTGGCTGCAAGAAACCCCCATCTTCCTGGAGATGCAGCAGCGTAAAGCGCTGGCGCAAGAGTTGCCGGTGAAGGCGGTAGTGGTACGTCATAAGCGAGCCGTCGTGGTCTCCATGCTGCTGACCTGGCTGCTCTCCGCCGGTATCGTGGTCGTGATCCTGATGTCGCCCGTCTGGCTGCAAAAACAGTATGGCTTCGCGCCGGCATTAACCCTGCAGGCCAACAGCATCGCCACGATTATGCTCTGCTTCGGTTGCCTGATTGCCGGCCTGGTGGTGGATCGTTTTGGCTCCAGCGTGACCTTTATTATCGGAAGCCTTTTGCTGGCCGGCGCCAGTTGGACTTTCTATCATCTGGCGGGAGCTCATCCAGAACAGCTGTTCCTGTTGTATGGCACGGTGGGGCTTTGCGTGGGTGTCGTGGGGGCAGTGCCCTACGTGATGGTTCGCGCCTTCCCGCCAGAGGTACGTTTCACCGGCATCTCATTCTCTTATAACGTCTCGTACGCTATCTTCGGTGGGTTAACCCCCATCGCCGTTACGCTGTTAATGGGCGTATCGCCGATGGCACCCGCCTGGTACGTACTGGCGCTCTCACTGATGGGATTGGGAATCGGTCTCTGGTTACGCGGTGAGCGCCATCAGCTGATGGCGCCTGCGCCGGTTAATGAGGGGTATAGCTCAAAATAATGTTGTCATCCGGAATCTGAGTGAAGCGCGTGATAAGCAGATGATAATCCGCCAGCGGATCCACATCGGCAAACAGCGTTGGGTAGAAAATTTTACTCAACGCTTCGATGGCAATGATGTTGTAGGGGTTGTTGTAGAAATGATGATACAGCGCCCCGGTATGGCCTTTCTCTACCGCCGGGATACTGCTAACCCCCTGTCGCGCCAGTAACGCCGTGAAGGCCGATTGCACCGTATTCGCCTGTACGTTGTAGCCAAACGGAATGATGGCGGTGCCTTTGCCCGGGCGTTTGGAGCCGGTCATCAGGTAGTAGTCAGGGTTCATTGAAATGATCTTTTCTACCGAGACTGTCCCCGTCGCGCCCGGCAGCAGGGCAGAACCGATATTTTCCCCACCCGCAGCCTCGACCAGGCCGCCCCAGCCGTTTCGCGCATGGGTAAAGCAGCAGCCGTTGTCGAGCCCCGCAACACCGGCTATGGGCTCAATAAATACCAGCGGTTTTTTCCCGGCTTTGGCCAGGCGTTGATGGATCTGGTCCAGGCGCTGTTGATAGAAGTCGACATAAGCCTGCGCCCGCTCGGGCTGGCCCAGCACCTTGCCTAACAGAGAAATGCTGGCGCGGGTGTTTTCAACGGGATGTAACTCGTAATCCACAAACACCACGGGCACATGCAGGGCCTCAAGCTGTGTTAAGACTCCACTCTGGGTCAGAGCGGGTTTGGCCCGCAGTTGGGCAATCATCAGATCCGGCTTACGCGATATGACAGTTTCCAGATCCACATTGCCCTGGTCGGAGAATTTCATGTCGAGGATGCGCTCAGCCTCCGGCCATTTGCGCTTCAAAACGTTCCAGGTTTCGGTGTCCTGTTTTTTAGGCAGATTGTTCCAGGCCACAACTTTGGCGAAGGGGTCTTTAGGTTCCAGCATTGCCAGGGTGAGGATATCCCGACCATCCTGCAATATGATGCGCTGCGGCTCCTGTGGAATGGTCACCGTGCGGTTATCAATATCTTTTACGGTAACGGGCCAGGTTTGTGCCAGCGCCAGTAGTGGCGAGAGCAGTAGCGCTACGCCAAGAAGTGCTTTCTTTATTGCCATGATTTCCCCCTGTCTGCAGATTCTAGTTATATCGTTAAACCATCCACTACCACGTGTGGCAGCCCTTGCGAACAATATTCCACCCGGCCTTCTACGCCATATACCGTCGCCAGATTGGCGGGCGTAACGACCTCGTCGGGCCTGCCGCTGGCAATGAGCGCGCCGTTTTTTAACATCGTGGCGTACTCGGCGTGGCGCAGCGCGATGTTGATGTCATGGATAACCACCAGGGTGACGATATTTCGCAGGCGCGTTTCCCGTGCGACGATATCCATGACGTGGAACTGATAATTGAGATCGAGAGCGCTTAAGGGTTCATCCAGCAGCAGCAGATCGGGCTGGCGGATCAGCGACTGCGCCAGACCAATCAGCTGTTTCTGTCCGCCGGAGAGTTGGTCGAGGAAGCTCATGGCCAGGTGAGCAACCCCCAGCTTGTCGAGGATCGCAAAGGCCTCTTGCTCGGCATTACCCTGCTGCTGATATCCGCTGGCGCGGCGCGCCACCATCACCGACTCCAGCGCGTGCAGATGCACTCCTGCAGGCAGCGACTGGGGCAGATAAACGACTTTTTGCGCGCGCTCAGCGCCCGACAAGTGCATCAGGTTTTCGCCGTTGAGTTCAATGCTGCCTTCGGCGGGATTAAGATCGGCCAGCGCGCGCAACAGCGTGGATTTGCCTGAGCCATTGGGCCCCAGCAGGGCAGTGATTTTGCCGCGCGGCAGAAGTGGGGTAGTGAGCCCCTCGATAATGTTCTTTTTACGGTAGCCCGTATGAAGATCGCGAATCAGCAGGCCGTCCATCACAGCGTACCCCGGTGGCGAATGATAATGCTCAGGAAGAAGGGTACGCCGACCAGCGAGGTGACAATGCCCACAGGAATGATGACGCCAGGGACGATATTTTTAGACATCACCGACGCCAGCGACAACACCAGCGCACCAATAAACATGCTGCCCGGCAGATAGAAACGGTGATCCTCGCCAAACATCATGCGTGAAATATGAGGGGCCACCAGGCCGATAAAGCCCACCGGGCCGACGAAGGCCACGGTCAACGCTGAAATGATGCTGATGCGCAGCAAGGTTGTCAGGCGTAGCTGACGGACGTTAATGCCAAAGCTCACGGCGCGATCTTCACCAAGGCGCAGGGCGGTGAGCTTCCAGGCGTTTTTCAATGACAGCGGCGCGACGACAAGCAGGACCAGTGTCAGGATGCCGAGCTTATCCCATGAAGCGCGGGCGAGGCTGCCCATGGTCCAGAAAACCAGCCCTTGTAACGTGTCTTCGCTGGCAACAAATTGCAAAATTGAGATCAGCGCATTGAAGGTAAAGACGAGGGCGATGCCGAAGAGCACCACCCCGGAGGTCGCCACGCGCGTCCAACGGCTAATCCCATCGAGAATAAAACAGGCCATCAGGGCAAAGACAAAGGCGTTGACTGAGATAAACCATTGATCCGGTACGCCGGGGATGCCAAGACCAAGCACGATTGCCAGCGCGGCGCCAAACGAGGCGGCCGACGACACGCCCAGCGTAAAGGGGCTGGCAAGGGGGTTATTCAGGATGGTCTGCATCTCTGCGCCCGCCAGTCCCAGCGCCATCCCGACGACGATCGCCATCAGGGCGAAAGGAAGTCGGATATCCCAGACGATAACGCGCGTACCTGCATCGGCGGCCTCGGCATGGAATAGCGTTTGCCAGAGCGTTGATACCGACATGCCCGAAGGGCCAAGGGTGAAATCAAGCAGCAGCGAGCAGAGTATAAATAGCAGAAGCACGCCCGCGAGTGCATAGCGGCGTAGTACCACCCGGCGATAGTGGGCGGCAACGGTCGTTTCGTCAGGCTTTACGGCGGCGGCAAGGCTGGAATTCATTGGATAACCTTAAGCAACTCAACAAAATCGTCTGTCTCCCACCTTCCTGTTGGTCGTGCTGCCTGATATCCATTATCCGGGAGATACCGGGGGAGGGTATGCAAAGTGATAATGCTTATCAATTCAATGATGGAGTTATTGCTCTTTCATTGATTAATTGTTTGGGTTTTGCTGGAAAAGTAAGCGGGAGAGGAGACGTGCCTGCGAGGGCAGGCACGTTAAAGAGCGGATTAGTGTTTTTCACCAATAGGCAGCACGGTACGACCAAACTGCTCATTCAGCACTTCGCCCATTGCCAGGTAGATAGCGCTTGCGCCACACACCAGGCCAACCCAGCCCGCGAAATGAACGATGTCTTCGTTATCCACGAGATGGCCGATTGCCAGCAGGGCAAACAGGACGGTCAGGCTCAGGAATACAAATTGCAACGCGCGGTTGCTGGTCAGCGTACCGAAGAACATGAACAGGGTGAAGACGCCCCACAGGCCCAGGTAGACACCCAGGAAGTGGCCGTTCGCCGCTTCTGTCAGACCCATTTTAGGCATCAGCAGAATTGCGACCAGCGTCAGCCAGAACGAACCGTAGGAGGTAAATGCCGTTAAACCGAAGGTATTGCCTTTCTTATATTCCAGCAGGCCCGCGAAGATTTGCGCGATACCGCCGTAAAAAATGCCCATCGCCAGGATAATGCCATCCATCGGGAAGAGCCCGATGTTATGCAGGTTCAGCAGGATGGTGGTCATGCCAAAACCCATCAGGCCCAGCGGAGCCGGATTAGCCAACTTAGTGTTGCCCATAAGTCCTCAAAAAAATCATCATTAATATGGTGAAATGGTGAATCCCGCGTCAATTCTCCCTGACGGGGCGCGGCATCATAATGGGCGCTATCGATGCCGTCTATGATCTGATCAGGGTGAAATTAAAATATTTTTTATCCTTCCCCCTTGATGGATGCCGTGGCGACCCCATCTTGTAGTCAACCGCAGTGAGTGGACCTGAAAAAAAACAGATCTGGGCAGTTGAAAAAGTACCTTCTGCCCTTATTACAGGTACACAACCACATGTTGATCGAATTTTTAGTGGAGACGTTTAGATGGGTAAAATTATTGGTATCGACCTGGGTACTACCAACTCTTGTGTAGCGATTATGGACGGCACTACTGCACGTGTGCTGGAGAACGCCGAGGGCGATCGCACCACGCCTTCTATCATTGCTTATACCCAGGATGGTGAAACTCTGGTTGGTCAGCCGGCTAAACGTCAGGCAGTGACAAACCCGCAAAACACCCTGTTTGCGATCAAACGCCTGATTGGCCGCCGCTTCCAGGACGAAGAAGTGCAACGTGACGTTTCCATCATGCCGTACAAAATCATTGCTGCCGATAACGGCGACGCATGGCTTGATGTGAAAGGCACCAAAACCGCACCACCGCAGATCTCTGCAGAAGTGCTGAAGAAAATGAAGAAAACGGCGGAAGATTACCTGGGCGAACCGGTAACTGAAGCAGTTATTACCGTTCCTGCATACTTCAACGATGCTCAGCGTCAGGCAACCAAAGATGCTGGCCGTATCGCAGGTCTGGAAGTTAAGCGTATCATCAACGAACCAACCGCGGCCGCACTGGCTTACGGTCTGGATAAAGAAGTTGGCAACCGTACTATCGCGGTTTACGACCTGGGTGGTGGTACCTTCGATATTTCTGTTATCGAAATCGACGAAGTTGATGGCGAAAAAACCTTCGAAGTTCTGGCAACCAACGGTGATACCCACCTGGGTGGTGAAGACTTCGATACCCGTCTGATCAACTACCTCGTTGACGAATTCAAGAAAGATCAGGGCATTGACCTGCGTAACGATCCGCTGGCGATGCAGCGCCTGAAAGAAGCCGCTGAGAAAGCGAAGATTGAACTCTCTTCCGCTCAGCAGACCGACGTGAACCTGCCGTACATCACTGCAGACGCGACCGGTCCTAAACACATGAACATCAAAGTGACCCGTGCGAAACTGGAAAGCCTGGTAGAAGACCTGGTTAACCGTTCTATCGAGCCGCTGAAAGTTGCACTGCAGGACGCTGGCCTGTCCGTGTCTGATATCCAGGACGTTATCCTGGTCGGTGGTCAGACTCGTATGCCAATGGTTCAGAAGAAAGTCGCTGAATTCTTTGGTAAAGAGCCGCGTAAAGACGTTAACCCGGACGAAGCCGTTGCTATCGGTGCTGCCGTTCAGGGTGGTGTATTGACTGGTGAAGTGAAAGACGTACTGCTGCTGGACGTTACCCCGCTCTCTCTGGGTATCGAAACCATGGGCGGCGTGATGACTGCGCTGATCAACAAAAACACCACCATCCCGACCAAGCACAGCCAGGTGTTCTCTACCGCGGAAGACAACCAGTCTGCGGTAACCATCCATGTGCTGCAGGGTGAGCGTAAACGTGCCGGCGATAACAAATCTCTGGGTCAGTTTAACCTCGATGGTATCAACCCGGCACCGCGCGGCATGCCGCAGATCGAAGTGACCTTCGATATCGATGCTGATGGTATCCTGCACGTTTCCGCGAAAGACAAAAACAGCGGTAAAGAGCAGAAGATCACCATCAAGGCCTCTTCAGGTCTGAATGAAGAAGAGATCCAGAAAATGGTTCAGGAAGCGGAAGCAAACGCCGAATCCGACCGTAAGTTTGAAGAGCTGGTACAGACCCGTAACCAGGGCGACCATCTGCTGCACAGCACCCGTAAGCAGGTTGAAGAAGCAGGCGAACAGCTGCCAGCTGACGACAAAACTGCAATCGAAGCGGCGCTGACTGCACTGCAAACGTCTCTGAAAGGCGAAGATAAAGCAGATATCGAAGCGAAGATGCAGGAGCTGGCGCAGGTTTCCCAGAAACTGATGGAAATCGCTCAGCAGCAACACGCTCAGCAGCAGGCTGGCGCGGGTGCTGACGCTTCCCAGAACAACGCAAAAGACGACGACGTTGTCGACGCTGAGTTCGAAGAAGTTAAAGACAAAAAATAATCGCCCTGATGCAGGGTAATTAACCGGCACGGGCGAAGAGGTTTCCTCTCCGCCCGTGCTTGCATATTAAGGGGCTTAAAAAAAACAATGGCAAAGCAAGACTATTACGAGATTTTAGGCGTTCCGAAAAGTGCGGAAGAGCGTGAAATCAAAAAGGCCTACAAGCGCCTGGCCATGAAGTTTCACCCGGACCGTAACCAGGGTGACAAAGAGGCCGAAGCGAAATTTAAAGAGATTAAAGAAGCGTATGAGATCCTGACCGACGCCCAAAAACGTGCTGCCTACGATCAGTATGGCCACGCCGCGTTTGAACAAGGCGGTGGGGGCGGATACGGCGGTGGCTTCGGCGGCGGCGGTGCGGACTTCAGCGATATCTTTGGCGACGTGTTTGGCGATATCTTTGGCGGCGGCCGTGGTCGTCAGCGCGCGGCGCGTGGCGCCGATCTGCGCTACAACATGGAGCTGTCTCTTGAAGAAGCCGTTCGCGGTGTGACTAAAGAGATCCGCATTCCGACTCTGGAAGAGTGCGACATCTGCCACGGCAGCGGTGCCAAAGCGGGTACGCAGCCGCAAACCTGTCCGACCTGTCACGGTTCCGGCCAGGTACAGATGCGTCAGGGCTTCTTCGCGGTACAGCAGGCGTGTCCACACTGTCATGGTCGCGGTACGCTGATTAAAGACCCTTGCAACAAGTGTCATGGCCACGGTCGCGTCGAGAAAACCAAAACGCTGTCGGTTAAAATCCCGGCAGGTGTGGATACGGGCGATCGTATCCGTCTGGCTGGCGAAGGCGAAGCGGGCGAGCACGGTGCACCGGCAGGCGATCTGTACGTTCAGGTTCAGGTGAAGCAGCACGCTATCTTTGAGCGTGAAGGCAATAACCTTTACTGCGAAGTGCCGATCAACTTCGCCATGGCTGCGCTGGGTGGTGAAATCGAAGTGCCGACGCTGGATGGGCGCGTGAACCTGAAAGTGCCAGGTGAAACTCAGACCGGCAAGCTGTTCCGTATGCGCGGTAAAGGCGTGAAATCTGTCCGCGGTGGTGCACAGGGTGACCTGCTGTGTCGCGTGGTAGTAGAGACCCCGGTCGGCCTGAACGATAAACAGAAACAGCTGCTGAAAGAGTTGCAGGAGAGCTTCGGCGGTCCGACGGGTGAAAAGAATAGCCCGCGTTCTAAAAGCTTCTTCGATGGCGTCAAAAAATTCTTTGATGACCTGACTCGCTAATCACTTAGCAGAAGCCTGTCTCTGAAAGCCCGGAAGCGATTCCGGGCTTTTTGTTTTTGCAGGGATTGCTCGGTAAAACTGAATGTATTGGCAATATATATCTGTTTTTACCGATATGTGTGGCTTGGTATTATGGTTTTATCGAGGTATTGTGGTAAGAGAGAACTTAAATGAAATTATTACAGCGTTTCTTTAATAGCGAAGCGTCCAGCGGCATCATTCTGATTATTGCCGCCGCGCTGGCAATGATGCTGGCGAACCTGAATGTCACCCAGAGCATGTATCACGCTTTTCTGGAAACCCCCGTCGAGCTAAAAGTCGGGGTTCTGGAGATCAATAAAAACATGCTGCTGTGGATTAACGACGCATTGATGGCGGTCTTCTTCCTGCTGGTGGGCCTGGAGGTGAAGCGCGAACTGGTACTGGGATCGTTGGCCAGCCGGCAGCGTGCAGCCTTTCCGGTGATTGCCGCCCTTGGCGGTATGGTGGTGCCAGCGTTGATTTACCTGGCGTTTAACTACCAGGATCCTGTAGCGCGTCACGGCTGGGCGATACCGGCTGCGACCGATATTGCGTTTGCCCTTGGGGTGCTGGCACTGCTCGGCAATCGCGTGCCCATGGCGCTTAAAATCTTCCTGATGGCGCTGGCGATCATCGATGATCTGGGCGCGATTATAATCATCGCACTGTTCTACACCAGCGATCTGTCGATGCTCTCTCTGGGCGTCGCGGCGGCCGCGATTGCGGTACTGGCACTTTTGAATATCTGTAACGTGCGTCGGGTGGGCATCTATGTGCTGGTGGGCATGGTCTTATGGACGGCGGTACTGAAATCGGGGGTCCATGCGACCCTGGCCGGGGTCATCGTCGGTTTCTTCGTCCCCCTGAAGCAGCAGGAGGGTAAATCTCCGGCGAAACAGCTCGAGCATGTTTTACACCCGTGGGTCGCCTTTTTGATCCTGCCGCTGTTTGCTTTTGCGAACGCGGGGGTATCGCTGGACGGTGTGACGCTGGCGGGCCTGACCTCCATGCTGCCGCTGGGGATCATCGCCGGGCTGTTTATTGGTAAGCCGCTGGGGATTAGCCTGTTCTGCTGGCTGGCGCTGAAACTGAAGCTGGCATCGCTGCCGCACGGCACCACCGGTCGACAAATTATGGCGGTCGGCGTGCTATGTGGTATCGGCTTTACGATGTCGATTTTCATTTCGACGCTGGCGTTTGGCTCGCATGCCCCGGAGCTTATCGTCTGGGCTAAGCTGGGCATTTTAACAGGCTCGTTGTTGGCCGCGTTTGTGGGCTACACCTTACTGAAGATGAAACTACCGGAGCAGCAGCATCCGGCCTAAAGAGAATCGGGGGAGGGCAAGGGTGCCCTCCCGTCAAAATTAGCAGGGAGAGAAGCACGCATGTCTCATATTAATTACAACCATCTGTACTACTTCTGGCACGTCTATAAAGAGGGCTCGGTGGTAGGGGCTGCTGAGGCGCTCTATCTCACGCCCCAGACCATTACCGGGCAGATCAAAGCGCTTGAAGAACGCCTGCAAGGCAAACTCTTTAAGCGTAAAGGGCGGGGCATTGAACCAAGCGAACTGGGCGAGCTGGTGTTCCGCTACGCCGATAAAATGTTCACCCTGAGCCAGGAGATGCTGGATATCGTTAACTACCGCAAAGAGTCGAACTTGCTCTTCGATGTGGGGGTGGCGGATGCGCTCTCAAAACGGTTGGTGAGCGGCGTGCTGGATGCGGCGGTGGTGGCAGACGAGCAAATTCACTTGCGCTGTTTTGAATCGACACACGAGATGCTGCTGGAGCAACTGAGCCAGCATAAGCTGGATATTATTATCTCCGACTGCCCCATTGATTCCACGCAGCAGGAAGGGCTGTTCTCGGTAAAAATCGGCGAATGCGGTGTCAGTTTCTGGTGCATCAATCCTCCGCCGGAAAAACCCTTCCCCGCCTGTCTTGAAGAGCGTCGCCTGCTGGTGCCAGGTCGTCGTTCTATGTTAGGACGCAAGCTGCTGAACTGGTTTACCTCACAGGGGCTTAATGTTGAGATTCTGGGGGAGTTTGATGATGCCGCACTAATGAAAGCTTTCGGCGAGGCGCACAACGCTATCTTCGTGGCACCGACGCTTTATGCACACGATCTCTATACCGACGACAGAGTGACCGAGATTGGCAGAGTGGACAATGTGATGGAAGAGTACCACGCCATTTTTGCTGAACGAATGATCCAGCACCCGGCGGTGCAGCGCATCTGTAATCAGAACTACGCGTCGCTGTTTACGCCACCCGTGCGCTAAGGGCATAAAAAAACCCGCGTTAAGCGGGTTCTTTTAAAACAAGCAACAACAAGCGGCGATTAAGCCAGTTTGTTGATCTGCGCGGTCAGGTTTGCTTTATGACGCGCTGCTTTGTTTTTGTGGATCAGACCTTTAGCAGCCTGACGATCCACGATTGGTTGCATTTCGTTAAATGCTTTCAGTGCAGCAGCTTTGTCGCCTGCTTCGATAGCTGCGTATACTTTCTTGATGAAAGTACGCATCATAGAGCGACGGCTTGCATTGTGCTTACGAGCCTTTTCAGACTGAACGGCACGTTTCTTAGCTGATTTGATATTAGCCAAGGTCCAACTCCCAAATATGATCTATGTGGACAATTCAAAGGCCGAGGAATATGACCTCTTAGCCTTCTTTTGTCAATGGATTTGTGCAAATAAGCGCCGTTAGTGTGACAACGCTCGTTACGTATTGATGGCGCAGGATTCTACCAGCTTGTGAGGGCTGAATACAGCTTTTCGGCACAAAAAACGTCTAACACAGGCAGATTTTTTCGCTTTGAAAGGCAAGCGTGATGAAATCATTACGGCTTTCTCTTTTACGGCGACAATCGCCGGTTAACCTTAATCGCTGTACAAGGTATACTCGGGCGATTTTCACTGTTTTGAGCCAGTCATGAAGCTGATACGCGGCATACATAATCTCAGTCAGGCCCCGCACGGGTGTGTGCTGACTATTGGTAATTTCGACGGCGTGCATCGTGGGCATCAGGCGCTGTTGCAAGGATTACGCGAAGAGGGGCGGGCGCGTGGCCTGCCGGTAGTGGTCATGATATTTGAACCACAACCGCTGGAGCTGTTTGCCAGCGAAAAAGCCCCTGCGCGTCTGACTCGCCTGCGCGAGAAATTGCGCTATCTGGCGCAATGCGGCGTCGACTACGTGCTGTGCGTGCGTTTTGACAGACGTTTTGCCGCACTGACGGCGCAAAATTTTGTTGGCGACCTGTTGGTGAAGCGACTTGGCGTACAGTTTCTCGCCGTGGGTGATGATTTCCGCTTTGGCGCTGGTCGTCAGGGGGATTTCTTGCTATTACAGAAGGCTGGCCTCGAGTACGGCTTTGACGTGACCAGCACGCAAACTTTCTGTGAAGGCGGAGTGCGCGTCAGCAGCACGGCTGTGCGGCAAGCGCTGGCGGAAGATAAACTCGACGCGGCAGAGAACCTGCTAGGGCGTCCGTTTACTATTTCCGGACGCGTTGTGCATGGTGATGAGCTGGGCCGCACCATTGGTTTTCCGACGGCGAACTTACCGCTGCGTCGTCAGGTCTCCCCGGTAAAAGGGGTCTATGCGGTTGAAGTGACAGGACTGGGCGATAAGCCCTTGCCGGGCGTGGCCAATATTGGCACCCGTCCGACAGTTGCTGGCGTACGCCAGCAACTGGAAGTGCATCTGCTGGACGTTGTAATGGACCTCTACGGTCGCCATATAGATGTAATCCTGCGTAAAAAAATACGCAATGAGCAGCGATTCGCTTCGCTTGATGAGTTGAAAGCGCAAATCGCGAGAGATGAGTTAACGGCCCGGGAATTTTTTGGGCTTTCAAACCCGGCGTAACGCCTGAGTGATAAATACGGAACCGAGAATCTGATGAGTGACTATAAATCAACCCTGAATTTGCCGGAAACAGGGTTCCCAATGCGCGGCGATCTCGCCAAGCGCGAACCGGGAATGCTGGCGCGTTGGACCGATGATGACCTGTACGGCATCATCCGTGCAGCCAAGAAAGGCAAAAAAACCTTCATTCTGCATGATGGCCCTCCATATGCGAATGGCAGCATTCATATTGGTCACTCTGTAAACAAGATTCTGAAAGACATTATCGTGAAGTCCAAAGGACTTGCGGGATATGACTCGCCTTACGTACCGGGCTGGGACTGCCATGGTCTGCCAATCGAGCTGAAAGTAGAGCAGGAATACGGCAAGCCGGGTGAGAAGTTCACCGCGGCCGAGTTCCGTGCAAAATGCCGCGAATACGCAGCACAGCAGGTTGATGGTCAGCGTAAAGACTTTATCCGTCTGGGCGTGCTGGGCGACTGGTCGCACCCGTACCTGACCATGGATTTCAAAACCGAAGCCAACATCATCCGTGCGCTGGGCAAAATCATCGGTAACGGCCACCTGCATAAAGGCGCGAAGCCGGTGCACTGGTGCGTGGATTGCCGTTCTGCGCTGGCAGAAGCGGAAGTTGAGTATTACGACAAAACCTCGCCATCTATCGACGTTGCTTTCGAAGCGGTCGATCAGGATGCAGTCAAAGGTAAATTCGGTCTGCCTGGCGTAAATGGCCCGATCTCTCTGGTGATCTGGACCACCACCCCGTGGACCCTGCCAGCCAACCGTGCAATTTCCCTCTCCAGCGAGTTTGAATACGCGCTGGTGCAGATTGAAGGCCGCGCGGTTATCCTGGCGAAAGATCTGGTCGAGAGCGTACTGAAACGCGCGAACATCACCGACTACAGCATTCTGGGCACCGTCAAAGGTGACGCCCTGGAGCTGATGCGCTTTAAACACCCGTTCCTTGACTTCGACGTTCCGGCCATCCTGGGTGACCACGTGACGCTGGACGCGGGTACCGGTGCGGTTCACACCGCCGGTGGCCACGGTCCTGACGACTACAACATCAGCCTGAAATACGGTCTGGAAATCGCGAACCCAGTGGGTCCGGACGGCTCTTACCTGCCAGGCACTTACCCGGCGCTGGACGGTATCAACGTCTTTAAAGCGAATGACATTATCGTCAATATGCTGCGCGACAGCGGCGCGCTGCTGCACGTTGAGAAAATGCAGCACAGCTATCCGTGCTGCTGGCGTCACAAATCACCGATCATTTTCCGTGCGACCCCGCAGTGGTTCATCAGCATGGATCAGAAAGGTCTGCGCGCGCAGTCGCTGAAAGAGATCAAAGGCGTGCAGTGGATCCCGGACTGGGGCCAGGCGCGTATCGAATCCATGGTGGCTAACCGTCCTGACTGGTGTATCTCCCGTCAGCGTACCTGGGGCGTGCCGATGTCCCTGTTCGTCCATAAAGAGACGCAAGAGCTGCATCCGAACTCGCTGGAGCTGATGGAAGAAGTGGCGAAGCGCGTCGAAGTTGACGGCATTCAGGCGTGGTGGGATCTCGACGCCCGCGACATCCTGGGCGCGGACGCAGACAACTACGAGAAAGTGCCCGACACCCTGGACGTGTGGTTTGACTCCGGTTCTACCCACTCTTCCGTCGTGGATGTGCGCCCTGAGTTTGCCGGTCACGCCGCCGATATGTATCTGGAAGGGTCTGACCAACACCGCGGCTGGTTCATGTCATCGCTGATGATCTCCACCGCCATGAAAGGTAAAGCGCCATACCGCCAGGTACTGACCCACGGTTTCACTGTCGATGGTCAGGGCCGTAAGATGTCCAAATCTATCGGCAACACCGTTTCTCCGCAGGACGTGATGAACAAACTGGGCGCGGACATTCTGCGTCTGTGGGTGGCTTCAACCGACTACACCGGTGAAATGGCCGTTTCTGATGAAATCCTGAAACGTGCCGCCGACAGCTATCGTCGTATCCGTAACACCGCGCGCTTCCTGCTGGCGAACCTTAACGGGTTTGATCCGGCAAAAGACATGGTGAAACCGGAAGAGATGGTTGTGCTGGACCGCTGGGCGGTAGGCTGCGCCAAAGCGGCGCAGGAAGACATCGTAAAAGCTTACGAGTCTTACGACTTCCACGAAGTGGTGCAGCGCCTGATGCGCTTCTGCTCCATCGAAATGGGCTCGTTCTACCTCGACATCATCAAAGACCGTCAGTACACCGCGAAAGCGGACAGCGTGGCGCGTCGTAGCTGCCAGACCGCGCTTTATCACATTGCAGAAGCGCTGGTACGCTGGATGGCACCGATCATGTCCTTCACCGCAGATGAAATCTGGGGCTACCTGCCGGGCGATCGCGAGAAGTATGTCTTCACCGGTGAGTGGTATGAAGGTCTGTTTGATCTCTCCAGCACTGAAGCGATGAACCATACTTACTGGGACGCGCTGCTGAAAGTGCGTGGCGAAGTGAACAAGGTGATTGAGCAGGCGCGTGCTGACAAGAAAGTTGGCGGTTCACTGGAAGCGGCAGTCACCCTGTACGCGGAACCTGAGCTGGCGGCAAAACTGACGGCGCTGGGCGATGAATTGCGATTTGTCCTGTTGACCTCCGGTGCGAAAGTTGCGGATTATGCTGACGCTTCTGCTGATGCTCAGCAGAGTGAACTGCTCAAAGGACTGAAAGTCGCGCTGAGCAAAGCCGACGGTGAGAAGTGCCCGCGCTGCTGGCACTACACCACCGATGTTGGCCAGGTGGCGGAACACGCAGATATCTGCGGACGCTGTGTCAGCAACGTCGCCGGTGATGGCGAAAAACGTAAGTTTGCCTGATGAGTAAATCTCTGAGTTCAACGGGACTGCGCTGGCTGTGGCTGGTCGTGGTTGTGCTGATTATCGATTTGGGTAGCAAGTTCCTGATCCTCCAGAATTTCGCTCTGGGGGATACGGTCCCGCTGTTCCCGTCGCTTAATCTGCATTATGCGCGCAACTACGGTGCGGCTTTTAGCTTCCTCGCCGACAGCGGCGGCTGGCAGCGCTGGTTCTTTGCGGGTATCGCTTTCGGTATCTGTGTGGTGCTGGCAGTGCTGATGTACCGCGCTAAAGCGACGCAGAAGCTTAACAATATCGCTTACGCGCTGATCATTGGCGGCGCGCTGGGCAACCTGTTTGATCGTCTGTGGCACGGCTTTGTGGTCGATATGATCGACTTCTATGTCGGCAACTGGCACTTCGCCACCTTTAACCTGGCCGATAGCGCGATTTGCGTAGGCGCGGTGTTAATCGTGCTGGAAGGCTTCTTGCCGAAACCGGCCGCAAAAGAGCAGGCGTAACATACTCGCCCGGTGACGTAGCGTCACCGGGCAAAACCAGCGAGCAACTTGCATGTCTAAATCCGTACAGAGCAACAGCGCGATCCTCGTTCACTTCACCCTGAAACTTGATGACGGTTCCACGGCTGAGTCTACCCGCAATAATGGTAAGCCTGCGCTGTTTCGTCTTGGTGATACCTCGCTTTCTGAAGGCCTGGAGCAGCAGCTTCTGGGGTTGAAAGAGGGTGAGACAAAAGCCTTTTCTCTGGAGCCGGACGCGGCATTTGGCGTGCCGACCCCGGACCTGATCCAGTATTTCTCGCGCCGTGAATTTATGGATGCGGGTGAACCTGAGATTGGGGCAATTATGCTCTTTACCGCAATGGATGGCAGCGAAATGCCTGGCGTGATCCGCGAAATTAACGGTGACTCTATTACCGTCGATTTCAACCATCCCCTTGCCGGGCGTACGGTCCATTTTGATATCGAAGTGCTGGAGATCGATCCGGCACTGGAGGCCTGAAATGCAGATCCTGTTGGCTAACCCGCGCGGTTTCTGCGCCGGTGTAGACCGCGCTATCAGCATTGTTGAAAATGCGCTGGAAATTTACGGCGCCCCTATTTACGTGCGTCATGAAGTGGTGCATAACCGCTACGTGGTCGACAGCCTGCGCGAGCGCGGCGCCATTTTCATTGAACAGCTCAGTGAAGTGCCGGACGGGGCGATCCTCATCTTCTCCGCCCACGGCGTCTCCCAGGCGGTACGTAACGAGGCGAAAAGCCGCGATCTGACTGTGTTTGATGCCACCTGTCCGCTGGTGACAAAAGTACATATGGAAGTCGCGCGTGCCAGCCGTCGTGGTGAAGAATCTATTCTGATTGGTCACGCAGGCCACCCGGAAGTCGAAGGCACGATGGGCCAGTACAGTAACCCGGAAGGGGGGATGTATCTGGTTGAGTCGCCGGAAGATGTAATAACGCTGAACGTGAAAAACGAAGCGAAGCTGTCGTTTATGACCCAGACCACGCTCTCCGTTGATGACACCTCTGATGTGATCGACGCATTGCGCCAGCGCTTCCCGAAAATCGTCGGGCCGCGTAAAGACGACATCTGCTACGCCACCACCAACCGTCAGGAAGCCGTGCGTGCCCTGGCTGAACAGGCGGATGTGGTGCTGGTAGTCGGATCGAAAAACTCCTCAAACTCCAATCGCCTGGCCGAGCTGGCCCAGCGTATGGGGAAAGCGGCGTTTCTGATCGACGACGCTACGGATATTCAGGAAGCGTGGGTGAAAAACGCAGCCTGCGTTGGCGTAACGGCCGGAGCTTCCGCGCCGGATATCCTGGTGCAGAACGTCATTTCCCGTCTGCAGGAACTGGGCGGCGGCGAGGCGGTACCGCTGGAAGGGCGCGAAGAGAATATTGTCTTCGAAGTCCCTAAAGAGCTGCGAATCGACGCACGAGAAGTGGAGTAATCCTTCCAAAGCCAGCAATTCATTGCTGGCTTTTTTGTTTTACCGCCCAGTGCGGTAAATCATGTCTTTTACTGATAGTTCCTGCTGTTTATCATTAAATTCTAATTATCGACGTTTTCAGATGGCGGCTTCGGCGGAGGCTGGTTAATCTGAAAACGATTTACATCATTTTAACGTAAGAGAATAACTATGCATGATGCACAGGTCCGTGTCGCAATCGCGGGCGCAGGCGGCCGTATGGGCCGTCAGTTGATTCAGGCTACGCTCCAGATGGATGGCGTTGCGCTGGGTGCCGCACTGGAGCGCGAAGGCTCTTCTCTGCTGGGGGCTGATGCCGGTGAACTGGCAGGAACCGCGAAAACTGGCGTCACCGTTCAGAGCAGCCTTGAGGCGGTAAAAGAGGATTTCGATGTCTTCATCGACTTCACGCGTCCAGAGGGCACACTGCATCACCTGGCGTTTTGCCGTCAGCACGGCAAGGGAATGGTCATTGGGACTACTGGGTTTGATGACGCGGGTAAGCAGGCCATTCAGGACGCGTCTGGAGAGATCGCTATCGTTTTTGCGGCCAACTTCAGCGTCGGCGTCAATGTGATGCTCAAGCTGCTGGAGAAGGCGGCAAAAGTCATGGGTGACTACACCGATATCGAAATTATCGAAGCGCATCACCGTTACAAAGTGGATGCCCCCTCCGGGACAGCGCTGGCAATGGGTGAAGCCATTGCTCAGGCCATGGATAAAGATCTGAAATCCTGCGCGGTGTACTCCCGTGAAGGACATACTGGCGAGCGTGTGCCGGGTACTATCGGTTTTGCTACCGTTCGCGCAGGCGACATCGTAGGCGAGCATACTGCTATGTTTGCCGATATCGGCGAGCGCGTAGAAATTACCCATAAGGCTTCGAGTCGTATGACATTCGCCAACGGGGCGATTCGTTCGGGTTTGTGGTTAAAAGGTAAGGATAAAGGTCTTTTTGATATGCGAGATGTACTCGATCTCAACAATTTATGATGATTATTACCCTTCGTGATGTGGTTATGGCAGTCATAAGAGCTTGATTGCACGGGGCAATATTTTATTGCCCCTTTATTTTAGGCCTTATATCAATCTATTAGTTCGAAAGTGTTTTTATTAACAATTATATGCCCATTTATCGTTGCGTTTTTGTAAAATTTGACCATCTGGTCCACTTTTAGGCCCTCCTTATTGAGAATTGTTGATTAAACCGCTCCGCAAGCGATTTCCTGTGTGATTTATTTGATCTTTTCAGCGCTTAAAACCTCTCTTCGCCACCAGTGACGCAAAACAACAAATAAAATACGCGTTTTAAGTTGACTTTCCCCCCTGAAATCTCCAGAATGCCGCCGTTTGCCGAAAATCCACAGGCAACAAATTTGCATTGATCCGCAACATGGTTGTGAATTAATATGCAGATAAAGTGAGTGAATATTCTCTGGAGGGTGTTTTGATTAAGTCAGCGCTATTGGTTCTGGAAGACGGAACCCAGTTTATCGGTCGGGCCATAGGGGCAACAGGTTCGGCGGTTGGGGAAGTCGTTTTCAATACTTCAATGACCGGTTATCAAGAAATCCTCACTGATCCTTCCTATTCCCGCCAAATCGTCACCCTTACTTATCCCCATATCGGCAATGTCGGCACCAATGCCGCCGATGAAGAATCTTCCCAGGTACATGCACAAGGCCTCGTCATTCGTGACCTGCCGCTGATTGCCAGCAACTACCGCAACACTGAAGACCTCTCTTCATACCTGAAGCGCCATAACATTGTGGCAATCGCCGATATCGATACCCGTAAGCTGACCCGGATTCTGCGCGAAAAAGGCGCACAGAACGGCTGTATTATCGCAGGGGACAACCTCGATGCGGCGCTGGCGCTGGAAAAAGCAAAAGCCTTCCCCGGCCTCAACGGCATGGACCTGGCGAAAGAAGTCACTACCGCAGAAGCTTATAGCTGGACGCAGGGTAGCTGGACGCTGGCTGGCGACCTGCCAGAAGCCAAAAAAGAGAGTGAACTGCCTTTCCACGTGGTGGCCTACGATTACGGCGCCAAGCGCAATATCCTGCGCATGCTGGTGGATCGCGGCTGTCGCCTGACGGTTGTTCCGGCGAAAACCCCGGCTGATGAAGTCTTGAAAATGAACCCGGACGGCATCTTCCTCTCCAATGGTCCCGGTGACCCGGCACCGTGCGATTACGCTATCGACGCGATCAAAGCTTTCCTCGAAACCGATATCCCGGTCTTCGGCATCTGCCTGGGCCATCAGCTCCTGGCGCTGGCGAGCGGTGCCAAAACCGTGAAGATGAAGTTCGGGCACCACGGGGGTAACCACCCGGTAAAAGATATCGACAACAACACGGTGATGATTACCGCGCAGAACCACGGCTTTGCCGTCGATGAAGCTTCTATGCCTGCGAACCTGCGCGTGACGCACAAGTCGCTGTTTGACCACACCCTGCAGGGGATTCATCGCACCGATAAGCCCGCGTTCAGCTTCCAGGGTCACCCGGAAGCCAGCCCTGGCCCGCACGATGCCGCACCGCTGTTCGATCACTTTATCGAACTCATCGAGCAATACCGTAAGACCGCTAAATAATCAGGAGCCGAGAAGACCATGCCAAAACGTACAGACATAAAAAGCATCCTGATCCTTGGCGCTGGCCCGATTGTTATCGGTCAGGCCTGTGAATTCGACTACTCCGGTGCGCAGGCGTGTAAAGCCCTGCGTGAAGAGGGTTACCGCGTTATCCTGGTGAACTCCAACCCGGCCACCATCATGACCGACCCGGAAATGGCCGATGCGACTTACATCGAGCCGATTCACTGGGAAGTCGTACGCAAAATTATTGAGAAGGAGCGCCCGGACGCGGTTCTGCCAACCATGGGCGGCCAGACCGCGCTGAACTGTGCGCTGGAGCTGGAGCGTCAGGGCGTACTGGAGGAGTTCGGCGTAACCATGATTGGCGCCACCGCCGATGCGATTGATAAAGCGGAAGATCGCCGTCGCTTCGACGTTGCCATGAAGAAAATCGGCCTCGATACTGCGCGTTCCGGTATTGCGCACAATATGGAAGAGGCGCTGGCCGTGGCGGCTGACGTGGGCTATCCGTGCATTATCCGTCCTTCCTTTACCATGGGTGGCACCGGCGGCGGTATCGCTTACAACCGGGAAGAGTTTGAAGAGATTTGTGCGCGTGGCCTGGATCTCTCTCCAACCAACGAACTGCTGATTGACGAATCGTTGATTGGCTGGAAAGAGTACGAGATGGAGGTGGTGCGTGATAAAAACGACAACTGCATCATCGTCTGCTCTATCGAAAACTTCGATGCGATGGGCATCCACACCGGTGACTCCATCACCGTGGCCCCGGCCCAGACCCTGACCGACAAAGAGTACCAAATCATGCGTAACGCCTCGATGGCGGTACTGCGTGAGATTGGCGTAGAAACCGGCGGCTCTAACGTCCAGTTCTCGGTCAACCCGAAAAACGGTCGTCTGATTGTTATTGAAATGAACCCGCGTGTTTCCCGTTCCTCTGCGCTGGCCTCTAAGGCCACCGGCTTCCCGATTGCGAAAGTGGCGGCGAAACTGGCGGTAGGTTACACCCTCGACGAGCTGATGAACGACATCACCGGCGGCCGCACGCCAGCGTCTTTCGAACCGTCTATCGACTACGTTGTGACCAAAATTCCACGCTTCAACTTCGAGAAATTTGCCGGCGCGAACGACCGTCTGACTACCCAGATGAAATCTGTCGGTGAAGTGATGGCGATTGGCCGCACCCAGCAGGAATCCCTGCAGAAAGCGCTGCGTGGCCTCGAAGTGGGCGCCACCGGCTTTGACCCGAAAGTGAGCCTGGATGATCCGGAAGCGCTGACCAAAATTCGCCGCGAGCTGAAAGACGCGGGCGCTGAGCGTATCTGGTACATCGCCGATGCCTTCCGTGCTGGCCTCTCCGTTGACGGCGTGTTCAACCTGACCAACATTGACCGCTGGTTCCTGGTGCAGATTGAAGAGCTGGTGCGTCTGGAAGAGAAAGTGGCAGAGCTGGGCATTAACGGCCTGGACGCTGACTTTCTGCGCGTCCTGAAGCGTAAAGGCTTCGCCGATGCGCGTCTGGCTAAGCTGGCTGGCGTGCGCGAAGCGGAAATCCGCAAGCTGCGCGACCAGTATGACCTGCACCCGGTCTACAAGCGCGTGGATACCTGCGCGGCGGAATTCTCCACCGACACCGCCTACATGTACTCCACCTATGAAGACGAGTGCGAAGCGAATCCGTCTGTCGACCGCGACAAAATCATGGTACTGGGCGGCGGTCCTAACCGTATCGGCCAGGGCATTGAGTTTGACTACTGCTGCGTCCACGCCTCGCTGGCTCTGCGCGAAGACGGTTACGAGACCATCATGGTCAACTGTAACCCGGAAACTGTCTCGACCGACTACGACACCTCGGACCGCCTCTACTTCGAGCCGGTTACCCTGGAAGACGTGCTGGAAATCGTGCGCATCGAGAAGCCGAAGGGCGTCATTGTGCAGTACGGCGGCCAGACCCCGCTGAAGCTGGCGCGCGCGCTGGAAGCAGCAGGCGTACCGGTTATCGGCACCAGCCCGGATGCGATTGACCGCGCCGAAGACCGCGAGCGTTTCCAGCAGGCGGTTGACCGTCTGAAGTTGAAGCAGCCGGCGAACGCCACCGTGACCGCGATTGAAATGGCGGTGGAGAAGGCGAAAGAGATTGGTTACCCACTGGTGGTGCGTCCATCCTACGTACTGGGCGGCCGCGCGATGGAGATCGTCTACGACGAAGCCGACCTGCGCCGTTACTTCCAGACGGCGGTGAGCGTCTCTAACGATGCGCCGGTTCTGCTCGACCGCTTCCTGGATGACGCGGTAGAGGTCGATGTAGATGCTATCTGCGATGGCGAAATGGTGCTGATTGGCGGCATCATGGAGCACATCGAGCAGGCGGGCGTGCACTCCGGTGACTCCGCCTGTTCTCTGCCAGCCTACACCCTGAGTCAGGAAATTCAGGACGTGATGCGTCAGCAGGTGCAGAAGCTGGCCTTTGAGCTGCAGGTTCGCGGCCTGATGAACGTCCAGTTCGCGGTGAAAGACAACGAAGTTTACCTGATTGAGGTGAACCCGCGTGCGGCACGTACAGTACCGTTCGTCTCTAAAGCCACCGGTGTACCGCTGGCGAAAGTAGCGGCGCGCGTGATGGCCGGTCAGACGCTGGCGCAGCAGGGCGTGACCAAAGAGATCATCCCGCCGTACTACTCGGTGAAGGAAGTGGTGCTGCCGTTCAACAAATTCCCGGGCGTTGACCCGCTGTTAGGGCCTGAAATGCGCTCTACCGGGGAAGTGATGGGCGTGGGCCGCACCTTCGCGGAAGCGTTCGCCAAAGCACAGCTGGGCAGCAATTCCACCATGAAGAAACAGGGTCGTGCGTTGCTCTCCGTTCGCGAAGGCGATAAAGAGCGCGTGGTCGACCTGGCCGCTAAGCTGCTGAAGTACGGCTTCGAGCTGGATGCAACTCACGGTACGGCGATTGTACTGGGTGAAGCGGGCATCAACCCACGTCTGGTGAACAAGGTGCATGAAGGTCGTCCGCACATTCAGGACCGTATCAAGAATGGCGAATACACCTACATCATCAACACCACCGCGGGCCGTCAGGCGATTGAAGACTCCAAGCTGATTCGCCGCAGTGCGCTGCAGTATAAAGTGCATTATGACACCACGCTGAATGGCGGTTTCGCCACCGCGATGGCGCTGAATGCTGACGCTACAGAGAAGGTGATTTCAGTGCAGGAAATGCACGCGCAAATCGCGAAGTAAGCACCAGAATGCTCTTAAAACCCGCTTCGGCGGGTTTTTTATTGCCTTTACGACCAATATTGGCGGTTGCGCTTACAGAATAGTGGCCGCATGGTTAGCGCACTCATCTTAAAAGGAGTTTCTTGTGAATCGTACAATTGCGCTGATCTCGCTGGTGGCGTTGCTCTCTGGATGCGCGGATTTCGCCTCCTCTGTTACCAATACCATCGATAGCATGGGTATGACGCCCGACTATGCTAAAGGGTTGAAAGAGGATCTGGAGGGGCAGAAAAAGCTCACGACACCTGAGGTGAAGGTGGCGGACAACGTGCCGGAAGGCAAGCTGGTGGAGAAGTACGACAATGGCAGCAAGAAGTTTGAAACCGTGGTCAAAAACCGCTGTTTTGATGAGTACATTGATGTCTACTATCCCAATGGCGTGTTAAGAAGCCATACGCCGCTGGTCAATTGCAAAGCCAGCGGGGTTTCTCAGGGCTACACCCAGGACGGCAAACTGCATTCGACCATCACCTTTAAAGAGAGTGAGGCTAACGGAGAGGCGAAGACCTACGATGCCAACGGCAAAGTGGTGAAGACGGTGATCTATAAAGAGGGTCTGCCGGTAAAAAGCTAAGAGTGTTCTGTATTTACCCCTGCAGGCGGAATATTCCACTATAGTATTACGCTAAACGACACGTCTTGACTGACCCAGGGAGAATACAATGAACAACAAACTGCTGATGACCTCCATTTTTGCTGCCGCTGCTCTGTTTACCGTTGCCGGCTGCTCTTCTAACCAGTCAGTAAAAACGACTGATGGTAAAACTATTGTCACCGACGGCAAACCGCAGGTGGATGATGATACGGGTCTGGTTTCTTACAAAAATGCTGAGACCGGGCAGACAGAGCAGATTAACCGCGATCAGGTAAAATCAATGGGCGAACTCGATAACTAGTTCAGATTTACCCATTTAGCTCGTCAATATTATTCACTATTAGCCTGTTAGATTACTGACTACACTCTTTCCTTAAAAGAGAGCAGTAAATCAACAGGCTAATACATGATCTTAATTATTTATGCTCACCCTTATCCGCAGCACTCGCATGCGAATAAGCGGATGCTGGAGCAGGTAAGGAATCTCGACGGCGTAGAAGTACGCTCGCTCTATCAACTCTATCCCGATTTCAATATCGATATCGCCGCCGAACAGGAAGCGCTATCTCGTGCCGATCTCATCGTCTGGCAACATCCTATGCAGTGGTACAGCACGCCACCTCTGTTAAAACTCTGGATCGATAAAGTCTTCTCGCACGGCTGGGCGTATGGCCACAACGGTCAAGCGCTGCAGGGCAAAAGTCTGCTCTGGGCGGTGACCACCGGCGGGGGGGAGAGCCACTTCGATATCGGCGATTTCCCGGGCTTTGATGTGCTGGCGCAGCCACTTCAGGCGACCGCGCTCTATTGTGGATTACATTGGCTCCCGCCTTTCGCGATGCACTGCACCTTCGTTTGCGACGATGAAACGCTGCAAGCGCAGGCGCGTCATTACAAACAACGTTTACTCGACTGGCAGGAGAAGCACCATGGATAGCCATACGCTGATTCAGGCGCTGATCTATTTAGGCGCGGCGGCACTGATCGTGCCGGTTGCGGTACGGCTGGGGCTGGGATCGGTTCTCGGTTATCTCATCGCTGGCTGTGTCATTGGCCCCTGGGGATTGCGCTTAGTAACAGATGCCGAGTCGATCCTGCATTTTGCGGAAATCGGCGTGGTGCTGATGCTGTTTGTTATCGGTCTGGAGCTGGATCCGCGTCGTTTATGGACGCTACGGGCATCGGTATTTGGCGGCGGGGCGCTACAGATGATTGCCTGCGGCCTGCTGCTGGGTGGGTTCTGTATGCTGCTGGGTATGGAGTGGAAAGTGGCAGAGTTGATCGGCATGACGCTGGCGCTCTCCTCTACCGCCATTGCCATGCAGGCGATGAACGAACGTAATCTGACTGTTTCGCAAATGGGGCGCAGCACGTTCTCGGTGCTGCTGTTCCAGGATATTGCCGCCATTCCTTTGGTGGCAATGATCCCCCTCCTGGCAGCCTCTGGCGCCTCGACAACGCTGGGGGCGTTTGCGCTCTCGGCACTGAAAGTTGCGGGCGCGCTGGCGCTGGTGATCCTGCTGGGACGCTATGTTACCCGGCCGCTGCTGCGCTTTGTCGCGCGCTCTGGCCTGCGTGAAGTCTTCAGCGCCGTGGCATTGTTCCTGGTCTTTGGCTTCGGTTTGCTGCTGGAAGAGGCCGGATTATCGATGGCGATGGGGGCATTCCTGGCCGGGGTACTGCTGGCCAGCTCGGAATATCGTCATGCGCTGGAAAGCGATATTGAGCCATTTAAAGGCTTGTTGCTTGGGCTGTTCTTTATTGGCGTTGGGATGTCGGTCGACTTTGGTACGCTGGTGACGCATCCGCTGCGGATCCTGGTGCTACTGGTCGGTTTCCTGGTCATCAAGATGGCGGTGTTATGGCTTGTTGCCCGTCCGCTGAACGTGCCTAATCAACAGCGTCGCTGGTTTGCCGTATTGCTGGGGCAGGGGAGTGAATTTGCCTTCGTGGTTTTTGGCGCGGCGCAGATGGCGAACGTACTGGATCCTGAATGGGCAAAAGCCTTAACCCTGGCGGTGGCGCTCTCGATGGCGGTTACGCCACTCTTGCTGGTGCTCTTAACTCGCCTGGAAAATGCGGGCAGCGGCCACGAGCGTGAGGCTGATGAGATTGATGAAGAACAACCTCGCGTGATTATCGCCGGGTTTGGCCGCTTTGGTCAGATTACTGGCCGCTTACTGCTGTCGAGTGGCGTAAAGATGGTCATACTTGATCACGATCCGGACCATATCGAAACGCTGCGTAAATTTGATATGAAGGTGTTCTATGGCGATGCCACCCGGGTCGATCTGCTGGAGTCGGCGGGTGCCAGTAAGGCTGAGGTGCTGATCAACGCCATCGACGATCCTGAAACCAGCCTGCAGCTGGCGAAGCTGGCGCAGGAACATTTCCCACACCTGAAGATCATCTCTCGTGCGCGCGATGTGGATCATTACATCCAGCTACGGCAGGCCGGTGTTGAAGCTCCCGAGCGTGAAACCTTCGAAGGGGCGCTGAAATCAGGGCGTCTGGCGCTGGAAAAGCTGGGGCTGGGTGCCTACGAGGCGCGGGAGCGTGCCGATCTGTTCCGCCGCTTTAACATTGAGATGGTGGAAGAGATGGCCGCAATGACCGAAAGTGACGCGTCGTCGCGTGCCGCGGTCGTCAAACGTACCAGCGCGATGCTGACCGAAATCATCAGCGAAGATCGTAATCATCTCTCACTGATTCAGCGTCATGGATGGCAAGGGACCGAAGAGGGTAAGCATACGGGCAACCCTGCGGATGAGCCAGAGAGTAAACCTATGACCTGAAGAGGCCTCGACAGCAATATTTAAATATTTCCGCTTCTTTACTCTGCCGCCCGTCGACGAAAGATTAAGCTTTACGTATAGTGGCGGCAATTTTTATATCCGGGAAATTTTTCAATGATCAGTCTGATTGCAGCGCTGGCGGTAGATCGCGTTATCGGTATGGAAAACGCCATGCCATGGAACCTGCCTGCCGATCTCGCATGGTTTAAACGTACCACGCTGAACAAGCCAGTAGTGATGGGCCGCCTGACCTGGGAGTCAATTGGTCGTCCTTTACCTGGCCGTAAGAACATTGTCATCAGTAGCCAGCCAGGCACCGATGATCGCGTTGAGTGGGTTAAATCTGTCGATGAAGCTATCGCCGCCTGTGGCGACGCGGAAGAAATTATGGTGATTGGCGGCGGCCGTGTTTACGAGCAGTTCCTGCCAAAAGCCCAGAAACTCTACCTGACCCATATCGATGCGGAAGTGGAAGGCGATACCCATTTCCCGGATTACGATCCGGATGAATGGGAGTCGGTCTTCAGTGAGTTTCACGATGCGGACGCACAAAACTCGCACAGCTACTGCTTTGAGATCCTTGAGCGTCGCTAGCTGCGTTACGCACCTCTTTTTGACGAGAGGTGCGTACTTTCCTTAAGAGGCAACCGCCTCGTCGTCGCCTAAATTCGGCTGACGATTCGATGGTTGAATAAACCAGGCTTTATCTTCCCAGCGCAGGCAGGTGAGATCGCCACCCCAACAACAGCCGGTATCCAGAGCATAGATGCCCTCTGGCGTGCCTTTCCCCTCCAGTGATGCCCAGTGACCAAAGGCCACGCTATAGCTTTCCGTCACCGGCCCGGGGATAGCAAACCAGGGCTTGAGCGGCGCAGGCGCACTCTCGGGAACATCCTTGCAGTACATATCCAGCTGACCGTTCGGGAAGCAGTAACGCATGCGGGTAAAGGCGTTGGAGATAAATCGCAGGCGTGCCAGACCGCTCAGCTCAAGGCTCCAGTTATTCGGCATGTCGCCGTACATGGCATCGAGGAAGAAGGGGTAAGAGTCGCTGGTCAGCACCGCTTCTACATCACGCGCGCACTCTTTAGCGGTTTGCAGATCCCACTGCGGCGTAATCCCCGCGTGGGCCATCACCAGCTTCTTCTCTTCATCGATTTGCAGCAGCGGCTGACGGCGTAACCAGTTGATGAGTTCATCGGCATCCGGCGCATCCAGCAGCGGAGTGATACGATCTTTTGGCTTGTTACGGCTGATGCCGGCATAGACCGCCAGCAGATGGAGATCGTGGTTGCCCAGCACGACGCGAACGCTATCGCCGAGTGATTTAACGTAGCGTAACACTTCCAGCGAGCCTGGGCCGCGCGCGACCAGATCGCCCGTCAGCCACAGCGTGTCTTTGCCCGGTGTAAACTCCACCTGCTTTAACAACGCGATCAGTTCATCGTAGCAACCGTGAACGTCGCCAATAAGGTATGTAGACATGTTTTAGTGAATGAGTGTTGGGACAGCCAGACGGAAAACAGGAATGGCAATACGGAAGGTATTGCCGTCGGCATCGACCATTTCGTAATGGCCCTGCATGGTGCCCAGCGGCGTTTCGATGACCGCACCGCTGGTGTATTGATACTCTTCGCCAGGGGCGATATGCGGTTGTTCACCAACGACGCCTTCCCCCTGGACTTCGATTTCACGGCCGTTGCCATTGGTGATCAGCCAGTAGCGCCCAAGCAGTTGCACAGGCGTTCGCCCCAGGTTACGGATGGTGACGGTATAGGCAAAGACATAACGCTCTTCATCCGGCGTGGATTGCGATTCGATATAGAGACTTTGCACCTGAACACATACGCGGGGCGAATCAATCATGGCTTAGCTCTCCTTCGGCGGCGTATTTTCGCTGATGTAATTAGCCAGCTTGCAGTACTGCTCGACAGAAATATTTTCCGCACGCATTGCCGGATCGATGCCCAGCTCAGATAACACCTCAACGGTAAACGAGTTACTCAGGCTGTTGCGGATCGTTTTCCGGCGCTGATTAAAGGCTTCCGTCGTAATGCGGCTCAGTACGCGCAGATCTTTTACTGGATAAGGCATCGTGGTATGAGGAACCAGACGCACCACCGCAGAGTCCACCTTTGGCGGTGGCGTAAAGGCCGTCGGCGGCACTTCAAGTACCGGGATGACGTTGCAATAATATTGCGCCATTACACTCAGTCGACCATACGCTTTACTGTTCGGCCCTGCAACCAGTCGATTCACCACCTCTTTCTGCAACATAAAGTGCATGTCGGCGATGGCATCAGTATAGCTAAACAGGTGGAACATCAGCGGCGTCGAGATGTTGTACGGCAGGTTACCAAACACGCGCAGCGGCTGGCCCATTTTCTCTGACAATTCGCCAAAGTTCATGGTCATCGCATCCTGCTGATAGATAGTCAGCTTCGGCCCGAGGAAGGGGTGCGTTTGCAGGCGCGCCGCCAGATCGCGGTCCAGCTCGATAACCGTCAGCGCGTCAAGACGCTCACCGACCGGTTCAGTCAACGCAGCAAGACCTGGGCCGATCTCGACCATTGCCTGGCCTTTCTGTGGATTGATAGCCGAAACAATACTTTCGATCACAAACTGATCGTTGAGGAAGTTTTGCCCGAAACGTTTACGGGCTAAGTGGCCCTGATGGACGCGATTATTCATTGAGTATTAACAATCATTTTGATGGCGAGATTAAGCGCCGTAATAAAACTGCCGACATCTGCCTGGCCCAGGCCTGCTAAATCAAGTGCAGTACCGTGGTCAACGGACGTTCGAATAAAGGGTAAACCGAGGGTGATGTTCACGCCGCGGCCAAATCCCTGGTATTTTAGCACGGGAAGGCCCTGATCGTGGTACATCGCCAGCACGGCATCGGCATTCTCGAGATATTTGGGCTGGAAAAGGGTATCGGCAGGCAGTGGCCCGCTGAGATTCATCCCTTTCGCACGCATCTCGTTGAGGACCGGGATAATGGTGTCGATCTCTTCTGTACCCATGTGCCCGCCTTCCCCGGCATGGGGATTCAGGCCGCAGACCAGTACGTGCGGTTGCTCAATACCGAATTTAGTCTGCAAATCATGATGCAGAATCCCGATAATTTCCCGCAAAAGTGCCGGGGTAATGGCATCAGGAATCGCCTTAATGGGCAGGTGGGTGGTGACCAGCGCCACGCGCATCTCTTCAGTGGCCAACATCATCACCACTTTCGGGCTATGCGAGCGCTCTTCAAAGAATTCGGTATGCCCTGTAAAAGCAATACCTGCGTCGTTGATCACCCCCTTGTGCACCGGACCGGTAATCAGCGCCGCAAATTCGCCGTTCAGACAGCCATCGCAGGCACGCGCCAGGGTCTCTACCACGTAGTGACCATTTTCGGTGCTGAGCTGACCGGGAATCACGGGTGCGCGCAGCGGGACATTGAGCAGGGTTAAGGTCCCCGCTTGCTGGGGAACCGGCTGCAGGGCGGCATCATAGGGGAGGAGAGATAAAGGCAGACCGAGCAGTGCCGCCCGGTCTTGTAACAGTGTGGCGTCAGCACAGATGACCAGCTCTACCGGCCAACTTCGTTGCGCGAGCTGGACAACGAGGTCCGGACCAATCCCGGCGGGTTCGCCGGGAGTGATGACAACACGGTGGTGTTTCATTAGTTGCTCAATACTTTCACGTAAGCGCTGGCGCGTTGCTCCTGCATCCAGGTCGCCGCTTCTTCCGAGAATTTACGATTGAACAGCATGCGATACGCGCGATCTTTCTGCGCCGCATCGGTCTTATCCACGCTGCGGGTATCCATCAGTTCGATCAGGTGCCAGCCAAAGGTGGAGTGAACCGGCGCGCTCATCTGGCCCTTGTTCAGCTTCATCAGCGCATCACGGAAGGCCGGATCGTAGATATCGGCTGCCGCCCAGCCCAGATCGCCGCCCTGGTTAGCAGAGCCTGGATCCTGAGAAAACTCTTTTGCCGCATTGGCGAAAGAGGTTTTTCCGCTACGAATATCTGCAGCAATCTGCTCCAGCTTCACGCGTGCCTGATCGTCGTTCATGATCGGTGATGGCTTCAGCAAGATATGACGGGCATGCACTTCCGTGACAGAGATGCTCTGGCTCTGGCCGCGCAGGTCGTTCACTTTCAGGATGTGGAAGCCAACGCCCGAGCGGATCGGACCAATGACGTCACCTTTCTTCGCGGTGCTCAAAGCCTGAGCGAAGATAGACGGCAGCTCCTGGATACGGCCCCAACCCATCTGGCCGCCTTTCAGCGCCTGCTGGTCGGCAGAGTAAGTGATTGCCAGTTTGCCAAAATCACCGCCGTTTTTCGCCTGATCGACGATGGAACGCGCCTGGTTTTCCGCATCAGCAACCTGATCGGAGGAAGGATTTTCCGGCAGTGGGATCAAGATGTGGCTCAGGTTCAGCTCTGTACTGGCATCGTTCTGGTTACCCACCTGTTTCGCCAACTGATCCACTTCCTGAGGCAGGATGGTGACACGACGACGGACTTCGTTGTTACGCACCTCAGAAATCAGCATCTCTTTGCGAATCTGATTACGATAGGTTGAGTAGCTAATACCGTCATAGGCCAGACGGCTGCGCATCTGATCTGCAGACATGTTGTTTTGTTTAGCGATGTTCGCGATCGCCTGATCGAGCTGTTCGTCAGAGATCTTCACACCCATTTTTTGACCCATCTGCAGAACGATCTGATCCATGATCAGACGTTCAAGGATCTGATGACGCAGCGTGGCATCATCCGGAAGTTGCTGACCTGCCTGACCCGCGTTGAGCTTCACAGACTGCATTAAACCATCAACGTCGCTCTCAAGTACTACACCGTTGTTCACAACGGCTGCGACTTTATCGACAACCTGTGGGGCCGCGAAGCTGGTATTCGCAACCATGGCGATACCGAGCAGCAGCGTTTTCCAGTTCTTCATACTTTTTCCATTTCAATTAACCGCAAATGCGGATTACGTTGTCATTCAAGTGCATCACAGAGAATTTTGGTACGGCAGAATGTTAGAACGCAGCATCTGCTGAGTACCCAGGCCGTAATTCGAACTCAGGCCACGCAGTTCGATGTTAAAGCCGATAACTTTATCGTATTCGCTCTGCTGGCGAGTTGTATCCCAACCGTTCAGCTTACGTTCGTAGCCGACAGTGATAGCGTAGCAGCAGGAGTTATACTGCAGCCCCACCATCTGATCGGCCGGCTTGCTGGTGTTGGTGTCAAAGTAGTACGCACCCACGACGGACCAGCGATCGGCGATCGGCCAGCTTGCTGTGCCACCCACCTGCGAAATGCCCTCTTTGTACTGCGCAGCATTCCAGGTCTTGTCATTATTGTCTCTCGGTAATGTAGCGCGGATGTACTCCGGGCTGGCGTAGCGATAGCTTAGCTGCACCAGACGGTCTTCATCGCGACGATACTCAATGGTGCCGCTACCGGTTGAGACATTGTTCAGGCGGGTGTCGTACTGTACGCCGCCGCGCAGGCCCCAACGGTCGGTCATGCGCCAGTAGGTGTCTCCAGCCCAGACCAGGGAGCCCGTTTTGTTGTCGTCTTCCCACTGGACATTGTCATCACCGGTACGAGACTCGGTGAAATAGTAGATTTGACCAACAGAAACGTTAAAACGTTCAACCTGAGCGTCATCATAAACGCGGGAGGTTACCCCGGTCGTCAGTTGATTGGCAGAGGCAATGCGGTCCAGACCACCGTAAGTACGGTCACGGAACAGCCCGCTATAGTCGGATTGCAGGAAAGATGAGTCGTAGTTCTGGATATTGCTCTGATCGCGATAAGGCACGTACAAGTACTGCATACGCGGCTCCAGTGTCTGGGTATAGCCGTTTGCCAGGTTCATATCACGTTCAAAAATCAGCTTACCGTCCATCTTGAATTGCGGAAGGGTACGGTTTACAGAGTCATCTAATTGAGCATAATCATCGATTTTTTTCTGCTGATAGTGGGTTGCCATCAGCTTCGCTTCGGTATCGAGACTTGCCCAGTTATTCGACAACGGCAGATTAATCGTTGGCTCTAAATGTACACGCGTGGATTCCGGCATGTCGTCATTAGTGTTAACGAAGTGCACCGCCTGGGCATAAACGCGAGTATCGAACGGCCCGACATCATTTTGATACCAGTTAACATCAAGCTGCGGCTCGGCAGCATAGGTGCTGCGGGTCTGGGTGTTGAAGACCTGGAACTGTTTGGTGGAGACCGTCGCGTTAAAATTCTGTACCGCATAGCCGGCGCTAAAAATCTGCGTTGCATAGCCGTCAGTACTGGAACCATATTTGGAATCAAAGTCATTGAAATAGGATGGGTCGCTGACCTTGGTGTAGTTGACGTTGAAACGCCACACCTGATCCATCACACCCGCATGCTGCCAGTAGAATAACCAGCGATGACGATCGTCTCCGGATGGATTATTTTTGGCATCATCTCGGTAGACATCATCGGAAGGCAGATAATCCAGCTCCATGACACCCGCGCCCGCCTGCGACAGATAGCGGAACTCATTCTCCCACATGATATTGCCGCGCTTATGGATATAGTGCGGTGTAATCGTGGCATCCATGTTTGGCGCGATGTTCCAGTAGTACGGCAGGTAAAACTCGAAGTAGTTACTGGTGCTGTATTTCGCATTCGGGATCAGGAAACCTGAACGGCGCTTATCGCCAACCGGCAGCTGGAGGTAAGGGCTGTAGAAGATCGGCACCGGGCCGAGCTTGAAGCGGGCGTTCCAGATCTCTGCAACTTGCTCTTCGCGGTCATGGATCACTTCGCTTCCCACGACGCTCCAGGTATTAGAGCCGGGCAGACAGGAGGTGAAGGTGCCGTTTTCCAGAATGGTATAGCGGTTTTCACCGCGCTGTTTCATCAGATCGGCGTTACCGCGACCCTGACGACCCACCATCTGGTAATCGCCTTCCCAGACGTTGGTATCTTTGGTATTAAGATTTGCCCAACCTTTCGGACCTTTCAGAATGACCTGATTATCGTCATAGTGCACATTACCCAGCGCATCAACAGTTCGCACCGGTTCGGCGGCACCGTCAGGCTGCTTTTGATGAAGCTGAACCTCATCGGCCTGCAGACGGCTATTACCCTGTGCAATATCGACATTGCCGTGGAAAACGGCATTGTCAGGGTAATTACCTTTTGCGTTATCCGCAGTGATGGTGACCGGTAAGTCGTTCGTATCACCCTGAACCAACGGGCGATTATAGCTGGGAACACCCAGCATACATTGCGAGGCGAGATCGGCTGCCAGTCCCTGTTGTGTATAGAGGGCAGTGCCAATCATTGTGGCCAGAAGGGTGGGGATACGTTTTTTCATACGTTTTATTTGTTGTTCCGTCATCAGTGGCTATACGCTGGCAAACGGTCAGAGACTATCTTACTCATCATCGCAGTGCCAGCGTTAATCCTGCCCGTTTGCGAGCCGTGGTGATAGGCTCGCTATTGAATGACGAGTATGATAATGCAAATTATAGGCGATGTCCTTCAATTGACCGTGGCGAGACCACAGGAATGATGGCATTGCACAGGATCAGATCCATCACCATTTGGGGAGTATATGCAGTATTGGGGAAAAATTATCGGCGTGGCGTTCGCATTAATGATGGGCGCAGGCTTCTGGGGCATCATTCTGGGGCTGATTATCGGCCATATGTTTGATAAAGCTCGCAGTCGTAAGATGGCCTGGTTCGCCAATCAGCAACAGCGTCAGGCCCTCTTTTTTGCGACGACCTTCGAAGTGATGGGGCATCTGACCAAATCAAAAGGGCGCGTGACAGAGGCGGACATTCACGTCGCCAGCCAGTTTATGGACCGAATGAACCTGCACGGGGATTCGCGTGCGGCGGCGCAACATGCATTTCGCGTAGGTAAGGCGGATAACTATCCCCTGCGTGAAAAGATGCGTCAGTTCCGTAGCGTCTGTTTCGGTCGTTTTGATTTGATTCGTATGTTCCTTGAGATCCAGATTCAGGCAGCCTTTGCCGATGGTTCGCTTCATCCTAACGAACGCGACGTGCTGTATGTCATTGCGGAAGAGCTCGGTATCTCACGAATGCAGTTTGACCAGTTCCTGCGCATGATGCAGGGCGGAGCGCAGTTCGGTGGCGGTTACCAACAGCAGCAATCTTCTGGCGGCGGCTGGCAGCAGGCGCAACGTGGCCCGACGCTGGAAGATGCCTGTAACGTGCTGGGCGTGAAGCCAACGGACGATGGCCCAACCATTAAGCGCGCCTATCGTCGACTGATGAGCGAACATCATCCGGATAAGCTGGTGGCGAAGGGGTTACCGCCAGAAATGATGGAGATGGCGAAGCAGAAAGCGCAGGAGATTCAGAAAGCGTATGAGCTCATAAAAGAGCAGAAAGGCTTTAAATAAGATACGCCCGGTATAGCCGGGCGTTATTTTAGAAGTCGACCGGGGCTTTAAAGGTCATCGCATTCCCGAAAGCGGGATGGGTGATGGTCAGCATCCGGGCATGCAGTTGCAGGCGAGGCGCCAGCGCGCGCGCCTCCGGTGGCGCATAGAAGCGATCCCCAAGAATCGGATGCCCCAATGCCAGCATATGCACGCGCAGCTGGTGTGAGCGGCCGGTAATCGGTTTTAGCAGGACCCGTGCCGTATTATCCGGCGCGTACTCCAGCACTTCATACTCAGTCTGCGCCGGTTTGCCTGTCTCATAGCAGACCATCTGCTTCGGACGGTTTGGCCAGTCGCAAATCAGGGGCAGATCCACCAGCCCTTCGGCTTTCTCCGGGTGCCCCCAGACGCGGGCAATATACTCTTTTTTGGGCTCACGCTCTCGGAACTGGCGCTTAAGCTCCCGCTCCGCCGCTTTGGTCAGCGCCACCACAATCACGCCGCTGGTGGCCATATCCAGACGATGAACCGACTCTGCCAGCGGATAATCGCGCTGAATGCGCGTCATCACGCTGTCTTTGTGTTCATCCAGACGGCCCGGTACGGATAACAGACCGCTCGGCTTGTTGACCACCATGATATGTTCATCCTGATACAGGATAACCAGCCAGGGATCCTGCGGCGGATTGTAGGGCTCCATTTGCATGCTGCGCTCCGGTTACTGATGCGTCACGACGATAAGGCGCAGCGCATCCAGACGCCAGCCAGCCTGCTGCAAGCTTTCCAGCACCTGCTGACGGTTGCTCTCAATCGCTGCCAGCTCATCATCACGGATGTTCGGGTTCACTGCACGCAAGGCTTCGAGGCGAGAGAGCTCGGCAGAGAGTTTTTCATCCGCTTCGCTGCGCGCCGCGTCAATCAATGCCTGAGCCGCTTTCTCAATCTGCGTTTCACCCAGTTGCAGGATGGCATGAACGTCCTGTTGTACCGCATTCACCAGTTTGCTGCCGGTATGGCGGTTTACCGCGCTGAGCTGACGGTTAAAGCTTTCGAACTCGACCTGCGCGGCAAGATTGGTGCCGTTTTTATCCAGCAGCAGGCGTACCGGCGTCGCGGGCAGGAAGCGGTTAAGCTGCAGCTGTTTTGGCGCCTGGGCCTCAACCACGTAGATAAGTTCTACCAGCAGGGTACCCACCGGCAGGGCCTTGTTTTTCAGCAGCGAGATGGTACTGCTGCCGGTATCGCCGGAGAGAATGAGATCCAGACCGTTGCGGATCAGCGGATGTTCCCAGGTGATGAACTGCGCATCCTCGCGTGAGAGGGCCACATCACGTTCAAAGGTGATGGTGCACCCGTCTTCCGGCAGGCCCGGGAAATCCGGCACCAGCATATGATCGGAAGGCGTCAGCACAATCAGGTTTTCGCCACGATCGTCCTGGTTAATGCCCACGATATCGAACAGATTCATGGAGAAGCTGATCAGACTGGTATCATCATCCTGCTCTTCAATGCTTTCGGCCAGGCGCAGTGCTTTTTCGCCGCCATTGGAGTGGATCTCCAGCAGGCGATCGCGGCCCTGTTCCAGCTGCGCTTTAAGCGCATCATGTTTTTCACGGCAAGATTTAATCAGCTCGTCAAAGCCTTCGGTCTCTTCCGGCGCGGCCAGGTAACCAATCAGATCGCCATGCACCTGATCGTAAATAGTGCGACCGGTCGGGCAGGTATGTTCAAACGCGTCCAGACCCTCGTGGAACCAGCGCACCAGCACGCTCTGAGCCGTTTTTTCCAGGTAAGGCACATGGATCTGAATATCGTGCGCCTGCCCAATACGGTCCAGACGGCCAATACGCTGCTCCAGCAGGTCCGGGTTAAACGGCAGGTCAAACATCACCAGGTTGCTGGCGAACTGGAAGTTACGCCCTTCAGAACCGATTTCGGAACAGAGCAGTACCTGAGCGCCGCTATCCTCTTCGCCAAACCAGGCGGCAGCGCGGTCGCGCTCGATAATGGACATCCCTTCGTGGAACACGGCGGCGCGGATACCTTCGCGCTCGCGCAGCACCTGCTCCAGCTGCAGCGCAGTGGCGGCTTTGGCGCAAATCACCAGCACCTTCTGGGAGCGATGCGCGGTCAGGTAGCCCATCAGCCACTCAACGCGCGGGTCGAAGTTCCACCAGGTACCGGTATCCCCTTCGAATTCCTGATAGATCTGCTCGGGATAGAGCATGTCACGGGCGCGATCTTCAGCGCTTTTACGCGCGCCCATAATGCCGGAGACCTTAATGGCCGTCTGATACTGGGTCGGCAGCGGCAGCTTGATGGTGTGCAGTTCGCGTTTCGGGAAGCCTTTCACACCATGGCGAGTATTACGGAACAGCACGCGGCTGGTGCCGTGGCGGTCCATTAGCATAGAGACCAGCTCCTGGCGGGCAGCTTCTGCACCGTCATGCCCGCTGTTGGCCGTCTGCAGCAGCGGCTCGATATCCTGCTCGCCAATCAGATCGCTCAGAGTATTAAGCTCATCATTAGAAAGATGTTTGCCTGCCAGCAGTAGAGCTACCGCATCGGCAACCGGACGATAATTTTTTTGCTCTTCGACGAACTGCTCGAAATCGTGGAAACGGCTCGGATCGAGCAGGCGCAGGCGGGCAAAGTGGCTTTCCAGCCCCAGCTGTTCTGGCGTAGCGGTCAGCAGCAATACGCCCGGCACGCGCTCGGCCAGCTGTTCGATAGCCATATATTCGCGGCTTGGCGCATCGACGCTCCAGACCAGATGGTGCGCTTCATCCACCACCATCAGATCCCATTCCGCGTCGCAGAGGTGTTCGAGGCGCTGTTTGCTCCGGCGGACGAAGTCCAGCGAGCAGATCACCAACTGTTCGGTTTCGAAGGGGTTATCTGCATCGTGCTGGGCTTCGGCGTAACGCTCGTCGTCAAACAGCGCAAAACGCAGATTGAAGCGACGCAACATCTCTACCAGCCACTGGTGTTGCAGGGTTTCCGGGACGATAATCAGCACGCGCTCGGCGGCGCCGGAGAGCAGCTGTTGATGCAGGATCATGCCCGCTTCGATGGTTTTACCCAGGCCAACCTCATCTGCCAGCAGTACGCGCGGTGCGTGGCGACGGCCTACGTCATGGGCAATGTTGAGCTGATGCGGAATCAGGCTGGTGCGCTGGCCACGCAGGCCGCTCCAGGGCATGCGGTACTGTTCGCTCTGGAATTTACGCGCGCGATAACGCAGGGCGAAACGGTCCATACGGTCAATCTGACCGGCGAACAGACGATCCTGAGGTTTGCTGAAGACCAGTTTGCTATCAAGCAGCACCTCGCGCAGCATCACATCGCTCTCGTCCGTGTCGAGGCGCGTGCCAATATAGGCAAGCAGTCCATTCTCTTCTTTTACGTCTTCAATCTTCAGCTGCCAGCCTTCATGGCTAGTCACGGTGTCGCCCGGGTTGAACATGACGCGGGTAACAGGGGAGTCATTGCGAGCGTACAGACGGTTTTCACCGGTAGCGGGGAAGAGGAGAGTCACCATTCGCGCATCCAGCGCCACAACCGTTCCTAATCCAAGTTCGCTTTCTGTATCGCTGATCCAGCGTTGACCAAGTGTAAAAGGCATATATGTTCGGCTCTACTCTTTAAATTGCAGGCAATAGTTCAACCACCGTCGAAGATCGACAGTCATTAAAATATGGGTCCGGGAATGGAAAGGGCGCTATGGTACTGGATGGCAGCGATTTCGTCACCTGTCAAAATAGCCCCATCTGCCCAGTCATCAGTGTAGCAAAATCGTCGTCCAGGAAGGGTAAAATTCCGTCCGCCACGGGCTGAAGTTGTTTTGTGAGGTAGTGATCATAGTCAAGCGGCGAGCGCTGATAGTCCACCGGCTCAGGCCCGCTGGTGGTCCAGACGTATTTGATTGTGCCGCGGTTCTGATACTGCTGCGCGCGCCCCAGACGGACATTCTCTTCATCGGCAAGCCTGGCAGCACGCACGTGCGGCGGCACATTGCGCTGGTATTCCGCCAGCGGCCGACGCAGCCGCTTACGGTAGACCAGCTGTGTATCCAGTTCGCCCGCCATCAGGCTGGCAATGGTCTCCCGGACATAGTCCTGGTAGGGCTCATTGCGGAAGATTTTCAGGTAAAGCTCTTGCTGGAAACGCTGGGCCAGCGGCGTCCAGTCGGTACGCACCGTCTCCAGCCCTTTAAACACCATGCGCTGGTCATCGCCCTGCTGAATCAGCCCGGCGTAGCGCTTTTTGCTGCCCTGATCGGTACCCCGAATAGTGGGCATTAAGAAACGGCAGAAATGGGTTTCATACTCCAGCTCCAGCGCGCTGGTTAACCGCTCTTTTTGCAAATGGTTTTGCCACCAGTCATTGACGTAGGCGACCAGCCGTTTGCCAATGGCCATGGCCTGGTCTTCGCTCTGCTGGCCTTTTAGCCAGACAAAGGTCGAGTCCGTATCGCCGTAAATCACCTCATAGCCCTGGGATTCGATTAACGCCTTCGTCTGGCGCATGATCTCATGTCCACGCATGGTGATCGACGAGGCCAGTCTGGGATCAAAAAAGCGGCAGGCGCTGGTGCCGAGCACGCCATAGAAGGCGTTCATGATGATCTTCAGTGCCTGAGAGAGAGGCGAATTGCCGTGACGCTTTGCTTCGTCGCGGCCATGCCAGATCTGGCTGACGATCTCGGGCAGGCAGTGTTTCTGACGGGAAAAATGGGCCCCGAGAAAGCCTTCGGTGCTGTGGGTGTCATCTGGCTGCGCCATCCCCTCTACCAGACCCACAGGATCAATTAAAAAGGTGCGGATGATAGAGGGATAAAGGCTTTTGTAATCCAGCACCAGCACCGAGTCATACAGCCCTGGCCTGGAGTCCATCACGTAGCCTCCAGGGCTTGCCTGCGGCGGCACATCGCCGAGATTCGGGGCCACATAGCCCGCCCGGTGCATGCGAGGAAAATAGAGATGGCTAAAGGCCGCTACCGAGCCCCCGTGACGATCCACCGCCAGGCCGTTGACCGTGGCGCGCTCCAGTAAAAAGGGCATGATCTCTGTTTTATGGAAAATCTGGGTCACCAGCTCGCAATCTTTCAGGTTATAGGTAGCGAGCGCCGGTTTGTTTTCGGCGAAACGGCGGTCAATTTCGTCCATCCTGTCCCAGGGGTTATCGATCGCTTTTCCTTCGCCGAGCAGCTCCTGGGCCACCGATTCGAGGGAAAATGACGAGAAATTCCAGAAGGCGGATTTCAGCGCTTCGATGCCGTCGATAATCAGGCGTCCATTGGCCTGCGCAAAGAAGACCCCATTCTTGAAGCCGTGCTCGCGCCACTCCAGCTCGCTGTTGTCGCGCCCCAGAAGCAGTGGGATACGATAGCGTTCCGCATGCTTTTGCAAAACGCGCAGATCGAACTGCACCACATTCCAGCCGATGAGCACATCGGGATCGTGCTGGGCAAACCAGTCGTTGAGTTTTTCGAGAAGCTGGGGGCGGCTTGAAACATATTCCAGCTGGAAATCGAGGCCAGAAGCCTCGCCATTCGGCGGCCCCAGCATATAGACAACCCGATGGCCACACCCCTCAATGCCAATGCAGTAGAGCTCACCGTGACGAGTGGTTTCGATATCCAGCGAGGCCCATTTTAGTGACGGGCGATAGTGGGGGTTTGGTTTAAGACGGGCATTAACCAGCCGGTTGCCCTGTGAGGTGCCATCGACCCAGACGGGGGCGGTGATAAAGCGCTCCATTAAAAAACGCTCAGGCGGCCGGATATCGGCCTCGTAGAGGGTAACGCCCGCCTCGCGCAGCACTTTTTCAAAGCGCATAAGCTGGCGGTGACCGCGACAGTAAAGGCCATACACCGTGCGGCGCTGGAAATCTTTTAATGCAAGCGGCGTAAGGCGCCAGCCGTTTTCGTCGCGCAGCAACGTTCGGGTCTTTTCAACATGAGGCTCGGGAATAAAGGCCACCGATTCCTGCGGCGGTAGCGTAACATGCAGCGGACCCTCGTCCGTAGCCAGCCAGAACGCTACCTCGGTACCTTGCGGCGTGTCTCGCCAGTGTCGGGTCAGTAAAAAGCCTTCTCGCGCCTGCGTCACGCCATTATCCCATCAAACAAAACCAGGCGTGATTATAGCCTGGTTGAAGGGCTTTTGCTGGGGTTTTATACAGGTGTGTTCGGCCGGAAGGCCCCGGCTTACCCCTCCCCCGACAGGGGAGAGGCGGTGCTCACTGCCCGTAATAGGCTTTTGCGCCGTGCTTACGCAGGTAGTGCTTATCCAGCAATGTTTGCTGCATATCGGGTAATTGCGGCGCCAGCTGGCGGCAGAAGATGCCCATATAAGCCACCTCTTCCAGCACGATGGCGTTATGAACCGCATCCTCGGCGTTTTTACCCCATGCAAACGGGCCGTGGGAGTGAACCAACACCCCCGGCATCTGCGCCGCGTCGATCCCTTGTTTCTCAAAGGTTTCGACAATGACGTTACCTGTTTCCCATTCGTATTCGCCGTTAATTTCAGCATCGGTCATCAGACGGGTGCAGGGGATGGTGCCGTAAAAATAGTCCGCATGGGTAGTTCCGGTGGCGGGAATAGACTGACCGGCCTGAGCCCAGATGGTGGCATGACGTGAGTGGGTATGCACAATGCCGCCAATCGACGGGAATGATTGATAAAGCAGGCGGTGGGTTGGCGTATCGGAAGAGGGCTTTTTGGTCCCTTCCACCACTTCGCCGGTGGCAATGCTGACCACCACCATGTCTTCAGCGGTCATGACGCTGTAATCCACCCCTGAGGGTTTGATGATAAAGACACCTTGCTCACGGTCGACAGCGCTGACGTTACCCCATGTGAGGGTAACGAGGTTGTGCTTCGGCAGCGCCAGATTCGCTTCCAGCACCTGACGTTTCAGATCTTCTAACATGCATTCCTCCAGGAAAAAGAGGCCCGCCCTGCGGCAGGCCAAAGGTTCCCCTGTTAACGTTTTGAGCCGTAGTAGACTTCGTTCCAGCGCAGCGCGTCTTTAAAGGCTGGCAGGCGGGTGTCGTTATCAATGACGGCAATTTCAATGTCGTGCAGTTCAGCGAACTGACGCATGTCGCTCAGATCCAGCGCATGGCTAAAGACGGTATGGTGGGCTCCGCCCGCCACGATCCAGGCTTCGGAGGCGGTCGCCAGGTCTGGCTGTGCTTTCCACAGGGCGTTGGCTACCGGCAGCTTCGGCAGGGCGTGCGGGGTTTCGACCGCATCCACGCAGTTCACCAGCAGACGGAAACGATCGCCCAGGTCGATCAGGCTGGCGTTGATAGCTGGGCCGGTACGGGTATTGAAGATCAGGCGTGCCGGATCCGCTTTACCGCCAATGCCCAGATACTGCACGTCGAGGGTCGGTTTCTCTTCCACGGCGATGGTTGGGCATACTTCCAGCATGTGTGAGCCCAGCACCAGATCGTTGCCGTTTTCGAAGTGGTAGGTGTAATCCTCCATAAAGGAGGTGCCGCCCTGCAGACCGGTTGACATCACTTTCATAATGCGAAGCAGAGCGGCAGTTTTCCAGTCGCCTTCGCCCGCAAAGCCGTAGCCCTGCTGCATCAGACGTTGAACCGCCAGGCCTGGTAACTGTTTCAGGCCGTGAAGATCTTCGAAGGTGGTGGTAAAGGCATGGAAGCCGCCTTGTTCAAGGAAGCGTTTCATCCCCAGTTCGATTCGCGCGGCATCCAGCACGTTCTGACGTTTGTCGCCGTTAATCTGCGCGGCGGCCGTCAGGCGGTAGCTGCTCTCATACTCGTCCACCAGCGCGCTAACGTCGCCGTCGGCAACTTCATTCACCACCTGTACCAGGTCGCCCACGGCCCAGGTGTTCACGGAGAAACCAAATTTAATCTGCGCAGCCACTTTGTCGCCGTCGGTAACGGCCACTTCGCGCATGTTGTCGCCGAAGCGCACTACTTTCAGCTGACGGGTATCTTGTTTAGAGACCGCCTGACGCATCCAGGCGCCAATGCGTTTGTGTGCCTGAGCATCCTGCCAGTGGCCCGTGACCACGGCATGCTGCTGACGCATACGCGCGCCAATGAAGCCGAACTCGCGGCCGCCGTGAGCGGTCTGGTTCAGGTTCATAAAGTCCATGTCGATGCTGTCCCACGGCAGGGCCGCGTTGAACTGGGTATGGAACTGAAGCAGCGGCTTATTGAGAATGGACAGGCCGTTGATCCACATTTTTGCCGGGGAGAAGGTATGCAGCCACACCACCATGCCTGCGCATTTATCGTCGTAGTTTGCGTCGCGGCAGATATGGGTGATCTCGTCCGGGGAGGTGCCCAGCGGTTTCAACACCAGTTTGCACGGCAGTTTGGCCTCGGCATTCAGGGCATTGACCACATGTTCAGCGTGTTGCGTCACCTGGCGCAGGGCTTCCGGCCCGTAGAGGTGTTGGCTACCAATCACAAACCACACTTCATAATTATTAAAAATCGTCATTATCGTGTCCTTAATGTGTCAGGGTTGCCGTGGATTCCGGGCTGTTTTTTGCCGGTGCGGCGACAGGGAGATAGTGAAGTTCAGCGCTTTTCGCCCACTGCTGGTAGCGCTGATAAAGTTGTTCAAAGCGTTGCGCCTGGGCGGTACGCGGCTGAAGGGTGTTTTCCACGGCGCTGGCCATATGCTGTTGCGCAGCAGGAATATCGGCATGGACCCCAGCGGCCACGGCGGCAAAAATGGCGGCACCGAGCGCGCAGCACTGATCGGAAGCGACAATCTGCAGCGGGCGATTCAGCACGTCGCAGCAGGCCTGCATGATCACCGGGTTCTTACGGGCAATACCGCCCAGCGCCATCACGTTGTTGACGGCAATTCCTTGCTCCGTGAAACACTCCATAATGGCGCGTGCGCCAAAGGCGGTAGCGGCAATCAGACCGCCAAACAGCGCCGGCGCATCTGTCGCCAGGTTAAGATCGGTAATCACCCCTTTCAGGCGTTGGTTAGCGAAGGGAGTACGGCGGCCGTTAAACCAGTCGAGCACCACCGGCAGATGCTCCAGGGAGGGATTTTTCGCCCAGGCATCGGTGAGCTGCACCAGCAGCTGTTTTTTACTCTCGGCAATCTGCGTTTTCAGTTCCGGATGGGTCGCTGCCAGTTGATCAAGCGGCCAGCCCAGCACGCGGCCAAACCAGGCATAGATATCGCCAAACGCCGATTGACCTGCTTCCAGGCCGATAAAATCGGGGACGACGCTGCCATCAACCTGGCCGCAAATACCTTTTACCGCACGCTCGCCGACGCTGGCTTTATCGGCGGTCAGGATGTCGCAGGTCGAAGTGCCGATGACTTTCACCAGGGTGTTTGGCTGCGCACCTGCGCCCACGGCACCCATATGGCAGTCAAACGCGCCGCCGGCGATCGCTACGGTTTGTGGCAGACCGAGACGTTCAGCCCACTCGGCGCAGAGGTTGCCTACTGGCACGTCTGCGGTCCAGGTATCGGTAAACAGCGGGTAGTCGAGATGCTGATTGATGATGGGATCGAGCTCGTCAAAGAAGGTCGCGGGTGGCAGACCGCCCCAGCTTTCGTGCCACAAGGATTTGTGCCCGGCGCTACAGCGGCCGCGGCGAATATCCTGCGGGCGGGTGGTGCCAGACAGCAGGGCCGGAACCCAGTCGCATAACTCGATCCACGACACTGCTGTCTGGGCAACGCGGGGATCCTGGCGGGTCACGTGCAGGATTTTGGCCCAGAACCACTCGCTGGAATAAATACCGCCGATATAACGTGAGTAATCGCTCTTACCCGGCTGATGGCACAAACGGGTGATGGCCTCGGCTTCTTCAACTGCGGTATGGTCTTTCCAGAGCACGAACATAGCATTCGGGTTATCGGCAAATTCGGGGCGCAGCGCCAGAACGTGGCCGTCGGCATCAATGGGGGCGGGGGTCGAGCCGGTGCTGTCCACGCCAATGCCCACAATCTGGCTACGCTGGTCCGCACTCAGCCCGGCGAGTACGGTTTTGATCGCCGCTTCCATCGACTCGATGTAGTCACGGGGGTGATGACGAAACTGGTTGTTCGGCGCATCGCAATAACGCCCCTCTTGCCAGCGCGGATACCACTCCACGCTTGTCGCTATCTCCTGACCGGTTGTGCACTCCACTGCCAGGGCGCGTACCGAGTCACTGCCAAAATCGAGGCCAATTGCAATTGCCATGGTGCTGCTCCATCAAAATACAGGTATGGAAGAACATTAGAGAGTGGGGGGAAAAATCGTCAGGCAGGATTCGCTAATCTTATGGATAATTTTGCTATGCCTGTGGAAAGTGTGACGCTGTGCAAATATTCAATGTGGACATTTCTGCCGTAGTTATAGACACTTTTGTTACTGATTATCGGCCTCTGATACGGCGAAAATGTGACGCAGTACGCTAAAGCGCCGTACCTTAACGAGAAGTCATCCCGTTCACGGCTTTCAGACGCCTTTTTTCAGGTCGGCTCTGTAGATATGGACAATTGGTTTCCTTACCCTCTGCCAGGAGTATTGAATTTATGGCTGAAACGCAAAACGATCCCTTACTGCCAGGCTATTCGTTCAACGCGCATTTGGTGGCGGGGCTGACCCCTATTGAGGCTGAGGGATATCTCGATTTTTATATCGATCGCCCGCTGGGTATGAAGGGCTATATCCTTAACCTGACGGTGCGTGGCGAAGGCGTGATTAAAAATCAGGATCAGACCTTTGTCTGCCGTCCGGGCGACATCCTCCTCTTTCCTCCCGGGGAGGTTCACCACTATGGTCGTCATCCGGATGCCAGCGAGTGGTATCACCAGTGGGTCTACTTCCGTCCGCGCGCTTACTGGCAGGAGTGGCTGAGCTGGCCATCCATGTTCGCCCACACCGGTTTCTATCGCCCGGACGAGGTGCATCAACCGCTGTTTCGTGAACTGTTTGCGCAGATCATCGAGGCAGGGCAGGCGGGGGGGCGCTATGCCGAGCTGCTGGCCATTAACCTGCTGGAGCAACTGCTGCTCAGACGTATGGAAGCCATCAATGAATCCCTTAACCCGCCGCTGGATCACCGGGTGCGCGATGCCTGCCAGTACATTAGCGATCATCTGGCGGACAGCCAGTTTGATATTGCCAGCGTAGCCCAGCATGTCTGCCTGTCGCCGTCACGCCTCTCGCATCTGTTCCGCCAGCAGTTGGGGGTGAGCGTGTTGAGCTGGCGCGAAGATCAGCGTATCAGCCAGGCCAAGCTGCTGCTCAGCACTACCCGCATGCCGATCGCCAGCGTCGGGCGCAATGTCGGGTTTGAGGATCAGCTCTATTTTTCTCGCGTCTTTAAGAAATGCACCGGTGCCAGCCCCAGCGAATTCCGTGCAGGTTGTGAATAAAGCGTAAAAAAAGATAAACGACATGGCGCAAGTCTGTTCACACCCGGTAAACTATTCAGACAATTGATGTCTTGACGCAGCAGGCGGCTCTTCGCAGAATCCCTGCTTCGTTATCTGACCGGAAAAGTTATGCAGGCATTGCTGGAACACTTCATCACCCAGTCCGTTACTTACTCCCTCATTGCCGTTGCGCTGGTGGCTTTTCTGGAATCGCTGGCGCTGGTCGGGCTGATCCTCCCCGGTACGGTGATGATGGCTGGTCTTGGCGCGCTGATAGGCAGCGGCGAGGTTAATTTCTGGCAGGCCTGGCTGGCGGGCATTATCGGTTGTCTGCTGGGCGACTGGATCTCGTTCTGGCTGGGCTGGCGTTTCAAAAAGCCGCTGCATCGCTGGTCTTTCATGAAAAAGAACAAAGCGCTGCTGGATAAAACCGAGCATGCCCTGCATCAACACAGCATGTTTACGATTCTGGTGGGACGTTTTGTTGGCCCGACGCGTCCGCTGGTGCCCATGGTGGCTGGCATGCTCGATCTGCCGATCAAAAAATTCATTGTGCCAAATATCATTGGCTGCCTCTTCTGGCCGCCATTCTACTTCCTGCCTGGCATTCTGGCCGGAGCGGCTATCGATATTCCTGCAGGTCAGGATAGCGGCGGCTTTAAGTGGTTACTGCTGGCAACGGCATTGCTGCTTTGGCTGGCGGCCTGGCTCTGCTGGCGTCTTTGGCGCAGCACCAGGGCTAACGTCGATAAGCTGAGCGCCTGGCTGCCGCGATCGCGATTACTGTGGCTGGCACCCCTGCTGCTGGGCGTGGCGGTGGTGGCGCTGGTGGCGCTTATTCGCCACCCGCTGATGCCCGTCTATGGTGAGATTCTGTTGAAGGTCGTGAGCCGTTAACCGCGCGCAATGCCCAGCAGATGCGAGGCGCTGGCGCCGCCGCTAAGCAGCACGCGGGTCTCACCGTCCCAGGCGATACGCCCGTCAGCCACGACTATCGAACGTCTGGCGATGCGGGCCGCATCTTCCACGCTATGCGACACCATCAACATGGTGAGCTGCTGACGCTCGCAGACCTCTTTGACCAGCAATAGCATCTCCTGACGCAGAGCAGGATCGAGGGCGGAAAAGGGTTCGTCCAGCAGTAATATCGGCTGTTCTCGCACCAGGCAGCGCGCCAGCGCGGCACGCTGGCGCTGGCCCCCGGAGAGCTCTCCTGGCAACCTGTCCAACAGATCGCTGATACCCATCTGGCCGGCGATGGCCGCGAGCTTGCGCTGTTGATCGCCATTGAGCTTCAGGCCAGGGTGCATCCCCAGCCCGATGTTCTGCCGAACGCTCAGGTGGGTAAAAAGGTTGTTTTCCTGGAACAGCATCGACACCGGGCGCCGGGAAGGGGGCGTCCAGGTGTGATCCCGGTTTTCTATCAAGATTGTCCCGCTGGCGGGCTGCAGAAAACCGGCGATCAGATTGAGCAGGGTGCTTTTCCCCGCACCGCTTGGGCCGAGGATGGCAACCGACTCTCCCTGCGGCACAGAGAGGGTAAAACGCATCGGCAGGTGCTGGTAAAGCCAGGTCACATCAGTCAGTTTTAGCATCACGCCCCGGAAGTTTTTCAATAACGGTAAACAAGGCAAAGCAGAGCATCAGGAGCAGAAGCGCCGTAACGGCTCCGTCCTGGCTGCGATAGGAGCCAATCTGCTGATAGAGCCAGAACGGCAGGGTGCGGAAATCGTCATTGCCAAACAGCGCCACCACCCCAAAATCACCAATCGAGAGTACGCAGGCAAAGGCCAGCGCCTGCGCCAGTGGGCGTTTCAGGGCGCGCAGTTCCACCACTTTTAGCCGTTGCCACCCCTGCATCCCTAATGATCCGCAAAGCAGCGTATAGCGGGCGCTGAGGTCGCGCATCGGGTTTTCCAGAACCTTAAGGGCATAAGGGATGGCCATCAGCGCATTGGTAAAGATGACAATGCCGTCCGCCGAAGCGGGCAGCCCGACGGTGCGGGTAAACAGCAGGAAAAAGCCGGTCGCCAGTACGATGCCGGGCATCGCCAGAATCAGCATGCCGCTCAAATCCAGCAGCTGTCCTGCGGCGGTGGCCTGCCGGGCATAGAGCTCACGGCTGCTCCAGAGGAGCATCATGGTCAGGATCACGCAGAGCAGGCCGGCGCCTGCGGCAATGCGTAGCGAGGTCGTTAACGCCTGCCAGAGCACCGGCTGTTGCAGCACGCTGATAAGATTCCCGTTAAGACCATCCACCACGACCGCCAGTAGCGGCGGCAACAGCAGCAGCAGTGCCAGCGTAATCAGCAGCGCGTCCGTAAGTCGGCTACGCAGGCTGTCCTGGGGATCGCGCCAGCCGCTGAGCTGACTTGTGCCTACGGCGAGGGCTTTGCCCAGACGCTGGCTCAGTAAGACCAGAGCCAGACAACAGACCATCTGAATGATCGCCAGCAGCGCCGCCCGGCCAGGATCATAGTCATAGCTCAGGGCCTGGTAGATAGCCAGCTCAATAGTGGTAGCCTGCGGCCCGCCGCCGAGTGAGAGCACAGTGGCAAAACTGGCGAAGCAGAGCATAAAGATTAGCGCGGCAGTAGGGAGGATCTGGCGGCGTAGCCATGGCCATTCAACAAAGCGGAAGAAGGACCAGCCGCGCATATTGAGCTGGGCGGCGAGCTGGCGTTGCTCGCCGGGAATGTTCTCCAGCGCCTGTAAGAGCAGGCGGGTGGCCATGGGCAAATTAAAGAAGACGTGGGCCAGTAAGATCCCCTGCAGGCCATAGGGAGAGAAGCGCCAGTTCAGCCCGATCGCTGCACAAATTTGGGCCAGCCAGCCCTGACGGCCATAGACGCTGAGTATGCCAAACACGGCGACCAGCACGGGCAGTATCAGCGTCATGGCGCACAGGCGCAGCAGGGCTTGCCTGCCGGGAAAACGACGGCGATACAGCGCACGCGCCAGCAAAATGGCGGGCGCGACGGAGAGCAGGGCTGACAAAAAGGCCTGCCAGAATGAGAAGCGTACGACGTGCCATAAATAACTGTCGTGCCACAGCGCAGAGACGTCGGCGTCGGGCGCACTGAACCACAGCGACAGAAAGGCGCCCAGAGCGACAGCCACCAACAGCGTGGCGGCCGTCAGCCCCGGTATGAGCCAGCCCGCGATTAACGGCTGACGGCGCGTTGCCATTCACTTACCCAGCCAGCACGCTTATCCGCAACCTGTTGCGGGGTGAACTCCAGCGTATTTTTCGGTTTGACCAGGCTATTAAAGCCCTCAGGCAGCGCAACATCGGTCACCGGGTACATCCAGTTACCGGTCGGGATTGCCTTCTGGAAGGCCGGCGAGACCATAAACTTCAGGAACTGCTCTGCCAGTTCTGGCTGTTTGCTGGCTGCGGTGCGGGCAGCCACTTCCACCTGCAGGTAGTGTCCTTCTGCAAAGTCAGCGGCAGCATAGTTCTCTTTTTTCTCTTCGATGATGTGATAGGCCGGGGAGGTGGTATAGCTCAGCACCAGGTCCCCTTCTCCTTTGAGGAAGAGACCGTACGCTTCGCTCCAGCCTTTAGTGACGGTCACCGTTTTGGCAGCCAGTTTTTGCCAGGCTTCCGGGGTTTTATCGCCATAGACTTTCTGCATCCACAGCAGCAGGCCGAGACCCGGCGTGCTGGTGCGGGGATCTTCATAGATCACGCGCCATTTTTGATCGCTTTCAACCAGCTCTTTCAGGCTCTTCGGTGGGTTTTGCAGTTTGGTTTTGTCGTAAACGAAGGCGAAGTAACCATAATCGAAAGGCACAAAGGTGTCATTTTTCCAGCCACCCGGCACAGTTACTGCATCGTTCGGGACATTACTTTTGGCAAACAATCCGGTCTGGGTGGCCGCATTGAGCAGGTTGTTATCCAGCCCCAGCACGACGTCGGCTTTGCTATTTTTACCTTCCATGCGCAGCCGGTTGAGCAGGGAAACCCCGTCCTCCAGCGCCACGAACTTCAGTTCACAATTGCAATCGGCTTCAAAGGCTTTTTTGACCACCGGGCCAGGGCCCCAGTCAGCGGCGAAGGAGTCGTAGGTATAGACCGTCAGCACGGGTTTCGCGAAAGCAGGCAGCGCCAGCAGGGCCAGCAGGGGAAGAGCTTTTTTTAACACTTTGCACCTCAATGTTGAGTGGCAAAGGATTTTGAGTGACAGCCTCAAATCCCTTCGCCGGCGTTATCCGGATCAGGTTCGACGGGTATTTTCTCAGCACACGCTTTCGCGCAGCACCCCGTTGAGAACGGCAGTATTGTAATGATTTGGTGAATATTACGAAAGTGTTATGGCTCCGGCGGCGCAAACCACGCCGATTTAAAGTCAAACCAGCCGAGCGTGTTCATCCGCAGACCACGCATACTGCGCTGACCCTGAATCATCAGCCAGTGGTGAATAAGCGGTACCATCGCTTGCTGTGCCAATAGTTGCTGGCACCACACCGCGAGGTTCATCTCACCCGCCCGCCACTCGGCGGCGTCTTGCTGCCAGTCGCGGGGAATGCAGTTTTGCAGCAGCGGGACCTCATACAGGTGCGAGAAGAGCGAGAAATCGAGCGGCAGAGTAAAGTTCACGCTATTTAGCCAGATATCGCTGACGATATCGCCGCGATGCCACTCGTCATAATCCACTTCCACTATTTCCAGTTTTACCCCTTCGGCGGCCAGCATAGCGCTCATCATTCTGCCGATGACCCGGTGTTCAACGTGTTCACGGTAGTAGGTCAGGGTAATGCTCTCAAGACCTGCAGGTTTTTCGCCACATCCCGGCCGGGCATGGTGCCAGCGAGGCAGCAAGCCCCAGGCGGGGAACCAGTAAGTCTGGTACTGCGCTTCCGCCTGATAGATCAATTTAGCGGGAGAGAGGATCTGGCTGATCCACTGACGGACCTCCTGGCTGGCACCGCGTCGGGATCGCGCGTCGAAGAGCAGGTAATAGCACCCCTCTTCCAGACGACTCTCTACCGCTTTCTCCCCTTCGGTCGGCCCCTCAAGCGTCAGCCCTGGACTCAGCTCTTCACTGATATCGGGTAATACCCAGACGTTCACTTCATCGATCAGCGCGCGATAGCCAAAGTAATCGTCAAAGGCCTGAATCTTTAACTGATTATTGTTATTGCGCACCACCGCATAGGGGCCTGTCCCCACGGGTTGGCTGGCAAACTTAGGCATCGATTCCCATTCACGCGGCAAAATCATTGAAGGGACGTAACCCAGCAGCCACGGCAGCCAGCGGTCTGGTTCATAGAGGTGAATATCCAGCGTCCACGCGGTGGGAGACTGAACGCTAACGATGTGGGAATAGAGCGGCAACATTCTGGCGCGCTCGAGCGAGGCAATCACATCGCTCATCTCCAGTTCACGGCCATGATGAAAATGGATGCCGGGCCGTAAAAAAAAGCGCCAGTGAAGGGGGGCAATCTGCTGCCAGTGATGCGCGATATCGGCTTCCAGTTCCCCGTTTTCCTCATTTATGCGGGTTAGCCCGCTGAAGATTTGCCGCGCCATGTGGGTCTCGGATCGACGTAATGCGCTACCCGGCAACAGGTTTTTCATCGGCCTGTAGTAGAGGACGCGCAGGATATGCTTCCCCTGGCGGAAACTGCGGCCCAGATGAGAAACCAGCATCTGCCGTACCGCAGCTTTATCGCCGACTAACTGCACCAGTTGATCGATCCGATCCTGCTCCAGCAGGTCTTCGGCCCGCTGTTGCTGCAGCGCCAGGCCGGTATACAAAAACGTGAGGCGCGAGCGTTTACCGCGTCCGGCTTCGGCCTCCCAGTTCAGCCAGCCCTGCTGCTGCATCGTATTGAGCAGGGTACGCATATGGCGGCGCGAACAGTTAAGCAGCGCGGCCAGTTCACTGAGGGTAGTATCCTGGGTCTGGCCTTCACAGCATTGCCACAGGCGGATGAATTGTTGTTGCAGGCGACCAGAGGCCATAAAAGAGGAACTCCTGACAAAAAATCAGCAATTTATTAATCCCTATATTAAGCCAATAATTCTCTTCGATGAAGCGAGGAGGTGAATATGAGGAAGTCGACCGCACGTCAGTTTTTCCAACAGTACTTTGCCGCGACAAAGGGAGTGTCCTGGCTGGCCCGCCAGTGTGAAGCACAACGGTTCAAAATACTGGAAGAGTTGATGCAGTGGGACGTTACAACGCCGACTTCTGAACGCTGACTCGCCTCGATCATGTGTGACTGAGTATTGGTGCTAATCACCACGCCAGCAGTTATTATCTGCTGGCTTTTTTCATTTCTTTTGCGCTTAAGGATAGGGTCATGCTCTGGTTAATGACGATGGGTCGCCGCCTCAACGGTGTCTATGCCGCGTTTATGATAGTGGCGTTTATGATGGGCGTTGCCGGCGCGCTGCAGGCCCCGACCTTAAGCCTGTTCCTGAGTCGTGAAGTCGGGGCGCAACCTTTCTGGGTAGGGTTGTTCTATACGGTCAATGCCATCGCCGGGATTCTGGTCAGCCTGTGGCTGGCGAAGCGCTCCGACAGTCAGGGCGACCGGCGTAAATTGATCCTCTTCTGCTGCGCCATGGCCATTGCTAACGCACTGCTGTTTGCATTTAACCGCCATTACATGACTTTGCTTACCTGCGGGGTTCTGCTGGCGGCGCTGGCGAACACCGCCATGCCACAGCTCTTTGCCCTGGCCCGTGAATACGCCGACAACTCCGCGCGGGAAGTGGTGATGTTCAGCTCGGTGATGCGTGCTCAGCTCTCGCTGGCGTGGGTAATCGGCCCGCCGCTGGCCTTTATGCTGGCCCTCAATTACGGCTTTACCGCCATGTTCTCCATCGCGGCGGCAATCTTCGCCATCAGTCTGGGGCTTATCGCCTTTGCGCTGCCCTCTGTCGCTCGGGTAGAGCAGACGGTGGATACCCCGGTGACCCAGGTGAGCGGCTGGCATAACAAAAATGTCCGCCTGCTGTTTATCGCCTCGACGCTAATGTGGACCTGTAACACCATGTATATCATTGATATGCCTTTGTGGATCAGCAGCGATCTGGGGTTGCCGGATAAGCTGGCGGGTATTTTGATGGGCACGGCCGCGGGGCTTGAGATCCCGGCCATGATCCTGGCGGGATATTACGTAAAACGCTTCGGTAAACGCCGAATGATGACCCTTGCTGTGGCGGCGGGGGTGATGTTTTACGTGGGGTTAATTCTGTTTCATAGCCGTGAGGCGCTGCTGGCGCTCCAGCTGTTTAATGCCATTTTTATCGGGATCGTTGCCGGGATAGGGATGCTTTGGTTCCAGGATTTGATGCCCGGCCGGGCGGGCTCGGCCACCACCCTGTTTACAAACAGCATCTCTACGGGCGTGATTCTGGCGGGGATGATCCAGGGCGCTCTGGCCCAGAGCTACGGACATGCAGCGGTTTACTGGACGATTGCGGCTATCTCGGTGGTGACCTTAGCGATCACCTCCCGGGTGAAAGATGTCTGACCGTGATTAAGCGGTTCGGGAAAGAATAAAAACAGGATGGCGGTTCTTATTAAGGGAATAATGAAGAGCCGTGAGTAAATAGAGTATTTGGCGGTAAAAAAAACAACGAGCCGTCATTATTGTTGAAACCTATGCAGGGTGTGAGGCTAGCGGAGGGGGGAAATATCTCCGCGAGCCTTGACTCTTTTATTAACAACGACCGGCTTTCCTGGAAAGCGCATCACATGTGGTATTACTGGTGCCGTTATTAGTGCCGGCGCAAATCGCATCGGATACCGTATCCTCAGCGCCTAATGGAATCACGCCATATAATTTTGCCGCGCCGACTTTGGTTACGTAGCAACGGTGGGCCGTGTTGTTGACGGTGGCGACGAAATTGGTTTTAACCCCTTTTTTGTCGACATTTGAGATGGTTACCTTGCTGGCGTCGACATTCAGGGCAAATGACGCCGCATCTTTCATCTCTTTCTCTGTTACGGCCGGACTCATTCCGCAACCGGCTAAAAGCAGAGTCGATAATACGATGGCGACAAAACGACGTTTATTCATGGTAGTGCTCCTTGCAAATTATCATGTCCGCCAAGTATAAGTGTTATTAATATTAGAGCCTGTTGATTTTGATCATTAAATAAGGTGCTTTGAATCTGGGTTTATTATTTATTATGAGGTTGGGATGGCGTTATTTATATGCGGAGATAATGATTATTTTATTCTGATAATTATTATCTATTTATATTTTATTAAAGGGAAAGGTAATAAAGGGAAGGAAAAACAGGCCCGCCAGACGCGGGCCTGTTTTTTAGCTCATAAACGCAGGCTGTTTGTTCTCGTAGGCGGAGATTGCCTCTTCATGCTGTAACGTCAGGCCGATGCTGTCCAGGCCATTGAGCATGCAGTGGCGGCGGAAATCATCAATCTTAAAGCTGTAAGACTTTTCGCCCGCTTTCACCACCTGAGCTTCCAGGTCCACCTCAAAGGTGATCCCCGGCTGCGCTTTCACCAGCGCAAACATCTCGTCTACCTGCGCATCGCTCAGGGTCACCGGCAACAGCTGGTTGTTAAAGCTATTGCCGTAAAAGATGTCGGCGAAGCTGGGGGCGATAACCACTTTGAAACCGTAATCGGTCAATGCCCATGGCGCGTGCTCACGCGAGGAGCCGCAGCCAAAGTTTTCGCGAGCAAGCAGGATGGAAGCCCCTTTGAACTCCGGAAAGTTCAGCACAAATTCCGGGTTCGGCACTTCGCCTTTGTCATCGAGGAAACGCCAGTCGTTAAACAGGTGCGCGCCAAAGCCGGTGCGGGTCACCTTCTGTAAAAACTGCTTTGGAATGATGGCGTCGGTGTCGACGTTGGCCGCGTCCAGAGGGACAACCAGGCCCGTATGCTGGGTAAATTTCTCTGCCATGATTGTCTTCCTTATTTCAGGTTGCGGATGTCGGCGAAATGGCCGGTAACGGCGGCGGCCGCTGCCATGGCCGGGCTGACCAGGTGCGTGCGTCCACCGCGACCCTGACGGCCTTCGAAATTACGGTTGCTGGTAGAGGCGCAGCGTTCACCTGGGTTCAGACGGTCGTTGTTCATGGCCAGACACATAGAGCAGCCAGGCAGACGCCATTCAAAGCCGGCGTTGATAAAGATCTTATCCAGACCCTCTTCCTCCGCCTGCGCTTTCACCGGGCCAGAGCCAGGAACGACCAGCGCCTGAACGCCCGGTGCCACTTTGCGGCCTTTGGCGATCTCTGCCGCGGCGCGTAAATCTTCGATGCGCGAGTTGGTGCAGGAGCCGATAAACACCTTGTCGATCGCCACCTCAGTTAAGGGTATGCCCGGCTGTAAGCCCATATAGGCCAGCGCTTTCTCGGCGCTGGCGCGTTCAACCGGATCGGCAAAGGAGGTGGGATCCGGAACCGCGTCGTTCACGGAGATAACTTGCCCCGGGTTAGTCCCCCAGGTGACCTGCGGTGCGATCTCTTCGGCCTGCAGGGTTACCACAGTATCGAAGGTGGCGCCGTCATCGGTCTTCAGCGTCTTCCAGTAGGCAACCGCCTCGTCATAATGCTGGCCTTTTGGCGCATGCAGACGCCCTTTCACATAGTCAAAGGTGGTTTGATCCGGTGCGACCAGGCCCGCTTTGGCACCCATTTCGATAGCCATGTTGCACAGGGTCATACGTCCTTCCATGCTCAACGCCTGGATGGCATCGCCGCAGAACTCCACCACGTGACCGGTGCCGCCAGCGCTGCCGGTTTTACCGATGATCGCAAGGACAATATCTTTTGCGGTAATACCAGGGGCAGCCTGACCTTTTACCTCAATCTTCATGGTCTTCGCGCGCCCTTGCTTCAGGGTCTGGGTCGCCAGAACATGTTCGACCTCAGAGGTGCCGATACCGAATGCTAACGCGCCAAATGCGCCGTGGGTGGCGGTGTGGGAATCGCCGCAGACAATGGTCATCCCCGGCAGGGTGATGCCCTGTTCGGGTCCCATCACGTGCACGATGCCCTGGTAAGGGTGGTTCAGGTCATAGAGCTCTACGCCAAACTCGTTGCAGTTTTTGATCAGCTCCTGCATCTGAATCCGCGCCATCTCACCGGACGCGTTGATGTCTTTCGTCTGGGTGGAAACGTTATGATCCATGGTCGCGAAGGTTTTACCCGGCTGGCGCACTGGACGATGATGAGCACGCAGGCCGTCAAACGCCTGCGGAGAGGTCACTTCATGTACCAGATGGCGATCGATATAGAGCAGCGGGGTTTCGTTCTGCGCTTCGTAAACCACGTGAGCATCATAAACTTTTTCGTACAACGTCTTCGCCATGATTACACCCCTTCAGCGACATAGCGGGCAATGATATCGCCCATTTCTTCGGTACTGACTGCCGCGTTACCGCGGGCTAAATCACCTGTCCGCACCCCCTCTTCTAAGGCGCGGTTAATGGCATTTTCAATGGCGGTTGCCGCATCATTTGCATCCAGGCTGTAGCGTAACAGCAGCGCCAGGGAGAGGATCTGCGCAATAGGGTTAGCGATGTTTTTACCCGCGATATCCGGCGCCGAGCCACCAGCAGGCTCATACAGGCCAAAACCTTCTTCGTTCAGGCTGGCAGAGGGCAGCATACCCATCGAGCCGGTGATCATGGCGCACTCGTCAGACAAAATATCGCCGAACAGATTCGAACAGAGCAGTACGTCAAACTGAGACGGGTCTTTGATCAACTGCATGGTCGCGTTGTCGATGTACATATGTGACAGCTCAACGTCCGGATACTCCTGGGCGATTTCGTTCACGATTTCACGCCACAGAATGGAGGATTGCAGGACGTTGGCTTTATCAATTGAGGTCACTTTGTGACGGCGCTTGCGTGCAGATTCAAAGGCGATGCGGGCAATACGCTCGATCTCAAAGCGATGATAGACCTCGGTATCAAATGCTTTTTCATGCTGACCGCTGCCTTCGCGGCCTTTCGGCTGGCCGAAATAGATCCCGCCCGTTAATTCACGTACGCAAAGGATATCGAAACCGTTGGCGGCGATGTCGGCGCGCAGTGGGCAGAACTCTTCCAGGCCCTGGTAGAGTTTGGCCGGACGCAGGTTACTGAATAATTTGAAATGCTTACGCAGCGGCAGCAGAGCACCACGCTCAGGCTGCCCGGCAGGAGGGAGATGCTCCCATTTCGGGCCGCCCACGGAGCCGAACAAAACGGCATCGGCGTTTTCACAGCCGGTGACCGTGGCCTGTGGCAACGGCGTACCGTGATTATCAATGGCGATACCGCCCACATCATAGTGGCTGGTGGTAATTTTCATCGCAAAACGGGTGCGAATCGCGTCCAGTACTTTCAGCGCCTGTGCCATAACTTCGGGGCCAATTCCATCACCCGGTAACACAGCAATATGGTAATTCTTCGACATTACACGGTTTCCTTATTGTTCTCTTTATTCTGAGCTTTGCGTTGTAACTCTTTCTCGACCTCAGCGGCGCGCCAGATGTTGTTTAGGACGTGCACCATCGCCTTCGCGGAGGATTCGACGATATCGGTCGCCAGACCTACGCCGTGGAAGCGACGGCCGTTGTAGTTAACCACGATGTCTACCTGACCCAGCGCATCTTTGCCGTGACCTTTGGCGCTTAAACCGTATTTCACCAGCTCAATGTCATAGTCGGTGATGCGGTTGATGGCCTGATAGATCGCATCGACCGGGCCGTTTCCGTTAGCCGCTTCGGCTTTCACTTCTTCACCACAGGCCAGTTTGACGGAGGCGGTGGCAATATCGCTGGAGCCCGACTGCACGCTGAAGTAATCCAGACGGAAGTGCTCTGGTTCCTCTTGCTGCTTATTAATAAACGCCAAAGCTTCCAGATCGTAATCGAATACCTGACCTTTTTTATCCGCCAGCTTCAGGAACGCGTCATACAGCTGATCCATGTTGTAGTCGGCCTCTTTGTAACCCATCTCTTCCATACGGTGTTTCACTGCCGCACGGCCGGAACGGGAGGTCAGGTTCAACTGCACTTGATTCAGCCCGATGGATTCCGGGGTCATGATTTCGTAGTTTTCGCGATTTTTCAGCACACCATCCTGGTGAATGCCCGAGGAGTGGGCAAAGGCGCCGGTGCCGACGATGGCTTTGTTCGCCGGGATCGGCATGTTGCAGATCTGGCTGACCGTCTGGCTGGTACGCCAGATTTCGTTGTGATTGATGCGGGTGTGCACATTCATGATGTCTTTGCGCACCTTGATGGCCATGATGACCTCTTCCAGTGAACAGTTACCGGCGCGCTCGCCGATACCGTTCATCGCGCCTTCAACCTGGCGGGCACCCGCGTGGACGGCGGCAATGGCGTTACCTACGGCCAGGCCCAGGTCGTCGTGGGTATGGACAGAGATGATGGCTTTGTCGATGTTAGGCACACGCTCATACAGCCCGGTGATGATATTGGAGAACTCGAACGGCATGGTATAGCCGACGGTATCCGGGATATTGATGGTGGTTGCGCCTGCGCTGATGGCGGCTTCGACGACGCGCGCCAGGTCAGCAATTGGGGTGCGGCCCGCGTCTTCGCATGAGAATTCCACGTCATCAGTGTAATTACGGGCGCGTTTTACCATATAGATGGAGCGCTCAATCACTTCGTCCAGCGTACTACGCAATTTGGTTGCAATGTGCATTGGCGAGGTGGCGATAAAGGTATGGATACGGAAAGCTTCGGCCACTTTCAGCGACTCGGCAGCGACGTCGATATCCTTTTCTACACAGCGCGCCAGACCACAAACCCGGCTGTTTTTGATCGTGCGGGCGATGGTCTGTACAGATTCAAAATCACCCGGTGAGGAGACCGGGAAACCCACTTCCATGACATCTACGCCCATACGTTCGAGGGCCAGAGCAATCTGCAGTTTTTCTTTAACACTCAGGCTGGCCTGTAATGCTTGTTCACCATCACGTAAGGTCGTATCGAAAATAATGACTTGCTGGCTCATGGGTTAGGTCCTTGTCTGTATTTGGGCGCCTTGCTACGAGCATAAAAAAACCCGCGCAGTGGCGCGGGTTTTTTGTTTACCAGAGACGATTCAACGCTGAATTTCGTCCGCCAGTCTACCGCGCACAATGGATGCGTTTAGTAGTAGTAGACCGGTGAAACGAATGCTGCGGATCATGAATCTAGCCTCGGTTAAATGCGATATGCTTTTAGTGGTACTGGATACGCGCATTGATGTCAACCCCGCAAGGGTGAAAAGGGCGGACGAGAAGGCAGACAGCCAAAGATGAAATGAGCTAATTGTGCTGCTTTTTTCGTTGAAGACAATTTAAATGCTCTGCGATTCATTTGCATATTCATCGCTGGAATTAAAAGAAGATGTTTGTTTGCATTTGTACAAATTTTGCGACATGTCGCTAATATTATTTATTGTCTTATGAATCAGAAGGTTGTTTAGGCTCTTTTTTTGTGATGAAGAATAAAGTGATTAGGTTGGTAATTCATTGTTAATAATTACCTCTAGAAAGTTGTTAACAATTAATAGTGGCTTAAATAATCCTTAATTAGATGCCGTGTTGTATATTTATAGAGATTATGATTTCATTGGATAACTAAACTATTTAGTATGTTTTGACGGGGCAACTCCCTTTTTAAGGTACAGAACTCCTTTTTATCGCTTGTGACAGAGTTTGATGTTTTCTGAAATTTATATATTTCTCTTTTGCTTGTTTTATATGCGTGATAAATCATATTTTGTCAGCTTATTATTGCGCACAAGTAAAAGGAGCTTAGCATGACAGTGAAGATGGATATGTGTGACGAAAATAGTGAAAAAGCACCGCAGAATGAGAATACTAAACCTCAGTTGCGTACCGTGGATCTTAATCTGCTTACCGTCTTTGATGCGGTAATGCAGGAGCAAAATATTACCCGGGCGGCACATGCCCTGGGGATGTCGCAACCGGCAGTAAGTAATGCGGTTGCAAGACTTAAAGTCATGTTTAATGATGAATTATTTGTAAGGTATGGCAGAGGGATTCAGCCCACCGCCCGCGCGTACCAGCTGTTCGCTTCGGTGCGACAAGCGCTGCAACTGGTGCAAAATGAACTACCGGGTTCCGGTTTTGAGCCGTTAGTTAGCGAGCGTATTTTCCATCTCTGTGTATGCAGCCCACTGGATAATTATTTAACCTCGATTATTTATAATAAAGTGGGTGAGATCGCCCCCAATATTCAACTTGTCTTCAAATCCTCTCTCAATCAAAACACGGAACATCAGCTGCGTTATCAGGAGACGGAGTTTGTTATTGGTTATGAAGAGTTTCGTCGCCCGGAATTCTCCTGCGTGCCTTTATTCAAAGATGAAATGGTTCTGGTATCCAGTAAAAAACATCCGCGTTTGCATGGCACGCTGCATGAAAGCGATATTTATAATGAGCAGCACGCCGTTGTTGCCCTGGACAGATATGCCTCCTTCAGTCAGCCGTGGTATGACACGCCGGATAAACAAGCCAGCGTTGCTTATCAGGGCATGGCAATGGTCAGTGTATTAAATATTGTGTCGCAAACACATCTGGTCGCTATCGCTCCGCGCTGGCTGGCTGAGAAATTTGCCGAACCGCTGAGCTTACGTATTCAGGCGTTGCCTCTGCAGTTGAATACGCGGACCTGTTATCTCTCCTGGCATGAAGCGGCGGGGCGCGATAAAGGTCATCAGTGGATGGAAGAGTTATTAGTGAATGTCTGTCATCGCTAAAACATCACAGGATAAGCACCATATTTGTTGTTTATCCTGCATTTTTTAATCGTTATGAAATTTTATACTGTCAGCCATTTTTTTACCTCGCCTTCTTTGTCACAAAAATGGATGAATTTCTGTGACGCTTCCAGTTTATGTGATTATTGGTCGGTGCATTTCCTGCTGGCAGTATATTTATCCATAACTCAACCTTATACCCCTTGATTCTACTTTCTTAGGCTATCCCCTTCGGGGGAGCGCGAATTGCCTGCCTGAGGGCAAGCGGTTATGTTAACTGTCACTCTGCACAATAAAAATGACTGGGGTCACCCTGGTCAATAAAGATGGAGCAGAAATGATCTCTGCTGTCCGTCTGTAACGTGATGCCTGGAGGCAAAGCATGGAGATGTTGTCTGGCGCCGAAATGGTCGTCCGGTCGTTAATCGATCAGGGCGTGAAGCAAGTGTTCGGTTATCCTGGGGGCGCAGTCCTCGATATTTACGATGCACTACATACCGTTGGCGGTATTGACCACGTGCTGGTGCGCCACGAGCAGGCGGCGGTGCATATGGCTGATGGACTGGCGCGCGCGACCGGCGAAGTGGGCGTGGTGCTGGTCACTTCTGGCCCTGGGGCAACCAATGCCATTACCGGGATTGCTACCGCCTATATGGACTCTATCCCGCTGGTGATTCTCTCCGGTCAGGTCGCGACATCGCTGATAGGTTATGATGCCTTTCAGGAGTGCGACATGGTTGGGATCTCCCGGCCGGTGGTCAAGCACAGCTTCCTGGTGAAACAGACGGAAGACATTCCGGGCGTGCTGAAAAAGGCATTCTGGCTGGCGGCCAGCGGCCGTCCTGGCCCGGTCGTGGTGGATCTGCCAAAAGATATCCTCAACCCGGCGAATAAGCTGCCGTACGTCTGGCCTGATTCGGTCAGTATGCGCTCTTATAATCCGACAACCCAGGGACACAAAGGGCAGATTAAGCGCGCCCTGCAAACGCTGCTGGCGGCGAAAAAACCGGTTGTCTATGTCGGTGGCGGGGCCATTAATGCCCATTGTGAAGAGCCGTTGCGTGAGCTGATTGAAAAGCTCAACCTGCCGGTAGCCTCTTCACTGATGGGATTAGGGGCATTTCCGGCCACCCATCGTCAGGCGTTGGGGATGCTTGGCATGCACGGCACCTATGAAGCCAACATGACGATGCACAACTCCGATGTGATTTTCGCCGTCGGGGTTCGCTTTGATGATCGCACCACAAATAATCTCGCGAAATATTGTCCGAACGCGACCGTACTGCATATCGATATCGATCCCACCTCGATCTCTAAAACCGTCGCGGCGGACGTTCCGATTGTGGGCGATGCGCGCCAGGTGCTGCTGCAGATGCTGGAGCTACTGCCGCAGGAGACAACCACGCAGCCGCTCGACGACATACGTGACTGGTGGCTGCAGATCGAACAATGGCGTACGCGTCAGTGTCTGAAATACGACACGCAAAGCGAGCACATCAAACCGCAGGCGGTAATCGAAACGATCTGGCGTCTGACAAACGGCGATGCTTATGTCACCTCAGACGTAGGTCAGCACCAGATGTTTGCGGCACTCTACTATCCGTTTGATAAACCTCGCCGCTGGATTAACTCTGGCGGTCTGGGAACCATGGGCTTTGGCCTGCCTGCCGCGCTGGGCGTGAAGATGGCGCTGCCAGCGGAAACCGTCGTTTGCGTGACGGGTGATGGTAGTATCCAGATGAATATTCAGGAGCTCTCCACGGCGCTGCAATATGACCTTCCGGTGCTGGTGTTAAACCTTAACAATGGCTATCTGGGGATGGTGAAGCAGTGGCAGGACATGATCTACTCGGGCCGCCACTCTCATTCATATATGAAGTCACTGCCTGATTTCGTTCGTCTGGCAGAAGCCTATGGCCACGTTGGGATCCGGGTTTCCGATCCGGCAGAGCTGGAAGCGAAGCTCGCGCAAGCGCTTGAACAGGTGAAAAACAATCGCCTGGTGTTTGTCGATGTGATCGTAGACGGCACTGAACACGTCTATCCGATGCACATTCGCGGAGGCGGAATGGATGAAATGTGGTTAAGCAAAACGGAGAGAACCTGATATGCGCCGGATATTATCTGTCTTACTGGAAAACGAGTCTGGGGCCTTATCGCGAGTCATCGGGCTTTTCGCACAGCGCGGCTACAATATTGAGAGCCTTACCGTGGCGCCCACCGACGATCCTACCCTCTCGCGGATGACCATTCAGACCGTAGGCGATGCCAAAGTGCTGGAGCAGATCGAAAAGCAGCTGCATAAGCTGGTGGATGTACTGCGCGTGAGCGAGCTGGGGCAGGGGGCCCATGTTGAACGGGAAATCATGCTGGTAAAAGTTCAGGCCACCGGTTACGGGCGTGAAGAAGTGAAACGTAACGCGGAGATTTTCCGCGGCCAGATCATCGATGTTACTCCGTCTATTTATACCGTGCAGCTTGCGGGTACCAGTGACAAGCTTGATGCTTTCCTCGCTTCGGTAAGAGATGTGGCAAAAATCGTTGAAGTGGCTCGCTCTGGCGTCGTAGGGTTATCCCGCGGCGATAAAGTGATGCGCTAAGTCTCAACGAGCCTCTCTCGAACATGCCCGGTCTTCATAACCGGGCTTTTTTTTGCGGCCTGCACCTTTGTGCAGACAAAAGCGGTTGCCGCACACTCTTTTCTGCGCTTAGATGTTAAAAGATTTAGCCATAACCCTGTTGAGGTCATGGACTCTTTTATTTTTTTTGAGGGGCAATTGTGAAACTGGATGAAATCGCCCGGCTCGCCGGCGTGTCACGAACTACGGCAAGCTATGTGATTAACGGTAAAGCGAAGCAATATCGTGTGAGCGATAAGACCGTTGAGAAAGTCATGGCAGTGGTTCGTGAACATAACTACCATCCGAATGCCGTAGCGGCGGGTTTGCGCGCCGGACGCACCCGTTCAATAGGTCTGGTCATTCCGGATCTGGAAAACACCAGCTACACCCGTATTGCAAATTATCTGGAACGTCAGGCGCGCCAGCGTGGCTATCAGCTGCTTATCGCCTGCTCGGAAGATCAGCCTGATAACGAAATGCGCTGTATCGATCATCTGCTGCAGCGTCAGGTTGATGCGATCATTGTTTCAACCTCCCTGCCACCGGAGCACCCTTTTTATCAGCGTTGGGCTAACGATCCGCTGCCGATTGTCGCTCTGGACCGTGCGCTGGATCGCGAACATTTCACCAGCGTTGTGGGAGCGGATCAGGACGACGCCGAAATGCTGGCGGCAGAGCTGCGTACCTTCCCGGCGGAAAAAGTCCTCTATCTGGGTGCGTTGCCAGAGCTATCCGTCAGCTACCTGCGTGAACAGGGCTTCCGGACCGCATGGAAAGACGATCCGCGCAAAGTGGAGTTCCTCTATGCCAATAGCTATGAACGTGAAGCCTCTGCGCAGCTTTTTGAGAAGTGGCTAGAGACGCACGAGATGCCGCAGGCGCTCTTTACCACCTCTTTTGCCCTGTTGCAGGGGGTGATGGACGTGACGCTGCGTCGTGAAGGCAAATTACCCTCGGATCTGGCTATCGCCACCTTTGGGGATAATGAACTGCTCGATTTCCTGCAGTGCCCGGTACTGGCCGTTGCCCAGCGCCACCGCGATGTGGCGGAACGAGTACTGGAAATCGTGCTGGCAAGCCTGGATGAGCCGCGCAAACCTAAACCGGGATTAACCCGTATTCGGCGTAATCTTTATCGCCGTGGTGTACTCAGTCGCGTGTAATAGCCTGACAGGGCAGGTGGGCTGCCCTGTTATTTTGCTTAAATACTTTAAAAATAATGGCCATATTTTTTTTAGGATAATTCTTTAAAAAAGGGCCAGCCCCCTTCTTCAATTACTCGAACATTTAAATTTGTCAGTTTCCTGCTTATTTCAATGTTATTCGTTTACCAGGTTGTATTATTTTGTAACATTCCTGAAGTGCGGTGCTGAATTATCAGCCATTTTTTCCCATCTGAACCTCCCCGGCGCAGTACCGCGGCAGGCTGCGACACATAGCCGTGCAACTGGCGCTGTTATCCCCCTGCAATATGTCTTAAAATGCTGCCCGCGTCGCAAACTGACACTTTATATTTCCTTGCGATGAGAGAAGTGATCTTTAACGCCACTATGTTTATTCGATTTTTTCTTACAAATATTCATAACGTTAATTTGCCTCGCCGGTTGTTCAGTTATTAGCCGGGTCAGGTTACGTCCGTAAACTTGGCGTATTTAGTCTGGTATGGCGGAAGTCCTGGCTTGACAAGGTTTTCCCTCGCTCCGTAAACTCCTTCGGGTGGGATTTTGTGGGTTAAAGTGGTATTGAGGGGGTGAGGCTGGCATGTTCCGTGGAGCGACGTTAGTCAATCTCGACAGCAAAGGGCGTTTATCGGTACCAACCCGATATCGTGATGAGCTGAATGAGAGCGCTTCTGGTCAAATGGTGTGCACCATTGACATCAACCACTCCTGCCTGCTGCTTTACCCCTTGCCTGAATGGGAAATCATTGAGCAAAAGCTGTCTCGACTGTCGAGCATGAATCCACAGGAACGCCGCGTGCAGCGTTTGTTGTTGGGGCATGCGAGTGAATGTCAGATGGACAGTGCGGGCCGATTATTGATCGCCCCGGTACTGCGGCAACATGCTGGTCTGACGAAAGAAGTGATGCTGGTCGGACAGTTCAACAAGTTTGAACTGTGGGACGAAACGACCTGGTATCAACAGGTCAAGGATGATATCGACGCTGAGCAGTCCGATTCCGCGATGTTAACGGATCGATTGCAGGATTTGTCTCTATAAAAATGATGGAAAATTATAAACATACGACGGTGCTGTTGGACGAGGCCGTAAACGGCCTGAATATTCGTCCTGACGGCATTTATATTGATGGGACATTTGGTCGCGGCGGTCACTCGCGTCTGATTCTCTCCCAACTGGGAGCAGAAGGTCGCTTACTGGCAATCGATCGCGATCCGCAGGCTATTGCCGTGGCGAAGACCATCGATGATCCGCGCTTTTCCATCGTACATGGCCCTTTCTCTGCGTTGGCTGACTATGTCGCTGAACGCGATCTGACCGGTAAGATCGACGGTATTCTTCTCGATCTTGGCGTCTCTTCACCACAGCTTGATGACGCGGAGCGCGGCTTCTCCTTTATGCGCGATGGCCCGCTGGACATGCGTATGGATCCTACGCGCGGACAGTCTGCCGCGGAATGGTTGCTGACGGCCGAAGAGGCGGATATCGCCTGGGTGATCAAAACCTTTGGTGAAGAACGTTTTGGTAAGCGCATTGCCCGCGCCATCGTTGAGCGTAACCGTATTGAGCCGATGACCCGTACCAAAGAGCTTGCGGAAGTTATCGCAGCGGCGATGCCGGTGAAGGATAAATACAAACACCCCGCGACCCGTACATTCCAGGCGGTGCGCATCTGGGTAAACAGTGAACTGGAAGAGATAGAGCAGGCGCTAAAAAGCTCGCTCGGCGTGCTGGCCCCGGGAGGGCGGCTATCAATCATCAGTTTCCATTCGCTGGAAGACCGCATTGTGAAGCGTTTTATGCGCGAACAGAGCCGCGGTCCGCAGGTTCCGGCAGGGTTACCGATGACTGAAGAGCAACTCAGGAAACTGGGCGGCCGTCAGTTGCGTGCACTAGGCAAGTTAATGCCGGGCGAAGAAGAAGTGGCTGAAAATCCACGTGCCCGTAGTTCAGTACTGCGCATTGCAGAAAGGACGAACGCATGATCAGCAGAGTGACAGAGACCCTCAGCAAAGTGACGGGATCGTTAGGAAGCAACGAGCGCCATGCCTTGCCTGGCGTGATCGGTGACGATCTTTTGCGATTTGGGAAACTGCCACTCTGCCTGTTCATCTGCATTATCGTAACGGCCGTAACGGTGGTCACCACCGCACACCACACCCGTTTGTTAACGGCGCAACGTGAACAGCTGGTACTGGAACGTGATGCGCTGGACATTGAGTGGCGAAATTTGATTCTTGAAGAAAATGCGCTCGGCGATCATAGCCGGGTTGAACGGATCGCAACGGAAAAGCTGCAGATGCAGCATGTTGATCCTTCTCAGGAAAATATCGTAGTACAAAAATAAGGGAAAACGCGACGCATGAGAGCAGCGGCAAAAGCGCTAAAACCAAAACGTCAGGAAGAACAGGCCAGCTTTATCAGCTGGCGTTTTGCGTTGTTATGCGGCTGTATCTTACTGGCGCTGGGCTTTCTGCTGGGGCGGGTGGCGTGGCTACAGATCATCGCACCGGATATGCTGGTACGTCAGGGGGACATGCGCTCCCTTCGCGTACAAGAGGTCTCGACATCACGAGGGTTGATCACCGATCGTTCTGGTCGTCCGCTGGCCGTCAGCGTGCCGGTAAAAGCGATCTGGGCCGATCCGAAGGAGCTGCATGACGCCGGCGGGATCTCTCTGGATAACCGCTGGAAAGCACTCTCTGACGCGCTCAAAATGCCGCTGGATCAGCTCGCCGCGCGGGTGAATGCCAACCCGAAAGGGCGATTCATCTATCTGGCGCGCCAGGTCAATCCTGATATGGCTGATTACATTAAAAAGCTGAAACTGCCGGGGATCCATCTGCGTGAAGAGTCACGCCGTTACTATCCGTCAGGGGAAGTCACCGCTCACCTCATCGGCTTCACCAACGTGGATAGCCAGGGTATTGAAGGCGTCGAGAAGAGTTTCGATAAATGGCTCACCGGCCAGCCTGGCGAGCGTATCGTGCGTAAAGACCGCTATGGCCGCGTCATTGAAGATATCTCCTCTACCGATAGCCAGGCGGCACACAACCTCGCCCTCAGCATCGATGAGCGTCTGCAGGCGCTGGTTTACCGTGAGCTGAATAACGCCGTCGCTTTCAACAAAGCTGAATCAGGTAGCGCTGTGCTGGTCGACGTCAGCACCGGCGAAGTGCTGGCGATGGCCAGCAGTCCTTCCTATAACCCGAACAATTTCGCCGGTACCGCCAAAGACGCAATGCGTAACCGGTCCATTACCGACGTGTTTGAACCGGGTTCAACCGTGAAGCCTATGGTCGTCATGACCGCCCTGCAACGCGGTATCGTCAATGAAAATACGGTGCTGAACACGGTTCCTTATCGAATTAACGGCCACGAAATCAAAGACGTGGCGCGCTACAGCGAATTGACCCTGACCGGGGTTCTGCAGAAGTCGAGTAACGTCGGTGTTTCTAAGCTGGCGTTAGCGATGCCGTCCTCAGCGTTAGTAGAAACTTACTCACGTTTTGGGCTAGGAAAGGCGACCAATTTGGGGTTGGTCGGAGAACGCAGTGGCTTATATCCTCAAAAACAACGGTGGTCTGACATAGAGAGGGCCACCTTCTCTTTCGGCTACGGGCTAATGGTAACCCCGTTACAGTTAGCGCGAGTCTACGCAACGATTGGCAGCTATGGCATCTATCGTCCGCTGTCGATTACCAAAGTTGATCCCCCGGTCCCCGGCGAGCGTGTCTTCCCGGAGTCTATCGTACGTACGGTTGTGCATATGATGGAGAGCGTGGCGCTGCCAGGCGGCGGCGGGGTCAAAGCCGCAATTAAAGGCTATCGTATCGCGATTAAGACCGGTACAGCGAAAAAAGTAGGGCCAGACGGTCGCTACATTAATAAATACATTGCCTATACCGCAGGCGTAGCGCCTGCAAGCAATCCGCGTTTTGCGCTGGTGGTAGTAATTAACGATCCACAGGCGGGTAAATACTACGGTGGCGCCGTTTCCGCGCCGGTGTTTGGTGCCATCATGGGCGGCGTTTTACGTACCATGAACATCGAACCGGATGCGCTGGCAACGGGCGAGAAAAGTGAATTTGTAATTAATCAAGGTGAGGGAACAGGTGGCAGATCGTAATTTGCGCGACCTTCTTGCTCCATGGGTGCCAAACGCACCGGAGCGAGCACTGCGGGAGATGGTACTCGACAGCCGTGTGGCTGCATCGGGCGATCTCTTTGTAGCGGTGGTCGGTCATCAGGCGGACGGGCGTCGGTATATCCCGCAGGCGATTGCGCAAGGTGTAGCTGCCATTATTGCTGAGGCAAAAGATGAGGCGACCGACGGTGAAATCCGTGAAATGCACGGCGTGCCGGTAATCTTTCTCAGCCAGCTGAATGAGCGTCTCTCTGCACTGGCAGGACGTTTTTATCATGAACCGTCTGAACAACTGCGTCTTATTGGCGTAACCGGTACGAACGGCAAAACTACCACCACGCAGCTTATGGCGCAGTGGGCGCAGCTGCTGGGCGAGACCGGTGCGGTGATGGGCACCGTTGGCAATGGTTTGCTGGGCAAAGTGATCCCAACAGAAAACACCACCGGCTCTGCGGTTGACGTCCAGCACGTGCTGGCGGGTCTGGCAGGGCAGGGGGCAACCTTTGCTGCGATGGAAGTCTCTTCTCACGGGCTGGTTCAACATCGTGTGGCGGCGCTGAAGTTTGCCGCCTCGGTGTTCACCAACCTGAGCCGCGATCACCTCGATTATCACGGTGATATGGAAAATTACGAGGCCGCGAAATGGCTGCTCTATTCCACTCACCACTGCGGTCAGGCGATCATTAATGCCGACGATGAAGTCGGCCGCCGCTGGCTGGCTAAGCTGCCGGACGCCGTTGCCGTGTCGATGGAAGACCATATCAACCCGAACTGTCATGGCCGCTGGCTAAAAGCCACGGAAGTGAACTATCACGACAGCGGTGCAACCATCCGTTTCGCCTCCTCCTGGGGCGAAGGCGAAATTGAAAGCCGTCTGATGGGGGCGTTTAACGTTAGCAATCTGCTACTGGCGCTGGCAACGCTGCTGGCACTGGGTTACCCACTCGCAGAACTGCTGAAAACCTCAGCTCGCCTGCAGCCGGTATGTGGCCGCATGGAAGTCTTCAGCGCACCGGGTAAACCGACCGTAGTGGTTGATTATGCCCACACTCCGGACGCACTGGAGAAGGCGCTGCAGGCAGCTCGTCTGCACTGTGCCGGCAAACTCTGGTGCGTGTTTGGCTGTGGCGGCGATCGTGATAAAGGCAAACGTCCGTTGATGGGCGCCATCGCGGAAGAGTTTGCAGACATTCCGGTCGTGACAGATGACAACCCACGTACCGAAGAGCCGCGCGCCATCATTAACGATATCCTGGCCGGGATGCTGGACGCCGGACGTGCTCGCGTTGTTGAAGGGCGCGCCGAAGCGGTCACTAACGCCATTATGCAGGCCGGTGAAAACGACGTGGTCTTGTTGGCGGGTAAAGGGCACGAAGATTATCAGATCGTGGGGACCAACCGTCTGGACTACTCCGATCGTGTGACCGCAGCGCGTCTGCTGGGGGTCGTAGCATGATTAGCGTATCGCTAAACCAACTCGCCGGCATTTTGCACGGTGAACTACAGGGACAGGATCTGACCTGTGATGCGGTAACAACGGACACCCGTAAAATCACCCCAGGGTGCCTGTTTGTGGCACTGAAGGGCGAGCGTTTTGACGCTCATGATTTTGCCGATCAAGCCAAAGAGGCCGGCGCTGGCGCACTGTTAGTGAGTCGTAAGCTGAATGTCGATTTGCCCCAGGTGGTGGTGAAAGATACCCGCCAGGCGTTTGGTGAACTGGCGGCATGGGTGCGCCAACAGGTCCCTACGCGGATCGTGGCGCTGACCGGTTCATCCGGTAAAACTTCGGTTAAAGAGATGACCGCGGCCATTTTGAGCCAATGCGGTAACACTCTCTACACTGCCGGGAACCTGAATAATGACATCGGTGTGCCGATGACTCTGCTGCGTCTGACGCCAGAGCATGAGTATGCCGTGATTGAGCTTGGCGCTAACCACCAGGGCGAAATCGCCTGGACCGTCAGCCTGACTAAACCGGAGGCGGCGTTAGTCAATAATCTGGCGGCCGCTCACCTCGAAGGGTTTGGCTCGCTCGAAGGCGTGGCGAAAGCGAAGGGCGAAATCTATACCGGTCTGCCGCAGAACGGTATCGCCATCATGAACGCCGATAATAACGACCAGTTGAACTGGAAGAGCGTGATTGGCGATCGCAAAACCTGGCGATTTTCACCGAATGCCGCCAACAGCGACTTTACGGCAACCAATATCCATGTGACCTCGCACGGTACAGAGTTCACCTTACAAACGCCAACCGGCAGCACGGACGTTCTGCTGCCGTTGCCGGGGCGCCATAACATCGCCAACGCGCTGGCCGCGACGGCGCTGGCTATGGCGGTCGGTGCTCCCCTGAGCGCTATCAAAACCGGACTGGCAAATTTGACCGCGGTACCAGGTCGTCTGTTCCCGGTCCCACTGGGTGAAAACAAACTGCTGCTGGACGACTCCTATAACGCCAACGTCGGGTCGATGACCGCTGCGGTTCAGGTGCTGTCCGAAATGCCGGGCTACCGCGTGCTGGTGGTCGGTGACATGGCAGAGCTGGGTGATGAAAGCGTAGCGTGTCACCGCCAGGTGGGGGAAGCAGCGAAAGCTTCAGGTATTGATCGCGTGTTAAGCACCGGAGCATTAAGCCAGACACTTAGTGAGGCAAGCGGCGCAGGTGAGCACTTTGCTGACAAAGCCGCCCTGATCACCCGCCTGAAGGCGTTGATTCAGGAAAAACAAATCATCACCGTTTTGGTGAAAGGTTCACGTAGCGCAGCCATGGAAGACGTTGTGCGCGCATTACAGGAGAATGGGACATGTTAGTTTGGCTGGCCGAACATTTGGTCAAATATTATTCAGGCTTTAATGTCTTTTCCTATCTGACGTTTCGCGCCATTGTCAGCCTGCTGACTGCGTTGTTCATCTCTTTATGGATGGGCCCGCGCATGATTGCCCATCTGCAAAAGCTCTCTTTCGGCCAGGTTGTCCGTAACGATGGTCCGGAATCACACTTCAGCAAACGTGGTACGCCAACCATGGGCGGCATCATGATTCTGACGGCGATCGTCGTTTCCGTGCTGTTGTGGGCCTACCCGTCTAACCCCTATGTCTGGTGTGTGCTGGTTGTGCTGGTGGGCTACGGGATTATTGGTTTTGTCGATGATTACCGCAAAGTGGTACGCAAAGATACCAAAGGGCTGATAGCCCGCTGGAAATACTTCTGGATGTCGGTGATTGCGCTGGGCGTGGCATTCGCGCTCTACCTGGCCGGCAAAGATACCCCGGCCACCGAGTTGGTGGTGCCGTTCTTCAAGGATGTGATGCCACAGCTGGGGATCTTCTACATCCTGCTGGCTTACTTCGTCATTGTGGGTACCGGTAATGCGGTGAACCTGACCGATGGTCTGGACGGCCTGGCTATTATGCCAACTGTCTTCGTGGCTGGCGGGTTTGCGCTGGTGGCCTGGGCAACCGGGAATATGAACTTCGCGAACTACCTGCACATTCCTTATCTGCGTCATGCCGGCGAGCTGGTGATTGTCTGTACGGCGATTGTGGGCGCGGGGCTCGGATTCTTGTGGTTCAACACCTATCCGGCGCAGGTCTTTATGGGTGACGTCGGTTCGCTGGCGCTGGGTGGTGCACTGGGCATTATCGCCGTGCTGCTGCGTCAGGAGTTCTTGCTGGTGATCATGGGAGGGGTGTTCGTGGTTGAAACCCTGTCAGTGATTTTGCAGGTGGGCTCCTTCAAGCTGCGCGGTCAGCGCATCTTCCGTATGGCGCCGATTCACCATCACTATGAATTGAAAGGCTGGCCGGAGCCGCGCGTGATTGTGCGCTTCTGGATTATTTCGCTGATGCTGGTGCTGATTGGCCTGGCAACGCTGAAGGTACGTTAATCATGGCAGATTACCAGGGTAAAAAAGTCGTTATCATCGGGCTGGGCCTTACCGGGCTCTCCTGCGTGGACTTTTTCCTTGCGCGCGGCGTCACGCCGCGCGTAATGGATACGCGTATCTCTCCGCCTGGGCTGGACAAACTGCCGGAACAGGTTGAACGCCACCTTGGTGGTCTTAATGATGACTGGCTGCTGGCAGCCGATCTGATCGTTGCCAGCCCCGGTATGGCGCTGGCGCACCCTTCGTTAAGCGCCGCAGCCGATGCGGGCGTTGAAATTGTGGGTGATATTGAACTGTTCTGCCGTGAAGCGCAGGCGCCCATCGTCGCTATTACCGGCTCTAACGGTAAAAGCACCGTCACGACCCTCGTGGGTGAGATGGCAAAAGCGGCAGGCGTGAGCGTCGGTGTCGGCGGAAACATTGGATTGCCGGCCTTAATGCTGCTCGATCAGGGACGCGAGTTGTATGTTCTGGAGCTTTCCAGCTTCCAGCTGGAAACCACCTCCAGCCTGAAGGCCGTGGCCGCCACGATCCTCAACGTAACCGAAGATCATATGGACCGTTACCCGTTTGGTCTGCAGCAATACCGTGCAGCCAAACTGCGGGTTTACGAGAATGCAGAAGTTTGTGTGGTTAACGCCGATGATGCGCTGACCATGCCGGTTCGCGGCGCCGATGAGCGCTGCATCAGCTTTGGTATCAACATGGGTGACTATCATCTGAATCGTCAGCAGGGCGAAACCTGGCTACGCGTGCAGGGTGAAAAAGTGCTGAACGTAAAAGAGATGAAGCTCTCCGGGCAGCATAACTACACCAATGCGCTGGCCGCACTGGCGCTGGCGGATGCCGCCGGGTTACCGCGTGCGTCCAGTCTGAAAGCCCTCACCACCTTTACCGGTCTTGCTCACCGATTCCAGCTGGCGCTGGAACACAACGGCGTGCGCTGGATCAACGACTCCAAAGCGACCAACGTGGGTAGCACCGAGGCGGCGCTGAATGGCCTGCACGTAGAGGGTACGCTGCATCTGTTGCTTGGCGGTGATGGCAAATCGGCTGACTTCTCCTCTCTGAAACAGTATCTGAAGGGCGACAACGTGCGCCTTTACTGCTTCGGCCGGGATGGCGCAGAGCTGGCGGCATTACGTCCGGAGGTCGCACAGCAGACAGAAACCATGGAACAGGCGATGCGCCTGCTCGCCCCCACGCTGAAGCCGGGCGATATGGTGTTGCTCTCTCCTGCCTGCGCCAGCCTTGATCAGTTTAAAAACTTTGAACAGCGTGGCGATCTCTTCACCCGCCTGGCGCAGGAGTTAGGCTGATGCGTTTATCTTTCCCTCGCCTTCGTCTGCCGCGCCTGCCGGGATTCGGTATCCTGGCGTGGATCTTCGCGGCGCTGAAAGGCTGGGTGATGGGCTCACGGGATAAAGATTCCGATAGCCTTATTATGTACGACCGTGTGCTGCTCTGGCTTACGCTGGGGCTGGCCGCTATTGGCTTTATTATGGTGACCTCCGCCTCGATGCCCGTGGGGCAGCGTCTGGCGAACGATCCTTTCCTGTTTGCCAAGCGTGATGGTTTGTACATTATTCTCGCATTCTGTCTGGCGATGGTGACACTGCGTCTGCCGATGGAGTTCTGGCAGCGGCACAGCACCGCAATGCTTATCGCCTCCATCGTCATGCTGCTGATTGTTCTGGTGGTGGGCAGTTCTGTTAACGGGGCATCGCGCTGGATTGCCTTTGGCCCGCTGCGAATTCAGCCTGCGGAGTTTACCAAACTGTCGCTCTTCTGCTATCTGGCCAACTACCTGGTGCGTAAAGTCGATGAGGTGCGTAATAACCTGCGCGGCTTTTTAAAACCGATGGGCGTGATTCTGGTGCTGGCGGTATTACTGCTTGCGCAGCCTGACCTGGGTACCGTGGTCGTGCTGTTTGTCACCACGCTGGCCATGCTGTTTCTCGCTGGCGCCAAATTGTGGCAGTTCATCGCCATTATCGGGATGGGCATCTCTGCCGTCGTGCTGTTGATTCTGGCTGAACCCTACCGTATCCGCCGCGTCACCTCGTTCTGGAATCCGTGGGAAGATCCCTTCGGCAGCGGTTATCAGCTCACCCAGTCATTGATGGCGTTTGGACGAGGTGAATTCTGGGGGCAGGGGCTGGGGAATTCCGTCCAAAAACTGGAGTATTTACCGGAGGCACATACCGATTTCATCTTCTCCATCATTGGGGAAGAACTGGGTTATATCGGTGTGGTATTAGCACTTTTAATGGTATTCTTCGTCGCTTTCCGCGCCATGTCGATTGGCCGAAAAGCGTTGGTGATTGATCATCGCTTCTCGGGCTTTCTGGCGTGCTCGATCGGGATCTGGTTCAGTTTCCAGGCTCTGGTGAACGTCGGCGCGGCGGCCGGCATGCTGCCCACAAAGGGGCTGACGTTGCCGTTGATCAGTTATGGTGGCTCGAGTCTGTTGATTATGTCGACCGCCATTATGTTTTTGCTACGTATAGATTATGAAACGCGTCTGGAGAATGCCCAGGCGTTTACACGAGGTTCACGATGAATCAACCGAAGCGGTTAATGGTGATGGCAGGCGGTACCGGCGGACATGTCTTTCCGGGGCTGGCGGTTGCGCACCATTTGATGGATCAGGGCTGGCAAGTACGCTGGCTAGGAACCGCAGACCGCATGGAAGCCGATCTGGTGCCGAAACATGGTATCGAGATCGACTTTATTCGTATTTCCGGTCTTCGGGGCAAGGGAGTGAAAGCTTTGCTGCTCGCACCGGTACGCATTTTCAATGCCTGGCGTCAGGCGCGCGCCATCATGAAACGCTTTAAGCCGGACGTGGTGTTGGGCATGGGCGGTTATGTCTCTGGCCCGGGTGGCCTGGCGGCATGGTCGTTGGGTATCCCCGTTGTGCTGCATGAGCAGAACGGTATCGCGGGCCTCACCAATAAATGGCTGGCGAAAATTGCCAGCAAAGTGATGCAGGCTTTCCCGGGAGCGTTTCCGAAAGCCGATGTCGTGGGTAACCCGGTGCGCGTTGATGTGCTGGCGCTGCCGCTACCCCAGGCGCGACTCACCGGTCGTGAAGGGCCGGTGCGGGTGCTGGTCGTCGGAGGCTCGCAGGGCGCGCGCGTGTTGAACCAGACGATGCCGCAGGTGGCTGCGAAGCTGGGTGAGGCTGTGACAATTTGGCATCAAAGCGGTAAAGGCGCTCAGCAGACCGTTGAGCAAGCTTATGCAGAGGCCGGTCAGCCGCAGCATAAGGTCACCGAATTTATCAACGACATGGCCGCCGCTTACGCCTGGGCCGATGTGGTAGTTTGCCGCTCTGGTGCATTGACGGTAAGCGAAATCGCTGCCGCCGGTTTGCCGGCGCTGTTTGTGCCGTTCCAGCATAAAGACCGTCAGCAGTACTGGAATGCGTTGCCACTTGAAAAAGCGGGCGCCGCAAAAATCTTTGAACAGCCGCAGTTTACCGCAGATGCGGTCGCCACCACCCTGGCGGGCTGGAACCGGGAGACATTACTGGAGATGGCGCAGCACGCACGCGCGGCCGCGATCCCGGATGCCACCGAGCGGGTAGCAAAAGAAGTGAGCCTGGCAGCCCAGGCTTAACCCTCGCAGCGCGTGTTGCGCTGCACGAATTTTAAGTAGTCGATGGCGTTTAGAGAATGAATACACAACAACTGGCGAAACTGCGTTCAATCGTGCCCGAGATGCGTCGCGTCCGGCACATTCACTTCGTTGGCATCGGCGGCGCCGGTATGGGCGGTATTGCCGAAGTGCTGGCGAATGAAGGTTACCAGATCAGCGGTTCTGATCTGGCGCCGAACCCTGTTACGCAACAGTTGGCGTCGCTTGGCGCAACAATCTATTTCAACCATCGCCCGGAAAACGTCAGTGACGCGAGCGTGGTGGTGGTATCCAGCGCGATTTCTGCCGATAACCCGGAGATTGTGGCTGCGCACGAAGCGCGTATCCCGGTAATCCGCCGCGCCGAAATGCTGGCTGAGTTGATGCGTTTCCGTCACGGCATCGCTGTTGCCGGAACTCACGGTAAGACCACGACGACGGCGATGGTCTCCAGTATTTATGCCGAAGCGGGTCTCGATCCAACGTTCGTGAACGGCGGGCTGGTGAAAGCGGCAGGCGTGCATGCACGTCTGGGTCACAGCCGTTACCTGATTGCTGAAGCGGATGAAAGTGATGCGTCATTCCTGCATTTGCAACCGATGGTGGCGATTGTTACCAACATCGAAGCCGACCATATGGATACTTACCAGGGCGATTTCGAAAATTTAAAGCAAACATTCATCAACTTTTTGCACAATCTGCCGTTTTATGGACGTGCAGTAATGTGCGTGGACGATCCGGTCATCCGCGAGCTGCTGCCGCGAGTGGGGCGTCAGATAACTACTTACGGCTTCAGTGAAGATGCCGATGTGCGCGTTGAGAACTATCAGCAGATTGGTGCTCAGGGGCACTTTACACTGGCCCGCCAGGATAAAGAGCTGGTGCAGGTCACGCTGAACGCGCCGGGTCGCCACAACGCGCTAAACGCCGCGGCGGCGGTTGCCGTAGCAACGGAAGAGGGCATTGAAGACGAGGCAATTTTGCGCGCGCTGGAGAGCTTCCAGGGCACTGGCCGTCGTTTTGATTTCCTTGGGGAGTTCCCGCTGGCAGAGGTTAACGGCAAAACCGGTACCGCTATGCTGGTAGATGACTATGGTCATCACCCTACGGAAGTGGATGCCACCATTAAGGCGGCGCGTGCCGGCTGGCCAGATAAAAATCTGGTGATGGTATTCCAGCCTCATCGCTATAGCCGTACCCGCGATCTCTATGATGACTTCGCTAACGTCCTGTCACAGGTGGATGCCCTGCTGATGCTGGATGTTTACTCTGCGGGTGAAGCGGCAATTCCGGGCGCGGACAGCCGTTCGCTGTGTCGTACCATTCGTGGGCGCGGTAAGATTGACCCGATTCTGGTCCCCGACCACGCACAGGTAGCGGCGATGCTCGCCCCCGTGCTGACCGGTAATGATTTGATTCTGGTTCAGGGTGCGGGAAATATCGGCAAGATCGCCCGTAACTTAGCTGAAATCAAACTGAAGCCGCAAAATTCGGAGGAAGAACGCCATGGCTGATAAGATCGCCGTCCTGCTTGGCGGGACTTCCGCTGAACGCGACGTTTCTCTGAACTCTGGCGCAGCAGTACTGGCGGGTCTTCGCGAAGGTGGCATTGATGCGCACCCTGTCGATCCAAAGGAGACGGATGTCACGCGCCTGAAAGAGATGGGATTTGATAAGGTTTTCATCGCCCTCCACGGTCGTGGCGGTGAAGATGGCACCCTGCAGGGGTTACTGGATTTGATTGGCTTGCCCTATACCGGCAGTGGCGTCATGGCGTCGGCCATTTCTATGGATAAGTTGCGCAGCAAATTGTTGTGGCAGGGGGCGGGCTTACCGGTCGCGCCATGGGTTGCTGTTACGCGCCGCGAATTTGAATTAGGCCTGCCAGACAGCGTTATTTCGCGAATTGCCGCGCTGGGTTTGCCGGTTATTGTTAAGCCCAGCCGCGAAGGCTCCAGCGTTGGCATGTCTAAAGTGGACAATGCAGGCGATATATCTTCGGCATTAGCGCTGGCATTTCAACATGATGAAGAAGTTCTGATTGAAAAATGGCTCAGCGGGCCGGAATTTACCGTCGCCATGCTTGGTGAAGAAATTTTACCGTCGATTCGTATCCAACCAGCCGGAACCTTCTATGATTATGAGGCGAAGTATCTCTCTGATGAGACGCAATATTTCTGCCCTGCAGGTCTGGAAGAGAAGGATGAAGCGCAGTTACAGTCTCTGGTCCTTAAAGCATGGACTGTTTTAGGTTGTCGCGGTTGGGGTCGTATAGATGTGATGCAGGACAGTGATGGGCAGTTTTACCTGCTGGAGGCGAACACCTCTCCAGGAATGACCAGCCACAGCCTGGTGCCCATGGCGGCGCGTCAGGCGGGCATGAGTTTCTCCCAGCTTGTTGTACGTATTCTGGATCAGGCGCGCTGATATGTCTCAGGCTGCGCTGAACACGCGAAATCGTGACGAAGAGGAAGAGTATTCGTCTCGTCGCAATAATGGAACGCGTCTTGCAGGGATTATCTTCCTGCTTGCCGTGCTATGTACCGTGTTTGTCAGCGGCTGGATGGTGCTGGGCTGGATGGAAGATGCGCAGCGGTTACCCCTGTCGAAACTGGTGGTGACCGGCGATCGTCATTACACCCGTAACGATGATATACGCCAGTCAATCCTGGCGTTGGGATCGCCGGGAACCTTTATGACTCAGGACGTCAACATCATCCAGAGCCAGATTGAACGTCTGCCGTGGATAAAACAGGCAAGCGTACGCAAGCAGTGGCCCGATGAATTGAAGATTCATCTGGTTGAATTTGTGCCCATTGCGCGGTGGAATGATCAGCATATGGTTGACGCAGACGGAAATTCCTTCAGCGTCCCTGCCGATCGCGTCAGCAAGCAAAATTTACCCATGTTATATGGGCCGGAAGGCAGCGAAAATGAGGTCCTGGAAGGTTTTCGTAACATGGGGCAGGTGTTGGCTAAGGATCGGTTTACGTTAAAGAATGCGGCGATGACAGCGCGACGTTCATGGCAGTTAACGCTGACGAATGACATCAAGCTTAACCTTGGCCGCGGCGACACCATGAAGCGTCTGGCGCGATTTGTAGAACTCTATCCGGTTCTGCAACAACAGGCGCAGGCCGATGGCAAACGGATAAGCTACGTTGATTTGCGCTATGACTCAGGCGCGTCGGTGGGGTGGATCCCGGCGCCGGATGAGGAAACCAGGCAGCAACAAAATCAGGCACAGGTACAGGCAGAACAACAATGATCAAGGCGACGGACAGAAAACTGGTAGTTGGACTGGAGATAGGCACCGCGAAGGTAGCCGCTTTAGTAGGGGAAGTTCTGCCCGACGGTATGGTCAATATCATTGGCGTAGGCAGTTGCCCGTCTCGTGGTATGGATAAAGGTGGGGTAAACGACCTCGAGTCGGTGGTGAAGTGCGTACAGCGCGCCATCGATCAGGCAGAATTAATGGCAGACTGCCAGATTTCCTCTGTGTATCTGGCGCTCTCTGGCAAGCATATCAGCTGCCAGAATGAAATCGGTATGGTGCCGATTTCAGAAGAAGAAGTGACACAGGAAGACGTTGAGAACGTGGTCCATACGGCGAAATCCGTGCGCGTGCGTGATGAGCATCGCGTCCTGCATGTGATCCCGCAGGAATATGCCATCGACTATCAGGAAGGCATTAAAAATCCGGTCGGGCTTTCAGGCGTACGTATGCAGGCAAAAGTGCACTTGATCACATGTCACAACGATATGGCGAAGAACATCGTCAAAGCCGTTGAACGTTGTGGCCTCAAAGTTGACCAACTTATTTTCGCCGGTCTGGCAGCCAGTTATTCGGTGTTGACTGAAGACGAACGTGAACTGGGCGTCTGTGTCGTGGATATTGGCGGTGGTACAATGGACATGGCGGTGTATACCGGTGGTGCGTTGCGTCATACCAAAGTGATCCCGTATGCGGGTAACGTGGTAACCAGCGATATCGCTTACGCCTTCGGCACGCCACCGAGCGATGCAGAGGCGATTAAAGTGCGCCATGGCTGTGCGCTCGGCTCTATCGTCGGTAAAGACGAGAGCGTTGAAGTGCCAAGCGTAGGGGGACGTCCTCCTCGCAGTCTGCAGCGTCAGACTCTGGCAGAGGTTATTGAGCCGCGTTACACCGAGCTGCTGAACCTTGTTAACGAAGAGATTTTGCAATTACAGGAACAGCTTCGCCAGCAGGGAGTGAAACATCATCTTGCGGCGGGGATTGTATTAACCGGCGGTGCGGCGCAAATTGAAGGTCTTGCGGCCTGCGCACAGCGCGTGTTCCATACGCAGGTGCGTATCGGTGCCCCGCTGAATATCACCGGTCTGACAGATTATGCCCAGGAGCCCTATTACTCTACGGCCGTGGGCCTGCTTCACTACGGGAAGGAAACCCATCTCAGCGGTGAAGCAGAAGTGGAAAAACGTGCGTCGGTGGGGTCGTGGATCAAACGAATCAACACCTGGCTACGAAAAGAGTTTTAATTTTTTTAAGAGACCGGAGAGAATTAACGGTTTCGGGCGACAGGCACAACGGAGAGAGAAACTATGTTTGAACCTATGGAATTAACCAACGACGCGGTGATTAAAGTCATCGGCGTCGGTGGCGGCGGCGGTAACGCCGTAGAGCACATGGTGCGTGAACGCATCGAAGGCGTGGAATTCTTTGCAGTTAACACCGACGCTCAGGCCCTGCGAAAGACGGCTGTCGGCCAGACGATTCAGATCGGTGGCGGCATCACGAAAGGTCTGGGCGCTGGGGCTAACCCGGAAGTCGGCCGTAACGCTGCCGAAGAAGACCGTGAAGCACTGCGTGCTGCGCTGGATGGTGCAGACATGGTGTTCATCGCAGCTGGCATGGGTGGTGGTACCGGCACGGGTGCTGCGCCAGTGGTGGCTGAAGTTGCAAAAGATTTAGGTATTCTGACCGTTGCTGTCGTCACTAAGCCTTTCAACTTTGAAGGCAAAAAACGTATGGCGTTTGCGGAGCAGGGTATTACTGAGCTGTCCAAACATGTGGACTCGCTGATTACTATCCCGAACGACAAGCTGCTGAAAGTGCTGGGTCGCGGTATCTCCCTGCTGGATGCCTTCGGTGCTGCGAACGACGTGCTGAAAGGCGCCGTTCAGGGTATCGCTGAGCTGATTACCCGTCCGGGTCTGATGAACGTCGACTTTGCAGACGTTCGCACCGTGATGTCCGAAATGGGCTACGCGATGATGGGCTCCGGCGTGGCAAGCGGTGAAGACCGTGCTGAAGAAGCCGCTGAAATGGCGATCTCCTCTCCGCTGCTGGAAGATATCGACCTCTCTGGTGCGCGCGGCGTGCTGGTTAACATCACCGCCGGCTTCGACCTGCGTCTGGATGAGTTCGAAACGGTGGGTAACACCATTCGTGCGTTCGCTTCTGACAACGCGACCGTGGTTATCGGTACCTCTCTGGATCCAGAGATGAACGACGAACTGCGCGTTACCGTTGTTGCAACTGGCATCGGCATGGACAAGCGCCCTGAGATCACGCTTGTCACTAACAAACAGACTCAGCAGCCAGTTATGGATCGCTACCCGCAGCACGGCATGACCCCGCTGACGCAGGAGCAGAAACCGGCCGCGAAAGTGGTTAATGACAATACACCGCAAACCCAGAAAGAACCGGATTATCTGGACATCCCAGCGTTCCTGCGTAAGCAAGCTGACTAGGATTAGGCTGGAATTTGGGGATTTGCGCTCTTTGTGCTAAACTGCCCTGCCGATAGTGATATACACTCTCGGTTGGATAAGTAATTTGGCGAGATTATACGATGATCAAACAAAGGACATTAAAACGTATCGTTCAGGCGACGGGTGTCGGTTTACATACCGGCAAGAAAGTCACGCTGACGCTGCGCCCTGCGCCGGCAAACACCGGGGTCATCTATCGTCGCACCGACTTGAATCCACCGGTAGATTTCCCGGCCGATGCCAAATCTGTGCGTGATACTATGCTCTGTACTTGCCTGGTGAACGAGCATGACGTGCGGATTTCTACCGTAGAGCACCTTAACGCCGCGCTGGCGGGCCTGGGTATCGACAACATTATTGTTGAAGTCGATGCGCCAGAAATCCCGATTATGGACGGCAGTGCTGCACCGTTTGTTTATCTGTTGCTGGATGCCGGCATCGAAGAGCTGAACAGTGCGAAGAAATTTGTTCGTATCAAAGAGACCGTTCGCGTTGAAGATGGCGACAAATGGGCTGAATTCAGACCGTTTAATGGTTTTTCGTTGGACTTTACCATCGACTTTAACCATCCGGCGATTGATTCCAGCACCCAACGCTATGCGATGAACTTCTCTGCTGATGCGTTTATGCGTCAAATCAGTCGCGCCCGTACTTTCGGGTTCATGCGTGATATCGAATATCTGCAGTCCCGTGGCCTGTGCCTGGGCGGCAGCTTCGATTGTGCCATCGTTGTTGACGATTATCGCGTACTGAATGAAGACGGCCTGCGTTTTGAAGATGAATTTGTTCGTCACAAAATGCTGGATGCGATTGGCGACCTGTTTATGTGTGGTCACAACATTATTGGTGCATTTACCGCGTATAAATCCGGTCATGCGCTGAACAATAAACTGTTGCAGGCTGTACTGGCTAAACAGGAAGCATGGGAATATGTGACCTTCCAGGACGAAGCAGAACTGCCGCTGGCGTTCAAAGCACCAAGCACTGTTCTGGCCTAACGGTTACACCCGTTAACTAAAATAGACTGGTTAACCTGGCACTCTCTCCGGCCAGGGATACCAGTCTTTTTTGTTTTTGTCTTTCCTGAATTTTGCGGTCAACGGCGCGTTTGCTGGTTTCATGACCATTTTTAACTCTCTCTGTGCCTCATTACTGCTGCTGTGTATGGCCTTTAGTGGTAATATCTGGACGCGAAAATAAACAAAATCAAATTGTGAGCCTTGTGGCTCTCTTATTGTGGTGGGGCAATTGAGCGGAATTCTGACGCGCTGGCGACAATTTGGCAGACGTTACTTCTGGCCGCATCTCCTGTTGGGGATGGTCGCGGCGAGTCTCGGTTTGCCTGCGCTCAGCAACAGCGCTGAGGCATCGACGCCGGCGAAGACGTCCGCCACCCATGATTTCACCACCCGCGTTAATTTCACCAATCTTGCGCTGCTGGAAGCGAACCGCCGTACCAATTTCACGGTGGATTACTGGCACCAGCATGCGATTCGTACCGTCATTCGTCATCTCTCATTTGCGATGGCGCCGCAGGCGCTGCCTGCCATCGAAGAGTCGCTGCCAGTACAGGCGCACCATCTTGCGCTGCTTGATACGCTCAACACGCTGCTAACGCAGCAGAGTAAACCGCTGGCTACCCTGCCTCAGCCTGCGGTTATCTCGTTAGCCCCGGAATCGACCTTCTTTGTATCCGCCTGGATAAGCCAGGTGCAGGGTATCCGCGCCGGGCCTCAACATCTCAGTTAAATTAATCGTTTTTTAATCACTTAATTTATCTATCCTGACCGGGATGTTTGAGATTTTATTATGCTAATCAAATTATTAACTAAAGTTTTTGGTAGTCGTAACGATCGTACCCTGCGCCGCATGCGTAAAGCTGTCACCGTCATCAATGGCCTTGAGCCAGAAATGGAAAAACTGTCCGATGACGAGCTGAAAGCGAAGACCGCTGAATTCCGCGCGCGTCTTGAAAAAGGCGAGACCGTAGAAAGCCTGATCCCTGAAGCATTTGCTGTGGTACGTGAGGCGAGTAAGCGCGTATTTGGGATGCGTCACTTCGACGTGCAGCTGTTGGGTGGTATGGTCCTGAACGATCGCTGCATCGCAGAGATGCGTACCGGTGAAGGTAAAACCCTGACCGCAACGCTGCCGGCGTACCTGAACGCGCTCTCCGGTAAAGGCGTTCACGTGGTAACCGTCAACGACTATCTGGCGCAGCGTGACGCCGAAAACAACCGTCCCCTGTTCGAATTCTTAGGCATGACCGTAGGCATCAACATGTCTGGTCTGCCAGCACCCGCCAAGCGTGAAGCGTATAACGCCGACATCACTTACGGGACCAACAACGAATACGGCTTCGACTACCTGCGTGACAACATGGCGTTTAGCCCGGAAGAGCGCGTACAGCGTAAACTGCACTATGCGCTGGTGGATGAAGTTGACTCCATTCTCATCGATGAAGCACGTACGCCGCTGATCATCTCCGGTCCGGCGGAAGACAGCTCTGAAATGTACCGCAAAGTCGACAAAATCATCCCACATCTGATTCGTCAGGAAAAAGAGGACTCGGATACCTTCCAGGGTGAAGGCCACTTCTCTGTGGATGAAAAAGCGCGTCAGGTTAACCTGACCGAACGCGGCCTGGTGCAAATTGAAGAGCTGCTGGTTGCGCAGGGCATTATGGACGAGGGTGAGTCACTCTACTCCCCGACCAATATCATGCTCATGCACCACGTCACCGCTGCGCTGCGTGCTCACGTCCTGTTTACCCGCGACGTTGATTACATTGTGAAAGACGGCGAAGTGATCATCGTTGATGAGCACACTGGCCGTACCATGCAGGGCCGCCGCTGGTCCGACGGTTTGCATCAGGCTGTCGAAGCCAAAGAGGGCGTCGACATCCAGAATGAAAACCAGACGCTGGCGTCTATTACCTTCCAGAACTACTTCCGTCTGTACGAGAAGCTGGCAGGCATGACCGGTACGGCAGATACTGAAGCCTTCGAATTCAGCTCTATCTATAAGCTGGATACCGTTGTGGTGCCGACCAACCGTCCAATGATCCGTAAGGACATGCCGGATCTGGTCTATATGACCGAAGCAGAAAAAATTCAGGCCATCATTGAAGATATTCGCGATCGTACCGCTGCCGGTCAACCGGTGCTGGTAGGTACGATTTCCATCGAAAAATCGGAAGTGGTCTCGAATGAACTGACGAAAGCAGGTATCAAGCACAACGTACTGAACGCCAAATTCCACGCGAAAGAGGCAGATATCGTTGCGCAGGCGGGTTATCCCTCTGCCGTGACCATCGCCACCAACATGGCAGGCCGTGGTACCGATATCATGCTGGGTGGTAGCTGGCAGGCTGAAGTGGCCGAGCTGGAAAATCCAACTCCGGAGCAGATTGCTCAGATCAAAGCCGAGTGGCAGGTGCGTCACGATGCAGTGCTGGCTGCAGGTGGCTTGCATATTATCGGCACGGAACGTCACGAATCACGTCGTATCGATAACCAGCTGCGTGGCCGTGCGGGTCGTCAGGGTGATGCCGGTTCTTCTCGCTTCTACCTGTCTATGGAAGATGCCCTGATGCGTATCTTCGCCTCCGACCGCGTTTCCGGCATGATGCGTAAGCTGGGGATGAAGCCGGGCGAAGCCATCGAGCACCCATGGGTGACCAAAGCGATTGCCAACGCACAGCGTAAAGTAGAAAGCCGCAACTTCGATATTCGTAAACAGCTGCTGGAATACGATGATGTAGCGAACGACCAGCGTCGTGCGATCTACACCCAGCGTAACGAACTGCTGGACGTGTCTGATGTGAGCGAAACCATCGACAGCATCCGCGAAGACGTCTTCAAAGCGACTATCGACGGACATATTCCTCCGCAGTCCCTGGAAGAGATGTGGGACGTGGAAGGGCTGCAGGAGCGCCTGAAAAACGACTTCGACCTCGACCTGCCGATTAAAGAGTGGCTGGATAAAGAGCCAGAGCTGCATGAAGAGACGTTGCGTGAACGCATCTTCGCTTCTGCGGTAGAAGTCTATAAACGCAAAGAAGAGGTTGTGGGTGCAGAGATGATGCGCCACTTCGAAAAAGGCGTAATGCTGCAGACGCTGGACTCTCTGTGGAAAGAGCACCTGGCTGCGATGGATTATCTGCGTCAGGGTATCCACCTGCGTGGCTATGCGCAGAAAGATCCTAAGCAGGAGTACAAGCGTGAATCCTTTGCGATGTTCGCCGCCATGCTGGAGTCACTCAAATATGAAGTGATCAGCACCCTGAGCAAAGTTCAGGTCCGTATGCCGGAAGAGGTGGAAGCGATGGAGCAGCAGCGTCGTGAAGAAGCTGAGCGTCTGGCCCAGATGCAGCAGCTAAGCCACCAGACGGATGACAGCGAGGCCGCAGCCGCTATTGCCGCGCAGAGTGGGGATCGCAAAGTGGGTCGCAATGATCCTTGCCCATGTGGTTCGGGTAAAAAATATAAGGCGTGCCACGGTCGCCTGAGCTAAGTGATGAACTGACTAAAAAGGCGCAGCGTTCTGCGCCTTTTTTATAGGTGTAATTCGATGAAAGTATTGAATATCTCGACCGGTATTATCCGTAACGCGAAACAGCAAATTTTTATCACTCAGCGTGCCGCCGATGCCCATATGGCCAACAAGTGGGAATTTCCGGGCGGTAAAATTGAAGCGGGCGAAAGTGCAGAGCAGGCGCTGGTGCGTGAATTACAGGAAGAGGTTGGCATCACTCCTCAGGGTGCGACGCTTTATGAAAAACTGGAGTACCAGTTTCCCGATCGCCATATCACTCTGTGGTTCTGGCTGGTGGAGAGCTGGGACGGTGAGCCGTGGGGCAAGGAGGGGCAGCCAGGGAGCTGGGTTGCGCAAAGTGAGCTGGATGCGGAGAAGTTCCCACCTGCGAACGAGCCGGTGATTTCACGCCTGAAACGGGGCCAGTGAGTCTGCCGGACTATGCGCCGGCAGGCTTTGCGTCTTAGCGCTGTTCCTCGCTCCAGTCATCGCTGTCTGAGAGATCGCCCGCGCTGGGAATACGTTTCTCTTCGGCAGCCCATTCACCCAGATCAATAAGCTGACAACGCTTGCAACAAAATGGGCGAAACGGACTTTGCTCGCTCCAGACCACGGCTTTACCGCAGGTCGGGCAGTTTACTGTCGTAACATCAGACATCTTTACTCCTTAACAACACGCCAGCTCGAAATCGAGACGTTCTGGCACCACGCCATGTTCGCTATCTAACGGCATAAAACGGATCGCAAAACGGCTTTTATGGCCTGAAATCTGCGGGTAGAGCTGCTCGTCCAGCGCCAGATTCAGACGCAGCAGGTCGGCATCTTCTCCATTATCCTGGTAAAAACCATTCAGACTGGTCTGTTTACGGAACTGCGCCGAGTTGCGAATCAAATCCAGAATTAAGGATAAGGCCTGAATAAGCGGCTCCAGGCTCTGAAGCCAACTCTGGACCTGCGCATCACGTTGCGCCTGGGGCATATGCAGCCAAATGTGCAGGGTGGGTAAATCAAAACTACAGCAGCCACCCGGGATGCTCAAACGCTGACGTACCAGCGCAATCAGGCGATCTTCACGCAAGAACTGGCCAATACGCGGCGCACTCATCAGTATTCCGCTGCTGTTTTTTAGCTGCTGACGCAGCGCGTCGATACGACTGTTATCTACTCCAGGGACTTCAGCCCATGCCTGCAGTTTACGATGCTGGCGCTCCAGCTCTTTTAACAGCTCCGTACGGACTTCACCGCGCTCTAACACATCCAGCAGATCGCCAACATTGCGAAAGAAGTGCAGGGCTGAGGTGTGGTTATTAACCGGAAGAGAATTTGACAGCTGCTGGACTAAAAACTCGATGCGCAACCAGGTACGCATTTTTTCATTGAGCGGATGCTCAAACAGAATGTGGGTGTGCATTATGGCTTTTCCTGTGAATCGGCCTGCGCTGCAAGTTGCAGGTATTGTGCATGCAGGCGGGCAACAGCGGATGCAATGGCATCCGGTGCGCCGTCATTATTAATAACATCATCCGCGACGGCAAGGCGTGCTTCACGCGTGGCCTGCGCGGCCAGAATAGTTTCCGCATGATGGCGCGCAACGTTATCACGCGCCATGGTGCGCTGAATTTGGGTCTCTTGAGAGACGTCGACCACCAGAATCCGATCGGCTTTATCGTGCAGACAATTCTCCACCAGCAGGGGGACCACCCACATCACGTAAGGTGAGGTTGCTGCAGCAATCTGCCGTTGAGTCTCTTGCTGAATTAAGGGGTGGAGGAGGGCGTTGAGCCAGGCTTTTTCGTCGGGATGAGAGAAGATACGCTCGCGCAGCATGCGACGATTTAACGTGCCATCCGGCGCAATAAGCTGGCTACCAAAATGTTCGGCAATGGCCTGAAGTGCGGGTGTATTCGGTTCTACCACCTGACGGGCAATAATATCGGAGTCAATTATCGTGACACCCAGATGAGAGAAGGCGTCAGCAACAGTGCTTTTGCCACTGCCAATGCCCCCCGTTAACGCAACGATGTACCCCATTAAACAAAATCCTGGGAATTATTCATTATTAAAATCAATTGCTTAAAATTTAATCATTCAGCAATCAAGGTTTAGCCCTGTTTACTTACTTTTGAGCAGGTAAATTTATAGGATTGTAGCGTAAAAAAAGAGAATTTCGCAGTCTTGCGCAGCCAGTATTAGTGCGTATGATAGCGTCACTGGAGTTGTGAGTTTCGTTTTTCGCCATTGACCCCAGGAATCCGCTAATGCGTATCGAAGAAGATCTGAAGTTAGGTTTTAAAGACGTTCTTATCCGCCCTAAACGCTCTACCCTCAAGAGCCGCTCAGACGTTGAACTCGAACGTCAATTCACCTTCAAACATTCCGGTCAGACCTGGTCTGGTGTGCCAATTATCGCCGCCAACATGGATACCGTGGGTACTTTTGCAATGGCGACAGCTCTGGCAAGCTTCGACATTCTGACCGCGGTGCATAAGCATTACAGCGTGGAAGAGTGGAGTGCGTTCGCCAGCGCCGCTTCCGAGAACGTGCTGAAGCACGTCATGGTTTCTACCGGCACCTCTGATGCCGATTTCGAGAAAACCAAACAGATCCTTACCGCTAACCCGGCCCTGAACTTTGTCTGTATCGATGTGGCTAACGGTTACTCCGAACACTTCGTACAGTTCGTTAGCAAGGCGCGCGAAGCCTGGCCAACGAAGACCATTATCGCGGGCAACGTGGTAACCGGCGAAATGTGTGAAGAGCTGATTCTTTCTGGCGCTGATATCGTAAAAGTTGGTATCGGTCCGGGCTCCGTCTGCACAACCCGCGTCAAAACCGGTGTCGGCTATCCCCAACTCTCTGCAGTCATTGAGTGTGCCGATGCGGCGCATGGCCTGGGCGGGCAAATCATCAGCGATGGCGGCTGCACCACACCCGGTGACGTGGCTAAAGCGTTCGGCGGCGGCGCAGATTTCGTGATGCTGGGTGGGATGCTGGCAGGGCATGAAGAGAGCGGCGGCAACATCGTTGAAGAGAATGGCGAGAAATTCATGCTCTTCTACGGCATGAGTTCCGAATCCGCCATGACCCGACACGTCGGGGGTGTGGCGAAATACCGCGCCGCTGAAGGAAAAACCGTGAAGCTGCCTCTACGTGGCCCGGTGGATCACACCGCACGCGACATTCTGGGCGGCCTGCGTTCAGCTTGTACCTACGTGGGTGCATCTCGCCTGAAAGAGCTGACTAAGCGCACGACCTTTATCCGCGTTCAGGAACAGGAAAACCGCGTTTTCAATAGCCTGTAATCCTTCTCGCTGGCGCCTCAGCGCGCCAGCGTTATCCCCCGCTCATCGCATCCCCCAAATGAAATATAGGCAGGTACATCGCCACCACCAGCGTGCCAATAATGACGCCCGTCACAATCAACAGGAGCGGTTCCAGCAGAGACGCGAGGTCATCCGCGTGTTGAAAGGTCTGCGCATTATGATGCTGCGCCAGGTTATAGAGCATGGTATCCAGTGCGCCAGAAACTTCACCGGTGCGAACCAGTTGAATGCAGAGTGGCGTAAACAGGCCCGCAGTGTTGAATGCTGACCAGATGGGCGAGCTCTGCATCACGCGCTGGCGAATCGCCTGCAGTTTGTCGCGCCAGAATGGGCACTCCATTGTCTCTTCGGTGCTCTCCAGCCCCTGCAGAAAGGTGATGCCTGCCTGTTGGGTGAGTGACAGCACGGTAAATATTTGGCTAAGCTTTTGACCCCGCACAAGCGTACCGATCAGGGGGCACCTAAGGAGCAGGCGCATCGTCACCCTTTGCCAGGGCGGGTGGCGACGCAGCCCCAGCAGGCCTAAACCAGCAGCAACCAGCAGAACCAAAAAGACCCAACCCCAGCGTTGTAAAAACGCGGCTGCGGCCATCACGCCCTGCGTGAGTGCGGGTAAAGGTGTATTAAAGGTTTTGTAGATAGCAGCAAATTCGGGTAGGACCATCGTCACCATCGCCAGTACGACGGCGATGGCCAGCGAAAGGATGATAATGGGGTAGCGGAGTGCCTTTTTAACCTTTGCGCTGAGCTGCTGTTGCGTTTTTTGCTGAATAGCGAGCTGACGGCAACACTCATCGAGCTTACCGGTCAGTTCTCCGGTTTTCATCATTGAGATGTAGAGCGGCGGGAACACGTCAGGCCATTTCTTGAGCGTATCGGAAAAGGGGCTACCCGCGCTGAGATCCTCGGCGACGCTCTGCAATAGCGCCTGCCAGTGTTTAACCGGATGTTGCTGTGCAAGTAGCTCCAGAGAGGCCGATAGCGTTAAACCTGCCTGTAGCAACGTAGCCAACTGATGGATGACCTCATAGCGATGCTGGGGCTGCCAGTGCGCCTGACGCAGCGTGCCGCGACGCAATGATAGCGGGAAAAGCGCATTATCTTGCAGCTTTTGCCATGCACTTTCACGGTCAGGGGCCAGGATGGCCCCCTCTATGCTTACGCCCTGCTGATTAAGGGCGCGCCATCGCCACAGCTGTTCACTGGCCATGTGGCATTCCTAACACGCGCACCAGCTCCTCCAGCGTGGTTTTCCCTTCTTCCACGGCCATACAGCCATGTTCGAACAGCGTCATCATGCCTGCCTGACGTGCATGCGCTTCAATCTCTTCAACTGGCGCACCACGCGCAATGGCCAGGCGAAGATCGCTACTGATCGCCATCACTTCAAATATCGCCACCCGGCCATAAAAACCATGATAACAACGGTCACAGCCAGCGGGCAGCCAGTGCGGCAGCGGCCCTGGCCACAATGTGCCGGGCAGCGGCACTTCGCGTTCTGTTTGTTGGCGGCAATGAGGGCAGAGTCGGCGTACCAGGCGTTGCGCGATAACCAGCGATAACGCCGATGAGATCATCCAGCGCGCCACCCCCATCTGCTGCAAACGCACCAGCGTCTCCGCCGTTGAGTTGGTGTGCAGGGTAGAAAGCACCAGATGTCCGGTTTGTGCCGCATTCATAGCAATTTCCGCTGTTTCACCGTCACGGATTTCGCCCACCATAATGATATCCGGGTCTTGCCTAAGAAAAGCGCGCAGTACGCTCTGGAACGTCAATCCTGCCCGGGGATTGATCTGCGTCTGGTTCAGCCCCTCCAGGGGGATTTCGATGGGATCCTCAACGCTGCAGATGTTCACTTCAGGCGCATTGCGCGTCTGGAGGGCACTGTATAGGGAGACTGTTTTCCCACTGCCGGTGGGGCCGGTCACCAGGATTAGCCCTTGTGGTTTCATCAACGCCTCACGAAAACAGTGCAACTGAGAAGAGGCCATCCCCAACTGGTCAAGCTGATGGGCTTGTTGTACCTGTTGAAGCAGGCGGAGTACGATTTTTTCGCCGCGACGGCAGGGCAGGGTGGCGATGCGAAATGACACCGGTGCGCCCGAGAGTTCAACCGTGAATTGCCCATCCTGCGGCAGCCGACGTTCGGCGATATCGAGATTGCCAAGCACCTTAAGTCGTGCCGTCAGGCTAGTACCCAGCGCCACGGAGAGGGGCTGCTGGGAATAGAGCACGCCATCAATGCGTAGCCGAATTTGCCAGATCTCATCTGCAGGTTCGATATGAATATCCGAAGCGCGCTGTTCAAGGGCGTGACTCAGCGTACGGTTGAGGATCTCCACCGCCGAACGCCCGGTATCGGCCTGGACGGGAAGATGGGATTGCGAGGCCGCCTGTCGGTATTTCTCCATGCGTTCGGCACTCCAGCATTCAATATCGACGTTTTTTTGCGTTGCGAAGCGCAGTGCATCCAGCATCTCTGGCGCCGGCTGGCCCAGCACGGCAATGCTCAACCGTGCCTCGGTGCTGTTGAGGAGTAGCGCGTTATGGCGCTGACACAGCGCCATCAGTTTCTCAGGATTCATCTGCCTCTCCTGCTGGATCCGTAAAGCGGAACACATCTTCGCAGGCCTGCTTCAGGGCGCTGTCATCGCTGATCGTGCAGGTGCGAGTCCAGCCCGTAATGCCGTTGCCATTATCCCAGACTGGGGTCAGGGCTACGCTCAGGCCATTCAGACTCTCCTGACCCGTCAGGGTCACAGCACCATTGGCGACAGACATCGCAGAGACGTAGCGGGACGTCGCCGGAGAGGGGATACCATTCGCACCCGCGTCGCAGCTATCCGTTCCGCCATGATCCAGCGCGCAGAGTTCGACTGCGGTGCGGTAAGGAATAAAGGTTTGTAGCATGTCGGTGAGGGCCGCTTTTCGCAGATAGTTTTGATAAGCGGGGATGCCAATGGCGCTCAGTATCGCGATGATCCCTATGACCACCATCAGTTCAATTAGCGTAAATCCTTGTTGTCTGTTCATGTGTCGCTCCTGTGGTTAACTGGCGACACTGTGTCAGCCTGTTATCGTCAGGGCGAGCGACAAAAATGGTTTCGTGGAGGCGGCTTCAGAAGGTTATGACGCGCTTGCAGAGAGGAGAAACAACGCTGCGAGAAGGATCGTAAAAAGGGGCGGAGAAAAGCCCGACCGGAGCGCCGGCCGGGTGAGCGGGAACTATTTAAAACGCATCGACAGGTCGAGCGCGCGTACGTGCTTGGTCAGCGCTCCGACGGAGATATAGTCAACGCCTGTCTGGGCGAACTCACGGATTGTTTCATGCGTGACGTTGCCAGAGACCTCCAGGCGAGCCTGGCCCTGGGTACGTTTCACGGCTTCACGCATCTGATCGGTCGTGAAGTTATCCAGCATGATGATATCGGCCCCGGCTTTCAGCGCCTCTTCCAGTTCATCCAGGCTTTCTACCTCCACTTCTACCGGCACATCCGGATGCAGCCAGAAGGCTTTCTCTACCGCCTGGCGTACGGAGCCAGAGGCGATAATGTGGTTTTCTTTAATCAGAAACGCATCGGATAACCCTAAGCGATGGTTCGCTCCACCACCGCAGATGACGGCGTATTTCAGCGCCGTGCGCAGGCCTGGTAGAGTTTTACGGGTGTCCAGTAGCTGAGTATGCGTACCTTCCAGTAAGGCCACGTAACGGTGTACTTCGCTGGCCACGCCTGACAGGGTTTGCACAAAATTGAGTGCGGTGCGTTCACCCGTCAGCAATACGCGGGAAGGGCCATTGAGTTCAAACAGCGGCTGATTTTCGGTCACGCTATCGCCATCCGCAACATGCCAGGTGACATGCACCTCATCTCTCGCCAGCTGGGTAAAGACCTCTTCTACCCAGCGTTTACCACAGAAGATCCCCGCTTCACGGGTGATCACCACCGCGTGAGAGTGCGCTTCTTTTGGCAAAAGCAGAGCAGTGATGTCGTTGTCGGCGTTAACATCGCCTCCCAGATCTTCGCGCAGGGCGTGCGCGACACTTGCCGGTATATCCAGATTAATACGTTCCAGAAGTGCGTCACGTCTCTGGTCGGGGTTGTAGCGGCGAGGCGGCATGATAAAACTCCAAATTGGTAACGAATCATAAGATTGAAACATGCTACTCTGAACCGGGTATCAGCACCATAAATAAGGAGAGCCCGCATGCAGTTGGAACATGGATGGCTGGTGGATGCACGGCGTGTGCCCTCGCCACACCACGATTGCCGCCCTGAAGAGGTCACCCCCTCGCTGCTGGTGGTGCATAACATCAGTCTGCCACCGGGGGAGTTCGGGGGCCCATGGATTGACGCGCTCTTTACCGGAACGATAGATCCCAACGCGCACCCCTTCTTTGCGGAAATCGCGCATTTGCGGGTTTCTGCCCACTGCCTGATTCGCCGTGATGGCGAAATCGTCCAGTATGTTCCTTTTGACAAGCGAGCCTGGCATGCGGGCGTATCGACTTATCAAGGGCGAGAACGCTGTAATGATTTCTCCATCGGAATAGAGCTGGAAGGCACAGATGTGCTGCCCTATACCGATGCGCAATATCATGCGCTGGTTGCGATAACCCGCCTGCTGATCGCGTGCTATCCGGAAATGGCTAACCACATTACCGGGCATAGTGATATCGCACCGGTGAGAAAAACCGATCCCGGCCCGGCCTTTGACTGGAGCCGATTCCACGCCATGCTTAACGCTTCGTCAGACAAGGAGATGACATGACGTTGTTCACCATACTGCTGGTTATGATCGCTGAGCGCTTATTTAAGCTGGGCGAACACTGGCAACTGGATCACCGGTCGGAGATCTTTTTCCGTCGGATTAAACATTTCTCGTTACTGCGTACGTTAATAATGACCGCCGGCGTCATGTTGGTGGTCTTCTTGCTGTTACGCGCCTTACACGGCCTCTTTTTTAACGTCCCTTTGCTGGTGGTCTGGATTTTGCTCGGCGTGCTCTGTATTGGTGCCGGGAAAGTGCGTTTGCACTACCACGCTTACCTGAAAGCGGCTGCGCGCAACGACAGCCACGCCCGGGGTGCCATGGCCAGCGAGTTAACTCTTATTCACGGTGTGCCGCCTGACTGCGACGAGCGGGAGTTTCTGCGCGAGCTGCAAAATGCCTTGCTGTGGATTAACTACCGTTTCTATCTGGCGCCGCTGTTCTGGTTTGTGGTTGGCGGCCCGTGGGGACCGGTGCTGCTGATGGGCTATGCGTTTTTACGCGCCTGGCAGAGCTGGCTGGCGCGCTACCTGACACCACACGAACGACTGCAATCAGGCATTGATGCCATTCTGCATGTGCTGGACTGGCTGCCGGTGCGCCTGGTCGGTGTAGTCTATGCCTTGATTGGTCATGGCGAAAAAGCGTTACCTGCCTGGTTTGCGTCGCTCGGGGATCGCCGCACTTCGCAATACCAGGTTCTGACCCGTCTGGCGCAGTTCTCGCTGGCGCGCGAGCCGCATACCGACAAAATCGCCACGCCAAAAGCTGCCGTGTCGATGGCCAAGAAAACCTCGTTTGTTATCGTGGTGATTGTGGCGCTGCTAACGATTTACGGCACGCTGATCTAAACCCGCGTGCCGTAACTGTTACTCGCTATCTGCAGGCGGGATGCCGAAATCTGGCATCCCGTTTTCGTTCCAGTGAACTAACTTCAGGCGGGTATGGCGGTTGGGATCGTAAAGCGGGTCGCCTTCTATCTCGGTATAGTTGCGCGCATGATAGACCAGCACATCTTCCCCATCAGCCGTCTGCGTGAAGCTATTATGCCCCGGGCCGTACTGACGGTTTTCATAGCTGGTGGTGAAGATCGGCTGCGGCGATTTGTGCCAGTTCGCCGGATTACGCGGGTCGGCATCTTTCTCGATCCACAGCAGGCCCATACAGTAATTTTCATCGGTCGCGCTGGCGGAGTAACTGATAAACAGACGATTACCATGGCTTAAGATAGCCGGCCCTTCGTTCACCAAAAAGCCCCGGCACTCCCAGTCGAATTCCGGTTTGCTTAGCAGAACGGGTTCGCCTTTCAGCGTCCAGGGATTCTCCATTTCGCACAGATATAGATTGGAGTTCCCGGCAATATCCGGCGCTTTCTGCGCCCATAAATACCAGCGTTTGCCCTGATGAATAAAGGTGGTGGCATCCAGGGCAAACGTATCGTACTGCGTCTTAATCTGCCCTTTCTCCACCCACGTACCGGTGAGCGGATCGCTGTCGCTACACTCCAGCGCGTACATTCGATGCTGGAACATCCCGAGCTCATCCAGCGCCTGAGTATGGGCGGCGGCAAAGTAGATATACCACTTGCCGTCTATCGCATGCAGCTCGGGCGCCCAGATGAGATTACCCATCGGGCCGCTGTCCGGTTTATGCCAGACCACCACCTCTTGCGCATCACGCAGGCCTTCCAGGGTATCGGCGCGGCGAATCGCCAGCCGGTTGTACTCCGGCACCGAGGCGATAAAGTAATACTGTTCCTCATGCCGGAGAATATAGGGATCGGCACGTTGCTCAATAAACGGGTTTGGCCAGTGACGCATTTCGCGCTCCTTATTTAGTCTCTGCGGCTTTCAAATCCTGATAGTCGCTCAGCTCTCGATAGTTGGTACGGCGTTTTTCCAGGTCCGCCTGAATCTGCTTCATGGTTTCACGGTCGACTTTCAGCAGACGAACCACACCTGCGGTAATCAGATACCCTACGCCCGGAATGACCGTAAAGAGCAGGACGATCCCGTTGATGGCGTCAGCGCTTTGCGCTTTGGCACCCGCATCGTAGCCATACCAGGAGAGCAGGAAACCGACCATCGCCCCGGCAATCGCCAGACCCAGCTTCAGGAAGAAGATGTTGCCGGAGAAGCTGATACCGGTAATACGTTTGCCGGTTTTCCACTCGCCGTAATCATCCACATCCGCCATCAGCGACCAGTGCAATGGAGACGGGATCTGGTGCAGGATGTTCAGCAGGAAGTAGAGCACGATAATGGTCATCGTAGCTTTAGGGTCGAAGAAGTAGAAGGCGCAAGAGAAAATCGCCAGCACGATATTGGTCCAGAAGAAGACTTTCAGTTTACACCAGCGGTCAGTCAGCACTTTCGCCAGCATGCTGCCGATCATCATGCCCACCACGCCCAGGCTGATAAACAGGGTGGCGAAATGAGTGCTTTCACCCATAACCCAGGTGACGTAATACATGGTGGCGGCCATGCGGATAAAGCCCGGGCAGACGTTGCAGATGGTCAACAGCAGGATGCGCACCCACTGGTCGTTTTTCCATACGTCTTTAAGGTCGTTTTTGAGTTCATCGTTGGTCTGTACCGCAGGGCGTACTCGTTCGCGCACGGTAGAGAAGCTGAACAGGAACATACAGGTACCAATGAGCGCCAGCACCGTCATTGCCATCTGGTAGCCTTTCGCTTTGTTTTCTCCGCCGAACCAGTCAGCCATCGGCAGCAATGTCAGCGACAGCAGTAGCGTGGCAATACCGACCATGACAAAACGGTAAGACTGGCAGGCCACGCGCTCTTTAGGATCATTGGTGATCACGCCCCCGAGGGAGCAGTACGGAATATTGATGGCCGTATAGGTCAGTGACAGCAGGAAATAGGTGACAAACGCATAGATAACTTTGCTGTTATAGCTCCACTCCGGGGTGGTGAACATCAGAATGCTAAACAGCGCGTAAGGGAAGGCAATCCACAACAACCATGGACGAAAACGACCATATTTGCTGCGGGTTCGGTCGGCGATAGCCCCCATAATCGGATCGGTTATTGCATCGATGACGCGCACCGACAGCAGTAATACGCCGACCAGCGCAGGCGCCAGCCCGAAAATATCCGTATAAAAATAGTTAACAAACAACATTATGGCGCCGAAGATGATGTTACATCCCGCGTCACCCATCCCATAGCCGATCTTTTCTTTCACTGAAAGTTTATTGTTATCCATCGACATTTCTCCGCGTTACGATATGGAGAGAATTATTTGCTGCCAAAGCAATTTATGCGTTGCAGTATAAAGGCGCTGATATGGAAGAATGTGCTATGGATGAGAAAGTGTGAGGAAGGTAACAGGCTCTGTGCCCGCAGAGGGGCACAGAGAGAGGCAGGATTACTGTACTTTTACCGTTTTGGCGTTCTTCTGCTTAAACAGGTAGCCCACGCCGAGGATCACGATCCAGACCGGGATGAGATACACAGAGATAGCCATACCCGGCGTCATCAGCATAATCACCAGCACCGCTGCCATAAACAGCAGACAGACATAGTTACCCAGCGGATAGAGCAGGGCAGGGAAGCGCGTTTTGACGCCCTGCTGCTGCTTGGCTCGGCGGAACTTGATGTGCGCCAGGCTGATCATGGCCCAGTTGATGACCAGGGCAGAAACCACCAGCGCCATCAGCAGGCCAAAGGCCGACTCCGGTGCCAGGTAGTTGATCAGCACGCACAATGCAGTGACCACGGCTGAAACAATAATGGTGTTCACCGGTACGCCACGCTTGTCGACGTTAAGCAACGCTTTCGGGGCATTGCCCTGCTGGGCGAGGCCAAACAGCATACGGCTGTTGCAGTAAACGCAGCTGTTGTAAACGGAGAGCGCAGCGGTCAAGACAACAACGTTCAGCGCGTTTGCCACAAAGGTGTCACCCAGCTCGTGGAAGATCAGTACGAACGGGCTGGTGTCAGCGGTAACGCGCGTCCACGGCAGCAGCGAGAGCAGCACGGCCAGTGAACCCACATAGAAGATCAGAATACGGTAGATAACCTGATTGGTTGCTTTCGGGATGCTCTGCTCCGGGTTGTCGGCTTCGGCGGCGGTAATGCCCACCAGTTCCAGACCGCCGAAGGAGAACATAATTATCGCCATCATCATCACCAGACCGGTCATGCCGTGCGGCAGGAACCCGCCCTGCTCCCAGAGGTTACGCACGGTGGCTTGTGGACCACCGTTACCGCTGAACAGGAGCCAGCCGCCGAACAGGATCATGGCGACGACGGCAATGACTTTAATAATGGCAAACCAGAACTCCATCTCACCAAACACTTTTACGTTGGTCAGGTTGATGGCGTTAATAATGACAAAGAAGGCTGCAGCGGAAATCCAGGTCGGGACTTCCGGGTACCAGAACTGAATGTATTTACCCACCGCGGTCAGCTCAGCCATCGCCACCAGGACGTACAGCACCCAGTAGTTCCAGCCAGATGCAAACCCGGCGAAGCTTCCCCAGTATTTATAGGCGAAGTGGCTGAATGAACCCGCTACAGGCTCCTCCACGACCATTTCCCCCAGCTGGCGCATAATCAGAAATGCAATAAAGCCGGCAATGGCATAACCCAGAATAATGCCAGGACCCGCAGACTGAATAACGGACGCGCTGCCCAGGAACAGACCCGTGCCAATAGCGCCGCCCAGCGCGATAAGCTGAATATGGCGGTTTTTAAGGCCGCGCTTTAGCTGATCGCCGTGCTGTTGACCTTCCATCATGAAACCTCGTGTGTGTTTGTTATGTTCACGCTCAGGCGTGTGTAATTATGAAATTCCATTTCATGTATTTATTTCTTTACGGTGGAATTAGCCTAAAATACAGGCCATGACTTCCGTTAACGCCAGAATAGTGTTAAGCGCCCGCGAATGCACCTGCTTTATGAAAGGAAGATGACGAGTTGAATAAAAAGAAACCAGTTGTTAATCGACTCGTTTAACCCCTTTTATCTGTGTATAGAATAAAAATGCTCTCTAAGTGGCGCATATTTCATAATTTGGCGAGGTGAATCGGTTCAGATTGAGTATTTTGCGTTTCATTAAAGTTAAAACTGCCTCTTTATGGGTAATAATTTCATTTGGGCAAAGTTACATTTCTGAAACGTTATTTCTGTAAGGTTGTTAAAATGTGCCGGGTTTAATGATTTCAATCAAAACCAATATGGACACAAGGTGAATACTTTGTTACTTTAGCGATACGAACATGAAATTGGTAAGACCAATTTACTCCGGGCAAAAGGCGTAAGACAGGGAATATGGCCTACAGCAAAATTCGCCAACCTAAACTTTCTGATGTGATAGAGCAGCAGCTGGAGTTTTTAATCCTCGAGGGGACACTGCGCCCCGGCGAAAAACTCCCGCCTGAACGCGAGCTGGCAAAACAGTTCGACGTTTCCCGCCCCTCGCTGCGTGAGGCGATCCAACGTCTCGAAGCCAAGGGCCTGCTGCTTCGTCGCCAGGGCGGCGGAACTTTTGTGCAAAACAGCCTGTGGCAGAGCTTCAGCGATCCGCTGGTAGAACTTCTCTCTGACCACCCAGAATCCCAGTTTGACTTGCTTGAGACCCGTCACGCGCTTGAAGGCATCGCGGCTTATTACGCGGCCCTGCGCAGCAATGATGCCGATCGCGACCGTATTCGCGAACTGCATCAAGCCATTGAACGGGCACAGCAGTCCGGCGATTTAGACGCCGAGTCCGATGCCGTTGTCCAGTATCAAATCGCTGTTACCGAAGCAGCCCACAATGTTGTGCTCCTCCATCTGCTACGCTGCATGGAGCCGATGCTGGCCCAGAACGTTCGTCAGAATTTTGAATTGTTGTATGCCCGTCGGGAAATGCTCCCACTGGTAAGCAACCATCGCACCCGAGTATTCGAGGCGATAATGGCCGGGGAGCCGGAGCAGGCGCGTGAAGCGTCGCACCGTCACCTGGCTTTCATTGAGGAAATCTTGCTGGACCGCAGCCGTGAACAGTCGCGTCGCGAACGTTCATTACGCCGCATACAGCAACGAAAGGATTAAGCGCCAGTTTTTTAGAGCGCGGCAACTAAACGCAGAACCTGTCTTATTGTGTTTTCTGGCGAAAATACAATGGGACAGGTTCCAGACAAATCAACGTATTAGATAGATAAGGAATACCCCCATGTCAGAACGTCTCCAAAATGACGTGGATCCGATCGAAACTCGCGACTGGCTACAGGCGATCGAATCGGTCATCCGTGAAGAAGGTGTTGAGCGTGCTCAGTATCTGATTGATCAGCTGCTTTCTGAAGCTCGCAAAGGCGGCGTGAAAGTGGCTGCAGGTGCAGGGGCTAACAACTACGTAAACACGATTGCCGTCGAAGACGAACCGGAATACCCGGGCAATCTGGATCTGGAACGTCGTATCCGTTCTGCAATCCGCTGGAACGCCATCATGACCGTTCTGCGCGCATCCAAGAAAGACCTGGAACTGGGTGGCCATATGGCATCCTTCCAGTCTTCTGCCACCGTTTATGAAGTGTGCTTTAACCACTTCTTCCGTGCGGCCAACGAGAAAGACGGCGGCGACCTGGTGTACTTCCAGGGCCACATCTCTCCGGGCATCTATGCACGTGCCTTCCTGGAAGGTCGTCTGACTGAAGAGCAGATGAACAACTTCCGTCAGGAAGTTCACGGTAAAGGTCTGTCTTCTTACCCACACCCTAAACTGATGCCTGAATTCTGGCAGTTCCCGACCGTATCCATGGGTCTGGGTCCAATCGGTGCGATCTATCAGGCTAAATTCCTGAAGTATCTGGAACACCGTGGTCTGAAAGACACCTCTGAGCAAACCGTTTACGCCTTCCTGGGCGACGGCGAGATGGATGAGCCAGAATCTAAAGGTGCGATTACCATCGCAACCCGTGAGAAGCTGGACAACCTGTGCTTCATCATCAACTGTAACCTGCAGCGTCTGGATGGTCCGGTAACCGGCAACGGCAAGATCATCAACGAACTGGAAGGCATCTTCGCAGGTGCTGGCTGGAACGTGATTAAAGTCATGTGGGGCGGTCGTTGGGATGAGCTGCTGCGTAAAGACACCAGCGGTAAACTGATCCAGCTGATGAACGAAACCGTTGACGGCGACTACCAGACCTTCAAATCCAAAGACGGTGCCTACGTGCGTGAGCACTTCTTCGGCAAATACCCTGAAACCGCCGCACTGGTTGCAGACTGGACTGATGAGCAGATCTGGGCGCTGAACCGTGGTGGTCACGATCCGAAGAAAGTCTACGCTGCACTGAAAAAAGCGCAGGAAACCAAAGGTAAAGCGACCGTCATCCTGGCCCACACCGTTAAAGGCTACGGCATGGGTGATACCGCTGAAGGTAAAAACATCGCTCACCAGGTTAAGAAAATGAACATGGACGGCGTGCGTTATATCCGCGACCGTTTCAACGTTCCAGTGACCGATGAGCAGGTTGAAAACCTCTCTTACATCACCTTCCCGGAAGGTTCTGAAGAGCACAAGTACCTGCACGAACGTCGTCAGGCGCTGAAAGGCTACCTGCCTGCTCGTCAGCCTAACTTCACCGAGAAACTCGAACTGCCTGCGCTGGAAGACTTCTCTCAGCTGCTGGAAGAGCAGAACAAAGAGATCTCTACCACCATCGCTTTCGTGCGTGCCCTGAACGTGATGCTGAAGAACAAGTCGATCAAAGATCGTCTGGTTCCAATCATCGCCGACGAAGCGCGTACTTTCGGTATGGAAGGTCTGTTCCGTCAGATCGGTATCTACAGCCCGAACGGCCAGCAGTACACCCCGCAGGACCGTGAGCAGGTTGCATACTACAAAGAAGACGAGAAAGGCCAGATCCTGCAGGAAGGTATCAACGAGCTGGGTGCAGGCGCGTCCTGGCTGGCTGCTGCGACCTCTTATAGCACCAACAACCTGCCGATGATCCCGTTCTACATCTACTACTCCATGTTCGGTTTCCAGCGTATCGGTGACCTGTGCTGGCAGGCTGGCGACCAACAGGCTCGCGGCTTCCTGGTCGGTGGTACTTCCGGTCGTACGACTCTGAACGGTGAAGGTCTGCAGCACGAAGATGGTCACAGCCACATTCAGTCTCTGACTATCCCTAACTGTATCTCTTACGACCCGTCTTACGCGTACGAAGTGGCGGTCATCATGCACGACGGTCTGACCCGTATGTACGGTGAAGCGCAAGAGAACATTTACTACTACATCACCACGCTGAACGAAAACTACCACATGCCGGCTATGCCGGAAGGTGCCGAGGAAGGTATCCGTAAAGGTATCTACAAACTCGAAACCCTCGAAGGTAGCAAAGGTAAAGTTCAGCTGCTGGGCTCCGGTTCTATCCTGCGTCACGTTCGTGAAGCGGCTCAGATCCTGGCGAAAGACTACGGTGTGGGTTCCGATGTCTACAGCGTGACCTCCTTCACTGAACTGGCGCGTGATGGCCAGGATTGTGAACGCTGGAACATGCTGCACCCAATGGAAACTCCGCGCGTTCCGTACATCGCTCAGGTGATGAACGATGCACCAGCGGTGGCATCTACTGACTATATGAAACTGTTCGCTGAGCAGGTTCGTACTTACGTACCAGCGGATGATTATCGCGTTCTGGGTACTGACGGCTTCGGTCGTTCTGACAGCCGCGAAAACCTGCGTCACCACTTCGAAGTTGATGCTTCTTACGTGGTTGTAGCAGCCCTGGGCGAACTGGCTAAACGTGGCGAAATCGATAAGAAAGTGGTTGCGGATGCAATTACCAAATTCAACATCGATGCAGAAAAAGTTAACCCGCGTCTGGCGTAAGAGGTAAAAGAATAATGGCTATCGAAATCAATGTACCGGACATCGGGGCTGATGAAGTTGAAATCACCGAGATCCTGGTCAAAGTAGGCGACAAAGTTGAAGCTGAACAGTCGCTGATCACCGTAGAGGGTGACAAAGCCTCTATGGAAGTCCCGTCTCCTCAGGCTGGCATCGTTAAAGAGATCAAAGTCTCTGTTGGCGATAAAACCGAGACCGGCAAACTGATCATGATTTTCGATTCCGCCGACGGTGCAGCTGATGCTGCACCTGCTAAGGCAGAAGAGAAGAAAGAAGCCGCTCCGGCTGCAGCACCTGCTGCTGCGGCAGCGAAAGACGTTAACGTGCCTGACATCGGCGGTGACGAAGTTGAAGTCACTGAAATCCTGGTGAAAGTGGGCGACAAAGTTGAAGCTGAACAGTCCCTGATCACCGTAGAAGGCGACAAAGCCTCTATGGAAGTCCCGGCGCCGTTCGCGGGTACCGTTAAAGAGATCAAGATCAACACCGGTGACAAAGTCTCTACCGGCTCCCTGATCATGGTCTTTGAAGTGGCTGGCGCTGAAGGCGCGGCGGCTCCGGCGAAAGCCGAAACGGCTCCGGCACAGGCGGCTGCACCAGCAGCGGCTGGCGGTGCGAAAGACGTTAACGTACCGGACATCGGCGGTGACGAAGTTGAAGTGACCGAAGTGATGGTAAAAGTAGGCGACAAAGTTGCCGCTGAACAGTCACTGATCACCGTTGAAGGCGACAAGGCTTCTATGGAAGTCCCTGCGCCGTTCGCCGGTACCGTTAAAGAGATCAAAATCAGCACCGGCGACAAAGTCTCTACCGGTTCTCTGATCATGGTCTTCGAAGTAGAAGGCGCTGCACCTGCGGCCGCTCCGGCTGCCGCTGCTGCTCCAGCTCCGGCTGCTGCACCGGCTCAGGCTGCTAAACCTGCTGCTGCCCCTGCTGCAAAAGCGGAAGGCAAATCTGAGTTCGCTGAAAACGACGCTTACGTCCACGCAACACCGCTGATTCGTCGCCTGGCGCGCGAGTTCGGTGTGAACCTGGCGAAAGTGAAAGGGACCGGTCGTAAAGGTCGTATCCTGCGTGAAGACGTTCAGACCTACGTGAAAGACGCGGTGAAACGTGCCGAAGCTGCACCGGCTGCAGCCGCTGGCGGCGGTATCCCGGGCATGCTGCCATGGCCAAAAGTGGACTTCAGCAAGTTCGGCGAAATCGAAGAAGTGGAACTGGGCCGTATCCAGAAAATTTCTGGTGCTAACCTGAGCCGTAACTGGGTGATGATCCCGCACGTTACGCACTTCGATAAGACCGATATCACCGATCTGGAAGCGTTCCGTAAACAGCAGAACGCCGAAGCTGAGAAGCGTAAACTGGACGTGAAATTCACCCCAGTGGTCTTCATCATGAAAGCGGTTGCGGCGGCGCTGGAACAGATGCCACGTTTCAACAGCTCCCTGTCCGAAGACGGCCAGAAGCTGACGCTGAAGAAATACATCAACATCGGTGTTGCGGTTGATACGCCAAATGGTCTGGTTGTTCCGGTCTTCAAAGACGTGAACAAGAAGAGCATTACCGAGCTGTCCCGTGAACTGACCACCATCTCCAAAAAAGCGCGTGATGGTAAGCTGACTGCCGGCGAAATGCAGGGTGGCTGCTTCACTATCTCCAGCATCGGCGGCCTGGGTACTACCCACTTCGCGCCGATTGTGAACGCGCCGGAAGTGGCGATCCTCGGTGTGTCCAAGTCCGCGATGGAGCCGGTGTGGAATGGTAAAGAGTTTGTGCCGCGTCTGATGATGCCAATCTCTCTCTCCTTCGACCACCGCGTGATCGACGGTGCTGATGGTGCGCGTTTCATCACCATCATCAACAACACCCTGAGCGACATTCGCCGCCTGGTGATGTAATCGAAAAGCCGGCCAGTCGGCCGGCTTTTTTCTGGTAACCTCGGCGCGTCAGCAAGGTTACTGCGAAAGCGAGAATTCATGAGCCGTTTGTTGTTTCAAAATTGTTAACAATTTTGTAAAATACGGGCGGATAGAACGACCCGGTGGACGACGGGTATAAATTAAGAGGTCATGATGAGCACAGAAATCAAAACTCAGGTCGTAGTACTTGGGGCAGGCCCGGCAGGTTATTCCGCAGCATTCCGCGCGGCGGATTTAGGTCTGGAAACCGTCATCGTAGAACGTTACAACACCCTCGGCGGTGTTTGTCTGAACGTCGGCTGTATCCCTTCTAAAGCGCTGCTGCACGTAGCGAAAGTTATCGAAGAAGCCAAAGCACTGGCTGAACACGGTATTGTCTTCGGCGAGCCGAAAACTGACATCGACAAAATTCGTACCTGGAAAGAGAAAGTTATCACTCAGCTGACCGGCGGTCTGGCGGGTATGGCCAAAGGCCGTAAAGTGAAAGTGGTAAACGGTCTGGGTAAATTCACCGGCGCGAACACCCTGGAAGTGGAAGGCGAGAACGGTAAAACCGTGATCAACTTCGACAACGCGATCATCGCCGCGGGTTCTCGTCCAATTGAACTGCCGTTCATTCCACATGAAGATCCACGCGTGTGGGACTCTACCGATGCGCTGGAGCTGAAAGAAGTGCCTAAGCGCCTGCTGGTTATGGGTGGCGGTATCATCGGTCTGGAAATGGGTACTGTGTACCACGCGCTGGGTTCAGAGATTGACGTGGTTGAAATGTTCGACCAGGTTATTCCGGCTGCAGATAAAGACATCGTTAAAGTCTTCACCAAACGCATCAGCAAGAAGTTCAACCTGATGCTGGAAACCAAAGTGACTGCCGTTGAAGCGAAAGAAGACGGTATTTACGTTTCCATGGAAGGCAAAAAAGCCCCTGCTGAACCACAGCGTTACGACGCCGTGCTGGTGGCAATCGGCCGTGTGCCGAACGGTAAAAACCTCGACGCGGGCAAAGCTGGCGTGGAAGTGGACGACCGTGGCTTCATCCGCGTTGACAAGCAGCTGCGTACCAACGTGCCGCACATCTTTGCTATCGGCGACATCGTCGGTCAGCCAATGCTGGCGCACAAAGGTGTTCACGAAGGTCACGTTGCCGCGGAAGTTATCGCTGGCATGAAGCACTACTTCGATCCAAAAGTGATCCCATCTATCGCCTACACTGAGCCAGAAGTTGCCTGGGTCGGTCTGACTGAGAAAGAAGCGAAAGAGAAAGGCATCAGCTACGAAACCGCCACCTTCCCGTGGGCTGCTTCTGGCCGTGCTATCGCTTCCGACTGCGCAGACGGTATGACCAAGCTGATCTTCGACAAAGAATCTCACCGTGTGATCGGTGGTGCGATTGTCGGCACCAACGGCGGCGAGCTGCTGGGCGAAATCGGCCTGGCGATCGAAATGGGCTGTGACGCTGAAGACATCGCGCTGACCATCCACGCTCACCCAACTCTGCACGAGTCCGTGGGCCTGGCGGCAGAAGTGTTTGAAGGTAGCATCACCGACCTGCCAAACGCTAAAGCGAAGAAGAAGTAAGTTCTTCCTGAATGCGAAACGCCTCCTCCGGAGGCGTTTTTTTTTGCCTTTAGTCCGGGGCGACAGGCTGCCAGGTTTTATCCGGGCGATAGGCGGTCAATGCCTGCGCTTTCTGGGCTGAATCAGGGCCTAAATTAGTTTGATACACCCTATCATCCTGATTAATCACGAAGCTCATCACCCCTGTCTGACCGTATTCAACCGGCCAGGCTATCATGGCAAAGCCTTTTCCCTCCGGCAAAATGCGGAACCGATATCCATGATAGCCCGCACCGGATGTAGTTGGGCTAAATGTCGGGCCGAGCGGGCTGGGCGCTTCTCCGGGGGCGGCGGGCCAGTAGAGGCCATCCTGCTTCCCCTCTGTGCTGACAATTTTGTCGGCGTAACGTTGAGTGACTGCAAAATAGCGTTGCTGGGCATCTACGTAGGCGTGCAGCGCATCTATCGCGGCCAGTTCATTGCGGCCAATCTCGCGGGTCAGGATCGCTTCTGCCGCCTCTTTGATGTCAAATTGCCAGCCAGAAGCGGTTCTCATCACGGGTATCGGTAATTGCCAGTCGTGGCTCCCCACCATCAGGTGTGCGGTATCGCCGTTGACCACCGTGTTATGACGGACTTTCCAGTCGCGCATGAAGCGATCGACAGCCCCGGGATCGACCCCTTCCGGCGGTAAGATATCGCGCCAGTTTCCCCCCAGCAGGCTACTCATCGCGCTTTCATTTTGCTCACTGATGGCCGTTGCCAGCGCATCGGTCGCTTGCTCTGGCGTGCTGAAAGATTGCTGCGCCAGCGCGGCGGTCGAAAGCAGGCATATCGCCATTCCGCAGAGTAATTTATTTTTCATGTCGGCTCCCTTAACGGTGACGGAATTCACGATGTTCAGCATGTCCGGCTGGCATTTGGCGGGGTTGATGTTGGTGAGTCGCCAGTTGTCGGCTCTGCGCACCGCGCTGCTGCTGGGCCTGCCAGTTAGCGGAGCGGCTGTCGTTACCGCTCAGCGCATTGGCGCGGTTCTGGTTGATGCGCTGCTGAACATCACGTTGCTGCCCGGAGTGTGAAACCCGATTTTCGGGGCTGCGTGCCAGGGGCTCGCGGCGCGCATGTTGCGCCGTTTGATGACCGCTGTCGTAGCCCCGGTAGTTGTTGCGCCGGGAGATCTGTCTGAGCTGTTCCGTAGACGTCTGGCGCTGCGCGTCCCGGGTGGCAGGTCGCACGGTCTGCGCGAAGGTTTTGCCCGTCGATTTCTCCATCTGGTTCAGGGCTGCCTGACGCTGACTCTCCCTGTTGACCGGTTTTTGCTTTGTCGAACTCAGCCCGGCAGCCGCGTGGGTGGAGTGAAAACGATCGCTGAGCTGGCTGGTAGGATAGGGTACCCCCTCCCGATAGGCCGGATTATGTTGCCAGCGACGGCTGGTGTCCGACAGGTGCTGCCCGCTGATTTTGTTGAAATTATTAACGTTGATATTGATGTTGTTATCACCGTTGCGGTTATAGCCGCCGTGATGATCCCAGTCATCATCGTGATGATGGTGATCCCAGTCGTCATCCCAGTCGATATTGCTGAAGAGGGCATAGGTGGTCGCCACGCCCAGGCTGAAGCCTAAACCTTTCACCAGGCTGTTAGTGAACTGCTCGCCGGGGGTAGGGGGTAAATAGACCGGCGGATAAGCGCTGTTGGGCCAGGTGCCATACAGGGTGTTGGGATTATAGGTTGGAACATACACGACCTGCGGGTCGGCCGATTCAATCTTAATCACCGTTGGGCTTGGGGTGGGCGTGGCTGTCTGGCTGGCGGCCGTTGTCGCCGGGGCCGATTTTATCACTGTGGTGACTTTTTGCTGTGGTGTCGATTGTAATGCTCCGGCCTGTTGCGCCAGTAAACGCAGGCGTTGCACTGAGTCCATCACCTCTTTCGGTTGTGCAAGAAACGCATCGCCCAGGTTTTGTACCCAGGGCGGGTTTTCACCCATCAGGGGCATGAGCTGTGGAAATGCCACCAGCGATTTTACTGACGGGTCCCACGGTTGCGCAGCAACGGCCCGAATAGCTGCATCGCCCTGCATTCTGGGATTGTCTTTTGACCATTGCGCCGCCTGCAGGACATTGGTCGGATAGGTCGAGGCCATCAAAATTTGCGACAGCAGGGCATCCGGGTAGAGCGCGATGGGGGCAACCCACTGATCGATCTGCGCGGCTGTGAAGGCTGGCGTAACGACGGGATCGGTGACAGGGGCCGCAGGTTGTGCCGCTGTGGGTTGTGCTGCTGGTGGGGTTGTGCGGCTGTTAACAAACATCGCGCCTGAGACGGCGAACAGCCCGGCACTGCACAGAAGGACAAGCAGAGGGGGCTTAAAGGACATCTTCATAATATGACTCCAACGAAACCAGCGCTGTGTCGCGCGGCGTTACGGTTGGCGCGAGTATTATTCACCCGCCTTTTTACTTTTTGACTTTTATTGGTAATGGCCCGGTACATCCGGATAAAGAGTGTGAGTATTTATTACGCATTGATAATGAATGGCAGGGTCACAGGGAAAATCAGATGGCCGCTCTGGCGAGCGGCCAACAGCTCGTTGCCGAGGTTAACAACAAACAGCACCGTGATGTCGGATATGCTCCAGCCACCGTGCAGTGCGGTAAGCAGTAAACCGGTCACAACGATCAGCGCATAAATTCGCATCTCCATTGCGTGCGTTCCCATTCAGGCTACGCGGGTTCATTCTTCACCGGGAAAGGCAGAACCATGCAAATTGGGGTTTTGCCACGTAGAGGAAGGAACTGCTCCCGGGCCCGGTGACTGATTGCTACACCAGCGAAGCAGGCCGTGGAAAAGCGTAGTGGATTTAAAGGATGTGAAGAAGAGAAAAACAGCGTTTACATAGGGTTTCATCGAAAACGGGAAGGCGCCGCGCAGAATAAAAAAATCACCTTGCAAGTCGATATGAAGGGGAGCAATATTCTCTGCGTTGGGGTTTTGCCACAAATCTGCCAGCCCGGTGTGCTACCACCCTAAGGCAACAAATTAACCGCTTTAGGCGGTTTTTTTGTGCCCTGAACACGCTCTCTCTCCCTGCTATACCATTCTTAACGATTCAGCAGAGTATTTAATGTTGCTTTTTTGTAAACAGATTAACACTGTGCAGAAATCCTGCTATGCTGCCCGACGCGGTATCGGGCATTTACCCTACAAACTGCTGTCTCACAGGAGCGTGAAGAGAACGCCGGCCGCATATGACAATGAGAGCGAGGAGAACCGTCGTGCTAGAAGAATACCGTAAGCACGTAGCAGAACGTGCCGCCGAGGGAATTGTACCCAAACCTTTAGATGCAACCCAAATGGCCGCGCTCGTCGAGCTGCTGAAGAATCCGCCTAAGGGCGAAGAAGAATTCCTGTTAGATCTGTTGATCAACCGTGTACCGCCTGGCGTAGATGAAGCTGCCTATGTCAAAGCCGGATTCCTTGCCGCCATTGCTAAAGGCGATGCGACCTCCCCCCTGGTTACTCCTGAAAAAGCGATTGAACTGCTCGGCACCATGCAGGGCGGCTATAACATTCATCCGCTGATTGATGCGCTGGATAACGACAAGCTGGCACCGATTGCCGCGAAAGCGCTCTCTTCAACGCTGCTGATGTTCGATAACTTCTACGATGTAGAAGAGAAAGCGAAAGCGGGCAACGTCTACGCGAAGCAGGTGATGCAGTCCTGGGCCGATGCCGAATGGTTCCTGAACCGTCCTGCGCTGGCTGAAAAAATCACCGTTACCGTCTTCAAAGTGACCGGTGAAACTAACACCGATGACCTCTCTCCGGCACCGGATGCGTGGTCTCGCCCGGATATTCCTCTGCACGCCCTGGCGATGCTGAAAAACGCCCGTGAAGGTATCGAGCCGGATCAGCCTGGCAGCGTGGGCCCGATCAAGCAGATCGAAGCCCTGCAGCAGAAAGGTTTCCCGCTGGCCTACGTTGGTGACGTTGTGGGTACCGGTTCTTCCCGTAAATCGGCAACCAACTCCGTGCTGTGGTTCATGGGCGATGATATCCCTCATGTGCCGAACAAACGCGGCGGCGGTCTGTGCCTCGGTGGCAAAATTGCCCCTATCTTCTTTAACACCATGGAAGATGCGGGTGCGCTGCCGATCGAAGTGGATGTCTCTAACCTGAACATGGGCGACGTGATTGACGTTTACCCGTTCAAAGGCGAAGTGCGTAACCACGAAACCAACGAACTGCTGGCCAGCTTCGCGCTGAAAACCGACGTGCTGATTGACGAAGTCCGCGCCGGTGGCCGTATTCCGCTGATCATTGGCCGTGGCCTGACCACCAAAGCGCGTGAAGCGCTCGGTCTGCCGCACAGCGATGTGTTCCGTCAGGCGAAAGACGTGGCTGAAAGCAGCCGTGGTTTCTCTCTGGCGCAGAAAATGGTTGGCCGCGCGTGCGGCGTCGCGGGCGTCCGTCCGGGCGCGTACTGCGAACCGAAGATGACCTCTGTCGGTTCTCAGGATACCACCGGCCCAATGACCCGTGACGAACTGAAAGACCTGGCGTGCCTGGGCTTCTCTTCCGATCTGGTGATGCAGTCCTTCTGCCACACGGCGGCCTATCCGAAGCCGGTTGATGTGACCACGCACCACACGCTGCCAGACTTCATCATGAACCGTGGCGGCGTCTCTCTGCGTCCGGGCGATGGCGTTATCCACTCCTGGCTGAACCGCATGCTGTTGCCAGATACCGTGGGTACCGGCGGTGACTCCCACACCCGTTTCCCAATCGGGATCTCCTTCCCGGCGGGCTCCGGTCTGGTGGCCTTCGCCGCTGCGACCGGCGTTATGCCACTGGATATGCCGGAGTCCGTGCTCGTGCGCTTCAAAGGCAAAATGCAGCCGGGTATCACTCTGCGCGACCTGGTTCACGCCATCCCGCTGTACGCTATCAAACAGGGCCTGCTGACCGTTGAGAAGAAGGGCAAGAAAAACATCTTCTCTGGCCGTATCCTGGAGATCGAAGGTCTGCCGGATCTGAAAGTGGAGCAGGCGTTCGAACTGACCGATGCCTCCGCTGAGCGTTCTGCTGCAGGCTGTACCATCAAGCTGAACCAGGCGCCGATTGAAGAGTATCTGACCTCCAACATCGTCCTGCTGAAGTGGATGATTGCCGAAGGTTATGGCGATCGTCGTACCCTGGAGCGTCGTATTCAGGGCATGGAAAAATGGCTGGCAGATCCGCAGCTGCTGGAAGCTGACGCTGATGCAGAATACGCGGCCGTGATCGACATCGATCTGGCTGACATCAAAGAGCCGATCCTCTGTGCACCGAACGATCCGGACGATGCGCGTCCACTCTCTGCAGTGCAGGGTGAGAAGATCGACGAGGTGTTCATCGGCTCGTGCATGACCAACATCGGCCACTTCCGTGCTGCCGGTAAGCTGCTGGATACTCATAAAGGCCAGCTGCCAACCCGCCTGTGGGTGGCACCGCCAACCCGTATGGACGCGGCTCAGCTGACCGAAGAGGGCTACTACAGCGTGTTTGGTAAGAGCGGTGCGCGTATCGAAATCCCTGGCTGCTCCCTGTGCATGGGTAACCAGGCGCGCGTGGCGGACGGTGCGACGGTGGTCTCCACCTCTACCCGTAACTTCCCGAACCGTTTAGGTACCGGTGCAAACGTCTTCCTGGCCTCCGCGGAGCTGGCGGCGGTTGCGGCGCTGATTGGCAAGCTGCCAACGCCGGAAGAGTACCAGACCTTTGTGGCTCAGGTTGATAAGACGGCTGTTGATACCTATCGCTATCTGAACTTCGATCAGCTCTCTCAGTACACCGAGAAAGCGGACGGGGTTATCTTCCAGACGGCAGTATAAAATATTAAAGGGGGGCATGTTGCCCCCCGTTTGCTGGTTAATTTATAACTTACTCATTATTCAATAAGGATAAAATTTTATCCTTGGCGCAATCATACTCTAAATTATCTTCGCGTAATAAAATGTGAACTGCTTTATGACAATTAGGGCAGAGCATAACAAAATCTTCAATTGAAACTGTGTGCGAGTTTTGATAGGTGTGCAACGGTCTTTTATGGTGCGCTTCTATATAATTTTTAGAATATAACTTTATAAATTCTAAATTGCAGATGTCACATATCCAAGGTATTTTACTTTTTAAATCTTTAATTATTTGTGCATTGCGTTCAGCCAGAAGATGTGTGACAAATTTTCTTTCGCCCTCTATATATGTTACATCTTTTTGGGTTGAGGGAGTTGGAATAATATCTTGGTTTTTACTTAACTCGAGGAGATTATGTATTTTCTTTAAAACTACGGATCTTTTATCCATTTTCATTATGGTAAAAAGACCTTCAAAAATCCAATTGCTTGATTTCTCGCTGAAGAGAAGAATGGGGTAACCACCTATAGGTTGATTTATAAGAGATTTATTGGCTTTATCATTGTAATTGATAATGCCTTGTTGAGCTTTAAATGAATAGCTAAAAAGAGTTTTTTCATTGTCCTGCCATCCATCTTCTGCATAGCTTCCCTTTCTTGTTTTGATAATTACAGCTTTTAAGTCGAAATTGTTTCCAATCCAGTTGATTCCTTGCTGAGGAGTATTGTTAATCTTCCACTCATCCCCTTCAAAATATTCAGTCTGATTTTGTTTGGAAAATTGTATGAGATCAAAAAGGTTTCTTTTAGAGATGACTGTTTTTGATGTTAGTGCTAATAATTGTGAAGGTTTTTTTAATTCTAGACTCGGTATCATTTTTTTTCCTGAGTAAAGTTAATAAATTCTAAATGATTTTTTCAAGAAAAATTCATTCTTATTTTATTTGCAATTTTCATAGCCGTCAAACTTTTAAGTTATAAAGAAAACTTTGGGTTGTGTTATAATAGTGTGCACTAAATGATAATTTTCAATGATTTGGATTTATTAAAAATGAGTTGTGTACTAAATTGAGGAGGTATTAATTTTTTACAATGATTAAGGAATTTACTAGAAAAATATGTTTAAGTTAAATAGTTGATAGTAATTCGATTAAGAACGGAATATATTTTTCCTTTTTTAATGCCTCCACGCTTTTTTTCTTCCTCTCTGCTGCGATAATTACCCTAATGGCTTTGCAGAGGAAAACACCATGGATTACGAATTTCTGCGCGATATCACCGGTGTGGTGAAAGTGCGCATGTCGATGGGCCACGAAGTGGTCGGGCACTGGTTCAATGAAGAAGTGAAAGAGAACCTTGCCCTGCTGGATGAAGTGGAACAGGCGGCACGCACCGTGAAAGGGAGCGAGCGCTCATGGCAACGCGCCGGGCATGAATATACTCTGTGGATGGACGGCGAAGAGGTGATGGTTCGCGCTAATCAACTGGAGTTTTCCGGCGACGAAATGGAAGAGGGGATGAACTACTACGACGAAGAGAGCCTGTCGCTGTGCGGCGTAGAGGATTTCCTGCAGGTGGTGGCCGCTTACCGCGACTTTATGAAACAGAAATAATGGACCGGAGCATCCCTGCTCCCGGTACCTTTTATACGGCCGGAATATTGCGGCCGTAATAAATCTCGCGCATCTCTTTCCAGAGCAGGTCGGTAATGACCTTACGCTCTTCTTCGCTTAAATCTTCCGGTTTGGTATGGAACATGTAGTGCTTAAGGTCGAAATCCTTTAGCAACATTTTGGTATGGAAGATATTTTCCTGGTAAACGTTCACGTCCACCATGTCGTACAGCGCTTTCATATCTTCGGACATGAAGTTCTGAATCGAGTTTATTTCATGATCGATAAAGTGCTTCATCCCATTGATATCACGCGTAAAACCACGTACGCGATAGTCGACGGTCACAATATCGGATTCAAGTTGATGAATCAGGTAATTCAGCGCTTTTAATGGTGAAATCACCCCGCAGGTCGAGACTTCAATATCGGCGCGGAACGTGCAAAGGCCGCCTTCAGGGTGGCTTTCCGGATAGGTATGTACGCAGATATGGCTTTTATCGAGGTGAGCCACCACCGTTTCAGGTAGCGGACCTGGGTGTTCAGTCTGGTCAATGAGCTTGGGATCGATCGGCTCTTCGCTGACCAGAATGGTCACGCTGGCGCCTTGCGGTTCATAATCCTGGCGTGCAACGTTCAGGATATTGGCGCCGATAATTGAGCAGGTTTCTGACAAGATTTCAGTCAGGCGGTTGGCGTTGTAGAGTTCATCGATATAGGCGATATAACCATCGCGCTCTTCCGCTGTCTTTGCATAGCAGATATCGTAGATACAAAAACTCAGGCTTTTGGTCAGGTTGTTAAAGCCATGCAGTTTAAGCTTTTTCAATTTAGCTCACCCCCTTAGATGTCAGTGCGTCTTTCAGATATTGTGGTAGTGCGAATGCTGCGGTATGAACCGCGGGATTATAGTAGCGGCAGGTCAGATTCGCCTGATGGAAGCGCGCCTGGATAATTTCAGTGGAGAGGTGGCGCAGGGCTTCGTTATCCGTGGCCCAGGCAAACGTCATCACGCCGCCGTAGTAGGTCGGAATCGCCGCCTGGTAGAAGCTCACATCGGCAAAGTAATTGCTCAATTTGCGGTGGCTATCGAGGGCTTCGTCCTGCTGCAGGAAGCAGACGCCATTCTGGGCAACAAAGATGCCGCCAGGTTTCAGGCAGCGCTTGCAGCCCTCATAAAATGCTGAGGTAAACAGGCTCTCACCGGGGCCGATAGGGTCGGTACAGTCGGAGATGATCACGTCAAAGGTTTGCGTGGTCTGATTAACAAAGTTAACCCCATCATCGATGACCAGGCTAAAGCGCGGATCGTCGTAACTGCCCGCGTTGTGGTTGGGTAAATACTGGCGACAGAAGGAGACCACGCCGGCATCAATTTCCACCATGGTGATGCTTTCAATCGACTTATGACGCGAGACCTCTCGCAGCATCGCACCGTCGCCGCCGCCGATGATCAGCACATGTTTGGCGTGGCCGTGAGCCAACAGCGGGACGTGGGTCATCATTTCGTGATAGATGAATTCATCACGTTCGGTGGTTTGTACAACGCCATCCAGCGCCATCACGCGGCCAAAAGCCGTGTTCTCGAAGATAATCAGATCCTGATGATCGGTCTTTTCATGATACAGCACGTTATCAACGGCAAAGTACTGCCCAAAGTGATCGTGCAGCGTTTCATGCCACAGCGCATTTTTGGTCATTGGTGATACCTCCTTTGTTAACACCCGAGAAAACCAGGCGCAACATCATAGCTAACAACCCCGGGGGTTGCACGGCCATAATTTCAACAAGGAGGCGTCAGAAAGGTTACTTTACGTAGGCAAGAAGACTCAACGAGTCGCGGGCCAGCGCTTTGCATTTTTTCGCGGTAGGAATGCCGATGCCGCTGAGATCGCGGTAGCTGTCTTCACCGAGCGCCTTCATGTCAAAGCTATCGTAGTTGCTGAGATCCCACTGGTTTTGCTGGGCAAAAAAGACTAAAGCACGACGAATCTGTCCGTTGGGTAAATTCTGGTAGCCGCAATCGTTTTTCAGAAACACAAACACTGCCGTCAGATCCGCCATATCTTCGGCTTCATTTTCACTCAGCGCATAGCTATTTGCGCAACTAATCATAAGGCTGCTGAACAGAATTGTGCGGAAAAACGTCTTCATTGCTTCTACCAATACGTCACGGAAATTCAACGTTAGCACACTTCCCGCCGGTGCGACGATCTTTATTCTGTCTGCACTTATTGACCTTCCGCTAAGGGGAGGGTTTATGCTCTGATACCCGTCTGCTGGAATTAAGGAAATGAACATGCAACGCCGTGATTTTTTAAAATATTCTGCTGCGCTGGGTGTCGCCAGCGCGCTTCCGCTCTGGAGTCGTGCGGTATTTGCCGCCGACAGGCCCGCTTTGCCTATCCCTGACTTAATCGCTCCCGATGCACGAAATCAAATCCGTCTGGTCGTCCAGCAGGGGAAAACCACCTTTGGCCCACATCAGGCCACCACATGGGGCTATAACGGTAATCTGCTCGGCCCGGCACTCCAGCTGCGCCAGGGTAAAGCTGTTACCGTTAATATTCACAATACCCTCGCTCAGGAGACCACGCTTCACTGGCACGGACTGGAAGTGCCCGGCGAGGTGGATGGTGGGCCGCAGGGGGTTATCAAACCAGGCGGTCAGCGCACGGTCTCTTTTACGCCGCAACAGCGTGCGGCAACCTGCTGGTTTCATCCCCATCAGCACGGCAAAACCGGCCATCAGGTGGCGATGGGATTAGCCGGGCTGGTGCTGATTGAAGACGATGAAAGCCGATTGCTGCGTCTGCCGAAGCAGTGGGGCATTGATGATGTGCCAGTGATTGTGCAGGACAAGAAGTTTACTGCCGACGGGCAGATCGATTATCAGCTCGACGTGATGAGCGCAGCCGTAGGCTGGTTTGGCGACACGCTGTTAACCAACGGTGCGATTTATCCTCAGCACAGCGCACCCAAAGGCTGGCTGCGTCTGCGCCTGCTCAACGGGTGTAACGCCCGCTCCCTCAACTTTGCTACCAGCGACAAGCGCCCGCTGTATGTGGTGGCGAGCGACGGCGGTCTGCTGCCGGAGCCGGTTAAGGTAAGCGAGCTGCCGATGCTGATGGGCGAGCGCTTTGAGGTGTTGGTGGATATCAGCGACGGTAAGGCATTTGACCTGGTGACCCTGCCGGTCAGCCAGATGGGGATGGCCGTTGCGCCATTTGATAAGCCGCATCCGGTATTGCGCGTCCAGCCGCTCCTGGTGGCGGCCTCCGGCACGCTACCCGATAAACTGGCCAGCCTGCCGGCGTTACCCGCGCTGGAGGGGCTTACAGAGCGTAAGCTGCAGCTTTCGATGGACCCGATGCTCGATATGATGGGCATGCAGGCCCTGATGAAGCGCTATGGCCATCAGGCAATGTCCGGTATGCAGCACGGGCAGATGGAAGGCCATATGAATATGGATCACGGCAAGATGGGCGGCATGAACCACGGCGGGCATGGATTCGATTTGCACAATGCCAATATGATCAACGGCAAAGCTTTCGATATGAACACCCCGATGTTCGCGGCGACCAAAGGGCAGTATGAACGCTGGTTCATCTCCGGCGAGGGGGACATGATGCTGCACCCGTTCCACATCCACGGTACCCAGTTCCGCATTCTCTCGGAAAACGGCAACGCGCCTGCCGCGCATCGTTCAGGCTGGAAAGATACCGTGAAGGTAGAAGGGGGCGTGAGCGAGGTGGTGGTGAAGTTTGATCACGACGCGCCGAAGGCGTTTGCTTATATGGCGCACTGTCATCTGCTGGAACATGAAGATACGGGAATGATGCTGGGGTTCACGGTTTAGCTTTGAGCTGACTGATGCCCTCACCCTGGCCCTCTCCCAGGGGGAGAGGGGACAAACACAAAAAACGGCAACCGAGGTTGCCGTTTTGCTTTTATTCGGTGCGGCCTGATGCCCTCACCCGGGCCCTCTCCCATGCGGAGAGGGGACAAACACAAAAAACGGCAACCGAAGTTGCCGTTTTGCTTTTACCCGGTGCGGCCTGATGCCCTCACCCTGGCCCTCTCCCACGGGGAGAGGGGACAAACACTAAAAACGGCAACCGAAGTTGCCGTTTTGCTTTTACTTTTTGTCGTCCGGCAGGGCATAAGCAACAATGTAGTCGCCCATCTTCGTACCAAACGAACCGTGACCACCTGCAGAGATGACAACATACTGCTTGCCATTCACTTCATAGGTCATCGGCGTGGCTTGTCCACCCGCTGGCAGACGGCCTTGCCACAGCTTCTCACCGTTGGTCATGTTGTACGCACGCAGGTAGTTATCTGCGGTTGCGGCAATGAACAGCACGTTACCGGCGGTAGAGATTGGGCCACCCAGCATTGGCATACCCATATTGAACGGCACAGGAACCGGCATCGGGAACGGCATGCTGTCCTGTGGCGTACCAATACGTTTTTTCCAGACAACCTGATTGGTTTTCAGATCCAGTGCAGAGATGTAACCCCAGGCAGGCTGTTTACACGGCAGGCCAAACGGAGAGAGGAACGGGTTCAGCGTCACGCCATACGGCACGCCATACTGCGGCTGAATACCGGCTTCGGTACCGCTGCCTTTCGCATCTTTCGGCTGCTCCATTGGGTTGCCCGGGCCGCGCGGAATCAGTTTCGAGACAAACGGCAGCGCCATCGGGTTAGCAATTGCCACCTGACGGTTAGGGTCAACGGAGATCCCGCCCCATTCGAACATCCCCAGGTTACCCGGGAAGACGAGCGTGCCCTGTTCAGACGGCGGAGTGAAGATACCTTCATAGCGCAGCTGATGGAACATCACGCGGCACACCAGCTGGTCAAACATGGTGGCACCCCACATGTCTGCACCGCTGAGGTCTTTCTTCGGACGGAAGCTCAGGTCAGAGAACGGCTGCGTTTTGCTGACGTAGTCGCCTTTGGCTGCGCCCTGTGGAACCGGTTTTTCCGGAGCAGGGACGACCAGCTTACCGTTGCTGCGATCCAGCACGAAGATGTTGCCGGTTTTCGCCGGAGCGTAGATCACCGGAACGGTTTTACCGTTAACGGTAATGTCCGCCAGCGTCGGCTGGGACGGCATATCCATATCCCACAGATCGTGGTGAACGGTCTGATAGCTCCACGCCAGCTTACCGGTGGTCGCGTTCAGCGCCACGATGGCGCTCGCGTAGCGCTCTTGCTCCGGCGTACGATTGCCGCCCCAGATATCCGGCGTGGACACGCCCATTGGCAGGTAGACCAGGTCCAGCTTCGCGTCATACGCGGCAGGGGCCCAGGAGTTTGGCGAGTTAAAGGTAAAGGTGTGTTCGTCTGACGGGATCGCGTTTGGATCTTTCGCGCCCGGGTCGAAGGCCCACAGCAGTTTACCGGTATTCACGTCAAAACCACGGATAACGCCCGAGGTTTCGCGGGTAGAGAAGTTATCCGTTACCGAACCGGCAATCACGATGGTTTTATCGGTGATGATTGGTGGAGAGGTCGGCTCATACAGACCCGGCGTGGTATCCGGCATGTTGGTCTGCAGATTCAGGATACCCTTGTTAGCGAAGGTTTCACACAGCTTGCCCGTTTCGGCGTTGATGGCAAACAGACGACCATCGTTGACCGGCAGCATAATACGGCGCGGACAGTCGGCAATGACTTCCGGGCTGGCATTATCGGCACGCGCTTCGTGGTAAGAGACACCGCGGCAGGTAACGTGCTGGAACGACGGGTTGGAGTTCAGCTGTGGATCGAAGTGCCATTTCTCTTTACCGGTGGCCGCGTCTAGCGCGAACAGACGCTGGTGCGCCGTACACAGGTAGAGCATGTTGCCCACTTTGATTGGTGTCACTTCGTTGGTCAGTTCGCCCGGATCGTTAGGCATTTTCAGGTCGCCAGTACGGAAGACCCAGGCTTCTTTCAGATCTTTAACGTTATCGGCGTTGATCTGTTTTAGCGGAGAGTAACGCTGACCTTCCTGGTTACGCCCGTAAGCCGGCCAGTCGCCATCAGCCACCTGCGAAATCGCTGCGGCAGGCGTCGATTCGTTGCTCAGGGTGCCTTTGACTTCCTGAGGATCGTTAAAACCCGCCCATGTCAGGATGCCACCGCTGATTAACAGCGCCACGACCAGCGCCGCAACGGCACCGCTGGACGGCACCCAAAGACGACGCCAGACGAATGGCAGGATCAGCCAGATGCCAAAGAAGACCAGGATGTCACTGCGCGGGGTCAGTGCCCAGAAATCGAAACCGACTTCCCAGACGCCCCAAATCATTGTTGCAAGGAGCAGGGCGGCATACAGCCACAGTGCTGATTGCTTTCTACGCCACAGCAGGACGGTTACGCCAACCATAACCAGACCCGCGATCGGGTAGTACCAGGAGCCGCCAATTGCGACCAGCCAGACGCCACCGATTAACAGATACAGCGCGCAGAAAGCTGCGAACACCGCCGTTAATGTCACCAGTAGACGGGGCTGTTGAGATTTTGTTTCAGCCATAGAAGATGTACTCGTCAGTTTTGTTAATTATTTGCTAGCAATTAATTATAGGTATTAACAAGTGTGATCGGAATCACAAATTTTGCTTTTTATATCTCATGCGCCAGGGCTATCCATTTGCTGTTATAATGGCCCGCTTGTGAATCGATGACGGACGCAGGTTCATCCGCATTGAGAGATGTGTTTTACAATCAAACGGTTAGTAATATGAAACATACTGTTGAAGTGATGATCCCGGAAGCGGAGATCAAAGCGCGTATCGCCGAGCTGGGCCGTGAAATTACCGCGCATTATAAAGACAGCGGTTCTGATATGGTGCTGGTGGGGCTGTTACGCGGTTCCTTCATGTTTATGGCCGACCTGTGCCGTGAAGTCCAGGTATCCCATGAAGTCGATTTTATGACCGCCTCCAGCTATGGCAGCGGCATGTCGACAACCCGCGATGTGAAAATCCTCAAAGATCTGGATGAGGATATTCGCGGTAAAGATGTACTGATCGTTGAGGACATCATCGACTCTGGCAACACGCTCTCCAAAGTGCGCGAAATCCTGAGCCTGCGTGGGCCGAAATCCCTCGCCATCTGTACCCTGCTGGATAAACCGACCCGTCGTGAAGTGGACGTGCCGGTAGAGTATATCGGTTTCTCTATCCCGGATGAGTTCGTTGTGGGCTACGGTATCGACTACGCTCAGCGTTATCGCCATCTGCCTTACATCGGCAAAGTGGTGCTGCTGGACGAGTGATCGGCTGGATGAGATCCGTAAGAGACAAACGGCAACACTGAGGTTGCCGTTTTGTTTTTAGGGCGTTTACTTGTGATTAACGTGCTTCTGTCTCAGGTTGGCAATCCCGGAACGATAGCGTTGCTCCAGCGTCTCGCGGTTGGTAGCGGTCACTTCCAGATTGCGCAGTAAGCCATCATGGATTCCGTACGCCAGGCCGTGAATGGTCACCTTTTGCCCGCGCTTCCACGCTGACTGCATGATTGTTGAGTGGCCCAGGTTGTACACCTGCTCCATGACGTTGAGTTCACACAGGGTATCGAGGCGGCGCTCCTGCGGCATTTCTCCCAGCAGTGAGCTATGTTTGAACCAGATATCTCGGATGTGCAGCAGCCAGTTGTCAATCAGCCCCAGTTCTGTGTTTTCAACCGCCGCCTGAACGCCGCCGCAGCCGTAGTGGCCACAAATAATGATATGTTCGACTTCCAGAACATCGACGGCATATTGCACGACAGAGAGACAGTTAAGGTCGGTATGGATGACCAGATTGGCGACGTTACGGTGGACAAAAAGTTCGCCGGGTTCAAGGCCGGTGAGCCGCTCAGCAGGAACGCGGCTGTCAGAACACCCTATCCATAAAAAGCGCGGTTTCTGCGCCTGCGCCAGCGTTTCGAAAAAGCCGGGATCCTCTTCCACCAGCATTTTTGACCATAGTGCATTATTGCTGATGAGTGTATCTATGTCTTTCATGGCGGTTAACGGCCTGTAACCAAGTGAGTGCGTTGCGCTAATATAGGGCAACGTGATTTTTTTTAAAACCACACTCGATGTGAAAGAACTTAAGGTAAGTCTAATCCATGACGATTGCACTGGAGCTTGAACAGCTTAAGAAAACCTATCCCGGCGGCGTTCAGGCGCTCCGTGGTATAGATCTGAAGGTGGAGGCCGGTGATTTTTACGCGCTTCTGGGGCCTAACGGGGCAGGAAAATCCACCACTATCGGCATTATCAGCTCACTGGTTAATAAAACCTCTGGCCGGGTCAGCGTCTTCGGCTACGACCTGGAAAAAGATGTCGTCAATGCCAAGCGTCAACTGGGGTTGGTGCCGCAGGAGTTCAACTTCAACCCGTTCGAGACCGTACAGCAGATCGTCGTAAACCAGGCAGGCTATTACGGGGTTGAGCGCAAAGATGCCGTTGAGCGTAGCGAAAAATACCTGAAACAGCTCGACCTGTGGGAAAAGCGCAATGAGCGTGCACGGATGCTCTCCGGCGGTATGAAGCGCCGTCTGATGATTGCCCGTGCGCTGATGCACGAGCCAAAGCTGCTGATACTTGATGAACCGACCGCGGGTGTCGATATCGAGCTGCGTCGTTCCATGTGGGGGTTCCTGAAAGATCTGAACGACAAAGGCACCACCATTATTCTGACAACTCACTACCTCGAAGAGGCGGAGATGCTGTGCCGTAATATCGGCATCATTCAGCATGGCGAGCTGGTGGAAAACACCTCTATGAAAAATCTGCTCTCAAAGCTGAAGTCAGAGACCTTTATTCTCGATCTGGCGGCGAAAAGCGCGCTGCCGAAGCTGGAAGGCTATCAATACCGGCTGGTGGATACGTCCACGCTTGAAGTGGAAGTTCTGCGTGAGCAGGGAATTAATAGCGTATTTAGTCAGCTGAGTGCCCAGGGAATTCAGGTGTTGAGTATGCGTAACAAAGCCAACCGACTGGAAGAGCTGTTCGTCTCGCTGGTCCATCAGAAACAAGGAGAAAGCGCATGATGCAGCTTTACTGGGTGGCGCTGAAGAGTATCTGGGCCAAAGAGATCAACCGCTTTATGCGTATCTGGATCCAGACGCTGGTGCCGCCGGTGATCACCATGACCCTCTATTTCATCATCTTCGGCAATCTGATTGGGTCGCGAATTGGTGAGATGCACGGCTTTACTTACATGCAGTTCATCGTGCCTGGTCTGATTATGATGGCGGTGATCACCAACGCCTACGCCAACGTGGCATCGTCGTTCTTCAGCGCCAAGTTCCAGCGCAACATTGAAGAGTTGCTGGTGGCACCGGTACCGACGCATGTGATCATCGCTGGTTACGTAGGAGGCGGGGTAGCGCGTGGCTTATGCGTAGGGGTACTGGTAACGGCAATTTCACTGTTCTTTGTGCCGTTCCAGGTACACTCCTGGTTGTTTGTCGGGCTGACGCTGCTGTTAACGGCAGTACTCTTCTCGCTGGCAGGCCTGCTCAATGCTGTCTTTGCGAAAACCTTTGATGATATCAGCCTGATCCCCACGTTCGTGCTGACGCCGCTGACCTACCTCGGCGGGGTGTTCTACTCGCTGACGCTGCTGCCGCCGTTCTGGCAGGCGCTGTCACACCTGAACCCCATCGTCTACATGATTAGCGGTTTCCGCTTCGGTTTCCTCGGCATCTCTGATGTGCCGTTGGTGACGACAGTGGGCGTGCTGGCGATCTTTATCGTGGCGTTTTATCTGCTCTGCTACACCCTGATTCAACGGGGACGTGGCCTGCGTACCTAACCTTCCTGCCCGGCGGCGCCCGCCGCCGGGTCATGAGATACGGTTTTTTGACGGTCATCACCCCCGCAAATCCCGGCTGCCGCTACACTACGCCTCTGCAAAAGGAGAATTGTATGCTGGGTTGGGTAATCACATGCCATGATGAACAAGGGCAGGCTCTATTGGATCAGCTGACGGCCAGCTTTGGACCGCTGGTGCAGTGCCAGGCGGTCAACTTTTGGCGTGGTCTGAGCACTAACATGCTGAGCCGCATGATGTGCGATGCGCTACACCATACCGACAGCGGAGAGGGTGTCATCTTCCTGACCGATATCACCGGCGCCGCGCCGTATCGCGCAGCGGCACTGCTCAGCCATAAACACCGCAACTGTGAAGTGATCACCGGGATCAGCTATCCGCTTCTGGAGGCGATGTATCCACTGCGTGAATCCCTGGACAGTGCGACCTTTCGCGATCGCATCGTGGCCCAGGGTGCGCCGCTTGTTAGCAGCCTCTGGCATCAGCAGCAAAAAAATCCCCCCTTTGTCCTGCTAAACGACCCGTACAAACATTAATCATTGGTATCAGCGTCGCTTTTGTTACAATGACGCCAGTTTTTAGCTCCCGATTAAGCTCTTATGTTCTCGCGAATTATTCTTCTGTTATTGCTGCTGCTCTCAGGTGGCGCGACCGCCAGCCTGTTAAGCCAGCAAGGGCTTCCCACCCGCTATATGCAAACCACCGAAGATGCGGCGATTTGGGCGCAGGTCGGCAACGGGGTGATTAACGTCGGCAATATTCGCGCCGGACAGATTCTGGCCGTCGTGCCTACCGCGGCCGATTACTTTGAATTCCGCTTTGGCTTCGGCACCGGTTTTATTGATAAAGGCCATCTGGAAGAGGTGCAGGGGAAGCAGCGCGTAGAAGACAGCCTCGGCGATCTGAATAAACCCCTCAGTAATCAGAATCTGATCACCTGGAAAGACACCCCGGTTTATAACGCGCCAAATGCCGGCAGCGCCCCCTTTGGCACTCTGGCAAATAACCTGCGTTATCCCATTCAGAGCAAGCTGAAAGATCGTTTAAACCAGACCTGGTTCCAGATTCGTATCGGTAATCGCCTGGCGTGGGTCAGTAGCCTGGATGCGCAGGAAGATAACGGCCTGCCGGTACTCACTTATCACCACATTTTGCGTGATGAAGAGAACACCCGTTTTCGCCATACCTCCACCACGACCAGCGTACGTGCGTTTAATAACCAGATGGCGTGGCTGCGCGATCAGGGCTACACCACGCTGAACCTCTATCAGCTGGAAGGGTATGTCCGTAACAAGATTAACCTGCCCGCGAAGGCAGTAGTGATTACGTTTGACGACGGTTTAAAATCGGTGAGTCGCTATGCTTACCCCATTCTGAAAGCGTACGGGTTCAACGCCACCGCGTTTATTATCTCGTCGCGTATTAAACGCCATCCGCAGAAGTGGGATCCCAAAGCGCTGCAGTTTATGAGCCTCTCCGAGTTACGTGAAATTCAGTCGGTGTTTGATTTCCAGTCACATACCCATTTTCTGCATCGGGTAGATGGCTATCATCATCCGATTCTGCTGAGCCGCAGTTACCATAATATTGTGATGGACTTTAAACACTCACGGCGGGCGCTGGCGCAGTTCAACCCGCACGTGTTGTACCTCTCGTATCCGTTTGGTGGTTATAACGATAAAGCGGTGAAAGCAGCGAACGACGCCGGTTTTCATCTGGCAGTGACAACGGTGAAAGGAAAGGTGAAGCCGGGGGATAATCCATTTTTACTCAAACGGTTATATATTCTCAGGACGGACTCCCTGGAGACGATGTCGCGGCTGATCAGTAATCAGCCGCAGGGGTAATACTCAGGCAACCTGGACCGGGATAGCCTTCGCGGTACGTTTCATTTCGTTGTCGCCTTCGAAATAGGCGACTTTAGGCTGCCAGCGGCGCGCTTCTTCATCGGACATCATGACAAAGCTGGCGATAATGACAATATCACCGACGTTAGCGCAGTGCGCAGCGGCACCGTTAACGGAGATGATTTTAGAACCCCGTTCAGCCGCAATGGCATAGGTGGAGAAACGGTTGCCGTTGCTCACGTTCCAGATATCAATGGCTTCGTTTTCAAGAATACCCGCCGCATCGAGAAAATCCTGATCGATCGCGCAGGAGCCTTCATAGTGCAGGTCGGCCTGGGTGACTTTGACACGGTGCAGCTTACCTTGCAGCATTTTGCGAATCATTACGTTTACCTTTACTCTCTGTCGTAACCCGCCGATCAATAAGCGGGAGGGGTAACTAATCCGTTAGCTCTCTATCGGCTCAGCCATTACTGAGCCAGTTCAACTACTGTGTTATCAATCAGCCGCGCCTGACCCAGCCAGGCGGCAACCAGAATGACTGCGCGTTTGCTGGTTGTCGAAAGCGCCAATAGCGTATCGGCATCCCGAATCTGGATATCATCCGCGCGAAAGCCCTTGTCATTCAATGCCTGCTCAGCGATGGCAATAATCTCTTCGCTGCTCAATGCTTTTTGCTGCAGCTGCTCGACCATGTCGCTCATAACTTTATACAGACCCGGTGCCAGTTTACGCTGGTCTGCGGTGAGGTAACCATTGCGTGAACTCAGGGCCAGGCCATCTTTCGCGCGCACAATTGGCACGCCGACAATCTCGATGTCGTAACCCAGATCGTCAACCATCTTGCGAATCAGCGCCAGCTGCTGGAAATCTTTCTCACCAAAGCAGGCGATATCCGGCTGGACCAGATTAAAAAGCTTACTGACGACAGTAGAGACCCCGCGGAAGTGGCCAGGGCGGCTGGCACCTTCGAGCATTGTGGAGATGCCAGGGACGTCGACGTAGGTGGTCTCCTCGGTCCCTTTCGGCCAGACTTCGTTCGGTGCCGGAGCGAAGACCAAATCAACGTGACGCTTATTCAGCTTCTCGCAATCCTCCTGCAACGTACGCGGATACCGCGCCAGGTCGTCGACGCGGTCGAACTGCATCGGGTTCACGAAGATACTCACCACCACCACATCGGCGCGGGCTTTGGCTTCGTCTACCAGCTTCATATGCCCGTCGTGCAGGTTGCCCATTGTAGGCACCAGCGCGATACGTTTACCTTCCTGACGCAGACGACGGATGTGCTGACGGAGCAGCGGCAGGGTTTCAATGATTAGCACAACGAGACTCCTTAATGGAAACTGTGTTCTTCAGCCGGGTAAACACCGGATTCAACCTCGGTAATATACTGCCTGACTGCGGCGCGCATGTCGCCCGCTTCACTGAGGAAATTCTTTGCAAATTTTGGAATGTGACCGCCGGTAATACCGAAGGCGTCGTGCATCACCAGGATCTGGCCGTCGGTCACATTGCCCGCGCCAATCCCGATAACGGGGATAGAGAGCGCATCGGTAATACGTTTCGCCAGTTCAACCGGCACGCATTCAAGTACCAGCAGCTGTGCGCCCGCGGCTTCGATGGCTTTCGCGTCGTCGAACAACGTCTGGGCTGCGTCGCCGCGCCCCTGCACTTTATAGCCGCCAAAGATATTGACCGACTGCGGCGTAAGCCCCAGATGACCACAGACAGGTACGGCACGGTCGGTGAGCATTTTGATGGTATCGATAAGCCAGGCACCACCTTCAATTTTGACCATATTCGCCCCGGCACGCATCACGGTTGCTGCGTTTTCAAAGGCCTGCTCCGGCGTCGCATAAGCCATAAACGGCAGGTCAGAGAGCAGCAAGCAAGCCGGAGCACCACGGCGCACGGCGCGAGTGTGATAAGCAATATCTTCAACCGTTACCGGCAGAGTTGAATCATGTCCCTGGACTGTCATCCCTAACGAATCGCCCACCAGCATGACGTTGATGCCCTCTTCGGCGAAGAGTTTGGCGAAGCTGTAGTCATAGGCGGTGATGGTCGCGAAGCGCTGCTTTTCCTGTTTGCATTTCTGCAATGCGGAGATGGTGGTTGGTTTCATACTGTTTCCTGATAGCCCAAAGCAAATCTTTGCGCATTCTAACAGTAAGATTCGGGGGAACAATGATTTTAGCTAAGCGATTAACCATAAATTATTCATGGTTAATCGACAAAGAAAGACGGCTACCAGCGTGCGGGTTTTTCGGCGTTCAGCCGTTGCAGCAGGGCGGTAAGGGACTCACCGTCCGGAAAGGTTAACTGCGGGGCGATTTCAGCCAGCGGCCAGAGCATAAACCCGCGATTTTTCATATCGTAATGCGGCACGGTCAGACGTTCGGTGGCAATCACCGCATCCCCAAACAGCATGATATCCAGATCCAGGGTGCGGGGTCCCCAGCGTTCGGCTTTACGCACGCGGCCTTGCTGTAACTCAATGCGCTGGGTGTGGTCGAGCAACGCGTCGGGGCTGAGCGCGGTCTCCAGCGCAACAGCGGCATTGAGATAATCGGGCTGATCCTGCGGGCCAAGCGGAGGTGTACGGTAGAAAGCGGAAAGGGCGACAATACGACTTTGCGGGATGTCGCCCAGCGCCTGAACGGCAGCATTAACCTGCTCCAGCGGAGAGGCCAGATTGCTGCCGATGGCGATATACGCCAGGGTCATGCTGCCCCTTCGCGACGCGGAGCACGCTTACGCGGACGGCGATGACGGCGGCGGGGTTCCGGATCGTCACCCAGGTCGGTCAACATATCTTTCTGCTCCGGCGGCGCAGAGACCTGGAACTCACCCCACCACTGCGCCAGACGCTGCAGCTCGTGGTTATTCTCAGCCTCGGCACGCAGGGCCAGCAGATCGTAAGCCGCGCGGAATTTTGGATGTTCCATCAGCTTCCAGGCGCGTTTACCCTGGCGGCGTGACATACGCAGCTGGAGCTGCCAGATATCACGGATAAGGGTGGTAATGCGTTTTGGAATGGCCAGCGAACGGCAGGCTTCGTCCAGCACGTCGTTCGTTGCCAGCGCAAAGGCGTCGTAATAGGCGAGACCGCTCTCCTGCGCAATTTTCTGCGCCGTTTCCAGCAGCGGGTACCAGAACATCGCCGCAAAGAGGAAGGCCGGGTTAACGCGCATATCGCTGTGAATGCGGGTGTCGGTATTCTTCAGCACCTGATTGATGATGCGCTCCATGGCGCTATCACCCTGCTCGGTGAAGTTGCGGGTAATGATTGGGAACAGCGGCTGGAACAGGCTGTATTCACGCAGCAGCTTATAGGTTTCGAAGCCGTAGCCTGCCTGCAGCAGTTTCAATGCCTCTTCAAACAGACGTGCCGGCGGCACATCGTTGATAAGCGTTGCCAGACGTGGGATCGGCTCGGCGGTTTCCGGGCTGATACGCATTCCGAGCTTAGCGGCGAAACGTACCGCGCGCAGCATGCGCACCGGATCTTCTCGATAGCGGGTTTCAGGATTGCCGATCAGGCGAATCATTCCCTCTTTCAGATCCTGCATACCGCCGACGTAATCGCGAACGGTAAAGTCCGCCACGCTGTAGTAAAGGCTGTTGATGGTAAAGTCGCGGCGCTGGGCATCTTCTTCGATATTGCCGAAGATATTGTCACGCAGCAGCATACCGTTCTGGCCGCGCTGGGAGGTCGTGCGGTCAGTTGGCGTGCCTTCGTGGTGCCCACGGAAGGTGGCGACTTCAATGATTTCAGGCCCAAACATGACGTGGGCGAGACGGAAGCGACGACCTACCAGCCGGCAGTTACGGAATAATTTACGCACCTGCTCCGGCGTGGCACTGGTGGTCACGTCGAAATCTTTTGGTTTTTTGCCAAGCAGCAGATCGCGCACGCCACCCCCTACGAGATAAGCTTCGTAACCCGCTTTATTCAGGCGATAAAGTACCTTGAGGGCATTTTCACTGATATCTTTGCGGGAAATAGCATGCTGCTCGCGCGGAATAACCGACATAGAGTGTTGAGCAATGACGTCGTCCGCCATGCTCTCATCGCGGCTTAGCACCTTACGGCAAAAATTAGCGACTCGGGTAAAAATAGTGCACCTCGGTAGTGTGTGTGTCAGGCTTCAGGACAAAAAAATAGCGGCTAATCATAGCTCAGCGAGACGCGTTTGAGAATGCTGGATTTTCGGCACGCTATTTAGCGTCCAGCCTTCAATGGCTTTTTGCAGCAATTCTTCGGTTCGCAAATCCTGCCACTCATGTGTTACATCTTGGTTTAGAAATTGTAAAGCATTGATAAGCACAGGGCGAGGATCGCCTTTCGGCAATGCCGGGGCATGGTTCTGCTTTGATAACTTTAACCCTTCGCGATTCAATGCTAACGGCAGATGGACATAATCAGGGATCGCCCAGCCGAACTGCTGATAGAGCGAAATCTGGCGCACGGTGGGTTCAATCAGATCGGCACCGCGCACAATTTCCGTCACGCCCTGGAAATGATCATCGACCACCACCGCCAGGTTATAAGCAAACAACCCGTCACGACGATGTACGATAAAATCTTCGCGCGCCAGCCGCGCGTCTGCGTGGATTTCGCCAAGCAGACCATCATGAAACTGGGTCACAGGGTGGTGCTGCATTAATCGAACGGCAGCGTTTTCGGGGCCATTATTCAGGGTACGACAATGGCCATCATACACGCCGCCCACGCTCTGAATACGGGCGCGGGTGCAGGTGCAATAGTATGAAAAACCTTGCTCGCGTAGCCAGGCCAGGCGTTCACGGTAGGCTTCATGGCGCTGAGATTGCCAAAGGATGTCGCCATCCCAGTGCAGGCCGTAATGTTCCAGCTGACGCAGAATGGTCTCTGCCGCACCGGGAACTTCACGCGGGGGGTCGATATCTTCAATCCGCACACGCCAGATACCGCGGCGGGCTCGCGCTTGCAGATAGCTGCCGAGGGCAGCAATAAGGGAACCGAAATGCAGCTCACCCGAAGGCGAGGGGGCAAAGCGGCCAATATAGTCAGATTCAGGCATGGTACCGGGAGACTAAAAGTAACAAGGCGGGAGAGACTCCCGCCTTTGTGAACGTGCTGACAGAGCGGGGATTAACCCGCCATCTGTTTTTCGCGGATCTCTGCCAGTGTTTTGCAGTCGATGCACAGGTCGGCTGTAGGACGCGCTTCCAGTCGACGAATGCCGATTTCGACACCACAGGATTCGCAAAAGCCGAAATCTTCGTCTTCGACTTTTTTCAGCGTTTTCTCGATCTTTTTAATCAGTTTGCGTTCGCGGTCACGGTTACGCAGCTCGAGGCTGAACTCTTCTTCCTGAGCGGCACGGTCTACCGGATCCGGGAAGTTTGCAGCTTCGTCCTGCATATGTGTAACGGTGCGATCCACTTCATCCCTAAGTTGATTACGCCATGCTTCAAGGATTCGCTTGAAGTGCGACAGCTGGGCTTCGTTCATATACTCTTCGCCCGGCTTCTCTTGATACGGCTCCACCCCAGCGATGGCGAGAATACTCAGGGACGATGTTTTACGGTTTTGCCCTTCTTGCATGTTGCTTCTCCTTAACACGCACTATCGATCCCCGGTTGGGGGAAAAATCAGGCCGCTATAAATAGCAGATGCTTTTCCGGATGGCAATTATCTAAACGTAACACTTGACAAGCCTGTGAGGAAAAGCGTATTTGCGCACACGACCAGAATACTTAATAGTCAATCGACTAGCCCCTTAAAACGTAACGGGAAGAGCCGATCTCAGAGTCATATTATCGGCAGAAAGTTCCGCTTTATAAGCGAAAACCTCCACCCCCTGCTTTTGTGCCTCATTCAACAGTTGCGCGTATTTGGGGTCAATATGGCGGGCAGGTGAAAATCGTTCAATTGCTGAGTGTAAAACCGCAAACAGCAACACGGCGCGTTTGCCCGCCGCCGCTACACTTATCAACTCCCGGAGATGCTTTTGACCGCGCAGGGTCACCGCGTCCGGAAAATAGCCGTTATCTTGGTCAGCTAACGTCACTGATTTCACTTCAATATAGCACTCGGGGCGATCCTCTGCCTGTAACATAAAGTCAATTCTGCTGCCCTCTGCGCCATACTTCACTTCACTTTTGATGCTGCTGTAGCCACGCAGTTCGGCAAGCATATCAAGGGCGATCGCCTCTTTTACCAGCTGGTTTGCCCGTAGCGTATTGACGCATATAAACGCCCCCTGCGTGGTTTGGGTAATTTCCCAGGTATGCGGATATTTGCGTTTAGCATTAAGCGAGGTGGAGTACCAGACGGTATCGCCCGGCGTGGCGCAACCGGTCATCGCGCCGGTATTCGGGCAGTGCAGGGTGAGGGTCTCCCCCTCAGGCGTGACCACATCGGCAAGAAAGCGTTTGTAGCGCTGAACCAGGATAGCGGGTTGTAAGGCCGGGATAAACTGCATGTAAATTCCTTATTACTCGTTCAGCGTCCAGCGCTGAAGCGGCGTATAGCGGGTGCGCCCGCGGGCGAACACGCTCTCATAAAGTACGAAATCTGTGACCGGAAAGTGCCAGGAAAACCCCGGAGGCGGAATGGCTACCGCGTGGCTGGCATCGCGCAGCAGAGTGATATGCGGATGAAATGGCTGGGGGCTTTGATAACAGCCGCTGCGTGCAGCCTGCGCCCGCAACATACTGGCAAGTTGTAATAAACCACGCGGCGGCTGGCGAGTGCCCAGCCAGACGACGCGGGAACGCAGCCACTGTCCGGCATCGTCAAGCTGCAGGGTAAACCCCGGCTGGCGAATACGACCCGCCATGGCTGCCAGCGCCTGCCGCTTTTCATCGCTCACCTCGCCGAGGAAAGCCAGCGTCAAGTGCAGATTCGCTGCCTGCACCGGACGTCCTGCCTCAGGTACGAAATTCTCGGCGCGCCAGCGCACAATCTTACGCTGCAGCGGGGCGGGCAGTTCAATGGCGAAAAAAAGCCTTTTCGTCTCAGACATTCGGGGTGCTCGGTTATGGTTTGAGGCGATGCTACAATGTACGCCCGCTAATGTTAACCCTCTGGAGCCAAACGTGTCCTCGTTGCCGGTCGCCGCAGTCCTTCCTGAACTTCTCACCGCCTTACAACACGCGCCGCAGATATTGCTCAATGCCCCTACTGGCGCAGGTAAGTCGACGTGGCTACCGCTACAAATCCTCAACCAGGGACTCATTCGGGGCAAAATCATACTGCTGGAGCCAAGACGGCTCGCTGCCCGTAACGTGGCGCAACGTCTGGCCGAACTTTTGGGCGAGAAGCCGGGCGAGACGGTAGGGTATCGAATGCGCGCCGAGAGTTGCGTCAGTGACGCCACCCGGTTGGAGGTGGTGACCGAAGGGATCCTCACCCGTATGCTGCAGCAGGATCCTGAGCTGACGGGCATCGGTCTGGTGATCCTTGACGAGTATCACGAACGCAGCCTGCAGGCCGATCTGGCGCTGGCGCTACTGCTGGATGTGCAGCAGGGGCTGCGCGACGATCTGAAATTGTTGATCATGTCGGCGACGCTGGATAACGATCGTCTGCAAGGGCTATTACCGGATGCGCCGGTTATCACTTCTGAAGGACGCACCTTTCCGGTGGAACGCCGCTATCAGGCGCTTTCCGCGCAACTTCGCTTCGACGAGGCCGTCGCCGTCGCCACCGCGGAGCTGCTGCGTCAGGAGAGCGGGTCCGTGTTGCTATTTTTGCCCGGCACCCGAGAGATTCAGCGCGTGCAGGAACATCTCGCCTCCCGGGTGGGAAGCGATGTGCTGCTTTGTCCACTCTACGGCGCCTTAACCCTCGCCGAGCAGCGTAAAGCGATCCTGCCGCCTGCGCAGGGGATGCGTAAAGTGGTGCTGGCCACCAATATTGCCGAAACCAGCCTGACCATTGAAGGGATCCGTCTGGTGGTCGACACCGCCCAGGAGCGCGTAGCTCAGTTCGATCCGCGCACCGGGCTAACAAAGCTTATCACCCAGCGTATCAGTCAGGCGTCGATGACCCAGCGCGCAGGTCGCGCCGGTCGTCTGGAGCCGGGCATCTGCCTGCATCTGATCCCATTTGAGCAGGCAGAACGCGCGGCGGCGCAAGCCACGCCGGAGATCCTGCAAAGCGATCTGAGTGGCCTGCTGCTGGAGCTATTGCAGTGGGGGTGTCAGGATCCGACCCAGCTCTGCTGGCTGGATCACCCCCCAGCCGTCAACCTGCTTGCCGCACGGCGCTTGCTTACCCAGCTTGGGGCGATGGCAGGCGAGCGGCTCACCGCCTTTGGCCAGAAAATGGCGGCGCTGGGCAATGACCCGCGGCTGGCTGTAATGCTGGCTGGGGCAAAGGGCGACGATGAAATCGCCACGGCGGCGAAACTGGCGGCTATTCTTGAGGAGCCACCGCGCGGAGGGAATAGCGATCTGGCGCTGGCATTTTCTCGCCATCAGCCAGGCTGGCAGCAGCGCGCTAAAACGCTGATGAAGCGTTTGAACAGCAACGGCGGATCGCCCGATGCTGCCAGGATCCCAGCGCTGCTGGCCAAGGCCTTTCCGGATCGCCTGGCGCGTCGTCGCGGGCTGGAAGGCCGTTACCAGCTGGCGAACGGCATGGGGGCGATGCTGGATCGTGAAGACGGGTTAACGCGGCATGAGTGGCTCATTGCGCCACTCTTATTACAGGGCAGCCAGTCGCCAGACGCCCGCATCCTGCAGGCCGTGGCCGTAGATATCGAGGCGCTGGTCAGCCGCTGCCCGCAACTGGTTGAGCAGTCCGATACCATTGAGTGGGACGAGACACAGGGCACGCTAAAAGCGCTGCGTCGGGCGCAAATCGGCCGCCTGACCCTGAGCGTAAAGCCGCTGGCTAAACCTTCTGAAGAGGAGTTGCACCAGGCGATGCTGAACGGCATCCGCGATAAGGGGCTGGAGGTATTGACCTGGAGTCCGCAGGCCGAACAATTTCGTCTTCGTCTGCTGTGTGCGGCTCGCTGGTTGCCGGAATATGACTGGCCTGCCGTAGATGATGCCTCGCTGCTGGCCAACCTCGAAAACTGGTTACTGCCGCAAATGGGTGGCGTACACTCTTTGCGCGCCCTGAAAGCGTTGGATGTTAAGGCAGCGTTACAGAATCTGACCGACTGGTCATTACGTCAACGGCTGGATACTGAGCTGCCAGAGCATTACACTGTGCCAACCGGAAGCCGGATAGCCATTCGTTATCATGAAGATAATCCACCCGTGCTGGCCGTGCGAATGCAGGAGATGTTCGGTGAAGCCACTACCCCGGCAATTGCGCAGGGGCGTGTCCCGCTGGTACTGGAGCTGCTTTCACCGGCGCAGCGTCCGCTGCAGATCACCCGCGATCTGAGCGCATTCTGGGCAGGAAGCTACCGTGAGGTGCAAAAAGAGATGAAGGGGCGTTACCCTAAACATGTCTGGCCGGACGATCCGGCGAACGCGGCACCGACACGACGGACGAAGAAATATTCGTAGTCATTATATTTGAGAGATTTCTTCTTTCTCCTTCGGGATTAAGAACAGAGAATCGGGCCTTTGCGCCTGATAGTTGCGGAGAAAAAGCATGGCGGGGAATGACCGCGAGCCTATTGGACGTAAAGGGAAACCGACGCGTCCGGCAAAAGAGAAAGTAAGCCGTCGTCGACTCAGAAATGAAGAGCGCGACGATGACTATGAAGACGATTATGAGGATGAAGAACCGATGCCGCGCAAAGGAAAAGGCAAAGGGCGTAAGCCTCGTGGAAAACGCGGCTGGTTCTGGCTGTTACTGAAGCTCTTTATTGTGTTTATCGCCCTGATGGCGATCTATGGCGTCTATCTGGATCAAAAAATCCGTAGCCGTATCGACGGTAAAGTATGGCAACTGCCTGCGGCCGTTTACGGGCGGATGGTGAACCTTGAGCCGGACATGTCCATCAGCAAGAACGAGATGGTCAAACTGCTGGAGGCGACGCAGTATCGTCAGGTGACAAAAATGACGCGTCCTGGCGAATTTACCGTGCAGGCTAAGAGCATTGAGATGATCCGCCGTCCGTTCGATTTCCCGGACAGCAAAGAGGGGCAGGTGCGCGCGCGTCTGACCTTCGATGGCGATCATCTGGATACCATCGAGAACATGGATAATAACCGCCAGTTCGGTTTCTTCCGTCTCGATCCGCGCCTGATCACCATGCTCTCTTCGCCGAACGGCGAGCAGCGCCTGTTTGTGGCGCGAAATGGCTTCCCGGATCTGCTGGTCGATACTCTGCTGGCAACCGAAGACCGTCATTTCTACGAGCATGACGGGGTGAGTCTTTACTCTATTGGCCGTGCGGTACTGGCCAACCTGACGGCCGGCCGCACGGTGCAGGGGGCGAGTACCCTGACCCAGCAGCTGGTGAAAAACCTGTTCCTCTCCAGCGAGCGCTCATACTGGCGTAAGGCTAACGAAGCCTACATGGCAGTCCTGATGGATGCCCGCTACAGCAAGGATCGTATCCTTGAACTGTATATGAACGAGGTGTACCTCGGTCAGAGCGGCGATAACGAGATCCGTGGTTTCCCGCTGGCGAGCCTGTACTACTTTGGCCGTCCGGTCGAAGAGCTGAGCCTTGACCAACAGGCGCTGCTGGTGGGCATGGTGAAAGGGGCGTCGATCTACAACCCATGGCGCAACCCGAAACTGGCGCTGGAGCGTCGTAACCTGGTGCTGCGCCTGCTGCAACAGCAGCAAGTGATCGACCAGGAGCTGTATGAAATGCTGAGCGCACGTCCGCTGGGCGTACAGCCGCGCGGTGGCGTTATCTCCCCGCAGCCTGCGTTTATGCAGATGGTTCGTCAGGAGTTGCAGGCGAAGCTTGGCGATAAAGTGAAAGATCTCTCCGGCGTGAAGATCTTCACCACGTTCGACTCCGTGGCGCAGGATGCTGCGGAAAAAGCGGCCGTGGAAGGTATTCCGGTCCTGAAGAAACAGCGTAAGCTGAGCGACCTGGAAACTGCGATGGTGGTGGTTGACCGATACAGCGGGGAAGTGCGCGCCATGGTGGGCGGGGCAGAGCCGCAGTATGCCGGATATAACCGTGCCATGCAGGCGCGTCGTTCGATTGGTTCTCTGGCGAAACCGGCCACCTATCTGACGGCGCTGAGCCAGCCGAACCAGTATCGCCTGAACACCTGGATTGCGGATGCGCCGATCTCTCTGCGCCAGCCGAATGGCCAGGTCTGGTCGCCGCAGAACGACGATCGTCAGTTCAGCGGACAGGTGATGTTGGTGGATGCGTTGACGCGTTCTATGAACGTACCGACGGTAAACCTGGGTATGGCGCTTGGCCTGCCGGCGATTACCGATACCTGGGTAAAACTGGGTGTGCCTAAAAACCAGCTGCATCCGGTTCCGGCGATGATCCTCGGCGCACTGAACCTGACGCCAATCGAAGTGGCGCAGGCGTTCCAGACCATCGCCAGCGGCGGTAATCGCGCTCCTCTCTCCGCGCTGCGTTCGGTCATTGCCGAAGACGGTACGGTGCTGTATCAGAGCTTCCCGCAGGCGGAGCGTGCCGTTCCGGCGCAGGCGGCATACATGACGTTGTGGACCATGCAGCAGGTTGTGCAGCGTGGTACGGGGCGCCAGCTGGGCGCGAAGTATCCGGGCCTGCATCTGGCGGGTAAAACCGGTACCACCAATAACAACGTCGACACCTGGTTTGCCGGTATTGATGGACGTGAAGTGGTGATTACCTGGGTGGGTCGTGATAATAACCAGCCCACTAAGCTGTACGGTGCCAGCGGTGCGATGTCTATCTATCAGCGCTATCTGACTAACCAGTCGCCAGTACCGTTAGTTCTGACGCCACCGGAAGATATCGTGGATATGGGCGTGGATGAGTCGGGTACCTTCGTCTGTGGCGGCGGGATGCGAAGCCTGCCGGTCTGGACCAGTAATCCAGATTCACTGTGTCAGCAGGCCGCTCCGGAACCCACTGGTAACCCGTTCGAGCAATCTTCTCAGCCGCAACAGCAGCCGCAACAACAGCAGCCGCAGCAGCAGAATGAGAAGAAAGAGAGCGACGGTGTCGCTGGCTGGATTAAGGATATGTTCGGCGGTAATTAACGTGCCAGACCCCCTCTTCGAGAGGAGAGGGGGATTTCACTTAAAACAAACATTTCTCTAACTGCTTTATTCCCTCTTTATAACCCCCGTTTTTCTCTTGTTTATTTCTTATCCCCTCAATTTCCGTAGGGCCGCTATTCGCTTGCTATGCCGCCAGCGTTTCGCATAATATGCTGCGGTCATAATAATAATTCTCGTTTACGTTATCATTCACTCTTGCTCAGAGAGATACCAATGGCGCTTTCAAAAACTGCTCAGCCAATCAATTACTCACTGCGTAAAATCGCAGTGGTTGTAGCCACAGCGGTTAGCGGCATGTCTGCCTATGCACAGGCCGCTGAAACCCCGAAAAAAGAAGAGACGATTACCGTTACCGCAGCGCCAGCTCCACAGGAGAGCGCATGGGGACCCGCTGCGACCATCGCGGCACGGCAATCTGCCACCGGGACCAAGACCGACACCTCTATTGAGAAGGTGCCGCAGTCCATTTCCGTCGTGACGGCGGAAGAGATGGCATTGCATCAGCCTAAGTCTGTCAAAGAAGCACTTAGCTATACGCCGGGTGTCTCTGTTGGTACTCGAGGCGCATCTAATACCTACGATCACCTGATTATCCGTGGCTTCGCCGCGGACGGGCAAACCCAGAACAACTATCTGGATGGTCTGAAAATGCAGGGTAACTTCTACAACGACGCGGTAATCGATCCCTATATGCTGGAGCGTGCAGAAGTGCTGCGTGGGCCGGCCTCAGTTCTGTACGGAAAAAGCAGCCCGGGTGGCTTGTTGAACATGGTCAGCAAGCGTCCAACGACTGAACCCCTGAAAGAGATTCAGTTCAAAGCGGGTACTAACAGCCTGTTCCAGACCGGCTTTGACTTCAGCGATGCGCTGGATGACGACGGCGTTTACTCATACCGCTTAACAGGCCTGGCCCGTTCTGCCAATGCCCAACAGAAGGGGGCGGAAGAGCAGCGCTACACCATCGCTCCCTCTTTCTCCTGGCGTCCGGATGATAAAACGAACTTTACCTTCCTCTCTTACTTCCAGAATGAACCGGAAACGGGTTATTACGGCTGGCTGCCAAAAGAAGGTACGGTAGAGCCGCTGCCAAACGGTAAACGTCTGCCAACCGACTTCAACGAAGGTGCGACCAATAATACCTATTCTCGTAACCAGAAAATGGTCGGTTACAGCTTCGATCACGAATTCAACGACACCTTTACGCTGCGCCAGAATCTGCGCTTTGCTGAGAACAAAACCTCTCAAAACAGCGTTTATGGCTATGGCGTCTGTTCGGATCCAGCAAACGCAGCCAGCAAGCAGTGTGCAGCGATTGCGCCAGCAGAAAAAGGTCACACTCTGGCGCGTAAATACGTTGCTGATGATGAAAAACTGCAAAACCTTTCTGTTGATACTCAGTTGCAGAGTAAATTTGCTACGGGTGCCATTGAGCATACCTTGCTGACCGGCGTTGACTATATGCGTATGCGTAATGACATCAACGCATGGTTCGGTTATGACGACTCTGTTCCGCTGCTCGACCTGTACAACCCGGTTAATGCTGATTTCGACTTTAACTCGAAAAATCCAGCAAACTCCGGGCCTTATCAGATTCTGAATAAGCAAGAACAAACCGGTTTGTACGTTCAGGATCAGGCGCAGTGGGATAAAGTTTTGGTTACCCTGGGCGGTCGTTATGACTGGGCTAAACAAAACTCCTTTAACCGCGTCTTTAACACTACTGCTTCGCGCGATGATAACCAGTTCACCTGGCGCGGTGGTGTTAACTACCTGTTCGACAATGGTGTAACGCCGTACTTCAGCTACAGCGAATCCTTTGAGCCGTCTTCACAAACCGACGCGCAGGGTAAACCTTTTGCACCGTCAAAAGGCAAACAGTACGAAGTGGGCGTGAAGTACATCCCAGGCGATCGTCCAGTTGTGGTAACGGCTGCACTGTTTGATCTGACGAAAACCAACAACCTGATGGCAGACCCGGCGGGTTCGTTGTTCTCGGTTGAAGGTGGCGAAATTCGCTCTCGTGGCGCAGAAATTGAAGCGAAAGCGGCGCTATCTGCCAGCGTTAACCTTGTCGGCTCTTACACCTACACTGACATCGAATACACAACGGATACCACCTTAAAAGGTAATACTCCGGTTCAGGTGCCTAAACATATGGCGTCATTGTGGGCGGATTACACCATCTATGACGGTGCGCTCTCTGGCTTGACGCTGGGTACGGGTGGTCGTTACTCTGGCTCCAGCTATGGCGATGCAGCAAACAGTTTCAAAGTGGGCAGCTACACCGTAGTTGATGCGCTGGTCCGTTACGATCTGGCTCGCCTTGGTATGGCCGGCTCTAACGTAGCGCTGCACGTCAACAACCTGTTCGATCGTGAATACGTCTCAAGCTGCTTCAATACCTACGGCTGCTTCTGGGGTGCTGAACGCCAGGTTGTCGCCACCGCGACCTTCCGCTTCTAATCTTCCTTCGGGCACGGTTCGCCGTGCCCTTTTACTAAGTTGGCTACGATGCAGGACAAAACAACGCAATCCGATACAACCTTTTCGCTAAATGCCACCTCCTTTCGCGTGCCTGGGCGCACGCTGCTGCACCCCCTTTCGCTGACCTTTCCTGCAGGCCAGGTCACCGGTCTGATCGGCCATAACGGCTCCGGCAAATCCACCTTACTGAAAATGCTTGGTCGTCATCAGCCGCCGTCAGAAGGCGATATTTTGCTGGATGGACAGCCGCTGGAAAGCTGGAGCAGTAAGGCCTTTGCCCGCAAGGTGGCCTATCTGCCGCAGCAACTGCCGCAGGCCGAAGGGATGACCGTGCGCGAGCTGGTCGCGATTGGGCGTTATCCGTGGCATGGGGCGTTGGGACGTTTTGGCGTAGCCGACCGTGAGAAAGTGGAAGAAGCTATCGCCCTGGTGGGATTAAAACCACTGGCACATCGCCTGGTTGATAGCCTCTCTGGCGGTGAACGTCAGCGGGCGTGGATCGCGATGCTGGTGGCGCAAGATAGCCGTTGCCTGCTGCTGGATGAACCTACCTCCGCACTGGATATCGCCCATCAGGTCGATGTGCTGGCGTTGGTGCATCGTTTAAGCCAGCAGCGTGGGCTAACGGTCATTGCGGTGCTGCATGATATCAACATGGCCGCCCGCTACTGTGATTATCTGGTAGCGCTGCGCGGGGGGGAAATGATTGCCCAGGGCACGCCTTCAGAGCTGATGCGCAGTGAGACGCTGGAAACCATTTACGGTATTCCGATGGGCATTCTGCCGCACCCTGCCGGGGCGGCACCGGTGAGCTTTGTCTATTGATGTCTGATTTAACGATTAGCCGCCGTCGGTTGTTGACGGCGATGGCCCTTTCGCCGTTGCTCTGGAAAATGGGCACCGCGCATGCCGCAGCCGCCATCAATAACGACCGTATTGTCGCCCTGGAGTGGCTGCCCGTTGAGCTGTTGCTCGCGCTCGGCGTCACGCCTTATGGCGTTGCGGATATCCCCAACTATCGGCTGTGGGTAAACGAGCCCAGCCTCCCTGACTCGGTCATCGACATCGGTTTGCGCACCGAGCCCAATCTCGAATTGCTGACGCAAATGAAACCCTCCTATCTGGTCTGGTCGGCAGGGTATGGCCCCTCAGAGGAGAAGCTGGCGCGGATTGCGCCAGGCCGGGGGTTCTCGTTTAGCGACGGGAAAGCCCCGCTAACGCAAGCGCGTCACTCGCTCAACGAGATGGCCCAGCTGTTAAACCTGGAGGCCGCTGCCCGTCAGCATCTTGATCACTTCGACAGCGTCATTGATAGCTACAAACCGCGTTTCGCCGGGCGCGGCGACCGGCCTTTGCTGATGATTACGCTGCTGGACGCCCGCCACGTACTGGTGTTCGGCAAAAACTGCCTCTTCCAGGAGGTGATGGATCGCTACGGAATAAATAATGCCTGGGAAGGGGAGATGACCTTCTGGGGCAGCACCGCGATAGGCATTGACAGGCTGGCGGCGTTTCGTGATGTCGATGTGCTCTGTTTTGATCATGGCAATGAGCGTGAGATGCAGACATTGATGAAAACCCCGCTATGGCAGGCGATGCCCTTTGTCCGCCAGCAGCGTTTCCAGCGCGTACCGGCCGTGTGGTTCTACGGCGCGACCCTGTCGGCGATGCACTTTGTCCGGGTACTGGATAGCGCCCTGGGAGGCAAAGCATGAAATCACGGATAACATTGCTGCCCGGGCTACTGCTGGTCGCGCTGTTTGTGCTGGCGCTGGGTTTAACCTGGATTAACCTGACGACCGCGTTGCCGCGAGCCCAGTGGGGCGAAGCGGTTGTTGCGCCAAATATTGATAAGATCGAACAGATGATCTTCCACTACAGCCTGTTACCGCGTCTGGTGATCTCGCTGCTGGTGGGGGCGGGCCTGGGCCTGGTGGGGGTACTGTTCCAGCAAGTGCTACGCAATCCCCTGGCGGAACCCACCACCCTGGGGGTGGCGACCGGCGCGCAGTTGGGGATGACTATCGCCACCCTGTGGGCGCTGCCGGGCGCACTGGCACCGCAGTTCGCGGCGCTGATTGGCGCCTGCGTGGTCGGTGCGCTGGTCTTTGGCGTGGCCTGGGGCAAGCGGTTATCACCGGTGACGCTGATCCTTGCCGGTCTGGTCGTCAGTCTCTACTGCGGTGCGATCAACCAGCTGCTGGTGATCTTCCATCACGATGAATTGCAAAGCATGTTCCTCTGGAGTACCGGTACGCTAACGCAGACCGACTGGAGCATTGTACAGCGGCTGTGGCCACAACTGCTGGGCGGCGTCTTGCTCACGCTGTTACTGCTGCGCCCGCTGACGTTGATGGGACTGGATGACGGCGTGGCGCGTAATCTCGGGCTGGCGCTGTCGCTGGCGCGTCTGGCCGCGCTGACGCTGGCGATTGTGATCAGCGCCCTGTTGGTCAACGCCGTCGGGATCATTGGTTTTATCGGCCTGTTTGCGCCATTGCTGGCGAAAATGGTCGGTGCCCGTCGCCTGCTAACCCGGCTGCTGGTCGCTCCCCTGATTGGGGCCCTTATCCTCTGGCTGTCAGATCAGATTATTTTGTGGCTAACCCGCGTATGGATGGAGGTCTCGACCGGCTCCGTGACGGCGATCGTGGGGGCACCGCTGCTGCTATGGCTCCTGCCGCGCCTGCGAAGCATGAGCGCGCCCGCGATGAACGCCGGGAACCATGTTGCTGCCGAACGTCATCACGTGCTGTGGTATGCCCTGGGGGGCGGCCTGCTGCTGTTACTGGCGGTGATAGCCGCGCTGGCCTTTGGGCGTGATGCCACAGGCTGGCACTGGGCGAGCGGGGCGCTGCTGGATGAGCTGATGCCGTGGCGCTGGTCGCGAGTCATGGCGGCGCTGATTGCCGGGGTAATGCTGGCGGTCGCGGGCTGTATTATTCAGCGCCTGACCGGCAACCCGATGGCGAGCCCGGAAGTGCTGGGTATCAGCTCTGGCGCGGCCTTCGGCGTCGTCTTAATGCTTTTCTTCGTCCCTGGCAATGCCTTCGGCTGGCTGATGCCGGCGGGCAGCTTGGGTGCGGCGGTAACCCTGCTGATCATTATGGTCTCGGCCGGGCGCGGGGGCTTTTCGCCTCACCGTATGCTGCTGGCCGGGATGGCGCTCAGCACCGCCTTTACCATGCTGTTAATGATGCTGCAGGCCAGTGGTGACCCGCGTATGGCGCAGATCCTCACCTGGCTTGCGGGGTCTACCTATAACGCCTCTACCGCGCAGGTGGTGAGCACGGGCATCGCGCTGGTGGTGCTTATGGCTATCGTGCCACTTTGTCGTCGCTGGCTAACGGTGCTGCCGCTGGGGGGCGACACCGCCCGGGCGGTAGGCATAGCGCTGACGCCGTCTCGCGTGGGCTTACTCTTACTGGCGGCGTGCCTGACCGCCACGGCGACCATGACCATCGGCCCGTTAAGCTTTATCGGCCTGATGGCGCCGCACATTGCCCGTATGCTGGGTTTTCGTCGTACGATGCCGCACATTGTGATGTCGGCGCTGACGGGGGGTATTTTGCTGGTGTTCGCGGACTGGTGCGGGCGAATGGTGCTTTTCCCTTATCAGATCCCGGCGGGTCTGCTGTCGACCTTTATCGGCGCGCCGTACTTTATCTGGCTGCTGAGAAAGCAGAGCAGGTGATAAAAGCAAAACGGCAACCTCTGGTTGTCGTTTTTAGTGTTTGTACCCTCTCCCCGTGGGAGAGGGCCAGGGTGAGGGCATCAGACCGCACCGGGTAAAAGCAAAACGGCAACCTCAGGTTGCCGTTTTTAGTGTTTGTACCCTCTCCCCGTGGGAGAGGGCCAGGGTGAGGGCATCAGACCGCACCGGGTCAAAGCAAAACGGCAACCTCTGGTTGCCGTTTTTAGTATTTGTACCCTCTCCCCGTGGGAGAGGGCCAGGGTGAGGGCATCAGGCCCTTAGAGCTTCGCGAACACTCTGCGCGCGGCATCAATGGTGTTATTGATATCCTCAACGCTATGCGCAACTGACATAAAGCCCGCCTCAAACGCCGACGGCGCCAGGTAGACACCCTCTTCCAGCATCAGGTGGAAGAAACGTTTGAAACGCTCCACGTCGCACTTCACAACATCCTGATAGCAGGTCACGGTTGCGGCATCGGTAAAGAAGAGGCCGAACATGCCGCCCACATGGTTTACCACCAGCGGAATACCGGCTTCTTGTGCCGCTTCCAGCAGGCCGTTTGCCAACTGCGTGGTCAGGTCGCTCAGGGTCTCATGAACACCCGGCTGGGCCACTTCGGTCAGGCAGGCAAAGCCCGCCGCCATCGCAATCGGGTTGCCGGAAAGCGTGCCCGCCTGGTAGACCGGCCCGGTAGGCGCCAGCGCATCCATCACCTCTTTACGACCACCAAAGGCCCCTACCGGCATACCGCCGCCGATGATTTTACCGAGGCAGGTCAGGTCTGGCACCACGTTGTAGTAAGACTGGGCACCCGCTAATGCGACACGGAAACCGGTCATCACTTCATCGATGATCAGCAGGGCATTAAACTCGTCGCACAGGGCACGCAGGCCAGGCAGGAATTCAGGCTGCGGTGGAATACAGTTCATATTGCCGGCAACAGGCTCTACGATGATACAGGCGATCTCCTGCGGGTATTGCTCAAAGGCCGCGCGCACGGAGTCGAGATCGTTATAGGTGCAGGTCAGGGTATGCTTCGCGAAATCCGCCGGAACGCCCGGCGAGTTCGGCTGACCGAGAGTCAGGGCACCGGAACCGGCTTTGACCAGCAGGCAGTCAGCGTGGCCGTGGTAACAACCTTCAAATTTGATGATCTTGTCGCGACCAGTAAAGCCACGCGCCAGGCGGATTGCGCTCATGGTCGCTTCGGTACCAGAGTTCACCATCCGCACCATATCCATGGTCGGAACTAGCTCGGTGACCAGGGCGGCCATTTTGACCTCCATTTCGGTCGGGGCGCCGAAGCTTAAGCCGCGCTGGGCAGCTTCAATCACCGCGTTGCGAATGGTCGGGTGGTTGTGTCCCAGCACCATCGGGCCCCACGAGCCGACGTAGTCGATATAGGCTTTACCATCCACATCGTACAGGTATGCGCCGTCCGCACGTTCAATAAACAGCGGCGTACCGCCTACGCCGGTAAAAGCGCGTACTGGGGAGTTAACACCACCCGGGATAAGTTCGCGGGCAGCGCTGTAAAGCGTTTCTGACTTGCTCATGGCGTCGTTCCTGGTTCGTATAAAATGATTAAGCACACTATTCTAAGTGATTCGCAGAAGGTTATATACCCGTGATACCTCAAGTTGCTTGTGCGTTGGCCTGACTACCCGGCTCGTTCCTGCATTTTTGCCCGGTCGCCCGAATGATTGGGGTAAACATTTTAGCCACATTCATTTGCGATTTTATTCAGCACTTTTGCAGGCCAGACGGGATACGTCTGGTAGAATCCCTCCGGCTATTTGTATGATCAATAAGAACAGACCATGAAAACAGATACTCCCTCTTTTGAACAACAGCAACTGGCACGTGCCCGGCAGCGTATCAGCATACGCCGCTTGCTTAACCGTGATAAAACGCCTTTGGCGATCCTGCTTGCCGCTGCGGTGGTGGGAACCCTGGCAGGGTTCGTCGGCGTCGCTTTCGAAAAAGCGGTCAACATAGTGCTGAACTGGCGTATTGGCACCGTTGCAAGCTATGCCGATCGCAGTTGGCTGGTGTGGGGCCTGGCCTTTGGGCTGTCCGCGCTTCTGGCGGCGACAGGCTATTTCCTGGTGCGTAAGTTTGCCCCTGAAGCGGGGGGATCGGGCATTCCGGAGATTGAAGGCGCGCTCGAAGAGCTGCGCCCGGTGCGCTGGTGGCGCGTACTGCCCGTCAAGTTTATCGGCGGTATGGGAACGCTCGGTGCCGGTATGGTGCTTGGGCGAGAAGGGCCCACGGTTCAACTGGGCGGGAACGTGGGGCGCATGGTGGGTGATATTTTTCGCATGCGTAGCCCGGAAGCACGTCATACCCTGTTGGCTACCGGGGCTGCGGCAGGCCTTAGCGCCGCGTTTAATGCGCCGCTGGCAGGCATCTTATTTATCATTGAAGAGATGCGCGCCCAGTTTCGTTACAACCTGATCTCCATTAAGGCGGTCTTTACCGGCGTGATTATGTCGAGCATCGTCTTTCGTATCTTCAATGGCGAAGGGGCGGTGATAGAGGTGGGCAAGCTGACCAACGCGCCGGTGAATACGCTGTGGCTCTATCTGGTGTTGGGGATGATTTTTGGCATCGTCGGGCCGCTTTTTAATACGCTGATATTGCGGGCGCAGGATATGTTCCAGCGTATCCATGGCGGAAACACTACCAAATGGGTGCTGGTTGGCGGCCTGCTCGGGGGGATATGCGGTATCCTGGGGTTTATCGAACCGAATGCTGCAGGTGGCGGTTTTGGCTTAATCCCGATTGCGGCCGCCGGTAATTTCAGCATCGGCCTGCTGCTGTTTATGTTTCTCTCCCGCGTCATTACCACGGTGTTATGTTTTTCGTCAGGCGCGCCTGGCGGAATTTTTGCGCCCATGCTGGCGCTGGGCACGCTGTTGGGTACCGCCTTTGGCATGGCCGCTGCGGCTGGATTTCCGGCGTATCACCTTGATGCCGGGACCTTTGCCATTGCCGGAATGGGGGCGTTGCTGGCGGCCTCTTTACGCGCACCTCTGACCGGCATTGTGCTGGTGCTGGAGATGACCGACAACTATCAGCTCATTTTGCCAATGATCATTACCTGCCTCGGCGCGACACTATTAGCCCAATTCCTGGGCGGTAAACCGCTATACTCCACCATTCTTGCGCGCACACTGGCGAAGCAAGAGGCAGAGCAGAATACTTGATTGCTATACCAGGGTATTAGATAATGACAACAAGAATTGGGTGATTTTTAACCCGATAGCAGTATTCATGGGAGCATAAAATGAGTGATGACATCGCGCTGCCGCTGCAATTTACTGAAGCAGCAGCTAAAAAAGTAAAAGACCTGATCGCCGACGAAGATAACCCGGCGCTGAAATTGCGTGTTTATATTACCGGTGGCGGTTGTAGCGGCTTCCAGTATGGATTTACCTTTGACGATCAGATTAACGATGGCGATATGACCATTGAGAAGCAGGGCGTGGCCCTGGTGGTCGACCCGATGAGCCTGCAATATCTGGTGGGTGGCGCGGTGGACTACACCGAAGGCCTGGAAGGTTCCCGTTTCGTGGTAACTAACCCGAATGCCAAGAGCACCTGCGGGTGCGGCTCCTCCTTCAGCATCTAAAATTGCAGGGTGCAGAAGACAAAAACGGCAACCCCTGGGTTGCCGTTTTGCTTTTCAGCGCCCGTTTTCGTCCAGCGCAAAAGTAGGTAGCTTCAGGTGCCAGCGAATAGCCGCCAGACGAATGGTCAAGGTGACCACCATCCCTAGCATGGCAGCGCTTTCAAGCGGCATGCCGAAGGTATACCAGGCGGTGGCGTGAACGATGCCGCCAACGATACAGGCTGTGGCGTAAATTTCAGTGCGCAAAATCATGGGCACCTCGCGGGCCAGAATATCGCGAATAATCCCGCCACCGACTCCGGTCAATACACCCATGCAGATAGCGACCATCGGACCGGTTCCTGCCATAAAGGCTTTGTTCACGCCAATGCCGACGAAGACCGCCAGCCCCACGGCATCCAGCACGGGCAGAATCCACTTCGGTAGACGTCGCGGCTGACGCACCAGTACGATGGTAAGCAGGCAGGTAACCATCGCTACGACCAGATCGGTAGGATCTTTCACCCAGAACACAGGGCCATGATCGAGCGCCATATCGCGGATAGTGCCACCGCCCACGGCTGTGACCACCCCTAACACCAGAACGCCAAACGGGTCCATGCGTAATTTACCGGCCAGCAGAACGCCGGAAATCGCAAAAACGGCTGTACCGAGAATATCCAGCCAGTAAACGAGCATCGTTAAATCCCCGAAAGTGATTAATGACTCTGCGCCAGCGCAGAACAGAGTTGTTTTGCGGCGAGGATAATACGCGGGCCTGCACGCTCAAACCAGTCGCTGGTGAGTGGAATCACGGGTATTTTTAGCTGGCTATGCCAGTATTGCTCGATTTTGGGAATTTCGCCTGCCCCGCCGGCAACGACAATCGCCTGAGGATGGCGCATCAACACTTGTTCGCGGCTTACCTGCGGCCAGGGCACCCGGCTTTCAGCGAAGATATTCTCCCCGCCACACAGCTCCAGAACCTGGTGCTGCAGTGATCCGGCACCCGTGGTAAACAGGGGCTGGCTGCCGAACTGTAAGAAGACGCGTTTGCGCGATGGCGTGTTGTATTTCGCTTTTAACGCCTGATAGTCATCCAGCATTTGTTGGGCTGCGCGTTCCGCTTTTTGCGGCGCTGGACTGTAGGGGGCGAGATCGCGAATCGCTTGCGCGACCTGTTCGATACTGATGGCGTCAACCCAGACGACCTTAATGCCCAGGGAGGAGAGTTGATTGATCTGCCTCTCGGCATTCCCTCCGCGCCAGGCCAGCACCAGATCCGGTTTTAGCGCCACAATGCGTTCGACGTTCATCCCCTGCCAGGTAGCAACCTGCTCGATAGTTTTCGCGGCGGGCGGATAGTCGGAATAGCTACTCACGCCAACCGGCGTGATGCCAGCGGCAAAGGCCAGCTCGGTATTGGCAGGGGAGAGGGTAATAACACGCGGCGCAGCATTTAGCCACGCCGGTGTGAGCAGAAGCAGGGCGAACAGCGCCCTGTATAGCGACTTAACCACGCGCCAGTTTCTGCACCAGGGTCTCAACCATCAGGCTGGACTGCTTAGCCGCCACGACGAGGAACTCATCGAAACTCAGGTGAGATTGCTGATCGGCCACGTCGGAGATGGCGCGAACCACCACAAACGGCACCTTAAAGTTATGACAAACATGGGCAATAGCGGTCGCTTCCATCTCCACGGCAATCGCCTGTGGGAAGTTATGGCGGATCTTCGCCAGGGAGACGGAGCCGTTGATGAAGGCATCGCCGCTGACAATCAGGCCACGTACCGCGTTCAGGTTCAGCTCAGCGATGCAGTTTTCTGCTGCGGTAACCAGCTTCTCATCGGCCTTGAAGCCTGCCGGGCAGCCAGGGAGTTGACCCAGCTCGTAACCAAAGGCGGTGACGTCGGCATCGTGATAACGCGCTTCATCAGAGACGACGATATCGCCCACTTTCAGAGTCGGCGCCAGGCCGCCAGCGGAGCCAGTATTGATAATCACGTCCGGCTTGCAGCACTCTAACAGCAGCGTTGTGCCCAGCGCGGCCGCCACTTTACCAATACCGGATTTCAGCAGAGCAACTTCAGTTCCGTTCAGCAGGCCGGTATAGATCTCGCAGCCGCCCAGGGTGAGGGTCTGACTGTTCTCAATTTTGTCACGCAGCAGCGTAACTTCTTCTTCCATTGCTCCAATAATACCGATTTTCATAGATTTACTCGCGATGTGCCATGATTAGAGGCATAGTCTATCATGCGCTTCAGGGGAAACGCATTTTCCGCGCGGGAGAGCACATGTCACATATCGATTTTCGCAACAAAATTAACTGGCATCGGCGTTACCGCTCGCCGCAAGGTCATAAAAGCGAACATGAGATCCTGCGGATCTTCGAAAGCGATCGCGGGCGCATTATCAACTCAGCGGCAATCCGCCGACTGCAACAAAAAACGCAGGTTTTTCCCCTCGAACGTAACGCTGCCGTGCGTACACGTCTCACCCATTCGATGGAGGTCCAGCAGGTTGGCCGCTACATCGCGAAAGAGGTGTTAAGCCGCCTCAAAGAGCAGCGTCTGCTGGAGGCCTACGGTCTGGATGAACTGACGGGGCCGTTCGAAAGCATCGTTGAGATGGCCTGTCTGATGCACGATATCGGTAACCCGCCGTTTGGCCATTTTGGTGAGGCCGCTATCAACGACTGGTTCCGCCAGCGTTTGTTCCCGTCGGATGCCGCCAGCCAACCGCTGAGCGAGGATCGCTGTATTGTGCGCGACCTGCGCCTGCGGGAGGGCGAAGAGGCGCTGAATGAACTGCGGCGCAAGGTACGTCAGGATCTCTGTCATTTTGAGGGTAACGCGCAGGGGATACGCCTGGTGCACTCTCTGATGCGCATGAACCTCACCTGGGCCCAGGTGGGCTGTATTTTAAAATATACGCGTCCAGCCTGGTGGCAAGGAGAACCTCCTGCCAGCCATCATTATTTGATGAAAAAGCCTGGCTATTACCTCTCGGAAGAGGCCTATATCGAACGGTTGCGTAAAGAGTTGTCGCTGACGCCTCATGGTCGTTTTCCATTGACCTGGATTATGGAGGCTGCGGACGATATCTCCTACTGCGTGGCCGACCTGGAGGATGCGGTTGAAAAAAGAATCTTCAGCGTAGAGGAGCTTTATCAGCATCTTTATGACGCCTGGGGGACGCATGAAAAAGGATCGCTATTTTCTCAGGTTGTAGAAAATGCTTGGGAGAAATCGCGCGCGAATTCCCTGCGGCGCAGCGCTGAAGATCAATTCTTTATGTATTTGCGCGTCAATACGCTTAATAAGCTGGTGCCCTATGCGGCAAACCGCTTTATTGATAATTTGCCGATGATTTATCGCGGCGACTTTAATCAGGCTCTGCTTGAAGATGGCAGTGATTTTAGTCAATTACTTGATTTGTATAAAAATGTTGCACTTCGCCATGTATTTAGTCACCCGGATGTTGAACAGCTCGAATTACAGGGATACCGCGTTATTAGCGGTTTGCTGGAGATCTATCGTCCCTTATTGCAATTATCGACCGATGAGTTTACCGAGCTGGTAGAAAAAGAGCGGGTACGACGTTTACCTATCGAATCACGTTTATTTCAGAAACTCTCCACCCGTCATCGACTGGCCTACATTGAGTCCGTCGGGAAATATGATCGACAGGCGTTAGACTGGCCAGTATATGAATACTATTATCGTTGTCGCCTGATTCAGGATTATATCAGCGGCATGACAGACCTATATGCCTGGGATGAATATCGCCGTTTAATGGCGGTTGAATAAAGCGTGAGTTTTGTAAAGATGGCCAATAAATTTTTACTTTTCCTGAGATCGTAATACTGGAACTTCGCGCTATAAAACGAATCTCATGTACACAGCAATTGTGCGTTACTGGCAAATCGAGATTGAGAAAGATGAAAAAAACCACATTAGCAATGAGTGCATTAGCGTTGAGTTTAGGATTGGCGTTGTCTCCACTTTCTGCATCAGCTGCAGAGACCGCTTCGGCAACCACCGCCCAGCAGATGCCAAGCCTGGCACCGATGCTGGAAAAGGTGATGCCATCGGTGGTGAGCATTAACGTTGAAGGCAGCACCGCGGTAAACACCCCGCGTATGCCGCGTAACTTCCAGCAATTCTTCGGCGACAACTCGCCGTTCTGTCAGGACGGTTCGCCGTTCCAGAGTTCGCCATTCTGCCAGGGCGGTCAGGGCGGCGGTGACGGCGCAGCGCCGCAGCAAAAATTCATGGCACTGGGTTCCGGTGTCATCATCGATGCGGCTAAAGGCTACGTCGTGACGAACAACCACGTGGTGGATAACGCCAACAGCATTAAAGTGCAGATGAGCGATGGCCGTAAGTTTGACGCCAAAGTGGTGGGTAAAGACCCGCGCTCCGATATCGCCCTGATCCAGATTCAGGATCCGAAAAACCTGACGGCGATTAAGCTTGCCGATTCCGATGCTCTGCGGGTGGGTGACTATACGGTAGCCATCGGTAACCCGTTCGGCCTTGGCGAGACAGTCACCTCCGGTATTGTCTCCGCGCTGGGTCGTAGCGGCCTGAATGCAGAAAACTATGAAAACTTCATCCAGACCGATGCGGCGATTAACCGCGGTAACTCCGGCGGTGCGCTGGTCAATCTGAATGGTGAACTGATCGGTATCAACACCGCGATTCTGGCCCCGGACGGCGGCAATATCGGTATCGGCTTTGCTATTCCGAGCAACATGGTTAAAAACCTGACCAGTCAGATGGTTGAGTTTGGCCAGGTGAAACGCGGCGAACTGGGGATTATGGGGACTGAGCTGAACTCGGAACTGGCGAAAGCGATGAAAGTCGATGCTCAGCGCGGTGCCTTTGTCAGCCAGGTGATGCCGAACTCCACCGCTGCGAAAGCCGGTATTAAAGCGGGTGACGTTATTACTACCCTGAACGGCAAGCCAGTAAGCAGCTTTGCCGCGCTGCGTGCGGAAGTGGGCTCTATGCCAGTTGGCAGTAAAGTCTCGCTGGGCCTGTTGCGTGAAGGTAAGCCGGTCAACGTGACCCTGGAACTGCAGCAGAGCAGCCAGAGCCAGGTCGATTCCAGCTCTATCTTCAGCGGCATCGAAGGCGCTGAGATGAGCAATAAAGGGCAAGATAAAGGCGTGGTGGTGAGTAACGTGAAAGCCAACTCTCCGGCTGCGCGCATTGGCCTGAAGAAAGGTGACGTGATTATGGGCGCTAACCAGCAGCCGGTGAAAAACATCGCTGAGTTGCGCAAAATTCTCGACAGCAAGCCTTCGGTGCTGGCGCTGAATATCCAGCGTGGCGACACCTCTCTCTATTTGTTAATGCAGTAATCTCCAAAGCCCCTGCGTCCGGTGATGCAGGGGCTTTTCCTCTTTCTGTGACCCTTTCCACAAGTCCATACATCTCCCCCCGTTTTTGTGCATTCGCACAATGCAGCCCCGGTTGAACTTCCCTATGCTTGAGCTCTGCTCAGAGGAGGACGACATGGCTGGCTGGCATCTTGATACCAAAATGGCGCAGGATATCGTGGCACGAACGATGCGCATTATTGATACGAACATCAACGTTATGGATGCCCGCGGGCGGATCATAGGCAGCGGCGATCGTGAGCGTATTGGGGAATTGCACGAAGGCGCACTGCTGGTGCTTTCTCAGGGGCGCGTGGTGGACATCGACGATGCGGTGGCCCGCCATCTGCACGGCGTGAGACAGGGTATTAACCTGCCGCTGCGTCTGGAAGGCGAAATTGTTGGCGTTATCGGGCTGACCGGGGAGCCCGAGTCATTGCGCAAGTATGGCGAGCTGGTGTGCATGACCGCCGAGATGATGCTGGAACAATCCCGCCTGATGCACCTGCTGGCTCAGGATAGTCGTCTGCGTGAAGAACTGGTGATGAACCTGATTCAGGCTGAAGAACACACCCCGGCGCTAACCGAATGGGCCCAGCGTCTGGGTATCGATCTGAATCAACCGCGCGTGGTCGCGGTGATTGAGGTCGACAGCGGTCAGCTGGGCGTAGACAGTGCCATGGTTGAATTGCAGCAACTGCAAAACGCGCTGGCGACGCCAGAGCGCAACAACCTCGTCGCGATTGTTTCGTTAACAGAGATGGTGGTGTTAAAACCGGCGCTCAATCAGTTTGGACGCTGGGATGCCGAAGATCATCGTCGTCGGGTTGAGCAGCTTATTGCCCGTATGAAAGAGAACGGGCAACTGCGTTTTCGCGTGGCGCTGGGAAACTACTTCACCGGCCCGGGCAGCATTGCCCGCTCCTGGCGTACTGCGCGGACTACCATGATGGTTGGGAAACAGCGGGTGCCCGAGAGCCGCAGCTATTTCTACCAGGATTTGATGCTACCGGTACTGCTCGACAGTCTGCGCGGGGGCTGGCAGGCGAATGAACTGGCCCGCCCGCTGACGCGTCTGAAGGCGATGGACAACAATGGGCTTTTGCGCCGTACGTTACAGGCATGGTTCCGTCACAACGTGCAACCGCTGGCGACTTCGCGGGCGTTGTTTATTCACCGTAATACGCTGGAGTACCGTCTTAACCGTATCTCGGAGCTGACGGGACTAGACCTGGGGAATTTTGACGACAGACTGTTGCTGTATGTGGCATTGCAGCTGGATGAGCAGAGATAACGCAAAGCAAAACGGCAACCAGGTTGCCGTTTTAAAGGTTTGACCGCACCCGGTATTATTTATTACGGGTCAGCTTCTCAAGATCCGCTTCGATTTCACTGATCTTGTTGGTGACCACGCTCTCCAGGTGGCGAAGATCGTCGAGGATCTTACGCTTGAGATCGACTTCGGTGCGATCGCGCTGGCAAATCTGATCGAGTTCATCGATCACATAGCGCAGATTCGGGCTGATCTCCTGCACTTCTTTATAACCCTGACCAACGCCATCCGCCACAACGGTTTTACGTTGACGTGGGTATTTGAACTTCACGCTCTTGGCGAAGAATTCGCCCTTATCCTTGTGGAAATAGATTTTCAGGATATCGTTGTTGGCTTCCTGCCGGAGGCTGTAACGATCAATTTCATCAGGATTGGTAATGCCCAGACTTTTTAGATTATCGTACATAGCGGTACCCTTGATCTCAACATAACCTATGAATAATTAACGAAAAAATCTATTCTCGCCACCAGCAGATACAAAAAAAGCGGGGTAGCCCCCGCTTTTTGTTATACCTGATTAATCGATGGTACGCAGCAGTTCGTTAATGCCGACTTTGCCACGGGTTTTCGCATCGACTTTCTTCACGATCACCGCGCAGTACAGGCTGTATTTGCCATCTTTCGAAGGCAGGTTGCCGGAGACCACTACGGAGCCCGCTGGTACACGGCCGTAGTGCACTTCGCCGGTTTCACGATCGTAAATACGGGTGCTCTGGCCGATGTAAACGCCCATGGAGATCACCGAGCCTTCTTCAACGATCACGCCTTCAACCACTTCGGAGCGTGCGCCGATGAAGCAGTTATCTTCGATGATGGTTGGGTTAGCCTGCAGCGGCTCCAGAACGCCACCGATGCCTACGCCACCAGAAAGGTGAACGTTTTTACCGATCTGGGCGCAAGAGCCCACGGTCGCCCAGGTATCAACCATGGTGCCTTCGTCAACGTACGCACCGATGTTCACATAGGACGGCATCAGTACAGTGTTACGTGCGATAAAGGCGCCCTGGCGAACAGCGGCTGGCGGCACTACGCGGAAACCCTCTTTCTGGAAGCGCGCCTCGTCGTAATCGGCGAATTTCATCGGGACTTTATCGAAGTAGCGGCTTTCTGCGCCATCAATAACCTGATTATCGTTAATACGGAAAGAGAGCAGCACGGCTTTCTTCAGCCACTGGTGAGTGACCCACTGACCGTCGATTTTTTCTGCCACACGCAGCGCGCCGGAATCCAGCAAAGAAATCACCTGGTTAACCGCTTCGCGGGTTACGGTATCCACATTTGCCGGAGTGATCTCGGCGCGACGCTCAAAGGCGGACTCAATAATGTTCTGTAACTGCTGCATTGTTTACTCTTTCCATTTCACTAAAAAATACGTCACCCTTTATCGTTTGGATTGAGGGCTGCTGTCAACCGTTGTTGCACTTCAAGTTGCAGGTCATTATTAAGGCCACGCCGGTCGGCGGTGGCGATTATAAATAAATCTTCTACTCGCTCACCGATTGTCGTAATTCTGGCACCGTGGAGCGAAATACCGAGGTCGGCAAAGATCTGCCCGACCCGTGCCAACAGCCCTGGCTGATCCAGCGCAATGAGCTCCATAAAGGATTTGCGATCGGTATGGGTTGGCAGGAAATTAACCTCGGTGTCCACGGTAAAGTGACGCAGTTTAGCCGGCTGGCGACGCGGCTGCGGCGGCTGCCAACTGCTCTGGGTGATCGCCTGCTCCAGTCCGAAGCGGATCGGTTCGTGTCGGTCTGACGCCAGCGGGCTGCCGTCCGGCTCCAGCACGATAAAGGTGTCCATCGCCATACCGTCGCGGGTGGTAAAAATCTGTGCGTCGTGCACGCTCAAATTACGTCTGTCCAGCTCGGCACAGACCGCAGCGAACAGGTAAGGCCTGTCCGGGCTCCAGATAAAGATCTCCGTTCCGCCGCGCGTGGCCTGTGGGCTAAGCAGAATGAGCGGTTTGGTGAGGTCGTGCTTCAACAGATGTCGCGCGTGCCATGCCAGCTGATTTGGCGTATGACGCACAAAGTAATTAGCGCGACAACGCGCCCAGATCTGGTGCAGCGCCTCTTCATTAATACTCTCCATGCGCAATAACGCCAACGCCTGTAGCTGATGGTGGCGCACGCGTTCACGCATGTCTGGCGTATTCTGCATCCCGCGTCGTAGCTGTTTCTCCGTGGCAAAGTAGAGCTCGCGAAGCAAACTCTGCTTCCAGCTATTCCATAAAGATTCGTTGGTAGCGCAGATATCAGCTACCGTCAGGCACACCAGGAAGCGCAGACGATTCTCAGTCTGTACCTCTTCGGCAAACTGCTTGATCACCTCCGGATCCTGGATATCTCGCCGTTGCGCGGTGACCGACATCAACAGGTGATGACGAACCAGCCAGGCGACCAGCTGCGTTTCGCGTGAATTCAGTCCGTGAAGCTCGGCGAATTTCAGTATGTCCTGCGCACCCAGCACGGAGTGGTCTCCGCCCCGGCCTTTGGCAATATCATGGAACAGGGCGGCAATAAGGATCAGTTCCGGATGGTTCAGGCGCGGCCAGAGCTCTACGCAGAGCGGATGCTGGCTCCGGGTCTCTTCCCGGGCGAAGCTTTCCAGCTTCAGCAATACGCGAATGGTGTGTTCATCCACGGTGTAGGCATGGAAAAGATCGAATTGCATTTGTCCGACAATATGTGACCACTGGGGCATATAGGCCCAGAGCACGCTGTGGCGGTGCATGGGCAGTAGCCCGCGTTTCACGGCACCCGGATGGCGAAGCATGCTAAGAAACAGCGAGCGGGCTTCCGGAATGTAGCACAGCGGCTGGCGAAGGTGACGGCGAGCGTGGCGCAGATGGCGCAGAGTCGTAGAGTAGATCCCGGTAATCGTGCTGTTACGCACCATGGTATAAAACATCCGCAGGATCGCCTCTGGCTCACGGATAAAAAGCGTTTCGTCGCGCAGGTCGATAAGCGTGCCGCGCAGCTGGAAATCGTCGTCAATGGGGCGCGGTTTTTCATCGGCGGTGAGCGCCAGAATGGCTTCATCAAACAGCTGGAGCAGCATTTGATTCAGCTCGGTGACGCGACGGGTGACGCGGTAGAAGTCTTTCATCATCTGTTCTACCGGCTCGTTCCCTTCGCCGCTATAGTTCAGGCGCTGGGCGACGCTAAGCTGCCTGTCGAACAGCAGGCGGTTATCGTAGCGTGTGATTTCCAGATGCAGCGCGAAGCGGATACGCCAAAGCAGGTGCAGACACTCATTCAGCTCAATACGTTCGGCGGGAGTTAAAAAACCAAAGCCGACCATCTCATCGAGCGAGGTGGCCCCGAAATGGCGACGAGCGACCCATTGCAGGGTGTGGATATCGCGCAGGCCGCCGGGGCTGCTTTTAATATCCGGCTCCAGGTTATAACTGGTGCCGTGATAACGCTGGTGACGTACCTGCTGTTCGTCGACCTTGGCGGCAAAGAATTTTTCTGAAGGCCAGAATCCGTCGCTGAAAATGTGTTTTTGCAGCTCCAGAAATAGCGCGACGTCGCCGATCAGGAGGCGAGTCTCAATCAGGTTGGTGGCGACGGTAAGATCCGCTAAGCCCTCGAGCAGACACTCTTCCAGGGTGCGCACGCTGTGGCCCACTTCCAGCTTCACGTCCCACAGCAGCGTCAACAGCTCACCAATTTTTTGCGCCTGATCGTCGGGCAGCTTTTTACGGCTCAGGATTAACAGGTCGATATCCGACAGGGGGTGCAGTTCGCCGCGGCCGTAACCGCCCACCGCGACCAGCGCCACATCGCTGATTTGGCCAAAGCCATAATCAATCCACAGGCGCTGTAACAGCTGATCAATAAATTCAGTGCGCGCTTCGATGAGTGATTCGGCAGAGATCCCGCTGTCGAACGCTTCACCCAGCCAGTGCTGGAATGTGTCGATATGCGCTTTAATGTCGGCACAGGTGAGATCTGTCTTCGGCCAGACGCCGGGGTTATCCGGCTGGCCGGGCAGGGTGGGGAGTGCCGTGTTGGCATACTGTTCGGGTAAAAGGTTACTCATAGCGCGCCACCCATAAGAAAATATGATAGCCATTAAAAAAGCCGGCATTTGCCGGCTTCTTATCATTCGTTGTGCGAGAGTATCGCCGGGATGGTGTCATCCTTGCGTAACGTCATTATTTCGCAGCCGTTATCTGTCACCACAATAGTATGCTCGTACTGCGCAGACAAGCTTCTGTCTTTGGTTTTCACCGTCCAGCCATCTTTCATGGTGCGGATACGGTAGTCACCGGCGTTAACCATCGGCTCAATGGTAAACGTCATCCCTTTTTGCAGCACCACGCCGCCGTCGTCAGCATCGTAATGCAGCACCTGCGGCTCTTCGTGGAAGACGCGGCCAATACCGTGACCGCAATACTCGCGAACCACAGAGAAACCTTCCGCTTCAACGAATTTCTGAATGGCCGCACCGATAGTGCGCAGGCGAATACCAGGCTTCACCATTTTCAGCGCCAGGTAGAGGCTCTCCTGGGTAATACGGCACAGGCGTTCGCCCTGAATCGTCGGCTTACCGACGATGAACATTTTTGAGGTGTCACCGTGGTACTCGTCTTTAATCACGGTCACATCGATATTGACGATGTCGCCATCTTTCAGCAGTTTTTCGTCGTCCGGAATACCGTGACACACCACTTCATTAATAGAGATGCAGACGGATTTCGGGAAACCGTGATAGCCGAGGCAGGCGGAGACCGCGTGCTGCTCGTTCACGATATAATCATTACAGATACGGTCCAGTTCGCCGGTGCTCACGCCCGGTTTGACGAACGGCTCGATCATTTCCAGCACTTCGGCGGCCAGACGACCGGCAACGCGCATCTTTTCAATTTCTTCAGGTGTCTTAATAGAGATAGCCATGTAATCTGTCCATCGGTGTCGATTTTTTCGACAATACTAGTCTGAGTGCTGTCAATGGTATCAGTCAGGCGTACTGCCTGCCAAATTGAGAATCAGAAGCAGCACGCACGGCCAACAACAGTTGGTTTCTGGTGGCGTTTTGTGGTATAAAGCGCGCCGGACTTCCGATCCATCTCAGATACACAGGGTGGACGGAAGCGACAAATCTCACTTTGTGTAATAACACACACGTATCGGCACATATTCCGGGGTGCCCTTTGGGGTCGGTAATATGGGATACGTGGAGGCATAACCCCAACTTTTAATATAGAGGTTTTAAACATGGCAACTGTTTCCATGCGCGACATGCTCAAGGCTGGTGTTCACTTCGGTCACCAGACCCGTTACTGGAACCCGAAAATGAAGCCTTTCATCTTCGGCGCACGTAACAAAGTTCACATCATCAACCTTGAGAAAACTGTACCAATGTTCAACGAAGCCCTGGCTGAGCTGAACAAGATTGCTTCCCGTAAAGGTAAGATTCTGTTCGTTGGTACTAAGCGCGCTGCAAGCGAAGCTGTGAAAGATGCTGCTAACAGCTGCGACCAGTTCTTCGTGAACCATCGCTGGTTGGGCGGCATGCTGACCAACTGGAAAACCGTTCGTCAGTCAATCAAACGCCTGAAAGATCTGGAAACTCAGTCTCAGGACGGTACTTTCGACAAGCTGACTAAGAAAGAAGCGCTGATGCGCACTCGTGAACTGGACAAGCTGGAAAACAGCCTGGGCGGTATCAAAGATATGGGCGGCCTGCCAGACGCGCTGTTCGTAATCGATGCAGACCACGAGCACATCGCAATCAAAGAAGCTAACAACCTGGGTATCCCGGTATTCGCTATCGTTGATACCAACTCCGATCCGGACGGTGTTGACTTCGTTATCCCGGGTAACGACGACGCAATCCGTGCTGTTAGCCTGTACCTGAGCGCTGTAGCTACTACCGTTCGTGAAGGCCGTTCCCAGGATCTGGCTTCTCAGGCGGAAGAAAGCTTCGTAGAAGCTGAATAATAAGGTTTTACCCCTTATTAGTACCGTGTATGAATAGGGGCCCATTACCGGCCCCTTTTTTCAATTTATACTGTTTGGCCTCCGGCCGGGCAGTTCACATCTCCCGAGGATTTAAGAATGGCTGAAATTACCGCATCCCTGGTAAAAGAGCTGCGTGAGCGTACTGGCGCAGGCATGATGGATTGCAAAAAAGCGCTGACTGAAGCGAACGGCGACATCGAGCTGGCAATCGAAAACATGCGTAAATCCGGTGCGATCAAAGCAGCTAAAAAAGCAGGCAACGTTGCTGCTGACGGCGTGATCATCACCAAAATCGACGGCACCTACGGCATCATTCTGGAAGTTAACTGCCAGACTGACTTCGTTGCTAAAGATGGCGGTTTCCAGGCATTTGCGAACAAAGTACTGGACGCAGCTGTTGCTGGCAAAATCACTGACGTTGAAGTGCTGAAAGCTCAGTTCGAAGAAGAGCGTGTTGCGCTGGTTGCTAAAATCGGTGAGAACATCAACATCCGTCGCGTTTCTTCTCTGGAAGGCGAAGTACTGGGTTCTTACCAGCACGGCGCACGTATCGGTGTTCTGGTTGCGGCTACAGGCGCTGACGAAGAGCTGGTTAAACAGCTGGCAATGCACATCGCTGCAAGCAAACCAGAATTCGTTAAGCCAGAAGACGTGTCTGCTGAAGTGGTAGAGAAAGAGTACCAGGTTCAGCTGGACATCGCGATGCAGTCTGGTAAGCCAAAAGAGATCGCAGAGAAAATGGTTGAAGGCCGCATGAAGAAATTCACCGGCGAAGTTTCTCTGACTGGTCAGCCTTTCGTAATGGACCCAAGCAAGTCTGTTGCTCAGCTGCTGAAAGAGCACAACGCTGACGTAACTGGCTTCATCCGCTTCGAAGTGGGCGAAGGCATTGAGAAAGTTGAGACTGACTTCGCAGCAGAAGTTGCTGCAATGTCCAAGCAGTCTTAATCAGCGAAAAGAAGCCGCCTGAGGGCGGCTTCTTTTTGTCACCCGTCATATAAAATCAGACTGGCTCTAGTATCGCTGTTCTGGTTTGCGGCTTAACATGTCGCCAGAATTAACCCCCATCTTAATCGTTGACAGTCTCAGGAAAGAAACATGGCTACCAATGCAAAACCCGTGTACAAACGCATTCTGCTTAAGCTGAGTGGCGAAGCGCTGCAGGGATCAGAAGGCTTCGGTATTGACGCAAGCATCCTTGACCGCATGGCACAGGAAATCAAAGAACTGGTCGAACTGGGTATCCAGGTTGGCGTGGTCATTGGCGGTGGTAACCTTTTCCGTGGTGCTGGTCTGGCGAAAGCGGGGATGAACCGCGTTGTGGGCGACCATATGGGAATGCTGGCTACCGTGATGAATGGTCTGGCCATGCGTGACGCTCTGCACCGCGCCTATGTGAACGCGCGCCTGATGTCCGCGATTCCGCTGAATGGCGTGTGCGACAATTACAGCTGGGCAGAAGCGATTAGCCTGCTGCGTAACAACCGTGTGGTGATCCTCTCCGCCGGTACCGGTAATCCGTTCTTTACTACCGATTCCGCCGCCTGCCTGCGCGGTATCGAAATCGAAGCCGATGTGGTGCTGAAAGCCACCAAAGTGGATGGCGTGTTTACTGCCGATCCGGCAAAAGATCCTTCAGCTACCATGTACGATCAGCTGACTTACAGCGAAGTGCTGGATAAAGAGCTGAAAGTAATGGATCTTGCCGCCTTCACGCTGGCTCGTGACCACAAACTGCCGATTCGTGTCTTCAACATGAACAAGCCTGGCGCGCTGCGTCGCGTCGTGATGGGCGAAAAAGAAGGCACTTTGATCACGGAATAATTTCCGTCGGCGACAAATACAGGTAAGATTCCGCTTTACTTTGTAGTGAATTCTCACCTGGACGCGCCTTTGGCGCTGTCATGATTTAAACGCGACTATACTTAGCACAGCCCGTGAGGCCGTGCTGGCGGATAGTCTGCCTGAGACAAGTTTTCAAGGATCCGTAACGTGATTAGCGATATCAGAAAAGATGCTGAAGTGCGCATGGACAAATGCGTAGAAGCGTTCAAAAACCAAATCAGCAAAGTGCGCACCGGTCGTGCTTCCCCAAGCCTGCTGGATGGCATTGTTGTTGAATACTACGGTACGCCAACTCCGCTGCGCCAGCTGGCGAGCGTCACGGTAGAAGATACCCGTACGCTGAAAATCAACGTCTTCGATCGTTCTATGGGTCCAGCCGTTGAGAAAGCGATCATGGCCTCCGACCTGGGTCTGAACCCAAGCTCTGCGGGTACTGATATCCGCGTTCCGCTGCCTCCGCTGACGGAAGAGCGTCGTAAAGAGCTGATCAAAGTCGTTCGTGGTGAAGCTGAAGGCGCGCGTGTCGCCGTACGTAACGTACGTCGTGATGCGAACGACAAAGTGAAAGCCCTGCTGAAAGAAAAAGAGATCAGTGAAGATGATGATCGTCGTTCTCAGGACGATGTTCAGAAGCTGACTGACGCTGCTATCAAAAAAGTCGATGCGGCGCTGGCAGACAAAGAAGCGGAACTGATGCAGTTCTGATTTCTGACGTAATCTGATAAAACGCCGTCCAGAAGGCCTTTATGGCTTTGCTGACGGCGTTTTGCTTTGCTGGTTTCACTATTTCCGGACATCTCATGAAGCAATTAACTCTTCTCGGCTCAACCGGCTCCATTGGTTGCAGCACCCTCGACGTCGTTCGCCATAATCCTGAACACTACCGCGTTACTGCGCTGGTGGCGGGGAAGAATGTCTCGCGCATGGTGGAACAGTGTCTGGAATTCACACCCCGCTATGCGGTGATGGATGATGACGAGAGCGCACGTCAAGTGAAACGGCTGCTGTCAGAGCAGGGGAGCCGCACTGAAGTGTTAAGTGGCCAGCAGGCGGCGTGCGAAATGGCAGCGCTGGATGACGTCGATCAGGTTATGGCGGCGATTGTGGGCGCGGCGGGCTTGTTGCCTACGCTTGCGGCAATAGACGCCGGTAAAACGGTTTTACTGGCGAATAAAGAGTCGTTAGTCACCTGTGGGCGGTTGTTTATGGAGGCGGTGAAACAGAACGGCGCCAGCTTGTTGCCGGTGGATAGCGAACATAACGCGATTTTTCAGAGTTTACCGCAACCTTTTCAACAGAACCTGGGGTACGCTGATCTGGAGCAAAATGGGGTCTCCTCCATATTGCTTACCGGGTCTGGTGGCCCTTTTCGCGACACGCCCTTGTCCGATCTGAGCGCAATGACGCCCGATCAGGCTTGCCGTCATCCGAACTGGTCGATGGGACGTAAAATTTCCGTCGATTCCGCCACCATGATGAATAAAGGTCTGGAATACATTGAAGCCCGATGGTTGTTTAATGCCTCTGCAAAGCAGATGGAGGTATTGATTCATCCGCAATCGGTGATTCACTCGATGGTGCGTTATCTGGACGGCAGCGTGTTAGCGCAATTAGGCGAACCGGATATGCGTACGCCTATCGCACATACGATGGCGTGGCCAAACCGCGTAGTCTCTGGTGTGAAGCCGCTCGATTTTTGCAAATTAAGTTCGTTAACGTTTAATGCGCCTGATTACCAACGCTACCCTTGCCTTAAACTGGCAATGGAGGCTTTTGATCAAGGCCAGGCCGCAACGACGGCGCTTAATGCCGCCAATGAAATCGCGGTGGCCGCGTTTTTAGCGCAACAGATCCGCTTCACGGATATTGCCGAATTAAATCAGCGGGTGCTTGAAACGATGGATTTACGCGAACCGCAAAGTGTCGATGATGTGCTGGCCGTAGATGCGCAAGCAAGGGGAGTGGCGCAAAAAGCGGTGACCCACCTCGCAAGCTGGTGATAAACCAGCCACTAGTGGTCATGCTATTTGTTAGCGTTGGGCTTCAGTGATATAGTCTGCGCCACCCAATCGCACGTATTTGGCTTATCGTGATTGGGGCAGCCGTGGTTGAACACGGCTTTTTTACGTAAAGGCTTCAGTATTCCTGAGTACCGTTAAATCCTTTCAGGGACTAAAAACGCGTTATGTTGTCTGCGAATCAACCAATGAGCGAAAACTTGCCAGCACATGGCTGTCGCCATGTAGCAATCATCATGGATGGCAATGGCCGCTGGGCGAAAAGACAAGGGAAGATCCGAGCCTTTGGGCATAAAGCTGGGGCGAAATCTGTGCGCCGTGCCGTTTCTTTTGCCGCCAATAACGGCATTGATGCGTTAACGCTCTATGCTTTCAGCAGTGAAAACTGGAATCGACCGGCGCAGGAAGTAAGCGCGTTGATGGAATTGTTTGTGTGGGCGCTAGACAGCGAAGTAAAAAGCCTTCACCGCCACAACGTTCGCCTGCGCGTCATTGGTGATACCAGTCGTTTTAATGCACGTCTGCAAGAACGCATTCGTAAAGCGGAAGCGCTAACCGGACAAAACACCGGCCTGACGCTGAATATCGCGGCGAATTACGGTGGACGGTGGGATATTATCCAGGGCGTTCAGCATTTGGCTGAACAAGTTCAGGAAGGGCTGTTACGGCCGGACCAGATTGATGAAGAGGCGCTGAGCAAGCAAATCTGCATGAGTGAACTTTCTCCCGTGGATTTAGTAATTAGGACAGGGGGAGAACATCGCATTAGTAACTTTTTGCTTTGGCAAATTGCCTATGCCGAACTTTACTTTACAGATGTTCTTTGGCCCGATTTTGACGAACAAGACTTTGAAGGTGCGCTGCATGCCTTTGCCAATCGAGAGCGTCGCTTCGGTGGCACCGAGCCTGGTGGCGACGACGCCTGATGGGGGTAGCTTTTGCTGAAGTATCGCCTGATTTCTGCTTTTGTTTTAATACCCATTGTCATCGCGGCGCTGTTTCTATTGCCTCCGGTGGGATTTGCCATTGTTACGCTGGTTGTCTGTATGCTGGCAGCGTGGGAATGGGGGCAACTTAGTGGTTTTACTTCGCGCTCACAGCGGGTATGGCTGGCGGTACTCTGCGGCCTGATTCTGGCGCTGATGCTGTTTATGCTGCCGGAGTATCATCATAATATCCATCAACCTCTGGTCGCGGGATCGCTGTGGCTATCGCTGGTCTGGTGGCTGGCTGCGCTATTGCTGGTGCTCTTCTATCCGGGGTCGGCAGCGCTATGGCGTAACTCTAAAACGCTGCGCCTGATTTTCGGGCTCTTCACCATCGTTCCCTTCTTTTGGGGAATGCTCGCGCTGCGAGCCTGGCACTATGACGATAACCACTACAGCGGCGCAATCTGGTTGCTTTATGTGATGATTCTTGTCTGGGGGGCTGACTCCGGTGCCTATATGTTTGGTAAACTGTTTGGCAAACATAAACTGGCACCAAAAGTGTCACCGGGTAAGACCTGGCAGGGGTTCATCGGCGGGCTGTTTACCGCAGCGATTATCTCCTGGGGATATGGCGTTTGGGCCAACCTCGAGGTGGCTCCGCTAACATTGCTGGTTTGCTCTATTATTGCGGCTCTGGCCTCCGTGCTGGGCGATTTAACCGAGAGCATGTTCAAGCGTGAAGCAGGGATTAAAGACAGTGGCCATCTGATTCCGGGGCACGGTGGTATCCTGGATCGTATAGACAGCCTGACAGCAGCCGTTCCGGTGTTTGCTTGCCTGTTTTTGCTGGTATTTGGAACGATTTAACGGAAGGTTTTATGCTTAGCATTCTCTGGAATCTGGCGGCATTCATCGTTGCACTGGGTGTGTTAATTACCGTGCATGAATTTGGCCATTTCTGGGTTGCTCGGCGCTGTGGCGTGCGGGTAGAGCGTTTCTCTATCGGCTTTGGTAAGGCTCTCTGGCGCCGTACCGATCGCCAGGGAACAGAATTTGTAATCGCCCTTATTCCGCTCGGGGGTTACGTTAAAATGCTTGATGAGCGCGTAGAGCCGGTCGCACCCGAAATGCGCCACTACGCGTTCAATACCAAATCTGTCGGCCAGCGCGCCGCCATCATCGCTGCCGGTCCGGTAGCAAACTTTATCTTCGCCGCTTTCGCCTACTGGCTGGTGTTTATCATCGGTGTCCATGGTGTTCGTCCGGTTGTTGGTGAAATAACTCCCAACTCCATCGCGGCGAGCGCGCAAATTGCCCCAGGCATGGAACTTAAAGCGATTGATGGTATCGAAACCCCTGATTGGGATGCGGTGCGGTTGCAGCTGGTTGCCAAAATTGGTGATGAGCAGACCACGCTAAGCGTTGCAAACTTTGGCGATAACCAGCGTCAGAATAAGGTTCTGGATTTACGCCACTGGGCATTCGAACCAGATAAAGAAGATCCCGTTGCTGCATTGGGTATCCGTCCGCGCGGTGCGCAGATTGAATCCGTGCTTGCAGAAGTACAGGATGGGTCCGCCGCAAGCAAAGCAGGTTTGCAAGCGGGCGATAGGATCGTTAAAGTCGATGGTCAGCCATTAACGCAGTGGATGACCTTTGTTAATCTGGTGCGCGATAATCCAGGTACGCCGTTGGCGCTGGAGGTTGAAAGGCAGGGGAGTCCGCTCTCCTTAACGCTTATCCCGGATACCAAATCGGGTGGCGGAAAGGCTGAGGGGTTTGCTGGCGTGGTGCCAAAAGTGATCCCGCTGCCTGATGAGTACAAGACAATACGCCAGTATGGGCCGTTCAGCGCCATCCTTGAAGCCACGGATAAAACATGGCAAATGATGAAGCTGACGGTTCAAATGCTGGGGAAATTGATTACTGGTGACGTAAAACTGAACAACCTCAGTGGGCCGATTTCGATCGCTCAGGGGGCTGGGATGTCAGCAGAGTTCGGGGTGATTTACTACCTGATGTTTCTTGCGCTCATTAGCGTGAACCTCGGGATAATCAACCTGTTCCCACTTCCGGTGTTAGACGGGGGGCATCTGCTGTTTTTAGCGATTGAGAAGCTAAAAGGCGGGCCGGTGTCCGAGCGAGTTCAAGACTTTAGTTATCGCATTGGCTCGATTTTGCTGGTGCTGTTAATGGGGCTTGCACTTTTCAATGATTTTTCTCGGTTGTAATAGAGATAGTTAGGAAGAACGCATAATAACGATGGCGATGAAAAAGTTGCTCATAGCGTCGCTGCTGTTTAGCAGCGCCACCGTATACGGTGCTGAAGGGTTCGTAGTGAAGGATATTCATTTCGAAGGTCTTCAGCGTGTCGCCGTTGGTGCGGCCCTCCTCAGTATGCCAGTGCGCCAAGGCGACACGGTTAATGATGAAGACATCAGTAATACCATTCGCGCGTTGTTTGCCACTGGCAACTTCGAGGACGTCCGCGTCCTGCGCGATGGTGATACTTTACTGGTTCAGGTGAAGGAACGCCCGACGATTGCCAGCATCACCTTCTCCGGCAACAAGTCGGTGAAAGACGATATGCTCAAGCAGAACCTTGAAGCGTCTGGCGTGCGTGTCGGTGAATCCCTGGACCGAACTACCCTCTCCGATATCGAAAAAGGGCTGGAAGATTTCTACTACAGCGTGGGTAAATACAGCGCGAGCGTAAAAGCCGTTGTGACCCCGCTGCCGCGTAACCGCGTTGACCTGAAGCTTGTCTTCCAGGAAGGGGTGTCCGCGAAAATCCAGCAGATCAACATCGTGGGCAACCATGCGTTCAGCACCGATGAACTGATCTCCACTTTCCAGCTGCGCGACGAAGTGCCATGGTGGAACGTGGTAGGCGATCGCAAATACCAGAAACAGAAACTGGCGGGCGACCTTGAAACCCTGCGTAGTTACTATCTGGACCGCGGCTATGCCCGTTTCAATATCGACTCAACGCAAGTGAGTCTGACTCCGGACAAGAAAGGCATCTACATTACCGTTAACATTACTGAAGGCGATAAATATACGCTTTCTGGTGTTGAAGTGAGCGGTAACCTCGCCGGCCATTCTGCTGAGATCGAGAGCCTGACCAAACTGCAGCCGGGTGAACTGTATAGCGGTGCGAAAGTCACCAAAATGGAAGACGGCATTAAAAAGCTGCTCGGCCGTTATGGTTACGCTTACCCACGCGTTCAGACCCAGCCAGAAATCAACGACACGGATAAAACCGTTAAGCTGCACGTGAATGTCGATGCAGGTAACCGTTTCTACGTGCGTAAGATCCGTTTTGAAGGGAACGACACCTCCAAAGATGCCGTTCTGCGTCGCGAAATGCGTCAGATGGAAGGGGCCTGGCTTGGCAGCGATTTGGTTGACCAGGGTAAAGAGCGTCTGAACCGTCTGGGCTACTTTGAAACGGTCGATACCGATACTCAACGCGTGCCTGGCCGTCCGGATCAGGTCGACGTGGTTTATAAGGTTAAAGAGCGTAACACCGGTAGCTTCAACTTCGGTGTTGGCTACGGTACTGAAAGTGGCGTGAGCTTCCAGGTGGGCGTTCAGCAGGATAACTGGCTGGGCACGGGTTATTCCGTCGGTATCAACGGTACCAAGAATGACTATCAGACCTACTCAGAGTTCTCCGTCACTAACCCGTACTTCACCGTTGACGGTGTGAGTCTCGGTGGTCGTATTTTCTATAACGACTTTAAAGCTGACGATGCCGATCTGTCCTCCTATACCAACAAAAGTTATGGTCTGGATGGAACACTTGGCTTCCCGATTAACGAATACAACACCCTGCGTGCAGGTTTAGGTTACGTACATAACGACCTGTCCAACATGCAGCCGCAGGTGGCGATGTGGCGTTATCTGGACTCTATCGGACAGTCTGCAAGCACTTCCAGCGATGACAATGGCTTTGCTGCGGATGACTTCACCTTCAACTACGGGTGGACATATAACCGCCTTGACCGTGGTTTCTTCCCGACGGAAGGTTCACGTGTCAACCTGAACGGTAAAGTAACTATCCCAGGTTCCGATAACGAGTTCTACAAAGTAACGCTGGATACCGCGTCCTACTTCCCAATCGACGACGATCATAAATGGGTTGTCCTGGGTCGTACCCGCTGGGGTTACGGTGATGGGTTGAGTGGCAAAGAGCTGCCATTCTACGAAAACTTCTATGCAGGTGGTTCCAGCACCGTACGTGGCTTCCAGTCCAATAACATTGGTCCGAAAGCGGTCTACTACGGCGGTAATGACGAAGATAACTGCGCGAAGAGCTCCTCAAGCGAAGTCTGTAGTTCCGATGACGCAGTGGGCGGTAACGCAATGGCTGTCGCCAGCCTGGAGTTCATCACACCGACGCCGTTTATCAGCGACAAGTATGCTAACTCCGTACGTACTTCCTTCTTCTGGGATGCGGGTACCGTATGGGATACCAACTGGGATAACACGGCTCAGATGCGTGCGGCAGGTGTTCCAGACTATAGCGATCCAGGCAACATTCGCATGTCTGCAGGTATCGCATTACAATGGATGTCACCGCTGGGGCCGTTGGTCTTCTCCTACGCCCAGCCGTTTAAGAAATACGATGGAGACAAAGCGGAACAATTCCAGTTTAACATTGGTAAAACCTGGTAATTATCCGCAGCAAAGGAATGTGATGGCAGTGTAGCGCTGACAACTGGCGATCGCATGATCGCCTTGCCACGCAAAGAACGGTACCTTCGGGTGCCAATGGGATGGTAAGGAGTTAATTGTGAAAAAGTGGTTATTAGCTGCAGGCCTCGGTTTAGCGATGGCTACCTCTGCTCAGGCAGCGGACAAAATTGCAATCGTGAACATGGGTAACCTGTTCCAGCAGGTTGCGCAGAAAACCGGTGTTTCTGCAACACTGGAGAACGAGTTCAAAGGCCGTGCTGGCGAACTTCAGCGCATGGAAAACGATCTGCAATCAAAAATGCAGCGTCTGCAGCGTGATGGTTCTACCATGAAAGCAAGCGAGCGCAGCAAGCTGGAGAAAGACGTAATGGCTCAGCGCCAGACCTTCTCTCAGAAAGCACAGGCTTTCGAGCAAGATCGTCAACGTCGCTCTAACGAAGAACGTGGCAAACTGGTTACCCGTATCCAGTCAGCTGTGAAAAGCGTTGCTGCCGATCAGAGCATCGATCTGGTTGTAGATGCTAACGCCGTTGCCTTCAACAGCAGCGATGTAAAAGACATCACCGCTGATGTACTGAAACAGGTTAAATAAGTAATGCCTTCAATTCGACTGGCTGATTTAGCTCAGCAGTTGGATGCAGAATTACACGGTGATGGCGATATCGTCATCACCGCTGTTGCGTCCATGCAATCCGCTAAAGCAGGCAATATCACTTTCATGGTAAGCCCTAAATACCGTGAACATCTGGCTCAATGCCAGGCGTCTGCTGTCGTGCTGACGATGGACGATCTGCCTTTTGCCTCCGGAAGCGCGCTGGTAGTAAAAAACCCCTACCTGACGTATGCCCGTATGGCACAAATTCTTGATACCACGCCGCAGCCAGCGCATAACATCGCACCCAGTGCGGTGATTGACCCGACGGCGCAGCTGGGTAATAACGTTTCTATCGGCCCGAATGCGGTTATTGAATCAGACGTTGTGCTGGGCGATAACGTGGTCATCGGCGCGGGTTGCTTCGTAGGTAAAAAAACCAAAATTGGCGCAGGTTCTCGCTTGTGGGCCAACGTCTCGGTTTACCATGAGATTGAAATTGGCGAAAACTGCCTAATCCAGTCCAGCACCGTTATCGGTTCGGATGGGTTCGGTTATGCCAACGATCGCGGCAACTGGGTGAAGATCCCGCAGTTGGGGCGCGTGATCATCGGCGATCGCGTTGAAATCGGCGCATGCACCACAATCGACCGTGGCGCGCTGGATGACACGATAATCGGTAATGGTGTTATCATCGATAATCAATGCCAGATTGCACATAATGTAGTGATTGGCGACAATACTGCCGTTGCTGGTGGCGTGATTATGGCTGGCAGCCTGAAGATTGGCCGTTACTGTATGATTGGCGGTGCCAGCGTCATTAACGGGCATATGGAAATATGCGACAAAGTGACGGTGACCGGGATGGGTATGGTTATGCGTCCTATCACCGAGCCGGGCGTATATTCCTCGGGCATTCCGCTGCAACCTAATAAGGTGTGGCGTAAAACAGCTGCTCTGGTGATGAATATTGATGATATGAGCAAGCGCCTCAAGGCTATTGAGCGCAAATTCGATCAACAAGACTAAGCGTTCATTCATTTAACGCAAACTTCCCGGCCTGTCGGCTTTCTTTTAAACCGGCAGGCCGTGTTATTATTGCTATTCAGAATTTTTAGACAGGAAGAGTATTTTGACTACTGACACTCATACTCTGCATATTGAAGAGATTTTAGAGCTTCTGCCTCACCGCTACCCGTTCTTACTGGTAGATCGTGTGCTGGATTTTGAAGAAGGTCGTTTTCTGCGCGCAGTGAAAAATGTCTCCGTAAATGAGCCATTCTTCCAGGGGCATTTCCCTGGTAAGCCTATCTTCCCGGGTGTATTGATCCTGGAAGCAATGGCTCAGGCAACCGGTATTCTGGCGTTTAAAAGCGTGGGTAAACTGGAGCCGGGTGAATTGTATTACTTCGCTGGTATCGATGAAGCGCGCTTTAAGCGCCCAGTCGTACCAGGTGATCAGATGATCATGGAAGTGACTTTTGAGAAAACGCGTCGCGGCCTGACTCGCTTCAAAGGTGTTGCTCTGGTTGACGGCAAAGTTGTTTGCGAAGCTACCATGATGTGTGCGCGTAGCCGGGAGGCCTGATACGTGATTGATAAATCCGCCTTTATTCATCCAACCGCCATTGTGGAAGAGGGTGCCGTTATTGGTGCCAATGTCCATATTGGCCCGTTCTGTATTGTTGGACCCCATGTCGAAATTGGTGAGGGTACCGTACTGAAATCTCACATTGTCGTTAATGGTCATACGATCATTGGACGCGATAATGAGATTTATCAGTTCGCCTCCATCGGTGAAGCTAATCAGGATCTTAAATATGCTGGTGAGCCGACCCGTGTGGAAATCGGCGATCGTAACCGCATTCGCGAAAGCGTCACCATTCATCGTGGCACAACTCAGGGTGGTGGATTGACGAAGGTGGGCAGCGATAACCTCTTTATGGTCAATGCGCATATTGCGCACGACTGTACGGTAGGCAACCGCTGCATCCTCGCCAACAATGCAACGCTGGCGGGACACGTATCGGTTGACGATTTCGCAATCATTGGTGGTATGACCGCAGTCCATCAGTTCTGCATCATTGGTGCACACGTGATGGTCGGCGGCTGCTCCGGTGTGGCGCAAGATGTCCCGCCGTATGTGATTGCGCAGGGCAACCACGCAACGCCGTTTGGCGTCAATATCGAAGGTCTGAAGCGTCGTGGCTTTACGCGCGAAGCCATTACCGCGATCCGCAATGCGTACAAAATTATGTACCGTAGCGGTAAAACGCTGGAAGAGGCTAAGCCGGAAGTTTCTGCCCTGGCGGAACAGTACCCTGAGGTGAAGGCGTTCACCGAGTTCTTTGAACGCTCAACCCGCGGCCTGATTCGTTAATGGTTGATAACCGCCCGCTTACGATAGCCCTGGTCGCCGGAGAAACCTCCGGCGATATTCTTGGTGCCGGTCTTATTCGCGCGCTCAAAGCCCGCGTTCCCAACGCCCGCTTTGTGGGGGTGGCTGGTCCGCTGATGCAGGCCGAAGGGTGTGAAGCCTGGTACGAAATGGAAGAGCTTGCGGTGATGGGCATTGTTGAAGTGCTGGGTCGCCTGCGTCGTCTGCTGCACATTCGTGCCGATCTTACCCGTCGTTTTACCGAACTCGAGCCCGATGTGTTTGTCGGTATCGACGCGCCCGATTTCAATATTACCCTTGAAGGGAATTTGAAAAAGAAGGGCATTAAAACCATTCATTATGTCAGTCCGTCCGTCTGGGCGTGGCGACAGAAACGCGTTTTCAAAATAGGCAGATCGACCAATCTGGTACTGGCCTTCCTGCCTTTCGAAAAAGCGTTTTACGACAAATTTAATGTTCCGTGTCGCTTTATCGGCCACACCATGGCCGATGCCATGCCGCTGGATCCTGATAAAAACGCAGCACGTGATGTATTAGGTATTCCACACGATGTACACTGCCTGGCTCTGCTGCCCGGCAGTCGTGGTGCGGAAGTGGAGATGCTCAGCGCTGATTTCCTGAAAACGGCGCAGATCCTCCGCCAAACCTACCCCGATCTGGAAGTGGTCGTGCCGCTGGTCAATGCGAAACGGCGCGAGCAATTTGAACGCATCAAAGCGGAAGTTGCGCCAGAACTGCATGTCCGCCTGCTGGACGGTAAAGGGCGGGAAGCAATGGTGGCAAGCGATGCAGCGCTGCTCGCTTCAGGAACGGCAGCGCTGGAGTGCATGCTGGCCAAATGCCCGATGGTGGTTGGCTATCGCATGAAACCGTTCACCTTCTGGCTGGCGAAACGTCTGGTGAAAACGGACTATGTTTCGTTGCCAAACCTGCTCGCCAGGCGCGAGCTGGTTAAAGAGTTGCTGCAGGATGAGTGTCAACCGCAGCAGCTTGCCGAGGCGCTACTGCCGTTGCTTGCCAATGGCAAAACCAGTCATGAGATGCACGATACCTTCCGCGAACTGCATCAGCAGATCCGCTGTAATGCCGATGAGCAAGCGGCAGATGCGGTGCTGGAGTTAGCAAAATGATGGAATTTATCTATCCACACACGCACCTGGTGGCGGGTGTGGATGAAGTCGGTCGTGGGCCGCTGGTGGGTGCGGTGGTGACTGCTGCCGTTATTCTCGATCCGGCTCGCCCCATCGTCGGGCTAAACGATTCAAAAAAGCTCTCAGAAAAACGTCGTCTGGCGTTATACGATGAGATCAAAGAGAAGGCGCTGGCCTGGAGCCTCGGGCGCGCAGAGCCACATGAAATTGACGAGCTGAATATTCTCCATGCCACCATGCTGGCGATGCAGCGCGCGGTGGCGGGGCTGGCAATTGTGCCGGAATATGTGCTGATTGATGGTAATCGCTGTCCGGCATTGCCAATGCCCTCCCTGGCGGTGGTGAAAGGCGACAGCCGTGTCGCGGAAATTAGTGCGGCCTCCATTCTTGCTAAGGTCACTCGCGATGCCGAGATGGCCGCGCTGGATCTCACATTTCCCCAGTACGGCTTCGGCCAGCACAAGGGGTATCCTACCGCTTTCCATCTGGAAAGGCTGGCAGAACATGGCGCAACGGAACATCACCGCCGCAGTTTTGGGCCGGTGAAACGCGCGATGGGACAGGTGTCCTGAATCAAGACGCAAGCAATTAAGTAACGCGGAATCTGAAGATGGCTGAACCACGTTTCGTACACCTGCGGGTGCACAGCGACTACTCCATGATTGATGGGCTGGCGAAAACCGGGCCGCTGGTAAAAAAGGCGGCTGCACTCGGCATGCCTGCGCTGGCGATCACCGATTTTACTAACCTGTGTGGTCTGGTGAAGTTCTACGGGGCAGCGCACGGCGCCGGGATGAAACCGATCATCGGGGCGGATTTCCACGTTCAGAGCGAACTGCTCGCTGATGAGATGACCCAAATCTCCGTCCTGGCGATGAACAATACCGGTTATCAGAACCTGACGTTGTTAATTTCCCGCGCCTATCAGCGTGGCTACGGCGCGCTGGGCCCCTGGATCGACAGAGAGTGGCTGGCCGAACTAAATGAAGGGCTACTGCTGATCTCCGGTGGACGCATGGGTGACTTAGGTAAATGCCTGATGCGTGGTAACAGTGCGCTGGTCGAGCAGTGTGTCGACTTTTATCAGACGCATTTCCCGGACCGTTTTTACCTGGAGCTGATTCGTACCGGTCGCCCTGATGAAGAGAGCTACCTTCATGCGGCAGTTGCGCTTGCTGAAGCGCACGGTTTGCCGGTGGTCGCAACCAATGACGTTCGCTTTATTAACGCTGACGACTTTGATGCGCATGAAATTCGCGTCGCCATTCATGACGGTTTTACGCTCGACGACCCCAAGCGCCCGCGCAACTACTCTGCGCAACAGTACATGCGCAGCGAAGAGGAGATGTGTGAACTCTTCTCCGATATCCCCGAAGCGCTAGAAAACAGCGTTGAGATTGCAAAACGTTGTAACGTTACGGTACGCCTGGGCGAGTATTTCCTGCCGCAGTTCCCGACCGGGGATATGACCACCGAAGATTTCCTGGTCATGAAATCGAAAGAGGGGCTGGAAGAGCGTCTCGAATTCCTCTTCCCCGATCCGGCGGTTCGGGCAGAAAAGCGTCCTGAATATGACGAACGCCTGGATATCGAGCTTCAGGTTATTAACCAGATGGGCTTCCCTGGATACTTCCTTATCGTAATGGAGTTTATCCAGTGGTCGAAGGATAACGGCGTGCCGGTTGGGCCGGGCCGTGGCTCTGGTGCGGGCTCATTAGTCGCCTACGCGCTAAAAATTACCGATCTCGACCCACTGGAATTTGACCTGCTGTTTGAACGTTTCCTTAACCCGGAACGTGTCTCGATGCCTGACTTCGACGTCGATTTCTGTATGGAAAAGCGCGACCAGGTCATTGAACACGTTGCGGATATGTATGGCCGTGATGCGGTATCCCAGATCATTACCTTCGGTACCATGGCGGCGAAAGCGGTTATCCGCGACGTTGGCCGCGTGCTGGGGCACCCTTATGGCTTCGTCGATCGCATCTCAAAACTGGTGCCGCCTGATCCCGGTATGACCCTGGCGAAAGCCTTTGAAGCCGAGCCGCAGCTGCCGGAAATTTACGAGGCCGATGAAGAGGTTAAAGCGCTGATCGACATGGCGCGTAAGCTTGAAGGCGTAACACGTAACGCTGGTAAGCACGCCGGTGGCGTGGTTATCGCACCAACTAAAATTACCGATTTTGCGCCGCTGTATTGCGATGAAACGGGCTCACACCCGGTCACGCAGTTCGATAAGAACGACGTAGAATACGCGGGCCTGGTGAAGTTTGACTTCCTGGGTTTGCGAACGCTCACTATCATCGACTGGGCGTTGAAAATGATCAACCCACGTCGGGCAAAGCAGGGACTGGAGCCGATTGACATCGCCGCCATCCCGCTCGACGACAAGAAAAGTTTCGATATGCTGCAGCGCTCGGAGACTACCGCGGTCTTCCAGCTTGAATCCCGCGGCATGAAAGATCTGATCAAACGTCTGCAGCCTGACTGCTTCGAAGATATGATCGCACTGGTGGCCCTGTTCCGTCCGGGGCCGCTACAGTCCGGCATGGTAGATAACTTTATTGACCGTAAACACGGCCGTGAAGAGCTCTCGTATCCGGACGTCCAGTGGCAGCATGAGAGCCTGAAGCCAGTACTGGAGCCGACCTATGGCATCATCCTGTATCAGGAACAGGTGATGCAGATAGCCCAGGTTCTCTCCGGGTACACCCTCGGCGGCGCGGACATGCTGCGTCGTGCGATGGGTAAGAAAAAGCCGGAAGAGATGGCCAAGCAGCGTTCTATCTTTGAAGATGGCGCGAAAAAGAACGGCATCGACGGCGAACTGGCGATGAAAATCTTCGACCTGGTAGAGAAATTCGCCGGTTATGGATTTAACAAATCGCACTCTGCGGCCTATGCTTTGGTCTCGTATCAAACGCTGTGGCTAAAGGCGCACTATCCCGCTGAGTTTATGGCTGCGGTCATGACGGCCGATATGGACAACACCGAGAAGGTGGTTGGCCTGGTAGACGAATGCTGGCGTATGGGGTTAAAGATCCTGCCGCCGGATATCAACTCGGGCCTGTACCATTTCCACGTTAACGACGAAGGGGAGATTGTGTACGGCATTGGCGCGATCAAAGGGGTAGGTGAAGGTCCTATCGAAGCGATCATCGACGCCCGCAACGAGGGCGGTTATTTCCGCGAGCTGTTTGATCTGTGCGCCCGAACTGATACGAAAAAGCTTAACCGTCGCGTGCTTGAAAAATTGATCATGTCCGGCGCGTTTGACAGACTGGGGCCGCACCGCGCCGCACTGATGAACTCGCTAGGCGATGCCCTGAAGGCCGCCGATCAGCATGCAAAAGCGGAAGCTATTGGCCAGGCAGATATGTTCGGCGTGCTGGCCGAAGAGCCGGAACAGATTGAGCAGTCTTACGCCAACTGCCAGCCGTGGCCAGAGCAGGTGGTGCTGGATGGGGAACGTGAAACGTTAGGCTTGTACCTGACGGGGCACCCGATCAACCAGTACATTAAAGAAATTGAGCGCTATGTCGGAGGCTACCGCCTGAAAGACATGCATCCGACAGAACGTGGTAAAATTACCACGGCTGCGGGGCTCGTGATTGCTGCAAGGGTAATGGTCACCAAGCGCGGCAATCGTATTGGCATCTGTACGCTGGATGACCGTTCCGGGCGACTGGAGGTGATGTTATTCACCGACGCGCTGGATAAATACCAGCAATTGCTGGAAAAAGACCGCATACTTATCGTCAGCGGACAGGTCAGCTTTGATGACTTCAGTGGGGGGCTTAAAATGACCGCCCGCGAAGTGATGGACATTGACGAAGCCCGGGAAAAATATGCTCGCGGGCTTGCTATCTCGCTGACGGACAGGCAAATTGATGACCAGCTTTTAAACCGACTCCGTCAGTCTCTGGAACCCCACCGCTCGGGGACCATTCCAGTACATCTCTACTATCAGAGGGCGGATGCGCGCGCACGACTGCGCTTTGGCGCAACGTGGCGTGTCTCTCCGAGCGATCGTTTATTAAACGATCTCCGCGGCCTCATTGGTTCGGAGCAGGTGGAACTAGAGTTTGACTAATACAGGAATACTATGAGTCTGAATTTCCTTGATTTCGAACAGCCGATTGCAGAGCTGGAAGCGAAAATCGATTCTCTGACCGCGGTTAGCCGTCAGGATGAAAAACTGGATATTAACATCGACGAAGAAGTGCATCGTCTGCGTGAAAAAAGCGTAGAACTGACGCGCAAAATCTTTGCCGATCTCGGCGCATGGCAGGTTGCCCAGCTGGCACGCCATCCTCAGCGTCCGTACACCCTGGATTATCTCCGCCTGGCGTTTGATGAGTTTGACGAGCTGGCAGGCGATCGCGCCTACGCGGACGATAAAGCCATTGTGGGCGGTATCGCACGTCTCGACGGTCGCCCGGTGATGATCATTGGTCATCAGAAAGGCCGTGAAACGAAAGAGAAGATCCGTCGTAACTTCGGTATGCCTGCACCAGAAGGCTACCGTAAAGCTCTGCGTCTGATGGAGATGGCTGAGCGTTTCAACATGCCCATCATCACCTTTATCGACACCCCGGGCGCGTATCCAGGTGTGGGCGCCGAAGAGCGCGGCCAGTCTGAAGCCATTGCCCGCAACCTGCGTGAAATGTCTCGCCTGAACGTGCCGGTTATCTGCACCGTTATCGGTGAAGGTGGCTCCGGCGGTGCGCTGGCGATTGGTGTGGGTGATAAAGTGAATATGCTGCAGTACAGCACCTATTCCGTTATCTCACCAGAAGGTTGCGCCTCTATTCTGTGGAAGAGCGCTGACAAGGCGCCGCTGGCGGCAGAAGCGATGGGCATTATCGCCCCGCGTCTGAAAGAGCTGAAGCTGATCGACACCGTGATCCCGGAGCCGCTGGGTGGCGCGCACCGCAATCCGGAAGCAATGGCCGCATCGTTGAAAGCGCAGCTGCTGGCCGATCTGGCCGATCTTGATGTGCTGAGCAAAGAAGACCTGCTCAACCGTCGTTATCAGCGACTGATGAGCTACGGTTACGCCTAAGGCGTTTCATTAATCCTAAAAGCCGCACAATGTTGCGGCTTTTTTTATGTCTGCGGTCTACCCTGGCTATCCTTAGTGGATGTTTTTTCAAGGAGGTAGACCGTGAATATCATTGCCATCATGGGGCCGCACGGCGTCTTTTATAAAGATGAACCCATCAAGGAGCTGGAAAACGCGTTACAAAAACGCGGATATCAACTTATCTGGCCGCAAAACAGCGCCGACCTGCTGAAGTTTATCGAGCACAATCCGCGGATTTGCGGCGTGATTTTCGACTGGGACGAGTACGACCTGGAACTGTGCAGTGATATCAATCAGCTCAATGAATACCTGCCGCTGTATGCCTTTATCAATACTCACTCGACGATGGATGTTAGCGCACACGATATGCGTATGGCGCTGTGGTTTTTCGAATACGCGCTGGGCGTGGCCGACGACATCGCGACACGCATTCAACAATACACCGAAGAATACCTCGATAATATCACCCCGCCGTTTACCCGGGCGCTTTTCACCTACGTCAAAGAGGGTAAATACACCTTCTGTACGCCTGGCCACATGGCCGGGACGGCATATCAGAAAAGCCCTGTCGGCTGTCTGTTCTATGATTTTTTCGGCGGCAATACACTGAAAGCCGACGTATCGATTTCGGTGACCGAGCTGGGATCCTTACTGGACCATACCGGGCCGCACCTGGAGGCGGAGGAGTACATCGCCCGCACCTTTGGCGCTGAGCAGAGCTATATGGTGACCAACGGCACCTCTACCTCGAACAAGATCGTAGGGATGTATGCCGCACCGGCAGGCAGCACCTTGTTGATTGACCGTAACTGTCATAAATCGCTGGCGCATCTGTTGATGATGAGCGACGTGGTGCCGTTGTGGCTCACCCCCACCCGCAATGCGTTGGGGATCCTGGGCGGGATCCCGAGACGAGAATTTACCCACGCGGCAATCGAACGCAAAGTGGCGAATGTCGTGCAGGCCAGTTGGCCGGTCCATGCGGTGATCACCAACTCCACCTATGATGGGCTGCTTTACAACACCAACTGGGTAAAACAGACGCTGGATGTCCCCTCGATTCATTTTGACTCGGCCTGGGTACCCTATACCAATTTTCACCCTATCTATGCGGGTAAGAGCGGTATGAGCGGTGAACGCATGCCGGGCAAAGTCTTCTATGAAACCCAGTCGACGCACAAAATGTTGGCCGCGTTTTCGCAGGCATCGCTCATTCATATCAAAGGCGAGTATGACGAAGAGACCTTTAATGAAGCCTTTATGATGCACACCACCACCTCGCCAAGCTACCCGCTGGTGGCCTCTATCGAAACGGCTGCCGCCATGCTACGGGGTAACCCGGGAAAACGGCTGATCAACCGTTCGGTAGAGCGCGCGCTGCACTTCCGCAAAGAGGTGCAGCGGCTGAGGGAAGAGGCAGATGGCTGGTTCTTTGATATCTGGCAGCCTGAGGAGATCGACGAAGCGGAGTGTTGGCCGATCGCCCCGGGTGAAAACTGGCACGGATTCCGCGACGCCGACGACGACCATATGTTCCTCGATCCGGTTAAAGTCACCATCCTGACTCCCGGCATGGATGAGCAGGGCATCATGAGCGATACCGGTATTCCGGCGGCGCTGGTAGCGAAATTCCTTGATGAACGCGGCGTCGTGGTTGAAAAAACCGGTCCTTACAATCTGCTGTTCTTATTCAGTATCGGGATCGATAAGACCCGGGCGATGGGGCTTTTACGTGGGTTGATGGAGTTTAAGCGCGCTTACGATCTTAATTTGCGGGTGAAGAATATGCTGCCGGATCTGTATGCCGAAGATCCGGATTTCTATCGCAATATGCGTATCCAGGATCTGGCGCAAGGGATCCACAAACTGATCCGCCAGCACGATCTGCCGCGTCTGATGTTGCAGGCGTTCGACGTTTTGCCGGAGATGAAACTCACGCCGCATCACGCCTGGCAGCGGCAGGTGAAAGGTGAGGTTGAAACGGTGGATCTGGAGAATCTGATCGGCCGGATCTCGGCAAATATGATCCTGCCTTATCCGCCAGGCGTACCGCTATTGATGCCCGGCGAAATGATTACCGAACAGAGCCGGCCAGTTCTCGATTTCCTGCTAATGCTCTGTTCCATTGGACGCCACTACCCCGGCTTCGACACCGACATTCACGGCGCAAAACGTGATGAAAACGGCGTCTACAGGGTACGAGTCTTAAAAACGCCTTGACCCCTTGCCTGGCAAGGAGTTTCAGTTATAACGTGCAGGCACAACAACAAGGAGACGCTATGCTGGGTTTAAAACAGGTTCATCATATTGCCATCATTGCTTCTGACTACGCGGTCAGTAAGGCATTTTACTGCGATACGCTCGGATTCACGCTGCAGAGCGAGGCTTATCGTGAAGAGCGCGACTCCTGGAAAGGTGACCTGGCGCTAAACGGCCAGTATGTGATTGAACTGTTTTCCTTCCCGTTCCCGCCCGCGCGCCCGTCACGTCCAGAAGCCTGCGGTTTGCGCCATCTGGCCTTCAGTGTCGATAACATTGACCAGGCCGTCGCGCATCTGGAAGCGAAGGGGGTGAAGTGTGAAGCCATACGTGTCGATCCCTTCACCGATAAGCGCTTTACCTTCTTCAACGATCCGGATGGCTTGCCGCTGGAGCTCTATCAGCAGTAACGCTTGCCTCCGCACGCTTTGCCCGGTAACGTGCCGGGCAAACCATCATTCAGATAATGACTATGACCATTCCCGCCCTTGCACAAGCCGTTTTTCCGTTCCGCCGATTGCTGGTGGGATTCAGCGGTGGGCTGGACTCGACGGTGCTACTGCATCGGCTGATGCTCTGGCGCGAACAAGAGCCCGACGTCGAACTGCGCGCCATCCATATTCACCACGGGCTGAGTTCGCACGCTGATAGCTGGGTGACGCATTGCGAAGCGCTCTGCCGGGCGTGGAACATTCCTTTGCGCGTTGAACGTGTCACGCTGCAGGATGAAGGTCTGGGAACTGAAGCACAGGCGCGTAAGGCGCGCTATGCTGCCTTTAAATGCGCTCTGCTGCCGGGGGAGGCGCTGGTCACTGCGCAGCATCTGGACGATCAGTGCGAAACATTCTTACTGGCGCTGAAGCGCGGCAGCGGCCCGGCGGGGTTATCTGCCATGCCCGAACGGGCGCATTTTGCCGATACTTATCAATTGCGTCCGCTGCTTGGGGAGCCCCGCGCTTCGTTGCTAAGCTGGGCGCAACAGCACGAGCTGCGCTGGATAGATGACGAAAGCAATCAGGACGATGCTTACGACCGTAACTTCCTGCGTTTGCGGGTCGTACCGCAACTCATGCAGCGTTGGCCACACTTTGCCGAGGCGACCGCGCGCAGTGCGGCGCTGTGTGCTGAGCAGGAACAACTGCTTGATGAGTTGCTGGCCGACGATTTGGCAACAGTGACAGATGACGCGGGCGGGATGCAGATAGTCCCGCTCCTGACGATGAGCGCCGTGCGCCGGGCCGCGTTAATACGGCGTTGGCTGGCGGCAAACGGCGCGCTAATGCCGTCCCGTGCGATGGTGAATCGTATCTGGGACGAAGTGGTGCAGGCCAGAGAAGATGCCAGTCCGGTGCTGAAACTGGGGGGCGGAGAAATTCGACGATTTCGCCAGGCGCTCTGGTGGGTACGACCACAGCCATCGCTGGCGCAAGAGGTCATTCCCTGGCTGGAACTGAACGCCCCGCTGTTGCTGCCGAAGGGCTGGGGAACGGTATCATTGAGCCCCTGTGGCAATATTCGCCCGCCGCGCAAGGACGAGCCGGTATCGGTGCGTTTTAAAGCCAGTGGAACGGTACACATCGTGGGGCGCAACGGCGGACGGAAGATTAAAAAAATCTGGCAAGAACTCAATGTCCCGCCATGGCTTCGCGATGCGACGCCGCTTCTCTTTTATGGCGAAACGCTGATTGCTGCAGCCGGGCAATTCGTGACGCGCGAAGGGGAAGCAGAGGCAGGAAAAGGTTTACAACTAAAGTGGGAAAGATAACGGGCAGGGGACTGCCCGTTATGAGGCATCAGGACTCGCTCACCACGACGGTGCCGATTTCTGGATGACTGAAGCTGGCAATTTTATCGAGACGGAGCTCGCGCGTTGCGCCGCCATCTTCCACCACCAGGTACTCAACGTTTTTACGCGAAACCAGATCGTTGGCTTTAGCCTTCAAAACTTCGCCATCTTTAAGCGTCAGCGTCAGCAATAGATGATGCTGGCAGGCGAGTTCCAGATTGTCATAGTCATCACAGTTGATGGGTTGATAGATTTCATTCATTGACATAATCGCTCACCAGTAAATTCGCAGCGGCATACGCCGCCTTTTCTCTGACCGATTCTGAAAGCGTGTCGTCCGACGCGATGTCATTCAGAACTTTCAACACACAGCCCAACGCATCCGGGATATACCCCAGGTCTCCGCTGGCGATTTCCGCATACCGTTTGCGGATCAGCTCACAATAATTATTCACATCCCCTCCTGCCAGCGCGCTGACGTTACTGTGAGATAACACTAAGCCTACGAAGATTAGCTCTGTTTAGCAAGGTGACTATACCATACTCATTTAAGCAATATCAGCAGGTTGCCAGGTGGAGCTTTTAAGCGCCATTAACAGCCATTTGGCCATTATTTCGCTACAATGCGAACCTGATTAGAAAGGAGTTCGCCCATGGCGCTTAAAGCGACAATTTATAAAGCGATGGTCAATGTAGCTGACCTTGATCGTAACCAGTTTCTCGATGCCACCCTGACGCTGGCGCGTCACCCTTCTGAAACTCAGGAGCGCCTGATGCTGCGCCTGCTGGCATGGATCAAACATGCGCATGAGCGTTTGCAGTTCACCCGTGGCCTGAGTGCAGAGGAAGAGCCGGACGCCTGGCTGCGCAATGATCATCTGGGTATCGATTTGTGGATTGAAATGGGGCTTCCAGACGAGCGCCGGATTAAGAAAGCCTGCACCCAGGCAGCAGAAGTGGCGTTATTTGCCTATAACAGCCGTGCCGCAGAGATCTGGTGGCAGCAGAATAAAAGTAAATGTGCACAATACAGCAATCTCTCCGTCTGGTATCTGGACGATGAGCAACTGGCGCAGCTTAGCGCCTTTGCAGAGCGCACCATGAACTTACAGGCGACGATTCAGGACGGCGCCATCTGGCTGTCAGATAACCAGAATAATCTTGAAATTCATCTGACTGCGTGGCAGCAGCGCTCATGATTGTCATCTCGCGCAATGTCTCGCTGGCGGATAGCGAGGTGGAAATCACTGCAATCCGTGCTCAGGGGGCCGGTGGGCAGCATGTGAACAAGGCTTCTACGGCAATTCATCTGCGCTTTGACATTCGGGCCTCCAGCCTGCCAGAGTATTACAAAGAGCGGTTACTCGCCGCCAGCCATCATCTGTTAACCAGCGATGGCATGATCGTGATAAAGGCTCAGGAGTATCGTAGCCAGGAGTTAAACCGTGAAGCGGCACTTTCGCGGCTGGTGGCGGTCATACAGGAATTAACGACCGAGCAGAAAAGCCGAAGAGCCACCCGGCCGACGCGAGCGTCGAAAGAGCGTCGCTTGTCTGCAAAATCGCAAAAATCGACCGTTAAATCTTTGCGCGGTAAAATTCGTCGACCCCAGGAGTAGGGCGTGACACACATATTTCAGAAGGAAAGTAGCGTGAAAACAGCGATTTTTTCAGTGATGGCCGCAAGCACACTGTTTGTATTACTGGGCTGTAACCACCGTTCGGAAACGCAGACGCTTCAGCCTACGCAATCTGAAGCGCTGGCCCCCATGCAGCAAAGCTGGCGCGGCGTGTTGCCATGTGCCGATTGCGAAGGCATTGAAACCTCGTTGTTCCTTGAAAAAGATGGTACCTGGGTAATGAACCAGCGCTATCAGGGTGCTAAAGAACCTGCCACATTCGCCAGTTACGGCAACTGGGCGCGTACCGCAGAGAAGCTGGTGCTGACCGATAATGAAGGGGAAAAGCACTACTTCCGGGCTAGAGGCGAAGGGCTGGAAATGCTTGATACCGAGGGAAACCCCATTGAATCGCAATTTAACTATACGCTTCAGCCAGTAAAAGCGGCGCTGCCGACGACACCGATGGCGATGCGCGGCATGTATTTCTATATGGCGGATGCGGCGATCTTTACGGACTGCGCCACCGGTAAGAAGGTGAGCGTGGCCAATAACGCACAACTGGAACGGGATTACGCCGCGGCACGCGGAGGCGATACCAAGCCGGTGCTGCTGACGGTAGACGGTCACTTCACGCTGGAAGCGAACCCGGATAGCGGTGAGAGCGTGAAAACGCTGGTGGCGGATCGCAACGCCAGGTTTGAGCAGGGTAAAGACTGCAACAGCCAATAACAGCGATAAAAAACCCCGCCGCGGCGGGGTTTTTTAATTAGCCTTTGATGGCTTTAACAAGGTAATCCACAACGTCACCGGTCTTAATCATCTGCTTCTCGCCGTTGCGACGATATTTGTATTCGATATCATCGTTGTCGAGGTTACGGTCACCAATAACGATGGTGTGCGGGATACCGATCAATTCCATATCAGCAAACATCACGCCCGGACGCTCTTTACGGTCGTCCATCAGCACTTCAATGCCCTGCGCGCGCAGTTCGTTATAGAATTTCTCAGCCAGCTCCTGCACACGATAGGATTTGTGCATGTTCATCGGCAAAATCGCAACCTGGAACGGCGCGATATTATCCGGCCAGACGATACCGCGGTCATCGTAATTCTGCTCAATAGCAGCGGCAACCACACGGGTGACACCGATGCCATAGCAGCCCATCGTCAGGATCTGGTTACGACCATCTTCACCCTGCACGGCCGCGTTCATCGCCTGAGAGTACTTGTTACCCAACTGGAAGATGTGACCCACTTCGATGCCGCGCTTAATCATCAGTGTGCCTTGACCATCCGGGCTCGGATCGCCGGCAACCACGTTACGGATATCTGCCACTTCTGGCGTGGCGACGTCGCGATCCCAGTTGATGCCGAAATAGTGTTTGCCATCAATGTTGGCACCCGCAGAGAAATCGCTCATCGCGGCAACGGTACGGTCGATAACGACCGGGATAGGCATGTTCACCGGGCCAAGAGAGCCAGGACCCGCGTTAACAACCGCGCGGATTTCTGCTTCGGTAGCGAAGGTCAGCGGGCTGGCAACCTGCGGCAGCTTTTCTGCCTTCACTTCATTCAGTTCGTGATCGCCACGCACCAGCAGAGCGACCAGCGGGTAGGCACTGTCTTCTACCGCTTTGACCAGCAGAGTTTTTACCGTCTTCTCGATAGGCAGGTTGTATTGCTCAACCAGTTCGGCGATGGTTTTTGCGTTCGGTGTATCAACCAGGGTCATCTCTTCGGTTGCGGCGGCGCGTGGCGCTTTTGGTGCCAGGGCTTCTGCAAACTCGATGTTAGCGGCATAATCAGAGGAGTCAGAGAAGATTACATCGTCTTCGCCGCTCTGCGCCAGAACCTGGAACTCGTGGGATGCGCTACCGCCGATTGAACCGGTATCAGCCTGTACAGCACGGAAATCCAGACCCATGCGGGAGAAGATTTTGCTGTAAGCCTCATACATTTTGTCGTAGGTCTCCTGCAGAGACTCCTGAGAGGTATGGAAAGAGTAAGCATCTTTCATCAGGAATTCGCGGGAGCGCATAACGCCAAAACGTGGACGCACTTCGTCACGGAACTTGGTCTGGATCTGGAAGAAGTTCAGCGGCAACTGCTTGTAAGAGCTCAGCTCGTTGCGGATCAGATCGGTAATGACCTCTTCATGCGTTGGACCGAGAACAAACGGACGATCGCCGCGATCGGCAATACGCAGCAGTTCAGGACCGTACTGTTCCCAGCGACCACTCTCCTGCCACAGTTCAGAGGGCTGAACCACAGGCATTAACACCTCGATTGCACCGGCGTTGTTCATCTCTTCACGCACGATGTTTTCGACTTTTTTCAGGACGCGCACGCCGGTCGGCAGCCAGGTATATAACCCGGAGGCCAGCTTGCGGATCATCCCGGCGCGCAGCATCAGCTGGTGGCTGATCACTTCGGCGTCGGCAGGTGTCTCCTTCAGAGTGGAGAGCAGATATTGGCTAGTACGCATGTTGTTACGGTTCCATTTCGACTATTGGAACAGGCTGAAACGCCAGCCTGACACAAAAAAAGTGGTTTAGTTTACCAGTGTGGCAAAGATGCCAAAAGAGAGGACAATAAAATTACTGCGGCTCAAGCGCAAACACTTCGAAGCCTGAGTCCGTTACGCGCCAGCGGACGTTAAAATCAAGCAACCAGACGGCATACGCTTTCCCGGCGTCTTCCTCTTTACGATAGGCGGGGCGAGGATCCTGCGCCAGCACATCGACGATAAACTCACGCAGACGTGGGTAGCGTTTTTCAAGGTGAACCAGTTCTGCAGCCAGCGCGTCGGTAAAGTAAACCGGCATATCGGCCTGTGGCGCCTGTTGGGCATAGCTGGCGCGGGCATCGGGCAGGGCTTCGGCAAACGGCAGATAAGGTTTGATATCGACGACAGGGGTGCCATCCACCAGGTCCAGCCCGCCGAGCTCCAGGATGACCTGATCCTTATGGCAGCGAATGCCGTTTAGTTCGACGAGCGACATCCCCACCGGGTTAGGGCGGAAGGTAGAACGCGTGGCAAACACCCCCATTCTGGCGTTGCCGCCAAGCCGGGGAGGGCGTACCGTTGGGCGCCAGCCGCCTTCCATCGTTTGATGGAAGATAAACAGCACCCAGAGATGGCTAAAAGCTTCCAGTCCGCGCACAGCATCAGCCTGGTTATACGGAGCGATTAAGTGAAGTTCGCCGCCACCGCTTTTCACCAGCCCAGGCTGACGAGGTACGGCAAACTTCTCTTTATAGGGTGAGCGGATAACACCTATCTGCTCGAACTGGAATTTACTCATTTCGCCGAAACGTTAAGGGCAGAACCTACGCACACAGCCTGACGATAACAACCCGGCGTACCGCTGGTTACTTCGCAGCTGTGCAGCAGCACGGCGTTCGCTTTCATTTTGGAGGCGTTGATCTGCATACGCTTACGCGCTGTTGGGATGTTTGGTGGGGAGTCCTGATTTGTTGCCTGACAGGAGTCGCCTGAAACTTCACCCAGATCGCGGAACGGTTTGCCAATCAGAGCTTCCGCGTTGGTGTAAATGCGTACCGGCGCAGCGCGTGGCGCTTTCGGTTTTGCTGGCTCCGCTTTTGGCGGGGTTGCAGTGCTTTGAACAGGTTCAACAGGAGATCTGCTTAGCATAGAACATCCGCTCAGCATCAATGCTAAGAGACAGATCGGTAAAGCACGCATATTCTTTCCTCAATGAATAATCAAAACGTCAGTTATTGAATCAGTTGCCCGCATAAATGACAAGACGGGCTTTCGCCCGTCCTGAATGATATTACACAAAGAGAAGATTACCAGCCTTTAACTGCACCACCGTTAAAGACTTTGTTCGCCTCTTCGTAAACTTCATCAGACTGGTAAGCCTGAACGAACTTCTTCACGTTCTCTGCGTCTTTGTTGTCTTCACGAGTCACGATCAGGTTCACATAAGGAGAGTCTTTATCTTCTACGAAGATACCGTCTTTCGCCGGCGTCAGGCCGATCTGGCTAGCATAGGTGGTATTGATAACGGCCAGCGCGATCTGTGCATCGTCCAGAGAGCGTGGCAACTGTGGCGCTTCCAGCTCAACAATTTTCAGATTTTTTGGATTTTCGGTCACGTCCAGAACGGTCGGCAGCAGGCCAACACCGTCTTTCAGTTTGATCAAACCCTGTTTCTGCAGCAGCAGTAAAGAGCGGCCCAGGTTGGTTGGGTCATTTGGTACCGCGACCTGAGAGCCATCCTGCAGTTCGTCCAGAGATTTAATTTTCTTAGAGTAACCGGCAATCGGATATACAAAGGTGTTACCCGCTGGAACCAGTTTATAACCACGATCTTTGATCTGCTGATCCAGATACGGTTTGTGCTGGAAGGCGTTGGCATCGATATCGCCTTTGCTCAGCGCTTCGTTAGGCAGTACGTAATCATTGAATGTCACCAGCTCGACGTCCAGGCCATACTTCTCTTTAGCGACTTTCACTGCTGTTTCAGCAACCTGCTGTTCTGCACCTACGATAACGCCCACTTTGATGTGGTTCGGGTCTTTCTCGTCCTGACCGCAACCCACCAGTGCCAGAGAGCCGATCAGCGCGCCTACCGCTGCAAAGGTCTTAAATTTAAACGTCATGATATTTCCTTAATTCGTCGTGTTTATAATGTTTAACGTTATTTGTGCGTCACAGTACGAACGATGCGATCGCCCGAGAACTGAATGAGATAGACCAGTACTACCAGCAATACCAGAACGGTGTTCATTACGGTAGCGTTATAACCAATATAACCGTACTGGTAACCAATCTGACCCAGACCGCCAGCGCCGACGGCACCGCCCATCGCGGAATAACCGACCAGGGTAATCAGGGTGATGGTTGCGGCGTTCACCAGTCCGGGCAGCGCTTCAGGCAGCAGCACTTTGCGTACGATCTGCATCGGCGTGGCGCCCATTGCGCGGGAGGCTTCAATCAAACCGGTCGGGATTTCCAGCAGGGCGTTTTCCACCATACGGGCAATAAAGGGGGCAGCCCCAACGGTCAGCGGAACAATAGCGGCCTGTAAGCCGATAGACGTCCCGACGATGACGCGAGTAAAGGGAATCATCCACACCAGCAGGATAATAAAAGGAATGGAACGGAAGATATTCACCACGGCGGAAAGAGCGCGGTAGAGCTTTGCGTTCTCAACAATTTGGCCCGGACGCGTAACGTACAGCAGCACGCCAACCGGCAGACCAATCACAAAGCCGAAAAAGCCGGATACAAAGGTCATTGCCAGCGTTTCCCATACGCCGCGAACCAGCAGCCACATCATCGGTTCAGACATAACCCAGTACCTCTACTTTTACATGGTGTTCTTGCAGCCAGGCAATGGCCGCTTGCGTCTCTTCTTGCGTGCCGTGCATCTCGGTCAACATAATGCCGAACTTCACGCCGCCGGCATAATCCATCTGCGCGCTAATAATGTTGTTATTTACATTGAAGCGACGCGCCGTTTCCGACAGCAACGGCGCATCGACGGACTGGCCGGTAAATTCCATACGCAGCATCGGCACACTACCGGCTTCAGGCTGCGCTTTTAAACGTTCAAGATAATCTTCCGGAATATCCAGATGCAGCGTGGACTGAATAAACTGCTGTGCCAACGGCGTTTTCGGATGCGAGAAGACTTCACTGACGGTGTCCTGCTCGATCAATTCACCATTACTGATAACGGCGACACAGTCGCAGATACGTTTAACGACATCCATCTCGTGAGTAATAAGAAGAATGGTCAGTCCCAGGCGACGGTTAATATCTTTCAGTAATTCCAGGATAGAGCGTGTTGTTGCCGGGTCGAGCGCACTGGTGGCTTCATCGCACAACAGCACCTTTGGGTTGCTTGCCAGCGCTCGGGCAATTGCGACACGCTGCTTTTGACCGCCGGACAGGTTGGCGGGATAGCTATCATGCTTATCACCCAAACCGACAAGGTCCAGCAGTTCAGTAACGCGACGTTTGATCTCATCTTTAGACGTGTTATCCAGTTCTAAAGGCAGCGCAACGTTTCCAAAAACGGTGCGGGAAGCCAGCAAGTTAAAATGCTGGAAGATCATGCCAATCTGACGGCGTGCTTTGGTTAATTCTGATTCAGAGAGTTTGGTCAACTCCTGACCGCCAACCTGGACGCTGCCTTCGGTTGGACGCTCAAGCAGGTTGACGCAACGAATCAGCGTACTTTTACCTGCGCCAGAGGCGCCAATAACGCCATAAATCTGTCCAGCCGGAACGTGCAGGCTAACGTTGTTCAGCGCCTGAATCGTTCGGGTTCCTTGCTGGAACACTTTAGTAATGTTTGAAAGTTTGATCATTAGACTTTTTTAATCATATGTGAGTTTGCCGTGGCATTTTCTTCTGCCTGATACGGGCGTTAACCGTCAACGAAATGGATGTTAAGGCATCCAGACGTCTAAATCAATGTAACTCTGTTCGATGAGCACTTTCTTGTCTCCGGATTCATGAGATACTAAGCGAACATGCCTTTTTCAGGAGCAAAGCGGTGGCAAAATCAGTACCAGCAATTTTTCTCGATCGTGACGGCACTATTAATGTCGATCACGGTTACGTACATGAGATCGATGAATTCGAATTTATCGAAGGCGTCATTGATGCCATGCGCGAACTTAAAGAGATGGGTTATGCGCTGGTGGTCGTGACCAACCAGTCTGGGATCGCGCGTGGCAAATTTACCGAGGCGCAGTTTGAAACATTAACTGAGTGGATGGACTGGTCTCTGGCCGATCGCGGTGTTGATCTGGACGGTATCTATTTCTGTCCTCACCACCCTCAAGGAACTGTTGAAGAGTTTCGCCAGACTTGTGACTGCCGTAAGCCGCATCCGGGAATGCTGCTTTCAGCGCAAGAGTTCCTGAACATCGATATGGCTTCTTCTTATATGGTGGGCGATAAACTGGAAGATATGCAGGCAGCTGCAGCGGCGGGTGTAGGTAATAAAGTGCTGGTACGTACCGGTAAACCTGTGACGCCAGAAGCTGAGAATGCCGCAGACTGTGTGATTAATAGCCTTGCGGAGCTGCCTCAGGCCATCAAAAAGCGCTAAAAACGGTCGTTTTGGTGAAAAGGTGAGCGGTTGAAATAAAATTGTATTTTTCCGCTTGTCATTCCTCGGGAGCTCCCTATAATGCGCCTCCATCGACACGGCGGATGTGAATCACTTCATACAAACAGCCGGTTCGGTTGAAGAGAAAAAATCCTGAAATTCAGGGTTGACTCTGAAAGAGGAAAGCGTAATATACGCCACCTCGCAACGGTGAGCTGAAAGCCGCGTTGCACTGCTCTTTAACAATTTATCAGACAATCTGTGTGGGCACTCAAAGTGACATGGATTCTTAATGTCTTCGGACAATAAATGAATACCAAGTCTCTGAGTGAACACGTAATTCATTACGAAGTTTAATTCACGAGCATCAAACTTAAATTGAAGAGTTTGATCATGGCTCAGATTGAACGCTGGCGGCAGGCCTAACACATGCAAGTCGAGCGGTAACACAGGGAGCTTGCTCCTGGGTGACGAGCGGCGGACGGGTGAGTAATGTCTGGGAAACTGCCTGATGGAGGGGGATAACTACTGGAAACGGTAGCTAATACCGCATAACGTCGCAAGACCAAAGAGGGGGACCTTCGGGCCTCTTGCCATCAGATGTGCCCAGATGGGATTAGCTAGTAGGTGGGGTAATGGCTCACCTAGGCGACGATCCCTAGCTGGT